>NZ_CP107954.1:7274504-8486922 GCF_036067295.1 Kribbella sp. NBC_00382
ACTGCGTGAGTCGATCCCCGTGCTGGCCGGCGAGGTCGTTGACTCGTCAGTGCTGCACGTCGCCGCGCTGGACGAGTTCCTGACCGCGCAGATCGCCCGCGCGAAGGCCGAGGGCGTGTTGTTCTCGGTGCACCTGAAGGCCACCATGATGAAGGTGTCCGACCCGATCGTGTTCGGCCACGTCGTCCGCGCCTTCTTCCCGAAGACCTTCGCGCAGTACGGCGAGACGCTGGCCGCGGCCGGCCTGTCCGCGAACGACGGACTCGGCGGGATCTACAACGGCCTGGCCGCGCTGGCCGACGGTGACGCGATCAAGGCGTCCTTCGACGCCGAGCTGGCCGACGGCCCGGCGCTCGCGATGGTCGACTCCGACAAGGGCATCACCAACCTGCACGTACCGTCCGACGTGATCGTCGACGCCTCGATGCCGGCCATGATCCGCAGCTCGGGCCACATGTGGGGCGCCGACGGCCAGGAGCACGACACCCTCGCGGTACTGCCGGACAGCAGCTACGCCGGGATCTACCAGGTCGTCCTCGACGACTGTCGCGCGCACGGCGCCTTCGACCCGTCGACGATGGGCTCGGTCCCGAACGTCGGCCTGATGGCGCAGAAGGCCGAGGAGTACGGCAGCCACGACAAGACCTTCGAGCTGGCCCAGGCCGGCACCGTCCGCGTGGTCGATGCCGACGGCAACGTAGTACTGGAGCAGGAAGTTGCCGCCGGCGACATCTTCCGTGCCTGCCAGACCAAGGACGCGCCGATCCGCGACTGGGTCAAGCTGGCCGTCACCCGCGCCCGCGCCACCGGCGACCCGGCGGTGTTCTGGCTGGACGACACTCGCGCGCACGACGCGAAGCTGATCACGAAGGTCACGTCGTACCTGACCGAGTACGACACCGAGGGCCTGGAGATCAAGATCCTGGCGCCGGTCGACGCGATCAAGTTCTCGCTCGAGCGGATCCGGCGTGGCGAGAACACCATCTCCGTCACCGGCAACGTGCTGCGCGACTACCTGACCGACCTGTTCCCGATCCTCGAGCTCGGTACCAGCGCGAAGATGCTCTCGGTCGTCCCGCTGATGGCCGGCGGCGGCCTGTTCGAGACCGGCGCGGGCGGCTCGGCGCCGAAGCACGTCCAGCAGCTGGTGAAGGAGAACTACCTGCGCTGGGACAGCCTCGGCGAGTTCTTCGCCCTGGCCGCGAGCTTCGAGCACCTGGCCCAGACCACCGGCAACGCGCGCGCCCAGGTCCTCGCCGACACCCTCGACCGCGCCACCGCGACCTTCCTCAACGAGGACAAGTCCCCCACCCGCCGAGTTGGCGGCATCGACAACCGCGGCAGCCACTTCTACCTGAGCCTGTACTGGGCCCAGGAACTGGCCGCCCAAACCGACGACGCCGACCTCGCCAAGGCCTTCACCCAAGCAGCCGAAACCCTGGCCACCAACGAGCAGACGATCGTCGACGAACTGATCGCCGTCCAGGGCTCCCCCGTCGACCTAGGCGGCTACTACCAGCCCGACCCGGCAAAGGCCGCAGCCATCATGCGCCCGTCGAAGACGTGGAACGACACCCTCGCAACACTCAGCTGAATCAACCTCAAAGAACGGCGTCCTTCGGGGCGCCGTTCTTTGCGTTTCACCGCAGGTCGAGCCGCATCAACACGCGGAGATGACCCGCCAACGTCGACTTCGTGTCCGCCACCTTCACAAAGCCCGCCCGCTCGAAGTTCTTCCGGATACCCGCGTACGCCATCGTCAGATCGACCTTCGCGTCACCGCTGTCCAACGGATAGGCCTCGACAACCGGTGCGCCGTTCACCCGAGCAAATTCAACAGCCCCATCGATCAGCACCCGCGACAACCCACCGCCACGATGCCCAGGCCGCACGCGGATGCACCAGAGCGACCACACGGGCAAGTCATCAACGTGCTGGATCCGCGTCGTCCGCGCGAACGACGTCTCCGACCGGGGCGCGATCGCCGCCCACCCAACCGGCTCGTCGCCGTCATACGCGATGACCCCAGGAGCAGGCGCCTTACGGCAGAGCTCAGCGACGTACTCCCCACGCTCCGGACCACGCAGCTGATTGTTCAGCTTCGACGGAATCCGGTGGCTCAAGCACCAGCACACCGTGGCGTCCGGCCGCCTCGGCCCGACCAGGGTCCGCACATCCTCAAAGACCGAAGCCGGCCGCACCTCGATACTCATCACTGCACGATGCCACAACCACCGGCTCAAGGAACCAACCCCTAGCGCCGCCGGAAAAGCTCCTGCGTGTACTTGGACGCCTGCATCCGCAACTGCGGCGGCGAGGTGCGAATCAGGTCAACAATGCCCTCTGCCGCAGATTCCGGAGCGGTTCTCTTCCGGGCCGCCGGCGCCTTCTTCGCCGCAGCCCCCTTCTTCGCCGCGGCTGCCTTCTTGGCCGGGGCCGCCTTCTTCGCCGCCGGGCGCTTGCGGGTCGGTGGCGTGACGGTCGACCCCGAACCGTCCTGCGCCGAGGTGAAGTACCGGGTCCGCAGCGTCGGAAGACTGAGGCTCTCCACGCTCGCCTGCCACCACTTGGCCGTCTGCCAGAACGCCTCCGGCGAGCTGGCGGCACTGTCCAGCCCAGGACACAGGTCGTACCCGGCCGCGCCGATCAGCGATTCGATCACCGCCGCGGACGGAATGCCGTGCCCACTCAGGATCGGGTTGCCCGCCGTACCGGCTCCCCACACGAACCCGAGCCACTCCAGGATCAGGCTCGGCACATCGACCGCGACGCGCTGCTCCGCGAACTGGCCGAGGATCGACTTCTGGTTCTCGAGATCGCCGAGCCACATGTCCGGTCCGACCGGGACCTTGATCAGGGCAACGTTCGGGTACTGCGCCGGATCGGCGTACCGGTCGAGCGTCGCGCCCTGGACACCGTTGAACATCGACGGCACCTGGAACCCTTCCTGCGGATCCAGCGACGTCTCCAGCAGCAGGCTGTCGCCGAGGGCCGGATCAACGGTGGAGATGAGCGCGGCATGCGACCAATGGCTCGGCGTCATGTCGTGCCGCAGATGTGACTGGGCAACTCTCAGCCGGAAGTCGTAGATGCTGGTACCGCCCACCAGCAGCAACCAGGTGGCTTCCGGCGGCTGGTCCGGGTCGTGGCCCAACTCGTCCAGTTGGCGTTGCACCCACTGAAGATTGTCCTCATCCACACCCCGGTCGGCCTGCTGGAACTGCTCCACCGGGTCGAGGGCTGAGGAGCCGCGAACTGTAAGCATCAGATCTCCTTGGCGTTATAACCGGCGCAACGAGAAGCGAGGCGCGTGGATCGGGTTCATGGACCGGCCGGGTTCGTTGATCATCCAGTAGGTGGTGTCCACGTCGACGCCGGTCTGACTCTGGCTGAACCTGAGCAAGGCGACGTGATCACCCATCTTGTCCGCGTCCTTGGTGGGCCACTCCATCAAGCAGTCCAGCAGCCCCACGCCCTCGGCGTGAAAGTGCCGGTCCGGTGCCTTGGCCTCCCCTCTCGGGAGCCCGGCGACCAGGGACACCGGCGAAGAGATGACCTCGTACAGCTTGCTCCACGGCCGATCCCTGTTGCCGGTCCAGTGCGTTGCCGAGAGGACCCGGCCGTAGTGGACGTCGCCTGTCAGCGCCAGTGGCGGCCGACCGGCCGCCGAGAGCCTGACCAGCGCTTTCATGATGTGCGGGTAGTCGGTCAGATTGGCCAGGTTGCCGTCCAGCAGCTTGGCCGGCCAGGTCTTCGGTGACTGGAACAGCGACGGGGCCGTCAGCAGTACCGGAAGCAGTTCACTGCTCTGGATCACCTCGTCGACCCACGCGTCGAACAGCTCCAGATCATCAGCGCCGGCACCGCTTCCCGCAGCGCCCCGCTTGCTGGCCGTCCGGAACGTCCGAGTGTCGAGCAGGAAGAACGACAGCGGGGGCACGTCGATGCGGTACGAGTACCGGCCGGTCTCCGCCAGCTGGAACGCGTCGAACGTGGCGCGAGCCGCCTCCCTCCAGTTCGTCAGGCCCGCCTCGAACACGGTCGCCGGCGACATGACGCTGCGCTGCGGATAGTTGTTCCAGTACTCATGGTCGTCGGGGAGCGAGGCGATGGGAGCGGCGCGGAGGATCTGCGCGTAGCCCGAGCCCTGCCAGTTCTTCCGGTACTTGACCTCGAAGGCCCGAGCGAGTGCCTCGTCGCCGAACAGCTTCGCCGACTTGAGCGGCGGGTTGTCCAGGTAGACCTGGTCCCCCATCGTCAGCACGAGGTGCGGCCGGGTGGCGTCATCCTGGCTCAGCGACGCGACCAAGGCACCGGCCTTGCCGACGGAATCGCCGGGTTCGTAGAAGCACGAGACAGCCAGGACGTTGAAGGTCTCGCCGTATCCGCTTGGCAGCCGTTCAGGAAGTACACGGGTCGTCAGCGGCAGGCTCTCGTCGCGGTGACCGGGCCAGACCGCGATCGCCTGGACGGTGTCCGGCTGCCGATAGTTCTGGCGAGCGCCAGCCGATGCAGGTAGCTCGAACACGCCGGTCCGGGTCACGACCTCGGGTAGGCCGAGCTTGGTCAGGGCTCTGACTTCACGGACGTCGTTGTCAGGTACCGGAAGTCCGTTCAGCCTCCACTGCAGACTCTCTGGCGGCTCCTCACTGAAAACGCCAAGCCAAATGCGATGGAACCCAGGCGTGGCCGGCGCGAGCGCATGCACGTCAACCGTTCTGTACATCAGGTTCTCCGGCAGACGAGTTGGGTAGCTGCAGTCCGAGCAGCTCTGCTAGCACCGCATTGACATCAGGAGGTACACCGCTCCCGCCTGGTGCTCCGGGAGGGCCGACGACGACGCGCCGTACCGGAGCTGCAGCAACCGATTCCGTGGACAGCCGCCCGGAAGCCGACGTGGGATCGTCGGTCGCCAAGGGTGGCTTCGTGCCGGAAGAGCGCAGGGTGACCAGCCTGGACAGCAGGTCGAACCAGAAGGGTCCGCCGAGCATGACCAGGAGCCCAGTCAGCAGAAACCCCATGGCGGTGGCCAACTGGGAGCCGTGCCACTCCCACGGCCATGGGTCGGCGGACCAGGTCGCCTTGTCCTCGGTGCCCCACCCAACCGGAAGCGAAAGCTCCTCCAGCTTGTCGGTTGCCGTAGCCACCGATTCGAGCTGTGAGGCGTCCGCGCCTTCCTTCACCACTTTGCTGGCGGCCTCCCCGACCGCCTGCCGGGTAGCGGTCCCCTGCCACAGGTCTTGGGCGACGTCGATCGTCGAAGCATTCGCCACTCCTGCGATCACCAGCCCGACGACGAACAGGAACGTGGTCGCCCAGCGTTTGTAGTTGCCTTCGAGCCTCTGCATGCCCTCGTCGTACCAAGCCTCCAGCCCCGCCTTCAGTCTCAGCAGATCGCCGCGGCCCTCGCGCACGAGCGCCTGGAGCCGCTTGTCGAGGTTCGGGAGTTTCGTCAGATCCGTAAGCTGCGGGCCGTCGGCAAGCATTTCGGTGACCGCGTCGGCGAACATCTTGGCCGACAGGTAGCTCGGGCCTTTCGCCTTCTTCTTGAAGGCCCGCGGCCGAGCGGCCGCACTCGCCGCCACCCAGACCGACGTCTTCTTCAGCGACTCCAGCGCTGCGCTGTTCTTGATCGGTGCTTTGCCGCTGAGCATGCTCTCGATCGTCTTCTCGAGGTCCTTCGCACGCTTCTTCAGCAGCCGAGATCCTACTTCGGTGATCGCGGATGCGGCCGTCGCGATGATGAAGAACATCGCGACCAAGCCGATCCCGGTCTCCAGAGTCTGTGAACCGAGCATGGCAATCCCTCCCCCACGCATATAACGCGCTGTGACCGGCATGCCTGTCAAGGGCCCGACCCCCCTGGCGACGGCTCGATGGGGTTACGGTTCGCCGTGGCGGTTAGGCCAGGGAGGCTGGGAGTGGGGTGGCGTGGACGACTCTTAGGGAGCTGACGGCTCGGGTGAGGACGACGTAGAGGCGTTGCAGGCCGCGGGGTTCGGCTGTGACGATTTGGGAAGGTTCGGCAACTATCACCGAGTCGAACTCGAGGCCTTTGGCAAGGGTGGCGGGGACGCAGACCAGGCGGGTGGTGTCCATCTCGTCTTCGGTGGCGCCGAGGAGGGCGGGCTCGAGGCCGGCGGCGCGGAGGGCGTCGTACAGGGTGGTGATGTGGGCGTCGGCGGCGATGAGGGCGACCGAGCCTTCGCCGGCTAGGGCTGTGCGGCAGGAGGTGATGAGGGTGTCGGTGAAGGATTGCTCGTCGGCGGCGACGATGCTCAGGGAGTCGGCGACGGTACGGACTCCGGTCGGTACGCCGAGCGTCGGGGCGATCTGGGGTAGGAGTCGCGCGGCGAAGTCGATGATCTGGTCGGGGACGCGGAAGCCTCGGTCGAGCTCGGCGACGATGGCGTCGGACTTGTCGAGGTGACCGAGCACCTGTTCCCACGAGCCGGCGGCCCAGGGAGTGGTCGCCTGGGCTACATCACCAAGGACTGTTGCTGATCCAGTGCGGCACCGGCGGCTGAGTGCGCGGAGTTGCATCGCCGAGAGGTCCTGCGCCTCGTCGAGCACAAGGTGGCCGAGTGAGCCGGAGGTGCGTTCGATCAGGTCGTTCAGCTCGTCCAGCAGCAAGGTGTCGGCGGCCGACCACTTCGCCGACTTCCACGAGCGGGCAGGCTTCTGCCAGAGCAGGGCGGCGCACTCCTCCGCGGTGAAATCCTCCGCGCAGTGAGTCAGGAAGTCCGCGTCGGAGAGCAGCCGATGCAGCACCTGCTCCGGTACGACCTTCGGCCAGACCGCGTCGAGCAAGGCCTTCACCGGCTTCGAGCGGGCGACGGCGTTCTGCGTGCGGTCGTCCGGCGACTCCCCCCGCCGCTCCATCTGAACCAGTACCGCGTGCGCGACCCGCTGCGCGAGCGCGTCCCGGCCGGGCGCGTACCGCGTCGACTCGCGCAGCGCCGAGACGATCTCCGCCAGCTCGTAGTCGTGCACCCGATAACGCTGAGATCCCTTGCTGTAAAGGATTCCCTCAGCCGGTACGCCGAGATGCGACCACAATGCCCGTCGCAATACCAGCGCCATCCGGGCGTCACTCTTCAGCCGCGCCGCCTCTGTCTCGTCCACTGCCGTGGCGGGCTGGCTGATCAACTCGTCGATCGTGATTTGCCGGACGTCGACCTCGCCGAGCGCGGGCAGCACCTTGCGGATGTAGGACAGGAACGACCGGTTCGGTCCCACGATCACGACGCCGCCGCGACTCAGCCGCTCGCGCTCGGTGTAGAGCAGGTACGCGACGCGATGCAGCCCGACAGCCGTCTTGCCGGTACCGGGCGCTCCCTGCACACAGACGCTCGGATGCAACGCCGCCCGGACCAGGTCGTCCTGCTCGGGCTGAATCGTGGCCACGATGTCGCGCATCGGCCCGGTCCGCGGCCGCTCGATCTCGGCCCGCAGGAACGCGTCGGCCTGATCGGTCTCGACGGCCCCCACCAGCGACTCGTCCTCGAACCCGGTCAGCTCGGCGTGATCCGAGAACCCGTACCGCCGCCGCAACACAAGCCGCTGCCGGTCGCTCCGAGTCGCCCGATAGAACGGCACCGACACCGGCGCCCGCCAGTCGATGACGAGCGGCACCCCACTGCCGTCGTGCACGTGCCGGCGCCCGATGTGGATCTGGTCCAGGTCGTCGAGCGTGCCGGCCTCGTAGTCGAGCAGCCCGAAGAACAACGGCACGTCCGGCAGATCGAGCAGCGCCTGCGTCCGCATCTTCTTGGCCCGCTCGTTCGCCTCGTTGGTGAAGCGCTCGTCGTTGTCCTCGCCCCCGATCAGCGGGACGTCGCGCTCTTCGACCTCATGATGCATCCGGGCCAGCGCGGCCTTGGCCTCGGCCAGGAAGGCGCGCTCGGCCTCGAGTTCTTGGGACAGGAGAGTGGTTTCGGCCATGACAAAGAGCCTCGAATCGGATCGGCGGGGAATGCTCGCGGTCAGAAGATCCCGCCCCGGAGAGCCGCCCGGTTCGTTTCGATCCACCATCAAAAAGACAGGCCGGGCACGTTACCAGCGGTCCAGGTCACCCGCAACCCGATATTCGTGTCGTTTCCGGACGGAGATACGGACCCAGACATTCCGGAATTCATTATCCCGGACCGGTAAAACGAAGTACAGCAATTCACCCGCACCTTCCACCGGGGTCGAAACCTCTTACCGGATCGCATTTGGGGGAAATATCCTCGACTTTCCGCCTCAACCCACCGCCCCGGGGGATTCTCAGATGAAGTCGACTGGTGCCGGCCGTGCGCTGCGCGGCCTTGTACTGCTGGTAGTTCTGCTGCTCACCGCCACCTTCACGACGGCGGGCGCATCCGCTCCACCGACCGGCGACAAACCCGCCGACGAGAAACGGACCCCACTCGCCGATATCGCCAAGACCCCGAAACCGGAGGTTCCGGACAAGACCTGGCAGGTCGATGCCCGCGGGTCGTTCACGGATCAGGTCAAGATCACGGTCCCGGCATTCCGAAATCTCACGCCGGACCTTTCCCTGAAGTACGACTCGGCCGGTACGAGCGGCTGGGCGGGGGTCGGCTGGAGCCTGGCCGGCGTGAGTCAGATCGAACGCGCCGGCGTGGGCCGCGGAGCGCCGAAGTACGACGCGACCGATCTCTACCTGCTCGACGGCATGGAGCTGGTTCCCTGCGCGACGGGCAGCGTCAGCCCGAGTTGTACGACCGGTGGCACCCACTCGACCAAGAAGGAGAGCTACGCGAGGCTCGCGCTGACCGGCACGGGCGCGGCCAGCCGGTGGACCGTGACGGCAAAGGACGGCACCAAGCGCGTCTTCGCGCCGGTCTACTCCGCTGCCACCGACCTCGTGTTCCGCTGGGGCCTGAGCCAGGTCGTCGATCGCTCGGGCAACACCGTCACCTACAACTGGGTCGACAACCAGCTCACCACCGTCACCTACAACGGTACGACCGTGAAGCTCTCGTACGAGGCCCGTCCCGACGTCGACCGCCAGGCGATCGGCAACGGCGCGCTGATGAGCGTCACCACCAGGATCAAGTCCATCGACGTCACCGTCAGCGGCAGCCGGGTGCGCGCGTACAAGCTGGTCTACACGGCCAGCGGCGCGACGGCGCGATCCCTGCTGACCAGCGTGCAGCAGTTCGGCAAGGACGCCGTGCTGGATGCCTCCGGAACGGTCACCGGCGGGACGAGCCTGCCTGCCGAGACGGTCAGCTACCAAGCCAATGCGCCAACCTTCGCGTCCGGGAACAGCAGCACGCTCGGCAACAAGGCTGACGCCCGGTACCTACCGATGGACATCAACGGCGACGGCAAGACCGACATGCTCGAGCTCTACCCGGGCTGGACCACCTTCGAGCGGCACACCTGGCTGTCGGACGGTACCGGCTTCACCCTCGCCTCGAACGACGTACCAGGGATCGCGATCCACGCGGAGACCCGGTTCCTGCCCGCTGACGCGAACGGCGACGGCAAGTCCGACCTGATCGAGATCTTCCCCAACGGACTCAACATGGGCCGACGCCTCTGGCTGTCGACCGGTACCGGCTTCACGCTCGCCTCGACCGGCTCCTCGGTCGGCGGCAACAGCAACGAGTCGCACTTCCTGGCGATGGACGTCAACGGCGACGGCAAGTCCGACATAGTAGAGCTGTACGGCTGTGGGATCTTCCCGCGGTACTACTGCCGCGCCACCTCGCTGTCGAACGGCACCGCCTTCACCCTCTCCACCAACGATCCCGGCGTCGGACTGAGCAACGACCGTCAGTTCCTGTCCGCGGATGTCAACGGTGACGGCAAAAGCGACATGCTCGAGATCTACGCAACCGGCCTCGGCGGCGGTGGCCGGCACATCTGGCTGTCGAACGGCACCGGCTTCGTCTCCGGCGCGACCGACACCGGCCTGCAGTTCGCCGCTCCGGACGGCGACGGCGCGGGCAGCCGCTTCATCGTGATGGACGTCAACGGCGACGAGAAGGCCGACATGGTCGAGCTCTATCCGTTCCTGGCCATGTATACCCGGCGGACCTGGATCTCCACCGGCTACAGCTACGTCCTCGGCTCCACCGACTCCGCCCTGCCGAGTGCCAACACCTCGCGCCAGCTCGCGGCCGACGTCAACGGCGACCACCGCGACGACCTGGTCACGCTGTCGCCGTACGGGCTGTCGACCCGCCGGCAGATCTGGTTCTCCACCGGCTCCGGCTTCACCGCCGGCCCGACCGACACCTCGATCGGTTCCTTCAGCTGTAGCAAGGGCAACTGCACCAGCGAGTTCCTCGAGATGGATGTCAACGGCGACGGGCTCGGCGAGATGACCGAGGTCAACACCGCTCCCCTGGGCTTGAACAAGGGCCGGCACGTCTGGAACATCGGCGGCCCGGTGCCCGACCTGCTGAGCACCCGCACCGACTCGTGGGGCGGTACGACGGCCGTGAACTACACGCCGTCGTCGGCCTGGCCGAACACCAACAACCCGCCACTCGTCCAGACCGCGTCGAAGGTGACGGCCGGCGATGGCAGGGGCGGAGCGGCCGCCACCAACTACAGCTACTCCGCCGGCGCGTACGACCGGGTCGAACGCCAATCCCTGGGCTTCGGTCAGCAGAAGGAGACAAAGCCTTGTATCGCAGGCGAAACGGCCTGCCCGTACTCCGCGACGACCTACCGCCAGGACCTGGGTGCGATAGGCGAGCCGGAGCGGCTGGACCGGCGTACCGGAGCCGGAGCGCTGCTCAGTTCGACGATCCACGAATACACGACGAACGGTACGACCGTGCCGCGGACCGCCTTGCTGACCGGCACCTGGGAGAACACCTACGTCAACACGGGCGCAGCCTGCCCCGGCGCTGATTGCAAGCGGTCCTACACGAGCCAGGAATACAACGCCTACGGCGAGGTCACGCAGCTGTTCGAGCACGGTGACAAGGAGCTCGCCGGGGACGAGCGCACGACGGCGACCACCTTCGCGCCCAACACGAGCGACTACATCGTCGACAAACCCGCCGCGATGACCACGTTCCAAGGCATCGGCACGACGGGGACCAAACTCACCGAGACGCTCGCGTACTACGACGGCGCCACGACCCCCAACCAGCCACCCACCACCGGCCTCGAAACCAAGACGGCCAAGTGGCTCTCGACCGACAACTCGTATGTTGCCACCGGCAAGGAGTACGACACCTGGGGCAACGTAACCGCCGAGATCAACGCGCTCGGCGCCCGCACGACTCTCGGGTGGGACCCGACGTACCACCTGTTCCAGACCTCGGAGACCAATGCGCTGGCGCAGCAGGTCACCGCGAGCTGGGACCCGGCCTGCGGACAGCCGACGCAGGTGCGCAACCTGAACAACCAGGACACGACGGTCTCGTACGACCCGCTCTGCCGGCGTACCGAGTACCTCCAACCCGGCGGCAAGTTCGAGCGATACACCTACGTGAACTTCGGCAACCCGGCAACGCAGTACGAGCAGACAGAGCGCCCGACGGCCGATGGGACCAGCAGCCCGCAGTGGAGCCGGCGCTATCTTGACGGGCTGCAGCGGGCCTGGCGGACGGCAGACAAGGGGCCTAACGCAACTACTGGGGACATCTACGTCGACACCGTGTTCAACCCCCGTGGACAGGTCGCTTCGAAGACTGCCTCCTACTACTGGGTTTCCGGCCAGGCGCAGCCGGCCACCTACCCGACGACGACCAGCTACGACGGTCTCGATCGGGTGACCAAGGTGACGCAGCCCGGCGGTGCGATCACGACCAAGAGCTACGGCCTGTGGTCGACGACCGACACCGACGAGCGCGGCAACCCGACGACCGACCGGCTCGATGCGTACAGCAAGCGGATCGCTCACGAGCAGACGATCGACGGTGTGCTCAAGACGGCGACCTATGTGTACGACGGCCGCGGCAACCTCGCCCGGTCGACGGACCCGGCCGGCAACGTCACGGCGTACCAGACGGATTCGCTCAACCGGCAGACGCAGATGACGGATCCGGACTCGGGGGCGACGAAGTACGAGTGGGACGCGGCCGGCCGGATGGTCGCGCAGACCGACGCGAAGAACGAGCGGACGACGTACAGCTACGACGCGATCGATCGCAAGACCGGCAAGACCAGCAGGGCCGGTACCGCAGCGGCGGCCACCGTGTCCTGGACCTTCGACCAGGTGCGGGCGGGGTTCAGCAACATCGGCCACGTCACCACGTCGACCGACGGCGCGGGGACCAAGACCTCCGACTACGACGCTGCCGGTCACGTGGTCAAGACGGTCCGCACGATCAACGGCACGGCGTACACCTTCACGTACGGTTTCGACGCCGGGGACCGGGCGCTGTGGACGACCTATCCCGACGGCGACACCCAGGGCACCGAGGCGGCACCGCTCCGGTACGACGGCGCGGGGCGGCTCCTCTCCATCCCCGGGATCGTGACGGCCGCGCAGTACGACGCAGGCGGTGAGCTGACCCGGATCGACAATGCCAACGGCACGGTCACCACCCGGCCGCACGACGCGGAGCGTGGCTGGCTGACCGGGATCAAGACGGTGGCGGGCAGTACGACCATCCAGGACAACACCTACACGCGCGATGTGAAGGGCAAGATCACCAAGGTCAGCAGCCCGTTCACCAGCGACACCTGGACGTACACGTACGACGACGCGGATCAGCTGGCCAGTTCGAACAACGGCACCAGCGACAACCAGGCGCTGACCTACGACGCGACCGGGAACCTGACGGCCAACTCGCAACTCGGCGCGTATGCCTATGGCACCAAGCCGCATGCGGTCACCACGGCCGGCTCGAACAGCTACAGCTACGACGCGACCGGGCTGATGACGTCCGGCGACGGTCGCACGATGACCTGGGACGGCGACAACCGACTGGCCTCGGTCACCAAGGGCGGCGTGACGACCAGCTACACCTACGACGCCGACGGCGCCCGGCTCCAGCAGGTCGAGGGGACGACCACCCGCCGGTACCTCGGTGAGGACTACGAGGTCACCGGTGGGGTCTCCACCAAGTACGTCAAGCTTGGGAGCACGGTCGTGGCGCGGGTCGATGGCACCACGAAGTACTGGGTGCACACCGATCACCAAGGGTCGATCCAGGCCGAGACGAACACCGCGGGCGCGGAGATCTACCGCAAGAAGTACGCGGCGTACGGCGAGGTCACCTCGGCAACCGGCCCCTATGAGGCACGAGGCTTCACCGGTCAGCGTCACGACTCGTCGGGCCTGGTCTACCTGCAGGCCCGGTACTACGACCCGGAGCTCGGTCGCTTCATCTCCCCCAACCCGGTCGTCGACGGCGACGACACGGTCGGCCTCAACCGGTACGCGTACGCGGCGAACGACCCGGTGAACCACACCGACCGCACCGGCCTCGACTGTGAGGAAGGCGGGAAGAAGTGCGACCGCGGAGGCTGGAAGTCCCACCTGCAGGCGTATGGCTACTCCTGCGGACCGGCCGCCGTCCGGGTCGCCCTCCAGGCCCAGGGCATCGAGCGCACCGAGGACCAGCTGATCCCCGAGCTGCACACCACCACTGACGGCACGAGCTCGGTGTTCGACGTCGCGCCGGTCCTGAACAAAGAGCTCGGCACGACCTTCTACCAGCCGAAACGGATCAGCACCGGCACCGGCGACGAACTCACGCAACTCAAGAACGACATCCGGTACGACCTCGTGCGCAACCGGACGATCGTCGCCAACATCGCCGGCTCGGCCCAGGACACCGACGACGACCCGCACACCTACAACGGCGGGCACTACGTCACCGTGGTCGGCTACGACGACTTCGGCGACACCGTGCACATCGCGGACTCAGCCGACATCAACAAGGTCTACGACTACTGGATGAGTACTGACAAACTCGCGGTCTGGATCGCCAGCCGCGGTTACGCCGGCTGAACCCGTCGAAGGCTGAGGGCGTTCCCGTCCTCAGCCTTCGATCTCGGCCAGCCGTAGCTCCAACAGCTGTTTGAGTGGGAGGGATTCGCCGTCGCGGGCTCCGAGGCCGATGATGATCGGTGGGTCGGACGGCAGGACCTGTACTCCGAGCAGCCGGGCCTTCACGCTCGGCTGCATTCCCAGGATGTAGAAGTTGCCCTCGGCATCGACCCCGAGCGAGTGGTTGCGCCGGAGGTACCAGCCGGTCACATCGGTCCGGTAGCTGGCGCCCGAGCCGACCACCGGCGCGCGCAGTGGCTGCGGGTCGATGCCCAGGGCCTGCATCTTCTCGACGAACCCGGCCAGCAACTTACGGGCCTGCGCAGTCTCGTTGTCCTTGCGGTGCTGAAGAGCCGCGGCCTGAGCGGCAGCAGCCTCCCGCCGAGCGTCACGCCAAGCCTGCTGATCGTCCATCATGCAAGCGTATGCGCAGGAACTCTGGACAACCTTCACCTAGGGCTGTGTACTCACCTCACCCCGACGGGAGTGGTGATGACAGCAATCCGGCTGGACTCGGTTTCGAAGACCTACGACGGCAAGTATCCCGCCGTGAACGACGTGTCACTGAACGTTGCGGACGGCGAGTTCATGGTGCTGCTCGGACCGTCCGGATGTGGCAAGACGACCCTGCTGCGGATGATCGCCGGCCTCGAGGAGATGAGCGCCGGCGAGCTGTGGTTCGGTCGCACGCTGGCCACCGACCTGTCCCCGAAGGACCGCGGTGTCGCGCTCGTTTTCCAGAACGGCGCGCTCTATCCGAACCGGACCGCGCGCGAGAACATCATGTTCCCGTTGCGGATGGCCGGCGACGACGCGGAGGAGGCGAGCAGCAAGGCCGCCGGGCTGGCCCGGATCCTGCGGATCGAGGGTGCCCTCGACCGGTTGCCGCGCACGCTGTCCGGTGGTCAGCGCCAACGCGTCGCGATCGGCCGGGCGATCGTCCGGCAGCCGCAGATCTTCCTGATGGACGAGCCGCTGTCCAACCTCGACGCGACCCTGCGGACCGAGCTGCGGCAGGAGATCGGCGCGATGGCCCGCGATCTCAACGTCACCACGGTCTACGTCACCCACGACCAGATCGAGGCGCTCACCCTGGCCGACCGGATCACCGTCATGCGCGACGGCCGGATCGAGGACGTCGGTACTCCCGACCAGGTCTTCAACGACCCGGCGACCGCCTTCGCCGCCGGCTTCCTGGGCAGCCCGCGGATCAACCTGATGTCGGCCGTCGTCCGGGTCACCGCGCACCACCGGGTCAGCCTCGACTTCGGCGCCCAGTCCGTCCAGCTGCCACCGATCGACCGCCGGTCGCTGATCCTGAGCAGCCACGACGGCGCCAAGGTGATCGTCGGCGCCCGCTCCGACGCGTTCACCGTCGCCGCCGCGGGTGGCGGCGAACCCGGCCAGCTCGCGGGCAAGCTGCGGACGCTCGAATTCCACGGCAACCAGTGGATCGCGTTCATCGAGTGCGGGATCGAGATGCTCAACCCGGACATGGTCGGCGTGATCGCACTCCCCCGTACGCCGAAACGCCTCGCCTTCGCCGATGGCGGCCCGCGGACCCGGCACGCGGCTCCCCACATGTCCGGCCTCACCACCCGTCTGTCGGGCTGGCGTTCCAAGGCCAAGGCCAAGACCGGCCTGGGCAGATTCGAGCCGTCGCCGATCGAGCACGAGCCGACCGCCACCGCGACCCACCGCCGCGCTGACCTCGTACTGGAGATCGACCCGGCCGCCGGCCTGAAGGCAGGCTCGAAGGTCCACCTCGCCGTCGACACCGCCCGGCTGCACATCTTCGACGAATCCGGCCACCGAGTGGACCGCGTGACCCGCTAACGCCAGCCGTGCCGGGCGGCCTGGAGACCCGCCTGGAAGCGACTGGTCGCGCCCAGCTGTTCCTGGATCTCCGCGATCCGGCGCCGCAGCGTCCGCCCGCTGATCCCCAGCTGGCGGGCGATCGCCTCGTCCTTCATGCCAGTGGCCAGCAGGTTGATCAGCGCGGCGGCCGGGTCGACGGCATCAGACTCTGTCAGCCGCAGCGGCGTCGCCTGACTCCACAGTTGGTCGAACAACACCTGAAGGGCATTGGTCAGCACCGAGTCCGTGACGACCACCGCCCGCGCCTGGGACGGAGTCGCCGGCTGGTCGCCGCCGGCCAGCGGCAGGATCGCGGTGGTGCCGTCGACGATGAGCAGCTTCAAGGGCACCTGAGGTAGTACCCGGGCCTGTTCACCGCGCTCGGCCATCGACGTCAGATGCGCGACCCACGCCGGATGATCCAGTACTTCGGAAGCGTAGATCGACCGGAATCGCACCCCACGGTCCAGCAGCGCCAGCTCGGCACTCGACACCTGATGACTGCCGTCCGCGACGTACGGCGGGGTGTCCGTGCCGACCGCCTGTTCCGTTGCCCCACGCAACATGTCCTCGATCCGTGCCTCGATCGCGTCCCGCCCGACCGCGATCTCGATCAGCCGACTGGGCTCGGCCCGCAGTTGCCCGGCGCTGAACTCGCGCGCCAGCTGATCGGTCATCGCCGCGACTCCGTCGATCGCCGCCCGCCGCTCCCGCACCAGCATCCCGACCCCGGACCGCGGATCCACCGGCGCCGGCGCCTCCTCCGACCCACTCCTGACCAGCCCCACCGCCGCCAGCCGCACCACCGCCGCCTCAACCGTCGCGATCGGCCTTCCGAGCGCCTCAGCATGTTGCGCCACCGGCATCCCCGGCTCCCGCAACAACTGCCGGTACACCTCGGCATCGAACCCGCTCAGCCCTACCGCTTCCCAGTCAGCCACCCGCCCAGCCTAGGTGGCCACAATCGGCGTTTGGCCGGAATGGGCGCCTTGGGGCTCCTTCCAAGGCTTAGCGTGTGCTCTGGCAGCGTCTAGGTCCCAAGGAGTGAACAGTGCGTCTGTATGTTGGCCGATCGGCGATAGCCCTGGCTGGGGCCGTCGCCACCGCGATACTCGTCAGCTCCGGGACCAGTGTGGCCACCGCGGAACAGCCCGCGGTCCCGAAGTTCGCGCCGCAGTCCATCGTCTGGCCGACCGCTAGCGACGGCTACCTGCTGGGCTCGTGCGGCAACGCGAGCTGCCTGGCCGAGGTACAGGCGACTCATGATGGCGGCAAGACCTGGGCGAAGGCCGGCAAGACCCACAACCCGCTCGCCATGAGCGGTGAGCCGGGGCTGACCAGCCTCCAGTTCGCCAGCCCGAAGTTCGGCTGGGCCTACGATCCGTACCTCGAAGTCACCAAGGACAGCGGCCGGACCTGGACGAAGGTTCCGGTACCCGGCGGCGATGCCAAGGTGCTGCAGTTGCTTGCGGCATCTGATGGCACCTACGTCCTCACCTCGGGCTGCGCGATCGGGACCGGCATCTGCGACGACAAACCGCTCAAGGTCTGGCGCGCGCCGGCCGGGAAGTCCAGCGGGTGGCAGCAGGTCAAGGTCCCGGTGGCGGCCGACGACAACGTCCTGTTCGCGTCCCAGGGCTCCACTGTTTATTTGCTCACGGCATCTTTCACCGCCCCCAACAAGCTGAACACCCTGCACAACGGCAAGGTCCAGTCGACCACCACGATCACCTGCGCGGACGCTGAGGACGCGATCGTCACCTCTCTCGCGGCCAACGGGCCGAACCGGCTCTTCGCCCTCTGCATCGCCCACTACGGTCGCGGCCAGTCCGAGAAGACCGTCATGGTCTCCGGCGACGGCGGCAAGACCCTCCGGTACGACGCTGTGCCCGGCACCCTCGGCCTGGGCAGCCAGCTCGCAGTCAATGCGGACGGCGCGGTCATGCTCACCACCGTCACCGCGAGCCTCGTCTACAACCGCCCGGCGCTCACCAAGTCCTGGCGGTACGACCAGAGCTGGCTGGAGAACAGCGAACACATCCACGATCTCGTCTGGCAGTCGGCGACCACCGCCTGGCTGGTCGAGCGCGACGCGGCCTACACCCCGGACAGCAAGCTCTGGGTGACCCGCGACGCCGGCGCGACCTGGAAGGCGGTCACCGCATGAACACCCCCGTACGCCGGTTGGCGATTCCCCTGGCCCTGCTGATGGTCGGCGGCACGAGCATGGTCGCGTCCGCGGAGGTCCGCGAGTCCCCGAAGGTGGTGGCCAGCTGCGACCAGAAGGTCGAGCCCGGCTACTTCACTTGCTTCGCGCAACGACGTGCCGACCTCGGCTTCCGCGCTCGCGTTGCCGGTGCGCCGCAGGGGTACGGCCCGGCCGACCTCACCGCGGCGTACAAGTTGCCATCCGCAACGGCCGGGAAGGGCCAGCGGGTCTACATCGTCGATGCCTACGACGACCCGACGGCCGAGGCCGACCTCGCCGTCTACCGCAAGCAGTTCGGGCTCCCAGCCTGTACGACCGACAACGGCTGCTTCCAGAAGCTCAACCAGGACGGCAAGCCCAGCCCGCTGCCGGCGCCGTCGAAGTCCTGGTCGGGCGAGATCTCGCTGGACCTCGACATGGTCTCGGCCGTCTGCCCGAATTGCGGCATCACCCTGATCGAGGCCGACTCCCCGAGCAACGACCTGCTCGCCGCGGTCAAGACCGCCGAGAAGCTGGGCGCGAAGTTCGTCTCGCTGAGCTGGGGTGGCCCCGAGTCGGGCAACCTGGCCGACCTGGACAAGGAATACTTCAACACCAGCGGCATCGTCTACGCGGCCTCGACCGGTGACTACGACTACGACGCCGGTACCTCCTACCCGGCAAGCTCCGCGGCGACCACGGCCATCGGCGGTACCTCGCTGACCAAGACCGACTCAGGTCGCGGCTGGGCCGAGACCGTCTGGAACAACGGACCCGGCCAAGGCACTGGCTCCGGCTGCTCCGCCGAGATCACCAAGCCGACTTGGCAAACGGTCATCCCAGCGGCCACCTGCCCGAAACGCGCTGTCGCCGATGTGTCCGCAGTCGCCGACCCCGCTACCGGTGTGGCCGTCTACCAGACCACCGGCGGCAACGGCTGGGCCGTGTACGGCGGGACGAGCGCGTCCGCGCCGATCATCGCTTCGACCTACGCCCTCGCCGGCGACCCCTCCCCCACGTCCCACCCGGCCAGCTACCCCTATGGCAGCACCGCCAACCTCAATGACGTTGTCGAGGGCAACAATGGCGAGTGCACGCCGGCTCCACTTTGTACCGCGCAAGCCGGCTGGGACGGCCCCACCGGCCTCGGTACGCCGAATGGCCCAGCCGGGCTCACCTCGCCGACTCCGGGCAACCACATCACCGTCAACGCACCGGCCCAGCAGTTCAGCGCCGTCGGCAGCCCGGTCGTGCTCCACGTCCGGGCAACCGACTCGGCACGTGGTCCGGTACGCCTCAGCGCGACGGATCTCCCGGACGGTCTGCGGCTCAATGCGATCACCGGCCTCATCTACGGCGTGCCCAGCAACCCGGGGACGCACTCGACGACGGTGACCGCGACCGACTCGACCGGTGCCCGCGGCAACACGGTCATCAACTGGGTCGTCAGCACTCACCAGGGAGCCGTCGTCAACGGCGACTTCGAGGCTGGTACCGGTGGGTGGAGCGAGTCTGCCGACGTGGTCCGTGAGGATGGGCAGTACAGCAACGGCGGGCTCGGGTACGCGATGCTCGGTGGCTATGGCGCGGTGCAGTCCGACTCGTTGAGCCAGCGGGTCGCAGTACCGGGCACGGGCCGGCCGCAGTTGCGCTTCGCCGTACGGATCAGTGGTGGCGACAAAGCCGACGCCCTGAAGCTGAGCGTCGACGGCAAAGCGATCCGCACGCTGACCGGTGCTCAGTCCGGTTCGCGCTACGTCTCTCAGTCGGTCGACCTGACGAGCTACCGAGGCCGTACCGTCACGCTGGCCTGGACCAGCTCCGAGAACGACGGAGCTCCGACGAGCTTCCTCCTGGACGACATCGCGATCACCCGCTAACGCAGCTGGACGACGTCGCGATCACTCGCTGACGGATCGTTTGACCGAGTCGATCAGCGCGTAGGACGCCTGGGCGGCGGTCTCGGGATCTCCCTCCCGGATCGCCGCCACCAGGCCGTAGTGCGCATCGCGGATGCGGGGATCCTCGGGGATCGTGGCCGTGTCGTGGATCGACGCGGTCAGTACTTCGGCAACTGCGTCGTACAGGCGGAGCAGCAGCGGGTTGCCACTCGCCTCGACGACGCCTCGGTGGAAGGCCATGTCCGCGGTGACGTAGCCGTCGAGGTCGCCTGCTTCATGCGCCGCACTGCGCGCCTCGAGCGCAGCCTCCATGGCGGCCAGCCCCCGCTGGGTGTGGTTGCCAGCGGCCAGTCGCGCGGCCGCCCCTTCCAGCCCCGCGCGCGTGTCGAGGACATGCTCCAACGTCGCCGACAAATCGTCACGGACGAGTACGCCGCTGATCTCGTTGGTCGCACGCACGTAAGTACCGTCCCCGACCCGCGGCTCGAGCAAGCCGGTCAGGCTGAGCGATCGCAGCGCTTCACGGACGGTCCCGCGGCTCACGCCCAGCTCACCGGCGAGCTGGTTCTCGCCAGGAATCTTGGCGCCGACCGGCCAGGTACCGGCCTCGATCAGCCTCCGGAACTGCTCCGAGACCTGCATCACCAACGGGGCCTGCCGTACCGGTCCACTCAATGCCATGGCTAGAGTGTAAATGTCGGACATTTGATCGGTCGAGCCAGTGAGGTGCGTGTCGTGGCAGTGACAACGGGAGCGGTGACCGCCCGGCGCAGCTCATTGATCGCCGCGAGCGTCTTCCTGGTCGCGTTGTGTCTGCGCCCGGCGATCACGGCGGTCGGGCCGCTGCTGCCGCAGATCGGCGCTGACGAAGGACTGGGCGAGGGCGCGCTGGGCGTGCTCGGGGCGCTTCCGCTCGTCGCGTTCGGGCTCGCGTCTCCCCTGGTGCATCGCGTTTCGAAGTGGCTCGGGATGGAGCGCGCTGTCTTCGTGTCGCTGCTGGTGCTGGCGGCCGGCAGCGTCGTTCGGTCGTACACGGGATCCGTCGGGTTGTGGCTCGGGACGATCGTGATCGGCGCCGCGATCGCGATCGGCAATGTGCTGGTACCGGTTCTGATCAAGCGTGACTACGCCGGACATGTGTCCCGCGCGATGAGCGTCTACACGGCTTTCATCACTGGTGGCGCGGCGCTCGCGTCGGCGGTGGCGGTACCGGTCGCAGCCGGCTCGGACTGGCGTCTCGCCTTGGCGATCTGGGGTGCGCTCGCTCTGGTGGTCGCCTTGATCCGGATCCCCGCGAACTCGACGTCGACCCCACTCGCTGCCGAGGCGCCGCTTGAAGGCGCTCCCCTGGTCAGCGTCTGGCGGCAACCGATGGCCTGGCTGGTCACCGCCTACATGGGTCTGCAGTCGACCAGCTTCTACGTCTTCGTCACCTGGCTGCCGACGATCGAGATCTCGCACGGCTTCTCGGACCGGGCCGCCGGCGTCCATCTGTTCCTCTTCCAGGGCTTCGGCCTGGTCGGCGGCCTCGCCATCCCGTGGCTGATGCGCAACCCGCTCAGCCAGCGCGCCGGTGCAGTCACCGCCAGCGTCCCGGTAGGCATCGCCTTCCTCGGCCTGCTCCTGGCGCCGAAGCTCGTCATCGGCTGGGCGATCTTGGGCGGCCTCGGCCAGGGTGCCGCTCTGGTTGCCGCCCTATCCCTGATCAGCATCCGCGGCCGCACCCACCACGAGACCGCCCAACTCTCCGGCATGGCCCAATCCATCGGCTACCTGCTAGCTGCCACCGGCCCCGCCCTCGCCGGCTACCTGACCCAACTGACCGGCAACTGGACCGCAGCCCTGATCGTCTTCGCAGTCCTCGCTGCGAGCCAGGTAGCCGTCGGCATAGCCGCCGGCCGCGACACCCGCGCAGCTTCGTAGGGGCGCCTGGCCCGGCGGTCCGGTGGCTGGGACCGCCGAACCAGTTGCCTAAGGCACCTTGTGCTCGGCCTGAGCACTTCCAGGCGACGGGTCCACTCACGTCGAGCACAAAGTGGTCCGTAACCGTCCGTGAGCGTAGCTCGCCCGGAGGACCGGACCGCCGCGCGTACGCAACCTCCGCGAACTGGTCCGGCACGCCGGGGCAAAGGTTTGCCGACCGGGTTGTGCATGCGCTGACGGACCGGATCGGAGCCCCAGCCCATCAAACGCCCCGCCCTGGGGCCGAAACGCCGGGGGGAAACGATTTCCGCTAGACGGTTGATGGGCTGGCGATCGCCTGTTGCCTTGGGCAACTTCTCCCGGTTTCGCGCCGGTGGCCGAACCCTCTCGGCGGGGCTCAGCCATCGAGTGGGGTTTTGTGCAGGATGACGGCGGCGATCAGGACGGCTCCGAGGAGCAGGGCGGCGCCGAGGGTCATGCCGAGGGCGTAGCCGTCATTGAGGGCCTCCGGCGTGGCTACACCGCCGGTACGCCGATGCGCCGCGGTACCGAGTGCCGCCAGCCCGAGCGACGCCCCGATCTGCCGAGAGCTGGCCAACAGCCCGGACGCAGTACCGGACTCGTGAGCCGAAACCCCTGCCGTAGCAAGGGAAACGACCGGGCCGAGGCACAGCCCGAAGCCGATGCTCGTGACGATCGACGGGCCGAGGAAGTCAGCATGGAAAGAGCCATCGGCACTGATCAGACCGAACCAGGCGAACCCAGCCGCCGTCAGCAACCCACCCGCCACCAGGAGGGTCCGCGGACTGAACCGGTAGCCGGACTTGATGGCAAGCACCGCACCGACAATCACCCCGAAGGCGAAAGGCAGGAACTCGATGCCGGTCCGGGCCGGGCCGGTTCCGAGCACCCTCTGGAGATACAGCGACGCGAAGTAGAACGACGATGCCATCGCCGCACCGAGCAGGAGGTTGTAGGAATTGGCCCCCGCGACCGCACGGTTGGTGAACAGGCCGAGCCGGATCAGCGGATCGCGCGTGGTCGTCCGCTCGACGTAGACAAAGGCGGCCAGCAGAGCGACGGCGATCGCCAGCGTTGTGATGGTGACCACAGAACCCCACGCATGCCGGTCAGTACGGACGACCCCGAACACCAGCGTGACCAAACCTGCGGTAGCGAGGAGCGCACCCAACACGTCCGGGCGCCCGCGAAGCCCGGCACCGACATCAGACCCGACACTGCGCCGAGCCAGCAGCAATGCGCCAGCCGCCATCGGTACGTTCACGAACATCAACCAGCGCCAGCTCGCGTACTCCGTGAGCAGACCACCGATCAGCACCCCGAGAGCGCCACCGGCCGCATTCGTCGCACTCCATATGCCGAAGGCGCGAACGCGTTCCTTGCCACTGGGGAAGGTCGAGGTCAGCAGCGACAACGCGGCCGGCGCCAGCGCGGCAGCACCGACACCCTGCGCGGCGCGGGCAGCGACCAATTGGCCGGCCTCCTGCGCGAACCCGCCTGCCAGCGAGGCGAGCCCGAATAGGGCCAGCCCGAACAGCAGGACGCGCTTGCGACCGTACCGGTCGGCGAGCTTGCCACCGAGCAGCAGCAGGCCGCCGAAGGTGAGGGCGTAGGCGTGGATCACCCAGGTCAGGCCGACTTCACTGAAGCCGAGGGCGGCGCCGATCTGTGGCAGGCCGAGATTCACGACCGACAGATCCAGCGACACCATGAACTGCACGACGGCCACCGCGGCGAGGACCTGTCCTGGCCGGGTGGCTCGCTCAGGCGTCCTGTGGCCTGGCGACTTTTCGAACGTGTTCCGGAACATGTTCCGAAAGTAGCATGCGCGGATCCGGCCGTCGAGTGCACGATGATGGGACGATGCCTCGACCACTCGCCCCGCAAGGCCGCACGGGCCGGCCGCCGGTGACGTCCCGCGCCCAGATCCTCGCGGGCGCCCGCCAGCTCATCGACCGCGACGGGTGGGAGCAGCTGACGATCCGCAAGCTGGCCGCCGAGCTCGGTGTCGGCCCGACGACGCTCTACCACCACGTGCGGGACAAAGAGGATCTACTGCTCCTGCTGATCACCGCGTACCTCGACCAGGTACCGCACCCCGAGCTGCCCAGCGCGCCGCGGGACCGGATGATCATGGCTGCCGTCGTCATCCACGACAGCCTCGCGGCCTGGCCTTGGACGGCGGAGGTACTCACCGTCGACGGGTTCATCGCCCGGCTCAATGAGTCTGCGTTGTGGTTCGTCGAGGTCATCCTGGCCGGCGCCGTCGATCATGGCTGTACTCCGCAGCAGGCCGTGCTGATCTTCCGCAACCTCTGGTACTACGCCGCCGGCGAGATCCTGGTCCGCGCCCGCACGAAGGAGCGCGCAACCCCACCCGACTTCGACGCCTTCTTCAAACGCCTCGACGACGCCAACCTCCCCCACCTCACAGCCGTAGCCCACGACTGGGACAAATGGGTAGCCCCCGACACCTTCACCCAAGGCATAGAAGCCGTAGTCGACGGCCTGCTGGCCCAGGCTCTCGCGACCTAGGCTCTGACTAGGCCCGCCCGTTCGACTCCCCCAGTGCCGCCACCGCCGGTTCGGCCTCTGCCGATTCGGCGCCGGCCGATTCAGGGACGGCGGACAGCTCCGCGACCGGCGCCGCCGATAGCGCCAGCTCCGCTGCGGGCGTGTCGCTTGCCAGTGGCGCCAGCTCGGCTGGAGGTGTGTCCTCCTCTGCGGCCGCCGGCTTCTCAGCCGGCTTGGGCTTCGGCGCCTCGGCAGGGGTGGAGCGTTCGAGGAAGCGGAGTAGTTCGACCGGGAACGGAAGTACCAGGGTCGAGTTCTTCTCGGCAGCGACCTCGACGACGGTCTGCAGCAGCCGCAGTTGCAGCGCGGCCGGATGATCCGCCATCACCTCGGCGGCCTGCCCGAGCTTCTCCGATGCCTGCAACTCGCCATCGGCGGTGATGACCCGAGCCCGGCGTTCCCGCTCAGCCTCGGCCTGCCGTGACATCGATCGCTTCATCGTCTCCGGCAGCGCGACGTCCTTGATCTCCACCCGCTCGATGTGCACACCCCAATCGAGCGCCGGACTGTCGATCATCAACTCCATGCCCTGGTTGAGCCGCTCGCGGTTGGACAGCAGATCATCCAGATCGCTCTTACCAATGATTGACCGCAGCGAAGTCTGCGCCACCTGAGCAATCGCCGAGATGTAGTCCTGTACGTCGACAGTCGCCCGCACCGGATCGACCACGCTGAAATAGACCACCGCATCGACCCGAACCGTCACGTTGTCGCGAGTGATGCCGTCCTGCGCCGGGACCGGCATCGTGATGATCTGCATGTTGACCTTCTGCAACCGATCCGCGATCGGCATCAGCATCGCCAGCCCCGGGCCGCGCACCTGCGGCTGCACCTTGCCGAACCGCATGACGACGCCACGCTCGTACTGCTTGACGACCCGCAGACTCAGCGCCGCCCCGATCAGGCCGAGGATGATCACGATGAAGACGATGTCGAGGATCATGTCCGCTCCCCGCGTGGATCGATGCCACCAGCGGGGTGAATCCGGGCCGGTCTCAGCGAACTCGAGCGATCCGCGCATCTCAAGCGTAGCTCGCATCAAGGGACGTTTCAGCGGCTCAGCGTGACGACCGTCCCGCTGGTCCGAGCTTCTTCGGCAGCCCAGACAACCCGATGCGTGGCGAGGCTCGCGCCGGCGTCAGTCGGCAGCAAAGTTGGGTCGCCGGTTTGGACCGCACGCAGGAAGGTCGCCGTGAGCTCCTGATCGCCGCCCCCATGCCCATCGCCATCGGCCTCCGGTACTGCGAGCAGCTCCTCCTCACCAGTCCGGAAATCCACCAATCGGATCGTCTGCCCGTCACCGTCGAGAAACCCATGCGTACCGAGAAGCCTCGTCCGGCGATGCTCCATCGGCGTGAACGCACTCATCGTGAACGAGCACGTCCCGCCATCCGGGAACTCCAGATTCACCACCTGGTGATCGACCACATCGTTGTCACACGCATAGACACACCGCCCGTACGGACCAGTCCGCAGCGCCTCGAGCACGCCGGCCTCGGTGCGCTCCTCCGTCACCGCACCCAACGGCCAGTAGTGCCGATCCGGATCGGCCAGGCAGTCGAGATAGAGCCGCTTCGCCGAGTACGGGCAGGAGGGCTCCAGCGGACAGTCGAGGCAACGCGGCGCCGCGCCCGCCGGACGCTCGGACGCCTTGAAATGGGTCAAACTCCCGAACGAGCTGACCCGCGCCGGTACCGCCCCGAACAGATGCACCAGCCAGTCGAGGTCATGGCAGGCCTTCGTGAGCAACATCGGCGCCGACGTGTCCGACCGCCGCCAATGCCCACGGACAAAGGAATGCGCCTGATGCCACCAGCCGACCGGCTCCAGGTGCTGGACATTCACGAGCCGCCCGATGCGACCCGAGTCGAGCAGGTCCTTCAGCATCCGCGTGTAGGGCGTGTACCGGAGTACGTGGCAGACGGCGAGGATGATCCCGTTGCGCTCCGCGGCACTCGTGATCGCGGCCGCCTCAGCCTCGGTCGTCGCCATCGGCTTCTCGAGCAGCAGGTGGTAGCCGAGATCCGCCATCCGCACGGCCGGCGCCATGTGCAGCTGGTCCTGCGTTGCGATGATCGCCGCGTCCGCCAGCTTCCCGGCATCGGCGAGGTCGGCCCAATCGGCGTACAGGCGATCGGGCGGTACTGCGAACTCCGCGCCGAGTGCGATCCGGCGACCCGGATCCGGTTCGGCGATCGCGGTCACCCGGGCGGCTCCGGAGGCGACGGCACTCCGGGCATACAGCTGTCCCCGGAGTCCGCCGCCGACCAGGGCTAGAGTCACGCTTGTCATGGATTCCTTTCCCCGAGATATAAAGGAGTCCATCATTATTGGCACCGATTCCGGCGAACCTCAAGGGGTGGCGATGACCGAGGAGCAGAGCGGTGGCGACCTGTCCCGGCTGCGGCAGCTCAACGCGATGGCGGCGATCAGAGCCTTGCGGGACGACAAACCGCTGACCCTGACCGAGCTGGCCAAGCGCACCGGGCTGTCCCGGGCCTCGACCGAGGACGTGATCCGCGAGCTGATCGGCCGCGGCTGGGTGGCCGAGGCCGAGCCAACCGCCGGTACGGTCGGGCGACCCGCGCGCCGCTACCGGTTCCGCGCGGACGCCGGGCGGGTGCTCGGCGTCGACATCGGCGGACATACGATCCGCGCCCTGGTCACCGACCTCGACGGCGAGGTGCTGCATTCCGCGACCGTCCCGGTAACACCCGAACTCGGCCGCAAGGAACGCCTAGCCGCCATCGACCGCTGCGTCACCACCGCCCTGGCCGGCGCCAGCACCACCCCAGCCGAGATCTGGTCCACAGGTGTCGCGACCACCGGCCTGGTCGACGGCACCGGCAAGGTCATGCTCTCCGACTCCCTGACCGAATGGACCGGCGTAGACCTAGCCGACCACCTGCGCCGCCTAGTCCCAGCGCCCGTCCGCGTAGAAAACGACAGCAAACTAGCCGCCCTGGCCGAATCCTGGCGAGGCGTAGCCCGCTATGCCAAAGACGTCGTCTTCCTCCTGGCCGGCGTCCGAACCGGCACCGGCCTGATCATCGACGGCAAACTCCACCGAGGCTTCGGCAACGCCGCCGGCGAAATAGGCGCCCTCCCCGCCATCGGCTGGCTAAAAGCCCCCGACCACCTCCGCACCTGGACCACCACCCACCACCCCACCAGCAACTCCCCCGCCCTCGCCCACCCCGACGAGTTTGGGGACGTGTTCGAGGCGGCTCGGCAGGGCGATCGGACAGCGGTCAAGGCTGTCCGCCGGTACACCCGGGACATCGCCGTCGGCGTCTCAGCGTTGATCCTGACGCTCGACCCGGAGTTGCTGGTGATCGGCGGTGGGTTCTCCCGCTCCGCCGATGTAGTCATCGAGCCGCTGCGCGGCGAGCTTGATCGGTGGTGTTTGCGGACGCCGGAGATCCGGATCTCGACCTTCGGCGACGAGGGTGTCGTGCTCGGAGCGGTCCGGTTGGCGCTCGAACAGGTCGAGACGAGCATGTCCGAGGGCGCTAACCCCTTGACATAATTTCCATGGACTCCATGATTAGTCCCAATCACCGGGATGTTGTCTGGAGGACCCAGGATGCGGATGTCGAAGAGGCTGAGCGCGCTGCTGCTCGGCGGGCTATTGGCGGTTTCGGCCTGTTCGGGCGGCGGCGACGACAAATCGGCGGCCGACCCGAACGCGAAGGTCACGCTGTCGTACGGCGTCTGGGACGCCAACCAGAAACCGGTGATGGAGGCGCTCGCCACCGACTTCACCAAAACCCACCCGAACATCACCATCCAGGTGCAGCTCACCCCCTGGGCCGACTACTGGACCAAGCTCAAGGCCAGCGTCACCGGCGGCGCCGCCCCGGACGTCTTCTGGATGAACGGGCCCAACTTCCAGCTCTACGCCTCCAACAAGGTGATCGCGCCGATGCCCGGCGAGGCCGACCTCTCGGTCTACCCCAAGCCGCTGACCGACCTCTACACCTTCGAGGGCAAGCCGTACGGGCTGCCGAAGGACATGGACACCGTCGGCGTCTGGTACAACAAGGCGCTCTTCGACGCGAAGAAGGTCCCGTACCCCAAGGACGACTGGACCTGGGCCGACTTCCAGGCCGCCACGGCCAAGCTCACCGATGCCGCCAAGGGCATCTACGGTACGGCCGCCCAGCTGGGCAGCTTCCAGGAGTACCAGTACGACACGATCGCCCAGGCCGGCGGCTACGTCATCTCGCCGGACGGCAAGAAGTCCGGGTACGACGACCCGAAAACCATTGCCGGGTTGACGTTCTGGACCGACCTGATCAAGAACAAGCAGTCGCCCGATCTGAAGACGATGACCGACACCACCCCGATCCAGCTCTTCGAGGCGGGCAAGATCGCGATGTACTGGGGTGGCTCCTGGAACGTCTCGGAGTTCACCGCGAACACGTACACCAAGGGCAAGGTCGACGTCGCCCCACTCCCCCGCGGCGAGAAGCAGGCGACCATCATCCACGGTGTCGCGAACGTCGTCTCGGGCAAGACCGAGCACCCCGACCAGGCCTGGGAGTTCGTCAAGTACCTCGGCTCGAAGGACGCGGCCGAGATCCTCGGGCAGAAGGGCCCGATCCCGGCGTACAACGGAACGCAGACCGCCTGGGTCAAGGCGCATCCCGAGCTCAAGCTCCAGACCTTCCTCGACTCGGTCAGCTACGCCGTACCGTTCCCGGTCTCGAAGAACACGGCCGCCTGGAACGAGGCCGAGCTGACGTACCTCACCAAGGCCTGGACCGGTGCGGAGCCGACCGACAAGGCCGCCACCGAACTCGCGCAGGCGATGAACTCGCTGCTCGCCAAGGAGTGAGATGCGGCGACCCGGGTCTGTGAAGGAGGCTCTGTGGGGGTACGCGTTCATCGCCCCCACAGGGCTCGGGATCGCGATCTTCTATCTCTGGCCGGTGCTGCAGACCGCGTACTTCTCCCTCACCGAATGGGGCGCGTTCGGCGGCCACACCTGGACCGGGATCGACAACTACCGCCGGCTGGGCAGCGATCCCGAGGTCGGCCGCGCGCTGGTCAACACGCTCAGCTACACCGGGCTCGGCCTGCTCAGCATCCCGCTGGCGATCGGCTTCGCGGTCCTGCTCAACCGGAAGGGCATGCGGTTCGTCGGCCTGTACCGGACGTTGTTCTTCCTGCCCGTCGTCACGATGCCGGTCGCGATCGCGATGGTGTGGCGGTGGCTCTACAACGGTGACTACGGACTGATCAACTACCTGCTGTCCCTGATCGGGATCGACGGCCCCAACTGGGTCGCCGATCCCGCGACGGCGCTGTACGCGTTGGTCGTGGTCGGTATCTGGGCCAGCGTCGGGTACAACCTGATCATCTTCCTGGCCGGTCTCCAGGCGATCCCCAAGGAGTACTACGAGGCCGCCGCGATCGACGGCGCCGGAACGTGGCGCCAGTTCTTCCACGTCACACTGCCGTTGCTGTCGCCGACCGCGTTCTTCGTCTCGGTCGTCTCGGTGATCGGATCGCTGCAACTGTTCGATCTGGTCTACGTGATGGCGGGAGCCGGGGCCGGCGCCCGGGCGAACCCGGCGTTCCCGCGGCTCGAGACCGTCGTCCAGCTCTTCTACGACCGGGCCTTCGTCACCAACGACCGCGGCTATGCGGCCGCCATCGTGATGATGCTGCTGCTCCTGATCGTCGTGCTGACCGCGATCCAGTTCCGGTTCCAGAAGAGGTGGGTGCACTATGCGTAAGAACTTGCCGGTGCACACGATCCTGATCGCCTCGGCGCTGGCGATGGTGGCGCCGTTCATCTGGCAGATCATCACCTCGCTCAAGTCGTTGAGCAGTGCAACGAGTGTGCCGCCGTCGCTGTTGCCGGAGGGGCGCTGGGACAATTACAGCAAGGTTTTCCAGGTACTTCCGTTCGGCCACCAGTTCCTCAATACCGTGCTGATGGCCGGGTTGCGCACGATCGGCCAGGTGCTGTTCTGCTCGATGGCCGCCTATGCCTTCGCCCGGTTGCGCTTTCCCGGCCGGAACGTGCTGTTCGGGATTCTGCTGTCGGTGCTGATGGTTCCGCCGCAGCTGTTCATCATTCCGCAGTACCAGATCATGTCGTCGCTCGGTTGGCTCAACTCGCTGCAGGCGTTGGTGGTGCCGGGGCTCTTCAGCGCGTTCGGGGTGTTCCTGATGCGCCAGTTCTTCCTCGGGCTGCCCAAGGAACTCGAGGAGGCCGCGGCGATCGATGGCGCTGGGCCGGTACGGATCTATTGGTCGATCGTCTTGCCGCTGGCTCGGCCGGGGCTGGTCGCGCTCGCGCTGCTCGTCCTGTTGTGGTCCTGGAACGACCTGTTCTGGCCGCTGGTCGTCAACACCGACCCCGACAAGATGACGCTCTCGGCCGGACTCGCCTCGCTGCAAGGGCAGTTCCAGACTGACTACCCGGTACTGATGGCCGGCTCGCTCCTAGCGTCCCTCCCGATCATCGCGATCTTCACGTTGCTGCAACGCCAGTTCATCCAAGGCATCGCCACCACCGGAACCAAAGGCTGACCCATCTGACTGGAAGGACCCACCGCCCATGAGGTCTCTGAAAGTACTCGCCGGCGTCGTCGCCGGGACCCTGCTCGCCGGCCTTGTCGCCACGTTGCCCGCCTACGCCACGATCAGCGGCCAGTCCGCGACCAACACCTCGACGACCGTCACGTACCAGTTCAGCTACACCGGCGCACCGACGTACGCGCGGACCTACATCGACACGGATCGGAGTGCGTCGACCGGCTTCGCCACGAGCGGGGTCGGGGCGGATTACCTGCTGGAGAACGGCAGCCTGTACCACCACAACGGCGGCGGCTGGAGCTGGACTCTGGTCGGGGCGGTCACCTTCTCCAGTACCGGTGGAGTCGCTCGCTGGACGGTGAATCGGTCGAGCATCGGCGAGACCGCGACTCCGAACGATGCGGATCTCGTCTTCCAGGTGGAGAGCCCGTTGGAGACGTCGGCGAAGTACACGCACATCTACAGCGGCGGGGGCGGTGGTACCGGCGATGTGACCTACACGGCGTCGACCGACAACTTCGCCAACCCCGAGCGCGGGCTCTACCACCACACCGGCGACTGCGACAAGACCGACCTCTCGCTCGCGACGCTGCAGAGCTACCGGACCAGCCAGGGCATCTCGCTCGTCATGTGCGTCTTCTACCTTGCGGAGTACAAGAACTCGGCGATCGCGCAGTCGGCGCTGGACCAGCTCCAGCAGCAACTGACGACCGTACGGGCTGCTGGGCTGAAGATGGTGCTGCGCTTCGCGTATACGACTTCGACCGCCGGCGATGACGCTCCGCTGAGCCGGGTGCAGTCGCATCTTGATCAGCTCGCGCCGTACCTGAGTAGCAACAAGGACGTCATCGCGGTCATGCAAGCTGGCTTCATCGGCGCCTGGGGTGAGTGGTACTACACGCAGAACTTCGGCAACGCCGGCACCGTCAGCACGACCGACTGGGCCAACCGCAAGGCCGTCGTCGACAAGATCCTCAGCGTGCTTCCGTCCGACCGGATGGTCCAGCTCCGCGCGCCTGCGATGAAGCGGACGATGTACTCGACCAGCCCGGTGGCGGCCGGCTCGGCCTACAACGGCTCGGCGCTGTCGCGGCTCGGGCACCACAATGACTGTTTCCTGGCCAGCCCGGACGACTTCGGGACGTACCAGAACACCGCGGTCGAGTATCCGTACCTGCAGTCCGACACGACCTACGTCGCGATGGGCGGCGAGACGTGCGGCTCGAACCCGCCGCGGTCGAGCTGCCCGACGGCGCTGAGTGAGCTCGCTCAGTTCCACTGGTCCTTCATCAACACCGACTACGAGCCGACCGTACTCAACTCGTGGAACACCGGCGGCTGCCTCGCCGACGTCACCAAGCGCCTCGGCTACCGCTTCACCTTGCAGACCGCCACTCTCCCGACGACCGCCACCCGAGGCGGCAGCCTGCCGATCTCGATCACCCTGCAAAACAACGGCTTCGCGACACCGTACAACCCGCACAACCCGCAACTCGTACTCCGCAACACGTCCACCGGTGCCGTCACAGCCCTGGCCCTGAGCACCGACCCGCGCAAGTGGACGGCTGGCGCGACCACCACGATCTCGCAGACGCTCACCGTCCCCGCGAGCCTCCCGACGGGCTCCTACGCCCTGCTCCTCAACCTCCCCGACCCGCAGCTGTCCAGTCGCCCCGAGTACTCCGTGCGCTTCGCGAACCAGTCCACCTGGGAAGCAGCCACCGGCATGAACTCGCTCCTGCGCACCATCACCGTCAGCTAGCCCAAGGAGTCCCCCCTCGTGAAACGATTGCTCGCAGCCATTGCTCTGATGAGCTTGGCCTTACCGACCCAGGTCGCCGTTGCCCACGGCAATGGATCGACCACCCGGACGTACACCGCGTCCACCGACGTGATCGCCAACCCCGAACGCGGTTTCTACCACCACACCGAGACGCACTACTACGCCGACGGCTCGGGCTACGTGCCGCTCGACAAGACGACCCTGCGCAACTTCCGCACCCAGGAGAACGTCACCCAGATCCTCCGCGTCTTCTACCTGGAGAAGTTCTCCGGCCAGGACAAACTCGACAAGCCCTACCTGGACAAGGTCCGCGCCGACTTCACCACCATCCGCGCCGCCGGCGTCAAGGCGATCGTCCGCTTCGCCTACGCCCTGCCCGGAGAAGGCTGGCCGCCTCCCACACCGTACGGCGATGCGCCACTGGCTCGCGTCCTGAAGCACATCAACCAGCTGACCCCGATCCTGCGCCAGAACTCCGACGTGATCGAGCTGGTCCAGGAGGGCTTCATCGGTTTGTGGGGTGAGGGCTACTACACCGACCACTTCTCCGACCCCAACGACCCGAGCATCGTGACCGACCAGAACTGGACCGACCGCAAGGCCGTGACCGATGCGCTGCTCCGGGCACTCCCCCGCGACCGGATGATCCAGGTGCGGACGCCCTACATGAAGCAACGAACGTACGGCGTACCGACCGGCACCGCCGGAGCCCTCACCGCCCAGCAGGCCTACAACGGCTCTGCACTAGCGCGGATCGGCCACCACAACGACTGCTTCCTGGCCAGCCCCGACGACTTCGGCACCTATCTCAGCGACCCGATCGAACTCGACAAGGACTTCGTAGCCCAGGACAGCAACTACCTCCCCCAAGGCGGCGAGACCTGCGCCGTCAACTCCCCCCGCTCCGACTGGCCGTCGGCGTCCGAGGAGATGGCGCGGATGCACTTCTCCTTCCTCAACACCGACTACAACCACGACGTCCTGGACACCTGGGGCGACGGCCTAACCACCGCCAAGAAACAACTCGGCTACCGCTTCACCCTCCTGAACGGCACCTTCACCAACTCCACCCGCCCCCACGGCAACGTCTCCGTCACCCTCAACCTCCACAACGACGGCTGGGCCGCCCCGTACAACCCGAAGAAGGTCCGCCTGATCTTCCAAGGCGACCACCACACCTACAGCGTCCCGCTCACCACCGACCCGAGGCGCTGGGCCCCAGGCACGACCACGACACTCGCCCAACAGGTCCGCGCACCCGCAGTGCCCGGTAAGTACAAGCTCCTTCTGAAGATCTCAGACCCTCAGCTGTCCAACCGGCCCGAGTACTCCGTGCAGCTGGCCAACCAGGGCACCTGGCAGCCCACCACCGGTACCAACGACCTCGGCCAGACGATCACCGTCACCCACCGCTGAGAGAACGCTGCCCGGCTCAAGCACCTGCGCCGGGCAGCTTCTCGGACAGCTCGATCATGTTGCCCCACGGATCGCGGAAGAACGCGAGCCGGCGGCTGATGTCCTCGATCTCGAACGGCTCGCCGACGAGCCGCACTCCTCGGCGAGCCAGTTCGGCGACCGTCGCGTCGACGCTGTCCACGTGCAGGCAGATGTGCTGGTAGCCGCCGTACCCCAGGCTGACCGCCAGGTCGTCGGTGGGCTCCTTCGGGAACGGGATCGGTCCAGCGAGCAACTCCAGGTGGAAGTCGTCGTCGTTGGCCGGGCTGAGATAGGCCAGCTTCAACTCTCCGTACGGCCATTCCTGCAGAACCCGGAAGTCGAGCTTGTCCAGGTACCACTGCTTGGCCGCCTCGAAGTCCGGCACCCGGACGCCGACGTGGTGGCCGCCGAACGAGGCGAACGGGCTGGCGGGATTCTTCGGCGGGTTGCTCGGCATCGGCATGAGGACACTCCAGATCGACAATGGTTGATGTCCCCAGCCAAGCCGCCCGGGTCGTCCCGCTGAAGCCTCTGCCTGGCACCGGTCAGACCAGGTCTGGCAGACCTACCCAGACCGTCGCGGCCATCGCGGGCGTCGCGCACAATGGACCCACGATGACCGAGCTCAGTGAGTTTCTCCGCTCTCGCCGGGCGCAGCTGACGCCGCCGGACGTAGGACTGCCGTGGAACGGGGAGTCCCGTCGGGTGAACGGCCTGCGGCGTGAAGAGGTCGCCGTGCTCGCGGGCGTGAGCGCCGACTATTACACCCGGCTGGAGCAGGGCCGCGCCCGGAACGTCTCGGAGCAGGTACTGGCCGCCGTTGCCGACGCGCTGAGGCTGACCGAGCTGGAACGCAAGCACCTGTACGACCTGGCCCGTCCTGCGACGGGTGGAGCGAACGCGGGGACGAAGGCGCCCAAGGCAAGGGTCGCCGTGCAGATGATGCTGGCCGCCCTTGACCCGGTTCCCGCGGTCATCCACGGGCCGCGGCTCGAGGTGGTCGCGATCAACCGGATGGGCAGCGTGCTGATCGATGACTTCGACGCGATGCCGCCCGCCGAGCGGAACATGGCACGCTGGATGTTCGTCAACCCGAAGGCACGCGTCGTCTACCCCGATTGGCCCGAGGTCGCCGCCCAGATGGTGGCGATCCTGCGGGCCGCCGTCAAGCCCCGGACGCCGGACCCCGCCCTGACCCGGCTGGTCGACACCTTGCGGGAGGAGTCGGCCGAGTTCGCCCGCTGCTGGTCGGAGTACAAGGTGTTCCAGCACACGCACGGGACCAAGCGGTTCCACCACGACGCCGTCGGTGAGATGGAGATCAACTACGAGTCGCTCGTACCACCTGATGACCCCCAGTTGTCGCTGATCATCTACACCGCCGCCACCGGTTCCCCCTCCGAGGAGAAGCTCAAACTGCTGAGCAGTTGGGCGGCGACTGTCAGCGCCAGATGAGTTGGTCGGCGGGGCTGCCGGGGACGGGTTCGAAGGTTACGTCTTCTGGGGGTACTTCGTTGCCGTTGGCATCTATGAAGCCTACGGAGACCAGTTCGCCGGTGCGGGTGTTGCGGCGGAGGACGGTGGGGCCCTCTTCGCGGGGTTCGTAGACGTCGCCCCATTGCTGGAGGGCGGCGAGGGTGAGTTTCAGGTCGGTGCCGGCCTGGGTCAGGTGGTAGGAGGAGCGGGTGCGTTCGCCTTCGGCGCGGTAGTCGCGCTTCTCCAGGACGCCTGCCTCGACGAGGGTGTGCAGGCGGTCGGTGAGGATGTTGGGGGCGATACCGAGGATCTGCTTGAACTCGGCGAAGCGGGTGTTGCCGCGGTGGGCCTCGCGCAGGATCAGGACCGACCAGCGGTCGCCGATCACCTCCAGCGTGCGAGCGATCGAGCACGTCGGCCGGGTCGTCTCAGTCTTCATTGCACCTCCGCCTCCAAGTTACTCCGTACTGCGAGCAACGCCGCCACCCCAAACGCAAGAACTGTAAGCACCCCGATCGCCAGCACCCCCAACAGCAACGCCGTACTCAACCCAGACGCTGTCGCGATCGCCCCGAGCGAGAGAGCAACCGCGCCCTGCCCGATGTAAGCCACCAAGTAGACCGCGGAGACGGTCCCGCCCCGGTGATGTGCCGGCGCGTGGGTGGCGACGAGCCCCAACCCGCCGGAGAACAACAGCCCGTAGCTGATTCCACCCAGCAGGCTGGTCAGGACGAACAGAACCAGCGAGTGCGTCCTGGCCGAGACCTCCAACAGCACCAACGCACTAGCGACGAATCCGGTACCGACGAGGACCTGCCGGCCAGCCGCAAAGCTGCGCGTGAGGATCGCGGTCACCCCGCCGGTAGCGGACAAGATCGCGAGCACCAGCCCAGTGACGAAGATGTTCGTCGAGCCGATCAAGTCACGGGCGAGCTGAGCACCCAAGGCCAGGAACACCGTGCCGAACGCGAACGACGTGGTCACCGCAAGCGCCGCAGCCGCGTACACCAGCCGAATCCCCTTAGGCACCCTGATCGGACGCGGACGCCACCGGCCCTGACTCTCATCCTTCGTGTGCCGCGGCATCATCCACACGAACGGGAACACCAGACCGATCACGCCCACCAACACCCAGAAGTCCAAGTGCCGCGGCGCCGGACCGTACTGAATCAAGCCCCCGCCAACGATCGTCGCCAGCGACAGCCCCACCGTCGTCGCCGCAGTCGTCACTGACGACGCACGCGCCGCCTTCCCGCGAGCGCTGAACTCAACCGCCGCAGCCGTCGCCGGCGCCAGTGCCAGACCGACACCAACTCCCATCAACGCGCGGCCGGCATAAACCCAGCCCACCGACGGAGCGACCGCGAAGAACAGCACCCCAGCCAGCATCGAGCCCAGGCCGTACAGCATCGTCGTACGCCGGCCGATGTAGTCGGACAGCTGTCCGAAGACCAGCAAGAACACGACCAGCACGATCGGATAGACCGCGAAGATCGCCGTCGTGGCCGTCGGCGTCAGATGCCAGGTCCGCGCGTACAGCGGGTACGTCGTAGTCGGCGCCGCGCTCGTCCAGAGGCTGAGCCCCGCGACGGCCGCCGCCGTCCAGAAGCTCGCCTTCCGGCTCAGCGTGCGCGGTTCCCGCGCGGTCACAACAGGCAGTTCGAGTGTGGTCATGCCACCCACAACACCTGAATATCAATTTGCAATCCAGCGAGCGGCGTGACACCGCTCACACCGGCGCCGGATTCTGTGCGAGCCTGTTCGTCCCCGACCCGCAGTGAATGGAGCAGAGATGACCGAGCTGGACGGTCAGGTAGTCGTAGTGATCGGCGGCAGCCTGGGCATCGGGCTGGAGACCGCCCGACGGGCCCGGGCCGAGGGCGCGAAGGTGATCATCACGGCGCGCAACGCCGAGCGCCTCGAGGCGGCAGGCCAGGAGATCGGCGCCGAGACCGCCGCCTTCGACGCCACCGACTTCACCCAGTTGACGACCTTCTTCAACGGCCTGCCCACCCCGATCGACCACATCCTCGTCACCGGCCCAGGCCCGTACTACGCTCCGCTGCCGGAACTCGACCTCGACCGGGCCCGCGAGGATCTGGAGTCGCATCTCCTGCTCCCGATCCAGCTCGGCAAGCTCGCGATCGGCAAGGTACGACCAGGCGGAACGCTGATCTTCATGGGCGGCACCGGCGGCAGGAAGAGCGCCGCCGGCATGTCCGTCATCGGCGCACTCACCGCCGCGGGACCCGCCCTCACCAGGAACCTCGCCGTCGAGCTAGCCCCGATCCGGGTCAACCTGATCGCGGCCGGCTTCGTCGACACACCCCTGTCGGCGACGCTGCTCGGCGATCAGCTCGACGCCCGGCGCGAGCAGCTCCGCACGACGCTCCCGATCGGCCGGGTCGTCGGTCCCGAGGACATCGCCAACCTGGCCGTGCACCTGATGACCAACACCGCTCTCACCGGCGGCACGTACGACATCGACGGCGGCCAGCAACTCGTCTAGAACCCTCAGCCGAAAGTGAACACGTACGCCTCGGCGCCGGCTTCGGCGAAGGTGACCTCGACGGTCCGGTCCCGCACCGGGCCGTCCTGCCGGATCAACTGGTACATCCGGCCGGCCTCGAGCAGACCGTTGCCCTGAGCATCGACATCCACCCCAGCGGCCACGCCGGGAGCCTCGCCATCAAGGGTGACCCGGAACGGAATCGGATCGGGCCGTCGCGACGACAGCACCAGGTGCGCATCCCTGGCATGGAAGCGGAAGGCGATGCTGCCACCGGCCTTCTCCAGTACGACGTACTCGCGCTCGACCGTCCAGTCGCCGGTGAGCCCGTCGATCGGCTCGCCACGGGTGTAGCCGAGGTACGTCTCGGGAGTACGCAGCTGGGCCCAATCCGCCGCGGCCTCCACCCCGACGCCCTCGACCTGGACGGGCTCGCGCTCGATCCCCAGCAGTTGCTGGATGACGCGTTCGGATTGGTCGTACCGGCCCTCGCCGAAGTGGTGGTCCCGGATCTTGCCGTCGCGATCCACGAAGTACAACGCCGGCCAGTAGTGGTTGGCGAAGGCGGTCCAGATCCCAAAGTCGTTGTCGAGGGCAACGGGATAGTCGATCTCCCGCTCAGCGACCGCGAGCCGCACCCGGTCGAGCTCGTGCTCGAAGGAGAACTCCGGCGTGTGCACCCCGACCACAACAAGCCCGTCATCGCGGTAGGCGCGCGACCAGGCCCGGACGTACGGCTCGGTGCGCAGCCAGTTGATGCAGGTCAGGGTCCAGAAATCCACCAGTACGACCTGACCGCGCAGCGCGGCCAGGTCCAGCGGTCCCGAGTTCAGCCAGGCCGTGGCCCGATCGAACGACGGCATGTGCGTCCCTGCGAACATGACCCACCTCCCGGACTGGTCAGCCCCTGCGCTCGATCGCCCGGAGCGTCTTGTCGAATGCCTTGCCGAGGACGTTCTTCCCGGCGACTGTCAACAGCAACCCCAGCGCCTTGCCCTTGAGGCCCATGCCTTCCCGGGCGACAACGACCGCGATGTCGGTCTTGCCGTCCGGCCGCTCGGTCAGCGTGTACTCGTGGCCGGAGCCCGGGCCCCACAGGTTGGACTCGGTGGTCTTGAGCACGATGTGGTGCGGGTCGGTCCAGTCGTAGGACAGCCGCTCCCAGATACCGTTCGAGCCCTCGGTGACGTCGGCATGACCAGGGCTCTGGTCGTGCACCTTCAGGTAGCCGTCGGCGCTGTTGCCGAAGAGGTCGCTCCGGCCGGGGCCGAAGTCGGTGAGGCCGGCGATGAACTGCTCGGGTGTCGCGGTGGTGGTATCGGTGAAGCGAATTGTCGCCATGCTCGTACCATACCGGCGGCGAGGCGGCCTGACGGCCGCCTCGCCACTGCCGGCCGGGAGCTACTCCGGCAGGTCTGCGCCGGACTGTTCGGCGACCATGTAGGCGGCGTACCAGGCCGGCCACTCGTCATCGTGTTCGCCCGTGCGCTTCTCGTGTTCGCCATGGGCGGTCGCGGCCCGGATCAGGGCGTCCTGAACGTCCTGCACCGAGGCGTACGTCGTCTCACCGGAGTCGATCCGCCCGGGAAGGCGCTTCGTGATCTCCTGCAGCAGCCAGGTGTTGCCGTCCGGGTCACTGAAGGTCGCGAAGGAGCCGTAGCTGGCCGCGTCCACGGCCCGGCCATCCTCCCGCCCCTCGCCGTCCGCCGCGAACTGGGCACCGGGCGCCACGCTGTGGAACACCTCGGTGACCTTGGCTCCCTTCGCCAGCAGCTCCGCGCGAGCGGCCTCGATGTCGGAGACGACAAGGTAGAGGCCCTGGGCAGAACCGGCCGGCGCCGAGGTGATCTTCGACCCGAACTGTACGGACGCCGGCGAACCCGGCGACGTGAACTGCACGACCCGGAAGCCGTTGTCGAACGCGAAGTCGGCGTCGAGCCGCCAGCCGAGCTCGCTGTAGAAGGCCTTCGCCCGGTCGACATCGGTGACCGGGATGACAACTGCTTCCAGCTTCAGATCGCTCATTACTTCCTCCTGAGTAGGACTGCTACTACAACCCTCCCGTTCCAGCCCTACTCTCGCACCAGTGCCTCACCCTGGTCATCGCCCTGGCTCCCAGGCATCGGAACCATCGCAAGGCTGGCGGGGTAGGTGTTGTAGGCGCATCATCGGCTGTATGGGGTGGTACGTCGTGCGGATCCGGGTGCGGATGGGCTGGCCCGCGTCGGCGTCCGACCTGCACGCCACCCGGTACGCCGGCCGCCGGCTGCCCTGGCCGATGCGGTTGCGCTCCGACCTCTGCTTCGTCCATGGCGATGTCGAGTTCACCCTCCGGACCCGGAGCCAGACGCCCACGATGGCGATCCAGCAGGTCCGGCTCGCCCTCCCGATGCTGCGCCTGCGTCGCGAGACCATCCAGCAGATCGACGTACGGCGGATCCATCCGCTCCCCTCGCACCGGGATCTCCTCGCCAGCTGGACGCCGCCGCCGACCCGAAAAGGGCTCGAAAATCGACGCTCCGTCGGCCGCTGAACTCAGCCCGTCACCAAATACACCCGGACTGCTCGAAGGTGGCGATCGTGAGCTGATTGTTCAGCTGCTGTTTGCCTTGGGCAGTGAGGATCGGCGGTCACGTCCAGGATCCAAGGAGCACCGCAATGTCTCTCGATCGTCGTTCAGTCCTCCGGGGTGCCGCTGTCGGCGCCACCGGGGTCGGTTTCGCCGCCGTCGGCGCCGTCCCCTCGCTCGCCGAGGCGACCCCCGGGCCCGCCGAGGGCGGCTCGCGACCGTTCCCGACCAACCGCCCGTTCCCGCCACTGATGGACGACCCCAAGGGTCTGCTCGCGCTGCCCCCGGGCTTCAAGTACACGGTCGTCACGCACGCCGGCGAGACCAAGCTGAAGAGCGGCCAGCCGACTCCGACACTGCACGACGGCACGGCGGTCTTCGGCAACGGCACCAAGCAGTACACGCTGATCCAGAACCACGAGATCAGCGCCAACGACCCGCTCGGCGTACCGCAGATCGCCGGCACCGTCTACGACTCGGGCGTCGGCTCGGCCGGTGGCTGCACCGTCATCTCGGTCGACCGCGACGGCACCAACCACGGCGAGTGGGTCGGTATCTCCGGCACCCTCACCAACTGCGCCGGCGGCCCGACGCCGTGGGGCACCTGGTGGACCTGTGAGGAGACCGAGAACAAGGCCAACGGCACCACCCGGCTGAAGGACCACGGCTACGTCTTCGAGGTCTGGACCGACGGCAAGACCGCGCACCCGGTGCCGCTGAAGGCGCTCGGCCGGTTCGCCCACGAGGCGGTCGCGGTCGATCGCGACAAGCAGCACGTCTACCTGTCCGAGGACGCCTCCGGCCCGAACGGATCCTTCTACCGCTGGACCGCCCCGGCCGGCTACCGGCTCGGCAAGGACAGCTGGAAGGACCTGCAGGACGTCAACTTCGGCACCCTCGAGGCGATGGCGATCCTCAACGACGACGGCAAGCCGATCCCGGACGTCGCGTACCTGACCTCGGCGCAGCTGCTGCGTCCGTTCCGGGTCGCCTGGGTGCCGGTCCCCGACCGCGACGCCGTCTCGGTCTCCGCCCGCAAGCAGTTCACCGACGGCCAGGTCACCCGCGGCAAGAAGTTCGAGGGCGTCTACGGCACCCACGACGGCGTCTACGTGGTCAACTCGTTCGCCAAGATCGGTACCACCGACATCCCGGCCGACGGTGTCCCGCACGAGGGCATGATCTGGTTCTACAACTACAAGCACCAGACCATCCAACTGGTCACCTACTTCCCGGCCAACCCGGCCGCCGACCAGGGCGCCAAGGCGAAGTACGACGACTTCAACTTCGACGCTCCGGACAACGTGACCGTCACCCCGTGGGGCTCGCTGATCCTGGCCGAGGACGGCCTGGCCAGCAGCCACGTGCTGAGCTCGGTGCCCGGCGGCCCGACCTACGCGATCGCCCGCAACATGCTCAACGACTCCGAGTTCACCGGCCCGACCTTCTCCGAGGACGGCAAGGTGCTCTTCGTCAACATCCAGACCCCCGGCATCACCCTGGCCATCACCGGCCCCTGGCGCGACTACCTCGGCTGATCACCAGCTGAGGTCGAAGCCGGCGGAGTCATCCATCGCGATGCCCCGCCGGCAAGGCCGGCGCGGATTAGGGGCGTCGGCGATTTCGAGGTCAGTGGCGGGTTTTGGTGCCGCTGGCGTGAAGCTTGCCGCCAGCGGCCCGAAAACCTGCCAGTGGCTGGGACTCTCGCTGTCAGGCCGGTTTGCGGGAGATGACGAAGACGTGCCGCAACTCGTCGGGCACCTCGTCGAGTGGGGTGAGCAGGTCGTCCTGGGCGGCCAGGTAGGTATCGACCCAGCCCGCGTCGGCAACCAGCTTCAGCAGATGATCGACCGGTACGACGATGTTGGTCATCGTGGTTTCGAACCGGTCGTACCGGCCGTCCTCGGCCCGGACGACTCCGGAGATGCGGTAGAAGCCGACGCCGGCGCTCTCGTTCAGCGCGCCGCGGAACAGCAGCATCGCCTCTTCGGTGTCGCGGATCTGGACCGTGTTCATCCCGCGCAGTCCCGCGACGGTGGCGATGTCGAAGGCGAACAACCCGCCTGGTGCGACGGCGTTGTACACACACTGCAGGTAGGCCGCGATCCGGTCCAGGTCCGGCAGGTGGTTCGGGATGTCGTAGGTCGACACAGCGACCGGGAACTGCACGTCGACGGTGAAGTCCGCCGCATCCCCCTCGATCAGCACCGCATCATCGCCGAGCCTCTCCCTGGCCCGGGCGAGCATGGCCGGCGACATGTCCAGGCCGGTCACCGCTAAGCCTGCCTGCATCAAATGCTCAGCCACGATCCCAGTGCCGCAACCGACGTCGAGTACGCGGCGGGCCTCGGGAGTCAACGACTGCAGCAGTTTCAGCAGCGACTGCGCGGACTTGGCCGGGTACGGGCGCCAGAACTGGTCGTAGGCCTGGGCGAATCCTTCGACGTATCCCTCACTCATGGGCGGACTCCAAGGTCTTGTCGGGGAGGTGAAGCCGGACGGCCGGGTTGGCGAGCGCGCCCGCCGCGGCCACGATCATCAGGCCGCCGAAGAGCAACAGTCCGGTCGCCGGTCCCAGGCCGGTGGCAGCCAGACCGGCGACGACCGCTGCGACGGGTTTCAGCGAGAGGGCGAACAAGTACTCGTACGAACTGACCCGCGACAACGCGTCGGCGGGGACCTCGGTCTGCATGATGGTGTCCCACAGAACGCCGAAGACATCCGTCGCGATGCCCGCGCAGATCGCCGCGCCGACGATGACCGGCAACGGCGCCCGGAAGCCGAGAGCCAGCAGCGGAAGCGCCAGCAGCAAGGCGAACAGCAACGACGTCGGCAAGGGACGCGCCGGCTTGAACCTGATCGCCACCACGACACCGGCCAGCATCCCGACCGCGTAGCCGGCCAGTACCAGCGACCAGGCCAACGCACCGCCGAGCCGGTCCTTGGCCAGCGCCGGACCGAGCACACCGAAGGAGGCCGTCGATGCGGCGTTGATCAGTCCGGCCGCCGCGACGGTGGTCCACAACCAGGACCGGCTCGCGAACTCACGCCAGCCCACCCGCAGGTCGCCCACCAGATCACGGCGCCCGGCGCGGACCGTACCGGGCAACCGGAGCGCGCTCAGCAGCCCGGCCGCGACGAGATAGGTGGCCGCGTCGACCGCGAGCGCGACGCCGGGTCCGAGCCACGCGACGGTTGCCCCGGCCGCGACCACGCCGGCGATGCGAGCCGAGTTCGTGCCCAACCTGAGCCGCCCGTTGGCGCTTTGCAGCGAGTCGGCCGGCACCAGGTCAGCCACCGTTCCGGTCAGCGACGGCAGTAGCAGGGCGGAGGCTGCTCCGGCGACGAAGGCAGCAGCGCACAATCCGAGGATCGGTGCGTGCCCGGTCAGCAGCATGGTCGCCAACGCGGCATAGGCGATGCCCGACACGAGTTCGGCCAGGACGAGCACGCGGTACCTGGGGAATCGGTCGCCGATCACACCGCCCAGCAGGAGCAACGCCAACTGGGGAACGCTTTGCGCAGCCAGTACTACGCCCAGCGTCGCCGGCGTGGTACCGGGCAGCGAGAGAACTCCGAACGCGAGCGCGATCGGCCCGAACGAGTTGCCGAGCACGGACACCGTTCGCGCGCTGAGGAAGAGCCAGAACCGCGTCGGCACCGGCTACTCGCGATCAGGTCTGCCGCGCGGCAGCCATCGGTCGACCACTGTGTCACCGTCGAGCACGGTGAGCTCGACCTTGGCACGCATCAGGTTCTTGGCCAGCGGGCAGACGTGGCCGGGCAGCAGCCGGTCGTTCAACGGCACCGACACCACCTCAGGAGCCCAAGGCTGGCCGCAGGCGGTCAACAGATCCGGGCGATCGCTCGCCACGCTGATGGCGACCTCCTTCAGCTCGCACGCGCCCGCTGCAGCCAGTCCGCCGTCCAACGTCGCGTAGGCGCCGGCGACGATCTCGGTGATGCCGTCGACGAGGAGCGCGCCCGCGGCGGTCGGAGTACCACCCGCGCTCACCACCGGGCAGTCGATGCCGTCAGCCTTGATCGACTCGGCGACCTCGACCAACTGCTCGGCGTGACGTTGCCCGAGCGCCGCGAAGTCGACGATGTCCTGCGGTGTTTCGGGCCCCTGGTAGCCGGTCACCCCGTCCAGCCGCACGCCCGGAGTGGCCGCAACCAAACGGGCCAGCGGGAGGACATCAGCTACCGGTGTGTGCCGCAGGTCGATCCGCGCGCCAACCTGTACTCCGGCGGCGGCAGCCACTCGTCCGAGCCCCGTGATCGTCTCCGCGGTGTCGACGTGGACAGCGAAGTACTCGAGTTCACGGGCGGCATCGACGTACAGGGGCCAGCGCCACGGCTCCTGCCAGGGCCACGCCACCACAACGTCGGTCACTCCCGCCTTAGCCAGGTCGAGAGCGGCCTGCGCGGAGTGGACGGCAATACCCACGGCACCGGCCGCAAACTGCCGCACTGCCAGCTCGGTGGTGCGATGTGCCTTGAAGTGCGCTCTGGTCACGCGGCCGGCGGCCGCCACCTGGTGGTGGAAGCGCTGCAGGTTCTGATCGAGCTGCTGGATGTCGACGGAGACGGCGGGCATCGGTCCTCGCACGGTCGACCGGTACCAACGGATACCGGGTGCCTTGACGACTGCGCCCGGGGCCGGAGCCACCGGGCGCAGCGCCCTGCTTCAGGGTCCAGCGACGGGTCAGCTCTCTTCTGGCGGCTCGATGCAGCGCATGACGCCCCCCTCCCTGTGGTCCGAGTCGGAGGCTCGGAGTCTAGGTCAGCCGTTCACCGCCCGTAAGGCCTTGATCACGGCAAATTCTGAGCAGTTTTCGCCGTACCGCGGTCAGCGGCTTTCCTCGGCAGGTCCTCGGCCAGGAACGCGTCTCGCGGGTGCTGGACCGAGGCGAGCGAGACGATGTCGCGACCGAACAGGAAGCCGGTCAGCCAGATCGCGGCCACCCGGATCTTGCGTTCCCAGGTCGGCACCGCGAGCACGTGGTAGCCGCGGTGCATCAGCCAGGCGGGCAGACCCTTGATCACCAGGCGGCGGTACTGGAAGATGCCGCGGCCGAGTCCGAGGGTGGCGACCGAGCCGAGGCTGTGGTGCACGTAGTTCTTGGGCTCGCGGCCGCGGAGTACGGCGATGATGTTCTTCGCCAGCAGCTTGCCCTGCCGTACCGCGTGCTGCGCGTTCGGCACCGTGAGAGCGCCCGGGATCTCCGACGCCAGGTCGGGAACCGCTGCGTCGTCGCCGGCACCCCACGCGTCCGGAATCACCTCGTCCTTCGTACCGACGCGAAGGTCGGCCCGCACGCTGAGCAGGCCACGCGCGTCGATCGGCAGGTCGGTGTGGCTGCGGACCATCGGGTTCGCGGCGTTGCCGGCCGTCCACACCATCAGCTCGGTGTCGAACTCCTCGCCGGTCGACAGCACCACATGACCGTCGGTGGCCGAGACGATCTGGCTGTTCAGGTGGACGTGCCCGCCACGCTTCTCCAGCGACCGCACCACCCACTGTCCTGGTACGTCAGTGACCTCGGGCAGGATCCGGCCCGCCGCCTCGATCAGATGGAACTGCAGCTCGCTCGCGTCCAGCTGGGGATACGACTTCAGCAAAGAGGTTGCCAGCGACAACAATTCGCCGAAGCCCTCGACGCCGGAGAAGCCACCACCGACGAACGTCACGGTGAGCAGCCGGCTGCGGAGCGGACCGGGCTCGAGGACAGCGGCCTGGTCGAAGGCGGTCAGCAGCCGGTCACGGATCGCCACCGCTTCCTCGACGTGCTTCATGCCGATCGCCTGCTCGGCCACGCCCGGGATCGCCAGCTTGCGCGTGACGGCGCCGGCGGTGACCACGATGATGTCGTAGTTCAGCTCTACGTCGGGCCCGAGCGACGGCCGGACGGTCACCGTCTTGTGCCGATGGCAGATCGCGGTGACCGTGCCCGCCAGGATCCTGGTCCGCTTGAGATGCCGCCGCAGCGACACCGCCGCGTGCCGGGCCTCGATCGACCCGGCCACCACCTCGGGCAGGAACGGTTGGTAGGTCATGTAGGGACGCGGATCGACCAGTACGATCTCCGCCTCACCCCGCCGGAGCTTCTTCTCCAGCTTCCAGGCCGTGTAGAAGCCGGCGTACCCGCCACCAACCACCAGGATCGTGCGCACGTTGTCCTCGACTCTCTAGGTCTCTCTAGTAAAGACCAGATAGCCCTCCTGGATGTGACAGCGCAATGGGTCAGGCGCGGAGTTCTGGCTCGACGTATTCGAAGGTCGGTCCGGCGGTGTATCCCTCGGCATCGGGCATCGCCATCAGGGCCTGGGCCTTGCCCTTGAGCTGGTACATCATGCCGGTCGCCGTGCGGAGCAAGGACGGTTCGCCGTTGGTTGCCTGCTCCAGGAGTTGCAGCAGGTTGCAGTAGATCCCGTTGAACTCCTCCTGCGCCTGCCGGATCGGGCTGTCCAGGCCGTGGTCGGCCAGTCGTGAGTTGGGGCGTACGGGCTGTACGCCGGTGTAGTCGACCGCGACCGGCTCGCCCGTCGGGCCGGACTCGGGCGTGTCACCGCGCTGGTACCGCCGCCCGAGCTTGAGCTCCTGGAATCGGAAGTAGTGCGCGACCTCGTCCCGATCGCGGTGGAAGATGTCGTGGTCGCCGTCCCAGACCTCGCCCCGCGACGTGCCCTCGCCCTGCTCGACAATCTCCTCGAGCGCGGCTAGGGCCGACTCGAGATCGGTGACCGGGTTCAGTGCGCCGGCGCTGTGCCCGAAGTGATCCGCGGTCAGCTGCCGCGCCGGATCACCGGTGAAGACCTTCTCCTCGCCGAATTGGTCGCACAGCTCGCGCAACCCCAGTTCGATCGCGTCGTAGAACTGCCCGATCGTCTCGTACTGATCCCCCTCGGCCGGCCCACCGTGCGGCGCCGGCAGCTCCAGCCGGAGGAACATCTCGATCGCCTCCGGCCCGAACGGAACCAGCGACAACTCCAGCGCCGGGGCAGCGTGCGGCAGCCGCCGTGGATGGCGGGGCAGCATCTCGCGCGTGTCCAACTGCGGGTGACCACCGACGGCGTTGAGCAGGTTCGCCGCGAGCGCGAGGTGGATCATCTCCTCGACGAAGACGCTGCTCACCACCTGGACCGCGTCCGGGTTCTTGTTCTCGTCGAGCGAGTACAAAGCAGTCATGTACGGCGGTAGCGTCGCGTGCTCCAGCTCGACCGCCCACTGCAGATGCTGGCGAAGGCTCTCCAGCGTGTCGATCCGGGCTCCTGCGGAGACATCATTCATGGAAACTTAGACAGAGCAGCCGCACCGGCTGTGACAGCTCAGCGGGGAGCGCAGACCGCTGTCGTGTTGCTGGGGTGTGCGTTCAGGAGGGGGCGGGCGCGGTGGCGGCCGTAGTTGAATTCGAGCCAGTCGTCGTTGCTGGTCTCGTGGCCTTTGAGGGCGCAGTTGGCATCCTGGGCGGGGAGTTTGGCGAGGACGGGGACGGCGTCGTCTGAGAGGCCTTGTAGGAAGACCCAGTCGACCTTTCCGGTGGCGGTGTAGCGGTCGACGTTGTGCTGGGCGATCCAGGCGTCGGGGTTGATCGCGGCCAGGCCGAGCAAGAGGGTGGCGCCGCTGAGGAGGGCCGCTCGGGGTAGCCAGGTTGCCTTGAGGGTTATGCCGGTCACGATCACACCGACCACGAGCAGGCCGAGCCAGCCTTCGAAAACGTCCACCAGCAAGCGTAGTTGGGTGAAGCCGTAGGCCTCTTGGTAGAGGTGCATGCGGTAGAGGGCGGAGGCGACGACGACCAGGGTCAGCACGCAGAGTACGCCGAGGGAGCCGCGCAACCAGAGGACGTCGGCGGGCGTAGTACGGGGTGCTTTGCGGGCTGCTGCCCAGACGACGAGCAGGGTGAGGGCGGTGGCGACGGTGAGTTGGCCGAAGCCTTGGTGCACGTACTCCGCGTAGGTGAGGCCGGTGATGCGTTCGACGTACTCATGGCCGCCGAAGCTCGCCGTTGCCTGGGCGATGAGGAAGACGAGGAAGACGGCGTCGACGAGCAGTACCGGCGCCAGCCACTCGTAGCGGCGGGCGACCGGACGTACGGGGCGGGTGGCGGTCTCGACCTTCGGTGGGTTCAGGCCCAGGTACGTCGCTGCCAGCACGATGCCGCCGATGAAGACGGTCAGGAAAGCCCGCAGGACAAAGGAATCGAGGTTCAGGTCCGGGATGATCGCGCCCGCCCACTTCTTGAAGAGCGCGTCGGCGGACGCGAACAAGAGCCCGAAGATGAGGACGCCGAGGACGGACCAGATGACGGTACGTACCGCCGCCGCGCTCTTGCGCAGGCTGGTGACGGCTTGCAGGGAACGTCCGAGCCAGGGCAGGCCGCGCAGTCCGGCCAGCGGCAGCGAGATGCCGGCCAGGATGAACGCGGGCGTGCTCCGGCCGTTGACGAGCCCGGCCACGCAGAGCACGCCGCTGGCCAGGATGGAGAGGATCACGATCCACTCGGCGTCGCGGACGACGGTGGTGAGTGCCAGGAGCGCACAGAGCACCGCGCAGGCCTGGGTGAAGCGCGAGCGGCGGTTGGCGGCGAAGGTCAGGATCACGCCGCCGGCGGCGAGGATGACGATGGCATACCCGATGCCCATGTCGCGGAACGGCAGGACGATCCCGGCCAACAGCCCCGCCGCAAGGCTGTAGAGCACGGCCCGCACGTTGCCGGGAATCCGCGCATCAGGCCAGAACTTCCCGAACAACGCATCCATCGGAGACTCAGGCCCGGGGGGCGCTGCAGGTGTAGGAGTGATGACCGGTTGGGACATGACGGGCTCCTCGGCCTTGGTCGAGATCTGACGATGTTCTAGTGGTTTACGCGGGAGGTCGACGCGGACTCGGGCGCCGGTGGTCTCTGATTCGACGAAGTGGATGGTGCCGCCGTGGAGGTCGGTGACCCAGCGGGCGATGGCGAGGCCCAGGCCGGTACCGCCGCCGCCCTCGGTCTCGGCCAGCGTGCCGAAGCGTTCGAAGACGCGGTCCCGATCGGCGACCGGGATACCCGGTCCTTCGTCGGTGACCTCCAACCGCCAACCCTCGGCGGTCGCGAGCGCCACCAGCCGGACTACTCCACCGGCCGGACTGTGCCGGGACGCGTTGTCGAGCAGGTTCGCGACCAGTTGATGCAGCCGAGACAGATCGGCCGGCACCGTGAGCCAGGTCGGCGTGACGCTCACGTCGTACCGGACCTCGCGACCCGAGACCTTCGCCTCCGCCACGGCCTGCTCCAGCAACTCCCCCACCGCGACTTCGGTGGTCGACAGCTTGGCCTTGCCCGCGTCGACCCGGGCGAGGTCGAGCAGATCGGAGGCGAGCGCGGCCAGCCGCTCGGCCTGGTCGAGCGCAGTACGGAGGGCGACCGGATCCGGCTCAGCCACGCCGTCGACCAGGTTCTCCAGTACTGCGCACAGCGCCGCGAGCGGAGTACGGAGCTCGTGACTCACATTCGCCACCAGCTCGCGGCGCTGCCGGTCGACGGCTGAGAGGTCCTCGGCCATTCGGTTGAACGCCCGAGCCAACTCCCCCACTTCATCGCTCGAAGTCGCCGTCACCCGGGCGGAGTAGTCGCCGCGAGCCATCCCCCGAGCCGCCGCGGTCATCTCCCGCAGCGGCGAAGTCATCCCGACCGCCAGCAACTGAGTCACCCCGAGCGCCAGGGCGACCGTCACCGGAACCGTTAGCCAGAAGGGCACGCCGCCGACAGCACCGGTCGCCGCGAGGATCGACGCCACGGTGACGCTGACCGCGACGAGCAGCCCGAGCTTGACCTTGACCGACGTGACCTGGTTGAGGATCGGCGAGCTCATGCGCCCGGCTCCAACGCATAGCCGACGCCATGCACGGTACGGACGCGGTCGGCGCCGATCTTCGACCGGAGCGCCTTCACATGACTGTCGACCGTGCGGGTCCCGGAGGCACCCGGCCAGCCCCAGACTTCGGCGTACAGGTTCTCTCTGGTCAGTACGACGCCGGGGCTGGCGGCCAGGCAGAGCAGCAGATCGAATTCGGTCGGCGTCAGGTGTACCTCGGTCTCCGCGACCCAAACCCGCCGCGCTGCAGCATCGACGCGCAGGTCACCGAGGTCAGTGGTCGTCGGTCGGTTGGCCAGCTCAGCGGCACGATCGACCCGGCGCAGCAGAGCACCGACGCGGGCCACCAACTCCCGCATCCGGAACGGCTTGGTCAGGTAGTCGTCGGCACCGACGCCAAGGCCGACCAGGATGTCCGCTTCGTCGTCGCGAGCGGTCAGCATCAGCACCGGTACCGGCCGCGCGGCCTGGATCCGCCGGCACACCTCATGACCGTCGAATCCCGGCAGCATCACGTCGAGCAGCACCAAGTCCGGTGCCGTCTCAGTGAACTGCGAGACCGCGCCGGGCCCGTCCCATGCCTGGACGACCTCGTACCCCTGGCCGCGCAACCGATCGGTGACCGCCTGGTTGATCACCGGCTCGTCCTCGACCACGAGGATCCTGGCCCCTGCGCTGACTGACATAGCTTGAGACTAGGAGTCCACCTGGTCGGGAGTGGCGGACGACTCGTGAAGGTTTTGTGCAGGTCCCACCTCAACCCGCGACGGCGTCGACCGCCTCGAGGATCGTCGCGGCGACCGCGGCCGGCTGGGAGACGCTCAACGCGTGCGATCCGCCGGGGACCTCGCGAGTACCGCGGGAGCCGGCCCGCTCGGCGAAGTACCGGTGGGCTGCGACCGGGATGTTCAGGTCCTGGTCACTGATCACGAACCACGAGGGGATGGTCGTCCAGGCCGGCTTCTCGGTCGGCAGGGCATCGGTGAGCGCAGCCTGGGTGACCGGCCGCTGAGTGGCAGCCATCAGCGCGCCCTGCTCGGCGGACACATCCGCGCAGAACTGGTGATGGAACAGCTCCGGCTTGATGGCCAACTCGTTGCCGCCGGTGGCCACCGGGTAGGCGTTGAGCGCCTCGCCCAGCGTGCTGCCGGGGAATTTGCCGGACAAGTCGAACGCATTCTCCCCATGGTCGGGCGCGAAGGCATCGACGTACACGAGCCCGACGACCGCATCGTTGCCGGCGCCTGCCTCGGTGATCACGAAGCCGCCGTACGAATGCCCGACCAGTACTACGGGCCGCCCGATCCCCGCGATGACGTCGCGCACGTAGGCCGCGTCCCCGGCGACGCTGCGCAGCGGGTTCGCCACGGCGACCGCCTCGATCGACTTCGCCTGCAACTGCTGGATCACACCGTTCCAGCTCGCCGACTCGGCGAACGCTCCGTGGACGAGTACGACGACCGGTTTCTGCTCACTCATGATCTGTTGCCTTCCTCTGGCTGAGCCACGGCCGGCGGATCCCGGCCTACCAGCTAAGACAGAGTGGCCCCTCGCCCTGTGACGGGCGGGGGCCAACAGTCGAACGAGTCAATGGCGGGTCGACGTGGTGTTGCCCAGAGCTGACAGCGGCTCGCGCCCAAGCGGCTGAGTCGGCCGGGGCAGCAACGGCTTGCGGGGATGGACCGGCAAGGTCACCGGCTTGCCGACGGTCACTTCGATCTCCTCCCCCTCATGGAGAATCGTGAGGCTGGCGTCCGGGCCGTCATGGACGGAGTACGTGACGTGGTCCTGGCGGATCTCCACCCGCAACCGGACCCCGCGCCAGCGGACGGTGAAAGCCAGCTTGTTCAGCCCGGTCGGAAGTACCGGTTGGAAGGAGAGCCCTGCTTCGCGCGCCCGCAGACCGCCGAAGCCGGCGACGAGCGCGGTCCAGGCACCGGCGAGCGACGCCATGTGCAGACCGTCGCCGGTGTTGTGGTGCAGATCGAGCAGGTCGATCAGCGCAGCCTCGTACGCGTAGTCGTAGGCGAGGCCGAGATGGCCGACCTCCGCCGCCGTCACCGCTTGCACGCAGGCCGACAAGGACGAGTCCCGGACCGTGATCCGCTCGTAGTAGTCGACGTTGCGCGCCTTCTGCTCGGGCGTGAACTGGTCGCCGCACCAGAACATCGCCAGCGTCAGGTCCGCCTGCTTGACGACCTGGCGGCGGTACAGCTCGAAGTACGGGGCGTGCAGCAGCAACGGGTACTTGTCCTTGTACCCCTCGAAGTCCCACAGCGCGTAGTCGGTGAACCCCTCCGACTGCGGGTGCACGCCTAGTTCCTTGTCGTACGGGATGTAGACGGCGGCCGCGGCGTCCCGCCAGCTGGCCTCCTCCTCGGTGTCCACGTCGAACCGGCGGGCGTCGTCGGGGAACCGCGTGACGAAGGAGGCCGCGATCCGAAGGTTGCGCGCGGCCATCAAGTTGGTGAAGACGTTGTCGTCGGCAACGGCGCTGTACTCGTCCGGGCCGGTCACGCCCGGCAGGTGCCACTTGCCGTGCCGGTCGTGATGCCCGAGCGACATCCACAACCGGGCACTCTCGACGAGCAACTCCAGACCGCAGTCCTTGATGAAGGCGTCGTCACCTGTCGCGAGGTGATAGCTGTCCACCGCCGCGGCGATGTCGGCATTGAGGTGGAAGGCCGCAGTACCGGCCGGCCAGTAGCTCGAGCACTCCTGTCCCCGGATCGTGCGCCACGGGAACGCCGCGCCGCGCAACCCGAGCACCTCGGCGCGCTCCTTCGCCATCGACATCGTGCCGTGCCGCCAGCGCAACGCGTCGGCTGCCGCGTCGGGCATCGTGAAGATCAGTACCGGCAGTACGAAGCCTTCGGTGTCCCAGAAGGTGTGCCCGTCGTACCCGGCGCCGGTCAGGCCCTTCGACGGAATGGCCCGCCGCTCGGCCCGCGCGCCGGACTGCAGGACGTGGAACAGGGCGAAGCGGACCGCCTGCTGCAACTCCGGATTGCCCTCGACCTCGACGTCTGCCGCATCCCAGAAGTCGTCCAGGAAAACCTTCTGCTGGGCGACCAGGCCGTCCCAGCCGGAGAACTTCGCACCCACCAGCGCCGCCGATACCTGGTCGGTGATCGCCGTCTCCGACCGCAGACTCGACCAGCCGTAGGCGAGGAACTTCACCACCCGGATGGACTCCCCCGGCTGCAGCTCCGCCACGACCGTCGTCCGTCCCCAGTCCTCGCGGACGTCGACATCCACCTCGGTACGGGCCGGGCACTCGACCGTGTGAGTCATGCCCGCGGCCATCAACTGGTTGCTGGACCGGGTCCGGTGGACCAGGATCACTTCCTCGTCGTCGCTGTCCTGCGAGACCGCTTCCAGCGGGTTCTCGAGGACTGCCGAGACGCGAGGGTCGTTCGACAACTTCGGCTGCTTCTCGTTTGCGACCAGTTCCGACTGGACGACGAAGCGGACCGGCTGGTCGACTGCTTCCACGACGTACTCGATCGCCGCGACCGCACGCTGGGTCAGCGAGACCATTCGCCGGGACCGCACCTTGATCCGCTTGCCGGCCGGTGAGGTCCAGTCGAGCTCGCGGGTGAGGATGCCGGTCCGGAAGTCGAGGCGGCGCTCGTGCGAGTGCAGTTCGCCGTACCGGACGTCGAGCGGCGAATCGTCGACGAGCAGCCGGATCAGCTTGCCGTTGGTGACGTCGACCAGGGTCTGCCCCGACTCGGGGTAGCCGTAGCCGGCTTCGGCGTACGGGAGCGGGCGCTGCTCGTAGAAGGAGTTCAGGTAGGTACCGGGGATCGCGTACGGCTCCCCCTCGTCGAGGTTGCCGCGCAGGCCGATGTGCCCGTTGGAGAGCGCGAACAGGGACTCCGCCTGGGCGAGTTTGTCGAACGGCAGCTCGGTCTCGCGCAGCTGCCAGGGCTCGATCGGGTGCGGTCCGCGGTCGATCATCGCGTTTCTCCTTCAGACCCGTCGATCAATTCGGCGAGGTCCTTCACGACGATGTCGGCGCCGTTGCTCTTCAGCTGATCGGCCTGCCCGACCCGGTCCACCCCGACCACATAGCCGAACTTTCCGGCCCGGCCGGCCTGTACTCCGGCCAGCGCGTCCTCGAAGACGACGGCCTCGGACGGCTCGACCCCGCACCACTTCGCGCCTGCCAGGAAGGTGTCCGGCGCGGGCTTGCCCTTCAGTCCGGTCTCGCGGATCGTCACGCCGTCGATCCGGTGCTCCACCAGCGGCGCGAGGCCGGTCACCTCGAGCACCTGCTGGGTGTTCGCGCTCGACGACACCACCACTCGCCGCAGCCCGGCCTCCTTGGCTGCCTCGAGGTAGCGCCGGGAGCCTTCGAAGACCCGGACGCCGTCGTCGTGGATGCGGCGCAGGACGGCGATGTTCTTCTGGTTGCCGAGCCCGTTGATCGTCTGCGTGCCCGGCGCGTCGTCGGGCTCACCCTCGGGCAGCGTGATGCCACGCGAGGTGAGGAAGTCGCGGACGCCGTCGGCGCGCGGCTTGCCGTCCACGTGAGCGTCGTACTCGTGGTGGGCGTCGAACGGGACGAACGGGATGCCCGCCTTCTCCGCGTGGGCGCGCAGGAAGTCGTCGAACATCTCCTTCCACGCCGCCGCGTGCACCGCCGCGGTATCGGTCAGCACCCCATCGAGATCGAACAGACAGACCTTGATCTGCCCCGGCAACCCCAACATCGTTCGCCTTCCGGTCGGTGACGTGGTTCGAGCATCACGCTCATAGTCACCGTAGCCGGTGTCCGGCCAGGTCCTTGGTCAGGACGTGCAGAGGAACGGCGGCTGTCCGCCGCCCGAATGGTAGTTGTACCGGGCCCCGTCGGCCTCGAGTACCGTCCGGGTGCCTTTGACAACAGCCTGTGTGTAGAAGCGTCCGGGCTTAGGGCAACCAAGGCTGCCGTCGGGCCAGGTCACCTCCTCGGAGCTGACCACGGTCACATCGGCCTCGTCGATGCCGAGGTGGACGGCCAGGTCGGCCTTCGCCTGGGCGACGAGCTCTGCCGTCATCGTTGACCGCGCTTCATCGCTGGGTGGCCGGTTTGACCGGCGGCGGAGGCATCACGGGCGGCTTCGTCGGTGGTACCGGCGGCTTGGTGGGCGGTACCGGCGGCTTCGGCGGCTTGGGCTTGTTCTTCTCTTCCTTCGCCTTCTTCTCCGCCTCGTACTTCTTGTCGAGCTCCGCCTGCGCCTTCTGCTGCGCGGGGGTGCCGTTGACGAGGCGGTCGCTGGGAGCGGTGAACCGGCGCAGCGGCATGCCCTGCAGCGCGTTCTGCATCGCGGTCTTCCACAGCGGACCGGCAGTACCGGAGCCGGTCGGGTCGGAGATGTCCTCGCCGTTCAGGTCGTGGCCGTACATCAGGTTCGTGTACGGGAGCGTGGCATCGGCGACCACCGCGGCGCCGGCCAAGTTCGGCGCGTAGCCGGCGAACCACACCGCCTTGTTCTCCTGGATCGTTCCGGTCTTGCCGGCCAGATCCCACTTGCCGAAGTTCAGCTTGCCGCCGGTGCCGCCCGGCTCCATCACCGCGCTCAGCACCCGGTTCACCCCGTCGGCCACGCCCGGCTGAAGCGCCTGCCGGCAGGTGATGCCCGGCGTCTGGATCGGCCGGCCCGCCTTGTTCACCACCGAGGTGACGATCAGCGGAGCACAGTACTTGCCGCGGGCGGCGAAGGTGGCGTAGGCGTTCGAGAGCATCAGCGGCGTCGTGTAGCCGACGCCGAGGGTGAACGAGACCACCTGGTCCAGCGGGGCGAGGGTCTGCGCGTTGTACATCCCGAGCTTGGCCGCGATGGTGGCCGGCGCACACAGCCCGGTGCGCTGGGACAGCTGCAGGAAGTACGTGTTGGTGGAGGCGCGGGCCGCCTCGACCATGCTCAGGTACCCGCTCTTGGTGGAGTTCTGCGGCGTGTAGTCGGGGTCCTCGGTGGTGCCCTTGCAGGTGGTGAACTTCTTGCCGCTGAGGTCGATCTGTTTCGGCGAGTTGATCTTGTAGCTCATCGGCAGGCCCTTGGACAGCGCCGCCGCGATCGTGAACGCCTTCATCGTCGAGCCGTTCTGGAACCCGCCGTAGCCACCGGCATACGACTTCTCGACGTTGTAGTTGTACGCCGTCTGGTTGCGCCCGGCCCCGTACGGCCGGCTCTGCACCATCGCCCGTACCAGCCCGGTGCCGGGCTGAACGATGGTGATCGCCGCGATGGCCGAGTCGGTCTTCTTCGTGTGCGCGCTGATCGACTTCTGCGCGGCCGCCTGGATCCGCGGGTCGAGCGAGGTTCGTACCGTGATCCCGCCGGTCTTGAGGAAGTGCTCCCGGTCCGCGCGGGTCTTGCCGAGCGCCGGGTTGTCGAGCAGCTTCGAGACGGCGTACTCGCAGAAGAACGGGTACGGCGAGTTGGCGCAGCCGGCCTTGACCTTGTACATGTGGCTCAGGTCGATCGGCGTCTTGATGGCCGCGGCCGCCTGCTTGGCGGTGATCACGTTCAGCTCGGCCATCCGGCGCAGCACGACGTCGCGGCGCTCGCGGGAGCGCTTGAGGTTGTTGGTCGGGTCGTACCCGGTCGGGTTCTTCACCAGCCCGGCGAGCATCGCGGCCTGCGGGAGGTTGAGATCCTTGGCCGCCACGTGGAAGTAGTGCTGCGCGGCCGCCTGGATGCCGTAGGTGCCGTCGCCGAAGTTCACCAGGTTCAGGTACTTCTCCAGGATCTCGTCCTTGGAGTACTCCTCCTCGACCGCGATCGCGTAGCGCAGCTCGGCCAGCTTGCGCTCGTACGTGACCGCCGTCGCCAGCTCGCGCTGCGCCTGCGTCTTGGCCTTCTCGACCAGGGTCAGCTTCACGAACTGCTGGGTGATGCTCGAGCCACCCTGCTGGACGCTGCCCTCGGACTGGTTGCGGACCAGCGCCCGCAGCGTGCCCTTGGCATCGAGCGCGCCGTGCTCGTAGAACCGGTCGTCCTCGATCGCCACGATCGCCTTCTGCATGATCGGGCTGACCTTGTTGAGCGTCACCGGCACCCGGTTCTGCTCGTACATGGTCGCGATCAGGCTGCCGTCCGCGGCCAGAATCCGGCTCCGGGTCGCCAGCGGAGCCGTCGTCAACTCGACCGGCAGGTCCTTCACCGACCCGGCGACTGTGGCGGTGCTGCTGCCCGCGAACCCCGCGAACGGGATCACCAGCCCAGCCGACAGCGCACCCGCGAGAACACTCACGCCGATCAGCTTGATCAAGGCCTGAGTACCACCGCGTACGCCTCCCCTGGCTGAACGCATGCCCCAAGAGTAGTCGACACTGGGTCACCAAGCAGCCACAGGCGCGGTTTCAACTCTGCAACCAGTACTGCCGGCCGCCGTCCCCCGAGCGGCAGCCGGCGCGGATCAGGCGGTCAGCTGGCCGTTCGGCTGGCCCTGGAGGCGGAATCGGGCGGCAGCCGACAGCTTCTGTGCGAAGTCGTTGGGGAGGGACAGCCGGAACACCTTCGACCACGCCGACGCGACCTGCTTCGGCAGCGGGCCGGTCGTGTACGCGAGACCGTAGTCTCGGAACAGCTGCTGCACCTGCGGCGCGATCTCCTGGTACCGGTTGCTCGGCAGGTCCGGGAACAGGTGGTGCTCGATCTGGTACGAGAGGTTGCCGGTCATGATGTGCATCGCGCGGCCGCCGGAGATGTTGGCCGAGCCGAGCATCTGCCGCAGGTACCACTCGCCGCGGGTCTCGCCGTCGATCGACTTCTTCTCGAACGTCTGCACGCCCTCGGGGAAGTGACCGCACATGATCACCGAGTGCGCCCAGACGTTGCGGACGATGTTGGCGGTGAAGTTCGCGGCCAGCGTGTGCAGCGCCGACGGCCCGGACAGCAGCGGGTGGACGACGTAGTCCTTCGTCATCTGGCCACGGATCTTCTTGAACACCTGCTTGTACCGGGCCTTGAAGTCCGGGCTCTGCCGGCGCTTCTTGCTGGCCAGGTTCTTGCCCAGCTCCAGGTCGTACGCCGCGATGCCGTACTCGAAGAACATCGCGTTGATGAAGTTCCACAGCGGCTGGGCCAGGTACGCCGGGTACCACTTCTGGTCCTCGTCGACCCGCATGATGCCGTAGCCGAGGTCGTTGTCCTTACCGACGACGTTCGTGTACGTGTGGTGCAGCTCGTTGTGCGAGTGCTTCCACTGCTCGGACGGCGACGCGTGGTCCCACTCCCACTTGGTCGAGTGGATCTTCGGGTCGCGCATCCAGTCCCACTGGCCGTGCATGATGTTGTGGCCGATCTCCATGTTCTCCAGGATCTTGGCCACCGAGAGTCCCGCAGTACCGATCAGCCAGGCCGGCGGGAACAGCGAGGCGAGCAGCACGGCCCGGCTGCCCAGCTCCAGCTTGCGCTGCACGCTGATCACCTTGCGGATGTACGCCGCGTCGGAGGCGCCTCGCTCGGCGATGACGTCGGCGCGGATCGCGTCGAGCCGGCGGCCGATCTCCTCGATGTCGTCAGCCGTGAGGTGAGCGATCGGGTTGTCGGCCTTCTTCTGCAGAACAGTCATATGAGTCTCTTCCTCAACAGTCGATGTCGCACGCGCCGGCCGCGGCCGAGATGCAGGTCTGGATCAGGACGCCGTCGCCGGGCGCGGCAGTGGTCACGTCGCCGGAGCGAAGGTCGCGCACCGAACCGGAGCGCAGAGGCAGTACGCAGGAGAAGCAGATCCCCATCCGGCAGCCGGACGGCATCAGTACGCCGCTCTGCTCGCCGGCCTCGAGGATCGGGGTGGTGCCGTCGAGCTCGATCGTGGTGCCGGTCCCGGTGAAGTGGACGGTCCCACCCTCGCCGGGTTCAGCGAGCGCAGTACGGAATCGCTCTGTGTGCAGGCCGCCAAGCTCAAGCGAAGCCCACTGCTCTTCGAGCGCGTCGAGCAGACCGGCAGGCCCACAAGCCCAGGTCTCCCGCTCCGCCAGATCCGGTACTACGTCCGCCAACGCCGCAACGTCGAGCCTGCCGTGGGTGTCGGTGTGCTGCTCGACCAACCGCAGGTGGCCGGCGTCAGCCCAGGCTCGCAGCTCGTCGCCGAAGATCACGTCCTCGGGGCAGGACTCGGAGTGCACGAGCACAACGTCATCGAGCCGGTCGAGGCCGGAGCGCAGCATCCCCATGACAGGCGTGATGCCGCTGCCGCCGGTGACGAACAGGACCTTGCGGGGTGCCCGCTCCGGAAGTACGAAGTCGCCGACGGCCTGGTCGAGGTGCACCAGCTGGCCGGGACGCAACTCCTGCGCGAGGTGGGCGCTGACGAGCCCGTCCGGGACCGCCTTGGCCGTGATCGTGAGGAGGGCGCTCCCCGGAGCGGAGGTCAGCGAGTACGAGCGCCACAACCGGATGCCGCCGACCTCAAGGCCGATGCGGACGTACTGCCCCGGCTGGTGGCCGCGCCAGGCTGCGCCGGGACGCAGTACGACGGTCACCGCGTCGGCCGTCTCGCGACGGACCTCGATGACGCGGGCGCGCAGGTCAGCGCCGGCTCGCAGCGGGCGGAACATGTCGAGGTACTCGGAGGGGTCGAGCGGGTGGGTTGCAGCTGCCGCGACCTTCCAAATCCGGTCGCGCAGCCTTCCCCGGAGGGTGGCCGGGGCCTCGGCGTCGGACGCAAACGTGGTCATGCACTCCAGCATCCTCGACGGGAGGTGTAGTTTCATGACCGTCAGCGGTGAATCTGTTCTGCGATCTTGTTCGGAGGGAACAAAGAAATGGTCGATGTCGATCCGGCTCGGCTGCCGGATCCAGCCCAGCAACCGCCAGAGCACACCAGCCGGACGGCCCGCGGCGCCGCCGAGCTCGAGCTGGGCGAGGCAGCGGTCGAACTGTTGCGCTCCCGGCTGCCGGACATCGCCGGCCTGACCGTGACCGCGATCATCGTCGAGGTGCCCGCCTATACGAACGCGCTGGCCGGCCCGATGGGCGCCAAGATCGAAGGCGCCGTCCAGCTCGCCCTCGGCGGGTTCCTCCGGCTTGCCAGCAGCGGCGACCCCGGTACGCCGCTCGCTCCGGCTCTCGAGGGCGCGTACATACTCGGCCGCGGCGAAGCCCGCAGCGGCCGCACGATGGACGCCCTGCTAGCCGCGTACCGCGTAGGCGCCAGAGTCTCCTGGCGCGAACTCTCCCGCACAGCCGTGGAAGCAGGCCTCCCCGCCGACACCCTCGCCAAGTTCGCCGAACTCGTCTTCGCCTACATCGACGAACTCTCTGCCGCCAGCGTCTCCGGCCACACCGACGAACTAGCCACCACCGGCCGAGTCAGAGAGCGCTATCTCCAGGACCTGGCTCTCGGTCTGTTGCACGGCGACTCAACCGAACAGCTGACCGCCCGGGCCGAACGAGCCGACTGGGAACCACCGCGCACGCTGACCGCGGTCATCCTGCCCAGCGCCCAGGTTCGCAGCATGCTCGGCGCGCTGGACCCGCGGACGCTACGACCCGAGGCGGACCTGCCTGAGATCCAAGAAGAGGACGGCACCCCGGAAACAGCAGTTCTCCTGGTTCCCGACTCGGAAGGGTCAACCCGGCTTGCTCTGCTCAGGAACCTGCGCGGTTACCAGGCGTACGTCGGCCCACCTCAGCCTTGGATGACCGTCCGTACGTCGTACCTGCGGGCCCTTCGAGCGCGGCAGCTTCAACTCACCTCGGAACCCGATGAACCGGTCGACACCGAGCGGCACCTGACCACGTTCGTCGTCACGTCCGACCCGGCAGCTCTCGAAGACCTCCGGCGTCAGGTCCTCGCACCCCTCGCGGACCTCCGCCCGGCCACCGCCGACCGACTCACCGAGACCCTCCGCGAGTGGCTGCTTCACCTGGGCCGCCGCGACGAGGTCGCCGCGGCCCTCCACATCCACCCGCAAACAGTCCGCTACCGCATGGGCCAGATCCGCGACCTCTACGGCCCCCGCCTGGACGACCCTCAAGTCGTCCTGGACCTCACGATCGCCCTAGCCACCCCGCGCTAGGTCAGCCCCCTGCCTCCTGCGCGGCGACAGTGTCGGACTCCCCAACGCCGGACCGGCACTTTGGCGGGGTGCCCACTGGCAGGTTCTCGGGCCGCTGGCGTCAAGCATCACGCCACCGGCACCAAAACCCGCCAGCCGACCCCAGCTGAGCCCATTCCCGCCGATCCGTCGCCGCGCGACACCACCGTCCCGACCAAGACACCTGTCGCGCCGCGACGAAGCCGGCCGCCCGGACCGCCACCACTCACCAACGACCGAGAACCGCCCCGACACGCCGAGGTAAGCGCGTTCCTGCCACCCTCTGCTGTGCTGCGGATCCGCCCCCCAAAACCCAGCCGGCCAGGCGACCGTCCCCCGCAACCAGAGCACCGGTTTGCTAGCTCAGGAGAGCCCTGCCTCCAGCGCGGCGATGAGTTGCGGGCGCAACTCCTCCGGGGTGATCACGGCATCTACCGATCCGACCGCGACGGCTCTGTGGATGCTGTGGACTCGGTCGAACTCGGCTGCCACCTCACCCAGCTTCTCCGCGCGGACCGTCGAGCGGATGTCGGCCAGCTCGTTGGTCAGGGCGGCCCGCTCGGCGCCTTCCGACTCGGCAAGCCGGTCCGACACCGACGTCACTCGCGAGTCGGCCGACGTGCGGTTGTTCACCTCACCCGAGAACACCACCGCGGCAGCAGGCGCTCCACCGATCACGGACGCGAACGAGCCCTCGACGGCGAGCACCGTCATCCGCGGATTCAGCGTCTTCGAGAACACCACGAACGCACCACCGTGGTACCGGGAGACGACGCAGAACACGATCGGCCCCTGGAAGTTCACGATCGCGCGACCGATCTCCGCGCCGTACTCCAATTGCAGGTTCCGCATCGACTCCGGCGACCCGTCGAACCCGGACAGGTTCGCCAGCACCACCAGCGGACGGTTGCCACTGGCAACGTTGATCGCGCGCGCCGCCTTCTTCGACGACCGCGGGAACAGCGTGCCGCCGTTGTACGTGTCCGGCCCGTCGGTGGGCGGGAAGCCCCGCCGCGCCACCGACTTGGACTCGATCCCGAGCAGGCAGACCGAGATGCCACCGAGCCTGGTGTCGACGACGACCGCAGTCTCCGCGTCGGCCATACCGGCCCAGCGCTCGAGCATCGGGTGGTCCTGGTCGGCGACCGCGCGCATCACCGTGCGGATGTCGAACGCCTTCTTGCGATCCGGGTTGGTGGCATCGGAGAAGATCTCGCCGATCGTGCTGAACCCGCCGTCGACCGGATCGTGCGGGAACACCGTCACGTCACGATCATGCGGATCGGAGGAAGCAGCGCGACGCGGCCCGCTCTCCCCCGGTACGACGTAAGTGTGGTCGTAGTGCGCCATCAGGATGTCCCGCGCACTGGCCAGATCGGGCGCCCAGTACTGCGCCTGCCCGTTCGGCCCCATCACCCGGTCGTACCCGCCGATGCCGAAGTTGTCCTCGGCCGACACACCACCCGCGAAGTCCAGCGTCTGCTTGCCGGTCAGCACCATCGCGCTGTCCGGCGTCATCACCAGGATGCCCTTGGTGTGCATCAGCATCGTCGCTTCGGCGTTCCAGTACGGCTGCGCACCGACATTGATGCCCGCGACAACCACATTGATCTCGCCGCCGGCCTGGGTGAACTCGACGATCCGCTTCAGCGCCTTCGCGACCCAGTCCATGTTCTCGGTGCCGGAGTCCATCGAGATCCGCGCACCAGCCGACACCGCGAACCACTCAACCGGTACGCCGAGCTTCTCCGCCAGGTCGAGCGCCCCGATGATCCGAGCACACTCCGCCTCGGCGACCGCACCCAATGCCTTGGTCGGGTCGCCACTCAACACGACCCGGGTGACGCCTTCGGAGTGCCGACGGGTCGGCGTACTGACCACACCCACGATCAGGCCGGCCTTGTTGAGCCCACGCGGCCGCTGAACCGGTACCAGCGAACCCGAGTCGTCGAGGTCGTGCTCGACGAAGGTGCCGCCCGCGCCGACGACCATGCCCGCGACCTCATACGGGTAGACCGTGTTGCGCCGACGCGCCCGCTGGACCTTCTGTGCGTAACCGTCCAACGGCTTCAACGGCTCGGTGGCCGGCCGCTCGACAGCGGTCACAACCCCAGCGCCGGGCTGGTAGTAGAACCGTCCGACGACCGGGAACGGCTGACCGTTCGAGCCGATCACGCGACCGGTGACGACGACCTCTTCGATGCCCGCGCCCGACGTCAGCGGCGCGATATTGCGCTGCAACGCGGTGAGCTCGGCGACCTGACCGTCGATGACCGGCCAGACCGTCACCCAGACGTGGTTCATCTCCAGGCGGGCGCCGGCCGCGCCGCGCGCAGTACGGGCCCGGCGGATGCCTTCGAGGCAGTTCGCGATCGCCCGCTCGACGTGCGGCAGCGAGGTGACCTTGCCGGTCTCGTCGCGAACCACTGCGAACTGGCGGACCTGAGCCAGTGCGACCAGCCGCTCGTCGGCTTCGTTGTCGCGGGCAACACAGTGGTAGAGCAGGACGTCCTCGGGCGCTTCGAGCCGGGTGATCCGGAAGTCGCGCAGCCGCCACAGGTTGAGCCGGCGGCCGACCATCGGGTGTACGCCGCGGACGTTGTCGTCCTCGACGATGCCGGCCGACGATGGGCGGTAGGTGAAGTACCAGACCTCGCGGCCGCCACCCGGCGCCACCGCGATGGCGACCCGGCGGACCTGCTGGGTGAACGGCAGACCGGCGACGATCTCGCACAGCCGGTCGGACGCCTCCTGCTGGTTCTCCGGGGTGTCGGGCCAGGACAGGTACAGGTCGGCGACCGCCTCGTGCCCAGCCGGCCGGATGGCGATCTCGGCGGTCAGGTCGTGGACCAGGCCGCTCTCGACATCTGCGAGCTCGGCGACCGTACCGACCGTGCTGACCAGATGCGTCGGGCGCTCGTCCAGCGTGTAGTCGGCCGTCGTGAACGCGCGGCCGTTGACGCTCGCGTTGCGCAGGTCGTGCAGCTCGTGCTCGAGGTAGTGCCGGCGGACCAGCACCTCCAGCATCGGTTCGTTGCCGTTGGCACCATTCGTCAACCGCTTGGCGAGGAACATGACGATCTGCTCGGGGATCGTCGCCAGTGCCTCGATGCGTTCCGAGTAGTCGGACGCTGCCGGGTCGAGCGCGAGCGCCGCCAGCTCGTCGCCGACGACCGACAGCACCTCGGCGCGCGCCTGGTCGACCAGCGGCTGGTCGAACCACCGGAACCGCACGCTGCGGGCCAGGTCGCCGATCACGGGGAAACGCAGCTGGGTCGCAAGTACCAGGTGGTCGAGGACCGCGTTCGCCTCGGTGTCCAGCGGCGACTCGGGCAGCGGGCCGGCGAGCCACTGCTGCAGCAGCGCGGTCACGAGCAGTACGTCGGGAGATGTGCGCTGCTGAGCGAGGAAGATCCGGAAGACCGCGTCGGTCAGTTCCTCGCCGCGGTCCAGGTCCTTGACGCCGTACCAGCAGAGCACCCGGGCAAGCCGGTCGACGAACTCGGCCGGCAGCCCCGCCCGCTCGGTGTCGAGGGTCTGCAAGTACGTGTGGAAGTGCTCCTTCGGGCTGTGCACCCGCAGCTCGGTGTTGAGGTCCTCGCCGACCGGCCGGTTGCGGCTCAACTCGGCGAAGTCGGCGAACAGACGCAGTACGCCGATCTCGTCGGCAACCGGCGCCTCGGCCAGCTCCGCACGGGCCTCCAGGTACTCGGCCAAAGTCCGGCCTTCGTCGCGCGGGTCGATGTCGAAACCGAGCAGCATGCTGCGCAGATCATCCAGCCGACGGGTAGCCCGCTCGGCCGCGGTCGGCCGCGTCTCAGGTTCGGGCAGTTCGAGATCGGCGCCGGCGGCGTCCTCGACCTTTGCATCGGCATCCCCGATGAGTTCCAGGCGCACCAGCGGCGTACCGGTCTCGACCTGGCTGCCCGCCGAGACGGGCAGCTCGCGGACGATCGCCTTGAACGGCGCGTAGAGCACCGTCTCCATCTTCATGCTCTCCAGCACCAGCACCGGAGCGCCCGCCTCGACCTCGGCGCCGGCCGCGACCGGAGTCGCCACCACGAGCGCCGGAGCGGGTGCGCGCATGACGCCACCCTCGTCGCGGCTGACCCGGTGCGTGACCCCGTCGACCTCGACCAGGTGCACGGGTCCGTGCGTCGCGGTGATCAGCCGGAACCGACGACCGGCCACCACGATGCGTGCGTCGTACGCGTCCAGCCGCTCGATCTCGACATCGAGGTACTGCAGGTCACCGTTGGAGCCGACGCCAGCGCGATAGCGATGCGGCCCGATCCGGGCGACAGACACCTGGTACGCCGCTCCGCGCAACTTCAGCGCAATGGCCCGACCCACCTCGTGCTGGACCTGAGGCCGGCCGCCGCGCGCGGTCTCCAGCAACCGCTGCCGCTCGACCCGCTCGGCCTCCTCGTACGCCTCGATCGCCGCGACGATCAGCGCAACACCGGAGTGCCGGCTTGAAACCAGTCGCCCCTCACCACGGACCCGGTCGATCCAGCCGGTGTCGGCGCTGCCGTCGATCACCTCGGGCTGGTCGAGCAGATCGAGGACGAAACTCTTGTTGGTCGCGCCACCCTCAAGTACGACGGTGGTGTCAGCGACCGCGCGCCGCAACCGGCCGAGCGCCTCGTCGCGGGTCCGGCCGAAGGCGATGATCTTGGCGATCATCGAGTCGAAGTCGGCCGGGATCTCGTCGCCCTCGCTGACGCCGGTGTCGACCCGGATGCCCGGGCCGGACGGCAGCCGGAGCCGGGCGATCCGGCCGGGTGACGGCGCGAAGTCGCGATCCGGGTCCTCGGCGTTCAGCCGGGCCTCGACGGCGTGCCCGTGCTCGGCGGGCTGCGGGCCCTCCAGCTTGTTGCCCGACGCAACATGAATCTGCGCCTTGACCAGGTCGACCTCGGTGGTCAGCTCGGTGATCGGGTGCTCGACCTGGAGCCGGGTGTTGACCTCCAGGAAGGCGAAAAGCTTGTCGGCGGGCTGGTACAGGAACTCGACCGTGCCCGCGCCTTTGTAGCCGACGGCAAGGGCCAGTCGCTCGGCCGACTGCTTGAGCTCGAGGTTCTGCTCCGGCGTCATGACCGGCGACGCCGACTCCTCGATCACCTTCTGGTTGCGCCGCTGCACCGAGCAGTCCCGCACGCCCAGCGCCCAAGCGGTCCCCTGCCCATCGGCGATGACCTGTACCTCCACATGCCGCGCGCCCGTGACCAGGCTCTCCAGGAACACGATGCCGCTGCCGAATGCGCGCAGAGCCTCGTCGCTGGTGCGCTGGTACGCCTCGCGCATCTCCTCGTCATCGCGGATCATCCGGATGCCACGGCCACCACCACCAGCGGTCGCCTTCAGCATCACCGGGTAGCCGACCTCGTTCGCCGACGCGATCGCCGCGTCGAGCGACTCGACCGCGCCCCGGCTCCACGGCGCCACCGGTACGCCGACCTCCTCGGCGATCAGCTTGGAGCCGATCTTGTCGCCGAGCTTGCGCATCGCCTCGGCGCTCGGCCCGATGAAGGTGACGCCGATCCGGTCGCACAGCTCAGCGAACGCCGGGTCCTCGGCGACGAAGCCCCAGCCGACCCAGGCGGCGTCCGCCCCGGACTCGGTCAGCGCGCGCTCGAGCTTGGCGTGGTCGAGGTACGGGCGGTCGGCGGCCGGACCGAGCGGATAGCTCAGATCGGCCTCGCGCACGAAGGTCGCGGTGCGCTCGGCGTCGGTGTACAACGCCACCGTCTCGATCAGGCTCCCGGTCTCGGCGTTGAGCTCGCGGACCGCGTTGATCAGCCGCATGGCGGCTTCTCCCCGGTTGACGATGGCGATACGGCTGAACACCGGGCAGTACTCCTGTCGTCGGGAAACCTGTCAGTGCACACATTCCCAGGCTTCAGCCCCTACCGTCGAGTCGGGGTGCAAACTCATGGAACAGCCCGGACCTTTCGGCCCGGGCTGTTCCTGTGACACTGAATCAGCTGATGTCGTAGCGATCCAGGTTCGTCACCTTGACGAAAGCGGCCACGAAGTCCTTCACGAACTTCTCCTGGGCGTCGTCGCTGGCGTAGACCTCGGCCAGCGCACGCAGCTCCGAGTTCGACCCGAACAGCAGGTCGACGCGGCTACCGGTCCACTTGACCTCGCCGTCGGCGCCGCGGGCCTCGTAGGTCCCGTCGTCGGCCGCGGCCGGCTTCCACGTGACCCCCATGTCGAGCAGGTTCGCGAAGAAGTCGTTGGTCAGCTGGCCCGGGCGCTCGGTCAGTACGCCGTGCGCGGACTGTCCGTGGTTGGCGCCCAGGACGCGCAGGCCGCCGACCAGGACGGTCATCTCCGGCGCGCTCAGGGTCAGCAGGTTGGCCCGGTCGATCAGCAGGTACTCCGCCGGCAGCCGGTTGCCCTTGCCGAGGTAGTTGCGGAAACCGTCCGACGTCGGCTCCATCGCGGCGAAGGAGTCGACCTCGGTCTGCTCCTGCGACGCGTCGGTACGGCCCGGCGTGAAGGGCACCTGGACGTCGTACCCGGCGGACTTGGCGGCCGTCTCGACGGCGGCGACGCCACCGAGCACGATCAGGTCGGCCAGCGAGACCTTCTTGCCAGAGGCGTTGAAGGTCTCCTGGATGCCCTCGAGCGTGCGCAGGACCTGCGCGAGCTGCTCGGGCTCGTTGACCTCCCAGCCGACCTGCGGCTGAAGGCGGATCCGGGCGCCGTTCGCGCCACCACGCTTGTCACTGCCACGGAACGACGCGGCCGACGACCACGCGGTCGACACGAGCTGCCCGACCGACAGGCCGGTACCGAGGATCTGCGCCTTCAGGGCCGCGACGTCGTCGTCGTTGACCAGCTCGTGGTCGACGGCCGGCACGCGGTCCTGCCAGAGCAGCTCCTCCTGCGGCACCAGCGGGCCGAGGTAGCGCTGGATCGGGCCCATGTCGCGGTGCGTCAGCTTGAACCAGGCGCGGGCGAAGGCGTCCGCGAACTTGTCCGGGTTCGCCAGGAAGTCACGGGCGATCGGCTCGTAGATCGGGTCGAAACGCAGCGCCAGGTCGGCGGTCAGCATCGTGGGCGCGCGGTTCAGCGAACCGTCCTCGGGGTCGGGGATGGTGTTCGCCCCGGCGCCGTCCTTCGCCTTCCACTGGTTCGCTCCGGCCGGGCTCTTGTCGAGCTCCCACTCGTAGCCGAACAGGTTCTCCAGGAAGCCCATGCTCCACCGGGCCGGCGTCGAGGTCCAGGTGACCTCGAGACCGCTGGTGATCGCGTCGCGGCCCTTGCCGGTACCGAAGCTGTTCCGCCAGCCGAAGCCCTGCTCCTCCAGCGGCGCGCCCTCGGGCTCGTGGCTGACGTACTTCTCCGGGTCGGCCGCACCGTGGGTCTTGCCGAAGGTGTGCCCACCGGCGATCAGCGCGACGGTCTCCTCGTCGTTCATCGCCATCCGGCCGAACGTCTCACGGATGTCGCGGGCCGAGCCCAGCGGGTCCGGGTTGCCGTTCGGGCCTTCGGGGTTCACATAGATGAGGCCCATCTGTACGGCGGCCAGCGGCTTCTCGAGCTCGCGGTCACCGGTGTAGCGCTCGTCGCCGAGCCAGGTGGCCTCGGGACCCCAGTAAACGTCCTCGTCCGGCTCCCACACGTCCGGGCGGCCGCCGGCGAAGCCGAAGGTCTTGAAGCCCATCGTCTCCAGCGCGCGGTTGCCGGTGAAGATCATCAGGTCGGCCCAGGACACCGAGGCGCCGTACTTCTTCTTGACCGGCCAGAGCAGCCGGCGGGCCTTGTCCAGGTTGCCGTTGTCGGGCCAGCTGTTCAGCGGCGCGAACCGCTGCATGCCCGCCCCCGCGCCACCGCGGCCGTCGCTGACCCGGTACGTACCGGCGCTGTGCCAGGCCATCCGGATCATGAACGGGCCGTAGTGCCCGAAGTCGGCCGGCCACCAGTCCTGCGACGTGGTCAGCACCGCGTCGACGTCCGCGGCGAGCTCGTCCAGGTCGACGGTCGCGAACGCGGCGGCGTAATCGAACTCCTCGCCCATCGGGTTGGCGACCACCGGGTGCTTGCGCAGGATCTTCAGGTTCAGCTGGTTCGGCCACCACTCACGGTTGGTGCCGCCCTCGGTCGGGTGCTTCAGCTGTCCGTGGTCTACGGGGCACTGGGCTCCGCTCTCGTCGTTCATCTCGCCGACTTCGGCGTTCGGTCCTTCAGACACGGCAAACCTTCCGGGATCAAAGAGCTCTGGACGTGGTGGAACAGGTGGGACACAGGCCCCAATAGACGACTTCGGCCTCGTCGATCACGTAACCGTGATCGTCCGACGCCGTCAAACAAGGGGCGGAGCCGTGCGCGCAGTCGACGTCTTCGATCGCTCCGCAGGACCGGCAGACGACATGGTGGTGGTTGTCCCCGACGCGCCCCTCGTACCGTGCGACCGACCCGGTCGGCTGGATCCGCCGCAGCAGTCCAGCGCTGGTGAGCGCACGCAGTACGTCATAAACAGCCTGATGGGACACATCGAGCTCGCCACGGACGGACTGAATGATCGTGTCCGTGTCAGCGTGCGGGTTCTCCTCCACGGCGGCGAGCACAGCCACCCGCGGCCTGGTGACGCGCAGAGCAGCCCCCCGCAACCGGTGCTCGAACTCCGTCGTCGCCACGATCCGGAGTCTTCCCCCTTTTCTGGAATCAGTCAAGATTAGCTGCGCGGACAGCGTGTCACCGCTTGCGATTACCTCGCTGGGGGCGCTGGGGCGTCCTGGCCGGTGCCGACTTCTTCGCCTTGGCCTTGGCCTTGGCTTTGTCGGTTGCCTTGACCTTGGGTGCGGCCACCGGCTGGCGAGAACTGTTGACGGTACGGCCGCGGATGATGCCGATCAGCTGTTCCATCAGTTCGGACGGCTCGCCTTCGGGCCAGCTCAGTACGACCTGGGACTCGGGAGCGTCGGTGATCGGCCGGTACGTCAGGTCCTTGCGGTGATGAAGCCTGGCCAGCGATTGCGGTACGACGAGCAGCCCCACTCCGGCCGCGACCAGCTCGATCGCCAGCGCAGTCGTCTCCGGCCGCTCGGCGAAAGGGTGACCAGGCAACTGTTCCCACTCGAGCGTGTCGTCGAGCGGGCGTAGTACGACATCATCGGCGAGATCGGCCGCAGTGACCTCCTCGGCCGCCGTCACCAGATGATCCTTCGGCACGACGACCACCGTCGTCTCCGTGTAGAGCGGGATCGCGTGCAACCCGTCCCGATCGATCGACAACCGCAACAATGCGGCCTCCGCTCCCCCGCCCCGGACGAGCTCAGCCGCCTCCGCAGCCGGTACGCCGACCAGCTCGAGCGCGACCCTGGGCAGCCGCTCGTTCCAGATCCGCACCCACTTGGTCGGTGTCACGCCGGGGACATACGCGAGCCTGAAAGTCGGTGCTGTCACCGGGTCAGGCTATCTCTCGATACCCTGGGCCCCATGACGTCGCCGAAGACCAGCCAGACAATGAAACCCGCAACGGCGGCCAAGAAGCTCGGTGTGTACCTCGAAGCCACGCCCGCGGAGTTCCAGGAAGGCCTCGTCACCCGCGACGAGCTCAACTCCCTGCAGACCGACCCGCCGCAGTGGCTGCGCGACCTGCGCGCCAACGGCCCGCACCCCCGCCCGGTCGTCGCCGCCCGCCTCGCCGTCTCCATCTCAGGCCTGGCCCGAGCCGGCTACACCGAGCCGCTCACCACCGCCGAGATCGAGGAACTCCGCGCCGAGAACCCGGATTGGCTCCAGCGCGAACGCGAGATCCAGGCGGACGTACAGGCCGAAGCCGAGCGCGTGAAGGAAGCCAAAGCAGCCAAGGCCGCCCGCCACTGACCTACCCCTCGGTTGAGTCCTCAACTACCATAGGTAGATGGCGATCTTCCGGCTGAACCACGCAGTCCTCTACGTCCGCGACGTCACCGCGAGTGTCGCCTTCTACCGCGACGTCCTCGGCTTCGACTACATCGAAGGCGGCGACGCCTACCAGGGCGCCGCCTTCCTCCGAGCCCCCGACTCGACCAACGACCACGACCTGGGCCTCTTCCAACTAGGCGCCGAGGCCGGCCCATCAGGCGCAGGCAAAACCACAGTCGGCCTCTACCACCTGGCCTGGGAGGTAGACACCCTGGGCGACCTCGAAGACCTCCAAAAAGCCCTGACCACCGCCGGCGCCCTGGTAGGCCAATCCGACCACGGCACCACCAAGTCCCTCTACGGCAAAGACCCCGACGGCCTGGAATTCGAAATCGTCTGGATCATCCCCGCAGACCAGCTAACCCCCGAAGACAAAACCAAATCCGGCGTCTCCCGCCTGGACCTAGCCGCCGAGCTAGCCAAATACGGCCGAGAATCCCGCAGCGGCCTAGGCATCTCCCGCCCGAACAACTGACCACCAATTTCTTCTTGTTCTTGCTTTTGTTCTTTGCTAGACGGTTGTGGTTGTGGCGGGCCAGGCGATGGTGGCGGCGGTCAGCAGTACTACAAGGGCTGTGATGACTGCTACGACGCCGGTGACGGTGAGGGTTGGGGCTGCGAGGGGGACTAGTAGGACGGCCGCGGCGCAGATGGCGGTTGTTGGGCGGCGGGTGATGGTGTTGGGGCTGATCAGCGAGTGGACCGTGTGCAGCAGGATGAGGAACGCGCTCACCGGGATGGCTACGGCGTAGGCGACGGTTGTTTCTGAGGCTTCTAGGTGGTGGCCGGCTTGGGCGACGCTGACCTCTAGGCCGCCGCCCAGTGCTGCGAGGGCGCAGAAGATGCCGTAGTGGATGTAGCCCCACTGGTACGACTTGTGGCGGCGATCTGCCAGGCCCGAGCCGGCGGGGTGGAGGAAGTACAGCCACCAGATGGCGAAGATCAGGATCAGGCCGCAGAGGGCTACCGCGATCAGGGCGAAGCTGACGTGTTCTGACTCCACCGCATCCTGGACTGCTGCAGTCGCGGCCAGCACGCTCTCACCGAGGACGATGATGACGAAGAGCCCGTACCGCTCCGCGATGTGATGTGGATGCCAACTGGTCTTCGCGGCGCGCTCGGCCCACAACGGGACAGCCAGCTCGAGGACGACCAGCAGCAGGAAGGTCCACGCGCTGACGCCGTGCACCAGCAGAACCCGCAATATCCAGCCGACCTGCAGGAGCGAGATCCCGGCCGCATACCGGAAAGCCGTAGTACGGCAGGACGGATCTTCCACCCCGGCCCGGATCCATTGGCTCACCAGGCCGAGCCGCATGATCAGGTAGCCCAGCGTGATCCACTTGTAGTCCGAGTGCGACGCAGCAGCCGGTACGCCGGCCGCAAGTACCAGCGCACCGGCCATCTGCACCATCGTGGTCAGCCGATAGACGATGTCGTCGGTGTCGTAGGACGAGGCGAACCAGGTGAAGTTCATCCACGCCCACCAGATCGCGAAGAACACCTGCAGGAAGGGCACGACCGCGTCGTGGGTGTGCCCTTCCTCGATGCCGTGCGCGAGCTGCGCCACCACCGCGGCGATCGCGACCACGAAGGTGAGGTCGAAGAGCAGTTCGAGCGGACTCGAGACGCGATGCGGCTCGTCGATCGGCCGGGCGCGCATCCGCACCCGGAATCGCGCGGTCATGCCCACCAGCGTCCTCCAGCCACTCGCCCGTCTGCTCACCTCAGGCTAGGCGAGCCGAGCCGGGATCGGTGTGATCTCCTTCTAGAGCCTCGATCGCGCCGCGCAGGCTGCGCAGGCTCGCTTCCTCGTACTCGAGCTCGGCCGGATCGACCTGCCACTGATCGGGTGACATGGCCTCGTCCGGCCGGCTCGCCTCGATCGTCGTCAGCTCGACGTCCACGTCGACCTCGAGCTCGTCGAGGAACTCCTCGTCCGGCGTCGTCATGACTGCGGCGGAACCCGCCGGCCCTTGCGCTCTTCGAGTTCCTTGTCGCTGACGACGGTGAACATCGGCTGACCCGGTACGCCGAGCATGGTAACGACGAACTTGCTCGGGACGTCCGAACGGTTGTTGCCGTCGCGGTAGTGGATGACGTCGCCGCCCGGCTCCCAGAACGCCTCGCCGGCCTTGATCGCCCGCGGCGCCTCACCCTCCAGCTCGAACCACATCTCCCCCTCCAGCATGTAGCCGAAGGCCGGTCCGGAGTGCCGGTGCGGCGGAGCGCCCGGGTCACCCGGCGGGTACTCGATGATCGCCGTCATCACCTCGGCCTGCTCGGAGATGTGCGGCGGGGTCGCCGACTGCAGCATGGTGAGCCCGTTCTGCCAGGCTCCCGAGCCCGGTACGCCCTTGTCCTGCAGGACGCCTTCTTCTACCTGCGTGTCCGTCATAGCTACTTCCCTTCCGCGGCCTGCGCCGCGAGCCAGTCGCCGAAGTGGACGTCACCGAGCAGCGCATCGCCTTCCGGTACCAGCGACCGCTCCGAGACCGCGATCCCGAAGTACGTCGCGTTCGGGTCCTGTACCACCGTGCGCGCGTCCTTGCGCGAAGCAAGCGCGATCCGGATGAACTCGTCCAACTCGTACTGCTCCGGCCCACCGACCTCGGTGATCCCGTTGGTCGCCGGCGCAACCGCGGCCCGTCCGACTGCCTTCGCAACGTCCTCGGCCGCCATCGGCTGGATCAGCGCACCCGGCATCCGGACCGTGTCGCCCTCGGTACCGGTGTCCGCGATCGCCGCGGCGAACTCGTAGAACTGGGTCGCGTGCACGATTGAGTACGGGATGCCCGACTGCTGGATGAGGTTCTCCTGCAGCAGCTTCGCCCGGAAGTACCCGCTGGTGGACTTCGGGTCGTTGTCCGCCTTCGCCAGCCGGTCCGTACCGACGACCGACAGCGCGACGTGGTGCCCGACCCCGGCCTCCTTCTCGGCGGCCAGCAGGTTGGTGTTGGAGGTCTCGAAGAACTCGGTCGCCGCCGCCTCCTCGAAGCTCGGCGAGTTCGAGACATCGATCACCACGTCCGCACCCTTGAGCACCTGCTCGAGGCCCTCGCCGGTGAGCGTGTTGACACCCGACGCGGGCGAGGCGGCGACGGCCTCGTGGCCGTGCTCTCCCAGCTTCGCGACGACTTTCGAGCCGATCAGTCCAGTGCCGCCGACCACGACGATCTTCATCTGCCGATTCCTCCTTCTCAGCCGCCGGCACCCGTTGCCGCCGGTCCTGCAGCTAAGACAGGGCAGTTCCCCGACCTGTGACAGTGGCGTCCATCGGGTGGGAGGGAGCACTCTGGGACGGATACCGGCGGGAGGTCTTGGCGTGGCGACTGCGGAACTGCGTAGTGCGGCGGGGGTGGCGGTAGTCAGCGCGACCATCCTGGCCTCGACCATCGGGTTCCTGGATGCGTCGGTGGTCAGCGTCGCGATTCCTGCGATCGGTACCGACCTCCACGCAGGCGTCGCGGCGCTCCAGTGGGTGGTGACCGGCTACCTGGTCACAGTCGCCGCACTGTTGCTCGTCGCGGGCGGCCTGTCCGACCGGTACGGCCGGCGGCGCCTGCTCGTCGCGGGGCTGATCCTCACCCTGGCCGCCTCGGTGCTCTGCGCACTCGCCAACTCGGTCGGTCTGCTGATCGCGGCGAGAATCCTGCAGGGCGTGGGCGGTGCGTTGACCGTACCGAGCAGCCTGGCCCTACTCAACGCGACCCTGCGTCCGGAGGACCGCGCCCGGGGCATCGGGCTGTGGGCGGGCCTGGCGACCCTCGGGATGGCGATCGGCCCGTACGCCGGTGGCTGGCTGGTCGACCACGCGTCCTGGCAGTGGCTCTTCCTGCTCAACCTGCCCCTGGGGATCGCTGCCCTGCTGGTACTGCGCCACGTCAAGGAGAGCCTCGACGAGAATGCCAGTGGACGGCTCGACCTGCTGGGTGCGGCGCTGACCGTGGCCGGCTTCGGCGGCGTCATCTACGCACTGACCGAAGGATCGGCCCACGGCTGGTCCCGTCCCGCGGTGATACCGGCCGGTCTGATCGGACTCGTCTGCGTGATCGCCCTCTTCCCGCTCGAGTCCCGGCGCCAGGCACCGGTCATCAGGCTCCGGCTGTTCAAGTCGCGCCAGTTCGATGCGATCAACCTGAGCACGTTCCTGTTCTATGCGGCGCTCGGCGGAGCCGGCTACATCCTGTATCTGCAACTCGAACTGCAGTTGAACTACAGCGCCACCGCGGCCGGCGCCGCCCTCATCCCGTCCACGGTCGTCTTCCTGCTGATCTCACCCCTGAGCGGCGCACTCGTCGCGCGCGCCGGTCCCCGCTGGATGATGGCGATCGGGATCACGTTGGTCGGCATCGGCTTCGTCTACCTGACCGGGCTCGGCCCCGGGTCGACCTACCTGGGCGGCCTCCTCCCCGGGATCCTGCTCGAGGGCGTCGGGCTCGGCATCGCCGTGACTCCCCTGACAGCCGCTGTACTGGCAGCCGTTGACAACGCGGATCTCGGTGAGGCGTCGGCGATCAACAACACGGTCGCGCGGATCGGCGGTGTCGCGGCGATCGCACTGCTCCCCGCCCTGGCTGGTGGCGCCGGGCTCAACCTCAAGGAGACGATCTCGGCCAGCTACCGGCCGGCGATGATCGCCACCGCGGCGCTGTGCTTCGCCGCCGCGGCGGTAGCCGCCGTCTTCGTCTCGAGGACCGCCGGCGTCGCCGCGCCGAGAATCGCTCCCGCGCCACCGCATGGCTGCATCGCCGACTGTCTGTCCCAGCCTCTAGAATCCGGCCGGTGACCTACGACGACCTTGACCCCTTCGAGCAGTTGAACGCCGCCGGCCTTCCCGAGCGGCAGCAGAAGATTCTGGTGGCGATCCGGGACTGGGTGGTCAAGCACGGGTACTCGCCGAGCACCCGGCAGATCGGTGAGGCCGTCGGCCTGCGCTCGTCGTCCACGGTCTCCCGGCACCTGACCAGCCTGGAGGAGAAGGGCTTCCTCAGCCGCAGCCAGTCGATGTCGCGGCCGATCGACGTCCGGATGTTCCTGCAGGACAACCAGGCACCGACCCAGACGGACGACTCGGTCTCCGTCCCGGTGGTCGGCGACATCGCGGCCGGTACGCCGATCTCCGCGATCGAGCACCTCGACGACTCGCTCATGCTGCCGCGCGAGCTGACCGGCCGCGGCACCATCTTCGCGTTGCGGGTCCGCGGCGACTCGATGATCGACGCGGCCATCTGCGACGGCGACATGGTGGTGATCCGGCAGCAGTCCGAGGCGCACTCGGGCCAGATCGTCGCGGCGATGATCGACGAGGAGGCGACCGTCAAGGTGTACCGGCGCCGCAACGGCCACGTCTACCTGGAGCCGCGCAACCCGGCGTACGAGGTGATCGACGGCGACAACGCGACCATCCTCGGCATCGTCGTCTCAGTACTACGCAGTGTCTGATTCGCAGGGTCTGAGAGGCTGGCCGGTATGACGACCTTGGCTGAAGTAGTAGCGCTGGCGAGCGAAGACCAGGGGCTCGCCGTGGTCTCCACGCTGCGCGCCGACCAGACCATCCAGTCCTCGCTGGTGAACGCCGGCGTGCTCGACCATCCGGAGACGGGCTCACCCGTCCTCGCCTTCGTCACCTACGGCAAGGTGAAGCTGGCCAACCTCCGGGTACGTCCGCAGTTGTCGGTCACCTTCCGCAAGGGCTGGAAGTGGGGCACCGTCGAGGGACGGGCCCAGCTCGCCGGCCCGGACGACCCGCAGCCGTGGCTCGACGCCGAGTCGCTGCGGCTTCTGCTCCGCAACATCTTCATAGCCGCCGGCGGTACGCATGACGATTGGGACGAGTACGACCGGGTGATGGCCGAGCAGCACCGCACCGCAGTACTGATCACACCGGAACGCGTTTACGGCTGAGCCTGTTGGGCCGGTGGAGTACCGGCCCAACAGGTTCGCTTACGCCAGTACCGGCAACAGCGATGGCCGGTAGAGCGTTTCGCCTGACTCGTCGTCGACGACGGCCACCCGGACCTCGTCCGGCTCGTAGCGCAGGCGCGGTACTGCGAAGACGGCCGTCGCCTGGCGGTCGTCGTACGACGCCGTGTAGCTGATGAAGCGCCAATCCCCTTCATCCCAGTGGTCGTGGATTCCGGAGCGGAGGAGCGCGTTCACTGCCCGGTACGCACCACTGCGCAGCAACTGGTGCTCCGAGGTTGCCAGCGGTACGCCGTACGAGGCCGTGTTCGCCAAGGGATGCGTGAGCCTGACCTTCAGGCGACGCAACGGCAGCAACCAGTAGCGGTCGAGTTCGGACGACAAGGCAACGAACAGCATCGCCTCGACGACCACCACCGCGACAGCAGTTGCTCCCGGCAACGACGCGGCCCAGCCCGTGTCCGCCGTCGACGCCCAGACCGCGGCGCCCATCAGCAACCCTGCCCGGCCGAAGGACCGCCACGTGACGGGTGCCATCGCGGACCCTGCGCAACCGCAGGACGAGTCCGGAGCGGCAATCCGCGTGTACGTCAGATAGCTGAGAAAGCCTACCGACAAGGCGATCGTGGCCAGGCTCTCCACCTTCCACACCGGAGGTAGCAGAAGCATGGCGGCGAGCAGCAACTCGACCGCGCCGACCGCACGGAACGCCGGCTCGGCCCGATCCTCACCGACGAACCTCTTCAGAGCGGTTCGCCGTGCCCTGGCACCGACCAGCGGCCCGACGAGCTTCCCGTACGACGACCACACCAGCAGCGCGCTGATCACCAGCGCCTGGAGGGCCGCCACCTGTCCCATCATCGACGGCCGCCCTACGCCGACGCCGCGTAGATGGTGGCGACGTCGATCTCGTTGGTGTCCGGTCGCCAGGCGCCGATCACCTGGATGTGCTTGCCGACCTTGACCTTCGACATGTCGGCCACCGCGGGCGCACCGTTGTAGACGGCGGCGCTGGTGCCCGGCACGACGTGGCCGACGATCTTCGAGCCCTTGTGGTCCAGGTGCAGGGCGTTCAGGCCGATCCCGGTGACATGGACGTTGAGATTGACGATGTTCACCCAGACCGACTCGGCGGCGATCGTGCCGTCGGGCATCACCACGCCCCGGGCGTACAGGCCGTCGCCGACCTTGACCTGGTCGAGGGTGGTCGGGCGGAGTTTCCAGACACTGGTACCACCGGTCAGCCGGAGCCGGTGAAACCGGCCGTCGGAGCCGGAGACCAGGATCATGCTGCCGTCGCGGGCGGTGACCCGGCCCTCGGCGAAGTTCGGGTCGGGCGCGCCCGGCTCGGCGTTCTGCGCACGGGCGGCGAAGGCGGTCTCGGGAGCGAGCGAGCCCATGGCGGTCGCGCCGACCAGGGTCGCGGTGCCCAGTACGGCGCCGCTGAGCAAGGTCCGGCGATCCATCGTGTTCGTCATCGGTCAGTCCCCCTCAGCCCGCGTCTACCTGGCACGGGATGAGTCCGGAGCTCAGACTCGCGATCGCGCTGAACGCCGCCGGGGTGAGGTCGATGACCCGGTTCGATGCGCAGGTACCACCGCAGCAGGCCCGCTCACCGCAGAACAGGTCGGTCTGCGGACCGCAGTCGGCGATGCTGGTGGTGACGTGCGCGCCGTTGCACAGGTTGGTGGTCTGGTGGCGGAAACCGCAGGTCCGACGGGTGACGCCGGTGATCCCGCAGCGGTCGGGACGGGTGATCGAGTAACACCCGTCCGAGGTGTTGGTCCAGGCGTGCTGCGAGCTGCCCGAGTTACAGGTGCCGCAAGCGCCGTGCCCGGCCGTTCCACAGGGTCCCCATGCGTTGCCGCAGCAGAACCATGACACTTCTCCTCGTAATCCAGCCATTGTGTTCCTCCTAGGTCCAAGGGGCGGTTCGAACCTTTCGGCACCCTTATACCTCGCGCGGAGTGGGATATATACAACTCAGCGTGATATTCGGTAACTTTTCACCCTTGTGTTGGGGTTGATGCGTCACCCGGAAACCGCCGAACCCGTTGCGTTTGGCAACGTCGCGGTAGGGCACAGTTGGCGGAGTACGGAGCGTCTCGGACGCGGCCGACCGCCCTGCGGAGGGGGCGAGACCCGCGAGACGCTCGACTCCGACGAAAGGACGTAGAGCGACATGGGTGTCTTCGACAACATGAAGGACAAGCTCACCGACGCGGTCGACGACCACGGCGACAAGATCAGCGACGGCCTCGACAAGGCGGGCGACGCCCTCGACGAGAAGACCGGCGGCAAGTACGGCGACAAGATCGACCAGGGCGCCGACCAGGCCAAGGACCGCCTGGACGCCCTCGACGGCCAGGACGACGACATCAGCTGATCCCTCTCAGCACCGAACGGGCCGCGAGCACTCCACTCGCGGCCCGTTCTGTCGTACCGGCTACGGTGTGGCAGTCAAGGAGAGGTGAGGCGGATGCCTGAGCGGCGGTGGTACCGCAGCGATCCGTCCAGACGGCGCCCGGTCAAGATCGAGACCGTTCAACGCTGGGTCTTCGCCGTCATCCTGATCCACATCGGCGGCTCGCCGACCCTCGCGCTCGCGGCGTACAGCCCACACCTCGAGAACACCAAGCACTCCTCGGGCGTCGGCCTCTGGGTGATGTCAGGCGTAGTAGGCCTAGCCACCACCGCCGGCGTCCTCCTGGTCCACCAACGCTCCGTACTCTCCCCCTGGCTCCTCGCCGGCATCACCCCAATGGCAATCTCCGCCTTCTACGTCTTCTGACTCAGGCCGGTACGACGTACTGCATGGCTTCGGGGATGGTGTTGGCTACGGGGGCGCCGGTGGACTCGAGGGATTGGCGGGTCATGGCGCCGGTGGAGACGAGGATGCAGGGGGCACCTACTGCTTGGGCGGCGAGGGCATCGTCTACCACGTCGCCGATGAGGACTACGTCTGCTGGGGTTAGGTTCTGGGCGGTCAGGTGGCGGATGAGGTGGTCGGTTTTGGATTCGCCGCCGAGGGTGCCGGGGAGGCCGTCTACGCGTTGGAAGAGGTCGGTGAGGCCGTGGCCGGCGATGGTGGGGACCAGTTGGCTGTGGAACCACATCGACAGCAGGGACTGTGTGCGGCCGGTTTCGCGCCAAGCAATCAGTTCATCCGGTACGCCGGGCGCCAGCACGCTCGTGTGGAGCAACAAGTCGTACTTGTCGTGGTACAGCCGATCGACGCGAGCCCAGTCGTCGTCATCCAGCGAGCGGTCGAGGACCCGCTCGTAGCAAGCGCGCACCGGCCGTGAGTAGAACTGCTGCCACTCCTCCCACCGCAACGGCGCCCGCCCGAACTCGGCGCACACCTCGTTGACCGCCGCGAGCACCACCTCGTTGTCGTGCAGCAAGGTGCCGTTCCAGTCCCAGACGATGTGCGATGCCTTCACGATGCTCACCGGCGCAACCCTAAGCAGCCTTGTGTAACCGGCCTGAGCCCGGGTACCGGGGCGCCATGACTGACAAGAAGATCGCATTCCTGGTTGCCGCGGAGGGTATCGAGCGAGTGGAGCTCACCGAGCCGTGGAAGGCCGTCGCCGACGCCGGTCACCAGCCTGTACTGCTCAGCCCGAAGACCGGTGACGTCCAGACCTTCGACCACCTCACCGCGAGCGACAAGAAGCCCGTCGACCAAGCGGTCAGCGATGTCTCCGTCGACGATTTCGCCGCCCTCGTCCTCCCCGGCGGAGTGGCCAACCCGGACGCGCTCCGGACCGACGAAAGCGCGGTCGGGTTCGTCAAGGCGTTCGTCGACTCGGGCAAGCCCGTCGCCGCCATCTGCCATGCGCCCTGGACCCTGATCGAAGCGGATGTCGTACGAGGTAAGACGGTCACGTCGTGGCCCAGCCTGCAGACCGATCTGCGCAACGCCGGCGCCACCTGGGTGGACGAGACCGTCGCCACCGACGGCAACCTGATCACCAGCCGCAACCCCGACGACCTGCCCGCCTTCAACAAGGCCCTGCTCGACGCCATCGGCTGAGGCTGACGGCCGCTGGCATACTCAGCGGTCATGACCAAGTACACGCCCGAGGAGTTCAACAAGTTCGGGGTCGGGGCGTTGCCGGGGCTGATCGGGATCGACTTCACCTCGGTGACGCCGGAGCTCATCAAGGCCCGTACGCCGGTACGCCCCGAGCTCCTGGCGCCGAACGGCTACCTCCACGCCGGTACCGTCGTCAGCATCGCCGACACGCTCTGCGGCTACGGCACCATCATCAACTTGCCCGAGGGGTCGAACGGGTTCACCACGATCGAGTTGAAGAGCAACTTCCTCGGCACGGCCCGCGAAGGCGCAGTGCTGTGCGAGGCCCGGCCGGTGCACCTCGGCCGGACCACCCAGGTGTGGGACGCCGATGTGACGAACGAGGACACCGGCCGCAAGATCGCCACCTTCCGCTGCACCCAGATGGTCCTCTGGCCGAAACCTTGACCGAGTCAATGTTTTAACCCGGTAGCTACAGCCGGATCTCATCTGTCGCCCGCCGCCGACGGATGAGGCAGGATGAAGCTCCGCATGTTTCCTTCGTCGATCGGACTCCGCCCGTGTCTGAGCAACGAAAGCTCCGGCTTGCCCTGCGAGCGACCGCCCTGCTGGCCGCCGTCTCGATTCCCGGCCTCGCGTTCGCGGCACCCGGTACGCCGGCCGCTCGTCCCGGCGCCGACGCCGGACCGGCCGCCGCGGCCGTAGTACCGGCGGCTGAGAAGCCGGATCCCGTCAACCCCTGGCAGTTCGACCACTGGCCGCAGCAGCAGCCGTGGCAGGAGTCGGAGTTCGCCGCGAAACGCGTCGCGCAACCCGGCTTCGGACAGGCCATCGACCCGCAGAACTGGGTCAACCCGGACCACATGACGTGGGCCGACTACAAGAAGCCGCCCGGTACGGATTGGGCCGACCCGAGCAAGAAGGGTTCGGTCCGGACGTTCAAGGGCGCGCTCGTGCTCGTCGACTACCCGAACCAGCCGTTCGTGATCACCCAGCCGAAGGCGTCGACGCCGTTCGGCAACCCGAGCGCCGAGGCCAACGGCATTCCGCGTGACCAGGTCGCCGACTTCTACCGCGACTTCCTCAACAAGCCCGGCGCGCTCAACCGCGGGCACACGATCCACGAGTACTGGATGGAAGATTCAGGCGGCCGGTACGGCGTCGATCTGACCTCCTTCGGCGCGTACCGGCTGCCTGGCAAGTCGTACGAGTACGGCATGGAGTTCCAGGCCGGCACCGCCTGCCCCGCCGGCGATAGCTGCAACAAAAACCTGCGGACCGATGCCCGTGCTGCATGGGTCGCCGACCAGGGCGCCGAAGTACCGGCCGGGTTCGACTTCGTGTATTACCTCAGCGCTGGCCAGGACGAGTCGTCGACCTGGCAGGAGTTCGGGTCGATGAAGTTCCCGACCAAGGAAGACGTTACCGACGACTTCGGCCCGCCGGACCCGCTGCTGCCGAACTGGTCGCTCACCCGGTACGTCCCCTGGACCTCCTGGGCATCCGGCTCGACGCTGTGGCCCAACGCCGGTGGCGGTTCGACCACGCAGGCCGAGAGCTCCGGCATGTCGGTCTTCGCCCACGAGCTGAGCCACATCCTCGGGATCGGCGACAACTACAACAACCCGTTCGGCGTACCGGCGCGACGGGACTACTCCGGCCCGTGGGAGATGCTCAGCCGCGGCACGTTCAACGGTCCCGGCGGCCCCCACAGCCGCTGGATGATCCCGGCCACCGGCGGCGCATCGATGGGCGCACAACACATGCTGCGCAACAAGATCAAGCTGCAGATGGTCGACGAGCAGAACGTACTCCGGCTCTCGCGCGAGGCCCTCGCGCAATCCGGCCTGGTGGTCGCCGACGTCACCGCCCGGGCGATCCAGCCGGGCGCTCAGGACCTGTCGGGCATCAACATCGCGCTCGGCACCGGCGACCTCTCCCCCAAGTGCGATGTCAGCACCGACCCGATGTGCGACGGCGGCGGGTACAACAACTACACGATCGAGGTCGTCGACCGGGTCGGTACCGACTCGTTCACGCCCGACTCCGGCGTCCTGCTGACGAAGACCAAGAACCAGGACGCGGCGCCCTTCGAGTGGGTCATCGACGCCAACCCGCAGGACATCAACATGACCGACTACGTGCTGCCCGACGGTACGAAGGTCCCGATCACGATCGGCGACTACCGCCAGTTGTCCGACGCGCTGTTCCACGCCGGTACCAACTCGGGCAGCGAGTACGAGTACGTAGATCAGGCGAACCGGCTGCACTTCTACATCACCAACGTGCACCGTAACGCCAAGGGCGAGCTGTCCTACACCGTCGCGATCCGCTCCCTCGATGGCGCCGGCCCGCAGCGGCGCGGCGTACGGGTGCTCCCGACGGTTGGCCTCCCGGGCCGTGCCGGCGTCAGCACCTGCGTCTTCCCGCTGACCAACACCGGCAAGACTGCACCGCCGCAAGGCACGCATCCTGAGGACGTCGCGAAGTACCTGAACAACGACGTCTACCGACTGTCCGCCAAGATCACCGGCAAGGGCTGGACCCTGTCCCTTCCGAACGCCCTCGCCACCGCCAAGACCGGCTCCACCATCAAGATCCCGGTCCAGGCCAAGGCCGCCGCCAAGGCATCGCGCCTGGCCAGCATCACCTTCACCGCAACCTCAGAATCCGACCCCACCAAGAAGTCCACCACCACCTGCCTCGCGATCGCCAAGTAGCCCTGCATACCCACCACTGGTGGGCTTGAACATCTAGCGGTGACCTTGAACAAGTTATTACCTGTTCAAGGTCGCCGTTGGGTGTCCGAGCCCGCCAGTGGTGGGCTCGGTCAGGCTTCGGCGAGGGTGGTGGTCGCTGCTTGGCCCGCGGTGGTGGTGCGTTGGAGGAAGTCGGACAGGAGCTCCAGGTCGGCGGCTGAGTAGTCGGCCAGGAGGTTGTCCATCTTGCTGTTCATACCCGCGTACAGCTTGAAGACCTCGGCGCTGCGTTCGCGGAGGGCGTGGACCGTGACGGCGCGGCGGTCGGTGGCTTCGGGGTTGCGTTCGCGGGCTACCCAGCCGCCCTTCTGGAGCCGGTCGAGGATGCCGGTCATGGTGGCGGGGTGCAGGCCGGCTCGGCGGGCGATCTCGCTCGGGCTGAGCGGGCCGTGCCTGGTGATGAGTTCGAGGCAGTCCAGGTCGACGTCCTTGAGGTCGAGGTGCGCGCCGACCTGGTGGTTGAGCAGGGCGAGCTGGTTGCTCAGCTCGCGCAGTGAATCCTTGATCTCGGTCGCCAGCCGGCGTCGGCGCCGGGCGTCGTGGGCCGTTACCGGATTCATAAGATCTGCTCCTCGTGTTGTACGAATCTCGAACAACACTTTACGCAGCCGATCTCCCCGGTACGCCGATCAGCAAACCGAACGCGACGATCGCGGCGACCGTCCGGGCGAGATGCGCGAGTTGCCACCGGTCCGTACGTCGGCCCAGTCGGCCGGTGGAGTCTGGACCGACCAGCCGGCTTGGTCGTGGTTGATGGGCAGGTTGACGACCAGCGTCAGCAAGAAGACGCCGGCCAGGAGCGCGAGTGCTGCGATCGTCGGCGCGCTTCTAGCTCGCAGTACCAGAACGATCGTCGTGATGAGTGCCGGGAGCAACGTCACGCTGGCCAGGGTGTCGAGCCGGGCGAGCTCGACCTGGCGCACCTGGGTGTAGACGTGTGCGTCGAAGCTGCGCAGCGATTGCTCCAGGACGAGGACTGTGAGCAGGAATCCGGCGAAGAGTCCGGCGAACGAGAGGTTGGCGAGCTTGATGAACCTCATCAGTACGCGATGCCGACCGCATGGCCGATCGTCAGCGGGTCGGCGAGCGCGGCGAGCATGAAGTGGGCGGTGTCCTCGCGGGAGACCGAGAGACCACGCGGAAGGTTGGCGTCCAGCGCCGTGCGATAGACACCGGTGACCGGCTTGCTGACCAGCTTCGGCGGCCTGACAACGGTCCACTCGGCTCCGCTCGCGGCCAGTTCTTTCTCCATCAGCGCGAGATCGGCGTACGTCTCCTTGAGAATCCACCCGAAGAACGGATGGATGAACGCCCGGTTGAGCAAGCTGTCGCCCTCCGGGATCGGCCCGACGGGTGCCGCGCTGACCCCGACGTACCGGCGTACTCCGGACTCCCACATCGCCTGAACGATCGCCCTGGTCGAGGTCGACGTCACCGGTCCATCCTTCCGCCCCCGCGGCCCGATCCCCGACACCACGGCCTCAGCCCCATCAACTGCGGGCAGCAATTCGGCCGCCGCCGTCACCCCCGACACCTTCACCACCTCGAGTGCCGGATGCCGCACCTCATACCGAGCCGACTCCCGCACCACCGCCACCACCTTGTGTCCCGCCTCGAGCCCCTGCTCAACCACCGCAGCCCCGATTCGCCCAGTAGCCCCGAACACCGTGATCCGCATACCCCTCACCTCTCCAGTCGTCTAATATCTAGACCGTATCATATGAGTTTCATACGATATGAGATGTGTGAGCTACTCCCCACGACCGCTACCAGCTCCTCGCGACCCCACCGGCCCTTCACTCCGACGGCATTGCCGAGGTAGTCGGCGATCTCGCCCGCGTCCCACCCATGCGCCTCACGCAGCCCGGCGGCGATCCAGGTGAGGTAGGCGGCGCTGGGAGCTGATGGTTCGAGGTCAGCCGCCTCGCCGTGGGTCATCGTCAGCATCGGTACGCCGTCGCGCAGGCCCACCCGCGTGATCGTCTCGTAGCGGCCGGGGCCCATCGCGTGCACGGTCTCGACCGATTGCGCGACTGCACTCAGGGCCAGTGCGAAGGGGCCGCCGGGTGGACGACGCATCTCCTGCGCGACCACATCAGCGAACTGGTCGGTGGTGATGAGGTAGGCGCGAGCGGCAACCCGCGTACCGGCGTACGGGTCGTAAAAGGCGCTGCCTCCGGTCCATACCTTCGACTCGCCGGAGAAGACGAGGCCGCCGGGGATGTGGAGGCTGAGGATGTCCGCGGGTTCGCTGGGGTCACGGCAGCCGATGTAGTCGCGCATGCCGCCGGCCGGGCGTCCGCCGGAGACGTAGCAGCGGAACCGATTCAGTGCGAGATTCGAGCCGTAGGCGACGTACCAGACGCTGTTCAAACGTTAACTCCGTCCGTTACAGCTTGCAGTCGGTTGGAAATGAACAACAAACTTCATATTCCGTCCATCTGAAGTTCCGGTTAGGGTGCCTCCGATGCAGTGCTGGTGCTGAACGCTCCACCCGTCCCGCCCGATGAGGAGACCCGTCATGCCAGATCTGAACCGCCGTCGGTTTATGCAGCTCGCCGGTGGCACCGCCGCGCTCGCGGCGATGTCGAGCAGTATTGAGCAGGCCGCCGCGATCCCGGCCAACCGCCGGACCGGCAGCATCGAGGATGTCGAGCACATCGTCGTCCTGATGCAGGAGAACCGGTCCTTCGACCACTACTTCGGCTCGCTGAAGGGCGTCCGCGGCTTCGGGGACCCGCGCCCGGTCACGCTGCCGAGCGGCAAGTCGGTCTTCCACCAGCAGAGCGGTACGAAGGAGATCCTCCCGTTCCGCCCGGACGCGGACAACCTGGGGCTGCAGTTCATCCAGGACCTGAACCACGACTGGGCCGGCGGCCACCGCGCGTTCAACAACGGCAAGTACGACCAGTGGATCCCGGCCAAGACGTCGACCACGATGGCGTACCTGACCCGCGAGGACATCCCGTTCCACTACGCGCTGGCGGACAAGTTCACCATCTGCGACTCGTACCACTGCTCGTTCATCGGCGCCACCGACCCGAACCGCTACTACATGTGGACCGGCTACGTCGGCAACGACGGTACCGGCGGCGGCCCGGTCCTCGGCAACGACGAGCTGGGCTACGGCTGGACGACGTACCCGGAACGGCTCGAGCAGGCCGGCGTCTCGTGGAAGATCTACCAGGACATCGGCGACGGCCTCGACGCCGACGGCGGGTGGGGCTGGATCAACGACCCGTACCGCGGCAACTACGGCGACAACTCGCTGCTGTACTTCAACAACTACCGCAACGCCGCGCCGGGCAACCCGCTGTACGACAAGGCACGGACCGGTACGAACGCCAAGGCAGGCGAGAGCTTCTTCGGTCAGCTGCGTGACGACGTCCAGAAGGACAAGCTCCCGCAGATCTCCTGGATCGCGGCGCCCGAGGCGTTCACCGAGCACCCGAACTGGCCGGCCAACTACGGCGCCTGGTACGTCTCGCAGATCCTCGAAGCGCTCACCTCGAACCCCGAGGTCTGGAGCAAGACCGCGCTGTTCATCACGTACGACGAGAACGACGGCTTCTTCGACCACGAGGTCCCGCCGTACCCGCCGATGTCCGCGTCGCAGGGTCTGTCGACCGTCGACGTCAAACCCGACCTGTACGCCGGTGGCCCGAGCTACGCCGCCGGTGCGTACGGGCTCGGCCAGCGGGTCCCGATGCTCGTCGTCTCGCCGTGGAGCACCGGCGGGTACACCTGCTCGGAGGTCTTCGACCACACCTCGATCATCCGCTTCATGGAGCGACGGTTCGGGGTGCACGAGCCGAACATCTCGCCCTGGCGGCGGGCGATCTGCGGTGACCTCACCTCGGCGTTCGACTTCGACAAGACCGACAACAACCCCGGTACGTTGCCCGACACCTCGGCGTACGAGCCGCCGGACCGCGACACCCACCCGAGCTACGTGCCCAAGCCCCCGGCGGTCGGCACCATGCCGGTCCAGGAGCCGGGCGCCCGGCGGACCAGGCCGTTGCCCTACGCACCGTACGTCGACGGCGCCACCCAGGCCGGCAAGTACCAGCTGACGTTTGCCTCCGGCAACGATGCGGGCGCGCAGTTCCTGATCACCTCGGCGAACCGCACCGACGGCCCGTGGACCTACACCACCGAAGCCGGCAAGACGATCGCCGACACTTGGAACACCGCCTACTCCGGCGGCGCCACCGACCTGACCGTCCACGGCCCGAACGGCTTCCTCCGCACCTTCAAGTCCAAGCCCGACACCGCCCTCGAGATCACCGCCCGCCACAACGGCACCACCGGCGACCTCGACTTCACCCTCACCAACAGCAGCACGGCTGACGTCATCTTCACCCTCACGAACTCGTACGACGGCCGCCCCAAGCGCTTGAAGGTCCTCAAGGGCCGCACGACGCAGTACAAGCTGAACATCCACCACAGCAAGCAGTGGTACGACGTATCGGTGGTCGCCGACACCGCCCCAACGTTCCTCCGCCGCTTCGCCGGCTACGTAGAAACCGGCGAAGCAGGCGTCAGCGACCCCGCCATCATCACCGCCTGACCCTGCCCCCCTGCCCCGGCGACAAGCCGGGGCAGGCGTCAGGCGCCAGGTACTCCCCCCCACGCTCACCGTCTGGGTGAGGGGACTGCCGGGCCGTCTGCCGGGCTGGTGTCAGGCGCCAGATACTCGCCCACGCCGCCGTGGACGCTGTACGCGTCAGGCGACCGCCGCTTGCCCGCCGAACTGAGCTAGCTAGCCACGACATGCTCGCGCCTAGGTCGTGCTCGTCACCGCTGAAATCCGTGCCGGGGCGGCGGGTGGTGTGCCGATCGACAGGTAGTGCACCTCAACACGATGTACGCAGGCTGGCTCTGCGCGCTCAAGTGCACTAGGTGGCGTCTATTACCTCCTGTCCGTCGGCACGCCTCCCGACCGTGTGGCTGGCCCTGCCCAGACCCAACCGGCGGACAGGAGCGGATGAGTACCACCACCGGCGCTAAGGGCTTCCATCACACCCGACCGTTGCGAGCAGACGCCGGGCACTACCGCCGCTCGGGTTTGCCCCGCGTCGATGGGATCAACGCGTCCGCATCCACGCGCCCGAGGTGGCGCGCAGCGCCACGAGGCAGTTCTCCTCGCGTTTCGTGCAGCAACACCCCAAGCACCGGCGCTCAGGTCGCCGTCCCCAACGAAGGTCTGATCCCGTCAGCATCCAGGCGGACCCGAGGTGGCGCCCAGCGCCACGAGGCTTTACCCGCAGGCGGTAGACGGCTAGCCAGTAACAGCCAAGTACCTGCGCTCAGGTTGAGCCGCTTCGAAGGGCTCAGCGCCTCAGCATCCGCAGGTGCCGAGGTGCCGAGGTGGCGCTAGGCGCCACGACGCCTGCACCGGCCGACCGTTCGACCAGCGGAGCTGCCAGTTGCCAAACGCCAAGGGATTCACTCGTCGGAGGGGTCAACGCGTCAGCATCCAGGAGGTGGCGCCCAGCGCCACGAGGCAGCACCAGCCCAGCACCCGCGCTCAGGTCGCCGTCCCATCGACAGTCTGATCCCGTCAGCATCCAGGCGGAGCCGAGGTGGCGCCTGGCGCCACGAGGCTTTACTCGCGGGCGGACGGCGTCGAGCCAGCAACAGCCCAGTACCTGCGCTCAGGTTGAATCACTTCGAAGGACTCAGCGCGTCAGCATCCAGCCGGAGGCCGAGGTGGCGCCCCAGCGCCACGAGGCTGTACCCCGGGGACGAACGCAAGCGAGCACCGGCGCTCAGGTTGCCTGCATCGGAGGGGCCGACGCGTCAGCATCCAGGCGGAGCCGAGGTGGCGCGTAGCGCCACGAGGCTGTTCTCACGTGGGTTAGCGGGTTAGGTGGGGGGCTAGGTCGTGGCGGGAGTGGACTTCTAGTTTTCGCATGGCGTGGGAGAGGTGGTCTTCTATGGTGCTTACGGAGAGGGTGAGAGTAGCGGCGATGCGGGTGTTGCTGAGGCCTTCTGCGGCTAGGCGGGCTACTTCTAGTTCTCTTGGGGAGAGGGCGTTGCCGTAGCCTCGGCGGCCTCGTTTGGGGGTGATGGGGACGCCTGCTTCGCGGAGAGCTTCGCGGCAGCGGCGGGCGTCGGCTCGGGCGCCCATTGCTTCGTAGGTGTTGGCGATCGAGATCAGGTCGTTGGGGTCACCGTGAGCCAGTAGGAGTCGGCCGCGGGCTTCCAGGGCTATGGATTCGTCGTAGTGTCTGCCCATTGCTCGGTATTGGTCGGCGGCGGTGGTGAACAGGTCTGGTGATTGCTCGAGGACGGCGTGGATCAGCGAGACAGCCGCCGTCGCGGCGGGCGCGTCCAAGTCGTCGACCGCCGCGGTGAACCTTGCCGCCAGTTCGTGTGTGGCGACCTTTGAATGAGGGAGCCCGCTGAAGGCGCAGGTCAGTAGGTCGCTCGCCCAGGCCCAGCCGTGCTTGTGGATCACCATGGCGATGCATTCGTCCACAGGAGCGTCGGCGTAAGGGCCGAGGGCAGCTGCCGCAGCCGCGCGGAGGGGCCACGGGCCGCGGACAGTCGTGTCCAGGACCGACTCGAGTAGTTGTTTGCCTCCAGCAACATCACCTTGGGCCAGGCGGAGGCGGCCGTCGACGAGGTCCAGTTCGGCACGCACCAAAGGTAGGTTGGCTGCCTCTAGGCGGGCCCGGGCCAGGCGGTCCGCCAGGCCGGACCAGTTGCCGGCAGCAAAGTCCAGTCGCGCCCTGACCGCGGCGATTGCTGTTCTGGTGAAAGGGTTCTCGGTTTCGGCGGCGCGGTCGAGCAACGCGGTACTGCGCCGATCGTGCCCCAACCACGCCAACCCGCTGGCGACCTCAACCCCATCAGCCTCGTCGACTTCACCAAGAGCCAACCGGAACCGCGCCTGATTCCGCCGTACTGCGAGTTGCCCCGCCCCCTCTGCATGATCACCCACCAAAAGCAGCGCGTGCTCCAGCCACCCACGCTGCTCAGCAATCGAGTCAGGCCCCATCGTCGGTACCGCCAACGCCGACAAAGCCCAAGCCGCCGACTCCGGATCCGAACCCAACTCGCTGACAGCCGCCGCCAGCTCCCGCCGCCCGGCGCAGATCTCCCCCGCCTGCTCAGAAAGCAACAACCCCAACGCCAACCGCAACCGCCCGCGAACAGCACTCGCAACGCTAGAGCCGCCCAGTACAGTCCGAAGTGTCGCGACAGCATCCTCAAGCGCACCAGTAGCCGACGCAGCCTGCCCCAGCTTCACTGCCAACCGCGCGCGATCCCCCCACGGCAACGCCTCCAACTCCAGCATCTCCGTCAACTGGCAGACGGCCGCAGCATGATCGCCCCGGCTGACCGCATGCTCGGCAGCAAGCTCCGAGTGGATCATCCAGTCCCCAAGAGACCCACCAAGCCGTGAGTGCACAGCGATTTGCGCATGATCCGGAGGCTCGACCGCAGCCAGCGCGCCAGCGGCCCGGCGATGCAGTCGTCGTACTTCGTCCGGCGGGATCGTCTCGTAGATCGCGCGACGAGCGAGCGCATGGCGCAGGTCGTATAGGCCTGGTTTCGGTTCGCCGAGGAGACCGCGGGCCAACCCGGCGTCCATCGCAGCCGTCAACTGGTGCCCGGAGACCTCGGCGACGACGCCCAGGATCGCTTCTGACGCAGGCGCATCGAGTACGGCGGCAGCGCGGATCACCGCGCGGGAAGAGTCCGGAAGCTGCTGAAGCCGAATGGTGAGCGAGGCCCGCAAAGCGACGGGCGCCGGTTTGCTAGCCAAGGCCCGCAGCAATGTATCGCCGCGCCCCAGCGTTTCGTCACGAAGGAGCTCCTCGACGACAAACGGAAGACCGCCGGTGCGCTTGACCAACTCATCGGCCAATGCCGTCGGCAACGACTTCACGCCGAGCAAACCAGCGGCCAACTCTTGTACTGCAGGAGGCTCCAACGGCTGAACCCGTACTTCGGTCGCCCGCGCCCCCGTTGGTACGCAGCCAGCCAGCGCCGTGATCTCGCCCGCATGCTGAGTGTCCTCCGGACGGTACGTGCCGATCAGCACGAACTCGCGAGGCAGCCGGCCCGCGAGGAAACGCAGCAGTTGCAGGGTTCCAGGGTCGGCCCAATGCAGATCCTCCACCACGAGAACGGTCGGTCCGGCGCCGGACAGCTGCTCCAGCACGGAGCTGAAGACGGCGTGGCGCGTACCTGAGCGCAGTACCGGCTCTCCGATGGCTTCGAGCACGGGAGCCAGAGGGATCTGCTCCTCCACCGGCCGGCACTGGCCGACCAGCCATCGGCCGGTGTGCGATCCCTGTACCTCCGCGACCAACCGGCTCTTGCCGACCCCTGCTTCCCCGACGACCAGTACCAGCCCGGGAACGGCCCGCAGCGCGGATCGTAGTACCCGGAGCTCTTGCTCCCTCCCCACCAACTTCACGAGTTCACCGATGCATTCGGCGTTGGGCGGCCATGGCGGCGCCACCGGTCAGAACCACCAGGAGCGTGGCCAGGGACCAGCGACGGAGGACTTGGACCGTACGGTCGTTGGGAGGTGGGGTGGCGGCCGTCTGGGGAGCGATGGTGATCTCCGAAGGAGTGGGCCGGATCGGACGGGGAGTCGGCGTGGGCGTCGGGGTCGGAGGCGGAGGCGGCGCCAGCGGGAGATCGGCCACGGGCGTCGGAGTCGGCGACGGCGTGGGTGTCGGCGTAGGCGTGGGGGGAGGCGAAGGCCGCACAGAAGGAGGCGGCGTGGGAGTAGGCGTAGGAGTGGGAGAAGGCGTGGGTGTCGGAGTAGGCGTCGGAGTCGGAGAGGGCTTGGGAGTTGGCGTCGGCGTAGGCCGAGGCGGCGTAGGAGTCGGGGTCGGCGGAGGCGGAGGTGGTGGCGGCGGAGGTGCGGTGTAAAGACAGCCCGCGGCATCAGAGCCGACAGCAGCCGGCAAGGTCGCCAAAGAGGTCGAAGAGCCGTCCAGCCCCACGCGATACAGGTGGCTCCGCGAGCCATACCCTGTCCGCACGGCGTACAGCACCCCGCCCGACATCACCACCGAGCTATAAGAGTCGCGCCCAGGTATCCCCCGCACAGTAGCGACGACTTTCACCTTGCCCCGTTGAGGATCCAGACTCACCACCCGAGCCTTCTGCCCAGACGTCGAGATCCCATAGAGCAACCCGTCCACCGGATTCACCGCGAAATCATCCACCGACAACGCCAGCAACACCGACGACAGATGCACCACCTTCACGACTGACTTGTACGTCGTACTGCCCGGGTCGATGTCCATCGTGTACAGCCGATGCCCGTCGCGCAGGTACAGCCGCGACCCCGCCACCGCCCCGGCCGTCGGGTCGGCGACCCCACCGACACCGACCCTCACCTGACCGAGATCGGTGACGGCGCCGCGGCGATCGACGGTCACCAGGTGCGGCCGCCGACGCAACCACCCCGACCTGTCCCGCGTAGCGATCCCATAAACCAGGTCCTGATCTTTGGCATAACCCGCAGCGTTGATCTGGTAGTCGAGCCGTCCAAGGTCGGTACTCCGCCCCGACGGCAACTCCACCAATGCCAACCGCGACAAAGAGCTGTACCCCGCCGTCTGGAACTGCAGCATCGAGCAGTCCGCAGCCGCATCCGACGAGCCCGCAACCAGTACGGTCGTCAGGCAAGCGAGGACGAAGGCACCCACACCCGCCGACGCACGCAGTACGGGGCGTACGCCGGCGAGCGGGGCAACCAAAGGGCGGGCAATCGAAGGACGGGCCATCGTCATCCGCCGTGACTCAGCCTGGCCAGCGCCGCGACGAAGGCGTCAGGCCCCACACTCGCGCCACCGCTGAACGGGTTCTGCAGCTGGTAGATCGCGAACAGCAGCAGCCCGATCGCCCCGGACAGCATCGACACGATGATCGCGTACGAGTACAGCCCCGGCCCGCCGAACATGAACATCAGCGCCACCGACATCACGCTGCCGACCATGATCGCGAACCAGACGACCGCACTGACCCCGCTGCCCGCGGCGTTCAGCCGCACCTGCCTTGCCTGGTAGACGTTCCAGACCTGGTTGGCGGCCTCGACGCGACTGTTCTCCTGCCGCTCGGTCGTCGTCTTCGCGCGTTCGACCGTCGTCTGCAGGTTGGACAACAGCGTCCATCCCTCGGCGCTGGTCGGCCGGCCCGCCTTCATGTCCGGCCACTCCTGCTCCGACACCACGGTCGCGTACGACTGGGTCAGCTCCTCGACCTTCACCCGATCCGCCGGCGCGAGCGACTCACTCGCCCACTGCACCGCGACGAGCGCGTTCGCTTCGTCGTACGTCGTGTCCTGCGCCTTGTCCATCGCGTCGAACAACGAGATCAGCACGAACGCGGCGATCACCACGTTCACCCCGCCGACAACCGTGAAGACCTGGCCGGCTACCTCGTTGTTCGCCTCACGGCCCTCCCGTTGCCGAGCCCGGCGCAGGACGACCGCCAGCACGGCGGTCACCGCCATCACCCCGACCACCCAGAACAGACCACTCACCAGAAGATTCATGAGTCCTCCCCCACAGCCGCAGGCCACTCGTGGCTCATCGCCTCCTCGAGCAGCGCCTCGACGATCTGGCTCTCCGGGACGGTCCGGACGATCTCGCCCTTGACGAAGATCTGGCCCTTGCCGTTGCCCGACGACACCCCGAGATCGGCCTCCCGCGCCTCGCCGGGTCCGTTGACGACGCAGCCCATCACGGCCACTCGGAGCGGTACCGGGAAGCCTTCGAACGCAGCTGTCACCTGCTCGGCCAGCTTGTAGACGTCCACCTGCGCGCGCCCACACGACGGGCAGGAGACGATCTCCAGCCGGCGCGGCCGCAGCCCGAGCGACTCGAGGATCCCGATCCCGACCTTGATCTCCTCGACCGGCGGCGCCGACAGCGAGACCCGGATCGTGTCCCCGATCCCCTCGGCGAGCAGCACGCCGAACGCGACGGCCGACTTGATCGTGCCCTGGAACAACGGCCCGGCCTCGGTCACGCCGAGATGCAACGGGTAGTCACACTTGCGCGCCAGCTCGCGGTAGGCGGCCACCATCACCCGCGGATCATGGTGCTTCACCGAGATTTTCAGATCGGTGAACCCGTGCTCCTCGAACAGCGAGCACTCCCACAACGCCGACTCCACCAGCGCCGCCGGAGTGGCTTTCCCGTACTTCGCCAGCAGCCGCTGGTCCAGCGACCCCGCGTTGACGCCGATCCTGATCGGCACCGACGCCGCCGACGCGGCCCGGGCGATCTCCGCGATCTTGTCGTCGAACTGCTTGATGTTGCCCGGATTCACCCGTACCGCCGCACACCCCGCGTCGATCGCCGCGAACACGTACCGCGGCTGGAAGTGAATGTCAGCCACCACCGGAATCCCCGACTTCGCAGCAATCGCAGGCAGCGCATCCGCATCATCCTGCGAAGGCACCGCCACCCGCACGATCTGGCACCCAGCCGCCGTCAGCTCCGCAATCTGCCGCAACGTCGCCTCGACATCAGCCGTCGGCGTAGTCGTCATCGACTGCACGGACACCGGCGCCCCACCCCCGACCGGCACGCTCCCGACGGCCAGCGCTCGCGACTTGCGTCGTAGCACCGGCAGCTCTGGTAGACCCAGCTGTACGGCGGTCATGCTTGCCTCACCGCTGATGGGAGGGTGAAGTGGATGGTCTCCTGGGTGATCTCCCGCTCGACCACGTCGACCGGCCCGAACTCGCGCAGCCAGTCGATCACCCCGTCCACGAGTCGTGGCGGCGCCGAGGCGCCGGCCGTCAGACCGACGACGCGCACCCCGGCGAGCCAGTCGACCTCGACTCCCGACGCGTCGTCGACCAGGTACGCCGGGGTGCCGTGCTTGTGCGCCAGTTCGACCAGCCGGCGCGAGTTGGACGAGTTGGTGGAGCCGACCACCAGGACGAGGTCGGCCTCCTCGGCGATGGCGGCGAGCGCTTCCTGCCGATTGGTCGTCGCATAGCAGATGTCCGCCTCGGACGGACCCTTCAAAGCGCGGAACTTGTTGCGCAAGGCATCCAAGATGGCCGTCGTCTCGTCCACCGCCAGCGTTGTCTGGGTCAGATAAGAAACGCGCGAAGGATCCTCGACCTGCAACCGGGCGACGTCCTCGACCGTCTCGACCAGCAGCGTCTGGTTCAGCGCCTCCCCCATCGTTCCCTCGACCTCCTCGTGCCCCGCGTGGCCGATCAAGATGATGGTGTCGCCGCGGGCGGCGTACCGGCGTGCTTCAGCGTGCACCTTGGTGACGAGTGGGCAGGTCGCGTCGATCACGTCCAGCCCCCGACGGTCCGCCTCACTGCGGACCGCCGGGGACACTCCATGGGCCGAGAAGACGACGGTCGCGCCGTCCGGTACTGCTTCCAGTTCGTCGACGAAGACGGCCCCCCGGCTCTCCAGATCCGCGACGACGTGGGTGTTGTGGACGATCTGTTTGCGGACGTAGATCGGATGGCTGCGCTGGGCGAGCAACTGCTCGACCACTTCGATGGCCCGCTCGACACCGGCACAGAACGAGCGCGGTGAAGCCAGCAGGATGGTGCGTGTCGTCATAACTTTGCCCCCTTTCATCCTTCCCCCCTTCCTTCAGCGATCGCGGCGCGTAGCCAATCTGGCCAGTTGTTCCAACTCGGCAGCGGCCGGCTCGAGTGCTTGCGCAGAAGCCAGTTCGCCCAGGGAGGCAGCCAGTAGCGCGTCTGCCTGCAGCTGGCTCTGGTCTCGTGCTCCGGTCGCCTCGATCAGGTCCGCTGCGTGCGCCAACTCAGCGCCGGACAGTTCGTCCTTGCGGTGGTACAGCGCCGCAAGCTCACGACCGGCGTCCGTACCAGAGGTCAGCGCAGCGATCGCCGGCAGCGACTTCTTCCGCCGACTCAGGTCCGAGTGCACCGGCTTGCCCGTGACCTTGGGGTCCCCCCAGATACCCAGCAGATCATCCACGTACTGGTAGGCGAGCCCGAGATCCTCGCCGTACAAGCGCAGGTGGTCGACCTGCTCGGTCCGGCCGCCGCCGAAGAGCGCACCGAGTGCCGTCGAGCACCCGAGCAGCGCGCCCGTCTTGAGCTGAGCCATCCGCACGCACTCCGCCAGTACGACGTCGTCGCGGGTCTCGAAGTGCGAGTCCGACAGTTGCCCGTCGACCAGCTCCTGGACCGCAGCGCCCAGCATCCTGGACCCTTCGTCCGCCCGATGGTTGCCGCTGTCAACGAGTACTTCGAACGCCAGACTGAGCAATGCGTCACCGGCCAGGATCGCCGGGCCGAGACCGAAAACGGACCACGCGGTCGCCCGGTGCCGCCGGGTCAGGTCGCAGTCCATCACGTCGTCGTGCAGCAGCGAGAAGTTGTGGACCAGCTCCACCGCTACCGCAGCGGGAACCGCAGCTTCCGCAGTACCGCCAACGGCTTGAGCAGCCAGGAGTACCAGCGCTGGGCGGAGCGCTTTGCCCCCGTCAGCGTTGGCTGGAGCTCCTTCCTCGTCCTCCCAGCCGAAGTGGTAGTTGGTGATCCGCTGAGTTGCCAGCGGCATCTTTCCGACCGCGGCACGGAGTGCGGGTTCGACCTGATCGCGGCTCCAGGCCAGGAGTTGCTGAGCAGACCGGCCGGCGCCGGCGGCCTGGCTCGCGTGCTGGAGAGTGGACATGACATGCTCCTCATCCACCGAGTTCGACGTTTTCCAGAACGCCGAGCGCGTCCGGGACGAGCACAGCCACCGAGTAGTAGGTGCTGACCAGGTACGAGCTGATGGCCTTCTCGCTGATCCCCATGAAGCGGGCGTTCAGGCCGGGCTCGACCTCGTCGGGCAGACCGGTCTGCCGCAGGCCGATGACACCTTCGTCGTCGAGCCCGGTACGCAGTACCAGCACCGAGGTGGTGTTCGTGTTGGAGATCGGGATCTTGTTACAGGGCAGCAGCGGTACGCCGCGCCACGCCTGCGCCCGCTGGCCTTCGACCTCGACGGTCTCGGGCAGCACGTGCCGGCGGGTGCACTCGCGGTTGAACGCCGCGATCGCGCGTGGGTGGGCGAGCAGCAACCGTGGCTTGCGGCGACGGGTGAGCAGCTCGTCGAAATCGTCGGGCGTCGGCGGCCCGGTCCGGGTGTAGATGCACTGCTGGAAGTCGGCGTTGTGCAGTAGGCCGAAGTCCCGGTTGTTGATCAGCTCGGACTCCTGCCGCTCCCGCAACGCCTCGATGGTCAGCCGGAGCTGCTGCTCGGTCTGGTTCATCGGGTTGTTGTAGAGGTCCGCGACCCTGGTCTGCACCCGCAGGATCGTCTGCGCCACCGACAGCTCGTACTCCCGGGGCGCGGGGTCGTAGTCCACGAAGGTGCCGGGCAGGTCGTCCTCGCCGGCGTGCCCGGAGGCGAGCTCGATCGCTGCCTCACCGTTCTTGTTCTGCGCGGGCTTCGGCCGTTGCCGGACCTCGTCGAGATGCTGCCGGAGCGATTCCGAGTGCTCGACGAGGTTGTTGAAGTCGTTGCGGTGGAGCTTGAGCACCGTGCACTGGGTCAGCGCCTTGGCGGTGAACTCCCAGAGGTTCTCCGGCGGCTCGGTCAGCAGCCCCTCGCCGAGATAGTCGCCGTCGGCAACGGTCCCGAGATCGGTACCGTCGCCGTACTCGCCGATCCCCACCTTGCTGACCTTGCCGTGGGCAATCAGTACGACGTCATCGACCCGGCTGCCGAACTCGGCGATCACGTCGCCCGGCTGGTACTCGACCTGGTAGAACCGGCCCGCGAGCGCGGTCAGTACGTCCTCGTCAACGAAGTCCCGCAACGGTGGCAACTCGGTGAGCTCCGCCGGGATCACCCGGATGTCCGCGCCGGTGGCCGAGAAGCTCAGCCGGCCGTCGCCGACCGCGAAGGTCGTCCGGCGGTTGACTCGGTACGCGCCACCCTGCGTCTCCACCCACGGCAGCATCCTGAGCAGCCAGCGGGGCGAGATGCCCTGCATCTGTGGCACGGACTTGGTGGTGCTCGCCAGCTGCCTGGCGGCCTCGGTCCCAAGACTCAGCTGTGGCTTGTCCTGATCGATCGCCGTCACAAGGCACCGTCCATTCTGCTCGCACCAACAAGGTGCCGTGGTCTAGGGAGTCGAGCTGCGGAGGTACCGAATCCAGTGGCACCGCCAAGAACCCGGAGTTGCTTGGCCGGTTCGCCGGCTCGGGCCAGCAGGGTCGGCTCCTTGTAGCGGTCGACGCCGGCGTGCCAGACGAGGATTCCGGACATCCAGTTCTGCAGCTCCTCGGCGTACCCGAGCAGCGTGCGCCGGACCTCGTCGTCCAGGCCGAAGTCGGTGAACAGCGTCGGCAGGTCGACCGCGACCAACTGCTCGAACTGCTGCATCCGCGCGGTCATCAGGTCGTTGACCAGGCCGAGTGCCTTGTCCCGGTCGCAGCCGAGGAAGTTCTGCACGACCATCACCGCGTTGTGGAACTCGCCCTCGAACTGGATCTCCTTCTGGTACGAGAAGACGTCGTTCAGCAGGCAGGCGTAGTCGGCGGCGGCGTTCTCCATCGCCTGGATCGGCCGGGACCGGTACATCTCCGGCGGCACCGTCCGCCCGTGCCCGATCCGGCACAGGCTCATGGTGAGATCCGAGCCGAAGGTTCGGCGCCGCATCTCGATGTAGTCGACCGGATCGGGGATCCGGTTCTGGGACATGTTGGCCAGCTCCCACAGCCAGCTCTCCGTCATCGTGTCGATGGCGGCCCGGAAGTCCCGGCGTTGGTCGACCGTCATCGGACCGGCCGTCCTGACCCAGAGATCAGCCAGGCTCCGTTCCAGCGGCGTCACCGGAACGGTCGCCGCGGGCCCCTCGATCGGCATCAAGTCCGACAGCCGCTTGGTCGTCGCCTTCGCGCCGGTCATGTCGCGGGTCCGCCCGAAGACGATCGGGTAGTAGTCGTCGGCGTACGTCCCCCAGGCCAGCCAGTCCGAGGACAGGTTGAGCGCCTCGGGCGACGCGTCTGGGTGGATGCCCGCCGCGCACAACGGCAGGTCGTTGGCTTCCAGGTAGTCGGCGTCCCAGACCACGCCGTCGAGTAGTCCCATCTCCGCACACCAGCCGCGCAGGTGCTCCCTCGCCGCGTCCAGGTGAGGGCTGCGCTTGGCGGAGTACGGCATATAAAAGCCCGGCAGAGGAGTTGCCCCGACCGGCTGAAAAGGGGTGAAGGTGTGGCTTCTGATCCGGTACGGCGCGGTTGCAACGAGCGACTGGAGGATGCGTGCGGCTGACGTGCCTATGCCTGTCGGACCGCCGAGTGCTGCCTTGCCGCCGTTGTTCATATACCGACTGGACCTGAGGTGCCACTCATGGCCGCCGGACTGCCAGTCCTGCAGGCCTTTCACGTAGTTCAGTACGTCGAGTTGGCCTTGCGGACCAACCAGGTTCTCGGCCAGCAGCGGCGGGATCTCCGCGACGGCCGTGTTCTCGAACTGGTGCAGCCGCGAGGTGAGGATGTCGTTGACGACCTCGGCTGCCTCTTGCGGGCTGCAGCCGAGGAAGCGCTCCACGACGAGGACGCCGTTGTTGACCTCGCCCTCGGTCTCCACCTCGCGCTGGTACGAGAACAGGTCGTTGCGCAGATGGACCGCGTCCGAGAACGTGTCGCTGAGCACCTGCATCGCTCGCGTCCCGGCGATTTCGACCGGTACTTCGGCATTGCTGGCGTACTCGACCAGGTTGGCCGACCACGGAGCGCCGCCGACCTTGCGACGCATCTCGACGTACTCGATCGGGTTCGCCACCCGGCCGGCGCTGATGTTGGTGAGTTCCCACAGCGACTCGGCCAGCAGGGCTTCCGTCGTACCGATGAATCGTTGCCGCCAGCCCGGTGACATCGACGGCACCGTGCGGTTCCACAGGTCGACCAGACCGCGCTCCACCGGGTTCTCCGGTATCTCCGTGATCGGGCCCTCGACCGGCATGAACAACGGCAGCCGGTCGAGATAGGCCTTCGCGCCGGCCATGTCCTGCGTCTTCTTGTAGAGCTCGAGGAAATGGTCGTCGAAGTAGAACACCCAGACGTACCAGTCCGTCACCAGGTCCAGCGCCGGACCGGTCGCGTCGGGATGGGTGTAGGCGCACAGCAGCGCGTAGTCGTGGGAGTCGAAGTCGTGCTCGTCCCAGATCGCCTTGCCCTGCTGGGGGACGTCGATCATGTCGAACTCGTAGGCCCAGGCCTTGCTGTGCGCCCGGGCTCCCTCCAGGTGTGGACTGATCCTGGCCGGGTAGGGCACATAGAAGTCGGGCAGCTGGTAGGGCTGCTTGGACATGGCCTAGCCTTCTCGCCCGATTTCGACGCCTTCGAGGATGCCGAGCGCGTCGGGGACCAGGACGGCCGTGGAGTAGTAGGCGCTGACCAGGTAGTTGATGATCGCCTTCTCGCTGATGTTCATGAAACGCACCGACAGCCCTGGCTCGTACTCGTCCGGCAGACCGGTCTGCTGCAGGCCGATGACGCCTTGGCTGTCCTCCCCCGTGCGCATGAGCATGATCGAGCTGGTCCGGGTGTCGCTGATCCCGAGCTTGTTGCACGGGAAGATCGGTACTCCGCGCCAGGCGGGCAACCGGTGCCCGCCGACGTCGATGCTGTCCGGGTAGATGCCGGCCTTGGTGCACTCCCGGCCGAAGGCGGCGATCGAGCGCGGGTGCGCCAGGAAGAAGGCCGGCTCCTTCCAGACCAGGCTGAGCAGCTCGTCCAGGTCACCCGGCGTCGGCGGGCCGCTGCGGGTCGGGATCCGCATGCTCAGGTCCGCGTTGTGCAGCAGGCCGAAGTCGCGGTTGTTGATCATCTCGTGCTCTTGCCGCTCACGCAGCGCCTCGATCGTCAGCCTGAGCTGCTGCTCGGTCTGGTCCATCGGGTGGTTGTAGAGATCGGCGACGCGCGTGTGCACCCGCAGCACGGTCTGGGCGACGCTCAGCTCGTACTCCCGCGGCGTCGTCTCGTAGTCGACGTACGTACCGGGCAGGTCGGACTCGCCCTCGTGGCCGGCCGCGACATCGATCGCGGCCTCGCCGAACTCGTCCTTGGCCCGCTCCGGACTGTTGCGGAACTCCTCGATGTGCTGGCGCAGGCTGTCGACCTGGCCGACCAGCTCCTCGAAGGAGTCCTGCGACAGGGTCAGCACCGTGCAGGTCGTGGTCGCCTTGATGGTGAAGTCCCAGAAGTCGTCCGACTCCAGGATCGCCTTGTAGGTGAAGTGGTCGCCGTCGACCAGCGTCTCCAGTACCGTCTCGTCGCCGTACTTGCCGACGCCGATCTTGTCCACCTTGCCGTGCGCGATCAGGCAGATCTGGTCGGCCGGCCGGCCGCGCTCGACGATCACGTCACCGGGCTGGAACTCCTGCTGGACAAAGCGATCCGCGAGCGCGGACAGTACCTCGACGTCGTCGTAGCTGCGCAGCAGGGCGAGTTCGCACAGCTCCTGCGGGATCACCCGGACCTCGGCGCCGCTGGTCGTGAAGGTGACCCGGCCGTCGCCGACGGCGTAGCTGAGCCGCCGGTTCACCCGGTACGCGCCCCCCTTGGCCTCGACCCAGGGCAGCAGCTTCAGCAGCCAGCGCGAGGTGATGCCCTGCATCTGCGGCTCGGACTTGGTCGTCGTCGCGAGGTTCCGCGCTGCCGCGGTCCCCAGGCTCAGCTGCGCCTTGGCGTTGACATCCGACGAGGCCGGCTCGGTCAAAGTCACACTACCCACCACCATTCGTTCGCGGTTCGTTGTCACGCCCGGGTCTCGGGCGTCATCGGCCCATTCCGGGCAGGGGTCAGCTCGCCGGCGGGTGGACCGGCGCGGGTTCGGGCACAGGTGCACACAGCACCCGTTCGATGGATTGGTTGATCAGCTCAGCTGGTCACGATCGGCCGACAGCCCACCAAGGAGCTCCAGTCGGACCACAGACTGCCGGCGCCCAGTTCGCCCTGTGTCCCCACCGTCTCGACCGCTACGTGACAAACGGTAACCGAGCCCTCACCATCGGCGTCAAGATGAGCACACCTGCAAGTTTTTCCAAACCTTCCAAAACCCCGAAACAATCGCGTCCACACCCCGAGGAAACACCCGTTCCCCCCGATCCGCTTGCCACCGGCAACCGCCGCCGATGCCCTCGGCAACCTCTCGCGACCAACGGTTATGGAATCGATACCACGAATCGCCCTCACTTCAAGCAAACGCTCCACTCGCCTGGACCCACCGGTGGCGGGCTTGAACAGGCAACGGCGACCTTGAACACGAAATAACTTGTTCAAGGTCGCCGTTTGATGTCCGAGCCCATCGCTTGTTGTCCGAGCCCACCAGTGGTGACTCGGACAACTAGATGATCGGGGTGGCCTCGGTGGCAGTGTCGGTGGGTGGGGTGGCGGTGGACTCGTCGACGTTGATCCGGGTGGTCCAGCGGGCGTCGGGGTCGGGTTGCGGGATGGAGTCGAGCAAGAGGCGGGTGTAGGGGTGGGTCGGGGTGTGCATGACCTCGGTGACCGGGCCGCGCTCAACGATCTCGCCTTTGTTGATGACCATGACCTGGCCTCCCAGGTAGTACACAGTCGACAGGTCGTGGGTGATGAAGAGCGTGGTCATGCCGTGCGCGCGCTGGAAGTCGAGCAGGATGTCGAGGAACATCTTGCGGATCTGGGCGTCGAGCATGGAGACCGGCTCGTCGGCGATCACGAAGGCCGGGCGGAGCATGTGGATGCGGGCCAGCATGATCCGTTGCCGTTGGCCGCCGGAGAGCTGGTGCGGGTACCGGCCCAGGACCCGGTCGGGGTCGAGGCTTACCGCTCGCAGGGACTCCTCGATCAGCGCTAGGCCGGCCTCGCGAGTAGTGGCCAGGGAGAACTTCTTGACCGCTTTCCAGAGCACCCGGTCGACCCGGTAGAAGGGGTTGAAGATCGAGTACGGGTCCTGAAAGACCGGTTGCACGTTGCGGCGGTACTCGTCGTACTCGCTGCGGTTGAGCTTGAAGATGTCTTTGCCGCCGTACGTGATCGTGCCCGCCGTCGGCTTCTGCAGGCCGAGGATGTTGCGGGCGATCGTGCTCTTGCCGCTGCCGCTCTGGCCGACCAGGCTGACCACCTGCGGCGGGTGCGCGTCGAGGCGGAAGCTGGCGTCCTCGACCGCGGTCAGGTAACCGTCGGGCGTTCCCCGAGCATGAAAACGCTGCTGTACTCCGCGCAGCTCGATCACCTTGTCGGTCGTCATGACGCCCTCCGTCCGAGCCGCGGGATCGACTCGATCAGCTGCCGGGTGTACTCGTGCTGCGGGTCCTTGAAGACCTGGTGCACGTCACCGACCTCGACCAGCCGGCCCTCGTACATCACCGCGACCCGGTCGACCAGTTGCGCGTGCACTCCCATGTCGTGCGAGATCACCATCAGCGTCACGCCGAAGTCCTGGCGCAGGTCGGCCAGGCTCTGCAGGATCACCCGCTGGATCGTCACGTCCAGCGCGGTGGTCGGTTCGTCGGCGATCACCAGGTCGGGTTCGAGCGCGACGCAGATCGCCATCAGCACGCGCTGCTTCATCCCACCGGACAGTTCGTGCGGGTACATCCGGGCCACGCGCGGCTCCAGGCCGACCTGGTCGAGCAGTCGGCCGATCAGCTCGGTGAGTCCCTCTTTGCGGTCGGGCGCGTGTTCGAGGATGACGTCCTTGAACTGGTCCTCGACGCGCATGACCGGGTTGAGCGAGCTCTGCGAGCCCTGGGGCAGATAGGAGAGCGCGCTCCAGCGCAGTACGCGGAGCTCCTCGCCGTCGACCTTCATCAGGTCGATCGGCGAACCGCCCTTGCGGTGGAAGATCGCCTCGCCGGCGGTCACCTTGCCCGGTGGTTTGAGCAGTCGCAGCAGCGCGACCGCGAGCGTCGACTTGCCGCTGCCCGACTCCCCCGCGATGCCGAGGATCTCACCGCGGCGGACGGACAGGTTCAGGTCCTGTACCGCCCTCACGTCGCCCTTGTTGGTCGAGTACACGACCTCCAGGCCGGACACCTCCAGCACGGTCTGCTCACTCACCGGCCACTCCTCTCAGCCGTGGGTTGTAGACCTCTTCGAGGCCGATGTTGATCATGTTCAGCGCCGCGAACAGCGCCGTCAGCAAGACGATCGGGACCACGAACATCGGCCACGCGCCGAGCGTCAGCGCGCCGGTGTTGATCGCGTTGAAGATGATCTGGCCGAGGTCGATCACGCCGCCGGGCCCGAGCCCGATCACCTCCAGGCCGACCAGCCCGAAGATCGCGCCGAGCGCCGACGAGGCGAAGCCGACCCCGATGAACGGGAGCAGGTTCGGCAGCAGCTCGGTGGCGATGATCTCGAGATCTCGCGACTTGCTGACCCGGGCCAGATCGACGTACGGGCGGGAACGCAGGCTCAGAACCTGGGAACGGATGGTCTTGGCCGCGAACGGCCAGGAGAAGATCGAGATCATCACGCCGACCTGGAAGAGCGACACGTTCTTCGCGTACGCCGAGAGCGCGATCAGCAACGGGAACGTCGGGATCACCAGCAGGATCCCAGTGAACGTCGAGAGAATGTTGTCGATCCAGCCACCCTTGTAGCCGGCCACGAACGCCACGATCACGCCGACAACGGTCGAGATGATCCCGGCGATCGCACCGATCTGCAGCGACACCGAGAGCGCGCTCACCACCATCGCGAGGACATCTCTGCCGAACTGATCCGTCCCGAGCACGTGGTCCCCGGACGGAACGAGCCATTTCTCGTACGCCGCCAGCTCGATCGGATCCGTGCCGCCGCCGATGGCGTGCACGATCAACGGGCTGAGAACCGCCAGTAACGCCATCGCGGCCAGGATCACCAGGCCGGTCGCCAGCCGCCGGCTGCTCCGAACGGTGCGCACCACCGCGTGCAGGATTCTCATCGTCATCACTTCCAGTACTTGACGCGAGGATCGAGCAACGGCAGCAGCAGATCCAGCAGCAGCACGGCGGTCAGTACCGAGAAGATCGCCATGTCGGTGACGCCGAGGATCGTGTTGAAGTCGAGTTGCTGGATCGCGGTCACCAGCGTCGTGCCGAGGCCCGGATAGTTGAACAACTGCTCCACCAGGACATTGCCATTGAAGATGAACCCGAGCGAGATCCCGAACGCGGTCACCTGCGGCAGATAGCAGTTGCGCAACGCGTAGCGGGTCAGGATCCGCCACGGCTTGAGGCCCTTCGCCTCGGCATACACGAGGTAGTCCTCGCCGAGTACCGGCACCATCAGCATCCGCGTGGACAGGATCCACCCCATCGCGCCGATCCCGACGATCGACAACCCCGGCAGGAACCCGTACTTGAGCACGCTGCCGATGAAGGCCACGGAGAACCCGGGATTGATGTTGGAGTCATACGCCGAGCGCGCGGGCAACCAGCCCAGCGTGTAGGCGAAGACGTAGACCAGGATCAGCGCGACGAAGAAGAACGGTACGTGGGCCAGCGCGATCGACAGGTTGGTGATGATCGCCGAGCCCGCCTTGCCGCGCCGCCAGCCGGCGATCGCGCCGACGACGATGCCGATCACCCAGGACAGTACGGCCGAGATGCCGAGCAGGCCGATCGTCCACGGCAGTGCCCGCAGGATCACGTCCTGCGCGGGCGTCGGGTAGTTGATCAGCGACGGTCCGAGATCGCCGTGCAGGATCAGCTTCTCCATGTACTTCAGGTACTGGGAGAAGATGTTCCCGTCGAGACCGAACTCGTGCTGGTACCGGGCGATGATCTCGGCGCTGGCCTGCGCGTTGTAGATGTAGTTCTGCTGCAGGCTCTGGATCAGTGTGTTGATCGGGTCGCCGGGCATCATCCGGAAGAAGAAGAACGCAATCGTCAGCGCTCCCCACAGCTCCACCAAGTAGAGCCCGAAACGGCGCAGGGCGTACGCCGCCAACGGGTGCCTGGACAACCAGGCGCGCACCCCGGTCCGGGGCGCGGCGGGCTTGGCCTTGTCCACGACAACCACCGGCGGCGCCTCAGCGGTCACGCCGGCCCTTTCTGCCCGGTGGGCTTGATCTTGGCGAGCACGAAGATGAAGTGCGGCCACCAGTTCAGCGGCACCTCGTACAGATCCGCGTCGGTCGGCCAGTCGGTCCAGAACGCGGTGTTGAAGTACGACGGGTAGCCGGTCTGGATCACCGAGAGCATCGGCAGCTCCTGGAAGTAGATCTCCAGAGCCTGGTCGAGGAACGGTTTCGCGTCCGGGCTGCTCGGGTCGAGCCCAGCCAGCTTCCCGGAGATCTCGTCGAACTTCGCGTTCCGGAACCGCATCTTGTTCTTACCGGCCGCGTTCTTGCCGATCGGCTGGTACTTGTCGCTGGTCCAGTCGGTGTACAGCTGCTCGGGATCGATCGCGAACCCGGCCCAGCTGGAGTCGATGTCGTACTGCCCGCGCTGGAACTTCTCGTCGTGCACGCTGCCGGACAGGCTGCGCAGGGTGGCCGGCACGCCGACCTTGGCCAGCTCGGTCTTCAGCACGTTCGCGATCGCGTACTCGCCACCGTCGACCGGTGACGGGGTGATGATCTCGAGGTTGATCTCCTTGCCCTTGTACGTCCGCTTGCCGGCGGCGTTCTTGGGCGCGATCTCGTCCAGCAGCGCGGTCGCCTTCTCCGGACTGAACTCGAACTTGTACTTGTTCGCGAGCTCGTCGTTCTTCCACTTGTCGTTGGTCGGGTAGTCCGCCCAGGGGTAGACGGCCGACGGCACCTCCACCGGCCAGATCGACTTGCCGATCTTCTCCCGGTCGAGGCAGTAGTTGATCGCCCACCGCATCTTCGGCTCGGAGACGACGCCTCGGGCCGGATCGCAGTTCAGCCACATCACCCGTGGATTCGGGTCGTGGAACTGAGTGGTCACCAGGTTCGGATAGCCGCTGTTGCGCAACTGCTTGGCGTGCGGCTCGTCGACCGAGCCGACGTCGAACTCAGCGTGCTCGAACGCCAGCGACGCCTGGTCGAGCTGCTTCGACGTGCTCTGGTAGACGACGTACTGCGGCTTGACGTCGAGCTTGTCCTTGTTCCAGTAGCTCGCGTCCTTCTCCCAGACGAACATCTTCTGGTTCCGGATCGCCTGCTTCAGCTTGTACGGGCCCGACCGGACCGGCGGATTGTCCTTGTACTTGGTCGGATCCTGCGACTTCCAGATGTGCTCGGGCATCAGGTTGATCGGCGCGCCGGCGATCGCGGCGATGAAGTTGTAGTGCAGCCGCGGGGTCGGCTTGAGCAGCTTGACCACCGCGGTGTGCGCGTCCGGGACGTCGACGCTCTTCACGAACTCCTTCAGCTCACCACCGCCGCCGAACAGATCGGGGCGGTCCTTCAGCAGCATCACCGTGAACTTGAAGTCGTTGGCGCCCAGCGGCTGACCATCGTTCCAGTGCGCTTTCGGATCGAACTTCATCGTCAGCTCGGTGTGGTCGTCGTTGTACTTGTACTCCGTAGCCAGCCACGGCGTGAGCTTGCCGGTGGCGAAGCTCAGGAAGAACAGCGGCTCGGTGGCCAGCTCCACGCCGGCGCCACCGGGTGAGCCGTTGGGGATCATTCCGTTGAAGCTGTCGAACACGGTGTACTCGACCTGGCCGGTGACAACGGTCTGGTCCCGGGGAACCGGGATGTTCGCCTTGTTGATCTGGATCGACTTGGTGGCGGCCGGTTTGTTGCCGGCAGGCTTGTCGGAGTACGAGCCACCGCCGCCGGAACAGGCGGCCAGGAACGTGGCGAGTGCCGCCGCTCCCCCTCCCATCATCGATCGTCGGCTGAGTTGATAGCGGACGACCTCGGAGACGTCTTCGAACTGCGGGCGCGGCGCGTCGTTCACGAGATGGTTCCCTTCGATCCGAGTCCTGACCGGACTCTCCTCACCCGGCGCAGCTGGCCGGACCGATGTGACGGAAGCCACCTCCGTTTCGCTTGCCTAAGGACGGTTGTCACCGTTGGAAACGTTTCTCGGACTATAAGTAGCGTTGACAACGTTGGCAAGACTTGGCGTGTGGCCGACAACGGACGGGCCGAATGCGCTGATCAGTGGATATATCAACCTCTGACAACGAAAGCGCTGTACCGGTTGACCGTGACGAGGTCTTGTGTTCACACGGCTCGTCACACGGTCGGGCGGTCTGATCGGGGTACACCGCGCAGGGCGGTGGCGTCGCTGGGGGGCGCGGTTCTTGCCAGAGGAGCTGTGGATGAGTACGGAAGTTTCGGGGACGGCGGTTGATTTCGAGGCGATCAAGGCCAAGCAGCGGGCGGGGTGGGAGACCGGCGACTATCCGCGGGTCGGCAACACGCTGCAGATCATCGCCGAGCTGCTGGTCGAGGCGGCGGATCTGCGGGCCGGTCAGGCGGTGCTGGATGTCGCTTGTGGGCAAGGGAATGTGGCGATGGCCGCAGCCCGGCGGTTCGCCGATGCGACCGGGGTCGACTACGCGGTCAACCTGCTCTCGCAGGGGCGGGAGCGGGCGGCTGCCGAGCATCTGACGGTGAACTTCCTGGAGGGTGACGCGGAGCAGTTGCCGGTTCCGGATGAGGCGTTCGATCTGGTCGGGAGCACGGTTGGCGTGATGTTCGCGCCGGATCATCAGCGGGCAGCGGACGAGCTCGTCCGGGTGACGAAGCCCGGGGGCAAGATCGCGCTGGCCAGTTGGACGCCGACGGGGATGATCGGCGACCTGTTCCGGGCGGTCGGGAAGTGGGCGCCGCCGCCGGCCGGAGTACAGCCGGCCACGCTGTGGGGGTCCGAGGAGCACCTGTCCGGGCTGTTCGGTGACCGGGTCGAGTGGGTGGGGCTGACCAAGCGGTCATTTGTGTTCCGGTACCACTCTCCGGAGCACTTCTCGGAGTGGTTCCGGCTGTATTACGGGCCGATCACTCGCCTTGCCGGGACGCTGTCCGAGGCCGACCTGGCCGCCTTCGCGGCTGACCTGGCCGCGGTACCGCGCGCGTTCAACCGTGCTGACGACGGCACTGTCGCCGCACACGCGGAGTACCTGGAAGCAGTGGGCATCCGGCGCTGATGCGGTCCGTGATCAGCGCTGGCGGGGTTGCTGTTCGGCGCTGACGGCGTTGCTGCTTGGCGCCGGCGGGGGTCGCCGTTTGGCGCCCGGGGGGTCCGTGTGGCGTATCGGCTGGGCACTCGCCCGGGGGCGGCCGGTGCGCCACACTGAGGTTCGGGGAGGGGGTGTGGGCATGAGCAAGATCAGGCTGCTGGGGGCGCCGGCGATCGAACAGGCGGATGGCACTGCCCGGCCGCCGCGTGGGCGTAAGACGTGGGCGTTGCTCGCGTACCTTCTGCTGGCTGATCGGCCGCCGAGTCGCAAGCGGTTGGCGGAGCTGCTCTTCGCCGATGCGGATGACCCGCTGGGGGCTCTGCGCTGGTCGTTGGCTGAGCTGCGGCGAGCGCTGGGCAGTGGGGATGTCATCACTGGTGATCCCCTGATGCTCATGCTTGGGCTGGACACATCTGTGGACGTGCTGGTGGCTACCGAGGACTCCGCAGATCCGGCGCCGCTACTGGACTTCAGTGGCCAGTTGCTTGATGGGGTGGAGATTCCGTCCTGCCCGGAGTTCGAGGCGTGGTTGCTGGTGGAGCGGCATCGGCTCTCTGCTGCGATCGAGGGTCGGCTGCGGGAGACCGCTGTTTCGCTGGTGGCCAGTGGGCGAGCTGCTGATGCCATCGCTTATGCATCCAAGGCGGTCGCGCTGAATCCGCTGGAGCAGGGTAATCACGAACTGCTGGTACGCAGCCTGGCGATCTCGGGGAATCGGACGGCTGCGCTTCGGCAGATCGCTGTCTGTGAAGACCTTCTGCGGCGTGAGCTGGGGCTGGAGGCGTCGGCGGCTCTGCGGGAGGCGTCCGAGGTTGGGCCTGGCTCGATCGCTGGTCCTGCTCTGGGTGGGCGGGCCGCGGCGGCGAGCCAGTTGGAGGCGGGCCGGGCGGCGATCGCTGCAGGGGCGGTCGACGCCGGGCTCCAGTGTCTTCGGAGAGCGGTCTCTGAGGCGGAGCACTGCCACGACGCTGGCTTGCGAGGTCGCGCTCTCGCGGCGTTGGGCGGCGCTCTCGTCCATGCCATTCGCGGCCATGACGAGGAGGGCGCCATCGTGCTGCACGAGGCGATCCTGGTTGCCTCGGAAGCGGGTGATCGCCGGACGTCGGTACTCGCTCATCGGGAGCTGGGGTTCGTCGAAGTACAGGCTGGTCGGCGGCAGACGGCTCGCAGTTGGCTGACTCGCGCACAGCGGCTGGCTGAGACCGATGAGGAGCACGCGGCGATTCTCGGCGTACAGGGGATGAACTCGTCGGATCAGGGCGACTATCCGGCGGCCTTCGAGTACTTGGGTGAGTCGGTGGAGAAGGCCGCGCGGTGTGGGGATCGGCGGCAGCAGGCGTGGTCGTTGTCGATCATGGGCCGGGCGCGGCTGCTGCGCGCGGAGTACAGCCAGGCGGCGTCGATCGTCCGAGAGTCACTCGATCTCGTCCGCCAGGAACGCTGGATCGCCTTCCTGCCTTGGCCGCAGGCGCTCAACGCCGAGCTCGACCTGTACGCCGGTGATCTCGATGCCGCTGCCGACGGGTTCGAGCAGGCCTGGGTGCTCGGCTGTCAGCTCAACGACCCTTGCTGGGAAGGGATGGCGGGACGCGGACTCGGCCTGCTCAGCGCCGACCGTGGGGATCATGCGGGCGCGGCCGAGTGGCTCACGCAAGCCGTGAGCAGCGCGGGCCGCGAACCCGACCGCTACCAATGGGTGCACGGACATGTACTCGATGCAGCCTGTACTACGGCGTTGGCACGTGACGACGCCGACCGTGCTCGGCCGTTGGTGACACAGCTGGCTGCGTTGGCAGCGCGATGCGACATGCGAGAGCTGATGATCCGGGCCAACCTCCACCAGGCCACCCTTGGCGACCCGACGGCGGCGGCGTCAGCACGGCTGCTGAGCACGGAGATCGACAACCCCGCGCTGACGGACCTACTACTCCGCTGACCATCGTGCGGTCAGTACGCCGCTGACCATCGTGTGGTCCGTACTCGGCTGACTATCGTGCGGATCAGTCGAAGGTGGCGTCCAAGCGGAGTTCGCTGGAGCGGTCTGGTTCGGAGAGGACTGCCCGGATGACGTGGCGCTGATCCCAGCGCCCGGAGGACCAAGCGAGTGCCTTGGCGAGGCCGTCGAAGGTGGCGGCGTGGGGGTGTTTGTCCCCGTCGACCCACCAGGAGACGTCGACGCCATCGACGGTCAACTCCTCGTGTTCCCACCAGGTCGCCGGCGCCTCGGGGACGAGCTCACGGACCAGGTCCGGTACGTCGGCCGCGGTCCCCTCGCCATCGATGTTGCCATCGGCAACTTCCCCGGCCATCGGCACGTCGAGCAGGTCGCTCAGTCCGTCGGCGGCTGCTCCGGAGGCGACGATGAATCCGCCGAGATCGCCACGCTGCAACCACATCGGCGCATCGGCGACCACCGCGTCACCGGCGCTCATCACGGTCGTGACGCCGCTGCCGTCGAGCACCCGAACGTCGTCCGGGGTCTCCCCCGGGTACGCCTCGTGGGTTCCGAGCTGACTCCAGAGCCGCAAGATCGCGCTCTCTTCGACCTCCCGCTCCGGATCCGCGAGCCGCTCCAGCAGCAGCTCGACGCCGGCCGCATCCAGATCGCTGACCACGCGCACCAGGCCGACCGCAGTCCGCACCTCAGGATCCAACCTCGCCGTCCACTCGGGTGCAGCGTCGAGGAAGCTCGCCAAGACCGGATCCGCGGCGGGATCAGCCCGACCCGCCAACGGCTCGCCGTCTTCGAGCAGAACGCGCTCTCTGATCCACCAAGCCGCGTACGAAGGAGCACCGTGCGGGCGATCGTCGGGCCCCACCACACGCACCGTCTCGACCAGTGCACGACGGAGCTCGGGTGAGGTCCCGAAGAGTTCGAGCACCCGCGGCCAGGCGTCGTCGACGATCCAGTCCAGGTCGCGGACCGCCAGCAACTCCCCCACCGTCGCCCCGAAACGCGAGCCGTCCGGTGCGACGTCGTCGGCCCAGTCCTCGATCCCGTCGAGATCCGCCAGCGCTTCGGGCAACTCGTCGAGCGTGAGGTCCGCGGCCGAGACGGTGCCGAGCGAACTCAGTACGCCGATCGCCTCCAGCGCGGGCAGTCCGTAGCGCTCGACGAGGGCGTTGTCGATCGTGGCGACCTCTTCCTCGTCGAGTACGGCGGCTGCGTCGGAGCCGGCGATCACGAGGGCGTTGGCCGGGATGAGGTCGCCCTCGGCGTCACGTAGTACGAGGTCGGAGAGCCACCACAGGCCCTCGGCCTGGGAGACGTCCGCGGCGACGACGGTGAGCACGGCCTCGGCGATGACGTCGGGGTCGTCGGCTTCGGCGGAGTGCTCGACGGCGACGCGTACTGCGTTGTCTTCCAGCAACGCGCGCGGCGACATGGGGAGCGCTCCCAGGCGTTCCAGCGAGGGATGCACGGCTTCCGGGTGCACGACCCGTACGCCGTACTCGCCGAAGATCGCCAATGCGTCGGCGGGCAACTCGGTGCCGGGCAAGAGCAAGCCACGGACCCCGCGAACCAGGCGGCCGTCAGCGAGCGGAACGGGGAGGGTGCCGAGGGACTCGCGGAGCAACGGCTCGGTGACCATCGCGGAGAGCGCTCCATAGACGTTGTGCCACCAGGCCGGAGGCTCTGCTGCAGCGGCCGAGCCCAGCTGGTCGATCAGGTCTGCAAGGTCGAGCCGACGGATGCCGAGGGCATCGAGCGCGGTCCGGTCCTGCCGTGGTGAGGCGATCAGACCAGGCACGATCGGCGCCAGGACGACATTGAACGCATCGTCCGAGCCCTCTACGACGACTGCGTCGCGAGGTGGCAGGAGGGTACCGTCCTCGACTGCTCGGACGATCGGCGTACTGGGCAGAACGGCGAGGATCGCTTCTCGGAGAGCGCGATCCAACGCGCCTGCCGCGAGGCCGATCGGTACCAGCGGCAGGACATTCGCTCCGTCCTCCGCACGGTGGCGGAGCAGCTCCGCGTAAGCCGTCGCCGCCTCTTCGACGAGCCGATCGGTCAGCGCGCCGGTGGCGACGTGGCGTCGCGACGGATCCAGCGGAAAGGTTGCCAAGAGCAACGCTGGAAGGGAGAGTGCTTCATCGGTGGGCGTGGGTGCGTGGACGACACCAGGCAGCTCATCGCTCGACGAGAGCGGGTCGACACGGCCCGACGGGTCGGCAACGGCGGTGCGCGGAAGCGCCCAGAGGATGGACCAGTGCGGGCGGGTGCGTTCTTCGGTGGGGCGGTCGGCGAGTAAGCGCTCTCTGTCGTTCTCGTCGAGTACGCCGGACGCGCGCTGCACGTACCAACGGGACTCGGCGTCGGCGAGTACGCGCGTCGAGCCGTCGATGTCGATCTCGATGCGCTCGAGACCGGGCAAGGCGAGCAGCAGGGCATCGTCGGCTTCGGCTAGCAACCGGCGTACCAGTTCGGCCGCCGCCTCGTCGCGCAAGGGCAGGATGACGGCGGTGTCGTAGCCCTCCGGCGGCTCGCCTTCCGCCTCGAACGGCAAGCGCAGTACAGGTACCTGACCATCGCGCCGGCGTACCTCGGTCGCCAGCCCCGGCGACTGCAGACCAGCTACGGCGGCTGCGGTGTCCGCACGCGAGAAGCGGACGCCGCCCGTACGCGACAAGATCACCGGCTCGTCGGTCACCGCCAACACGGCCGAGAAGCCGACGCCGAAGCGTCCGACAGCGCTCTCCGAGTCGTCCCGCTTGGCCGACGCACGCAGGGTCGCCAACGACTCCACGCCTTCGGCGCTCAACGGCGTACCGGTGTTGGAGACGACCAGCGTCGCGCCGCTCAGGGAGAACTGCACCCGTCCCGGCACACCCGCCCGAGCAGCCGCATCGGCCGCGTTCTGGGCGAGCTCGACCACCACCCGATCGAGGTAGCCGCCAAGCGCCAGATCCTCCTCGGCGTTGGCATCCTCCCTGAACCGAACCGGCGCCGCCGCCCACCCAGCCAGTACGCGCTCTCTGATCCCGCCAACCCCGAACTCGTCACTCACCCGGGTGAGTATGCCGCCCGCCGAACTCGCCGCCACACCGGGAGTGCGTCGGTGCTCCGGCTGAACGCATCGCGGTGTCTCGGGAGCAGGTCGGCGTACCGGATGGTCAGCGGCGGGCGCGGGAGGTCCCGGAAGGCAGGGATCGCCTGCCCTTCCGGGGCAAACTCTAGAAGTCGCAGCCCGGGTTGGGGGCGTCTTCGGAGAGCGGGGCGCCGTGCGGGAGGACGTACAGGACCTCTAGGACGACGGGCTTCTTGCCGAGGTTGATTCCTTCGTGCACATGGTTCGCACCGCTGGGCTCGACGAAGGCGGCGCCGGTCTTGTAGACGATGCTGCTGTCGCAGGACGAGTCCGGGTGGGTGAGCGTGCCCTGGGCAACGAAGGCGTACAGGGTGCCGTCGTGGAAGTGCCAGCCGGTCTTGCCGCCGGGCTGGATGGTGACCTCACGCAGGATGTAGTCCTTGCCGCCGGCGGTGGTCTGACTGATGATCACGCCGGTGACGCCGGTACCGGGAGTGGCGTTCGCGACGGCCGGCAGCAGCGCCAGACCGGCCGCGGCGACGCCGGCGGTGGCGGCCCGGCGGATTCCCCGAGTGACTCCACGCATGGGTGATTCCTTTCGGTGCGGGGGTTGGTTGCAGCTGAGACAGCACAGCCACACGGGCTGTGACAATTCATCGTGCCAGGTATCGTCGGCGCGTGATCACCGCTGGCAGTCGCTATGTCTCTTTGGGCAGCTCCTTCGCCGCAGGGCCCGGAATCAAGCCGATCGTCGACAAGGCCGCCAGCCGCTCCGGCCGGAACTATCCCCAGCTCGTCGCCGAGGCACTCGGCCTGGAGCTGACCGACGTCACGTACTCCGGCGCGACGACGGCGCACCTCCTGCGCGACCGCCAGGACGACGCGCCACCGCAGATCGATGCCGTCGGCCCCGATACCGCGCTGGTCACGATCACTGCCGGAGGCAACGATCTCGAGTACATCGGGACCTTCATCCGGGGCAGCATGATGAACACGCTGGCCAAGCCCGCGACCCTGCTCGGCCGGCGGGTGGCCAACCGGATCCGCGCCCGGGTCAGCTACCTCAAGGACCCGGCCGAGTACGACGCCGTCGCCGCCTCACTCGCCGAGGTCGTCAACGCGGTCCGGGAGCGTGCTCCGCGGAGCCGGGTCCTACTCGTCGACTACCTGACGGTGGTCGGACCGAGTACCCGCGCGCGTCTCGACGTACCGCTGAACGAAGAACAACTGCCGAGCATCGTGATGATGGCCGACGGGCTGGCGAAGGCTTTCGCAACCGCCGCCGAGACGACTGGCGCCGACCTCATCGCAGCGTCGGCGGCCAGCCAGTCTCATGCGGTGGGCTCGGCGGAGCCGTGGACCACGGGCTTCCGCTTCGGCCCGGGCCGGGGCGTCCCCTACCACCCGACGGCGGCCGGCATGACTGCCGTCGCCGATCTGATCGTCGCTAAAGTCCGCTGACCTTGGGAGGGCGGCGGACCCGCCGTTCACGCCGGGGCGACGCCCTGGGGGTGGATCTCCACCGCCTGGTAGACGGGAAGGCCGCCGGGGCCGGGGCAGATGGAGATACGGTCGACGATCTCCAGCAGGCGCTCGTCGGTGGCCACGTCGACGACCCAGTAGCCAGCCAGCACCTCCTTCGTCTCGCTGAAGGGGCCGTCCGTGATGATCGGCTCACCGTCGGCCTGCGCCTGATAGGTCCGCATCTTGTCCGGACCTTCGAGCCCACGCGCCTCGACCAGTTCGCCGGCTGCCTGCAGCTCCCGGTTCAGGTCGTGCATGTACTCGACCATCACCTTGAGGTCGTCCTGCGACCAGGTGTTCGGCATGTCGTCCCAGCCCTGCTTGTTCGAGTGCATCAACAGCATGTACTTCATCGGTCCCACTCCTTGTCCTCTGACCCGTACCGGGGTCGCTCAGCAGCTACGTCGGAACCGATCTCGCGTTCTCGACAGGGTTCTGGTCTAGAGCAGTTTCTGACGTGACGCCTGTACTCCGAGCTGGAACCGGGTCTGTGCTCCCAGCGTCTCCTGGAGCCGGCTGATCCGGCGTGCGATGGTTCTCTCGCTGACCCCGAACTCGCGGGCGATCGACTCGTCGGTGAGACCGGCGCTGAGATACGTGAGCAGCCGTTTCGTCTCCAGCGACGGCGTTCCGACCGCGTCGCTCGTGTCGGTCCCGCTGGTGATCGGCACAGCCATCCGCCAGAACGCGTCGAACACTCCGACCAGGCCGGTCAGAAACGGCGAGTGGTGCACGACCATGGCCGCAGTACTGGTGATCTCGCCGGCCGTGGTCCGCGCCGAGAGCAGCGCCCAGCGATCATCGACGATGGTCAGATTGAGCGGTACCTGCGGAAACACCCGCGCCTGCTCGCCCGCATCGACGCACAGCTGCACCATCCGGAGCGCGGCCGAATCCTGCAGCACCCGCGTCCCGTAGATCACCTCGTACGAGACTCCGCGCCCGAGCGCGTCGAAGAGCCCGTCGACGATCTGGTGATCCGGCGACGCGAGATTGCCGACGGTCATCGCCCGGACCTGATGCTGGACGTCGACCTGAACGTGGTTGAGCACGGCCCGTGCCGTCTCGGCCGACGGCAACAACTCGACGTACGTCTGCTGCCCGATCCCGGCGGTCCAGAGATCGGAGAGCAAGGCCGCGCTCTCTCTAGCGAGATCAGCTTCTCTCGTACGCCGCTGCGCCAGCGCCTCCATCGCGAGATGCGGCGGCTGCGGCAACACCTTCCCATCGGCCCGCTCGATCAGCCCGATCGCGGCCAGCTCCCCCAACGGCCCTTCCAGCCCGGCGGAATCGCCACCCGCGGTGAGTTCGTCGACACCCAACGCACCGCGGGCCATCAGCTCGAGGTAGATCGCCTCGGCCTCAGCGGAGATGCCCAACGCGCGGAGTTGCTGCATCCCCCCTGTGTATCAGCTACTTGGCGTGTACACGTACGGCGTAGTGGTCGTGACGGCCAGGAATCCGAGGCGCTGGAGGATCGGGGAGCTGTCGTCGGAGGCGTCGACCTGGAGGTAGCGGTAGCCGAGTTCGACCGCACGGGCGGCGCGGACGGCGACCAGTGCCTTATAGATGCCTTGGCCTCGCCACTCGGCCAGCGTCGAGCCGCCCCACAGGCCGGTGAAGTCGGTGTTCTTCTTGTAGACCGCCCAGGCGGCCGAGACGACTTCACCGGTCGCATCCGCTTCCGCCACGAAGATGTCGGTCAGGCCGGTCGCGTGCCGGCGCACCAGATCGTCGGTCAGCCAGGACCAGTCCTCGCCCCAGACGGTCGACTCCATCGCGGCGATCCGCTCGAAGTCGGCCCTGTCCTCGGTACGCCGGATCGTCACGCCCTCGACCTCGTCGCGACCAGCCAGCTTGTGGACGATCTCGGCGCTCTCCGCGATGACGACCGTCTCGCGCTCCTCCGGCACGAACCCGGCGGCGGTCAGTCGCTCGGTCAGATCGGCCGGCAGGTCGTGCCCGCGGGTCTTCCACTCGACGGGCTGCCCCTTCGCGGCGAAGTACTCCCGCTGACGGGCGATCAGCGCGTCGAGCTCAGCGCCGTCGAGCCCTTCGAGAGAGCGGTAGCTGACGAATCCGCGACTCGGGTACTCGACCCGGATGACGGGCCCGTCCGTGCTCGTCGGTACGTCGGCCGCCTCGGCGCCGCCCCGCAGCTGGTCGTCGTACGCCGCCAGCAGCATCGCGGCCCGGTTGGTCTTGAGTTCAGAGTTGATTCCTTCAGTCACCCGAGGACTGTGTCACGAGACGGGGGCTCTTCACGACCTGTTCGGTGCCGGTCGAACGTCGCCGGACCAGCGCGGTGACGCTCCGCCGGAGAGCGCTCCACGGACGGTGCCGGCGACGCTGGACACGGAGGGCTTCCTCGGCGGTCCGGCGTACCTCGTCGTAACCGCTGGTGGAGTGCCGCACCTCGTCGGCGACGATCTTGCTGTTCACGACCAGACTCAAGGCTTCCATTGCTCCACGCTCCTGCTCTGGGCTCCCTCTCTCGGGTGCCTTCACTACACAGGTCGGAGCTGTCGAACGGATCTATACATTTCCTGGCGACTCAGTTGAGAGAACGAGAATGCGGAGCAGGTTGGTCAGGTGATCCTGGTCGGCGGCCGGCAGCTGGTTGACCAGGTCGACCTCGATCTGGGTGATGTCGCCGAGGGCCTGCTGCCAGATCTTCAGCCCGGGGTCGGTGAGGGTGGCGACGACCTTGCGGCGGTCGTCGCGGTCGTGGTGGCGGGCGACGTACGTCATCCGCTCGAGTGCATCCAGCCGGTTCGTCATCGCGGCTGGAGAGAGACCGAGTTGAGTTGCCAGGCGGCCCGGCGTCGACTGGTACGGCGCTCCACCGCGGCGCAGCATGTGGAGCGTCTTGAAGCCCCACCACTGCAGGCCGTGCTCAGCCAGTACTGCGTCCCGCCGGCGGTCGAGGTAGCGCCCGAGCGCCTGCAACCGGGTGGCGATCCCCTCGACCCGGAGGTCCATGTCCGGGAGCTCTCGGCTCCACAACTCCACGTGCGCGTCGATCGAGTCCTTCACCCGCTGAATGATTCAGCGAGTGAAGCTTTGTTGTCAAACCTTTCGATATCGAAATATCCTCCCGGCATGACTCAGATTGCGCTCTCTCCGCTCATCCGGTCCGGTCTCTGCCTGATGCGGGCGGGACGGTGGGACGACGCCACCCAACTCCTCGCGGCCGCTCAAGCGGACACCGCCTCGGAACGGCTCGCACTGGCTCTCGCCTTGGCCGAGGTCGCTGTCGACCAGGACTTCGCTCAGCAGACCGACAACGCCGGCTCGCGGCTCGTAGTACTGGCGGAAGCGCTCTCTGAGACGCCGGATGCGTGTGCTGGTTGGGATTTCGCCTTCCTGCAGTTGCGGAAGGACTACGGCACCGCCCTAGTCGCCGGCAACCGAGCCGCCGGACCCGAACTGGCGGAGCGAGTCGGTCAGCTGAGGACCGCCCCCGACGAAAGCCGCTCCGGCCATGCCACCTTCTATGCGGGCGTGATCGCGGACAATCTGCTCGAACAGCCCGACGAGGCCTTCGCCGCCTACACAACCGCACTCGACCTCGGCGAACGCTCCGGCGACGACCTCCTGGTCTCGCTGGCCCTCCGCCACCTCGGCGACCACGCCCACACCGCCGGCGACCTCGCGCTGGCCCGCGCCCACTGGGAACGATCAACCGAACTCCGCCAGAAAGTCGGCCATCTACTCGGCGCCCTAGCCCAGCAAACCCTGCTCGCAGTACTGGCCCGCGACGAAGGCAACCTCGCGGCCTCCAAAGCCCTCGCCACCGAGGTCAACCGCTGGTCCAACCAAGCACACATCCCTTGGCTACAAGCCCAGTCCGCGGACCTGATGAGCTGACACACTCGCCGGGTGATCGAAGAACGCATCCGGGTATCCGACGAGGTCGAACTCTTCGTCGCCCACTCCCCCGGCCCCACCGAGAACCCGCTGCTGGTCATCCACGGAGGCCCATGCTGGGATCACACCTACCTCCTGGAACCGCTGGTCCACCTCACCGACCGCAAACTCCTCTTCCCAGACCTCCGCGGCTGCGGCCGCTCCACTGGCGGACTCCCCGACGACCGCTACACCCCTGACCTGGTCATCGACGACCTGATCGGCCTACTCGACCACTTCGAGGTAGACCAAGCCGACGTACTCGGCTTCTCCTACGGCGGCCTGATCGCCCAACGCCTAGCCCTGCGTACCAACCGAGTCCGCCGCCTGATCGTCGCCTCCAGCAGCATCCCACCCGTACCACCCGATGCCTTCGGCAACTGGCCCGAACGCACCCTCCGCCAGTCCGAAGAAACCCCCACCGACCTAGAAGGCCCCGCCCGCACCCGCCACAACGCCCTAACCAGCGCCCGAGCCAACGTCTGGCGCCCCGAATCCCTCCCCGACTACCGAGCCCGCATCAACAACATCCACTTCACCAACGACTGGGACGCCCCCTACCTAGCAGGCACCCTCCCCTCGCCCCGCTACCCCGACGCCCTACAACGCTTCACCACCAGCAACCTCCCCATCCTCCTACTCCACGGCGCCCAAGACATGACCTTCCCCGCCCACCTAGCCACCGAAGCCGCCACGGCCATCCCCACCGCCACGGCAGTAGTCCTAGACCAAGCCGGCCACATGACCCACATAGACCAACCCGAACCCTGGCTAACCGCAGTACAAGAATTCCTGAGCTGAGGGCGGCACGGACTTCATCGTGCGCGCCGAACCATCAGCGATAGGCCGTGCGGCAGCGAGACAAGCTTGAGACAGACCGCCACTTGACCGCCAGTCTGAACCACCACTCATAGATTCTTGTTCTTGTTCTTGTTCTTGTTCTTGTTCTTGTTCTTGTTCTTGTTCTTGTTCTTGTTCTTGTTCTTGTTCTTGTTCTTGTTCTTGTTCTTGTTCTTGTTCTTGTTCTTGTTCTTGTTCTTGTTCTTGTTCTTGTTCTTGTTCTTGTTCTTGTTCTTGTTCTTGTTCTTGTTCTTGTTCTTGTTCTTGTTCTTGTTCTTGTTCTTGTTCTTGTTCTTGTTCTTGTTCTTGTTCTTGTTCTTGTTCTTGTTGTTCAGGCTGATTCTCGGGGGACGAGGTGGGGGTCGAAGATGACTGAGGTGGGGTGGAGGGTTGGGGTTTCTATGTGGGCCAGGAGGAGGCGGGCCATTTCGGCGGCCATTGCTTCTACTGGTTGGGCGACTGTGGTGAGTTGGGGGCGGGTGGAGTGGGCTGGTTCGCTGTCGTCGAAGCCGACTACTGCTACGTCGTCGGGGACGGTGCGGTGGTGGGCTTGGAGGACGGTCAGGGCGCCGGCGGCCATTAGGTCGTTGGCGGCGAAGACGCCGTCCAGGTCGGGGTGGGCCGCCAGGAGTTCGGCCATTGCCAGCTCGCCGCTCTCGCGGGTGAAGTTGCCTTTGGCAACTGGGATATAAGCCTGCCCGTGGCGGGCCATGGCGTGACGGAAGCCGGTGAGGCGGTCTTGGGCTGCCGGTACGTCGCTGGGGCCGGCGATTGTGACGACCCGGCGGCAACCGCGGGCTACTAGGTGGTCGGCAGCCAAAGCGGCGCCGCGTTCGTGGGCTAGGTCGACGTAGCTGATCGGCACGTCGCGACCCGGGCGCGCGAAGAGGACAGCGGGGATCCCGGCGTCGACGAACAGTCCGGGCAGGGTGTCGTCGGAGTGGGTGGAGACGAGCAGCGCGCCATCGGCTTTGCCTTGGCGGACATAGCTGACGGCATCCGCGCGCGCCGCGTCTGAGTCGGCCAGTACTAGCGTCGGATGGACCTTCTGCGGCAGCAGGCTCTTCACGACCCCCGACGTGATCCGGCCGAAGAACGGGTCACCCAGCACCTGCTCGGCTGAGCCGTCCGAGCCCGAGATCACCAGCGCGATCGCGCCCGCCTTCCGGGTGACCAGTGACCGGGCCGCGGTGTTCGGGACATACCCGGTCGTCCGCACCGCCGCCGCGACCTTCGACCGCATCGTCTCGTCGACGGTCTCCACGCCGTTGATCACCCGCGAGGCAGTCGCGCGTGACACCCCGGCGGCCTTGGCGACGTCTTCCAGAGTCGGCCGATTGCTGTTCATGGCATCGGATCGTAGCTGCGTCAAGCTCTCCCCCTCGTCGAGATATCCACAGGTGCGGCGGCCTGCTGCCCACAGGCCGCCGCACCTGAAGCATGGTCAGTTGCGGTAGATGCCGAACTCGAACAACGAGTAGCCCCAGCCGGTACCACGCTGGGTCCCGGTCATCCGGACATAGCGCCCGGACCCACCGGAGGCGATGTTGTCGACATCGCCGTTGCCATCAGCAGTCGTGTAGACCGGCCGCCAGTTGTTGCCGTCGTCCGACGCCTCGATCCGGTACGCCCGGGCGAAGCTCGCCTCCCAGACCAGCTGGATCCGGTTGAACGACTGCACCGAGCCGAGATCCACCTGCACCCACTGCGGATCCGACCAGTCACTCGCCCAGCGCGTCGTGTTGTTCCCGTCCGTCACGTTCGACGGCGGGTACGGCGCCCCGTTCCCGACCTGCTGGTACGACGAAGCCGTCGCCGGCTTGCCACGAGCGATGTTGGTGCCCTGCACCGGCGGAGCCACCACCCGGAAGGACTTCGTCTCGATCCCGACGTTGCCCTTGCCGTCGCGCACGTAGTCGTACAGCTTCCACACACCGAGCCGCTCGGGCACCGTCACGGTGAACGGTCCGTTGCCGCTGAACGGCGTACCGACGAGAGCGCCGCTGCCGTCGATGTACTTGCCGCCGACCCTGAACTCGTGCGTCAGCGCGTCCCCGTCAGGGTCGGACACGTTCACGGTCACGCTGATCGTGCCGCCGGCCGGCACATCCGTCGTACGGCTCAACGTCATGTTGCTGATCACCGGAGCCGTGTTGCCGCCGCCGGCGCCACCGAAGGCCTGCCGCACGGCGTAGTACGAGAGCCGCTTCAGACCACCAGGCGTCAGGTTGAACCACACAGCGCCGAAGTCGTCCTCAACGCCGTAGTGGAACAGGGTCGCACCCAACGCGACACCCGTGTGCCCCGTGATGCAGTTCCACGCAGCGAGGTAGCCGTCACGCTTCTGGATGTCGGTGGGCTCGTTCGGTACGCCGTTCGCGTCGTTCGGCACCTCCCACTCGCCGGCCGGGCCGGCCTCGGTCACGATGTACGGCTTGTTGTAGCCACCCGCGATCCAGTCCTGCTTGACCTGGCAGATGTGCCCGTAGGAGTTGACCGCGAGCAGATCCAGCGCAGGCGTGTACTGCTTGAAGTACGGCCACGCACCAGTCCAGGCATCCGTCGAGGTGACCGGGTGGTTCGGGTCGATCGCGTGGATCGCAACGGTCGCCTCGTTCACGAACTTCGCGTAGGCGATCCGCTGGTTCTCAAGCTCCGTACCGGAGAAGCAGTTCTGCATACCGAGCACGGACTCGTTGCCGACGTTCCACAGCAGCACGCCTTGGTTGTCCTTGTACTCCGTGGTCCAGCGGCGGATCTCCGTGAGCATGTTGGCCTTGTACGTCGCATCCGTCACGTAGTTGACGCAACCGCCGCTGCCAGGCCCACCACCAGGTTGGAGCCAGTATCCGGCGATCACTCGCATGCCGTTCACGGCCGCGGCGTCGAAGAGCGGCTTGGAGGAAGCGTCGGTCCCCCAGGTACGCACAGTGTTGACGCCGATCGACTTCAGCGCGGGCAAGCGTGCCCCTGCCTCGGAGGCCGGCGGACCCCAAGTCAGGCCCTTGACCTGCCAGGGAGCGTTGTTGACGAGCAGCTGCCAGTTCCCTTGGCTACCAGCGACATGGACAGTGCCGCTGCCTTGCGGCGGACCGTTGTCGCCGCCGGTACCGAGCACCTGGAACTCGTACAGGGACATGCCGTAGCCGTTGGCGCGCTTGACGCCGTACATCCGGACGTACCGGCCACTGCCGTTGACGTTGAGGGTCTCGTTGCCACCGGGGCTGGTGGTCGTGCTGTAGATCGGGTTCCAGTCCTGGCCGTTGCCGGACACCTCGATCCGGTACTCCTTGGCATAAGCGGCTTCCCAGCGCAGTACGACCTGGCTGATGGACGAGGTGGCACCGAGGTCCACCTGGAGCCACTGGTTGTCCTGCCAGGCGCTGGACCATCTGCTGTTCAGGTCGCCGTCCACTGCGGCGGTGGCCGGAGTACCGGCGCCCTCCGATGACGAGGCCGTCACCGGGTGCCCTTGGGACAGCAGGGTGGCCGCTTGCGCGGGTTGAGCCAGTAGTACGACGTTGCCGAGCAGCACGACGGCTGCTGCGACCGTGGCGGCGATCGCCGATCGGCCGCGATGTCTGCGCCGGGAGGGCTGCAGCCGCACGCGGCGGGTCGCGAAGTCCATTCGGGTACTCCTTCGCTGGAGTGCGAGAGGGGGGCGGGTGGAGTCAGAGAGCGCTCTCTCGCGGTCCGATGGTTGCCCGCGGGTTACCGCCTTGTCAACGGCTCGTCACGCTCAGCCGGTTCCGGAACCTTCAAGCACTTGACAGCGGAACCGGCCCGGCAGAGGCTGTCTCAGAGAGCGCTCTCCCGCGATGTCCCACCGCGGGTTGCCTGCACCTACCGCCCCCGCGGAATCCCCCGAACTGGAGGAGATCCGTGTTCACCAGAAGGAAAACAGCCCTGTCCGCAGGCGGCATCGCCGCCGTCCTGATCGCCTCGGCGCTCGCCGCCGTGGCCGGTTCCTCGGCCCAGGCCGACGACCTGGTCACCCACCACGAGTTCCAGGTCAACTGCAATCTGCACCACCGCGCCACCAACGACCCGATCGTGTTTCCGAACATGCCGGGCGCCTCGCACGAGCACAGCTTCGTCGGCAACGCCACGACGAACGCCGCGACCACCCTCAACAGCCTCAACGCGGCCGGCGTAGGCCAGACCACCTGTCTCAACCCCGACGACCTGTCGGCGTACTGGTGGCCGACGATGTTCCGCAACAACGACCCGGTCCCGCAGACCTGGCGGCAGACCATCTACTACAAGTCGGGCATCCTGCGGTACCAGGACGTCCGTCCGTTCCCGGCCGGCATCAGGTTCGTGGTCGGCAGCCCGAGCGCGACGCTGGACCAGTTCAAGAACTCCCCCGGCGCGGTCGAGGGGTTCGAGTGCGGCGACATCTCGAAGAGCTGGGACATTCCGGCGTACTGCACCCCCGGCACCCAGGTGAACGTCCGGTACCAGGCCCCGAGCTGCTGGGACGGCGTGAACCTGGACTCGGCCGACCACAAGAGCCACATGGCCTACCCGGTCAACCTGGTCTGCCCGGCCGACCACCCGGTCGCCGTGCCGATGCTCGAGTTCAAGATCTCGTTCGAGGCCAGCGGTGACATGACCGGCATCAGGTTCGCCAGCGGTCGTGGCTACACCTGGCACTACGACTTCTTCAACGCGTGGGATCCGCCCACGCTGGCTGCCCTGGTGAGCCACTGCATCAACGGTGGCCTGCAGTGCAACGGAAAGGGCTTCGACCTCTACAAGCCGAACCGCGGCCAGGTGCTCGGCGACAACTACCGTCTCCCGGGCCGTCCGACCGTTCCGACCATCTAACCGAAACTCCCTGCGGTGCTGAAACTGGGGAAAGGGACAGCACCGCAGGGTCTTCGGGGTTAGGAGGAGAAGGCCGCGTCAAACGAAGCGGTCGGTGGGTCGAAGGCCAGTGACTTCACGAACTGCAAGGCCTCCGCGGCGCCGACGAGACGATCCATGCCGGCGTCTTCCCATTCGACCGAGATCGGGCCGGTGTAGCCGATCGTGTTGAGCATCCGGAAGCAGGCTTCCCAGGGGACGTCGCCGTGGCCGGTGGAGACGAAGTCCCACCCGCGGCGCGGGTCGCCCCAGGCCAGGTGCGAGCCCATCCGGCCGTTGCGGCCGTTGCCGACCTGACGCTTCGCGTCCTTGCAGTCGACGTGGTAGATCCGGTCCTTGAAGTCCCAGAGGAAGCCGACCGGGTCGAGGTCCTGCCAGACGAAGTGGCTCGGGTCCCAGTTCAGGCCGAACGCCTCGCGGTGACCGATCGCCTCGAGCGTCGTCGTCGTCGACCAGTAGTCGTAGGCGATCTCGGACGGGTGTACTTCGTGGGCAAACTTCACGCCGGCTTCATCGAAGACATCCAGGATCGGGTTCCAGCGGTTCGCGAAGTCCCGGTACCCCGCATCGACCATCGCCTGCGGCACCGGTGGGAACATCGCGACGGTCTTCCAGATCGACGATCCGGTGAAGCCGACGACCACGTCGACACCTAGCGCGCGAGCGGCCCGCGCGGTGGTGGCCATCTCCTCGGCCGCCCGCTGCCGGACGCCTTCCGGATCCCCGTCGCCCCAGATGTGCGCGGGCAGGATCGCTTGGTGCCGCTGGTCGATCGGGTCGTCGCAGACCGCCTGGCCGAGCAGGTGGTTGGAGATCGTCCAGACCTTCAGGTTGTACTTCTCCAGGATGTCCAGCCGGTTGCGGACGTAACTCTCGTCCTCGGCCGCCTTGCGGACGTCAAGGTGATCACCCCAGCAAGCGATCTCCAGCCCTTCGTAGCCCCACTCGGACGCGAGCCGGGCCACCTCCTCGAACGGCAGGTCGGCCCACTGGCCGGTGAACAAGGTGATCGGTCGAGCCATGAGAAACTCCTTAAATACTAAAAACTAAAGGAAGCGCCGCCTTCGGCGGCGGTGTTGGGGAGGCAAGAGAACTAGGGGTGTCCCGCGGCGCCGCGGCCGGAGCGCTGGTCGCGGCGCCGGGGACAGGAACCGGACTGGCCGGTCCCCCGCCGACCGTGTGGCACCGCTCCCCCGCGACCCGGGACGGGGCCGAACCACCCCGGGTCGTGAGAGTTCCTGTCCGCCTCTCCGCGTCGGACAGGGTGCGGTGCCACACGGCGACGAGCATGGGGTCAGATCCTCCGCTTGAGGTCCTGGCCGATGGCGACGAGCAACGTTCTGGCCGGTACGTCGGCGACGTTGGCCGCCTCCGCCAGGTAGTTGTCCATCGCCGTGCGTGCGGCTGCCAAACGGCCCTTGCTGTGTTCGCGCTGGGCCGCCCGCAGCTGCACCTTCATCACCACGGTCGGATCCAGCGGCAGCGTCCTGACGTCGCGGTACCGCTTGACCACCTCGATGGCCTCGTCGTACGTCGCGATGACGGTGAACGGAACCTTCGTGACCGCGATGTTGCCGGCCTTGTCGGTCGCCCGGGCGATCACCTCGTGCGCGCCCAGGCCGAGCAGCATGCCGTCGAGCTTGCCGTCGGCCGCCAACGGCTGCCCGTCGATGGTCAGCGTCACGCCCACCAGACCGGAGAGCGCGTCCGTGGCCGTCGCCGTGACGGTGGCCAACTTCGACACCCCGAGCTCAGTACCGGCCGTCAGGCCGGTGACCGTCGTCGCCGGGGCGGTCTGGTCGATCTTGACCGTCACCGACTTCGGCTCGGACACGTTGCCCGCGGTGTCGCTGGCCCGCACCTGGACGGTGTGGGTGCCATCGGCCGTGAGGTTGATCGCGTGGGTGTACTCGGCCCAGTCGCCGCCATCGACCTTCTGCTCGATGTACAGCTGGCCCGGCTGGTTGTCGGTCGCCATCGCCGTCGCGACGACCGCGTCCTTCCACCAGCCGTTGTCTCCGGACGGAGCCGACGGGTTGACCGACAGGGTCACCTCCGGCGCCACGTTGTCCTTGACCAGCTTGAAGTAGTCGAACTTCGCCGTCTTCGACGCGACCTGGTCGACACCGAAGGCATAGACCCCGAAGCTCGCCGAGCTCAGCGCGGTGTTGGTGACGGGCGGCAACGCCGTCCACTCCAACCCGTCCGCGCTGTACGAACCGGTGTACTTCGTACCGGCTTTGGCCAGCCGCAAGTACCAGACACCCTGGCTGGGCGACGGCGCGTTCGGCTGCGGATCGAGGACGACGTTGTTCACTTCGCTGCGCAGTTCGATCCCTCGGGTCACCGTGCCGCCAGGGGCGTTGGAGGTGAGGAAGTCGAACTTCACGTAGTTCGCATCGTCGCCGTAGACCATCAGGCCGCCCTGCTGGTAGGCCTCGTCGAACGCGGACCCGTCCACCTTGGTCTCGATCGTCCAGTCACCGTCGGGAGCCGGCTGCAGCAGCAGGTTCTTCGGGTTCGTGGCGGTCGTACCGTAGATGTCGCCCTTGCTCGTGTCGATCTCGAGGCCACCACCGGTCACCCGGTACGCCGAAGCGTCCGGCCGCACGCTCGCCGACCAGCGGCAGGCGTTCAAGGTGGATCCGTCGAACTGGTCGTCCGGGGTCGGTACCTCGGCGGTGTCGTCCGGCGTGATGGAGAAGTAGTCGAACTGCGCCGTGATCGGCAGCGCCTCGGCCCGGTTGGCCAGCCCGAACAGCCCGATCTTCGGGTTGCTGATGCCCGCCAACTGCTTCGTCTCCGGCATGTCGACGAACGTCGCGCCGTCGGCGCTGTACGACGCCCGTAGGTTCTGCCCGTCGCTGGTGAAGCGGACCCAGAAGGTGTCCGGGTACGCCGCGCCGAGGTTGGCCGTGTTGGAGGCGGCCACCTCGTTCGGCGCGCCCGCCTCTTCGCGGATGAACTGGAAGATCCGGTCCGCGGCCGACGAGGTCGTGTTCCGGCCCTGCAGCACCATCTTGGCGTAGTTGTCGTCGTCTCCGTAGACGATCAACCCGGCCTGCTGGTAGGCGAGCCGTGCCGGCAACGTCAGCTTGGTGGTCGCCTGCCATGCGCCGGCCGGCAACGGCTGGAGCACGATGTTCGGCGTACCGGTGTTGCCGGTGCCGTAGATGTCGGTCGCCGTCAGCGGAAGCACCAGGTTACCGTTGCTCACGGCAAGTTCCTGATTGCCTCTGACAACCGAGTTCCAGCGGGCGGTGTCGAGAGTGGTTCCCTCGAAGCCGTCCGAGCGACCGGTCAGGCAGGTCGGCGGAGCAGCCGCGTCCACCTTCACCTGTACGTGGGACGTGCCGGCCGCACCTCTGGCGTCCGTCACCGTGACAGTCGCGTCATGGGTGCCGGCCGTCGTGTAGGTGTGGCTGACCGTGGCGCCGGTGGCGGTCGCGCCGTCACCGAAGCTCCACGCGTAGGACAGCGGCAGATCGCCTTCGGGGTCGGTCGCCGTTGCCGTGAAGTCGACCTTGAGCGGCGCCTTGCCCTGCAGGGTGGACGCGTTGATCGACACGTTCGGGCGCTGGTTCTCGGTCACGCCCTTGCCGATGAACTTCACCCAGTTGACGTTCAGCTGCCCCGTCGTCTTGACGAAGTACAAGGGTCCGCTGGTCAGCGACGCCCCGGACACGTCCGCGGTGAAGTTGCCGTACGTCTGCCAGGCGCCCGTCGGTGTCACGTTGATGGTGGCAACGATCGGCCCGTCGGTCGGTGAGCCCTGCCGGACCTGGACCGTCGCGCCCGCGTCCGGAGACGCCGCCCGCAACTGGATCTGATCGATCCCGGTCAGGTTGGTCGGCTTCCAGTCCCACCAGTCACCGTCTTCGATGAACCCGATGTTCTTGCCACCACCGGCGACGTCGCCGGTGTCCTCGGTCTGTACTCCGCCGGTCGAACCCGGACCGCCGGTCTCGTTGAAGAACTCGGCCTCGCGCGTCTTCGGCTGGAGCTGGACGACCTTCTGCGAGGTGATCCGGCCGGTGCCCGGTGCGCCCTTGTCGGTGTACGTCACGGTCACGATGCCGAAGATGTTCGCCCCGACGTGGCCGTCGTCACCCGGCAGCGGGAAGGTGCCGGTGCAGCCGTGGTACTGCTCGTACGGGTGGGCGTGCTCGTCATGCCCGAGGGCCGGCTGGGTGATCACGTCGTTGCAGTCGATCGTGCCGTCCTCGGGATCGGTGACGGTCACCTTGTACTTGATCGTGTCGCCGAAGTCGAAGAACCCACCGTCGACCGGCCCCTCCACGGTGATCGTCGGCGCCGTGTTGCCCGCCGTGATCGTCTTGTTGGAGACCGCCGTCCGGCCGTCCGGGTCCGTCACCGTCAACCGGGCCGTGAACGTGCCGGCCGTGGTGTAGGTGTACGAGGGCTTGGCCTCGACGCTGTCCGTCGTGCCGTTGCCGTCGAAGTCCCAGGCGAGGGTGACCGGTTGACCGTCCGGATCGCGCGAGCCGGTCGAGTCGAAAGCAACCGTCAACGGAACCGGTCCGGCCGTCTTGTCCGTGCTGAACTGGGCGAGTGGTGCCCGGTTCCCTTGCACGTAGTCGATCCGGTAGATCCCGGAGTCGGCGTTGTTGCCACCGAACCCGCTACCCCACTCGATCACATACAGGGCGCCATCAGGTCCGAACTGCAACGCGTGCGGCCGGATGAAGTTCATCTTCTGCAGCATCCGCGACACGTCCGCCACGCCGGCGCGGTCGTCCTTCAGCTGCACCGAGAACAACCGGCTGTCGTTCCAGTCGGCGAACACGGCCTTGCCGTCGAAGTACTTCGGCCACTTGCGGGGCGAGTCGCTGTCCGGGTCGAACTTGTACGCGCCGCTCGTCATCGGCGCTCCACTGCCACCGATCTCCGGTACGCCGGTCGACGACTTGCCCATCCACATGGTCGCCGGGACAGCAGCGGGCAACTGAGCGATACCCGTGTTGTTCGGCGAGTTGTTGACCGGAGCCGCGCAGTTGAAGACCGGGCCCGAGGTACTCGTGGCGAAGTCGAAGTCGTTGTACGGCGTGTTGTTGCCGACGCAGTACGGCCAGCCGTAGAAGCCCGGCTTGTCGAGGATGTTCCACTCCACCCGGCCGTCCGGACCGCGAGTCGGCGAAGCCTGGCCGGCGTCCGGGCCGTAGTCGGCGACGAAGAGGTGGTTGGTGGTCGGGTCGATGCCGATCCGGAAGGGGTTCCGGAAGCCCATCGCGTAGATCTCCGGCCGCGTCTTCGCAGTACCGGCCGGGAACAGGTTGCCTGCGGGGACCGTGTAGGTGCCGTCGGCCTCCGGGTGGATCTTCAGGATCTTGCCGTTCAGTGCGTCGCTGTTGGCGGCGCTGCCCTGGGAATCCCAGGCGGACCGGCCCGCCCGCTCGTCGATCGGCGAGTAGCCGTCCGAGTCGAACGGGTTCCGGTTGTCACCGGTGGCGATGTAGAGGTTGCCGTCGCCATCGAACTCGAGCGCTCCACCAGCGTGGCAACACTCATTGCGTTGGGTGTTGATCTGGAGCACCTGTTTGGCACTCGCCATGTCGAGGGTGTCCCCGGTGACCTTGAAGCGCGACACCTGGTCGAACGACCCACCAGTTGCAGGCGAGTTGTACAGGTAGATGAAGCCGTTCTGGTCGAAGGCCGGATCGAGCGCGATGCCCAGCAGCCCGAACTCCTGGCCGGTATAGACGTCGAGGGTGCCGGCGGTCACCACGGAGCCGTCGGTCTTGATGATCTTCACCGCGCCGTTGCGGTCGATGTAGAAGACCCGGCCGTCCTTCGCGATCGACAGCTCCATCGGGTTCGCGGTGTCGTCGTCCAGGGTGACCTTCTCGTAGCTGTTGCTCAGCGACGCGCCACAGTCGGCGGGCTGTACTCCGGCCGCGGTCTTGATGCCGCCGAGCAGCTCCTTGCGGAAGGTCGGGTCGGCGTACGACTCGATCGTGTGACCCATGCCGGTGTACCAGGCGCGGCCGCCGTCGTAGTCCTGACACCAGACGATCGGGTGCTCGACGCCCATGTTGCCGCCGGTGTACGACGTCTCGTCCAGGGATGCGAGCACGTGCACGGTGTCCCGCGGGTTGGTCCGGTAGTTGTACCACTCGTCCGTCCGCGGCCACAGCGTCGGCGCGTCGGCCGTCGACGGGTGCGCGTGGTCCTCCACCTTCACCGTCGCGTTCGGCGTACCGGCGGGGTGGCTGTCGAAGTACGCGCCGACGAGCTTGCCGTACCAGGGCCAGTCGTACTCCGTGTCCGAAGCGGCGTGGATACCCGCGTACCCACCGCCGCCGCGGATATAGCGCTCGAACGCGGCCTGCTGGTCCGCGTTCAGCACGTCACCCGTTGTCGACAGCCAGATGACGACCTCGTACTTCGCCAGCTCGGTGTCGTTGAACATCGCCGCGTCCTCGGTCGCGGTGACGGTGAAGCCGTTCTCGGTCGCGAGCTCCTTGATCGCCTGGATCCCGGCCGGGATCGAGTCGTGCCGGAACGCGGCCGTCTTGCTGAAGATCAACGCGTTGAAGGTGTCGTCCCCGTGCCCCGGATGGGCCTGGGCGGTAACCGCCGACAACGGGATCGCCAACGCGGCGATCAGGGCGAGCACGAGGGCGCGGACTAACGTGCCGTGCCTGCGTAGCTGGATCATGGGGGTGCTCCTCATGGGTCGGATAAGGTGCGCGCTCCATACGGTTTCCAAGGCGGGTCCCTGGATTTTCGGCCCTGGTACTACGAGAGCTCAGCTACTGCTTGTCCCCGTGCTCAGCCCTGCCTCGCGTCTTAGCGAACGCCGAGCAAGTGATCCATCGCGAGCTGGTCGAGCCGCTCGAACCCGAGGCCACGCTCAGCCAGCGCGTCCGGGTCGAACGTTGCCTTGCGCAACTCTTCGAGGGTCTCGCCTTCGCCGAGGGTCGGCTGGGTGATCTCGGTGATCCGCGCGCTGGCCAGCACCTCGGCGACCTCGGGGTCGGCACGGAAGGCCTGCACCTTCTCCCGCAGGATCAGGTAGTTGCGCATGCACCCGCGAGCGGTCTCCCAGACGCCTTCGAGATCCTCGGTGCGCGGCGGCTTGTAGTCGAAGTGGACATAACCGTCGTACCCCGGTCCGCCGGCCGTGCCCTGCAGGACGTCGACCGTCCAGAACGCCTCGCGCAGGTTGCCGGCGCCGAAACGCAGGTCCTGGTCGAACCGCGGACCGTGCTGGCCGTTGAGGTCGATGTGGTAGAGCTTGCCGTGCCAGAGCGCCTGCGCGATGCCGTGCGCGTAGTTGAGCCCGGCCATCTGCTCGTGGCCGACCTCGGGGTTGATCCCGACCAGGTCAGGGTGCTCCAGGTCGTTGATGAACGCGAGCGCGTGCCCGATCGTCGGCAGCAAGATGTCACCGCGCGGCTCGTTCGGCTTCGGCTCCAGGGCGAACCGGATGTCGTACCCCTGCTCCTGCACATAGGTCGTCAGCAGGTCCATCGACTCCTTGTACCGGTCGAGGGCCGCGTGCACATCCTTCGAGCCGCCCGACTCGGCGCCTTCGCGGCCGCCCCACAGCACGTACGTCTTGGCGCCCAACTCGGCGGCCAGGTCGAGGTTGCGCAGGAGCTTGACCAGCGCGTACCGGCGTACGTCGCGGTCGTTGGCGGTGAGCCCGCCGTCCTTGAAGACCGGATGGGCGAACAGGTTGGTGGTGGCCATCTCGACGACCATGCCGTTGTCGGCGAGCGCCTTGCCGAACCGGTCGAGCACCTGCTGGCGGGTGCTGTCGTCGGGGACCAGATCGTCGTCGTGGAAGGACACCGCGGCGGCGCCCAGTTCGGCGAGCTTCTCGACCGCGAGCACCGGGTCGAGCGGGGCGCGGACGGCGGTACCGAAGACGTCGACGCCCTGCCAGCCAACGGTCCACAGGCCGAACGAGAACTTGTCGTCCTTGGTGGGGGTATACGAGGTCATGAGGGGATCTCCTGCCATTGTCGGGAGGCCGAGCTGTCCTCGACCGCGGCCAGCACGCGCTGGACCTGCAGGCCGTCCGCGAACGAGGGCGCGGGGTCCGTGCCCTCGGCGATCGCGGTGATCAGATCGACCACTTGGTGGGTGAAACCGTGCTCGTAGCCGAGCAGGTGACCGGGCGGCCACCAGGCGGCGACGTACGGGTGCACGGGCTCGGTGACGAGGATGCGGCGGAAGCCGGCCGTCTCGGCCGGCTCGGTCGCATCGTAGAAATGCAGCTCGTTGAGGTCCTCGAAATCGAAGGCCAGACTGCCCTTGCTGCCGTTGATCTCGAGCCGGATCGCGTTCTTCCGGCCGGTCGCGAACCTGGTCGCCTCGAAGACGCCGAGCGCGCCCTCTGCGAAGCGGGCCAGGAAGATCGCGGCGTCGTCGACTGTGACCGGGCCACGCTCGGTGCCGGCCTCGCCGGACAGGCCACTGTGTGCGGCGGCCACCGGGCGTTCCTTGACGAAGGTCTCCAGCTGACCGCTCACCTCGGTGATCCGGTCGCCGGTGATGTACTGCGTCAGGTCGACGATGTGCGCCCCGATGTCGCCGAGCGCACCCGAGCCGGCCTTCTCCTTGTCGAGCCGCCAGGACAACGGCGCCTCCGGGTCGGCGATCCAGTCCTGCAGGTACTGAGCCCGCACGTGCCGGATCGTACCGAGCTCGCCCTCGGCAACCAGCTTGCGGGCCAGCCCGATGGCCGGCACCCGGCGGTAGGTGAACCCGACCATCGACCTGATCCCGTTGGCCGACGCCTCGGCGGCCGCGGCAGCCATCTGCTCGGCCTCCGCGACAGTGTTGGCCAGCGGCTTCTCACAGAGCACGTGCTTGCCTGCCTGCAACGCGGCGATCGCGATCTCGGCGTGGCTGTCCCCCGGCGTACAGACGTCGATCAACTGCACGTCGTCGCGGGTGAGCAGCTTGCGCCAGTCCGTCTCGGTCTGGCTCCAGCCGAGCTTGGTCGCGGCCGCTTGGAGTGCCTCCGCGTTGCGGCCACAGAGGACTGTCATGTCCGGCTGCAGTGGCAGGTCGAAGAAGCGCGGTGCGTTGCGCCAAGCCTGTGAGTGGGCGGCGCCCATGAAGGCGTACCCGACCAGGCCGATGCCCAGGTTCGTCATACAGTCTGTTCCTTAGCTCTCGCTGTGTTGTTCAGCTTTCGAAGGCTGACGGCAGGTACTGGTCGACGTTGTCCTTGGTGACGACCGGCGCGTACAGCTGGACCGTGCGCGGTACCTCGACCTCCACCAGGTCGCCGAGGGCCTTCTTCTGGACCAGCAGGCGGGCCAGCCGGATGCCGTCCGCGCCCTGGGTGGACGGGTAGATGACAGTGGCCTTCAGCAACGTGTTGCCGGCCTTGATGTCCCGCATCACGTTCGCCGAGCCGGCCCCGCCGACCACGAAGAACTCCTTGCGGCCGGAGTTCTTGATCGCGGCCATCACGCCGACACCCTGGTCGTCGTCGTGGTTCCAGATCGCGTCGATCTTCGGCGCCGCCTGCAACAGGTTGGTGGCCGCCTTCTCACCGGACTCGACGGTGAACTCGGCCGCGACCCGGTTGTTGACCTTCAGCCCGCAGTCGGCCAGTGCCTCCTTGAAGCCCTTGCTGCGGTCCTGAGTCAGCGGCAGCGAGTCGATGCCGGCGATCTCCGCGACGACAGCGTCCTTCTTGCCCTTGAGCTGGCTGCAGATGTAGGTGCCGGCCGAGACACCCATGCCATGGTTGTCTCCGAGCACCGTGGTCCGGGCGGCGAACGAACTGTCGAACTCGCGGTCCACGTTGATCACGGTGATCCCGGCCTGCATCGCCTTCGTGGCCACCGCGGTCAGCGCGGCGCCGTCGAACGGCAGCAGCACGATCGCGTCGACCTTCTGGTTGATGAAGGTCTCCACCTGGCTGATCTGCAGGTTCACGTCGTTGGTGCCCTCGGCCACCTGCAGCTCGACGTCGGGATACTTCTTCGCCTCGGCCTGGGTGGCCTTGGTGATCGCACCCATCCAGCCGTGGTCGGCGGCCGGCGCGGAGAAGCCGATCTTGACCTTCTTGCCCGGCTCGTCGTTGCCCTTGGCAGCGACCTGCTGGGTTCCGGTGCTGGTGGTCTTCTCGGCCTCGGGAGTGTTGCTGGTGCAGGCGATCAGCGCCATCGAGCTGATCCCGACCAGGCCGGCGGTGACAGCTAATCGGGCGGTCCGTACAGACATCCTGTCCTCCAAAAGATGGTCCTGCTGCTCAACAGGGGTTTCTTGGTGTGTTGCTGATAACTAGGGCGCGGTGGCGCGGGCTGCCAGGCGTTGCTGGAGGAGGACGGCGATCACGATGATCAGGCCCTTCGCCACCGACTGGGCGGAGATGCTCAGGTTGTTCAGGGTGAAGACGTTGTTCAGGGTGGTGAAGATCAGTACGCCGAACACGGTGCCGACGATCGTGCCGCGGCCACCGGAGAGCAGCGTGCCGCCGATCACCACCGCCGCGATCGCGTCGAGTTCGTACAGCTGACCGTGGGTGGAGCTACCGGTCGTGGTCCGGGCCATCAGCATCACCGCGGCGATGCCACAGCACAGACCACCCAGGACGTAGAGCGCGACCGTGTGCCGCTGCACCTTGATACCGGCCAAGCGCGCCGCCTCGGCGTTGCCACCGACGGCGAAGGTACGGCGACCGAAGGTCGTCCGGTTGAGCAGCACCCAACCGGCCGCGGCGACCAGCAGGAACATCCAGACCAGCACCGGGATGCCGATCAGGTTCCCGCCGAAGAAGTCGACGAACGAGTTGACGCTGATGATCTGGGTCTTGCGGTCGGACAGGATCTCGGCCAGTCCGCGGGCGCCGGCAAGCATCGCCAGCGTCGCGATGAACGGGACTATCTTGCCGTAGGCAACCAACAGCCCGTTGACCAGGCCACACGCCGCGCCGACCAGGAGGGCGGTGGTGACCATGAAGATCCAGCCGTAGTCGGCGCCCATCTGCTGGGTCGCCAGCGTGGTCGCCCAGACACTCGCCAGCGCCACCATCGCGCCGACCGACAGGTCGATACCGCCGCCGGTGATCACGAACGTCATCCCGATGCTGACCACGCCGATCACGGCGGCCAGCCGGAGGATCGTGAGCACGTTGGCGGTACTCGCGAACCGGTCCCCCGCTGTCGCCACACCGACGATGCAGAGCAGCACCAGCGCGATCACCAGCCCGATGTTGCGACCGGCTCCGCTCTTGAGCAGATTGCCGACCACGCTGGTGGACGCCGTGCCGCTGCCGCGTCCGCTCCGTACCGCCGTCGGGTCGACCTCGACCATCGCCTGGCCCTGGACCGGCTCGTCCTGTTTCGTTGCCTCTGGTCGTGCGACTTCCTCACTCATCACACGGCACTTCCTTCCATCACCAGATCGAGGACCTGGTGTTCGTCGATTTCGTGCGCGGGGCCCGTGTGCACGGCCCGCCCCTCCCGCATCACCACGACCCGGTCCGCCAGACCGAGCACCTCCTCGACCTCGCTGGAGACCAGCACGATCGCTACCCCGTTGGCGGCCAGCTTGCGCACGAGCGCGTAGATCTCGGACCGCGCTCCCACGTCCACACCCCGGGTCGGCTCGTCCAGCAGCAGCACCCGGCAGTCCCTCATCAACCAGCGGGCCAGAACGACCTTCTGCTGGTTGCCGCCCGACAGGTTGCGGACGGGATGGTCCACCCCCGCCGGCCGGACATCCAATGCCTTGGTCAACTCCTCCGCGGCCTGCTTTTCGGCGTGACCGTTGAGGAATCCGGCGCTGGCGAAGCGTCCCATGCTCGACACGGTGATGTTCTTGTAGACCGCCTCGTCGAGCAACAACGCCTGGCTCTTGCGCTCCTCCGGGGCCAGCCCGACGCCGGCCTTGACGGCCTGCTGCACCTGCCCCGGCCTGAGCACCTTGCCATTCACCCGGACGACACCGGTCGCCGCCTTGCGCGCGCCGTACACGGTCTCCAGTACTTCGGAACGCCCCGACCCGACCAGTCCCGCGAGACCGAGGATCTCGCCGGCCCGGACCGAGAAGTGGATGTCGGCGAACTCCCGCGGCCTGGACAGGTTCTCGACCTCGAGTACCACCGGCGCAGTGTTCTCGACCTCGTCGCGGGGCGGGAAGACGTACTCGATCGAGCGGCCGGTCATCAGCCGGATCAACTCGGCGGTCGGGGTCTCCCGGGCGTCGAGGCCGGTCGCGACGGTGGCGCCGTCCTTCAGCACGGTGACCCGGTCGCCGATCTCGCGGATCTCCTCGAGCCGGTGCGAGATGTAGACGATCGCGACGCCTTGCGAGGTGAGGTCGCGGATCACCCGGAAGAGGTTGTCGACCTCTTCGGAGTCCAGTACCGCGGACGGCTCGTCCATCACGATCAGCCGGGCTTTCCTGGAGAGCGCTCTGGCCATGCTCACCACTTGCTGGCCGGCCGCGGACAGCAGGCCGACGGTCCGGCCGGGCGGGATCTCGCCGTGGCCGAGGCCCTTGAGCAGCTCGCGTGCCTTGGTGTTCGCCTCGTGCCGGCGGGTCAGGCCGAAGCGGGCGGGCTCGTGGCCGAGGAACACGTTCTCGGCGACAGTGAGGTCCGGTACCAGGTCCAGCTCTTGGTAGATGGCGGCGATGCCGAGCGCCATCGAGTCGGCCGGGGTGCTCAGCGAGACCAGGCTGCCATTGACGTGGATCGTGCCGGCGTCCGGTTTGTGCGCGCCGGTGAGGACGCGGATCAGGGTCGACTTGCCGGCGCCGTTCTGGCCGAGCAGGCAGTGCACCTCGCCGCGGCGGATGTCGAGGTCGACGCCGTCGAGTGCTCGCACACCGGGGAACTCCTTGACGATCCCGGTCATCCGGAGCAGGTCTTCACCGGCCGCGGCCGGGACTTCGTACTCGGTCATTGGGCTACTCCTGCAGCGTCGCGACCGACGAGGGTCGGGTCGAGGAAAACCTGGTCGAGCGAGATCTGCGCGCCGCCGCGGACGGCGGCGGTGAAGCCGAGCTCGGACTGGACGACGCGGCAACCGCCACCCTCCGGTGCGATCACGCGATCCCGGATCGCGTTCTCCAGCGGCTCTTTCAGCCACGGCCCGAGGACGGCGAAGTAGCCGCCGAGCACGAGTACGTCCGGGTTCAAGATGTTCACCAGGATCGCGCCGCCGATCCCCAGCCAGGTACCGACATCGGCCAGCGCCTTCAGGGTTCTGCTGCTGCCGTCCTCGGCTCGCCGGGTGATCTCGGCCAGCCGCTGCTCGACATCCAGCGACGGGTCGCGGACCGGGTCGTCCGAATCAGTTGCCTTGTTCAATAAAGCGGTCAGGCCGACGACGGTCTCCCAGCAGCCAGTACGGCCACAACCGCACGTCCCGCCGGCCGGCGCGACCGGCATGTGCCCGACCTCGCCGCTGAACCCGTGCCCGCCACGCAGCAGATGCCCTCCGGTGACCATGCCGCCACCGACACCGACAGCACCGGTCAGCAACACGATGTCCTGGACCTGATCGGCATCCTGCTCGGTCGCAGCTTTCATCTCCGAGTACGCCGCCAGCGCCGCAAGGTTCGCCTCGTTGTCCACCCGCACCGGGTACGCCGGACTGCCGAGGCGCTCGCGCATCTCGTCGACGACGGGGACCTCGGCCCAACCAAGGTTCGGGGCCAGCTTGAGCAACCCGGTCGCACTCTGGACCAGGCCGGGTACCGCCAGCGTGACGCCGGTGATCTGGCCGCCACGGGCCACGACCGTGGTCACGGATTCGCGGATCAGCTCGGCCAGCTGGTCGAGCGTCGTCGCGGGGTCGAGGTGGGCGACATCGAGCGGGACTCGTCGATCGGTGACGGTCTCGCCGCTCAGGTCGAGGGCGGTGACGGCGAGGTAGTCGACGTTGATCTCGGCGCCGACTCCGCAGACGCCACTGCCGTCGAGCTCGACGAGCTGCCCGGGGCGGCCGAGCGCACCGGCTTCGGCCTGGCCCTCGCGGAGGAGTCCGCGATCGACGAGCTCGGCGACCAGGCTGCTGACGGTGGCCTTGTTGAGTCCGGTGTCGGCCGCGATCCGGGCACGAGAGCGCGATCCCGCGGCACGGACGTGCCGTAGTACGACCGAGAGGTTGTTCCGCCGGAGCGAGACGTGATCGGCGGCGACCACACCGCTGCCTGGTCGGCTGTTCTCGGACAGCGTCATAAGTCCCACCCCTTCTCCCCCGACAGGAGAAATCGCGGCTGTTGTGACGCCGCTCACAGACTTTGTCTGTTGAGCCAACAAACTAAGTACCGGCGGACTGGGCGTCAAGATGTTGCGGCGAAGTTTCTTCAGGACGTCGGTTTTGTATCAGTCTGGAAATTGCAAGTACTTCTTCAAATTTTGCGTCCGACCTTGCGCGCCGAAGCGCCCGTTTGTACGCTCGCGCCACTCTCCGCAGTCCTGTCCGCCCCCTTTCAGGAGCCTGCAATGTCTTTGACACGCCGTACTTTTCTGGCTGCCGCAGCAGCCGCCGGAACCTCCATCGGCACAGCTCTGCCCTCCTCCGCGACCACCGCGACACCCGTTGCCAGTGGGCCGGGTGACGTCGTCGGCAAGATCACCGTCGGCTACCAGGGCTGGTTCGCCTGTATCGGCGACGGTGCCCCGATCAACAGCTGGTGGCACTACAGCCGGAACGCCGGCCAGCCGCCGTCGCCGACCAACACCACGATCGTCAGCTGGCCGGATGTCCGTGAGTTCACGGCGACCTACCAGTCGGCATACGCGAATCTCGGCAACGGACAGCCGGCCAAGCTGTTCTCGTCGTACGACCAACAGACGGTCAACACGCACTTCCAGTGGATGCAGCAGAACGGCTGCGACACGGCTGCCCTGCAACGGTTCAACCCCACTGGCGGCGAAGGCCCGACCCGGGACGCGATGGCGGCCAAGGTCCGGCAGGCCGCGGAACAGTACGGGCGCAAGTTCTACATCATGTACGACGCGACCGACTGGACGAATATGCAGTCGGAGATGAAGACCGACTGGACCAACAAGATGAAGGCGTACACGTCGTCACCGGCGTACGCGAAGCAGAACGGCAAACCGGTCGTCTGCATCTGGGGCTTCGGCTTCAACGAGGCCAACAAGGCCTTCCCTGCTTCGGCTTGTCTCGATGTCATCAACTGGTTCAAAAGCCAGGGCTGCTACGTGATCGGCGGTGTGCCGACGCACTGGCTGCCGGGCAACGAGGACTCGCGGCCCGGGTATCTCGAGGTGTACCACGCGTTCAACATGATCTCGCCGTGGATGGTCGGCCGGATCAGCGACGTCGCCGGCGCTGATCACTACTACAACAACGTGAATCAGCAGGACCAGGCCGACTGCAACGCGCACGGTATCGACTACCAGCCCTGCGTCATTCCGGGCGATCTCTCGTCGGGGCACCGTGCTCATGGTGAGCTGATGTGGCGGCAGTTCTACAACCTCACCCGGGTCGGCGTGCAGGGCATGTACATCTCGATGTTCGACGAGTTCAACGAGGGCAACCAGATCGCCAAGACGGCCGAGAGCCAGGCCTGGATCCCCAGCGGGTCAGGGATTCGGGCGCTCGACGAGGACGGTACGGCGTGTTCGTCGGACTACTACCTGCGGCTCACCAATGACGGCGGGCGGATGTTCAAGGGGCAGATCCCGGTGACCGCGACGCGGCCGACCCAGCCGATGCCGAACCAGGGCACGGGTGGCGTGATCTTCTACCAGCACATCGATTACGGCGGCACGGCCGGGCAGGCGCTTGCCAAGGGCAACTACACCCGGGCGCAGTTGGCGGCGGCCGGCGTGCAGGACAACTGGGCGTCCTCGGTGAAGGTACCGGCCGGGTGGACGGTGACCATCTTCGCCGAGGACAACTTCACCGGGCAGACCTGGACGCGGACGGCCGACACGGCGAACTTCGTTGCCCTGTCACCCAATGCGAATGACCAGTTGACGTCCTGCCGGATCTCCTAGTTTTACAGGAGTTCCAGACTGTCGGTGGCGAGAGTGATGACCGCGCCATCGAGATGCAGGCGGCAGGCAATGGCGTGGCCGGCGCAGGTGAGAAGGGCGGGGCCGGCCACGTCGACCACCCGGTACGCGACCGGCTGGGTGCAGGGCTCGACGACGGCCTGCTGCTCGCGGTAGCAGCCGAGCACGTGGCAGGTCACCACTTCACCGACAGCCATCAGGGTCAGGCCGTGGTCTTCGCACATACCCCAGGTGACGCCACAGGTCTGGCCTTCGGTCGCTGCCAGGCGGATCAGGTTGCCTGCGGTAGTTTCGAGTTCACTGGCGACGGTGCGGAAGGTGTCTGCGGCTTGGTCCAGGTCGCGGCGGAGTTGGCGTGAGGCCACTGATTCAGGGAGGCCGCGCGTTGCCGCGATCAGGCCTTCGGACAGGGCGATCGCGGCCAGGGCGATCTCGTCGACCTTGACCGGGGTGCCGAAGCCGGACGGACGGTTCGGGTCGGGGGTTGCGGCGGTCCGTGGTACCGGGTCTGGCGGGATCAGTCGGCCTTGCGGCATCGCGTTCGGCGGTAGACCGCTGGCGACGTTGCCGGTTGCGCCGCTGCTACCTGTGCCGTTGCTGCCTGTGCCGTTGCTGGTTGCGCTGCCGTTGTTCGGCGGGTGTCCATTGCTGGGCGCACTGCCGTTGGGCGTGTGACCGTTCTGTACGCGCAGCGGACCCCGGCCGTTCTGGCCCGTGCGTCCTGCTCCTTCGACCACCATGTCGTTCGCGCTCCGGTCACTCGCACGCTTGGCCTTCGCCATTCGCTCGCCCCCTGATGTGTGTCTCCCCCGGTGGCCGATGGTGCCATGCCGGGAGGGGGTGCGGCCAGACCAAATCGACCAGCATCACGCAGGGCTCAACACGCCTTGCGCACAGCAACGATTCGACCCTTCTCGGTACCGGAAACCACCCCCGAACTTCAACTGCTTGTGCACTCTTCCCGGGGTGGGCGCTGGTAATCACAGAGAGCGAATTCCACACACTCCCTTAACCTTGGCGCACGCTTGGTGACGTTACTCCTGCGTCGCGTCGATCTGCTGGTGGAGAAACTCGACTGCGCGGGTACGGGCCGCCAGCGCGAGGTTGCCCGGGACCTCGCGGACCTCGGCGGTGAGGGCGGAGTGGGCGCTCTTCGCGAAACCGCCTGGGTTGCCTGGGCTGGAGTCCAGTTCGATCACCTCGAAGGCGTCGCCGAGGTGCTCGCGAAGAGTAGCGAAGCGCTCCGGCGGTACCGCCCGGTCGCGGGTGAACCGCACGCCGAGCGCGCACAGCCCGTCGGTGCGGGTCCGCTCGACCACCTGTGCCAACTCCTCCTGCGACAGGCCGGGATCACGCCGCCTGCTAGCGGAGATCGGCATCGGCGTGGCCGGCTGACTCAGTACCGATGCGAGCACGCTCGACTCGACGGCCGTGGCGAGCGCGAATCCGCCGGTGAAGCACATCCCAATGACGCCGACGCCGCGTCCCGGAGTACGGGCTGCGAGATCGGCAGCGACTGCTCGCAGGTACGCGGTGATCGGACGCTTGGCATCCACCGCGAAGGCGCGGAACTCCGATGACACACACAGCCGGACGACCGTGCCCAGGATGTAGCCCATCGACTCGGGCTTGCCGGGCGTGCCGAAGGGTGACGGGATCACCACGGTGAAGCCCTGATCGACGAGGTGATCCGCGAGGCCGAGCACCTGCGGGGTGATGCCGGGGATCTCGGGGATCAGGACGACGCCCGGGCCCTCGCCCTTCTCGTAGCAGTCATAGGTGCGCCCGGCGCCGGTGAACGGCGCCTTCACCCAGCCGGCCAGCGTCGAGGTCGGGGCGGCATCAGTCATCGGTGGAGTCTCCTCATGGTGGTCGAGCTTTCAGCCTAGAACTGCGGAGAGCGCTCCCCCGACGACGCGCTGTGTTATCCGGCTTTCGCGCCGGTCAGTCGAAGTCGTCGGTGAGGGCGCGGATCTCGACCATGCCGATCTCGGCGACCGGGTGCTTGCCGGCGATCTCGATCGCCTCGTCAAGGTCGCGGCAGTCGATCAGGTCGAAGCCGCCCATCTGCTCCTTCGACTCGGCGTACGGGCCGTCGGTGGTGACGACCTTGCCCGCCCGGCGGCTCACGCCCGTCGACTCCGCGGGCGGGCGGAGAGCCGCGCCTTCCCGGCGTACGCCACGCTCGGTCATCTCGCGCACCCATGCCTCGGTGGCCGCGATCATCTCCTCGGGCGCACCACCGGAGTAGTCCACATCCGGCCGGATCAGCAGCATGTACTTCATCGTTCTCCTCGTATCTCTCCTGCGCTCCCTTGCCGAGCGCTGCACCCGGTACGTCGTAGTGGGGTCGGCGGGCTCGACATTCCTTCTGTCAGGGAGCGCTTCTGTCTGGGGAGCGCTCTCCGTGGTCAGGGTGCGTAGTGCTGGACGGCGCCGCCGCGGGACAGGTCGACCAGGGTGTGGGCGAGCTCGCGGGCGTCTTCGAGAATCTCGTCGAGGTCCACCGTGGTGAGCCGGCGGTCCCTGACAACTATGTTGCCATCGACAACTACCGTGACGACGTCGGAGGCGCGGACCGAATAGACCAGCGCGGCTCGCGGATCGTGCAGCGGCTGGTTGTGCGGTGCGGACAGGTCGACCAATGCGATGTCGGCGCGTCGGCCGGGCTCGATCGCGCCGATCTCGTTGGCCAGGCCGGCTGCCGCCGCGCCGCCTCTCGTCGCGAGGCGGAGGGTGTCCGAGATGGTCATCCACTCGGCGTCCTGCTCGCGTTGCTTCTGCGTCAAGGCGAGCAGCCTCAAGGATTCCCAGACGTCGAGGGTGTTGTGTACGGCCGCTCCATCGGTACCGATTCCGACGGTGATGCCGGCCGACCAGAGTTGCTTGACGGGAGTGGTCGGGCCCATCGCGAGTTTGAGGTAGACCTTCGGGCAGGCGGCGACCGTAGTACGGGCTGCGTGCTTCGCCAGGATGGGGAGGTCCTCGTCGGTGATACCGCAGCCGTGGGCGATGAGAGCTCCTGCTTGGAGGACGCCGGTGCGGTCGAGTACTTCGATGGGGGTGGCGCCGAGGCGGTCTTTCGACGATTGCGTCTGGTCGGCTGTCTCGGCGGCGTGGAGGTGGATGCGGAATCCTTCGGCTTGCGCGACTTCCGCAGTACGGGCCAGGTCTTCTTCCGAGACCGTATAGGTGGCGTGCGGTCCGAGGCTTGCGGTGATGCGTGGCGGGTTTGCGGCGTTGTTGCCGAGGGCGCGAATCTGCCGAGCTGCCTCGTACGCCGCTTCGCGACCTTCAGTGCCGCTGGACGAGAAGAAGGTCGGCGCCAGGTCGGCCCGGATCCCGGTCTCGAGCGCGGCGGCGGCGATCTGGTCGGCGTGAAAGTAGTGGTCCACAAAGGTGGTGACCCCGGCCAGCAACATCTCCGCACACGCGAGCCTTGCGCCGACCTTGACCCGCTCGGCCGTCAGGTTCATCTCCATCGGCCAGATCTTGCGATTGAACCAGTCATCGATCGAGACATCCTCGGCCGCACCCCGCATCATCACCATCGGACTGTGCGTATGCGCGTTCACCAGCCCTGGTACGGCGATCAGCCCGGTCGCATCAAGCTCCTCGATGTCATCAGCGGCCGCCAGCGCTCCCGCCGGCATCACCTCGTCGATCGCCCCGTCCTCGATCACAATGTCCTGATACTCATCAACCCGGCACTCCCCCGCCACCGGCACCACCAACACAGAACAATTCCGAACCACCAACCGCCCCATAAGTCCTCCAACCCGACCACCCGTCCCCAGCAGTCTGCTCCATCCCCTCGCCACACCCCCGCTGATTACTACCCCACCTAACCGCGCGCCTTACTCCCCCAGCTAACCGCGCGCCGCCCCGCCAGCTACCCCTGCGCTGCCTCACCACCTCCGCCAGCTCCCCACGCGCCGCCTCCTCACCCCCGCCAGCAACCCTCCGCCTCCTCCCCACGCCCCGCCTCCCCGCCAGCTCCCCGCGCACCGCCTCGCCACCCCGCCAGCTACCCCTGCGCCGCCTCGCCACTCAACCAGCCACCCCCGCGCGCCGGCGACCCAACCGAGGCGATCCGCGCGGCTGGCCGCTCCCAGGACGAGTTCCGCGACATCGTCGGCGACCCGCACGCCCACTACGGCGCCCTCCTGCTAGCCGGCGCCCACGGCATCGCCGGCATGGAACTCACCGGCTACCTAGCCCCGGCAAATGGCACACCACCGCCGACGAGGTCCTGGACACCCTCGTCCAAATGATCACCACCACCAGCAAAACTCCTTAGTCGAACCGGCAACGGGTTAACTTCTGATGATGGTGTTCTGGCAGTTGACGATCGACGCGAACGATCCCGAACGACTCACCCTCTTCTGGCAGCAAGCGCTCGGGTGGGTGCGGACGCCGCCACCTCCCCCGACGGGTGAGGCGGAGGACGAGCCGACTTGGTGGACGCATTACCGCGGGCGGCTCGGCGACCAGGCCGCGTTCACCGACCGGCTGTTCGATCCTGCTGGTACCGCGCCGCCGCTGTGGTTCCAGAAGGTGCCCGAGGCGAAGGCCGGCAAGAACCGCCTGCACCTCGACCTCTACCCCACGGGCCGCGACAACTCCCTCACCCAGGAACGCCGCATCGAACTGGTCGACGCGAAGGCTGCCGAACTGGTCGTACTAGGCGCCACCATCAAGCACCGCATCCGCGACGACAACCCGGCGGACCCGGCGTACTACCTAACCCTCCAAGACCCCGAAGGCAACGAATTCTGCATCAGCTAGCAGGGTCCACGCAGGGCCAACTGCCGAGGCCTGCTGCCGAGGTCAGCTGGCCAGGTCGGCGGCGAGTCGTAGCGCTCTGGTGAGCATCTGGTCGAGGTCCGGCGACGATCGCGCCCGTTCGAAGTCCAGTACTTCGAACACGGTCGAGCTGACGCAGATCTTCAGTACGTCCGGACCGGCGATTCGTTCTGCCTCGGTCCGGATCGTCGCCAACGCTGATGGGTCTCCTCTCCAGAGGTATCCCTCGCGGAGCAGGCTGGCCAGGTCGAAGACACGTGTGCCGCTGCCTAGCGCCTCGATGTCGACGACTCCCGTGACTCGGCCGTCCTGAACCAGAACGTTGTTGGTACTCAGGTCGCCGTGGACGAGATCGCCGCTGGGGAGTTCGAGGTTCTCGAGGCCATGGCACAGGCGCAGGAAGGCTTCCACAACTGCGGCTCCGGTGGGACTGCTTGCGCGGAGGCGATCCCGAGCCGGGGCGGTCTCGCCGAAGACGACGGAGCGGGCGTACTCACTCCAGTTGCGCCCGGGATCGGGGTCCAGGCCGGTTTGGCGGTTGACGAGATTGATGAGCAGTACGGCTTCTGCTTCGCCGAGGTCGGCCATTGGCTTGCCTGGCAGGAACTCCTGCAGTTGATACGGAAACCCGTCGCTTGTCACTCCGACAGCCAGCCAGGCGGGGGTCGGGTAGCCGCGTTCTCGGATCAACGGGATTCTTGGCGCAGCCCGAAGGACTTGGCCGGCCCAAGCGGTTCGTTCTGACCACTTGAGCACCGCTTGGCGATGGTCCGGGGCCCGGACGAGATAGGCGCCGCTCTGATTCCCGCCGGCCAGCCGTTGAACCAGCTGATAGCTCGAGCCGTGGGCTTCATTGATGAACTCAATGACTTCCTCGACTTCCTCGCCTGCAGGTACCCGCGTCACCTGGTCACCATAGGTGCGTCAGTAGCTGGTGGTCCCGTCGATTAGTTCGCGGAGGGCATCGAGGTGGCCTAGGTGGCGAGCCGTTTCCTCGAGGAGGTGGCCGATGATCCAGCGCAGGGAGACGAGCTCCAGACCTTCGGGCGCCCGGGCCTCTAGCTCGTCGAGTTGATGTGCGGCCACGATCTCGCGGGAACGAGCGCACTGAGCGTCGTACTCATCGAGCAGGATCGCAAGGGGCGTGCTGGGCGGGTCGGCGAGTTCCAGAGGATCCCGATCCGTCAGCTCCGGCGCACCGGCGAAGCTGATCTCGAACCACGAGAGCTCGACCCGTCGCAGATGCGCCACAACCGAAGCCACGCACATCCGCGGAGAAGCCGGCAACGGCGTCAGCCGCGCCTGCTCATCCGACAGCCCCTCACACTTCAACCGCACAGTCGCCCGCTGCCAATCCAGCCAGCCCGTCACCATCCCCCGCTCGCCAGCATTCGCCGGCGGCCGTCTACGTGTCACCCCTCGACCCTAAACGCCAGCGGAGCCCATCGAATGGCGGGATCTAGGGGAACATCTGTTCGAATGTCAGGTATGGTGGGGGCATGGGTGCTGATCTTCAGGCCTCCTTGCTGGATGCGTTCGAGGATCCCGAACTGGGGTCGCTGGACGGGATTCGGCGGACGGAGCTGAGCCAGGGCGCGTGGATCGACGTGCTGCCGCGGTGGTTGACCGGGGCTGACCAGGTGTACGAGCGGCTTGCCGCCGACGTGCCTTGGCGGGATGAGCGGCGGCAGATGTACGACCGGGTCGTCGACGTACCTCGACTGCTGTGCTTCTACGGGGAGAACGAGGATCTGCCGTTGCCGATCCTCGACGAGGCGCGGGAGCTGTTGAGTGAGCACTATGCGGAGGAGCTCGGTGAGCCGTTTCGGACGGCCGGCTTGTGCTTCTACCGGGACGGGCGGGACAGCGTCGCGTGGCATGGCGACAAGATCGGTCGGGGTAGTCGTGAGGACACGATGGTGGCGATCCTTTCTGTCGGTGAACCGCGGGTTCTCGCGCTGCGGCCGAAGCCGGGCAGTAACAGCGGGCCGGTCAGCTCGACCATTCGCTATCCCTTGGGGCATGGCGATCTGATCGTGATGGGCGGCAGTTGCCAACGCACTTGGGAACACGCCATCCCCAAGTCCTCCGGCCACATCGGCCCCCGCATCAGCATCCAGTTCCGCCCCCGAGGCGTCCGCTGACAGCAACCCCGCTCGCGGTAAACACCACAGGTTGCTCACGGAGACGCACGAACGGTTGCTAGCTGGCCAGCAACGCTCGGCCTGCGAGTTGTTGCTGGGCGGTGGGCAGTGGCTCAGCCGGGCATGGCGAGGTAGTCGCGAGCGGGAGCGCGGCAGGGCTTGGCGGGCTCGCGGTGAGGCGGGGTTGGGCAGGGCTGGGTGGGGTGGTCCGGAGGCGGGGTTGGGCAGGGCCGGGTGGGGTGGTCCGGAGGCGGGGTCGGGTGGTGCGTGGTGGGGTGGGTAGGGGGACGGCGTGGAGGTCGGTGGGGGTGGCTAGGTAGAAGGCTAGGAGGTGGATCGAGGCGGATCGGCAGGTTTGGATGGCTGCTTCGGTCCAGTCGTGGTCTGAGGGTGGGTCCGGTTTGGGGCGGCCCAGGGCCAGGATGAGGGCGCCGTCGGGGCGGCTCTCCAGGACCGGGATCAGGGGTGCCAGGGCTCTGACGCAGGACTTGGGTGAGGCGAGCGGGGCGTCTCGCGGGAGGTCCAGGTGGATCGAGGTGCGGAAGCGGGCTCGGCGGTCGCAGATCAGGGCTGCGAGGACGCCTTGCCGGCGCTCGGCCGCGGTGACGAACAGGTCGACGACGTTGGCGGCGAGGACGGGATCGGTGAGGGGACGGGAGAGCCAGTTCGTGGGGAGATCGCTGAAGGTCATACCTAGAATGTGCCGTCGCTTTCCGCCGGATCCGCGGTTGTCCACAGGCCAAATCCCAGCACCTCTCCCCCACATCCAGAACCTCTCCCAATATCCAGAACCTCTCCCGCGACCAGATCCGGAACCTTTCCGATGGCACGGGCCGCAATCAATTGGCCCATTAGATCTAGCAAGAAGTGGACCTCACCGGCGGGCCGGTGGAGCTCTAGGCTCGGGGTAACAAGAGCTGAGGGAGACTGAGATGACCGCCACCACTCGCACCAGCAAGGCCGGTTCGTTCCTGCCGCCGGCCGGGACTGCCCGCAATCTCGCGTTCGCGCAGCTGGCCAACTCGGTGGGTGACGGCGCGTTCATCGTCACCTCCGCCCTCTTCTTCATCCGCGTCGTCGGCCTGTCCACCGCGCAGGTCGGGCTCGGCCTCACGATCGCCTGGCTGGTCGGCTTCCTCACCGGCGTACCGCTCGGCAACCTCGCCGACCGCAAGGGCCCTCGCGGCGTCGCCATCCTGCTGGCACTGTCCACCGCGGTCTCCGTGAGCTCGTTCCTCTTCGTCCGCAGCTTTCCGCTGTTCCTGATCGCGGCCATCGCGTACGCGAGCAGCCAGACCGGCCTGACCGCCGCCCGCCAGGCACTCCTCGCCGGCCTGGTCCAGCCGGCCGAGCGCACTCGCATCCGCGCCTTCCTCCAATCGACGGTCAACGCCGGTCTCGCAGTGGGCGCCGCGCTCGGCGGTGTGGCACTGCGGTTCGATACGGCACCGGCGTACCTGACGGTCTTTGCCATCGACGCGGCCAGCTTCCTGATCGCCGCCGCCCTGATCCACCGGGTCCCCGCGGTCAAGCCTGTGACGCTCCGGGTTGCCGGCGAGCCTCGCCTGGCAGTACTGCACGATCGCCCGTACGCCGTATTGGCTCTGCTCAATGCGGTGATGCTGATGTTCATGCCGCTGCTGAGCCTGGTTGCCCCGCTGTGGATCGTCGAGCGCACCAATGCACCCAGCTGGGTCGTCGCCTCGCTGCTGATCATCAACACCCTCGGCGTCACCTTCTTCCAGGTACGGATCGCCCGGTCGGTCACCAACCTCCGTACTGCGACCCGCTCGGTCCGCTTCGCCGGAGTCGCGATGCTGGCCGCCTGTGGAGTCTTCGCCCTCTCCGCCATCGGGATGGCCCCCGCCGGCGCAGCCGTAGTACTGGCTGTCGCTGCGGTGCTGCTGACACTCGGCGAGATGAAGCTGGCCTCTGGTGCATGGGAGATCAGCTTCGGCCTCGCACCTGCCGACAAGCAGGGGCAGTACCAGGGCTTCTTCGGAACTGGCCCGGCAGTGGCCCGGATGCTCGGCCCGGCGCTGCTCACCACACTGATCCTGGGATGGGGTCCGGTGGGCTGGATGATCGTCGGTGCACTATTCCTAGGGACCAGTGTGGTGACTGGTCCCGCCGTACGATGGGCAGCACGGACGCGGTCCGCCGGCCAGGTGACCGAGCCGTCGCTGGAGGAGGAGCACGCCGCCTGATGGACATCCCCGGACTGGTCGAGATCACCTCGTACGACGAGCTGCGCGAGGTGGTCCCTGCCCCGTTGCCCACCACCGCGAACAAGGTACGCAAGGAGCTCCACGAGCTCGACAAGCAGTGGCTGGCCGAGTCGCCGTTCTGCCTGATCGCCACCGCCGCCGCCGACGGCAGCTGCGACGTCTCCCCCAAGGGCGACCCGGCCGGCTTCACCAAGGTGCTGGACGACTGCACGATCGCGATCCCGGAGCGGGCCGGCAACCGGCGGATCGACGGCTTCCTGAACATCGTGAGCAACCCGCACGTCGGGCTGATCTACCTGCTGCCGGGCCGCGGCGAGACGCTGCGGATCAACGGCCGGGCCCGGATCATCAAGGAAGCGCCGTTCTTCGACGAGATGATCGTGAAGGGCAACCGGCCCCAACTCGCGCTGCTGGTCGAGATCGAGGAGATCTTCCACCACTGCTCGAAGGCGTTCCTGCGCTCGAAGCTGTGGAAGACCGAGAGCTGGAACCCGGAGGCCATGCCGAGCCGCGCCGAGATCGCCAAGGCGACCGACCGTCAGGACGCCGACCTGGCTGAGTTGAAGGAGTACTACGGCACCAGCTACGAAGAAGGCATTTACAAGGTCAAGTACTGACGTACTGCGCCGAAGTCGGCAGTACTGCGGACGGAGCAGAACGAAGTACTCCGTGGCGACGATGACACCGGATGGGCCGGACCTCTACGGTTCGAGGGTGAGCACTACTGAGCTGACCTCCGACGGCCGCCTGAGGCGGGTGCTGCTGCCTGCGGTCGTCACGGTCATCGTGGTGTTCGGGTCGTTCGGTTCGTCCAACAACCAAGACGGACGACGCCACGGCGACTGGATCATGGTGGTGCTCGTCCTGATCGGCTCGGTGGCGCTCTACTGGCTGCGGACCCACCCGATACCGGTGCTGTGGGCAACGGTCGTGTCGTCGCTCGCCTACATGTTGATGCAGTACGGGTACGGGCCGATCATCTTTCCCTTTGTGATCGCTGTCTTCACGGTGATCAGGACCGGGCACCGACTGGCGGGCTGGGTCGGGCTGGTCACCCTGTACGCCGGACATGTGCTCGGGCGACTCGTGCTCGGGTTGAGCGGGCAAGGCATCTACCAGGTCCTCCTGGTCGGCACCTGCTTCGTAGTACTGGGGTTCATGGCTGAGCTGTTCCGTGGGCATCGCGAGCGGGTGACGGCAGCCAACAAGACCAGGCGAGAGGCAGAGCTGCGCCGGGCCGGTGAGGAGCGCCTGCGGATCGCACAGGAGCTCCATGACGTGGTGGCGCACCACATCTCGCTGATCAATGTGCAGGCGTCCAGTGCGCTCCACCTGATCGACCGGCAACCGGAGGAGGCTGCCCCTGCGCTAGCGGCGATCAAGGAGGCCAGCAAGGAGGCACTTGTCGAGCTGCGGTCGATTGTCGGCGTACTACGCCAGTCGGACGAGTCAGCACCACGCCAACCGGTGGCCGGGTTGGACCGTCTCGACCACCTGATCAGCCGTACGTCGATGGCCGGGCTGGAGGTGCACGCGATCGTCCACGGCGACCCGCGCCCGCTACCGACCAGCCTGGATCGGGCGGCGTTTCGCATCATCCAGGAGTCGCTCACCAACGTCGTCCGGCATGCGAAGGCGACTGCTGCGACGGTGCGGATCCAGTACGGCGAGGAAGCGCTTGTGCTGCAGGTGGATGACGATGGCTCTGCATTGGCCGGTCCGCCACGCGAGGGCAACGGCATAGTCGGCATGCGCGAACGTGCCACCGCCCTGGGCGGCACCCTGACCGCCAGCCGGACTCCGACTGGCGGTCTGCGGATCGTCGCCAACCTGCCGATCTGACGACGATCCGGTGCCAGCGGGCCAGCGGGCCAGCGGGCCAGCGGGCCAGCGGGCGGTAGTACCGGCTGTCAGGGCAGGCGGACGTGACCTGGGTTGAGGTCTGCGACCTTGTCCACGCCCAGGAGAGCCATGGTGCGGTGGACCTCGGTGGTGAGGATCTGGGCGGCCTTGGCTACTCCGCGCTCGCCACCGGCCATGAGGCCGTAGAGGTAGGCGCGGCCCACCAGGCAGGCGTCGGCGCCTAGGGCCAGGGAGGCGACGATGTCGGCGCCGCTCATGATGCCGGTGTCCAGGTAGATCTCGGCGTCGGTACCGATGGCCTTGCGGACCTCGGGGAGGATCCGGAGCGGGGTGGGGGCCCGATCCAGCTGGCGGCCGCCATGGTTGGACAGGACGATGGCGTCGGCGCCGGCGTCGACTACCCGTCGGGCATCCTCGATCGTCTGGATGCCCTTGATGATCAGCGGCCCGTCCCAGATCGAGCGGAGCCAGTTCAGGTCGTCGATGGTCATCGTCGGGTCGAACAGCTGGTTCAGCAGGTCGGCGACCGTACCGTCCCAGCTCGAGAGCGACGCGAAGGTGAGCGGGCGGGTGGTGAGCAGATTGGCCCACCAGGCCGGGTGCATCGACGCGTCCATGACCGTCTTGACCGTCAGCGACGGCGGGATGGTGAAGCCGTTGCGGACATCGCGAAGGCGGGCGCCGGCGACCGGTACGTCGACGGTCAGCATCAGCGCCTCGTACCCGGCAGCGGCCGACCGCTTGACCAGGTCCTCGCCGGCGGCGCGGTCCTTCCAGACGTACAGCTGGAACCACTTGCGTGCGTCCGGAGCCGCAGCGGCGACGTCCTCGATCGAGGTCGTTCCCATCGTCGACAGCGCGTACGGGATGCCGATGTCCTGGGCGACCTTGACGACCGCGCTCTCGCCCTCGTGGTTCATCATCCGGGTAAAGCCGGTCGGCGCGAACGCGAACGGCAGCTCCGAGCGCCGGCCGAGGATCGACGTACCGAGGTCGATCTCGGAGACGTTGCGCAGGATGGACGGCTGCAGCTCCATCTCGCGGAACAGCCGGCGGGCGCGGGAGAGGCTGATCTCGGCCTCCGCGGCGCCATCGGTGTAGTCGAAGACCGAGCGCGGCGTACGGCGCTTGGCGATCGCGCGCAGGTCGGCGATCGTGAGCGCCTTCTCCAGCCGGCGGTCGGTCGCGTTCAGGGTGACCGGCTTGGGGCGCAGCAGCGGCTTGAGCTCGGACCAGCGGGGTATCTGGCGTTCGGTCATCGGTGCTTCCCTCGGCAGGTGAACTGTGTGGTCGGACCACAGCATAGTCTGTGGTCCGACCACAGGGCTACACTCCGGTCTGTGAAGAACTGCTCTGTACTTGCGAACTGCGCCGTGCTCGCGGACTGCTCCGTACCTTGTGTGCGCCGGTGAAGAACTACGAGCTGGTCCTGAGCCGGGTGGAGGCCGATCTCGCGGCTGGCCGGCTGCGACTTGGCGAGCGATTGCCTGGGGAGCGCTCTCTGGCGGAGCAGCTGGGGATCAGCAGGCCGTCGGTGCGGGAGGCGGTGCGGGTCCTGGAGGCGATGGGCGTCGTCCGTACTGCGACCGGCTCAGGGCCGGAGTCGGGCGCGGTGATCGTGGCCGAGCCGGCGTCGCCGTTGACCGCGTTGCTGCGGTTGCACCTCGCGACGAATCACCTGCCGATGGGCGACATCGTGCAGACGCGTGTCCTGCTGGAGTCGTGGACGGCTCGCGAGGCGGCGCATCATGCGGGTGCCGGGGATTTGGTGGCGGCCGAGGAGTTGCTGGATCGGATGGATGCTCCGGGGTTGACGCCGGAGGAGTTCCATTTGCTCGACGCGGAGTTCCATGTGGCGTTGTCGGCGCTGGCGGGGAATGTGCTCATTGCGGCGGTGATGTCGTCGTTGCGGACGGCGATTCATGGGTATGTGCTGGCCGCAGTACCGAATCTGGCGGACTGGGATGCGACGGCTGTCGGGTTGCGGGCCGAGCATCGGTCGATCGTGGGGGCGATTCGGGCTGGCGCTGGGGATGAGGCCGCGGCGTTGATCACGGCGCATATCGAGGGGTTTTATCGGGCGGCTCAGTTGCGTTAGAGGTAGGCGGTTCCGGCGATGAACGGGATCTTGAGGAGGCCGGGGGCGGTGTAGTGGGTGAGGTCGACCGTCGCGAAGGCGGCTTCGATCGCGGGGGCGAGGTCGCGGCTGGGGTCGCAGCCGCGGTCGACCACGCGGGTGATCGGGGCGATCATGCGCTGCATTCGCCGGAGAGCGCTCCCCGGCGGGGCCGCCACGTGTTCCAGGAAGACGAAGCGGCCGCCGGGTCGTAGTACGCGCTGTATTTCAGCCAGTACTGCGTTCAGGTCGTCCACTGAGCACAGCACGGCCGTCGACAGGACCGCGTCGATGCTTGCTGAGGGCAACGGGATCGCTTCGGCGCGGGCGGCCAGCACGCGCCGCTCACCAGAAGCTGATTGGACGGCGTTGGTGAGGGTGCGGCGGGCGCGGGGGTTGGGTTCTAGGGCTGTCCAGGTGATGGATGGCGGGAGGAGGGGGAGGTTGGCGCCTTTGCCTGCGCCTATTTCTAGGACCTGGCCGGTGAGGGTGGCGATCAAGGTGCGCTTGAGGGGTTGGTAGCCGGGCCAGGTGGTCATTCGGGGGTCCTCACGCGGTGGGGGTGCAGCGGGCCTCGGTGGAGAGGGCGGTGCGGCGGAGGCCGAGGATGATCAGGCTACCGACCACGAGGTGTAGGGAGGCAAGGCCTAGTTTGGCGCCGATGCCGATGCCTGCGGTTAGGGGGCTGGTGAGGGATAGGGCGCACGCGATCGTGGCGGTGATCGTCCAGGCTTTGCGGGCGGCGGGGGTGTTGTGTTCGAGGACGGCTAGGAGGGCCCAGGCGGCTAGGGATATTGCCAGGCTGGCGACGAGGACTGAGGGCGCGCCGATGTGGATGGTGGACCCCTGTTTGGCTGCCAGGGTGATGTTGAAGGCTTGGGTGAGGACGGCCCACCAGGCGACCGCGACGACGGTGACGGATCCGGCGACTGCGAGCCGGCTGCGGCCCTCGACGCGGGTTGGCCGGGCGGTGGGCGCGGGGGTGCCTGCCGCGTTGGTGTTGCCCGGCGTCGTGGTGCTGCCGGGCGCATTGGCGTTGGTCCTGCCCGACTTGGTGGTGCGGTCGGTGGCGGTGCTGAGGTTGGTGGTGGTGGGCGTGGGTGCGGTGGCTTCTGGGGTGTTGGTCATGGGGTAAGGATTGGCGGGGGTGAGGGTTGGGGGCATCGGCCGGGTGGCTGGAGGTGACTGGTCTCAAGTCGGTGGTGTATCGACTTTGGTCGGTGGTGGTGGGGCAGCGGGCGGCCTAGTCTCGGCGGCATGGAGGAGATCTGTCGGCCGTCGCGTCGCAATCGCTGGGCCAATGTCATCGCGGTGACCGCTGTCGGCATGTTGACGGCATCGACGATCTACGGGCGGCAGGCGGGAGACCTTCAGCCAGGGTGGCTGGCGCTGGACGTCGCGGTCGGGATTGTTGCCTGCGGCCTCATTCCGGTACTTGGGCGGTACCCGGTCCAAGGCGCCCTGGCGCAGGCTGCGCTAGCAGCCCTCTCCCCCGCGGCGACTCCGCCGTCGACGGTCGGCACGCTGAGCGTCGCCCAGCGCCGCCCGCTGAAGACGGCCGCTCTCGTCGCGCTCGCCGGTGTGGTCGGACACTTCATCCAAGGACTCTGGCGACCGATCCACGGGCTCAACCTGGTCTGGTACGCCGTACTGGATGTCGCCGTCCACGCCGCCCTGCTCGGCTGGGGTCAGTGGATGCAAGCCCGCCAGGACCTGCTCAATTCGCTGCGAGAGCGCGCTCTCCGGGCCGAGAACGAGCAAGGCCGCCGGGTCGCCGAGGCGCGGACGCTGGAGCGGACCAAGATGGCGCGCGAGATGCATGACGTACTCGCGCACCGGCTGTCGCTGCTCGCTACGTACGCCGGCGCGCTCGAGTACCGGCCGGATTCGTCGCCGGAGAAGCTTGCCAAGGCGGCCGGCGTCATCCGTACCGGAGTTCATCAGGCGCTGGAGGAGTTGCGCGAGGTGATCAGCGTGCTCCGCGACAGCGAGATCGACGAGCTCCCCGGCGGACGCCCGCAACCCACCTTCGGCGACCTCGCCGGACTGGTCGCCGAGTCGCGCGATGCCGGTACGGAGATCCTGTACGCCGAATCTGTCGCCGCGCCAGAATCGTTGCCACCGGCAACCGGACGGACTGCGTACCGGGTGGTGCAGGAGGGGCTGACGAATGCGCGCAAGCACGCTGCCGGGCATCCCGTCACGCTGGTCGTCGACGGCAAGCCCGGTGAATCCCTGCGGATCGAGCTCAGCAACCCGAGCGGCAACGGGGTAACGCTGACGCCGGGGAGCGGTACCGGCCTGGTCGGGCTGACCGAACGCGTACACCTCGCGGGCGGAACGCTGGATCACGGGCGCGCGCCCGACGGACTGTTCCACCTGGAGGCGTTGCTCCCATGGCCGCAGTGAGCGAAAGCCGCCCGACCGCAGTCCTCGCCGACGAGAGCCGTCCGGCTGGAGGCGTTGCTGCCGCGGCCAGTGGGGGTCCGAGTCCCGCTACGGTGGCGGGTGTGAGTGAGACGATTCGGGTGCTGGTGGTGGATGACGACGCGTTGGTGCGGGCGAGTCTGGAGATGATGCTGGACGGTGCCAATGGGATCGCGGTGGTTGCCCAGGCGGCTGACGGCGATGAAGTACCGGCGGCGATCGATGCGCATTTTCCGGATCTAGTGCTGATGGATCTGCGGATGCCTCGCGTCGACGGGATCGTTGCGACGCAGCGGCTGCGGGCGCGGAAGAATCCGCCCGAGGTGATCGTGTTGACGACCTTCGATACCGACGAGAACGTGTTGCATGCGTTGCGCGCGGGGGCGAGCGGGTTCTTGCTGAAGGACACGCCGCCGGCGCGGATCGTCGAGGCGGTACGCCGGGTCGCGGCGGGTGACCCGATCCTGTCGCCGGCCATCACGCGGCGGTTGATGGATCAGGCTGCGACCCAGGCCGACGCGCATACGCGAGCTCAGGAAGCGCTCTCGCGGCTGTCTCCCCGGGAGTACGACGTGATGCTGGCGGTCGCGCGGGGCAAGGCGAACGCGGACATCGCTACCGAGCTGTACATGAGCGTCGCGACCGTCAAGGCGCACATCTCCCACATCCTCGGCAAACTCGAACTCGGCAACCGCACCCAGATCGCCCTCCTCGCCCACGACGCCGGCCTCGCCTGACGGCCCTCAGCACCCGGCCGGCCCAGCGCCCCGGCCTTTGGCTCGCTCGTCAACCGGCGCTGACCGGCGGATGCTCTAGGTTTGCTGCATGATCCGGGTGTTGCTGGCTGACGACCAAGCGCTGGTGCGTGCGGGGTTCCGATCGCTGCTGAATGCGGAGGACGACATCACCGTGATCGGTGAGGTCGCCGATGGTGCAGCCGCGTTCGAGCTGGCGAAAGCGGAGAAGCCCGACGTCGTTCTGATGGATATCCGGATGCCGGGGATGGACGGGCTCGAGGCGACCAAGCTGATCGGTGCCGAGGAAGCGCTCTCTGATGTTCACGTGGTGATCCTGACGACGTTCGATCTGGACGAGTACGTGTTCGAGGCGCTCCGGGTGGGCGCGAGTGGGTTCCTGGTGAAGGACACCGAGCCGGTTGAGTTGCTGCAGGCTGTTCGTGTTGTCGCGCGCGGCGATGCGCTGCTCTCCCCCGGGGTCACCCGGCGGCTGGTTGCTGAGTTCGCGAGCCGAAGCCGGCAGCCGCATGCCACTAAAGAGCTGGACGTACTGACCGAGCGCGAACGCGAGATCGTCGCCCTCGTCGGCGAAGGGCTCTCCAACGACGAGATCGCCCAGCGCCTGGTACTCAGCCCGGCCACCGCCAAGACCCACGTCAGCCGCGCGATGGTGAAACTGGCCGTCCGCGACCGAGCCCAACTCGTCGTCGTCGCCTACCAAACCGGCCTCGTCCGCCCCGGCTGGCTCGGCTGACCAATCGCACCGTGCTCCTCTACTCCTCCTGAGGTAGCCGCGGTCACTCCCGCTGGGCGACGCGGTGGGCATGCCCAGACCGGCACTGTCTAAGGCATGAACGCAACCACTGCCCCGCTGGTCGAGGTCTCCGGCCTGACCAAACGCTACGGCGACACCTTGGCCGTCGACGGTGTCGATCTGACGGTTCTGCCCGGCGAGGTCTACGGCTTCCTCGGGCCGAACGGCGCCGGCAAGACCACCACCTTGCGCATCCTCACCGGCCTGATCTCGCCGACCAGCGGTACGGTCCGTGTCCTCGGCGGCGCGCCCGGCCAGGCACAAGTCCTGGCCCGTACCGGCTCGATGATCGAGTCGCCCGCCTTCTACCCGTACCTGTCCGGCCTCGACAATCTCCGCGTCCTCGCCGAGTACGCCGACGTGCCACGCCCCCGCATCGACGAGGTACTCGCCCTCGTCGACCTGGCCGATCGAGCCCGCGACCGCTTCTCGACATACTCGCTGGGCATGAAGCAGCGACTCGGTGTCGCCGCGGCCCTCCTCAAGGATCCCGAGCTGGTGATCCTCGACGAACCCACCAACGGACTCGACCCGGCCGGAATGCGCGACATGCGCCGACTCATCCGCGAACTCGGCGCCGACGGCCGGACCGTCCTGCTGTCCAGCCATCTGCTCGGTGAGGTCCAGCAGATCTGCGACCGCGTCGGCATCATCAGCGAAGGCCGGATGGTCGCCGAGCACACCGTCGACGAGCTGCGGACCGAGCAGGAGCTGGTGATCCGGGCGACGCCTCGAGAGAGCGCTCGCTCGATCCTGGCTGAGGCTCTCGGTGCCGCAGCAGTCCACCTGTACGACGAGACTCTGCGGGTCAAGGTCGCACCCGACCGGGCCGCCGAGGTCAACCGCCTCCTGGTCGAAAAAGGGATCGCGGTCTCCGAGTTGCACAGCACAGAACGCGCTCTCGAGGACGTCTTCTTCGAGCTGACCACGACGGACAAGGAGAAGACCCATGCTGGGTAGCTATCGCGCCGAGCTGCTCAAGCTCCGCAAACGATCCGCCGTCTGGGTTCTGTTCGGCGCCGGCCTCATCCTGAGCGTCATCTTCGGCTATCTCCTGCCCTACCTGGGCTACGTCACCGGCGACGGCAACCAGCAGACGGACGGCATCCCCCGCGCCGAGGTACTCCGCGGAGTCCTGCCGGAACGCGTTATGGACAACACGATCGGCGGCTTCCCGGTCTTCGCGGGAGCGCTCGCTCTGGTCCTCGGCGCGATCGTGATCGGCGGCGAGTACACCTGGGGAACGCTGAAGACGATCCTCACCCAGCGCCCCGGCCGGAGCACCCTGCTCGGCGGCCAGCTCCTCGGGTTGCTCACGCTGGTCGCCGTCTGGGTGCTCGGCATCTTCGTCGCCTGCGCCCTGTGCAGTATCGGGATCGCCGCGGCCGAGAACGCGCCGATGGACTGGCCCGGCCCACTCGCCCTGCTCAAAGGACTTGCCGGCGGCTGGCTCGTCCTCAGCCTGTGGTGCCTGGCCGGCGCTGTACTGGCCGTTGCCTTCCGCAACGTCGCGCTGCCGATCGGGCTCGGTGTCGTCTGGATCCTCGGGATCGAGACGCTGCTGGCCGGGGTGGTCAGCAGCCTGCTCCCCGATCTCGAGGTCCTGTCCGACGCGCTGCCGGGCGCGAACGCCGGTGCGCTGATGTTCAGCGTGACGGGGATGAGTACGGCGGACGCGCCTCCCGGAGTACGGGATGCCGTGTCGGGAGATCGCGCTCTCCTGACCGTACTGGGCTACGCCGCCGTCTTCGTCGTACTGGCCGTCGTCACCACCCGGCGCCGGGACGTCAGCTGAGCTTGAGCCCTGCGTGGCTGAGGCAGAGCTCGCAGAACATCGCGTTCGCCCAGGAGAACCACTCGCGGGTGAAGTTCGCCGGATCGTCGGTGTGGAACGACTCGTGCATCTGGCCGGTACCGCCGGTGGTGTCGCGCAGCAGCTCGAGCAACTGCTGCCGCTCGTCAGCCAACGTACTGGTCAGCCCTTGGACGGCCAGCGCAATCGGCCAGATGTGGTCCGGCGGAGTGTGCGGGCTGCCGATCCCCGCACCGTGAGAACCGCTGTAGTAGTACGGGTTCTCGGGGCTGAGCAGCAGCGAACGCGTCGCCAGGTACGTCGGGTCATCGGCTGCAGCGAACCCCGTCATCGGCGCCGACAACAGGCTCGGCATGTTCGCGTCGTCCATCAGCAACCGCTCCCCCGCGCCGTCCACCTCATAGGCGTAGACCCGGCCGAGTGACGGGTGGTCGACGGTGCCGAACTGCGCGATTCCGTCGTCGATCCTGGCCTTCAGCTCCTTGGCGCGATCACCGAGGGCGGAATCGTCGAGCAGCTCGCTCGCGATCGCCTGCAGGTAGCCGAGCACGACCGAGGCGAACATGTTGCCGGGCACGTTGAAGCCGTGCTCGGTGGCGTCGTCACTCGGCCGGAAAGCGCTCCACGACATCCCGGTCGGCTGAGTCGGCTGCCCGAGACCGCCACGGATCAGCGAATCGCTCGGCCGGTCGTCGTGCCGCTGGAACCGGTACGGCGACTTGTTCTCGTGGTCCAGCTCGGTCTCCAGCACCTCGAGGGCCGCGGCCGCCGCCACCCGGAAGCGGTCGTCGATCACGTCCTTGCGCCCGGTGATCCGCCAGAGCCGGTAGGCCAGCTCGATCGGGTAGCAGAGCGAGTCGATCTCGTACTTGCGTTCCCACACCCACGGCGACATCTCGGTCTCGTCGGTGGTGTGCCCGGCGCCGTTCGCCTCACGGTTGAAGGCGTTCGCGTACGGATCGAGTGCCATGTACTCGAGCTGCCGGTGCAGGACGCCGATCAGTACGTCCTGCAGCGCCGGGTCATCGGCGCACAGCACCAGATAGGGCCGCAACTGGGCGGCGGAGTCGCGCAACCACATCGCCGGGATGTCACCGGTCAGCACGAACGTCGTACCGTCCGGCAGCCGCTCCGCGACGGCGGGCAGGTTCTCCGCCATCGACCGGTGGAACATGTCCGCGATCACCTGGTCGCCGGTCGCCTGGCGGACCTTCTCGGTGGCTCGGGCCAGAACCTCGGGATCGATACCGGTCATCAACACATCAACCTTTCGCGGACCCGACTACGACAGGTGGAGCGCTCTCTGCGGGTCCGAGCAGGAGCACTGAGGGGTTGGGAGAGAACGTGTGGTCGAGCACCAGGCTGGCAGCGCCGACCGCACCGACGTCCGCGCCGAGGGCGGTACCGGTGACGACGAAGGGGTGTACCGAGCGGACCAGAAAGCGCTCTTCCAGCGCGGCCCGGACTGCCTCGTCGAAGAACGGCGCGAGGTGGTCCCAGTGCGGGCCGCCGAAGACGACGCGTTCCAGGTCGAGCAGGTTCGCGATGTCCTCGACCACCTTGGCGATCCGGCCGGCCAGCGCTGCGATCAGCTCCCGCGCGACCTTGCCGCCCGCCAGCGCCTGCTGACACAAGTCCGCGAAGGCGAGATCGACGGCGCGCCGGTCGTCCAGATCGATGCCCTTGGCAAGCACTCCGGCGTGTACGGCCTGCTGGACGAGATAGCGCGGCTGGCTCGTCTCGCCGACGCAACCACGGCGGCCGCAGAAACAGAGCGGACCGTCGGGGTCCACGATCACGTGGCCGATCTCGCCGACGTTGCTGCTCGAGCCGCGGACCACCTCGTCGCCGATCACCAGGCCGGCGCCTACCCCGGTACCGAGGTAGAAGAAGACGAAACTGCCGCGACCGTTCGGCCCGCCGGCCCACTTCTCGGCGGAGGCCGCGGCCGTGACGTCCTTGTCGAGCAGGACTGGCAGGCCGGTCAGCTCGCGCAGAGTGTCGCGCAACGGGACCAGATGCCAGGCGCTCAGGTTCGGCGGGTTGATCACCACGCCGCGCTCGACGTCGATCGGGCCGGGGGCGGCGATGCCGACGCCGACCACGCGTTCACGTGGCGCTCCGGCCTCAGCGATCACTTGCTCAACTGTGGCAGCGATTCCCGCGATGAGTACGTCGGGATCGTCGGAGGCCGGTGTCTCGGCGCGGCGGCGGACGACGACCTGCCCGGTCAGATCGAGCACGACCGTGGTGACGACGGCCGGGTCGAGGTGCACCCCGACGGCGTACTGGCCAGTGGGCTCGAGCTCGAGCAAGGTCCGCGGTTTGCCGAGGCCGGTGCTCTTCTGCCGGCCGGCCTCGCGGACCAGACCGGCGTCGAGCAACCGGCGGGTGATGTTGGAGATGGCCTGGCCGGAGAGTCCGGTGGCGGCGGCGATCTCGACCCGGCTGAGCCGTTCGTCGGCGCGCCGGATCGCGTCCAGCACCACCGTGTCGTTGAAGCCACCTACGCGATCGAGATTGGTACCCCGGCGTACTACGGCCGGCGGCTGGTCGCTGCTCACCACTCCCCCTGTCTCCACTGCCCGACGCCCCACTGCTTCGCGCACCGCCGGCCCGTGCCCCATAGGTCCACGCCTCAGCCCGCAGCCGGGTCCGCGCCCCACGGTCGCGACCAGGCGTAGCGAACCGTGCCGGTGCCGCCCCGCCAGGCGGTCGGCGTGGTGTTCACCAGCCAGTCGAGCGGCTCGATCCCACCATCCGCGGCGTTTCCACCACTGAGCGCCAACCGTATACCGTCGCCAAGATCGCGGTCGGTCTGCGGCGTCCGGGCGGACGGGTCGATGGAGACGAAGAGAGCGCTCCCTGACCTGGCGATGAGGTCGAGGAACTGCCGATTGAGTTCCCAAGGCGTCTGCGGCGTACAGGGCACGCAATCTGCGTCGAGGGTGAAGAACCTTTGGTGCTGGGGCAGCCGGAAGGCGAGCGAGTTGATGCCCATCTTGCGGGTCCGCTCCCAGTCGCGGCCGGAGGTGTCGTCGCCGGTGCGCTGGACGTCGACGAGCCCGGCGGCGAGGTGGCCGACGGTGTTGCAGCCGATCAGTACTAGGTCATCGGCGGCGGCGCGGATCTCGGCGTACAGGTCCAGGATGATCTCGGCGGTGGTACGGGTGTTGTCGTGGAACTGCCAGCCGTCGTCGGTCAGGTGGGCGCCCATCGCCGGGCCGAAGCGGCCGAACAGGTCGTAGGTGCTGAAGTCGTGTTTGACCAGCTCGAATCCCCAGTCCTTGAAGCGGTGCAGGTCGGCTCGGAGCAGGTCGAGGACTTCCGGGTACGTCGGGTCGAGGGCGCGGCCGAAGCCGTCGGACTGGCCGGTTCTTTGCCAGGGGCCCTGCTCGCGGGAGAGCAGTGGGCGGAACCAGAGGCCTGGTCGGGCGCCTAGCTCTTTGACCGCTTGGGCTGTCCTGGCCATGTCGTCGAAGAGGCCGGAGATACCGCTCTCCCAGGGGCCGCCGGATGCGTTGCCGCCTGGGTTCCAGCCGTCGTCTACGACGCTGAACGGTTTCACGGGGTGGCCGGCTGCTAGTTCGACGACGGTTGCGGCGTCTTGCAGTACTGCTTTTTCGTCGAAGCCTTGGCCGTACGCGTAGTACCAGTTGTTGGCGCCGACGACGGGGCCGATGTCTCTTGGGGTGATGGCGGTACTCATTGCTTCGACGGCTGCATGGAGGGTGAGCCACGGAGTACCGGCGTCTTCGAAGCGGCGGACGGTTGCTGCCTTTAGCTGGCGGCCGTTGAGTTGGGTAGGGCCGCCGCCGTTGCGGAGGTCGAGCCAGAGGGTGAAGCCGGTCTGGTCGACGGTCCAGGAGCAGAAGGCCTTGGGGTGCACGTCGACGCCGGCGCCTTCGGTCTTGCCGGTCTTCTGGTCGTGAGCGAGCCAGTACCACGGGAGGAGCCGGTCGGGCTGGAGGTGCCGCCATTGGAGGTCGCCGTACGACCGCTCCCAGGCGTCGCCGAGGATGAGCGCCTCTGCCGGTGTGGGCTCATCCCAGCGCAGGGCAACCCGCGCGACGCTGCCGGCGGTGACCAGTACGTCGCCGGCTGACCAACTGACCTCGGTCGCTGTAGCCGGACGGAGGTTTTCTGTTGGGGTGAGCTGGATGAAGACCTGGCTGGGCTCGTTCACGGGAAAGAGCTTACCCAGATTTACCCCATCGAGTTGATTTAGTACGTCTTGTAATAGATCAGCTCGCCCGATTCACCGGCGCCGGCGCCTTCGCTCGGGATGAAGAGCGTCATGACGAGGCCCGACTGGCCGTTGGGGGCTTTCAGATTGGTGATGGTCGGGTTGGCGAAGGCGGCGCTGCCGGCGTCGGTGCGAATCGTCGTACGGTCCGCGTTGCCGGTCTGGTAGTCGTAGACGAAGGTCCGCCAGGAGCCGAAGTCGCCCTTCGTGTACTGGCCCTCGATCAGGCCGAAGCTGTAGCCGCGGAAGCTCACCTGGTCGCGGTCGCCGATGTTGCCGCCGACGTTCCAGTAGAGCAGGGCGTTATCGAAGTTCGGCTGGGCCGAGGTCGTCCAGGAGTTGAAGTTGGTGAGCCTGCCGCGTTGCTGGCGGTCGCGGTCGCAGTTCCACCAGTAGTGGCCGCCGAGGTCGATCGTCGAGTGGTCGATGTCGGGAGAGAGCGTGATCCCGTAGATGTTCGGGGTGCCCTCGGCGCAGGAGGAGAGTCTTCTGGGTGCGTCGAAGGAGCGGGTGACGCGGCCGGCGAGGAGGTCGGCGCGGTTGGCGAAGTACCGGAAGGCTAGGTGGTTGTTGCCGCCGCCGGGTTGCTCCTGCTCCCAGGCCATCATGTAGCCGCCGTTGGAGGCTTGGGCGATGGTTGGTTGGGAGGCTGGGCCGGTGTTGCTGCCGGCTAGTTCGCGGACCCAGTGCCAGTTGAGTAGGTCGGTTGAGGTGGCTAGGTTGACGCGGAAGTGGCCGTCGGTCGCCATGTGGTGGGAGACGGCGAGGTAGCCGTTGGCGTTGTCCTGGATGATTTTGACGGTGTCCATGACGTGACCGGCGTCGTCCTTGGTGGCGTAGCGCTTGCCGGTCGCGCCGGCCACGTTCTCGACGATGCCGCGGAGCTCGGCTCGCGCTGGATCGGAGACTGCGGTGGTACCGGCGCTGCTCGTTGTGCTGGCGCTGCCTGTTGTGCTGGCGCTGGCTGTCGTGGTGGCAGTGGCTGTGGCGAGGGTTGCTGGGGTTGCGATGGCGGTGAGGGCGAGTGCGGCGAGTAGCAGGCGGGCGGTGCGCACGTCAGGCCCCTAGGGTTTCGATCGCCTCGATCAGGCGGTCGACGTCGGTTTGATTCGTGTACGGCGCCAGGCCGACTCGGACCGCACCGGTGTCGCCCAGGCCGAGATGCCGGGACGCCTCCAACGCGTAGAAGGATCCGGCCGGCGCGTTGACCCCCGATTCAGCCAGCTTGGCGGCGACGGCACGCGACTCCCAGCCGTCGACGGAGAACAACAACGTCGGCGTACGCCGGGATGCGTGCCCGTAGAGCGTGATCCCGTCGATCGCCGCCAGCCGGGTCTCGAGGTCGACCCGCAAGCCGTCCTCGTGTTCCTCCAGCAAGGCGAGCGAACTCAGCAAGCGCTCTCTCCGGTCGCCGGACGCCACTCCCCCGAGCCCTGCGATGAAGTCGACCGCGGCGGTCGTACCGGCAAGCAACTCGTACGGCAGCGTGCCGAACTCAAAACGCTCCGGCACGACATTGGTTGCTGGGAGCAACTTGTCTGGGTGAAGCCCTTCGAGCAGAGCCGGCGCGGCCGAGAGCACCCCGCAGTGCGGACCGAAGAACTTGTACGGCGAGCACGCGTAGAAGTCGGCGAACGACGCATCGATCGGTGAGTGTGCGGTGAGATGTACGCCATCGACGTACACCAACGCACCGGCGTCGTGGACGAGCGTCGCGATCGCCTCGACATCGGGCCGGGTGCCGATCAGGTTGGAAGCAGCCGTCACCGCGACCAGCCGGGTCTGCGCCGAGAGCAGCGGCGCGATGTCGTCCAGCTCCGAGGTCTCGGGATCGAAGGCGAGCCAGCGGACCGTCGCGCCGACCGCTTCCGCTGCATGCACCCACGGCCGGATGTTCGCATCGTGGTCGAGCCGGGTGACGATCACCTCGTCCCCCGGACCCCAGTCCTTGGCGAGCGTACGGGCGAAGTCGTACGTCAACTGCGTCATACTCCGCCCGAAGACGATGCCGCCCGAATCCGTCCCCAGCAAATCCGCCATCGCCTGCCGAGCGCCGACCACGATCGCGTCGGCCCGCCGCTCGGCAGCAGTCAACTGCCCCCGATTAGCCAACGCCGACACCATCGTCCCCGCCACCACATCAGCCACCACCTGAGGCGTCTGCGACCCACCCGGCCCGTCAAAATGCGCGGCCCCTTCCCCCAACGCCGGAAACTCCTTGCGCACAGCATCCACCTCAAAGCCCATCCCGCCATCCTCCCCCGAACCCCACCCAAAAGCCCCCCAACGAGTGTCGCCACCCTGCCAGCGCGGGCCTGCCTGGTAAGCCACGGCCGCCCGAACGGAGCGCAACCGCCCACGCAACACCCCGCGGCCAGCAACCAGCCGAGACAACAGCAGGTCCCATCCGCCCAACCCGCACAGCCGCCTACGCCTAAGCCAGCCGTCAGCCCTCCACCGCCAACGGGCTGTCGCGCCAGCTCGCGGTAGCGACGGCCGCCCGAACGGAGCGCAACCGCCTGCGCAACGCCCCGGCGGGCAGGCACCGGGCCGAGACAACAGCACCAGTTCCCATCCGCTCACGCCGGCACGGGCGCAAGCCAACCCCTACACCGACGGCCAACCCGTCGCACCCCCCACCACCATCGGGCTGTCGTGCCGGCTCGCGGGGTAAGCGACGGCCTCCCGAACGGAGCGCAACCGCCTGCGCAACGCCCCGGCGGTCAGGAACCGAACCGAGCCAACCCACCAGGTCCCATCCACCCAACCCGGCACGGGCGCAAGCCAACCCCTACGTCGACGGCCGCCCCGCCCTGCATTGCCAACGGGGCTGTCGCGGTGCGCCAACTCGAACCGCCCCGCTACCCCGTAGCCGAACCTCCTCGTCTTACCGATCCGTGTGATGAACATCGGCACCACCTCGGGCGATCAGCGAGTCCTCAAACCCAGATGGCAAGGGATCCTTGGTTCGACCGTCGGGCGTAGTTTCCCAAGTAACCTCCAATGCCCGCTCCTCCTTCGCGCGGTCCAACGATGACGCGCAAGCATCCTCGGCGCACCGACCGACTGGAGTTAGCCGCACAGCGGCCAACCGCTCTGGTCATCCACAGATCTCGCTTCTCTGTGGACAACCTGACCGAATCCGGCCATTCAGGAACCCCTTATAGATAACGGGTTCTCGGCTTCGAAAACTGTCGGCGGCGGTGCCTAGTGTTGTGTCCATGGAGATCTCGCAGCTACGACCCGCGTACCTCCAGAGCGACACCGAAGTAATCGTCACTCTGGACACGGTCGAAGCTGCCCTGAACACCCTCGGCTCCTACCGCCTCGAACTCCTCGGCGACGTCGAATCCCGCGGCCTGGCCAAGGAACTCGACGCCCGCAACACCATCGAACTCCTCGAACTACGCCACCGCCGCGACCCCGCCAACACCCGCAGCGACCTCAAATTCCTCAAGAACCTCCCCAACTACCAGGCCGTCACCGCAGCCCTCGCCGTGGCCGGCGACGATCCAACCGGTCTGACCCCGGACCACGCGAAAGTCATCGTCACCACCCTGGAGAAAGCACCTTCCACGGTGCCGGTGGAGACGCTCCGGGTCGCCGAAGAACAGATGATCGAAGCCGCCCGCCACATCACCCCCAGCGGCCTGCGCGACTTCGGCCGCCAGGTCCTCGACCGCCTCGACACCGACGGCCCCGAACCCGCCGAAGAAGAGGCGTATCAGAACGAGAAGCTGTGGATCCGGCCGGCCGACCACGGCGTGAAGTTCGGTGGCTACCTGGCCGGCGCCAACGCGGAACTGTTCAAAACCGCGATCCACGACCTGGCCAAACCCCACCGGACGGTCGATGGTGAACTCGACCCGCGATCGCACGAGAAGCGCCAGGCCGACGCGTTAACCACGATTCTGGACATCGCCACCGGTGCCGACCCCACCACCGGCGTACCTGGCGTGCCGCATCTGACCGTCACCATCGACTTCACCGACCTCAAGGCACTGACCTCGGCAGCCGTGGGTGAACTGGTCTTCGGTGACAACATCTCCGCCTCCGCCGTCCGCCTGCTCGCCTGCGACGCCGCCGTCCTGCCCATCATTCTCGGTACGGATTCTCAGCCGTTGGATGTAGGGATGGAGTACCGGTTCGTCACCCGCTACATCCGCCGCGCCCTGAACCGCCGCGACAAAGGCTGCGTCATCTGCAAAGCCCCACCCTCGCACTGCCACGCCCACCACGTCATCCACTGGGTCGACGGCGGCCCCACCTCGATCCAGAACCTGGTGCTGCTGTGTGGCGCCCACCACCGCGCCGTCCACGCCGGCCACTGGACTGTCGCCATCACCGCCGGCGTCGTCCACATCACCCGCCCCGACTGGACCATCCCCACCCCCGCCCGCCTGACCATGCCATTCCCGTCATCGAACGGCCCACAGCCGACGTCATCACCCACCGGCCCCGCACCGAGCGCATCCACACCGAACACCGCGCCAACCACACCGCCCTGGAACGCGTCGCCAAACCCAGGCACCTTGACGTTGGACGGAACCGCCGCAGCCTGGCTCGCCCCCACAACCGCCGCCGCAGCCTGGTCCGTCGACGTCAACCCCCACACCCCACAGACCGACCGGCTACGCCGCCCCACCGCGCTCACACCAACCAACCCCGCCGCCACAGGCCTGTCCTGGCTAACCCCCGAAGCCGTCACCGACCTCAACCCCTGGGGCGAAACCGGCACCCCCTCCACCGGCCCCTAGCCCCACCCGCACCACGGCCTCCAGCCGCCCACAACCAGCATCCGGGCTCCCCTCCGTACAGGCAGGCGGGCGACTGCGCCACGTGCTCCAACGGCTTACGGAGCACTCCAACGGCTTACGCAGGGCTCCAACGGCCTACGCAGTACGGCTGACCTGAGGTGCCGCCCGTATGGCGTAAGCCAGCACGCCAACCGGTAGGGCAGCCCCGATGCTGGCAGTCCAAGGAGGCGCGCCTGTTCAGAGCGTCGTGGGCGTCGGATTGCCCGGGCCGGGACTGGTGACGATGTCCCCCTCGCCCTCTGTCCATCGGGGCGTTGCGCAAACGGTCGTGACCATTCGGGCGACGGTTGCTTAACCGGCGAGGCGCCTCGACACACGGGCCTTCGACGAAGGCGATCCGCTCGGAGGACCTCCAGCCGTGTCCCAGGGGAAACAGCTGCGGTTGGGCGGGGCGGAAGCGAGTGCGGTTTCCCCCACGCGCCAGGTACCCGCCGGGTCGTTGCTCAGGCGGTCGCGCCCATTCGGGCGGCCGTTGCTTAACCGGCAAGGCGCCCTCGACGCGCGGGCCGTCGACGAAGGCGATCCGCCCGAAGGATCCGGCCGTGTCCGAGGCGGAGACGGGTGCGGTTGGGCGGGGCGGAAACGGATGCGGTTCCTCCACGGGCCAACCACCGGGGCGTTGCGCAAGCGGTCGTGCCCCGTTCGGGAGGCCGCGCAGGGTCGGGCTGGGTGAAACCGGTACAGATGCATCACTTCGGTCCCGCCCGCCAGGGCGTTGCTCAAACGGGTCGCGGCTCATTCGCGCGGCCGTGCGGCGGTGGGTGGGGCGGAACGGGTGCGGTTCCCACCACACGCGCCGCCCGCCAGGGCGTCGCGCAAGCGGTCGTGCCTTATTCGGGAGGCCGCGCGGCGGTAGGCCGTGCGGGAGTGGTGCGGGCTCCTCCAGGCGCCAGTCAGCCGCCGGGGCGGTGCGCACGCGGTGCGCCCTCGTTCGGGAGGCCTGTGCGGTGTTGGGCGGGCGAACGGTGCCGACCTCCACCACGCTAGCCACCCGCCGAGGCGTGGCGCACGCGTTCGAGCCCATTCGGGCGGCCGCGCGAGGTTGGGTGGGGCGGGAGTGGTGCGGGTTCGCCAGCTGGCCGGCGGGGCGTTGTGCAAGTGGTTGCGCTGCCATTCGGGAGGCCGGGCGGTGGTGGGTGGGGCGGTTGTCTGGTTGGGGGTGCTCGTGGGTGCCCGATTGTGGGCAGGGAAGGGGGGAATGTCGGAGGGATGAGGCAGGATGTCAGGAGTGAGCATGCTTTCGACTCCTGACAAGCCGCCTGTTCGGGCCTGGTTGCCGACTATGTTGTTGCTCGGCGCGATCTGGGGCTGCAGTTTTCTGTTTATTTCGGTTGGGGTGCGGGAGTTGCATCCGGCGTACCTTGCGCTGGGGCGGGTGATCGCAGGGTCGCTGGTGTTGCTCACGATCCTGGCGGTCAAGCGGGAGGCGTTGCCTCGGTCGCCAAGGATCTGGGCGCATAACTTTGTCGCGGCGGCGATTGGGTCGGCTATCCCGTGGACCTTGTTCGGGTACGGCGAGCAGCGCGTGCCGAGTCTGCTCGCGGGGATCTGGAACGGGATCACTCCGCTGGTGGTGCTACCGATCGCTGTCTGGGTGTTCCGGACCGAAAGGTTCACGCTGCAACGGGTTCTCGGGCTGCTGATCGGCTTCGGCGGCATGTTGGTCGTGCTCGGGGCCTGGCAACTTCACGGCGGCTCGGATCTGACTGGCCAGCTGTTCTGCATGGCGGCTGCGGTGGCGTACGGCATCGCGATCCCGTACCAGAAGAGGTTCATTGCCGGCAGCAACCTGTCCGGGACCGCGTTGTCGGCGACCTTGCTGATCTGCTCCACGGTCCAGCTCGCGATCGCGGCGCCGATCCTGACCGGTCATGCTCCGCCGGCCCCGTCGTCGCTCTCGCTCGAGGTGATCGGCAGTGTGATCGCCCTTGGCGCGCTCGGCAGCGGAGTCGCGTTCGTGCTGAACCTGCGGCAGATCCGGCTGATCGGCGCGAGCATGACCTCGATGGTCACCTACATCATGCCGATCTTCGCGATCGTGGCCGGCGTCATCGTGCTGCACGAGCACCTCACCTGGTACCAGCCGGTGGGCGCGGTGATCGTGCTGGCCGGGGTCGCGGTGTCCCAAGGGGTCATCAGTACGGTCCGATCGCGCAGGCGGGCGAAAATCGCTGCCGAGCCCGAACCTGCTCCAGTACCGTAAAACGCCGGGCCGCGCTGGTCGGGGGGAGACCTTCCGGCGCCAAGCGCCCGGCGTACCGGGGAGCAAGCATGAGCAGGACCGCAGTACCTGACACCCACGAGATGGTGATCATCCACCGCGTGTTCCGGCGTGAATTCCGGCTGCTGCACGACCTGATCTGGCGGGTCGTCGGCCGCCGCACGTACGACGGCTACGTCCGGATGATCAGGCGCTCTTCCTGAGGCTACGTCCGGATGGTCAGGCGCTCTTCCTGAGGTTGGGCACGGCGGCGACGATTACCGCGACCAGGGCGAGCAGGGTCCCGGCGACGACCGGCAGCGTGACCTTCTGGTCAGAGGCCGGTACGAACAGGTCGATGAACAGGCTCGCGATCAACTGACCGGCGATCGTGCCCAACCCGAGTACGAACACGCCGACAACGCGGACGACGGCGGCGGCCGCGCTGATGAAGATGACGCCGCACATGCCGCCCAGGTACAGCCAGGGGTTGGACGGCAGGCTGTTCGGAGTACCGCGGACCAGCAGGTCGACGAGGAAGACCACCAGCAACGCGGCGAAGCCGACCAGGAAGTTGATGACTCCGGCCGCAATCGCTCCGGAGGCGTCGCCGGCCGCAGTCTGGGCCACTCGGCCATTGATAGCTTGCTGCACCGCAGTAAAGACCCCACCCAGTGCGGGGAGCAGTGCGAGCAGTAGTCCGGACGGGTGGTGCAACCGATCGGACACAGCCAGTACTACGGCCGCCGTCGCCAGCACTGCACCCACTATCCGCAGTGGCGTATAGGCCTGGCGTCCAGCCGGGCCGAAGCCCAGTCGGTCCACTACCAAGCTACTGACGGCCTGCCCAGCCACTACGGCGACTATGAAGACAGCAACGCCGATCACCGACACAGTGATCGACTGGGTGGCGACCAGGAACGCACCGGCGAGTCCACCGATGCACTGCCACCACCTGAGCAGTCCGCCTCCATCAGAGGGCGTCCTGATGGTCCGCCAGACCCTCCCTACCGACCGGCGTATCGGTGGGATCACCGCACAGCCGGCCAGCAGGACCACGAGTCCGCTACCGAAGGAGACCAGCGCGGCCGGTATGCCGTCGCCGAGCCGCTGGCCGAGTTCGCCGTTCAGCCGGGACTGGATCGCGAACAGCATCCCGATGCCGAAAGCCGCCGTGAGCCCGATGAACTGGTGCTGCTGGGCGCTCCGGGCCGGGCGGACTTCGGTGGCGGTCACCACTCCATCATGACCGTTCGGCTTCACACACCTGACATCAGGTCCGTCTGATGAGCGCCAGATACATCGCGTCGGTGCCGTGAACATGCGGCCACAGCTGCAGGTCCGGCCCCTCCCCCAGCGAGGGCACGTCCGGCAGGAGCGCACGGGCGTCCTCCAGCACGGCATCGCCGCGCTGCGCCAGCACTGCGTCCACTACCGCCCGTGTCTCCATCAGGTGCGGGGTGCAGGTCACATACGCGACCACACCGCCCTTGCGGACGGAAGTGATCGCCGAGTCGAGCAGTTGCTCCTGCAACGGGCGCAGCTCGGCCACGTCTTCCGGAGTACGACGCCAGCGCGCCTCCGGCCGCCTCCGCAGAGCACCAAGCCCACTACAGGGCACATCGGCCAGGACCCGGTCGTACGAGCCTTCCGGCCAGGTCGGCTTGGTGCCGTCGCCGACCACCACCTGGTGGTTGCCCGGCACCGCACGCAGGTTGGACCGCACCAGCTCCGCACGGTGCGGCAGCGGCTCTACCGCCGTGATCGCCGCACCCCGCTGGCGACCGATCGACGCGAGCAGAGCGGCCTTACCTCCTGGCCCAGCGCACAGGTCCAGCCACTTGGCATCCCTGCCCTCTAGCGGCGCCATTGCAAGCGCAGTGGCGACCAACTGCGACCCCTCGTCCTGTACTCCGGCCCGCCCGGCAGAGACCGCCGAGATCCGACCCGGGTCGCCCCCACCTTGCAGCACGGCCGCGTACGGGGAGTACCGGGCCCTGGTCGCCCCTGCCTCAATGAGGTCGTCCACCGACGCCAGGCCGGGCCGTGCGACCAGCGTCACCCGTGGCGGCTCGTTGTCGGCGTCCAGCAGTTCGTCCAGCTCGTAGCCTTCGGTATGGAGCGCGTCAGCGAAGGCCTCGACGATCCAGCGAGGATGCGCCTTCGCGATCGACAGGAACCCGAACAGGTCGTCGTCGGAGTGCGGGGCGACATCGACGATCCACTGGTCGAACGTGCGCTGGCTGACCTTGCGCAGTACCGCGTTGACCAGGCCGCTGCGGCTCTGGCCGGACACGGCGCGGGTCAGGGTGACCATCTCGTTGACGGCGGCGTAAGAGTCGACGCGCATCCGCAGCAGCTGGTGCGTGCCGAGGCGAAGCAGGTCGAGCAGCTCCGGGTCCAGCTCGGCGAGTGGGCGGGAGACGTTGCCGGCGAGGATCGCGTCGTACGTGCCCTGCCAGCGCAGTGTGCCGTGCACGAGCTCAGTACAGAAGGCGGCGTCGCGGCCGCTCAGCTTCTGGTCGCGCAGGGCCTTGTTGAGGGCGAGGTTCGCATAGCCGTCCTGCGAGGTGACCTGCCGGATCACCTCGTAGGCGACCTGCCGGACCCTGTCGGGGCGGCGCTGCGGCGCCCGGTTGCGAGGACTGCGGTCGCTCACTCTGCCTTCGCTTCCGGACCGAGAAGGTCATCGGCGGTGATCCGTACGCCGCGCGCCCAGTCGGCGGCCGCCATCGGCTTCTTGCCCTGCGGCTGGACCGTCGCGAGCTTCAGCACCTTGCTGCCTGTACCAACCTCAACGCTCGACTTGGTCGCGCGGAGCTCGCCGGGCTTCAGGTCATCCAGATCGGTCAGGTCGACGTCCAGCACCTTCAGCCGCTCGCCGCGGAACGTCGTCCAGGCCCCCGGCGCCGGGTTGCAGCCGCGGACCAACCGGTCGACGCGCTGCGCCGGCGCGGTGAAGTCCAGCTCGGCATCCTCGACGTTGATCTTCGGAGCGAGGGTGACGCCATCGGCAGGCTGCTCGACGGCCACCAAGGCACCGGCCTCGATGCCGTCCAGGGTGTCGACGAGCAGCTTGGCGCCGGACTCCGCGAGCCTGGCGAGCAGGTCGCCGGACGTGTCCTTCGGGCCGATCCGCTCCGTCAGTACGCCGTACACGGGGCCGGCGTCGAGGGCCTTGACGATCCGGAACGTGCTCGCTCCGGTGACGTCGTCGCCGGAGATGATCGAGTGCTGCACCGGCGCGGCACCACGCCAGGCCGGCAGTACGGAGAAGTGCAGGTTGATCCAGCCGTGCGGCGGGATGTCGAGGGCGGCCTGCGGCAGCAATCCGCCGTACGCGACAACCGGGCAGCAGTCGGGCGCGATCTCGGTCAGCCGGGCCAGGAAGTCGGGATCGCTCGGCTTGACCGGCTTGAGCACCTCGATGCCGAGCTCCTCGGCGTACTGCGCGACCGGCGAGGCGAGCAGCTTGCGGCCTCGACCCGCCGTCGCGTCCGGCCGGGTGACGACGGCGACCAGCTCGTGGCCGCTGGCAACGATCGCGCGGAGCGCGGTGACGGACACCTCGGGGGTGCCGGCGAAAACTACTCTCACAGGCCGAATCCGTTCATGGGGTGCGGGGAGACCTTGACCTGCGGCGGGCCGGACAGCCCGGACCACTCGGCCTCGCGGATCGCCTTCATCGCGGCCTTGCGGGTCAGCGTGTCCAGCCGGTCGACGAACAGTACGCCGTCCAGGTGGTCGGTCTCGTGCTGGATGCAGCGCGCCAACAGGTCCGAGCCCTCGATCACCACCGGGTCGCCGTACATGTTGAAGCCTCTGGCGACGACGCCCATCGCGCGGCGGCAGTCGAAGGTCAGGCCGGGCAGCGACAGACAGCCCTCGGGCCCGAACTGCTCCTCGGCCGACAGGCTCAGCTCCGGGTTGACCAGGTGGCCGAGCTCGCCCTCGATGAAGTAGGTGAAGACGCGCAGGCCGACGCCGATCTGCGGTGCGGCCAGCCCGGACCCCGGGGCCGCCTGCATGGTGTCGGTCAGGTCCGCGACCAGCCGGCGCAGCTCCGCGTCGAAGTCGACGACCGGGTCGGCCTTGGTGATCAGGACGGGATCGCCGAACAGGCGGATGGGTTGGACCGACACGCAAACTCCACAGCACTCACCGAAAGGGGGACCGGACAAGTCTAGTGGTCGCCCTGGGAACGCTCAGCACACCGCCTACCGTCGCTGTCAGCGACCACCCCCCTCCACATTGTTGCCACAAGCACGTACTGTGGTCTCAGGCGTACCTACAGTCACTACCGTCACACGCCTCTCGGGAGACCACAATGCCCACAGCCACACGGGGGGCAGCCGGACTGATCCTGCTCGGCGCCCTGATCGCTCAAGCTCCACTGGCCGCCGCGTACGCACCGCGCGAGCCGGACGCTGGAGTCGCCGCACCGACCACAGGGCCCAGCACGGCACCGACCGCGGTCCCCACCACGACCCCAGCGGCGACCCCGGCCGCGACTCCGACCATCGATCCGGAACCTGATCCGACCGCTCCGACCGCTCCGGACGACAAGTGGCCGGGCGGTGAGCCAGTCGGCGAGCCGCCCGCTGCGACGTCGTGGACCGAGGTCGTGCAGGAGGTGATCCGCACGGCGCCGGACTCATCGATGCTGCGGGCAACCGCTCTCGCCGACCAGAGCAAGCAGGTCATGCGGTGCTTCAAGCTCGAGACCGAGAACTACTGCCTCGGCCTGGGCTTCGTCGACCAACTGCCCAGCGGCGCGCAGCTCAGCGCGATGACCGCCGCGCCTGAGGCGGCCGTCGGCAGCCGGAGCGCCGACGCCGACGCGGAGCAGGACATCGCGACCGGCGCGCTGTCGCCGGCCCAGTTCGTCAGCGAGCGGTCCTCGTTGTCGGACAACGCCCGGCTGGACGAGGAACTCGACGAGATGCAGGCGGCCTGGGACGGCCGCGAGAAGGCGCGCGCCTTGCGTGAACTCGACGCACCGGCCAGTACTTCGGGCGAGCCCAGCACAGAGCCCACAACGGAGCCGACCACAGGCCCGACCGCGGTGCCGACGGCGACCGCGACCACAGCGCCCACGGGAACGCCGACGATGCCCGACCGGACGACGCCCGCCTCGCCCGGTCAGCCGAAGCCGAAGCCGCCGGTGTCCGCGCCGGTGAAGCTGCCGTCCTCGTCGTACATCATGAAGGGCTTCGCGACCTCGCAGGACAAGGGCTACTGGTGTGGACCGGCGACCTTCCAGTCGATCGACTGGGCCGACGACAACCAGAAGGACACCCAGGCGTCCTGGGCCAAGGACCTCGGCTCGTCCAGCTCCGGCACCGGGATCTCGGCGATGGTCAAGCAGACCAACCTGAAGACGAACTGGGACCTGGCGGCCGGCAGCTACATCGTCCAGAACGTCGGCCACTGGAACACCCAGAAGTTCTTCAGCGTGCACCAGAACCACCTCGGCGACGCCAAGCCGGCCCCGGTGATCGAGCACGTGCAACTGCTGAAGCGGTACTTCCCGTACCTCGCGTTCAACCACAGCGGCCACTACCAGGTCGGCCGCGGCTACGACGCGAAGAAGGGCACGATCGGCATCTACGAGGTGTTCAACGAGCGCCGTTTCAACAGCCGTGGCAACACGACCAACGGGCCGAAGAACATCCCGGCGTCGGCGCTGTTCAACGCGACGCTGGCCAACACCTTCCAGAACATCGGCCTGTAGGCGAATGCGCAGGACATTAGCCCCGATCGCGATCGTCGCCGGCCTGGCACTGCTCGCCAGCGCATGCTCGTCAGACAAACCGGAGAGCGCTCCCCCAGGCTCACCCAGCACAACCGGTACGCCGAACACCACCAAGACACCGTCGAGCCCGTACAGTACGCCGAGCTCGCCCAGCGTCCCGCCCACCCCCGCGGGGCCGCCGAAGCTGACCAAGATCCTCCAGCAACCCGTCGACGGTCAGCACGTCGTCACCCAGCAGCGGAAGTACCTCGTCACCCGCGGCAGCGACGACGCCGGCATCACGACGGTGACCGACCGTTCCAGCAAGCGGGTCGTCGTCAAGCACGTCCCGCCGGCCGGATTCGTCGCGCAGTCGCCCGTGGTGATCGACGACCACTGGGCGCTGATCGAGGACATCCGCGACGACGGCCCGGACCCGCAGATCCGGGCGTACCGGTATGACCTGACGACCGGCAAGGCCGTCGATCTGGCCACCCAGAAAGCGCTCCCCCGCATCTCCGAGCCGGAGATCGGGGCAGCCGAGGGGACCTTCGCCTACAGCAGCACTGACGCGAAGCGCAGGTCCTGCCTGGTGATCGCGGAGCTGGCGACGCTGAAGGCGCGCACCGTCAGCTGCGTGGCCGATCCGGGCTACGTGGCGGATCCGGTCGTCTCCGCCGACTCAGTGACGTTCAGCGAGATCACCAACCCGCAGACGGCCCGCCGCTGCAAGCGACTGCTGACCGCGCCACTCGCCGGTGGCGCGGTCAAGCCCATCGCGGCCGCGAAGAACTGCATCCAATGGAGTGGTGCTTCATTGCGTGGAGCAACTGTCTGGTCGGAGATCGGCGCCTCGGATCCCGACCAGTACCAGAGCACCGGCTACGTCCGCGAGACCGCCACTGGCCAAGCCCGCTCGATCGGCTCCATCGTCACCGACACCATCGTTGCTTGCGGCAACTGGATCCACTGGGAGGTCCGTACCGTCACGGAGGGCGTAGAGCGCTTCCAGCTCCAACGCTGGCAGCCAGGAACGGCTCGTCCCCAACGCGTCTATGCCACTCCCCCGGACTCCGCCGTCACCCCACCCACCTGTCAGGACGGCAACCTGATCTTCGAGGTCGCCCACCTCGGCGCCGGCTCGAAGTACACCGAGGCCCTCCAGGTCAGCGCCAGCTAAACCGGCAGACCGCGCTCTCTGAGCTGCGTGCGAAGGGTCTGGGCGTCGATGAAGGTCTCGGCGTCCAGCCCCACAGCGCGGGCGGCGACGACGTTGTAGTCCTTGTCGTCGGTGTAGAAACTGCGGGCAGGGTCGAGGTCGTAGCGCTCGATCAGGATCCGGTAGATCTTCTCGTCGGGCTTGACCGTCTGCTCGGTCCCGGAGACGACCTCACCGGTGAAGCCGGCCAAGATCGGGAACGCTGCCTTCGCGATCTCCCACTTCTCCGCCGAGAAGTTCGTCAGCGCGTACGTCGGTACGCCCTGCTCGCGCAACTCGCTGAGCACCTCGGACGTCCCCTCGATCAGCCCGCCGACCATCTTGAGCCAGCCGGTGTCGTACGCCTCGATCCACTCGGCGTGCTCGGGGTGCAGCGAGGTCAGTTCGGCCACCGCCTCGGCCCAGGTCCGCCCGGCATCCATCTGCAGGTTCCACTTAGGCGTCGCCACGTTGGTCAGGAAGTGCTCCCGCTGCCCGGCGTCCGGGATCAGCTCGCGGTAGAGGTAGTCGGGATTCCAGTCCAGCAGCACCCCACCGATATCGAACACCACATCGTCAACGCTCCGCTCGCTCATACCGCAACCCTACGAAACGGCCGGGCGGTTGGCGTGAAGGGTGCGGCCGACTTGATGGTTCGCAGTACGGGAGCGCTCTCCAGCGTGGTGATCTCGGGGAACGCGGCCAGCCGGTGGGTCAGATACTGGTGCAACGAGTCCGGGTCGGGGCTGAGGGCATGTGCCGCGAGGTTGGTCCGTCCGGTAGTCGCCGCGACGAAGGCCAACTCATCGTGATCGGCCAGCGCCTCACCAACCCGGTCGAGATGCGCCGGTACCACCGACATCCACAGCAACGCCCCGGTCGTGACCCCGTACAGCGCCGGATCGAGATCGACATCGAAGTAGATCGCCCCACTCGCCCGCAGCTCACCCAACCGCTTCGCCACCGTCGCAGCCGACCAGCCCGTGGCGGCGGCCAGCTCAGCAAACCCAGCCCGCCCGTCCTGCCCCAGCACCGCAAGCAGTTGCTGGTCGGAGGTACCGACCGCTGCAGTACCGCCCTGTACTTCGCCGACCAACTCTCGCTGCTGGTCGGCGGTCAGGGCTCTGGTGTGGGCGCGCCAAGCGGTGGGGCCGCCTAGGTACATGTGGAGGAGGTAGTGGGCCGAGACCGCGGTGATGCCGGCGGTGCGGGGGATGTCGTGGAGCAGGAGGGCGTTGCCGTCGCCGGGAGTCGTCTGGATGATCGCGGAGATCTCAGTACCACCGGAAGCCAGCCGTACCCAGGAAGTGTCGTCCCGCTTCGCTAGCGCTCGGGCCAGGTCCTGAGCCGCCTGAGGTGCAGCGGTCAACCGGGCCAGCCACTGAGCCTGCCCGGCACGACGCGGATCGGCCAGCCCGACCACTCGCAAACCAGCCTCGGCCACCAGCCGCCGGTACCGGCGCGCCACCGTCTGCGTCGACACCCCGAGGACCGCCCCGATCCGGCTGAACGCAGCCCGGCCGTCGATCCGTAGGGCGTGGACCAGGCCACGATCGATCTCATCCAGCACGAGATCATTCTGCATCGATCTCGCCGCGAATGGAAGAAATCAACAGATCCAGGCCGGATGATGGAAGCACAACACACCAGGACCGCAAGCTCACGGCATGACTCAGGTTGAAGAGAAGAGCCAGGCGGCGGGCTACCGCTGGCGCTGGGCAGCGCTGGCCGTCCTGCTCGTCGCAGAGGCGATGAATCTGCTCGACGCGACGATCGTGCAGGTCGCAGCACCGCTGATCCACACCGAGCTCGGTGGTCGCGAGTCGGACATCCAATGGTTCAGCGCCGCCTACACGCTGCCGTTCGCCGGGCTCCTGATCACCGGCGGCCGGCTGGGCGACATTGTGGGACGCAAGCGGTTGTTCCGGATCGGGATGATCGGGTTCCTGCTCGGCTCACTCACCTGCGCTCTGGCGCCAGGCGTCGGTGTCCTGATCGCGGCCCGGGCCGTTCAGGGCGCGGCGGCGGCCTTGGTGATCCCGCAGACGATCGGTCTGATCCGCGCGATGTTCGATCAGGCCGAGTTGCCGAAGGCTCTCGGCAGCATCGGCCCCGTGATGGGTCTCGCCGGAATCAGCGGCCCTTTGCTCGGCGGTCTGCTCACCCACGCCGATCTCTTCGGCAGCTCCTGGCGTGCCGTCTTCGCCGTGAACCTGCCACTGGGACTGGCCGTTCTACTCGCGACCCCGCTCCTGCTCGAAGACCGTTCGCCCCTGCGCCTGCGACCCGACCTCGCAGGGAGCGCTCTCCTCGTGATCGCGACCGTCCTGATCGTCTATCCGCTGATCCAGAGCAGACTCTGGATCCTGTTGCCGGTCGGACTGCTCGTCGCCGCGGCCTGGCTGTTGCAGCAACGCCGCCGCAACCACACAGGTCGTACGCCGCTGATCGAGTTCAGCCTGTTCGAGAACCGCGGTTTCGCCGCCGCCCTGCTCACCTCCACCCTGTTCTTCGCCGTCCTCACCGGCGCAACACTGGTGATCGTCCTGTACCTCCAGGTCGGACTGCATCAAGGTGTGCTGCACGCCAGCCTCATTTTGTTGCCTTGGTCAACAGCTTCCGGACTGGCGTCCTGGCTGGCCGGCAGCCGGCTGATCCCGAGGTACGGGACGACCCGGATCATGTTCACCGGATTGGCGATCTTCGCGACCGGCCTGCTGCTGATCATCGCGGGCCTGCAGTTGTCCGTCGCGCTCGGCATCGCCGGGCTGGGTGCCGGCCTGTTCACCACGCCCTTCTTCACTGCTGCGCTGCATCGCGTACGACCAACCGAGACCGGCTCGGCGGCGGGCCTACTCAACGCGGTCCAACAACTCGGCGGCACCATCGGCGTCGCCCTGCTCGGCACGATCTTCTTCCACCACCTCTCCCCCGCTCACCCGAAGGCTGCGGCAGAGAGCGCTTTCTGGATCGCCCTGATCCTCGTCGCGGCTGCAGCGACCTCAGCCGCGTTCATGCGAAGGCGGGACTAGGCGCTGGGGATGAGGTTGTTCGCGGCGGCTCGAGCGTGAAGAGCGGGAGCCAACGCCAACTGTCCGGCGAAGAGCACACCACCCAGCACCGCGCAGCCAAGCCAAACGGTGACCCGGCCTGCATGCTCAAGAACGTTGGTACCGAGCAACGGACCGATGACGCTGCCCAACCCGAACGACATGCTCCCCGCCAGCCCCATGTACCCGCCGCGGAGGTCGACCGGCGCGAGGTCGGCGAAGACCGCACCGACCACGGCCGCGAAGCCGATCTCCCCGATCGTCCAGACCACCACCGACAGCCCGTACCCCCACCAGCTCTCCACGATCGCCCCGAGCCCGAAGCCCAGCCCGACGATCAGCATCGACCCGGCCAGCAGCTTCGGCCGGTCGAGCGCGGCCAGCCGCCGGTTCACGAACGGCTGCACCAGCACGATCACGACACCGTTCAAAGCGATCACCAGCCCGTACGTCGACGAAGGCAGCCCGTCCCCCGCCATCGCGAGCGGCAAGGTCGAGTACCCCTGGAAGTAGATCGTCGCGTAGCCGACCTGGAGCAGGATCATCAACAGGAAGGTGGTGTCCCGCAACGCGACCGGCAGCAACGGCCGGCGCGGCCCGTCGTCGAGCACCGGCCGGGTCTCGGGCACCATCCGCCAGATCACCAGCGCCGCGAGGACCGAAGTGCCGGCGTTGATCCAGAACAGCCAGTTGTAGCCGACGCTCGCGAGCACACCGGCGCTGACCGTCGAGACGGAGAAACCGAGGTTGATCGCCCAGAACAGCAGCCCGTACGCGCGAACGCGCTCTCTCGGCTGGAGCAGGTCGGCCACGGTCGCCTGGACCGCGGGCCGGAACAGGTCCCCCATCAGGCCGACCACGAAAGCAGCCGCCCAGATCGTCACCATCGGGCGGGCCGAGCCGAGCAGGATCAACGCGGCCGCGGTACCGAAGAAGCCGATCAGCATCGTCCGGCGGCGGCCGGAGCGATCGGACAGCCAGCCGCCGACGAGCTGCGAGACGACGGACCCGGCACCGACCGCGGCCACCACGGCACCCGCGGTACCGGCCGAGAGATGCCGGTCCTGCGTCAGGTACAGAACCAGGAAGGGCTGGACGAAGCTGCCGAGCCGGTTGATCAGCTGGCAGACCCACAGAGCCCAGAAAGCGCGTGGCAGGCGCGGAGCGTCGTTCATGGTCTCTACTGTCGACGGGTTCCAGCAGGGTGTCGAACACTTAGGCCCAGAACTAATCCTTTCGCCGCGGCGAACCCCGAGATTAGAGTGCGGGAGTGATCACTCTCAGGCTCAGCACCGACGACGTGAGCCGGATCAGGTTCGCGTTCTCGCCGGTCTGGGAGACGGTGACGAGCATCCGGGCGTTGAGCAACAGTACGGTGAGCAGCGTGCACGGACCGTGGCTGCGCAAGGTCCGGCCGTTGCTGGCCGGGCATGACCTTTCGTTGCTCAAGGCCCTCATTCCGCCGGTCAGCTACATCCCCGACTTCATGACCCCGGCGCCGCCCCGCCGCTCGACCAGCTTCGAGTCAGGTCTCGCAGCAGTCGCCGCCACTCCCCTGCATCTGGTCACCGCCGAGTTGAAGCAGCTGCATGCGGACACCCCACATCCGATGCTGCCGGAGCTGATCGCCAAGCCGGCCAAGGCGCTGGACCGGATCACGTCCGCACTTGAGGAGTACTGGCACCTGGCGATCGAGCCTGACTGGCGGCGGATGCGGGCGCTGCTGCACGACGACCTCGCGTTCCGGCTGGAGGAGTTGGCCAGCGGTGGCGTCGAGCGGGTGTTCCGCAATCTCCATCCCTCGGTGAACTTCCGCGGCGACCGCGTCGAGATCGACCGCCCGTACTGCTGCGACGGCGAGCCGCTCCCCGGTCAGGGCCTGCTGCTCGTACCTTGCGTGTTCGCCTGGCCAGCCGCCCTTCCGGTGACCGCTGCGCCGCACGTGCCGACGATCACCTACCCGCCGCGTGGTCTCGGCCGGATCTGGGAGAGCCAGGAGGACGTCAGCGAGTCACCACTCGCAGAGCTCGTAGGCAGGACGCGGGCCGCGATAGTCAGCCACCTCGACCTGCCGATGTCGACGACTCACCTCGCCCACCAACTCGGCGTCTCCGCACCGACTCTCAGCGTGCACCTGAGCATCCTGCGTGCCTCCGGCGTCGTCGAGTCGCGCCGCGACGGCCGAGCGGTCCTCTACTACCGCACCTCCCTCGGCAACCACCTCCTGAGCGCCTCCCGCCCAGCCGCCCTCGCCTCAGCCTGAATGCCCCAGCCTGAATGCCCCTGAATGCCTCGGCCTGAATGCCTTAGCCGAAGGACGCGGGATCCACCTGGACTCGCACGGATCCCAGCAGTTTCTTGGTACTACGAGCCGCCTGCCCCTCCCTGAGCGCCCGCGCGAGACTCGTGCCGGACGCTCGTGGAGTCCGCACCACGGCGCGCGACGTCTCGTCGTCGATCGCCACCGGCCCGAGAACCTCCAAGCCCGCTTGGGGATCCACCAATTGCTGCACCCGGGTGACGAGATCGGAGACCGCGTCCGTCGGTCCGGTCAACTCGGCCAGCTTGGCGGCCGGCGCCAGCCGCGCAGTACGGCGTTCCTCCAACTCCCGCGACGCGAATCCCTCCGGGCTCCAACGGACAATCGCCTGCAACGGCATCGCCGACGGCTCACCGACCAGGATCACCATGCCGCCGTCATGCGCCGAACGGACCAATGCGGCTGCGTTGAACCACCGCCGCACAGCCTCTTCAGGCGCTCGCAGATCGGGCCGCGCGAGCAATAGCCACGTATCCAGCAGCAACGCAGCGCTGTAGCCACCGACGGCGACCGGCTCCGCGCCCGGCGTGGTGACGATCAGGGCGGGCTCGTCCGATACGGAATCGAGCATGTTGTCGCCACCCGACGTACGGACGAGCACTCCGGGGAAGGCTCGGCCCAGCTCCTCCGCTGTACGCCGAGCACCGACAATCGCCGCACGCATGCGCGTGTCCCCACACTCCGGGCACCGATGATCCGCCGCCGGTCGGCCACACACACTGCAACTCGGCGGACCTGATCCGCCTGTACGACGTAGCGAACCACCGCAGGTAGAACACCGAGACGGCGCCCGACACGTCTGGCACACCAGGCTCGGCAGATACCCGGCTCGCGGGACCTGAACGAGCACCGGGCCAGTCTTCAGTCCCTCACGCGCGATCTCGAAGGCCCGATGCGGAAGGCGCGCCGCCCGAGCTGCCGGATCCCGCGCAATGTCATGGTCGGACTCACCCGAGATGTGCACCGACGGCGCAGCGGCCCGGATAACCTTGCGATCCGCGATCAGCTCGCCGGCCCACCCGGACTCGATCAGCGCCGCCGTCTCCGCGGATCGCGCGAACCCGCCCATCAGCGCGGCACACTTCTGCCGGTACGCACGCAGGAGCAAAACCTCACGCGCATGCGGGTAAGGCGCTCGCGGCTCGGCATACGAGTCGTCGCCGTCGTCCCACAGGGCAACGAGTCCCAGATCAGCAACAGGCGCGAAGGCTGCGGCGCGAGTGCCGATCACCACGCGGGTACTGCCACGCAACGCGGTCAGGAACGCCCGGTACCGGGCGGTCGGACCCAGATCAGCAGAGAGCGCGACGAATCCGTCCGGACCGAGCACCGCAGTACAGGCTGCTGCCAGCCGCTCGAGATCACGCGCATCCGGTGCCAGTAGGAGCGCGCCGCGACCAGCCGAGGCACAGACAGCAGCCGCTTGGGCAAAGGCAGTCGCCCAATCAGCTCCCGGTACTGCGGTCCAGATCGCGCGCGGCGCCTCGGAACGGGTCAACGCGTCGAGGAATCCGCCAGCCAACGGATACGGCGCCCACTCCGAGCGCGAGTCGGACGTCACCGGGCGGACGGGTTGGGTGCATTTCAGCACCTCCGCCTCGACCTTCGCGTGGCGAGGCGGCACTGCGAGGCGGGTGACGTCGGCCAGGACTCCGGCGTACCGATCGGCGACCGCGCGGCAGAGGTCAGCCACCTCAGGGGTCAGCACCTGCTCGGCCGAGACCACCTTGCGGATCCTCGCCAGCTTGCCCTCGTGCTCGGACGACTCCAGCCGCTCCAGCACGAACCCGTCCAGGTCCTTGCCCGCGAACCGCACCTTCACCCGCGCCCCGGGCTGGGCCGCGTCGGCGAGGTCGTCCGGGACCAGGTAGTCGAACGGCCGGTCCAGATGCGGCAACGGCATATCGACCGCGATCCGGGCGACCGGCAACGACTCGGTGATGCCGGCCGGCTCCTTGGTCCGCGAACGCCGAACGGTCTCGCGAAGCAGCGTCAACTGCTCAGGTGAGTCCCCGTTCGATGCCACCGCCGAAGCCTAGTCGGCCTGGCCGACATCCCGCGGCACCCCTGTGCACAACCCGCCACGACTGGCGACCTTGACCACCAAACGGCGACCTTGAACAGGTAATAACGTGTTCAAGGTCGCCAACTGGTGGTCGAGGTGACTACTTGTTGACCGCTGCCTTCAGGGCTTCGACGCGGTCGGTGCGCTCCCAGGTGAAGGCGTCGCCGGTACGGCCGAAGTGGCCGTTGCGGGCCGTCTGGGCGTAGATCGGGCGGAGCAGGTCGAGGTCGCGGATGATCGCGGCCGGCCGCAGGTCGAAGACCTCGAGAACCGCGTCGCTGATCTTGTCGACCGGGACCGTCTCGGTGCCGAAGGTGTCGACGTAGAAGCCGACCGGAGCCGCCTTGCCGATCGCGTAGGCGACCTGGCACTCGGCCCGCGCGGCCAGGCCGGCGGCGACGATGTTCTTCGCCACCCAGCGCATCGCGTACGCCGCCGAGCGGTCGACCTTCGACGGGTCCTTGCCGGAGAAGGCGCCGCCACCGTGCCGGGCCATCCCGCCGTACGTGTCGATGATGATCTTGCGGCCGGTCAGCCCAGCGTCGCCCATCGGGCCGCCGATCTCGAACCGGCCGGTCGGGTTGACCAGCAGCCGGTAGTCGGTCGAGTCGATGTCGAACTGCTCGAGCACCGGGTCGACGACGTGCTTCTTCACGTCCGGCGACAGCATCGAGTCGAGGCTGATGTCGGCCGCGTGCTGGCTGGACACCACCACGGTGTGCACCCGGACGGCCTTGTCACCGTCGTACTCGATCGTCACCTGGGTCTTGCCGTCCGGACGCAGGTACGCCATCGTGCCGTCCTTGCGGACCTCGGACAGCCGCGCCGACAACCGGTGCGCGATGGTGATCGGGAGCGGCATCAGCTCGGGCGTCTCGTTCGACGCGTAGCCGAACATCAGCCCCTGGTCGCCGGCGCCCTGCAGGTCGAGCGCGTCCTCGGACAGGTCCGAGCGCGTCTCGTACGCCGTGTCGACACCCTGCGCGATATCCGGCGACTGGCTGCCGATGGCGACCGTGACGCCGCAGGACGCGCCGTCGAAGCCCTTCAGCGACGAGTCGTAGCCGATCTCGAGGATCCGGTCCCGGACGATACCGGGGATGTCGACGTACGCCGTCGTGGTGACCTCGCCGGCCACCACCACCAGACCGGTGGTCACCAGGGTCTCCACCGCGACGCGGCTCTTCGGGTCCTCGGCCAGCAGTGCGTCGAGAATCGAGTCGCTGATCTGGTCAGCGATCTTGTCGGGATGACCCTCGGTCACCGACTCGGACGTGAAAAGGCGCCGTGCCACGGATACTCCCTGATTTCCTCGTCTGCCACCTGACAGGGAAGATCATCCCCCGCCCGCACACCACCTCACGCGATGCTGTGGGGAAGTATGCCAGCAGAACCGCCCACGGGCCCGGACGCCGTCCCGATTCGCCCAATTATTGAGACTGTCTCATCACATCCTGGACATCCCCGCGTAAATCGGCCAGGTAATTCGCGCCACACCTGGAACTCAGGCGTGCGCGCCCACTGTCGCCTCGCCGATCGTCAGCACCGGCTGGGCGCCGACAATGACCCCGAGGCGCTCGGCCTCCTCGTCCAGCCGGCGGAGCTGCAGCGGCTTGAGCCGGCGGAACGGCTCGACCGTCAACTGGAGCTTGCGGCCGCTCTTGCGTTGGTGCCAGACGCCCGCGACGATGCCGTCGACGAGCAGCAGCGGGTAGTTGCCGGCCTGGCCTCTCGCGAGAGCGCGATCCCACGCCTTGCCAGGGAAGAGCAGTTCGCGCGGATGGCTGCCCACGCCGTAGGCGTCGAAGTACGGGAGCAACCGGAGGCCACCGGCACGAGCGGCGGTGAAGTCCGTGTCGCCGCGGACCAGCCAGGCGGGCTGACCGTCGAGGACGACTTCTTCCAGCTCGTCAGCTCGCTCGGTGAACACCTTGGTGGCGGCCACCGGCGAGATGCTGAGCCACCTCGCGAAATGCTGCGGCGTCGCCGGCCCGTAGGACCAGAGGAACCGCCGCAACAACTCAGTGAGCGCTCTCTCGGCACTCACCGGCTGGAACGGCGCAAACCGATGCGGGTTGGTGTAGGTGGTGTTGCGCCCACGGTTGGGTCCGTAGCAGAGCACCCCGGCGTTGGCCGCCGAGGAGATCGCCTGCCGCCACCGCGGCCAGTACGTCTGGAAGGCGGGCATCACCAGGTCCCCCGCCCACGGACCGGTCCGTGCGATCACCTGGTCGCTGAGCTCATCCACGGTCAGATCATCATCGGCCAGCGCGTCACCGATCGCCGCGATCACCTGCGCGGTCTGCTCCGGCGTCATCCGCATCACCAGCGGCGCCGTCGAGTTCGGCGGCTGCAGAGCGGACAGAGCGCTCACCCAACTGGCCAGCTCATCGGTCGGCAGCAGGTGGACAGTCCCCCGCGGCCCGAACGTCTTCACCAGACTGCGGTCCTCCCACAGTGCCCGCTGAACGTCCTCCCGCGTCGCCCCTTCCATCCGGAGCGCGACAGAGATCTCAGCCGCCGACAACACCTGAGCATGAGCCCCAGCCATCGCCCGTACTACGTCCGCCGGGCTACCCGTCGCGGGAACGCTCAGGTGGTGTCTCGCCATCCGCCGCGCGACAACCGCCGGCCAACTCAGCTCCATACCGGAAGGCTAGGAGCAGAAGCGGTCAGGACCTGACCTAAGCGGACTTAGTGCCAGTGAGTGGCGACGAGGTTCCAGATGACGCCGGCCAGGGCGTCCTTGCTGCCCGACGGGACCGGCAGGGCAGCGCCGTCGCGGTCAAGGATGACCGCTTCGTTCAGGTCGCTGCCGAAGACCTTGCCGCCGGAGACGTCGTTGACGACGAGCAGGTCACAGCCCTTGCGCTCCAGCTTCGCCCGGCCGAGCTCCAGGACGCTGTGCTGGCCGTCCCCGGTCTCGGCGGCGAACCCGACGATCACCTGGCCGTCGCGGCGGCGGTCGTGCGAGACGGTGGCCAGGATGTCCGGGTTCTCGATCAGGCTGACGGCCGGTACCGAGCCGTCGCCGGTCTTCTTGATCTTGTGCTCGGCCACATCCGCCGGGCGGAAGTCGGCCGGCGCGGCGGCCATCACGATCGCGTCGGCGTCGCCGGCCCGCCCGGTGATCTCGTCGTACAGGTCCCTGGTGCTGGTGACCTGGACGACCTCGACGCCGGCCGGATCGGCCAGCTCGGAGTTGGCTGCGACCAGGGTGACCTTGGCGCCGCGGGCGGCAGCGATCCGGGCGAGCGCGTAGCCCTGCTTGCCGGACGAGGAGTTGCCCAGGTAGCGAACCGGGTCGAGGTGCTCGCGGGTGCCGCCGGCGCTGATCAGGACCTGCTTGCCGGTCAGATCTGCGACCGATTGGCCGGCAGCGCGCGCTGCCTCGTCGGCCAGCATCAACTGGCTGATGGCGAAGATCTCCGACGGCTCGGGCAGCCGGCCTCGGCCGGTATCGGCACCGGTCAACCGCCCGACAGCGGGATCGAGCACGGTGATACCGCGCGAACGCAGAGTCGCGACGTTGGCCTGGGTGGCCGGGTGCTCCCACATCTCGGTGTGCATCGCGGCCGCGAACAGGATCGGGCAGCGCGCGGTCAGGAGCGTGTTGGTGAGCAGGTCGTCGGCCAGCCCGTGGGCGGCCTTGGCGATCAGATTCGCGGTCGCGGGCGCGACGACAACGAGGTCCGCGCCCTTACCGATCCGGACGTGCGGTACCTCGTGAACGTCGTCGAACGGGTCCGCCGTCACCGGCTGACCCGACAGCGCCGCCCAGGTGGCGGCGCCGACGAACTCCAGGGCGGCCGCGGTCGGCACCACCCGGACACTGTGCCCGGACTCGGTCAACCGGCGGAGCAGATCGCAGACCTTGTACGCCGCGATCCCGCCACCGACGCCGAGTACTACCGACGGCCGCTGCCCTGTGGTCGTCATCGAGACAGTGTTACTCGGACTTCTCCGCGGCGGCAGCGGCGGCTTCCGCCTCGGCCTCGGGGTCGATGTCGGTGCAGGTCAGCACGCCGTCGTTGATCTCGCGCATGGCGATCGAGAGCGGCTTCTCCTGGACGTGGGTCTCGACCAGCGGTCCGACGTACTCCAGCAGGCCTTCGCCGAGCTGGCTGTAGTAGGCGTTGATCTGCCGCGCCCGCTTGGCCGAGTACAGCACCAGCTTGTACTTCGAGTCGGTGTGGGTGAGCAGGTCGTCGATCGGCGGGGAGGTGATGCCGATGGCGACGGGCTGGTTGCCAGACAAAATGTCAGCTCTTTCCAGAGATGTTGGGTGATCGAATCAACTTTACCAACTGATCGGCCGCTTCCCGAACCGACGCGTTCACGATCGTCACGTCGAACTCCTTCTCGGAGGCCAGTTCGAGGGTCGCGGTCTCCAGCCGGCGCTCCCGCTCCTCGGCCGTTTCGGTCCCCCGGCCGACCAGCCGGCGGACCAGCTCGTCCCAGCTGGGCGGGGCCAGGAAGACGAAATGCGCCTCCGGCATCGTCTCGCGGACCTGACGGGCTCCCTGCAGATCGATCTCCAGCAGGGCCGGCCGGCCGTCGGCCAGCTTGTCCAGGACCGGCTGCCGGGGCGTCCCGTAACGGGCCGCCTTGTGCACCACGGCCCATTCGAGCAGCTCGTCGTCGGCGATCATCCGGTCGAACTCCTCGTCGGAGACGAACAGGTAGTGCACGCCGTGCACCTCGCCCGGCCGGGCCTTGCGGGTGGTCGCCGAGACCGAGATCCAGATCTCCGGGAAGCGCTCCCGGATGTCGGCCGCGACCGTGCCCTTGCCGACCGCCGTCGGGCCGGCCAGCACCGTCAGCCGGGCGCCACCGACCTCCTGGGTGCCCTGAGCGCCGTCTTGGGCGCCGTCCCGGGCTCCGTCGGTGGAACCGTTCCCCGTGGCCACGTCTGTCTCCAGCTCGCTCGGCTCCAGCTCACTCGACGTCAGCTCGGTCGAGGTCAGCTCAGTCTGCATCATCGGCGTCACTCGGCGAACTCGCGCATCAGCGCGGCGATCTGGTTCGTGCCCAGACCACGCACCCGGCGGGTCTCGGAGATACCGGCCCGCTCCATGATCTGCTGCGCCCGCACCTTGCCGACGCCCGGGACGCACTGCAGCAGCGCGCTGACCCGCATCTTGCCGATCACGTCGTTGGTCTGCCCCTCGTGCAGCACCTCCGTAGGAGACGCCCCCGAGTGCCTGATCCGGTTCTTGATCTCCGCACGCTCACGCCGTGCGGCAGCGGCCTTGTCCAGAGCAGCCGCGCGTTGCTCCGGGGTCAAAGAAGGAAGTGGCACCGTCTCACCTGTCCCGTTGTGTGTCTTCGCAGGTGAACCTAGCCAAACACTCCCTCCGACAGCAAACAACACACCAAGCGGCGACGACGGCATCCAGACGTGAGTCTGAACACCGTCGTCGCCGAACCGCTGTGGAGCTGTCGCGCTACGTGACCGTGATGCAGCCGATGCAGGTCGACGTACCGCCGTCAGGATTCGTCACCGTGATGTTGCGCGGACCCGTCGCCCCGGAGACCGACGACGTGGTGACGTTGATCGAGTTGGCCGACCGGCTGAGCAGCAACACGTTGATCCCGGACCCGGAGAAGCTCACCTGGCTGGCCGAGGTGAAGCCGGATCCGATGATCGTGAACGACTTGAACAATCCTCTGGACACCGAGGACGGCGACGCACCGGTCACCTTCGGCGCCGCGTTCAGCGTGAAGCAGTTGGCGCAGACCGCGTCGACCGTGCCCGCCCGGCTCACCACGACGTTGCTCCTGGCCACCGTTGCGGTCGCCGAGGTGCTGATCACCGCGTTGATCCGGGTCGCACTGACGAAGCTGTACGACGTCATGGTGATCCCAGCGCCCGGGAAGGACGGCACCGATGCCGCCGTGAAGCCGGTGCCGTTGATGGCCACCGCCCGCCCGGTCAGGCCCTGTGCGAACGCGTTCGGCGAGATCGACGTCACCGTCATGCCGCTGCGCAGCTGGATGATCACACTCGGGCTGGTACCGACGTTGGTCGCGGCGTCTGTCGACGAGGCGCTCAACGTGTACGTACCCGCTGCCAGACCCGAGACGGTGGTGCTCCAGGCTCCCGCCGTCGCGGTAGCGGTCAAGGTGCTGACCAACGCGCCGGAGGTGTTGCTGCCCGAGTACACCTTCAGAGTCACTGTCGGGCTGTCGCCTGCCAGTACCCCGGTCGTGCCGGACACCGTGAACGTCGTGGTAGTGACGCTCGCGTTGTTGACCGGACTGGTGATCCGGACGATCGGCGCGACCGTGTCGACCGTGAACGTCGACGTCGCGGTACCGACGTTGCCGGCGGTGTCGGTCTGGGTCACCTGAGCCGTGTAGGTCCCCTGCGGGAGTACTGCCGGCGTGAGCGACCAGGTCCCGGTGGCGGAGATCGTGACCGCTGTCGTCGACCTGGCCGTTCCGGTGGCGGTGGTCCCGTTGAAGATGCGGACCGTCGCCGTGGTGGCGTCGCCGGCCAGCTTGCCGCCGGTACCGCTGATCACCGGTTGGGTCGTCTTGACGGTTGAGTTGTTCGCCGGTGTGGTGATCGCGACCACTGGCGCGGTCACGTCGGCGGCGTCGTTCACCACGAAGGTCCGTGGCGAGCTGTACCCGATCAGGCCGTTGGCGGTCTGCGCGGCCTGCAAGGTGTAGGTGCCGTTCGCGAGCGGGCCGGACAGTGCGACCGACCAGTTGCCCGCGGTGTTGGTCGCGACTCCGGTCATGACCGGAGTACCGGTGGTGTACGTCCCCGCGTAGACCGCGACGGTGACGTCGCCGCCGGCGGCCGCGCCGGTGCCGGTCACGGTCGGCGCGACGTTGACCGTCTGGCCGGCTGTCGGCGTGCTGATGATCGGGTTCGGCACCGCGTTGGCGCCGTTCATCACCTCGGCCACGTCCTTGACCGAGATGCCCCGGCTGGTCTGGGCGGGCGCGTTCAACCAGTCCAGGAACTGGTTGAAGACGGCGGCATCGATCGGCCGGTAGTCAGCCATACAAGCGGCGTAGTTGCTGGTGCCCTGGTAGCAGATCTCGTGGAAGAGCATCGGCACCCAGCCACCGGCGTGGTCGGCCGCACCGTTGGTGGCGTCGATCATCGACTGCAGCGAAACCGGCCCGTCGAACGTCGTCCCGAGCGCGTAGAGCGCGAACGGGTCGCGCGGCGGTGTCGTCTCGCTGTAGATCGGCCCGCCCACCAGGATGGTGCCGCCACTACGGCCGGTCTGGTAACCACAGCCCTTGACGATGCTGATCGCCTCCGGGTTGAAGGCCGCCTCCGGGTACGCGAAGCTGATCGGCGAGAAGCCCCTCGCCTGCAGGGCGGCCCGATCGTCACAGACCTGGTGCCACTTGTAGTCGAACGTGGTGGCCGGGTCGGTGATGATCATGTGGTCCTTGGTGTGACCACCGATGTCGTTGCCGTCGGCCTTCAGGTTCGCGATCTGGGCCCACGTCATGATGCCGTCTTCGTCGGGGTTCTCCACGTTCCCGGAGTTGATGTAGAAGGTGCCGTGGACGCCGTGCGAGGCGAGCGTCGAGCGCAGCCCGTAGTGGCTGAGCAGGCCGTCGTCGAAAGTGAGCGAGATCTGCGTCGGCCGCGGCGGCAGCACGGGCTGCGGCCCGGCGCCCATCACGTCACGGACCTTCTCGATCGTGGTCCCGGCCGGCGCGTCGGTGCTCTTCAGCCAGTCGATGAACTGGCCGAGCACGGTCGAGTCCAGGGCCTGGTAGGTGCCCATGCAGTCCGCGTACTCGGGTGACCCGGGCTGGCAGACGTAGTTGAAGGCCAACGGCACCCAGCCGCCACCGTTGCTTGAGGCAACGTTGACGGCGTTCTGCAGATCGGCCAGCTGAAGCGGACCGCTACCGAAGTTGGCGGTGCTGAGCCAGAACGGATTGGCCGGCGGCCGGGTCTCGGCGAACGGGGCGCTGGTCGGCGCCAGCCCGCCCACGGTCCGGCCGGACAGATAGCCACAGCCCTGCACGATGCTGCCGGCGTTCGCGTCGACCGCCGCGAACGGATAGCTGAAGCTCACCGGGTCGTACCCGAGGTTCGTCAGTCGTTGCTTGTCGCTACAGACCTGGTCCTGCTTGTAGGCCTGCGTCGTGTTCGGATCGGTGAGATCGATGTGGTCGCGGCTCAGACCACCGATCTCGTTCCCGTCCCGGTACAGGGCGTCGGCCTCCCAGGTGGCGAAGTAACCTGGCGCGTTCGCGTCGATGATCCTGCTGGAGACGTAGAACGTCCCGTTGACGTTGTGGGACTTCAGTACCGGTCCTGCGTATTGGTACTGCGACTTGAGTCCGTCGTTGAACGTCAAGGAGACGGCTGTCTCCCCCACGGCTTGAGCCTGGGTGACGAACGTGATCTGGCCGAACGACACGGCCACGGCAACAGCCGCACCGATCCGCACGGCACGTGATTTGAGCACACCTGAAAATGACACCGAGGCCCCCCTGGTATCTGCGTTACGAATCCAACCCAGGACGGGCGCAGGATGCGCAGCCGTCCCCCCACGAGCGAGGCTAGCACTTGGGAACCGTTTCGGATACGACAGGACGATGCGCTTGCGGCCGACTCCGGTGCGTGTGCGGTCTAGCTCAATTACGGACCGCTCAGGTTCAGTTGAGCTTCGGGACGTCGACCTTGCAGGAGTCCTTGGCCTGGGTCGCGATCGCCTTGTAGGCGGACGTGACCGGGCCCAGCTGCTTGGCCAGCCGGGCCAGCTCGACCTCGTTCTTCCCGGCCTTCTGGGCCTTTTCGGCGAAGGCGACGATCACCTTCCAATCGTCCTTCACCTCGTCCGGAGCGCTGTCGCGGAGCTTCTTCGCGTCGTCCAGGATCTTCACGTAGTCGGCCGGCTTGGCCGGATCGACATTTGTTGCCGACGCTGCATAACCGGCCAGGTCGACGCAGTAGGCCTGCGCGTCGGTGCAGGCGGTCAGCCCGGCGGACGCGATCACGATCGTCGCGGTCAGTACGGCGGTACGGCGCATCTGCTGGTTCGTCCTCAACTCGAGATGGTCACGTTGCAGGTGTCCTTGCCCTGCTTCGCGATCGCTTCGCCGGCGGTCACCAGCTTCGGTCCACTGTCCTTGGCCAGCTGGTTCAGTCTGGCCTTGTCGCCATCGGCCTGCTTCACGTCGGCGAGGTACTCGCTCATCACCTTCCAGCTGTCCTTCAGCTCGTCCGGCGCCGACTTCGACAGCTTCTTGGCCTCGGTGGTCAGCTTGTCGACGGTCTCCGGATCGCTCAGATCCTTGAAGTTCTTGACCGCCTCGCCGTAGTTCTGCAGCTCACTGCAGTAGTCGCCGCCGCCCGCGCACGCCGTCAACGTTCCGGCGCCCAGCATCACTACCGCCACCAGGGCAGCACCCTTACGCATTCCAGACCCAACTCTCGTTCAACGTGTCAGTAACCCAGATCAGTAACCCAGTACGGTCCGGAACGCGTCGTTGGCGCGATCGGCGGCATCCCGCAGCGAAGCGGCGTCCGGGCCGGCCCCGAGGATCTCACGAGAGCTCGACGGTACGACGTTGCGCACCGCCGATCCGAAGACATCTTTCAGCCCCTCGGCCGTGCCACCCTGCGCGCCGAGTCCCGGGGCGAGCAGCGGGCCGCGGATGTCGAGGTCCTCCCCCGTCGACTTGATCGTCGCGCCGACCACGGCACCGAACGAGCCCAGGTCGCCGGCATCGGCGTTGAGCTCACGCAGCCCGTCGAGCACGGCACCGGCGACGGTCGGTCCGGCCGCGGTGCGCGCGGACTGGAACTGCGGACCTTCCGGGTTCGACGTCAACGCCAGCACGAACAGCCCTGCGCCGGCCTCGCGGGCCTCGTCGATCGCGGGCTGCAGCGAGCCGAAGCCGAGGTACGGGCTGACGGTCAGCGCATCGCAGGCCAGCGGCCCCTTCTCTGCCAGGTACGCCGACGCGTAGCCGGCCATCGTCGAGCCGATGTCGCCGCGCTTGGCGTCGATGATCACCAGCGCGCCGGCCTCGCGGAGCTTGATGGTCGCCTGCTCGAGGACGTAGATGCCGGCCGATCCGAAGCGCTCGAAGAACGCCGACTGCGGCTTGAAGACGGCTACTCGGTCGGCGAGTGCGTCCACGACGCCGTAGGTGAACGAGGCCAGGCCCTCGGCGGTGTCGGGCAGGCCCCACTGCTCGAGCAGATGCGAGTGCGGATCGATGCCGACGCACAGCGGACCGCGCTGGTCCATGGTCGCCCGCAAGCGGGTCCCGAACGGTTTGTTCTGCATGGGTTCACGCTCTCTCATCGGGAGGCCAGCTTTCGGTTTGTACGCCGTACCAGGGAAGGCCCGCGGTAGATCAGGCCGGTGTAGAGCTGGACGAGGCTGGCTCCGGCGTCGAACAACCGCACGGCGTCGTCCGGCTCGAGGATGCCTCCGACGCCGATGATGGGGAGCGCTCCCCCGGTCTCGGCGTTGATGTGGGCAACGGTCTTGGCGGAGATCTCCGTCAGCGGCCGGCCCGACAAGCCGCCGGCCTGCTCGGCCTGCCATTCGTCGGCCGGGGCCAGACCGGTGCGGCCGATCGTTGTGTTGGTGGCGATGATGCCGGCCACGCCGACGTCGGTGCAGACGCCGAGCAGTTCGTCGATCGCCTGCTCGGTCAGGTCGGGGGCGATCTTCACCAGGATCGGCTTCGGGTCGCGCCCGCCGGTGCTCAAGACTTTCGCTTCCGTGTGCAGGGCGGTCAGCAGCTCGCGCAGATGGCCCGAGTCCTGCAGAGAGCGCAATCCCGGAGTGTTGGGCGAGCTCACGTTGACGGCGAAGTAGTCGCCGTACCGGTAGAGGCGCTGCAGTGAGGTCACGTAGTCCCCCACCGCGTCCTCCAGCGGCGTCACCTTGGACTTCCCGATGCTGATGCCCAGCGGGTACCCGAGATCCCCGTACGCCGCCAGCCGACGGGCCAGCGGCTCGGAGCCCTCGTTGTTGAAGCCCATCCGGTTGATGACCGCTTCGCTCTCGACCAGCCGGAACAACCGGGGCTTCTCGTTGCCCGGCTGCGGCTGCGCGGTCACCGTACCGACCTCGACGAACCCGAACCCAAGCGATCGCCACGCGGGAAGCGCGACGCCGTTCTTGTCCATACCCGCCGCCAGCCCTACCGGGCTCGGGAAGCGCACGCCGAAGACGGTCCGCTCAAGCCCGGCCGGCAAAGCACCGTACGAACGGTTCAGTGCCGACACCGCCCCCGGGATGCGGCTGAGTCGCCGCAACCCGTGAAGCGTCTGCTCATGCGCCACCTCGGCGTCGCCCTTACCCAATCGGTAGAGGGCTGGCCGAATCAGTTTTCTGTACACAGGCCTCAGACCTCACCGCGGATGCGGCTGGCCCAGTCCTGCAGACTCCGTACTCCGATATCGCCTGCCTGCTGTGCTTCGATGCCCTGTACCGCCGCGCCCAACCCCTGGACCGTAGTGATGCAGGGGATGTTGCGGGCGACCGCGGCGCTGCGGATCTCGTACCCGTCGAGGCGGGGTGAGCCGTCCTTGGTGATGCCGATCGGGGTGTTGACGATCAGGTTCAGCTCGCCGTCCTGGACCATCTGGACGATCGTCGGCTCACCGTTCGGGCCCGGGCCCTGGCTGCTCTTGCGGACCGTGACGGCCTGCACGCCGTTGCGGCGCAGTACGTCCGCGGTGCCCTCGGTCGCGTAGATCTGGAAGCCGAGATCGGCAAGCCGTTTGACCGGGAAGATCATGTGCCGCTTGTCCCGGTTCGCGACCGACACGAACACCTTGCCGGCCGTGGGCAACGGCTGCGAGGCGCCGGCCTGCGACTTGGCGAACGCAGTACCGAAGGTGGTGTCGATACCCATCACCTCACCGGTCGACCGCATCTCCGGCCCGAGCACCGTGTCCACGGACGAGCCGTCGATGGTCCTGAACCGGTTGAACGGCATCACGGCCTCCTTGACCGCGATCGGCGTCGAGGTCGGCAGCGTGCCGCCGTCGCCGACGGCCGGGAGCATGCCCTCGGCCCGCAGATCGGCGATGGTTGCCCCGAGCATCACCCGGGCGGCCGCCTTGGCCAGCGGCGTCGCGGTCGCCTTGGATACGAACGGGACGGTCCGCGACGCCCGCGGGTTCGCCTCCAGCACGTAGAGCACGTCTCCGGCCAGCGCGAACTGGATGTTCAGCAGACCCCGTACGCCGATGCCGCGGGCGATCGCCTCGGTCGACTCCCGGATCTTCTGGATATCCGCACTGCCCAGCGTGATCGGCGGCAGTGCGCAGGACGAGTCGCCCGAGTGCACCCCGGCCTCCTCGATGTGCTCCATCACGCCACCGAGGAACAGTTCGTCGCCGTCGAACAGCCCGTCGACGTCGATCTCCACCGCGTCGTCGAGGAAGCGGTCGATCAGGACCGGGTGCTCCCAGTTGGCGGAGAGCGCTCCACCGCTGAGCCGCTCGAGCGCGGCGGTCAGCTCGGCGTCGGAGTACACGATCTCCATGCCGCGGCCGCCGAGTACGTACGACGGCCGGACGAGTACCGGGAAGCCGATCTCGGCGGCGATCTCCTGGGCCTGCCCGAACGACATCGCGGTGCCGTGCTTGGGCGCCGGCAGGTTCGCGTCGGACAGCACCTTGCCGAAGGCGCCGCGCTCCTCCGCCAGGTGGATCGCCTCAGGTGAGGTACCGACGATCGGTACGCCGGCGTCGCTGAGCCGCTGAGCCAGGCCGAGTGGGGTCTGGCCACCCAGCTGGACGATGACTCCGGCGACCGGGCCGGCCTGCATCTCGGCGTACACGATCTCCAGGACGTCCTCGCAGGTGAGCGGCTCGAAGTACAGCCGGTCGGAGGTGTCGTAGTCGGTGGAGACCGTCTCGGGGTTGCAGTTGACCATCACCGTGCAGTAGCCGGCGTCGCGCAGCGCCATCGACGCGTGCACGCAGGAGTAGTCGAACTCGATGCCCTGGCCGATCCGGTTCGGGCCCGAGCCGAGGATCAGCACGGCCGGAGTCTCCCGCGGCGCGACCTCGGTCTCCTCGTCGTACGACGAGTAGTGGTACGGCGTGGTGGCCGCGAACTCGGCGGAGCAGGTGTCGACCGTCTTGAAGACCGGCCGGATCCCCAGCGCCTGCCGGACCCCGCGGACGACGTCCTCGGTCAGATCGCGGATCTCGGCCAGTTGCAGGTCGGAGAACCCGTGCCGCTTCGCCAGCCGGATGATCTCGGGCGTGAGCCGCGGTGCGGCCGCGATCTGGCCGGCGGTCTCGTGGATCAGGTACATCTGGTCCACGAACCACGGGTCGATCTTGGTCGCGTCGAAGATCTGCTCCGGCGTCGCGCCGGCCCGGATCGCGTCCATGACGGTCCGCAGCCGACCGTCGTGCGGCGTCTTGATTGCCTCCAGCAACGACTCCAGGTCGGTCGACGGAGCGCCGAGCCAGGAGAACCGGGCCTCGGGCTTCTCCAGCGACCGGAGCGCCTTCTGCAGCGCCTCGGTGTAGTTGCGGCCGATCGCCATCGCCTCGCCGACGCTCTTCATGTGCGTGGTCAGCGTGGCGTCCGCGGCCGGGAACTTCTCGAACGCGAACCGCGGCACCTTGACCACCACGTAGTCCAGCGTCGGCTCGAAGCTGGCCGGGGTCTTCTTGGTGATGTCGTTCGGGATCTCGTCCAGCGTGTAGCCGATCGCGACCTTGGCGGCGATCTTGGCGATCGGGAAGCCGGTCGCCTTCGAGGCCAGCGCGCTCGACCGGGACACCCGCGGGTTCATCTCGATCACGATCAGCCGGCCGTCGGCCGGGTTCACCGCGAACTGGATGTTGCAGCCGCCGGTGTCGACGCCGACCTCGCGGATGATGCCGATGGCAAGCGTCCGCATGGTCTGGTACTCGCGGTCGGTCAGCGTCATCGCCGGCGCGACGGTGACCGAGTCGCCGGTGTGCACGCCCATCGGGTCGACGTTCTCGATCGAGCAGATGATCACGACGTTGTCCGCCTTGTCGCGCATCACCTCCAGCTCGTACTCCTTCCAGCCGACGATCGACTCCTCGATCAGCACCTCGGTGGTCGGGCTGGCGGACAGGCCGGCGCCGGCGATCCGGCGCAGGTCCGGTTCGTCGTACGCCATCCCGGAGCCGACGCCGCCCATCGTGAACGACGGCCGGACGACCAGCGGGTAGCCGAGCTGGTCGGCCGCGGCGAGCACGTCGTCGAGGCTGTGGCAGATCACCGAGGTGGCCGTCGAGGCGCCCAGCTTCTCGACGATCTGCTTGAACGACTCGCGGTTCTCACCGCGCTGGATCGCGTCGACGGAGGCGCCGATCAGCTCGACGCCGTACTTCTCCAGCACCCCGTTCTCGTGCAGCGAGATGGCCGCGTTCAGCGCGGTCTGGCCGCCCAGGGTCGCGAGCAGGACGTTCGGGCGCTCCTTCTCGATCACCTTCTCGACGAACTCCGGCGTGATCGGCTCGACGTAGGTCGCGTCGGCGAACTCGGGGTCCGTCATGATCGTGGCCGGGTTGGAGTTCACCAGGATGACCCGGAAGCCCTCCTCCTTCAGCACCCGGCAGGCCTGGGTACCGGAGTAGTCGAACTCGCAGGCCTGGCCGATCACGATCGGGCCGGATCCGATCACCAGCACCGATTCGATATCTGTACGGCGTGGCATCAGCTACGACCCTCCATCAACTCAACGAAACGATCGAACAGGTAGGCGGAGTCGTGCGGACCCGCGGCTGCCTCTGGGTGGTACTGGACCGAGAAGGCCAGCGGCTTGCCGTCCTTGCCGGTCAGCTTGAGCCCCTCGACCACGTTGTCGTTGAGCGAGACGTGACTGACCTCGGCCGTTCCGTACGGCGTCTCGACAGTGCTGTCGAGCGGCGCGTCGACCGCGAAGCCGTGGTTCTGCGCGGTGATCTCGACCTTGCCGGTGGCCCGGTCGAGTACCGGCTGGTTGATCCCGCGGTGCCCGTACTTGAGCTTGAAGGTGCCCAGCCCGAGCGCCCGCCCGAAGACCTGGTTGCCGAAGCAGATCCCGAAGTACGGCTTGCCGCGCTGCAGCAGCTCCTTGAGCAGCGTGGTCGGGTGCTCGGTGGTCTCGGGGTCGCCCGGTCCGTTGCTCATGAAGATGCCGTCCGGGTTCACCGCCAGCACCTCCTCCAGCGTCGCCGTGGCGGGTAGCACGTGCACCTCGATGCCGCGCTCGGCCATCCGCTTCGGCGTCATCGACTTGATCCCGAGGTCGAGCGCGACGACCGTGAAGCGCTTCTCACCTTCAGCCGGTACCACGTACGCCTCGGTGGTGGTGACGTCGGCGGCCAGGTCGGACCCGGCCATCGGCTGCTGCTCCAGCACCTTCCGCAGCAGTACCTCGGGGTCGAGGATCTCGGTGGAGATACCGGCTCGCATCGCGCCGCGCTCGCGGAGGTGGCGGGTCAGCGCGCGGGTGTCGATCCCGGAGATGCCGACGATGCCCTGACCCTTGAGCTGGTCGTCGAGGGACCGGGTGGCGCGCCAGTTCGACGGCACCCGGGCGGGGTCGCGGACGACGTACCCGGCGACCCAGATCCGCTGCGACTCGTCGTCCTCGTCGTTGACGCCGGTGTTGCCGATGTGCGGCGCGGTCTGGGTGACGATCTGGCGGTGGTACGACGGATCGGTCAGCGTCTCCTGGTAGCCGGTCATCCCGGTGGTGAACACCGCCTCGCCGAAGGTCTCGCCGGTGGCCCCGTACGACGTGCCGGCGAACGCGCGGCCGTCCTCGAGGACCAGCAGGGCGGCTTGGGTTGCGGCCTGGCTCATTGCTCGGCTCCGATCAGGGTCGAGATGGATTCGGTCAGCGGGGCGGTGTCGGCCTTGCGCCGGGGGCGGAAGCCGGTGTCGAGCTCGTGGCCGTCGTGCGTCCAGGTGACCACGACCAGCCCGGAGGCCTCGGCGGTGACCTTGCCCGCGATGCCGCGGTCGGTCCGGACGCCGGTCAGGTGGTCGACGGGGATGAACACGTCCGCCGCGCCTTGCCGATGGAAGATCAGGCCGGCCTCACTGACGGCCAGGTCCGCGGTGCTGCGGACTCCGAGTTCGTGCACGGCGATCCGGTCCATCCAGTCGCCGGCGGTCGTCGTGGCCACGTACACGCCTTCGACGCCCTTCACCTTGCCCTCCGGCACGGCCGGCAGCGGGGCCAGGTCGGCCTGCCGCCGCTGGCGGTTGCGCCAGCCGCGGTACATGCCGAACCAGCCCACGCCGATGATCGCCAGCGTGCCGATGATGCCTAGAACGGTCTTCACTTCGTGAGCTTCCCGTCCAGCACGGTCGGCTCGCCTCTGAGGAACGTCGCAGTGACCTTGCCTGGCAGCTTCATCCCGGCGAACGGCGTGTTCCGCGACAGCGACGCGGTCTCCGCCGGTACTACGGTCCGCTCCGCGGCCGGGTCGACCAGCACCAGGTTGGCGGGCGCACCGACGGCCAGCGGCTGCCCGTGCTCGGTGATCTGTCCGATCGCGGCCGGCCGGTAGCTCATCCGGTCGGCGAGGTCGGCCCAGGTCAGCAGCTTGGTGTCGATCATCGCGTGCTGGACAACGCTCAGCGCGGTCTCCAGCCCGGTCATCCCGAACGCGGCCGCGCTCCACTCGCAGTCCTTGTCCTCGACCGGGTGCGGCGCGTGGTCGGTGGCGACGATGTCGATCGTGCCGTCGGCCAGGCCCTCGCGGACGGCCTCGACGTCGGCCTTGGTCCGCAGCGGCGGGTTCACCTTGTAGACCGGGTTGTACGACGCCGCCAGGTCCTCGGTGAGCAGCAGGTGGTGCGGCGTCACCTCAGCGGTGACCTCGAGGCCCTTGGCCTTGGCCGCGCGGACGATGTCGACCGAGCCCTTGGTGGACAGGTGGCAGATGTGCAGCTTCGAGCCGACCAGCGCGTTGAGCATGATGTCGCGGGAGATGATCGACTCCTCGGCGACGCTCGGCCAGCCGGTCAGCCCGAGGACGCCGGAGAGCGCTCCCTCGTTCATCTGCGCGCCCTTGGTCAGCCGCGGCTCCTGCGCGTGCTGGGCGATCGTGCCACCGAAGGCCTTCACGTACTCGAGGGCGCGGCGCATCAGGGCCGCGTCCCAGACACAGTCGCCGTCGTCGGAGAACACCCGGACCCGGGCGGCCGAGTCGGCCATCGCGCCGAGCTCCGCGAGCTGGGTGCCCTGGCGGCCGACCGTGACAGCGCCGATCGGGTAGACGTCGGCGTATCCGGCCTCGCGGCCGAGGCGCCAGACCTGCTCGACCACACCGGCGGTGTCGGCGACCGGGTCGGTGTTGGCCATCGCGAAGACCGCGGTGAATCCGCCCAGTGCGGCGGACCGGGTGCCGGTGAGAACGGTCTCGGCGTCCTCGCGGCCGGGCTCGCGCAGGTGGGTGTGCAGGTCGACGAGCCCGGGGAGCGCGATCTGCCCGGTCGCGTCGATCCGCTGCACATCGTCCGGCGCGTCGAGCTCGTTGCCGATGGCCACGATCTCGCCGTTGTCGAGCAGCAGATCCGCCACCTCGCCACCGATGATGCTGGCGCCCGTGATCAGGTACGCGGTCATGCCTGGGTCTCCTCTGTGGGGTTGCTGGTGTCGTTACTGCCTGAGAGCAGCAGGTAAAGCACGGCCATCCGCACCGCCACGCCGTTCGTGACCTGTTCGACGATCACCGAGCGGGTGGAGTCGGCGACCTCGGCGCTGATCTCCATGCCGCGGTTCATCGGGCCGGGATGCAGCACGATCGCCTCGTCGGGCAGCTGAGCCATCCGGTGCACGTCCAGGCCGTACCGGCGGGTGTACTCCCGGGCGCTCGGGAAGAACGCGTCGCCCATCCGCTCGCGCTGCACCCGCAGCATCATCACGGCGTCGCTCTTGCCGAGAGCGCCGTCCAGGTCGTATGACGTGGTGCACGGCCAAGTGGTCATATCGACCGGGAGCAGCGTCGGCGGGGCGACCACGGTGACCTCGGCGCCGAGCGTCGAGAGCAGCAGCACGTTCGACCGGGCGACCCGGCTGTGCAGGACGTCGCCGACGATGGTGATCCGGCGGCCGTCGAGCGAGCCGAGGTGGCGGCGCATCGTGAACGCGTCCAGCAGGGCCTGGGTGGGGTGCTCATGGGTGCCGTCGCCGGCGTTGACCACCGAGCCGTTCAGCCAGCCCGACGTCGCCAGCAGGTGCGGGGCACCCGACGAGCCGTGCCGGCAGACGACGCCGTCGGCGCCCATCGCCTGCAGGGTCAGCGCGGTGTCCTTGAGGCTCTCGCCCTTGCTCACGCTGGAGCCCTTGGCGGAGAAGTTGATCACGTCGGCGGACAGCCGCTTGGCGGCCGCCTCGAACGAGATCCGGGTCCGGGTGGAGTCCTCGAAGAAGAGGTTCACCACCGTGCGGCCGCGCAGGGCGGGCAGCTTCTTGATCGGCCGGTCCGCGAGCGAGCGCATCTCCTCGGCGGTGTCCAGGATCAGGTTCGCCTCATCGCTGGACAGATCTCCAGCACTCAGCAGATGCCTCACTTCGCCACAGCTCCCGTCTTGTCGGCCGCAGTCTTGTCGGCGATCAGTACGGCGTCGGTTCCGTCGTACTCGGTCAGGTGGACGGTGACCCGCTCGACCAGCGAGGTGGGCAGGTTCTTGCCGACGTAGTCCGCGCGGATCGGCAGCTCGCGGTGGCCGCGGTCGACCAGGACGGCCAGCTGGACCGCCTTCGGCCGGCCGATGTCGCCGATCGCGTCCAGCGCGGCGCGGATGGTGCGCCCGGAGAACAGCACGTCGTCGATCAGTACGACGACCTTGCCGTCGATCCCGCCGGGCGGGATGTCGGTGTGCTCGAGTGCCCGGGCGGGTTTGAGGCCGATGTCGTCGCGATACATCGTCACGTCGAGTGACCCGGTCGGTACGCTCCGCCCTTCGACGGCCGCGATCCGCTCCGAGATGCGGGTCGCCAGACCCACCCCTCGGGTGGGAATGCCGAGCAGGACGACGGGGTCGGCACCCCGGTTGCGCTCGAGGATCTCGTGCGCGATCCGGGTCAATGCCCGGGATATGTCGGAAGCATCCAGCACTGTGCGGGGTACAGCCTTGTCCTGGGGTGCGGAAACTTGTGCACTTTCGGACTCGGACTGCGGTACCGAGGCAGGGCTCATCGCTACCGTTCCTCCTTTCCCGCCTCTCTGGACGGGTCTTTAAAGGACGTTCGGACCGCTTGACATGGTATCGGAAGTGACACGCCGTCTTGACGCTGGCCTCGCGACCAGAATATTGTTACTCTGTGTAACCGTGGGGGGTTTCACCAAAAGGCCCACTACCGGGCTACCCGAAGTAACGACCATAAGTCGGAGGGAAGAACCAGCGTGCCTAGCGAATACGCGAAGACACTGGGCGGCAAGTTGCGCGCCATCCGCCAGCAGCAAGGTCTGTCGCTGCACGGCGTGGAAGAGAAGTCCAAGGGTCGCTGGAAGGCGGTCGTCGTCGGCTCGTACGAGCGTGGCGATCGGGCCGTCACCGTCCAGAAGCTCGCGGAGCTCGCCGATTTCTACGGCGTGCCGATCCGTGAGCTGCTTCCTGGATCCGCCAGCGCGGCTGCAGCGGCTGCTGCACCGCCGAGGCTGATCCTCGATCTGGAGGCTCTGCAGCACCTCGACGCGAGCGAGGCCGGTCCGCTCACGCGGTACGCGGCCACGATCCAGGCTCAGCGCGGGGACTACAACGGCAAGGTGCTGTCGATCCGTCAGGACGACATGCGCACCCTCGCCGTGATCTACGACGAGTCGCCGACGACTCTGACCGAGCGTTTCATCTCCTGGGGAGTGTTGAACCCGGAGGCGAAGGGTGACGTCGAGGAGTCCGAGGCAGCCGGCGCCTGAGCGGCGTCCGGTAGACGGCGAGACAAGACGGTCGGGGCTCGTAGCAGCTTGCCCGCGGCCGCCTGCCCGCCTCTCCACACGGAGACGGGCCACCAGCAGGACGTAGTACCGGAGTACCGGCTTTTTCAGTATGAACAGCGCTTTTTCGTTAGGCGCAACACCAGGCCGGGGCCGTTCCCCCCGAGCCGACGAACGGGGACGCTGAGAAGGCCCGGCACCGCACTATGGCGGTACCGGGCCCGTTGTGCTTTCTGAGGCCGTGAAGGGGTGTTTTTAGACGCCCAGCGTGGGTTTGAGCTGCAGCAGCCGGGCCAGCAGCCCGTTGACGAACGCCGGCGACTCGTCGGTGGACAGGTCGCGGGCCATCGAGACGGCCTCGCTGACCGCCACCACGTCCGGCACCTGCTCGTCGAAGAGCAGCTCGTAGGCGCCGATCCGCAGGATGTTGCGGTCGACGGCCGGCATCCGGTCCAGCGTCCAGCCCACCGAGTGGGCGCCGAGCAGCTCGTCGATCGCCTCGATGTGCTCGGACACGCCCTCGACCAGCGCCACGGTGAACTCGTTCACCGGCGGGTCGTTGTCAGCCACCCGGTCGGCCAGGGTGCCGCCGACCGGCAGCCCCCGGACCTCCGACTCGTAGAGCACGTCGAGGGCGCGCTTGCGGGCCTTGCTACGGGCAGACATGTTCTGTTGTCCAGCTCTCGGGGGTCAGGACGTGACGCGGCCGAGGTAGTCCCCGGTCCGGGTGTCCACCTTGACCTTCTCGCCGGTGGTCAGGAACAGCGGGACGTTGATCGTGTAGCCGGTCTCCAGCTTGGCGGGCTTGGTGCCGCCGGTGGAGCGGTCGCCCTGCAGGCCGGGCTCGGTGTACTCGACGGTCAGCTCGACCGAGGCCGGGAGCTCGACGTACAGCGGCAGCTCTTCGTGCACCGCGACGATGGCTTCCTGGTTCTCGAGCAGGAAGTGCGACGCCTCACCGACCACCTCGGCGGTGATGTGGACCTGCTCGTAGGTGGAGCTGTCCATGAAGACGTAGGAGCCGCCGTCGTTGTACAGGTACGTCATGTCGCGCTTGTCGACGTTGGCCACCTCGACCTTGACGTCGGCGTTGAAGGTCTTGTCGACGACCTTGCCGCTCAGCACGTTCTTGAGCTTGGTGCGCATCACGGCGCCGCCCTTACCGGGCTTGTGGTGCTGGAACCAGACGACAGACCACAGCTGCCCATCCAGGTTGAGCACCATGCCGTTCTTGAGGTCGTTCGTCGATGCCACGCGGGAAATCCCCTTTGAAAAGTCTGAGTGAAAGTGATCAGCGGTACGCAAGATTGTAGCGGTCGGTACCGGGTTGTTCCGACTCCTGGTCTCCGGGGGCTCTACGCTGGGCATCACGCAGTATCCAGACCGCGCCCTGGAGGCATCCGATGACGGGCTTCATCATCTTCGTGGTCCTGATGATCATCTTCGGATTCGGACGGAACGCGGCCAACAAGCAGAAGAAGTCCGGCCAGCCGAGCCCGCGCGTACAGGCGCTGATGGCGAAGATCCAGGCCCAGCAGGCCGCGAGCCAGGCGCCGGTCCAGGGGCAGTACACGCAGCCCGCGTCGGGTCAGCCGCTGCCGGATCCTCAGCAGAGTGGGCGGGCGCAGAGCAGTGCACAGCTCGCCGGGATGCTGCAGTCATTGCTCCAGGCGGGTCAGCAGGCAGGGCAGCGGCCGGGAGTGCCGGTTACTCAGTACGCTCCCCCGGTTCAGTTCCAGCCCGCGCCGAGTCAGTACGAGCAGCCTGCGACCGGGCAGTACCAGCCGGCGCCGGTTCAGCAGTACCAGCCGACGCCGAGTCAGTACGCGGCCCCTGGCCAGTTCCAGCCGCAGTGGCAACCGCAGTACCAGCAGCACCATGCGGAGCACAGCCTGCCGGCGCCGAACAGCCCGCTGGAGAACCGAGTGCGCGAGCTGATGAAGTCCGGGAACGAGGTGCCGGCGATCCGGCTGCTCTGCGACGAGCAGGACCTCGGCATCATCGAGGCCCAGAAGTACGCGCGCAGTCTGATCGCCCCGGCCGCGAAACCTGGTCAGGCAGCCTCGGACGGCGATCGCCCGGAGCGGGACGTGGACGAGAACCGGTACGTCGGTTCGGCGGCGTTCGCCGAGTCGGTCTTCGATCTGGACCGGGACGAGAACGTCTGGGCCAGCGGCTGGGTCGAGAAGCCCGAGCCCGACGACCGGTCGGACATGGATGAACTGTGGCAAACCGTCCGCAACGCCGGACGCCCGACCACCCCGCCTAGCTGACGCCCCCACACTCCTTTGGCCAGCCCGGCCAGGTGAGGGTCAACTGGTTGTGTCGCTTGAGGAGATGGAAGCCGGGCGGCAGCTGAGCCAGCGGCCGGCCCGCCGGGTCGATCCGCAGCGTCGGGCCTTTGCCGCGGCGGAGGTGTTCGTTCCAGCTACGAACCTGGTCGACGAGTAGCTCGGCGAAGTCTTGCCCGGCCGGGCCATGGGCGTTGGCGCCGAGTTCGACGAAGTCCGGGTCGGCCGCCGGACGAGCGGTGAGGTAGCCGAGCGAGGTGCTGGACGCCATCGCGGATGCTCCCCAGCGTGGGACCGGGGCAACGATTCCCTTCTTCAAGGCACGTGGCTCGGCGCTGAGGACGCAGTACCCGGGGATGGTGCTCGCGAGCCAGAGGTCTAGGTCGGAGAGCGGTTCCTCGCGGTTCATCAGCACGCCGGACCAGGCTGACGCCTTCGGCTGGTCGAGCACCCGCTCGGGCGGTACCGGTTCGGACTCCTGGTCCTCGTCGAAGGTCAGGCTGACCAACTCGCCGTGCAGCGGGACGTACTGCTCGTGGCCCGCGCCCGCACCCTGCATGTTGACGAAGCCGCAGACGGTCATCGACCTGCTCTCCAAGGACTCTTCGAGCAGATCGAAAGCGATCGACCGGGTCTGCGACCGGAACCTCAGCGGTACGACGATTCGCCCGCCCGGCGCGAGCTGGTCCACCCAGGCAGGTGCGAGGTCCCACGCGGTGACGGTGACGATGATGCGGTCGTAGGGAGCGCTCTCCGGGCCGCCGAACTCGCCGTCGGTGCGCAGTACGCGGACGTCCGGATAGCCGGCCGCGTCCAGGGTCTCCCGCGCGCGGATCGTCACGTCCTCGTCGATGTCGATCGTGGTGACCTCGCCGGCCGGACCGACCAGCTCGGCCAGCAGGGCCGCGTTGTAGCCGCCGGAACCGATCTCGAGCACGCGATGACCGGGCCGCACGTCGGCCTGCTCGAGCATCAGCGCGACCACGGTCGGCTGCGAGACCGAGCTGATCGCGACGCCGGACTCGTCGCGCTTCATCAGGACGACGTCGTCGGTGTACGCGATCTCCAGCGGCACCAAGGGGACGAAGAGATGCCGCGGGACCACCCGGAACGCGGCGGCGACCCGCTCGTCGTGGATGGTGCCCTGGTCGACCAGTAGGTCGGTCAACGCCGCGCGCAACGTTCCGGCGTACGGGGAATCGTTGCTTTCGGCATCCATTGGGTCAGTCTGTCGTGTCGCCGAGTGATTCGAGCAGCTTGCGCAGGGTGTCGGCCAACGTCTCGCGTTCGGTCGCCGACAGGCCGGCCAGCAGGCCGTTCTCGGTGTCGATGTGGGTCGGCAGGACCTTGTCGACCAGCTCCAGGCCGGCCGGGGTGAGCGCGACCTGGACACCGCGGCCATCCGTTTCGCTCGGGGTGCGCTTGACCAGGCCGCGCTCCTCCAGCTTGTCGAGCCGCTGGGTGATCGCGCCGGAGGTGACCATCGAGGAGCGCATCAGGCCGGCCGGGGTCAGGCTGTGCTCCGCGTTGCTGCGGCGGAGGGTCGCCAGCACGTCGAAGGAGGCCCGGTCGAGGTCGTGCTTGGCGAAGTTGCGGCGCAGCTCGCCGTCGATCAGCAGGGAGAGTCGCTTCAGCCGGCCGATCACGGCCATCGGCGAGGCGTCCAGATCCGGGCGGCGCTCGCGCCACTGGTCGAGCACTCGATCGACATGGTCTGCCATCTCTCCAGCGTACTGGAAATCGCTTAGCGGTGAGATAAAACACTGGTGAAGTTGCTTAGCGGTGAGATACATTGTCTTAGTGCTAAGCAATCGAGTCTCACTGATCCTCACCACGGCGATCGCGCCGGCGCTGTGGGGAACCACGTACCTGGTCACAACGGAGCTGCTGCCACCGCAGCGTCCGCTTCTCGCCGCCTTCCTCCGCGCACTGCCCGCTGGCCTGCTCCTGGTCGCGATCACCCGACGTCTGCCGCAAGGGATCTGGTGGTGGCGCGCACTGGTACTCGGCGCCCTGAACATCGGCGCCTTCAACGCCCTGCTTTTCATAGGCGCCTACCGACTGCCTGGCGGAGTCGCTGCGACCGTGGGCGCGCTGCAGCCGCTACTGGTCGCCCTGCTCTCCACTGGGCTGCTAGGCGAGCGCTTGACGGTCAAGACCCTGCTGACGGCGACTGCTGGAGTAGCAGGCGTCAGCCTCCTAGTACTGCGCGCCGACGCACGCCTGGACGCCTGGGGCGTTATCGCTGCCCTGGGTGGAGCCGTAGTGATGGCCACCGGCGTAGTACTCAGCAAGCGCTGGGCCTCCCCCGCTCCCCTACTAGCCACCACCGGCTGGCAACTAGTCGCCGGCGGCCTACTGCTCATGCCGGTCGCCTGGCTGGTCGAGGGAGCGCCCCCTGCCTCCTTCACCGCCGCCAACCTCGCCGGCTACAGCTACTTGGCACTCTTCGGCTCCGCCATCGCGTACGCCCTCTGGTTCCGCGGCCTCCGAGCCCTCTCCCCCACCAACGTCACCTTCCTAGGTCTACTCAGCCCAGTAGTAGCCACCACCCTCGGCTGGCTGGTCGTCGACCAGCACCTCACTCCCCTCCAACTCCTAGGCGGCCTGATCGTCCTAGCCGCCCTCATCACCGCCCAACTGAAAAGGACCAGCCATGCGCATCACCATCTTCGGCGCAACCGGAGCAGTAGGCACCCGAACAACCCAGGAAGCCCTCTCCCGGGACCACGAGGTAACAGCAGTCGGCCGGAGCCGTGTACGCCTGGAGATGCTGCCGCCTAGCCATGGACGCACACTCCTCATCGAACAAGGAGATGCATCTGACCCGGCTGATGTCGTCAGGCTGAGTCGCGGGCAGGATGTCGTCATCGGCGCCACCCGACCCCTGCCTGGGCAGGAACACGAGTTGGCGATTGCTGCCAAGGGGTTGACAGCTGGGCTGGCGGGTTCCGCGGTTCGGTTGGTGGTCGTCGGTGGTGCAGCGAGCCTCACGTTGCCTGGCGCTCCGCGGATGACGGTTGTGGACGGCCCCGACTTCCCGCGCGAGCTGCGGCCGATTGCGTTGGCTTGCAACGAGCAGTACGAGGTGGTTCGGGGCAGCGATGACGTGGACTGGGTTTATGTGAGTCCGCCGGCCAGCCTCGAACCCGGCGTACGGACCGGGCAGTACCGGGTGGGGCGGGACGAGTTGCTGGTGGCTCCCGGCGGGGCGTCGTACATCTCGATGGAGGACTTCGCCGTCGCGCTGATCGACGAGATCGAGCACCCGCAGCACCACCGGACCAGGTTCACGGTCGGGTACTGAACGGGCAGTGGCGCTGCACATCAGAGCGCCGGACCGGGTTGGGCCCGGTCCGGCGCTGGGTGGGGCTGCTAGATGAGGCCCTCGCGGAGGGCGTAGGCGACGGCGTGCGAACGGTTCTTGAGCTGCAGGCGGCTGGTGACGTCGTGCAGGACGTTCTTCACCGTCCGCTCCGAGTAGGACAGCGCACGCGCGATCTCCTGGGTGTCCTTGCCGTCGGCCACGAGCCGCAGTACCTGCGTCTCCCGGTCGGACAGCCCGGTGTGGGACAGGCCGCGCGGTGCCAGCACGTGCCGCTGCATGCGCGACACCTGGCCGAGCAACCGGCCCAGCAGGTCAGGCGGCAGGCTGCCATCGCCGGCAGCCGCAGCCTGGAGCAGATGCACGATGCGGTCAGCGGTCGCGTCGGTACGCCGAAGCACACCCGAGACCCCCAGCTCGACCGCGGTCATCAGCGCCTCGTCGTCGATCGTGCTGCCGATCAGCACGGTCCGGCGACAGCCGCGTTGGATAGCCGAGCGCAGTACCTGCACCGCGCCCGCGTCCAGCGAGTCGACCGCGATCAGAGCCACCACTGGCGGGGTGGTGCGCTGGTCGGTCTTGCCCTGCTGCGACTGCGCCTGCTGCGACTCGGCCAGTTCGGCGTCACCGATCAGCACGATCTCCGGACGCTGCCGGAGCGCGTGCACCAACCCGAACTGCGACAGCGGGTCGAGCGCCTTCACCCAGACAGGTATGCGTTGTTGCGTCATGTACGTCACTCCCCCAGAGCGTTTTCGTGGAACGGAACGGATCGAATCCGCAGTCACGTCGAACCCCCAAAATCGTCAATCCCGATCGTGGTCCCCGACCTTCAGCCAGCCTTAAATTTCGGCTGCCGGCCGGGCACCGACTCGATCCAAGAGTCACGCGGGCGCAGTTCACCGACGTCTCATGCCGATCTCTTGTCCATCCGCCCCCGTGAAACAGCCCCTCGGGGAGGTCAGGCCAGGGTGGTCAGAACAGGGTCGTCAGGGCGCGCAGGGCCAGGCGGTAGGAGTCGAGGCCGAAGCCGGCGATGGTGCCGCTGGCGACGGCGGCCACGACGCTGGTGTGGCGGAACTCCTCGCGGGCTGCCGGGTTGCTGATGTGGATCTCGATCAAGGGCGCGGTGCGCTGGGCGCAGGCGTCGCGGAGGGCATACGAGTAGTGGGTGAAGGCCGCCGGGTTGAGGACCACGGGGGTCTTGCTGTCCGCGGCCTCGTGGATCCAGCCGACCAGTTCCGCTTCGTCGTCCGTCTGGCGGACCTCCACCTGGAGGCCGAGCTCGGCACCGGTCTTCTCGCAATCGGCGACCAGATCGGCGAACGTGGTCGCTCCGTAGACGTCGGGCTCCCGGGAACCCAGGCGGCCCAGGTTCGGTCCGTTCAGTACCAGTACGCGGCGTCCGTCAGCATCAGTCACGGGACTCAGAGTAGTGCTCCGAGTCCGCCGTCCCGTTGAAAGACTTCGTACTTGGGCACTATCGGCGGGCGAGCCGGGCATAGGCCTGTTTCGCCTCGGCGACCGCCGTCTTGTAGAGGGTGTCCGCGGTGATGCCGCCGGTGAGCGCGACCCAGTTGCGGCGGGACAGGACCTGTTGGGTCGAGATCAGGTCGGCGGCTGTCAGCTCGTTGGCCAGGCCGCCGCCGAGTGCGTCGGCAAGAGCGGTCTGGTCGGCTGCGACGAACTGATGGACGTGGTTGGCCAGTGCCGGGGTGTGGAGGATCAGGCGGTAGTAGGCGAGGACGCTCGGGGTGTCGTTGAGACCGGTGACCGGATCCCGCCGCTTCAGGCCGTCGACGAAGTGATCGCGCAGCGCCTCGACCGGGTTGGCCGGCGCCGCGGCGACGACGCGCGCTGCCTCGCCGGCGTGATCGGCGATCCGGTGCAGGGCGAGGTCCTGCTTGGTGGCGAAGTACTTGAACAGGGTCGGCTTCGAGACGTCCGCGGCGGCCGCGATGTCCGCCACCGACACCTCGTCGAACCCGCGCTCCAGGAAGAGCTCGATCGCCGCCCGGGAGAGCGCGTCGTGGGTCTGCTGCTTCTTACGGTCCCGCAGTCCGGCCATGCCCTGACGATAGCAAAGTGTTAACCTGGTCAAAGACTTAACCGAGTTAACCTTTTGAGTTTGGTGGGTGGATGCGGGGACTGGACGAGGAACGCGAGTACGCCGGGCGCTGCCGCGTCGCGCTCGAGGCGATGATCGCCGGGGCGCGGCAGAACGTGGTCGTCGGCGAGCTGACCTGGGGTGATCGGTACACGGCCGAGCGGCTCGGCTACTACCTGCGGAGCCTTGCGCAGGAGCTCGGCGACGAGGGGACGGGACCGCCGTTCTTCGGCCTGATCGGCTACGGCGACGACGAGACCGCAGGCGAGCACCGCAACCAGACCTACTACCTCGGCCGCCGGCACATCTCGGATGCCATCGGCCGCCCGCCCCTGGTCATCGACTGGCGTGCCCCGGTCTCAACTTCCTTCTACCGCGCGAGCCCCACAGACCCCCGCGGCATCACCACCCGCCGCCGCTTCGGCTGGTCCACCAGCACCCTCACCGGCTACGAAGACGAACACCTCCAGCAACCAGCCAATCAGTCTTCAGCTCCGGTGTCAGGGATCTTGCGGGCGGAGATCGAGCGGCCTCGGGTGGGGCCGATGCGGGACATCGTGGCGACCATTCAGCCCGAGCAGGATCTGCTGGTGCGGGCCGAGCTGGACGAATCGCTTTGTGTGCAAGGGGCTCCGGGGACCGGGAAGACAGCGGTCGGGCTGCATCGGGCGGCCTACCTGTTGTACGTGCATCGCGCTCGGTTGCAACGCAACGGAGTACTGGTGCTCGGCCCCAACCGGGCGTTCCTGCACTACATCTCGGCCGTACTTCCGACGCTCGGCGAGGTCGATGTCGAGCAGACGACGATCGAGGAGCTGCTGACCGACGAACGGCACCCGATTCGCAGTACGGACGAGCCGGCGACTGCGCGGACGAAGCACGACCCGCGGATGGCCGAGGTGCTCCGGAGAGCGCTCTACGAACGGGTCCGCACACCAGAGGACGCAGTCGTCGTACCGGACTCGTCGTACCGGTGGCGGGTCAACCAGCACGAGTTCGAGCAGATGGTCGTCGACGCGCGGCAGGAGGCGACGGCGTACCTACTCGGCCGGGAGCGGGTGATCTCCCGCCTCGTCGCCGCCCTCCAGCGACAGGCCGAGGCCCGCGGCCAGAACTGCAACGGCATCTGGCTTCGCAAGATGGGCCGCGCGGTAACACCGGCCGTCGACGCGGTCTGGCCGGCCGTCAAAGCCGACGAGCTCCTCGCCGACCTACTCAGCGACCGCGCCCTCCTCGCCAGGGCCGCCGACGAGCTCCTCACCGACAACGAGCAGGGCGCGATCAGCTGGCCGCGCCCCCGCAAACCGAAGAGCGCTCTCTGGACCGCCGCCGACGCCGTCCTGCTGGACGAAGCGAGCGCTCTCCTCGAGCGCGGCCAGACCTACGGCCACGTGGTCATCGACGAAGCGCAGGACCTCTCCCCCATGCAGTGCCGCGCGATCGCCCGCCGCAGCGAACACGGCTCGATCACCGTCCTCGGCGACCTCGCCCAAGGCACGACGCCGTGGGCCACCCGCAACTGGCCCGACCAGCTCGCCCACCTCGGCAAGCCCGACAGTCAGATCGTCGCCCTCACCACCGGCTACCGCGTCCCCGCCGCCGTCGTCGAGCTGGCGAACCGTCTCCTCCACAGCCTCACCATCGACGTCCCGCCGACGAGATCCTTCCGCTCCGACGGCCGCCTGACCATCCAACGGGCAACAGACCTCGCCAAGGCCTGCACGGACGCAGTACGGGCTGCTTTGAAGGAAGAGGGCTCGATCGGCGTCATCGCCGCCGACAACGCGATCGACCACCTCAGAACAGCATTGCGAGAGGACGGCATCGACACGATCGAGCCCGACGGCGACGGCCGGGTAGCGGTCGTCCCGGCTGCGCTCGCGAAGGGCCTCGAGTACGACCACGTCATCGTCATCGAGCCCGCCGCCATCATCGAGGCCGAGCCCCGTGGCCTGAACCGGCTCTATGTTGTGCTCACCCGGGCGGTGTCCAGGCTGGACGTCCTGCACTCTCGCGCCCTCCCGCAGGAGCTGGACGGAACCGGTACCTGACTTCCGGACTCTTCCGGGTATGAGTACACCGATAGTGGGGGTGCTGATGGGAGAGGGCACGGGGCAGGCGGTCGATTCGGATCGGGAGCTGTGGGAACGGCTGCGATCCGCTGACCAGGTCGCCCTGACCGAGCTCTTCCATCGGTACAGCGACGCCGTCTACAACTTCGCGTTCCGCCGGACGAGCTCCTGGTCGCTCGCGGAGGACATCGTCCAGGCGACGTTCACCGCGCTGTGGCGGCGCGCCGGCGAGGGCCGGATCGACGTATTGGCGCTCGACAGCGCGCGCCCGGTGCTGCTGACGATCGCGCGGTACGAGTGCGCCAACGTGACCAGGTCCGGTCGGAGGCTGACTGCTCTGCGCCAGCGGCTCGGTGCCATCGGCGGGTCCACCACCACCCCGGACCACTCCGCGCTGGCCGCCGAGAAGGTCGACGACGAGCGTGCGATGAGCGAGTTGCGCCGGGCCCTGGCGAAGGTACCGGCCGATCAGCGCGAGGTGATCGAACTGGTCGCCTGGTCCGGTTGCTCGATGGCCGAGGCGGCCCAGGTCCTCGGCGTCCCCGAAGGCACCGTCAAGTCCCGCCTGGCCCGAGCCCGCCGCCGCCTCACCGGCCTGATCGATCTCGACACCACGGAAGGCCTGCGATGACCATCACCAAGCCACCTGCCGAACGCCCCCTGCCGAACAAGCAGCAGATCCTCGACAAGATCCTCACCGTTCCGCGCGAGGCGAAGCCCGCCAAGCGCCCGGGCTGGCTGGTTCCCGCGGTCGCCGCCGCAGCCGTCGCTGCCGTCGTCGGCGCCATCCTGATCGTCCCGCAGACCCTGAAGTCCGGCGACCCCACCGTCACCCCCGCGAGCAAGCCCGCTGAATCCGAGGTCTCCCTTGATCTCGGACCACTGTCCAAGGCCGAGATCGCGCAGGTTTTCACCATCTGCAGGCCCTGGGAGAAGCCGTACACCGTTCTGCACGCGCTCAAGATCCGCACTGCCTGGGGAAAGCACGAGGACTGGACGGTGGCCGTCGAGGGACACGATCCCGGTGGCAACGGCATCCCGCCAGGCGACGGGCGGTTGACAGCTTGCAGCGGCTACCCGGTCAAAACCGCTGGAGAGGACCTCGCGAGCCGGGGCATGCGGCTGGAGACCTTCTGGACCACCGTCGGGCCGGCGCTCACCCAGGAAGAGCTCGCGAAGTTACCCAAGGGCGAGAGCATCTTCACGCCCCGCTACGACGACAGCTTCCGGCCCAAGGAGATGATCGAGTTCGAGGCCAAGCCGGGCAAGAAATGGGCCACCCCCCTCTGGGTGCGGGTGCCTCCGGAGGTGGACCGGGTCCGGCAACGCATCCTCATCAACGGAACCCCGCAGCCGCAGTGGTTCAGCAGCAAGGCACTCGACGGCCTCAGCTTCACCCAGGCCTGGCTCGACGCCCCGATCAGCAGGGCGGCGAAGTACCAGGTCGAGGTGCAGTTCCTCGACAAGTCGAACCGGCTGGTCGAGATTCCCGGATCCACCGGCCCCACCACCGTGGTGGACTCCGGCGGATTCGGCTTCAACAAGACCTACAAGAACAGCGACTACTTCAGCTGACCTCGGTGTAGGCGGCGATGAGGAGGCCTGGGTCGGGGGCTTCGAGGATTGTGGGCTTGGCGAGGGCGTCGAGGATCACGAAGCGGAGGCGGTCGGCCCGGGTCTTCTTGTCGAGTTTCATCGCGTCCTGCAGGTGCGGCCACGCGTCGGCGCGGTACTTCACCGGCAGTCCGAGCGATTCCAGTACTGCGCGATGCCGATCGGCCGTCGCGTCGTCGAGCTTGCCCGCCGCTCGGGCGAGCTCGGCGACGAAAACCATCCCGATGCTGATCGCCGCACCATGACGCCACTTGTACCGCTCGACCCGCTCGATCGCGTGCCCGAGCGTGTGTCCGTAGTTGAGCGCCTCGCGCCCGATCTGCCCGCCAGCGGTCGTCGTCTTCTCGCGCAGATCCGCGCCGACCGTGTCCGCCTTGACCTGGATCGCGCGGGCGATCAGTTCCTCGGTGTGCTTGTACGCCGGTGACGCAGCCCCCTCCGGATCCGCCTCCACCAACTCGAGGATCACCGGATCGGCGATGAAGCCACACTTCACCACCTCGGCCAGGCCGCTCACATAATCGTTGCGGGGCAGGGTTTCCAGCGCGGCCAGGTCGCAAAGTACTCCGGCCGGCTCCCAGAACGCGCCGACCAGGTTCTTGCCCTCGGCCGTGTTGATGCCGGTCTTGCCGCCGACGGCCGCGTCGACCATGCCGAGCAGCGTCGTCGGGATGTGCACCACCTTGACGCCACGCAACCAGGTCGCCGCCACGAAGCCGGCCAGGTCGGTTGTCGTCCCGCCGCCGATCGACACGATCGCGTCGGACCGGGTGAAGCCGGCCTGACCGAGCACCGACCAGCAGTACGCGAGCACCTCGGCCGACTTGGCCTCCTCGGCGTCCGGGATCTCGATCGCATGTGCTGTGTACCCGCCGGCGACCAGGTCGTCGCGGATCGCGTCACCGCTGGTCCGCAGCGCACGTGGGTGGATAACCGCTACGCGGCGGACGTCATCGCCCAGCAGGGCAGGCAGTTCGCCGAGCAGATTGTTGCCGATGACAACGTCGTACGGCGAAGCCGCGGCAACCCGGATCCGGTTGGCGCCGGCCGCGTCGACGACCTGCTCCGGCTGGTGGTCGGTCATCCGAGTTGCTCCAGGATCTCGTCGGCGATCTCCTCGGGCGCCCGGCCGTCGGTGCTCACCGTGTGCTTGGCGATCTCGGCGTACAGCGGCCGGCGGGCGTCCATCAGGTTCTTCAGCTGCGTCCTGACGTTGCCCAGCAGCAACGGCCGCGCGACGCCGAGACCGACCCGCTTGGCCGCTTCGCCGACGGAGACGTCGAGGAAGACGACGTTGTGACCGGCCAGATCCGCACGCGTGTCGGGGTCGAGGATGGCGCCACCGCCGAGCGACAGTACGACGTCGTCGGCGCCGAGAGCCGCCACGATCGCCGCCCGCTCCATCGCCCGGAACGCAGGCTCACCCGAGTCCACGAAGATGTCCGAGATCGGCTTCCCCGCCGTGTTCTCGACATCCGTATCGGTATCGCGGTGAGCCTTGCCGAGCTTCGCCGCGATCAGCTCAGCGATCGTCGACTTCCCCGACCCAGGCGGCCCAACAAGAACGACTACAGGAGCGCTCACTCGGCGCTCCACTCGCGGGGGGTGATGGTGCTGGGGAGGCCGGCCAGGTAGCTCTTGTGGTTGCGGGAGGTCTCGCCGACCGAGTCGCCGCCGAACTTCTCCACCGACACATCGGCCAGCACCAGCGCGACCATCGCCTCGGCGACGATCCCCGCGGCCGGTACGGCGCAGACGTCGGAGCGCTGGTGATGCGCCGCGGCCGCCTCGCCGGTGACCGTGTCGATCGTGCGCAACGCCCGCGGCACGGTCGCGATCGGCTTCATCGCCGCGCGCACGCGCAGCGTCTCCCCCGTGCTCATGCCGCCTTCGGTACCACCGGAGCGGCCGCTGGTACGCCGTACCGAGCCACCCTCCGCGACGATCTCGTCATGCGCCTGCGACCCCGGCGTCCGGGCCAGCTCGAAGCCGTCGCCGAGCTCGACGCCCTTGATCGCCTGGATGCCCATCAGCGCACCGGCCAGCTTCGAATCCAGCCGCCGATCCCAGTGCACGTAGCTGCCGAGGCCCGGCGGGAGTCCGTCGACGATCACCTCGACGACGCCACCGAGGGTGTCGCCGGCCTTCTGCGCCTGGTCGATCTCCGCGACCATCTGCTTGCTCGCGTCCGGGTCCAGGCAGCGGACCGGATCGGCGTCTAGCCGCGCGACATCGTCGTACGAGGGAATCACGCCGTACGGCGCCTTGACGGTGCCGAGCTCGACGACATGGCTGACGATCGTCACGCCGTACGCCTGCTGCAGGAACCTCGCGGCGACCTCACCGAGCGCGACCCGGGCCGCGGTCTCGCGAGCACTCGCCCGCTCGAGCACCGGCCGGGCCTCGTCGAACCCGTACTTCTGCATGCCGGCCAGATCCGCATGGCCAGGCCGGGGGCGGGTCAGCGGCGCGTTCCGGGCCAGGTCGGCCAGTACGTCGGGATCGACCGGGTCGGCCGACATCACCTGCTCCCACTTCGGCCACTCGGTGTTGCCGACCTGGATCGCGACCGGGCTGCCGAGCGACAGTCCGTGCCGGAACCCGCCGAGAAAGGTCACCTCGTCCCGCTCGAACTTCATCCGGGCGCCACGGCCGTAGCCGAGACGACGACGGGCCAGGGCGTCGGCCACGTCATCTGTGGTGACCTGGACGCCTGCGGGAAGACCTTCGAGTACGGCGACGAGCGCTTGTCCGTGCGACTCGCCGGCGGTGAGCCAGCGCAACATGCCGCAATCCTCCCATGAGCCCACCCACCGGCCGGGAGCGGTCTCACGCTACCTAGTCACTTCGAGGCGGCTGTCAATCGAGGCAGAACTCGTTGCCCTCGATGTCCAGCATCGTGATGCACGACTCGTTGAAGCCGTCGGCGACCTGCTCCTGGAAGACCGTCGCACCGAGCGCGATCAGCCGCTCGGACTCGGCCCTGAGAGTCGCCAGCCGCTCGTCGCCCACCAGCCCGGTACCGGCCCGTACGTCGAGATGCACCCGGTTCTTGACCACCTTGCCCTCGGGCACCCGCTGGAAGAACAGTCGCGGACCCACCCCGGTCGGGTCGACGCAGGCGAAGGCCGACCCCTGATGCTCGGCGGGCAGCGAGCGGTCGAACTCGTCCCAGTCGGCAAAGCCCGGGGGCGGCGGCGGTACGACGTAGCCCAGTACCTCGCACCAGAAGCGGGCGACGCGCTCGGGATCCGCGCAGTCGAAGGTGACCTGGACCTGCTTGACCGTTGCCATGCGCCCCACCCTAAAGCCGGCAAGTGGCAACCGTGCAACGAATTAGCAGGTGCTGGCGCGCTCCGGGTCGAGGGCGCTGCGGACGGAGAGTGCGACGTCCAGGGCCTTGCTCACCGGGTTGGTCCCACAGGCGTTGTGGCTCTGCGATGTCGCGGCGGCGGCCCCTGCGGCGGCAGCACCACCCAGTACTACTGTTGCCAGGCCCGCGGCGGCCGCCCGGGCGACGGTGCGGCGCAGTTTGCTGGTCATGGCGTCCTCCTCGTTGGTCCGTGGTTCGGTAAGTACGAATCTATGAGCCGGCGAGGCGGAACGAACTGGCCTTGGGACCCGTCTAGAGGTAGTGCTAGCGCCACCATGGCCGTTCTCTTGCGACCACCCGACGACTGGGAGATACCGATGACACGGGCCGACGACGAGGCCTACCGGGCCCGGGTCAGGGGCTGCCTGCTCGGCGGCGCGATCGGCGACGCGCTGGGCGGTCCGGTGGAGTTCGACGACCGGTCGTCGATCGTCGCCGACCACCCCGACGGCGTCCGCGAATTCGTTGCCAAGGGCCCGTACTGGCCGGCCGGTACGGTCACCGACGACACCCAGATGACGTTGTTCACGGTCGAGGGGCTGATCCGGGCCGGCGTCCGGACCGACCGTGGGATCGGCTTCACCCTCGGTGTCGTGCACCACGCCTACGACCGATGGCTGGACACCCAGCTGCTGCTGAAACCGAGCGGCGAGCGCGACGGCTGGCTGCAATCCGTCCGGTGGCTGTATGCACGCCGGGCGCCGGGCAATACCTGTCTGGAAGCGCTGACCGCGGCGCGCAAGGACGGCGACACCATCCAGCGCTTCGGGGAGCAGGCCGTCAACGACTCCAAAGGCTGCGGCGGCGTGATGCGGGTGGCGCCCGTCGGTCTGCTTCCCGCGAACAACGCGGAGTGGATCTTCGACGCGGCGGCCCAGATCGCCGGGTACACCCACGGCCATGTGACCGGCAAGCTCGCCTCGGGTGCGCTGGCCGCCATCATCCACCACCTCAACCAGGGCGCCGGCCTTGATGATGCGCTGGACGAAGCCCAAACCCTGCTGGCGACGAAGCCGGGCCATGAGGAGACCATCGCCGCGCTCGCCGCCGCGCGGGAGCTCGCGGCACAGGACCTTGCCCACAGTCCGGAGACGATCGAGCGGCTGGGTGGCGGCTGGATCGCTGAGGAAGCGCTCGCGATCGGCGTGTACTGCGCGCTCGCCTACCCCGAACCCGACCAGTTCCTCGACGCTCTTGCGCTCGCGGTGACGCACTCCGGCGACAGCGACTCCACCGGCGCGATCTGCGGCAACATCCTCGGCGCCTTGCATGGAGAGACCGCTCTCCCGGCCGAGCTCGTCTTCCCGCTCGAAGGCCGCGGCACGATCCTCCAGCTGGCCGACGACTTCGTCCTGGAGTTCACCCGCGCCAACCGCCTGCACGGCGACTACGGCCCGCACACCACGTGGACCACCCGCTACCCCGGCTGGTAGACCCGTCCGCCGGGACGTCCGGCCCGTCCCCCGAGGATCAGGCCCGGCGTCCCGGCCGGGGCGGAACACACTACGCGGGCGGCGGGTCGTCAACTGGTCAGCCGAGGTAGAGCCGCTCCAACGGCTGGCCTGCCAGTACGCCGATCAGCGCGCCGACGAGCATGAACGGGCCGAACGGGAACAACTGCTTGCGTTTGAACACCTTCGCAGCGGTCAGCACGATCCCGATCACCGCGCCGAGGAAGAACCCGCCGTACAGACCGGCCACCAGCTCGCCCCAGCCGAGCCAGCCCAGCGCGATGCTCAGCAATCCGGACAGCCGCACGTCGCCGAAACCGACGCCTCGCGGGAACACGAACCAGAGCAGGTAGAACACACCGAACCCGACGGCTCCCGCGATCGCGGACCGCCACAGCGATCCCCACTCGCCCGTCTGCAGCGCAGCGATCACCAGCGCCAGACCGACGAGCAGGTACGCGGGCCAGATGATCGCCGACGGGAGGTATCTCGTCCGCGCGTCGATGTACCCGAGTACCGATCCCGCGACCGCGAGAACCAGCCAGGCGGCCAGCCCGGCCGACGCCCCGAGCGCCCACCCGAGCAGCCCGCCGGCGATCGCGGCCGTCACGCCACACCAGTACGCCGCCTTGGTGGCGACGCCTTGCCCGGCGAGTTCGGCGTACGGGATCTTGGTGTCGCCCTCTTCGAGGATCGGCTCCGGGATCCGGCGCATCACCAGCGGCCCGAGCGCGAACGCGGCCGGCCCGCAGAGGACGATCCCGGCCCCTGCCGCGAGCAACGCATTGTCAGCCGGCACGATCCAGCAGCCTAGACGATCCCCGACCGCCTAGACCTCCTCACCAGGCCCCCTGTGGACAACGCGCTTCACGAGCCTTCGGCCGATCAGCGCGGCGCCGACGCCGATCAGCAGCGGGCCGCCGAGCAGCACCGCGATCGTGCTCCACAGGCCCTCGTTCTCGGTGACGTACTTCACCCGCTCGAACTCGTCATTGTTCGCCGCCTGGGTGAAACCGAAATCAGCGGTGATCCGGCCCGGCTCGCGATACGTCACCGAGTACGCCGTCAGGAACGTTGTGGGCGCGGCGAGTTGCGGAGCGTCCTCGTTCGCCAGGCGTCCGGCGTACAGGAGCTCGGGCTTCACATCCGGATCGGGCAGCGTCGAGGCATCCACCCGGTACGCCGCTGCGACGTAAACGGTGACCGTCTGAGCCGTAGTCGCCCCCTTGCTGAGCCGCATCGGGTAGACGATCTGTGGCGAGGCAAAGGTCAGCCGCAGCGGTGGGGTCGAGCCCGTCATCGGAGTGCCGTCCTCCTTCGGGGCCAGCTTGACCGCGACGATCTCCCACTTCTCGGTCAGGTACGGCGTGAGGTTGGCGGCCAGACTCGCAGGAGCGGCGTACCCGTTGGTGCGGAGCCAGTCGGTCACCGCAGTGCCGCTCGCCCCGCCGAGCCGCGCCACCTGGAAGGGGCCGAGCCGCATCTGCTGGCGCACGTCCACGCCCGCACCCGCCATCGGTGCGCCGCCGGTGTCACCGCGGCTGCCCATGATCCCCAGATCGCGGAACGGCCAGTACGTCTTGCGGGTCACGATCTTCGGCCGGGTGATCGACTGCAACCGGGAGAAGAGGTCGTTGTCGCCGAGCTCGACCTTCGCGGCCGCCGGCACCGGCATGATCCAGGCGGCCTTCTTCGACTGACCCTGGACGGACATCGACAACACGATCTCCTCCTGGCCGCCGTCGTAGCGGACCAGGGCGTTCTCGCCGAACACCCGGGCGCGCGACTCCGCGTCCGGGAGGTACCCGCCACAGGCGCACGCCCACGCGGGCGCGACGCCGACTCCCAGCAGGGCCAATCCGAGCACTCCCGCCACCAACCGCCACAGTTTCATGGCCGAAGGCTAGTGGCGGGTGGGGCCGGGTCAGGCGATTGTGTAGCTGTTGTGGAAGAAGTTGGTGGGGTCGTACTTCTTCTTGACTGCTTGCAGGCGGGCGTAGTTGGCGCCGTAGTACGTGCTGACCGAGCGGCCGGTCTCCACGTAGTTCACGTAGCCACCGGCTGACGACGGCTTGACGGCGCGGTGGCCGTTGGTGATGAAGGTCTGGGCCGCCTTGAGCTGGGCGGCTGTCGGGTGGGCTGCCAGTCCGGAGTACCACTGGACGACGCCGACTGCGGATCGGTGACCCCAGGAGGAGCCGCCGGACGGGATCTTCGCCGCCTGACCGCCCAGCGGGTCGAGGATCGCGGCAGCCGGAAGCTTCGCCCGAGCGGCAGTCTTCACCGCACCAAGCAGGGCAGCGATGGTCGTGGCGGACATCGGCTTCAGCACGTCGGAGCCGGCCAGGAAGCCCTGACGAGCACTGGTCGTGCCGCCACCCAGGTACTTCACCGCCTCCATGTGCGTGCGGACCGCGAAGGTCCGGGTGGTCGCCTTCGATCCGACGTACGACTCGAGCTGCGCCGCGGCGGCCGCGCCGTTGCCGGCGGTCGAGCATCCGAGGACGTGGATCTGCAGCGTTCCGTTGCTCTTGGCATCGATGTGCACGTTGCCCCAGGAGGTGATCGGCGCGACCTGGGCGAACTTCTGCCAGCCCTTGATGACGGCCGCGGCCTTCGACTCCGGCCACGTCAGCCGGAAGAACCCGAGCTTCGCCGCCGGGATGGTGATCAGCTTGAACGATGTGACGATGCCGAGGTTGCCACCGCCACCACCACGCAGCGCCCAGAACAGGTCGGGATCGACCGTGGCGCTGACGTTGCGCGCGACGCCGTCGGCGGTGATCACGCCCATCGACTGGATTCGGTCGCAGGTCAGGCCGAACGCCCGCGTGTGCACGCCCATCCCGCCGCCGAGGGTGAGCCCGGCGATACCGACGGTGGGGCAGGTCCCGGTCGGCAGGGACTTGCCGTACTTGTCCAGGAACGTATGGACGTCGTACAGCTTCGCGCCTGCACCGACGGTGAGCACGTTGCCCGAGTAGCTCATCGAGCGCATCTGGCTGACGTCCACGACCAGCCCCTTGCTGACCGTCGAGGCGCCGACGTACGAGTGTCCGCCGCTCTTCGGCACCGAGAGCAGCTTGTTCTTGCGCGCGAACAGGATCGCCGTGCGGACGTCGGTCGCGTTCGCCGTGCGCACCACAGCCGCCGGCGCGACGGTGTCCCACCGCGGGTTGAAGAGCTGGCGCACGGTCGGGTATCCGGGCTTGCCCTGGAGGTACACGGTGCCCTTGATGCTCTTCTGGAAGGCCGTCCAGTCCGGCCCGGCGGTAGCGCCCATGAGCCCGGCGGGACCGGCGTTGGCCGGCTTGACCTCGGAGCAGCTGGTCAGCGCGATCGCGGCCAGCGCGCCGCCTGCCTTCAGTACGGTACGGCGGTCAACTGGGCTCACGGTCGTTCAGCTCCTCACGCGCGGCGGCTCTCATAGCCGCCAGGGGCGCGGGCGACATACCAGTCATCATCTCCACTTGGAGGGTCGCCTGATGCACAAGCAGGTCAAGGCCGTTCAACAGCTCTGTACCGATCCGGTGCGCCGCGATCGCGAGCTGGGTCGGCCAGGGGTGGTAGGCCACGTCGAAGACCACCGGCGCGACCTGGGCGAAGTGCTCCGCCCACGGGTCCACGGCGCCGCCGGGCAACGTCGAGACGCAGAGGTCGAAGCCACCGATCTGCTCGACCTGGTTGAAGTCCGTCGCCGAGACCTTCAGGCCCAGCTCGGCAGCGAGATCCCGCAACCGCTCGGCCTTCGACAGGTCACGCACCACCAGCGTCACCTCGCTGACCTTCAACCCACGCAGGGCAGCCAGGGTCGACGCAGCAGTCGCTCCCCCACCCAGTACTACGGCCGTGTCGGCGCCGGTGATCCCCCGCTCGGCAAATGCCGACACCAGCCCCGGTACGTCGGTGTTGTGGGCCGACCGCGATCCGTCGGCCTCGAACAGCATCGTGTTCGCCGCACCGATCAACTCGGCCACCGGATCGACGACGTCGACCAAGTCCAGCGCGACGCGCTTCAAAGGCATCGTCAAGGACAGCCCGCGGACATCGTCGCCCAACGTACTCAAGAAGGTACGCAGCTCATCCTCGCCGACCTCGTACGCGTCGTACCGCCAGTCGAGCCCGAGTTCGGCGTACGCCGCTCTGTGCATGGCAGGCGACAGTGAGTGCGCGATCGGCTGACCGAGCACGGCGCAACGGGTCATCGGTTCAGCACCTACCGGTGTGGGCCTTACAGAACGCCGTCAGCAGGTCGACGTTCTTCTGGTGCTCTTCGCCGGTGGTCGCGAACCGGGTCTCACCGGTGTCGAGATTGACCAGGGTGAAGTACTTCCAGGTGCCCGTCGCCGGGTTGAGGGCCGCGCGCAGCATGTCCTTGTCCGGGGAGTTGATCGGCGTCGGCGGCAGTCCCTCGTGCAGGTAGGTGTTGTACGGCGACTGCGTCTCGCGCTGCTGCTTGGAGGTGTAGACGCCACCGGTGCGGCCGACGATGTAGTGGATCGTCGAGTCCATCTGCAGCTTCTGCCCGGCCGCCAGCCGGTTGTAGATGACCCGCGCGACCTTGCCGTAGTCCTCCTTGCGGTTCGTCTCGGCGCCGATGATGCTGGCGACGATCACCGCCTGGTACGGGTCGAGGTGCTTGCGGTTGGCCTTCTGGATCAGCTGCAGGTCGGCCGCGGCCTTGGCGAAACCGGCCGTCGACAAGCGGAGGACCGTGTACGCGTTCGCGTCCTTCGGGATGTCGTAGGTGCCGGGGAGCAGGAAGCCCTCGGGGTTGTTGTTCGCCCACGACGGGAGCTTGAGCTGCTGCGGCTTGCTCATCGCGATCTGAGCGGCGCCGGGCGGGAGCTTGGCCGCCTTGCTCTTCTGCAGCAGGTTGACGATCTCGGCCTTGGTCCGGGCGGGCGGGATGGTGAACCGGGTGACGAGCACCGACTTCGCCGTGTCGAGCAGCAGCTCCAGCGCGGCCTTGGACGACATCTGCTTGTGCAGCGTGTACAGGTTCGCCTGGATCTTCTTGGAGCGCGGGTCGTCGCGGGCGACCCGCTCGAACGCCTTGGCGCTCTTCACCACGCCCTTCTTCTCGAGCGTGTCGGCGATCGACTGGGAGCTCTGCCCGGCGGCGATCTCGACGGTGACCGTCTCGCTGCTGCCGGCGCCCTCGTAGTCGGGGGCGGCGAACACCTTCTCGATCGCGTCGCGGCCCTTGCCGAAACCGACGGCGAGGGCGGCCACCAGGGCGCCCACGACGAGCAGCGAGACCAGGCCGGCGAAGCAGCCGAAGCCGCGCCGGGCGCGGGTCTTGCGGCGGTTGGCCCGGCGTTCGACCCGGCTCTCCGGGCGCAGGCCGAGATCGTCCCTGAAGTCCTCGGTCTGGCCGTCGCGGGGGTTGTCGCGGTCTTCGTTCACCGATGTTCCGTTCACAGGGGCCTCCCGGGTGGGTTGCCGGTCTCGCGCTCGAAGTCGAGCGCGTGTTGCAGAATCACGACCGCCGCGGCCTGGTCGACCACGGCCCGCCGCTTGGAGCCCTTCTTACCCCGTTCCCGCAGCATCCGTTCGGCGGTGACGGTCGTGAACCGCTCATCCACCAGCCGCACCTCCGCCTCCACGTTCGCCGTCCGCAGCAGTTCGCCGAGCTGTACCGAGGTAGCCCGTACCTTCACTGCCGCCGGTCCCTCTCCCCCAGACAACGACCGAGGCAACCCGATGATCACCTCGAACGCCTCCAGTTCGACCACAAGTCCGACAATCCGCTCGAGCGCCCCAGCCCCAGCCCGAACAGTCTCCACCGGCGTAGCAAGAATCCCGTGCGGATCCGAGCTAGCGACCCCGATCCTCGCATCCCCGACATCCAACGCGACGCGTACGCCCCGGCGCATCAGTGTGCCCCGCCCAGGGTCCACCAGTACAACCGACCGCCGCGCTGCGGTGCAGCGCGGCGGCTCAGAGGTGTGCGGGGGCGGAGGTTCATCCTCAACCAGTTACTAGTTGGCCGATGGCGTGTTCGACTGCGGCAAGGGCCTTGTCGGCGCCGGAGGCTTCCGTGCCGCCGCCTTGGGCGACGTCGTCCTTGCCGCCGCCTCGGCCGCCCAGCTGCTCAGCAGCGATGCGGACCAGATCGCCGGCCTTCAGGCGCCATTCGCGGGCTACGTCGTTGAGGGCGATGACTACGCCAGGCTTGCCGTCGTTGACGCTCAGTACCGCGACAACAGCCGGCTTGTCGGCAGGCATCCGGCCACGCACGTCGAGCGCCAGCTTGCGCAGGTCGCCGCCGTTGACGCCGTCGGGCGCCCGGTGACCGACATAAGCGACCCCGAAGACGTCCTTGGGAGCCTTCGCCAGCTCCGCACCGGCCGCCAGCACCTGACCAGCGTGGATCTTCTCCAGCTCCTTCTCGGCGACCCGCAGCCGCTCGGCCAGATCGGCCACCTTCGCCGGCAGCTCCTCCGGCCGCGTCTTCAGGTTCTCCGAGAGCAGCCGCACCAGCGCCCGCTCGCGACCCAGGTAGTGCAGCGCGTCCATACCGACAAACGCCTCGAGCCGCCGCACACCAGCACCAACGGACGACTCACTCGTCACCGTCAGCGCGCCGACCTGCGACGAGTGCTTCACGTGCGTACCACCGCAGAGCTCACGCGACCAAGGTCCGCCGATCTCCACCACCCGCACGGAGTCGTCATAGGTCTCGCCGAACAGCGCCAGCGCACCCCACTCCCGAGCCTCCGGCAGCGACATGTACTGCGCGGACACCTGCAGGTCCTGCCGGACAGCCAGGTTCGCGACCTCTTCGATCTCACTCCGCGTCGCCTGGTCCAGCGCCGACGACCAAGCGAAGTCGAGCCGCAGATACCCAGGCTTGTTGTACGACCCGCTCTGCAACGCAGTCGGGCCAAGCACCTGACGCAACGCAGCGTGGACCACGTGAGTCCCGGAGTGCGCCTGGCAAGCCGAGATCCGCCACTCCTTGTCGACCTGAGCGTGCACATCAAGCCCAGCCTGCACGGCACCCTCGACGACCTCGACGCGGTGCACGATCAGACCCTTGACCGGCCGCTGGACGTCGAGCACCTTCAGCTTGAACCCGTCACCGACGATCAGACCTTCATCCGCGATCTGGCCACCGGACTCCGCGTAGAACGGAGTCTTCTCCAGCACCACCTCAACGGTCTCACCCTGCTCGGCAGCGCCGGCGATTGCGCCATCCCGCAGCACACCACGGACCTGCGAATCGGTCGCGAGCTCGTCGTACCCGGTGAACTCGGTGACGCCCTTCTCCCGCAGCTCCCGGTACGCCGAGGTGTCCGCGTGGCCGGCCTTCTTGGCCCGCGCGTCCGCCTTGGCCCGCTCGCGCTGCTCCTTCATCAACGACCGGAAGCCGTCGGTGTCCACCTGCAGACCCTGCTCGGCGGCCATCTCGACGGTCAGGTCGATCGGGAACCCGTACGTGTCGTGCAGCTGGAAGGCCTGGTTGCCCGCCAGTTGCGCGTCACCGGAAGCCTTCACGTTCTTCACAGCCAGGTCGAAGATCGTCGTACCGGCGGTGAGAGTACGCCGGAACGCCTCCTCCTCCGCATAGGCGATCTGGCTGATCCGCGGGAAGTCGGCCTCCAGCTCGGGGTACGACTTCTTCATCTGCTCAAGGCTGGTCGGCAGCAGCTCCACCAGGCTCGGGTCCTCGTAGCCCAGCAGGCGCATCGACCGGATCGAGCGCCGCAGCAGGCGGCGGAGTACATAGCCGCCCTGCTCGTTGCCCGGGGTGACGCCGTCGCCGATCAGCATCAGCGCGCTGCGGACGTGGTCCGCGATCACCCGGAAGCGGACGTCGTCGACCTGGTCCGCGCCGTACTTGCGGCCGCTCAGCTCCGAGGCCTTCTCGATCACCGGGAAGATCTCGTCGATCTCGTACATGTTGTCGACGCCCTGCATCAGGTACGCGACCCGCTCCAGCCCGAGGCCGGTGTCGATGTTCTTGTTCGGCAGCTCGCCGAGGATCGGGTAGCCCTCCTTGCCGCCACCCTCGCCGCGGATGTTTTGCATGAAGACCAGGTTCCAGAACTCCAGGTAGCGGTCGCCCGCCTCCCAGTCCCGGTCGGCGCCGAACTGTGGGCCGCGGTCGATCAGGATCTCCGAGCACGGGCCGCACGGACCCGGGATGCCCATCGACCAGAAGTTGTCCTTCATCCCGAGCCGGACGATCCGGTCGTCGGGCAGCCCGGCGACCCGCTTCCAGATGTCGATCGCCTCGTCGTCCTCGTAGTACACCGAGGCGTACAGGACCGACTCGTCGAAGCCGTAGCCGCCGTCGCTGACCGGCTTGGTGACCAGCTCCCAGGCGTACTGGACGGCCTGTTCCTTGAAGTAATCGCCGAACGAGAAGTTGCCGTTCATCTGGAAGAACGTGCCGTGCCGGGTGGTCTTGCCGACCTCCTCGATGTCGAGGGTCCGGACACACTTCTGCACGCTGGTGGCGCGCGGGTACGGCGGCGTCTGCTGGCCGACGAAGTACGGCACGAACTGGGCCATGCCGGCCACGTTGAACAGCAGGTTCGGGTCCGGCGACGGCAGCGGTGCGCTCGGCACCACCGTGTGGCCACGGTCCTCGAAGTAGCTCAGGAACCGCCGGCGAATCTCACTGGTTTCCATGGTGTTACCGGTAGTCCTCACGCGTTGAATCGTTCTGGTTTGCCGCTGTGTCGATGCCGAGCGCGTCGCGCAGCTCGGTCTCCCGCTCGGCCATTCCGGCCCGTACCTCGTCGCCGAAGTGCCGGATCGCGCTGGCCACCTTCTCCGCCGACTGCTGCAGGCTGTCCGGCGCGAGCTGCTGGGCCCGCTTCTTCAGCCGGGTCACCGCGTAGACGCCGACGGCGACCCCGATGATCAGCCAGAAGATCCGCTTCATCGGACGTCACCCCGCTTCTTCGCCTTGCGCTCGGCCTTCATCTCGTCCTTCACCCGGCGGGACACGTCGCGGCGCTGGTTCTCGCCGAGCGCCTTGCGGACGCCGTACGTGAACGCAGCGGCCTTCACCAGCGGACCACCAGCGGTCGCCGCGAACAAAGACGCGAGCGCGGCCGCATTGGTTGTCACGGTGGTGGCGTTGTCGGTGATCGTGTCCACCTTGGCCAGCTGGGCGTTCGTGGTGGCGACCGTGTTGGTCACCTCGCCGAGCAACGGAACGCTGGAGTCAGAGACGCCCTTGACCATCACCCGGGTCTCTTCGAAGACCTTGCCGAGCTTGAGGATCGGATAGGCCAGCAGGCCCACCAGGATGAGCAGTGCGCAGGCTGCTATCAGCCCCGCGACTTCACCGACGCTCATGGTTACGATCCGCCTTCCGTTCGTCTACCCCGTCCCGAGACCCCGGGTACCTCAGGGACCTTATCGCGCGGGTAGCACAGTCCTGGCCACAGGGACACCCTCCCTGACCCAGCAGCGAACCAGTGCGCTGCGTCACCGGATAGGGAATACTGAGGAGAGCTCCGGGGGGAGTTGTTCACGGGTGGGGGGAGACCACGCATGGACGAGACTGCTGTCGCTGTCCTGGGGGCGGGTCCACATGGCCTGGCCGCAGCAGCAGCACTTCGGCGCGCGGGCGTGGAGGTCCGCGTCTTCGGCGACCCGATGTCGTTCTGGCGGACGATGCCGGCCGGGATGGTGCTGAGATCGAACTGGACCGCGACCTGTATCGCGGAGTACGACGGTCCGCTCTCGCTGGACTCCTATCTGGCCGAGACCGGCGCCGAGGTGCCCCGGCCCGTACCGCTGGACGATTTCGTCGCGTACGGCACCTGGGTGCAGGCGAAGGTGGCGCCCGACGTCGACCGCCGGTGGATCGACCGGGTCACCGCGAGTGACGACGGCTTCGTGCTGGAACTGGCCGACGAGTCGCGGATCCGGGCCAGGCGCCTGGTGGTCGCGGCCGGGATCGCCGATTTCGTCAACCGGCCGGACGTCGCCGCCGGGCTGCCGGGGCAGCTGACTTCGCACACGGCCGACCACGACGACCTGGCGACGTTCGCCGGTCAGGAGGTTCTGGTGGTCGGCGGCGGACAGAGCGCGCTGGAGTCGGCGGCCCTGCTGCACGAGAACGGCGCCGAGGTCGACGTCGTGGCCCGGGCGGACAACCTCAACTGGCTGCACGGCGGCGTCTGGCAGCGCCGGCTCGGGCGGCTGAAACCACTCTTCTACGCACCGACCGATGTCGGCCCGCTGGGGATCTCGCGCATCGTCGCCGCACCCGGACTGTTCACCAGCCTCCCGCGCGCCGTCCAGGAACCGATGGCCCATCGGGCGATCCGGCCGGCCGGCGCCGCCTGGCTGATCCCGCGGCTCGTCGAGGTCCCGATCCGGGTCGGCGTCTCCGTCACGAAGGCGACCCGGAAGGGCTCGCGGGTCGAGGTCGAGCTGAGTGACGGCGACCGGCGCGAAGTCGACCACCTGATGTTCGGCACCGGGTACCGGGTCGACATCAGCCGCTATCCGTTCCTTCCTCCGGCATTGGCGGCACGGATCCGCTCGGTCGACGGCTACCCCGTGCTCGGACGCGGAATGGAGTCGTCCGTGCCCGGACTGCATTTCCTCGGCGCCCCGGCGGCCCGCAGCTTCGGCCCGCTGATGCGGTTCGTCGCCGGCGGCTGGTACGGCGCGGAGTCACTGACCAGGGCGGTTCGTGGCCGCCCTGGCCGGGCCGCCCACAGCCATGCGGGGCGGCTGGAAGCAATGGGCGGTGGCAGATGAGCCGGGCCTACGGCTCGGCCGAGGTGCCCGTCGGCGCGGTGGTCGTCGGTGGTGACTACCAGGGACTGGGGATCGTCCGCAGTCTCGGCCGGTTCGGCGTACCGGTGACCGTGCTCGACGACGAGCGTTCGATCTCCCGCGTGTCCAGGTACACGACCGCTCACGAGCGGGTCCCGGAACTGCGGGACCCTGACCAGACCGTGGCCATCCTGATCGATGCCTGCAAACGGCTCGGCCTGCAGGGCTCCGTGCTCTACCCGACGCGGGAGGAGACGGTGGCCGCGATCGCCGGTCACCGAGACGAACTGAGTGAGTACTACCGGCTGCCAACCCCCGCCTGGTCGGCGGTCAAGCCGGCCTGGGACAAGCGGGAGACGTACCAGCGGGCCGAGCGGCTGGGGGTTCCGGTGCCCCGGTACTGGTTGCCGACGTCGCTCGCCGACCTGGCCCGGGTGGACCTCAGCTCGCCGGTGATCGTGAAACCGGCGATCAAGGAGCACTTCTTCTACGAGACCCGGGCGAAGGCCTGGCGGGTCGACACCCGGGCCGAGCTGGAGGCGGCGTACCGGAAGGCGGTCGAGATCGTCGACCCGGCCGAGGTGATCATCCAGGAACTGATCCCCGGCGGCGGTGACCGGCAGTTCGGCTACTGCGCCTTCGTCAGGAACGGCGAGGCGGTGGCCGAGATGACGGTCCGGCGGCTGCGCCAGCACCCGTCGGACTTCGGCCGGGCCAGCACGTTCGTGGAGACCATCGACCAGCCGGAGCTGGCCAAGCACTCCCTCACCTTCCTGCGCGACATCGGGTACTACGGACTCGTCGAGCTGGAGTACAAGCAGGACGAGCGCGACGGGCAGTACAAGCTCCTCGACGTCAACGCCCGTACCTGGGGCTACCACTCCCTCGGCTACGCGGCTGGGGCCGACTTTCCCTACCTGGTCTACCGCGACCAGGTAGGCCTTCCGGTCAGCGAGGCCCAGGCCAGGGCCGGCGTGCGCTGGATCCGGCTGGCCACGGACCTGCCGAACGCGGCCCTGGACGTCAAAGCGGGCAGGCTGCGGGTCTGGCCCTACCTGAAGACGCTCAGGCTGGCCGACACCGAAGCGGTGTTCGCCCTCAGAGATCCGCTGCCCGGCCTGTACGAGGTCGCGCTGCTCCCCTACCTGGCATTCAAGCGGGGGATCTAGCCGTGTTCGAGTCCTCCCATGCCTTCAGCTTCTTCGACTACTTCCGGATCCCGTACGCCGTCCGCACCAACGCGCGGGAGTCACGGCTAGGGACGCTGACCTCCACCAGCTCGGGGCGAACCTTGTCCTGGCCCCGCCCGGCCGGCCGGGGTCCGATCGGTGCGGCGCGGTTCCGTGCTCGTAACTACAAGGCCGATCGCTACCAACTGGCCGGTTTCACGATCGTCTGTCACCTCTACACGGGCGACGACCTGGTCGGTGAAGGCTGGCGGGCGATCGAACCGATCCTGGACCGGAACGGCCATCAGGTCGCGGCGGTCTGGCAGAACGACTCCGGTGACGTCTTCCTGCCCTTCGCCCCGGACGAGACGATCGAGTACCTCCGATCCGAGCGGTACACCACAGTCAGCACCAGCAAAGCGGCCCAGCTCGCACGCCGGAGCCTGGTCAAGGGGTACTACGTGATCCGGCCGTTGCTGGCCCGCCCGCTACAGCTCCGGATGCGGCGGGCCTTCGCCCGGCACCAGCACGTTCCGTCCTTCCCGGCCTGGCCGATCGAACACAGCCTGCACACCTTCTACGACTGGTTGTTCGAGCTCAGTACCGGCCTCGCGGGCGAGCCGGTGCCCTGGATCGATCTGTGGCCGGACGGGCGGTCCTGGGCGATGGTCCTCACCCATGACGTCGAGACTGCCGCCGGTCGCGACTCGATGGAGCTGCTCCGAGCACCGGAACGTTCGCGCGGCTACCGCTCCTCGTGGAACTTCGCCGGCGGGCGTTACGAGGTCTCCGACGAGATCGTCGAACGGGTGACCTCGGACGGCTGCGAGGTCGGCGTCCACGGGCTGCGGCACGACGGCCGCGATCTGGCCTCGCGGCGGCTGGTTCATCGGCGGTTGCCGCAGATGCGGGAGAACGCGCGCCGCTGGGGCGCGGTCGGCTTCCGCTCTCCCGCAACGCAGCGGTCGTGGAAGCTGATGCCGGAACTGGGCTTCGACTACGACTCGTCGTACACCGACTCCGACCCGTACGAGCCACAGCCGGGCGGCTGCTGCAGCTATCTGCCGTTCACCAACGGCCCGCTGATCGAGCTGCCGATCACCTTGCCGCAGGACCACACGCTGTTCGAGATTCTCGGGCACGCCGATGGCGAGATCTGGCTCGGCAAGGCGCGGGAGATCCGGGAGCGGCGCGGCATGGTGCTGATACTGACCCATCCGGACTACGCGGGTGACCAGCGGATCGCCACGGCCTGGCGACAACTGCTGGACGAGTTTGCGGGCGACGAGAGCGCATGGCGAGCTCTGCCCCGAGAGGTGGCGGGCTGGTGGCGAGACCGGGCTGCCAGCCACCTGTGCAGAGGGTCCGACGGCTGGACGCTGACAGGACCCGCCGAATGCCGAGGCGGTATCCGGCAGACCGTACCGGTCGAGCGAGGGAGCTAGACAAGTGTCGAAACCACTGCATGTCGCGGTGATCGTGGAGAACATCCCGTTGTGCGTCGATCCCCGGCTGCGCAAGCAGGTGGACGACCTGCTGGCGGCCGGGGCCCGGCTGTCGGTGATCTCCATGCGCGACGAGGGCAACGCCCGGTACCGCGACCAACCGGGCCTGACCCTGTACGAGTACCCGGCACCCGCTCAGCCGACGGGGGCGGTGGGCTACGTCGGCGAGTACCTGGTGTCGTTCTTCTGGGCCGGCTGGTTCCTGGCCCGGCTACGGCTACGCGGGCGGATCGACGTACTGCAGCTCTGCCAGCCGCCGGACATCTACTTCCCGCTGGCCTGGGTACTGCGCTGGGCCGGCACCCGGATCGTGGTCGACCAGCGGGATCTGATGCCCGAGATCCTCTCGCAGCGGTACGCCGAACCGCCACGGCTGATGCTGAAGGCCCTGCACTGGCTGGAGCGACGGACCCAGCGAGTCGCTCACCAGAGCATCACCGTCAACTCCTACCTGAAGGACCGGCTGGTCGCTGCCGGCGCCGAGCCCGACAAGGTCGCGGTCGTCTACAACGGCCCCGTGCTGGCCCGTTCGGCGCTCGCCGTGGCCGAGCCGAGTCTGCGCGGCGAGCATCGGTACATGGTCTGCTGGGCCGGGAAGATGGGCCGGCAGGACCGCGTCGAGCTGGTGATCCGGGTGGCCGAGCAACTGGTCCACAAGCTCGGCCGGGAAGACTGCGCCTTCGTCCTGCTGGGGGATGGCGAGTGCCTCGAGGAGCTGCAGCAGCTGACCACAGAGCTAGGTCTGGAACGCTGGGTGTCCTTCCCCGGCTGGATTCCGGAGAGGGACCTGTTCAGCTACCTGGCCACCGCCGACGTCGGTATCGACACCAGCCTGCAGGTGGAGGTCTCACCGGTGAAAGTGATGGAGTACATGGCTCAAGGGCTGCCGGTGATCTGCTTCGACCTGCAGGAGAGCCGTCTGCTCGCCGACGGGGCCGGCGTGTTCACCACGGTCGGAGACGTTCCCGAGATCGCCACCAAGCTGGCCGAACTACTGGACGACCCGGCCACCCGCAAGCAGTTGGGTGACACCGGCCGGCGCCTGATCACCGAGGAGCTGGCCTGGGAGCGGCAGACCCCGGTCTACCTGAAGGCCGTCGGCGGCGAGGGGTCAGCCCTCACCAGGACAGTGCCGGAACCAGCTACAGAAGGCTGAGGGCGAGGCCCAGGCTCGGTCGAGCCAGGGCTGCTCTGTCATGAACTTGTGCACGGTCACGACGTACGCCTGCGCCGGCTTGGTGCGCCACGCTCCGGCGAACCAAGCTCCGGTGCAGCCGTCCAGCCGCTCGGGGCCGGCCGCTGAGCCCTTGCCGCTGAGCCACCAGGCCCAGCCCTCCAGACAGCCGCGCATGAAGGCGCCGTAGTAGTCCAGGGCGAAGGCGGTGGAGTCACGGTTGAAGGGGAAGGTGCCGTTCTGGTTCTCGGGCACCTGTCCCCAGGCCGGGTCCTGGTACGACATCACGCCGATGATCGAGAACGTCTTCGGGCACCGGTCGGTGCCGTAGTCGCGCTGGTAGTCGTAGCCATGGACCTTCAGCCCGTTGCAGAAGTCCTTGGACGCGGGAGTCGCCTTCGGGAACAGGTCACCGCAGCCACGCTTCTCCACGCACGCACCGGTCGGGTACAGGTCCTTCTGGTACCAGGTCGACTCGGCGTTGGCGACCGCGCGCACCAGGTTGTCGGCCAGGCCCCACTTGCAGGCCGCCCACTGGATGTTCTCGTCGGTCGTCCCCGTGTGATGCCCCGTCACCCTGGGGAGCAGCCATTTGTCCCACTGCGGGTCGTACGCCTCCGCCTTTGGGTCATGCGGCCGGGCGGCCAGTGAGGCATGCACCGCCTCGGCAGGCGGCATGGTCTGGTTCGGGCCCTTGTTGCCCGGCCGTGGCTCCCAGTCCGAGTGATGGACCTTGGCCGCGCACTCGTTGTCGCTGGGCAGCTTGGACCAGGAGCCGGTGGGCTGGGTCTGCCAGTAGCCCTCGGCCGGCGGAGGGTTGCTCCCGCGACCGTGTAACCCCGGTAGCGCGACCCACACCCCCGCCAGCGTGACGACAGCTATGACCCCTCGCACCAGCCGCTTACGGAGCCGACTGTCCGAAAACATCCCGTCAGTACCCGACATGTTCCGACGTCGAGACCGTTCCACCCTCCGCCGGCTGACCGGCGGAGTGCGACCCGGCCCAGCCCGAGCTGGGCTCGATCGCGGCCGGAACGACCTTGCGCTGGAACCGCCGCGACCGCGGCTGGTTCGCGACGCAGCCGATCAGGTTCGCGCCGACCCCGGTGAGCGCGGCCACCGCGGACTCGGCCTCGACCCGCGAACCACGGTTCGGATCGATCACCAGCAAGGTGAAGTCGGCCCGTCCCGCCAGCACAGCGGCCTCGGAGGCGCCGATCGCGGTCGGCGCGTCGATCACCACGAACGCGTGCTTCGACAGGCCCTGCAGCAGCAACTCGAGGTCCTCGACGTTGATCCACGCCCCGACCCGAGGCGTCCCGCCGGCCAGCACCCGCAGGTTGACGAACTCGGTCGAGTGCACTGCCCGCTCCAGCTTGGAGCGGTCGCCCAGTACGTCGGTAAGCCCCGGCGTCAGCGGCGTACCGAACAGCAGGTGCAGGTCGGGATGCCGCAGGTCTCCCCCGATCAGCACGACCTCCTTGCCGGTCGCAGCCATCGCGATCGCCACCTGGGCGGCCACTGTCGTCTTGCCTGCGCCGGGAGCCGGGCTGGTGATCACCAGCGAAGCACCCTTGCCACGACTGATCAGGGTGGTCAGGTGTGCGGCCAGATACCCGAACACCTCTCGTGTCGGCGTCGGCGGCCCGGTCTCCGGGACCAGCGGGAACTGCATCCGGACAGCCGGGACCTGGGCGAGCACCTTCAGGCCGGTCTGCCTGGTGACGTCGCCGGAGCCGCGGAAGCGACCGCGCACCCGATCCCAGACGAAGGCGAAGCCGATGCCCAGCATCGCGCCGAGGACCAGCCCCAGACCGATGATCAACGGCAGGTTCGCCTCTTCGGGCTCGGTCGGCACGGTTGCCGGTGAGATCACGTCGGCCAGCTTCGACGACCGGCCCTTGTTGCGGTAGTCGACGTAGGCGTCGGTGAAGGCGGCTGCCCCGTTCAGGGCGCGGACCCGGCTGGCCGACGTGTACTTGAACTGGAGCACATTGGCGTCGACCGGCACCGACACGGACAGTCCGTCGGTCGCCTCGGTCACGCCGATCCGCAGTGTCTTGGCCGCCGCGGCGGAGACCAGGCCGGAGTTCGCCACCTCACGTTCGGTGCCCATGTCAGGTACCGCTCCGGCACCCCGCGCGGGGTCGGAGTACACGACCACCTGCGACACACCCACGTACACCTTGGGCTTGCTGATCACCGTCGCCGCCGCGGCACCCGCGGTCAGCGCCGTCACCAGGACGATCAACCATAGATAAGTGCGGACGATCCCTCGCGTCTTCGTCGCCTGGTGCCTGGTTGACCTCATCTGCCCACTCCCCTGTCGTCTGTCCCCATGATGGGCTCCCCTTGCCCTTCCTCGACAGTGTCGGGCCGATGATGACGCCCGATCTTGTCCGGTGGACCCTTCTCCAACGCACGCTGCTCCAGTGGCCGCTCCTCGGGCGGCCGCTGGCCGACCGCAGCCAGCGCAAGTAGCGCGAACAGCAGGTCCGCCGTCCCGCGATACGTCAGGTGCGGGTCGAAGTTCATCAGTGCGACGATCACCCACACCCCGGTGAACGCGCCGACCGCGGCGACCGCGCTCCAGTCGGTCAGATCCTTGCACCGGGCCCACAGTTCCTTCACCGAGACCCGGACGAACCAGACGAACGCGGCGAACAACGGAATGCCGCCACCCCACAGCAGCCAGGTGTAGCCGCTCTCGATCCAGACAAAGCCGGTGCCCTGCGACAGCACGACCACCCGGGCCGACGGCCGCACACCGAACAGCACGTTGGAGCCGCTGAACAGGTCCGGCCAGAAGTACATCGAGAGGTTGTACCAGCGCACGATCCAGCTGTTCGGCAACCCCTGGGCCGACTGGAACCCCTCGAGCCGATGGGTCACCGCCGGCCAGGCCGCGATGATGGCGACGCACAACCCGACCGGCGCGTACTTCAGCAGGTCCAGCCGGCGGAGCGCCATCGCGATGCACACCACGCCCACGACCAGGCCCAGCACGCTGGAGAACTCACCGGCGGCGAAAGTACCGATCACGAAGACCAGGCAGGCGCCGACCAGCAGAGCGATCTGCCGACGGCTCTTCCAGAGCATCGCCACCGCGATCGCGAGATTGAAGATCAGTACGTCGGCCGTTGCCGCCGGCAACGAGAGGGTCGAGCTGCCACGCGGGATCGCCAGCTGTTCGGCGTACCCGAACGGCGCCCAGAAGGTGAGCAGCAACGGCCGGATGCCAGGCACGTCGAGGGTCTGCAGGATCGCGATCCCGCCGAGCACGACCGCCGACCCGATCGAAGCGGCCAGGCAGTTGCGGACCTGCTTCTGGGTCTTGACCGTGAACCGGACCACCGCGTAGACGCCGAGGAACTTCCACAGCACCAGCGCGTAGGACAGGTCGTCCGGGATGATCTCCTTGCCCTGCAGGAACATCCAGGCCAGCGGCAGGATCGAGCTGCTGACCGCGATCGAGACCAGCGCCAGCTCGATCCGGGTGATGTACGGCCGGAGCGGCGTACCGGGCCGGTACTGGACGAAGTACCGCAGCGTCAGGATGCCGGCGCAGAACACGGTCAGCGCCTCGTTCGGCCGCAGCACGGGCACGATCCGGCCCCGGTCGATACCGGCCACCAACGGCGTCAGGCCGATGATCAGGTACGCCGCGGTGACGGGCTTCTGCCAGACGAGCACGGCCAGTCCGATCACAGCGACCAGCGCCAGCGCGTAGAGGATCGAGACGGCGACAAGCGTGCCCATCAGGACGGCAACACAAAGGCCGGCCAACGCCAGGATCACCAGATCCAGGCGGGGCCGGCCGATCCGCCGTCCGGTGCCGGCCACTGTGTTGGGGAAGGTGACCGTCATCAGGTCTCCCCGTTGGTCACACCGTCAGGAGCACCGTCAGCGATAGGTGCCGCCCGGCGGTTGCGCAGGCCGGCTCCGAGCCAGGCCAGCTCCGGCGAACGCAGTACCAGCTGGACGATTCCGTAGGTGATCGCACCGACCGCAGCACCGACGAGCAGGGCGGCCGTCTGACCGACCCGTCCGTCAACGTGGGCCACGAGCAGGCGGGCTACGAAGTAGACCGGCACCACCATCACGGCCGCGGCGGTCAAGGTCCGGCCGAGCGACCCTGCCAGTCGGCGCTGGATCTGCCCCAGACCCATCCGCAGGAACAGGTGTGCGCCACCGATGATCGCCGCGATGGCGTACGCCGCTGCGGTAGCCGGCAGCAACAAGCGAGCCGGTGCGAAGGTGGCCATGACACACAGTGTCAGGCAGATGCCCGCCTGGAGCCCCATCGACACCAGCGGCGTCCGGGTGTCCCCTCGGGCGTACGCGGCCTGAGTGGTGACGTAGAAGGTCGTCTCGCCGATCAGGCCGAGCGAGAGTGCGGCCAGCCCACCGGCGATCATCCGGAGACCCTCGGGCGAGGCCATCTGACCTGCCGCGATGGTGTGCGCGATCGGACTGGCCAGTACAACGAAGCCGACCGCCGCCGGGACCGCCAGGAACAAGGCCATCCCGAGGCCCTCGATGAAGGTGCCGGAGAACTCGTCGGAGGAATCGCTCTGGTGCAGCCGCGAAAGCCTCGGCAGCAGAGCGAGCGCCACCGGCGTCGCGGCGAGAGCGATCGGCAGGTAGTAGAAGTTCAGCGCCATCTGGATCGCGACGGTGCCGCCCGCAACCCGGTTCGAGACCAGCAGGAGCGCCAGCAACTGCAGTGCGAGCAGCCCTGCTTGGCTGACCGAGCGCAGCGCCTTCCGGATGGTCACCAGGACCTCCGGATCACGCCAGCCCGGCCTCGGACGCAGGTGCACTCCGGAGCGCCGGGCTCCCCACCATTGGAGCGACGCGTGCAACGCGACCGCACCGGTGGAGCCCAGGCCGAGCAGGAGAACCTGACCCGTCGACTGCGCGCCGAGCTCCTTGCCGGTGCCGTAGAGCAGGGCACTCAGGCCGAGTACGGCGATGATGCCGAGGTTCTCGACCAGCGGTGCGGCGGCGGCCAGCGCGAACCGGCGATGCGCGTACATCACCGCGGTGGCCGAGCCGACCACGGCGTACAGGAAGATCTGCGGGATGGTCAGCAGGATCAGCAGCCGGGTGACGCCGATCTGGCCGCTGTCCTGGGCGGCCGAACCGCTCAGGCCGACGCCGCCGATGCTGGTCACCCGCAACAGCTCGGGCAGCCCGAGCACGGCGATTGGCGCCAGCAGGGCCAGTGCGGCCAGCGCGATCCCGAGGAAGCCGCCGCTGACCCGGGCGACATCGCGCGGCCGGCGCTCATCGATGTGCTGGACCAGCGCGGGTACCAGCAGCGAGACGAACAGCGAGCCGGCCAGGAAGCCGTAGTAGATCAGGTTCGGCAGCGAGTTGGTGAGCTGATAGGTGTTGCCGAGAAAGGTCGGGCCGAGGACCGCTCCGATCACCACGACCCGGATCACTCCGGTACCACGGCTGAGCGCCGTCCAGACGCCGACCGTGACGGTGTCGCGGGCGGTACCGCTGGCACTCGTCAGGTCGTCCTGCAGCATCTCGCCGCCGGAGCCTGTCCTGGGCTCCGACGACGAGAGCTGCTCGCTTTGATCGGCCGTGGTCAACGCGCGCCCCCGAGCAGGGCCGGAACGGTCTTGAAGATGATCAGCAGATCGAGCCGGACACTGCGGGTGTCGACGTACTCCAGGTCCCAGCGCAGACCCTCGTCCATCGTCAGCTTGTTGCGTCCGTTGACCTGCCACAGCCCGGTCAGACCGGGCTTGACCTCGAACCGCCGTTGCGCCCACTCCCCGAAGAGCTCCGCCTCGAAGGGCAGCATCGGGCGCGGTCCGACCAGCGACATCTCGCCGCGCAGCACGTTGATCAGCTGCGGCAGCTCGTCGAGGCTGGTCTTGCGGAGGAACTTGCCGGGCTTGGTGACCCGCGGGTCCTGGTGCAGCTTGTAGAGGCCGTCGACCTTCTCCACCTTACCCGCGGCGAGCCGGCGAACGTACTCCTGGTGGACCGCCGGATCGGCGTCGGTCCGCATCGTGCGGAACTTCAGCATCACGAACTCCCGCTGATCGGCGCCCAGCCGGACCTGCCGGAAGAACACCGGCCCCGGGCTGGTCAGCCGGATCCACAGGTAGATCGCGATCAGTACCGGCGAAGCCAGCACCATCCCGGTGAAAGCAAGGATCAGGTCGAGAGACCTTTTCGCCGGCCCCACCGGAATGATGCGGCTCACTCCGCGGACGGGAATAGGCCGGACTACGGGGGTTGCCCGGCTACCGCGGAGGAGACTCATCCCATTACCTCCATCGTGACACCGTTGCCCAGTGCCGTCTTGTCGTCGGCCGGTTCGGCGGGCGAGAAGCGGTACCGGGAGGCGGATGCGTCGTCCGGCTGGATCCGCGAGCTGATGTCCTCCAGCTCGCCGACCAGGCCACGGACGCGGGCTGGATTACCGAACGCGACGGTCCCGGCCGGCAGGTCACGGGTGACCACCGACCCGGCGCCGACCAGGCAGTTCTCGCCGATCCGGACGAACGGCAGCACCGTCACGTTGACGCCGAGCTGCGCACCGGCGCCGATCGACGGCCCGGACATCACCTCGGCCGACTCGGAGCTGCCCGGGTACAGATCGTTGGCGATCGTCACGCCGGGCGCGAGGAACGCGCCCGGCCCGATCTCGGTGTACTGCGCGACGTAGCAGTTCGTGTGGATCTTGACCCCGGCACCGATCCGGCAGCCGTAGTCGATCACCGTGTTGCTCCAGACCGACACGTCGTCGGCGATCTCGCACTGCTCCCGGACCACCACGTTGTGCCCGGTCTCGAACCGCTCGCCGATCCGCGAACCGGCGTACAGGATCGTGCCGCTGCGCAGCCGGGCACCCTCGCCGAGGGTCAGCTCCTGATCGGCTACCCGCGCCGCGGGGTAGCCGATCTGGACACCCGGGTCGGCGTTGACCGCCGGGTGCGTGGTCATCGGTCCAGCTCCGCCAGGACGGCGTTCAGTCCCTCGGCCACCCGGCGCGCGTCGTCCTGGGACAGATGCGGGAACATCGGCAGAGACAGTTGCCGTGCGGCGGCCGCCTCGGCCACCGGCAGCGGCCCGTCGGCGTACTGCGCGTAGGGCCCCATCACGTGGCAGGGAACGGGATAGTGGATGCCGGTCCCGATCCCCCGCTCCTGCAGGAGTTCACGCACCCGGTCGCGCTGGTCCACCTGGACGACGGCCAGGTGGTGCACACCCTCGCCGTCCTCGAGCTGCTCGACCAGCTTCGCGCGCTCCGGATCGATCAGCTCCCGGTAGATCGCCATCAGCTCGCGCCGCTGCTGGTTCCACTCGTCGAGGTGCCGCAGCTTCGCCGACAGTACGACCGCCTGTACGCCGTCGAGCCGGCTGTTCATGCCCAGCACCCCGTGCGAGTAGTGCCCGCCCTCGCTCTGCATCCGGCCGTGGTCGCGGATCGACAGCATCAACTCGGTCAGCTTGGCATCCGAGGTGACGACCGCGCCCGCGTCGCCGAAGGCGCCGAGGTTCTTGCCCGGGTAGAAGCTGAAGCAGCCGACATGGCCGAACGAACCGGCCCTGCGTCCGTTCCAGGTCGCGCCCTGGGCCTGCGCGGCGTCCTCGATCAGGATCAGACCGAGCTCTTCACACATCTGCGTGATCGCCGTCATGTCGGGCAGCTGGCCGTACAGATGGACCACCGCGACCGCCTTGGTGGCGGGCGTGACCGCAGCCTTGATCGTCTCCGGCGTGAGCAGCAGCGTACCGTCGTCGACGTCCGCGAACCGCGGTACGGCGCCGGCCAGGATCACGGCCTCCGCCGTTGCCACGAAGGTGTTCGCGGGCACGATCACCTCGTCGCCGGGACCGATGCCCAGGGCACGGATCGCCAGGTGCAAGGCATCGGTGCCGTTGGCAACACCGACCGCGAAGTCGGTACCGCAGTACTCGGCCCACTCCTTCTCGAAGGCCGCGACCGCTTTACCGCCGACGTACTGGCCGGTGCGGAGCACCTCGTCCCAGCCTGCCCGCACCTCCTCGGCGACGTCGGCGGTGGCGCCGGAGATGTCCAGGAAAGGCACAGGTTCGGAGGACCGAGCCGGCTGCTGCCGGTCGGTCGTGACTTCAGCGGTCACCGCAGTTCACCCACCGGGGCCGAACCGTTCTGGTGCAGCTTGACCTCGTCCAGCACGACCTTCGCCGCCCGCTCGGCGCGGACCTCGTCGATCAGCACCTCGCGGCCCTCGGCGGCCGACAGCTGGGCGGCCTCGAGCACCTCGACCACGGCCAGGCCGTTCGCCCCACCGGTCAGCGGCGTCAGCCCGGTCAGGATGCAGTCGACGAAGTGCTCGTCCTCGACCATCAGCGGCTCGTTCATCACCAGGTGCGGCGACACGACGTCGCCGTAGCGGTAGGACATCGGCGGCTGGGTCAGGTCCTCACCGAGCTGGGGCGGCTGCGTGACGCCCTTGTCGTGGACCTTGATCCGCTCCTCCGACGCCAGGTCGTTGAAGATCACCATCTTCTGGCTGCCGACCATGGTGACCCGGCGGACCTTGCACGGGTCCAGCCAGCTGACGTGCACGTTGGCCGTCACGTCCGGGTCCTTGTAGTGCAGCCGCAGGTAGCCGACATCCTCGAGCCTGGAGTTCGCGTGGTGCGACGACCAGCACTGCACGCTGACCGGAGTCGCGCCCAGTACGTAGTTCAGGATCGAGACGTCGTGCGGCGCCAAGTCGAACAACACGTTGCAGTCGTGCTGGTAGAGCCCCAGGTTGAGCCGCGCGGTGTCCAGGTAGTACAGGTCACCGAGCTCCTTCTTCTGGACCATCTCGCGCAGCTGCCAGACCGCCGAGTGGTACTCGAAGGTGTGGCCGACCATCAGCACGACGTCCTTGGCCTTCGCGGCCTCGATCATGTCCCGGGCGTCCGCCGCGGTGGTCGCCAACGGCTTCTCCACCATCACGTGCACGCCGGCCTCGATCGCCTTCAGGGCAAGCGGTTTGTGCGTGCTCGGCGGTGTCGCGATGATCACCGCGTCGAGGTGCGGAAGCGCCTCGTCCAGATTCTTGTACGCCTCCAGCGCCGGATAGTTCCGGGACAGCTGCAGCGCGCGGTCCGGGTTCGGGTCGATGACCGCGATCGTGGCCACCGACTCCAGTGAGTGAAGAACCCTGATGTGCTTGGATCCCCAGTAACCGCAGCCGACCACGCCGACGCGCAGACCAGTAGTATTCGTCATTGCCGGAAAACCCCCATAGTGAGACCCACCCCTGACCCTGCCAACCAGCGGTGACTCTCAGCCCCCGCTGACCCCCTGACCGACCCCCCGGTCAGCAAATGTCGATTGAACCGACAACGAAACAATAGGCCGACTTTTAGACCACGTACAGGCCTACGCCGCCTTGCGTGTCGCGAACTCGCTGGGTAATCGGACGACTCCAGAAAATCACAGTCCGGCGGTGGGCCGCAAGAGCCAGACGACTGACACTTCCGGGCAGATTCTCACTGTTCACCGCGACTTCGGCCGAAACTCCTTTACCTACCGGGCGTTTCCGGCGGAGTGCACAGACAACTCCGGACGGTTGGCCGTTCGCCGAATTTCCGGCACCGAAGCGTCTCGATGACGATCGGGCTCCGCCAATTGTGGCTATACCGCTTTTATTGTTGTGAATTCCCTGGGAAATACCTGGGAAATTCACCGGCGCACCGGAACTGCCCGGTCAGCGTTTCCGGAGGATCTCGCGAATCTTGGTCAGCGCCTCGGCATAAGCCGCCTCGCCGCCACGCCGGGTCGGTTGGTAGTAGTCCACCTTGTCGACGACGTCGGGGGCGTACTGCTGGCCGACCACACCCCGAGGATCGTTGTGGGAGTACTGATATGACGCTCCGTGGCCGATCTTCTTGGCGCCCGAGTAGTGCGCGTCGCGCAGGTGTGCGGGGACCGGACCGACCTTGCCCGCCTTGACGTCGGCGATCGCGGCGTCGATGGCCAAGATGACGGCATTCGATTTCGGCGCGAGGGCGAGTGCGACGACGGCCTGGGCGAGATTGATTCGCGCCTCCGGCATCCCGATCAACTGCACCGCTTCGGCTGCGGCGATGGCGACACCGAGTGCGGTCGGGTCGCCCATCCCGATGTCCTCGCTGGCCGAGATCACCAGCCGGCGGGCGATGAACCGCGGGTCCTCACCGGCCTCGATCATCCGGGCCAGGTAGTGCATCGCGGCGTCGACGTCGGACCCGCGGATCGACTTGATCAGCGCGGAGGCGACGTCGTAGTGCTGGTCGCCGGCCCGGTCGTACCTGACGGCTGCCCGATCGACCGCCGTCTCCAGCGTCTTCAGGTCGATCAGCACCGGACCGTCCGCGCCCGGCTCGGCTGTCCCTGCGACGCTCTTGTCCGCAGCGGCTCTGGCTTTTGCACCGCCGGCCGCTGCCTCCAGATAGGTGAGCGCGCGGCGGGCGTCCCCACCAGCCATCCGCAGCAGGTGATCCTTGGCGTCGGCGGCCAGCTCGAACTCACCGTTCAGCCCGCGCTCGTCGACCAGCGCGCGGTCGAGCAGTACGGCGATGTCGTCGTCGGTGAGCGACTCCAGGGTGAGCAGCAGCGAGCGGGACAGCAGCGGCGAGATGACCGAGAAGAACGGATTCTCGGTGGTCGCCGCGACGAGCGTCACCCAGCGGTTCTCCACGCCGGGCAGGAGGGCGTCCTGCTGCGCCTTGGTGAACCTGTGCACCTCGTCGATGAACAGCACGGTCTCGACGGTGTCGGCCCGGGTCAGGTCCCGCCGGGCGCCGTCGATCACCTGCCGGACCTCTTTGACCCCGGCGGTGACCGCGGACAGCTCGACGAACTTCCGGTTGGTGGCATGTGACACCACCGCCGCGATGGTGGTCTTCCCGGTCCCGGGCGGCCCCCACAGCAGCAACGACATCGGCTGATCACCCTCGACCAGCCGCCGCAACGGCGAGCCCGGGCTCAGCAGATGCTGCTGACCGACCAGCTCGTCCAGACCTCGCGGCCGCATCCGCACCGCCAGCGGCGCCGAGGTGTGATCGGCGTCGGCCAAGCTCCCGCCCCCACGCGCGGAAGCAGGAACACCTGGCAGCTCGAACAACCCATCACTCACCCCACGACCCTAACCAACGCCACCGACAATCCCCGCCCCGAGCCACCTGGACCGGTCAGGTTCACGTCCGGTAGCGGCAGCGGCGACGGATTCGGCGTGGCCGTGGTCTACAGCTCAGGCGGTCGAGTAGTTCGTCGTCTCCTTGTTCGGTGGCTAGCGTTACCGGCATCGCGATGATCGACCACAGCGCACGGAGGCGCCGCGTGAGCTCCTGCTCCGCAGTCTGAGCCCCCGCAGGTCGCGACGAATCGTGTTCTCCCATGTGTCCCCAGTTCTCCCCTGCCCCATGTATCGCAGGAGAGGGGGACAACGTTTCACGGAGACTCAGTCGGGCCCGTCACAGACTCACTCTTTGACGTCGGGCTTCTTCTCTTCGGCGTCCTCGTCGGCGTCGCGGAGCTCTTCGGGCAGCTCGTCGGCGAGGTCCTCGTCGTCGAGGTCGCGGAGTTCCTCGGGCAGCTCGTCCTCGTCGAAGGTCTCGGCCGGGATCTCCTCGGCCTGCCCCTCGGACTCGGGCTTGATGGCGTTGCGGAGCCGGCCGAGGATCCGGTCGGCCTCGGTGCCGAACGGGTTGTCGTTGACCAGGTAGGTCCAGGTCGCCGTCGGGCGCGGTACGCCGGAGGCTTCCTCGTCCAGGCCGTCGGCGGTGATCTCGGCTTCCTTGAAGGTCTCGGCCGCCTCGGTCCAGGAGTCGGCGATCAACGTGTCGAAGGAGGCGATCGCCGACTTGTTGAACTCGTCGATCGGCTTCATGTGCACGATGCCGCCGGCCAGCGAGCGCAGGTGGATGCCCTCACGCAGATCGGCCAGGTAGGCGAGGTGGTCGGTCCACTTCCGGTCCAGGTGGTGCAGCGCGATCTTCCGCGCCGCCGCCTTGACGGTCTCCTCGTCGAGTTCTTCGACCAGTTCGTCGTACCGCTCCTTGGCCCGCTCCGCCAGCTCCTCGGCGGCCAGGTCCTCGGTCAGCACCTTCTCGCGGGTGTCGAGCAGGATCGACCGCTGCTGGCCGGTGAGCCGGTGGTACGACCAGGTCGTACGGTGCAGCTCGGCGTTGGCGCCATCGGCGACGCGCTGCGCGTGCTCCAGCATGCCGATCGCCTTGCGATCGGTCAGTCGGCCGTCGGCGTCCGGCGATGGGCGCAGGCCTGACGTCACGGAGTACCGGGTGACGAGCTCGTCGGCGAGGCTGGCGAAGAACAGCGAGCCGCCCGGGTCGCCCTGCCGTCCGGCGCGGCCGCGTAGCTGGTCGTCCAGCCGGCGCGAAGCGTGCAGGCCGGTGCCGATGACATAGAGCCCGCCCAGCTCGACCGCGCGGTCCTTGTCCTGCGACTCGTCCCGCCCGCCAAGGCGGATGTCGGTACCGCGGCCGGCCATCTGCGTCGATACGGTCACCGTCCCCGGCACACCCGCCTCGGCGATGATCGCGGCTTCCTCGGCATCGTTCTTAGCGTTCAGGACGACGTGCGGGATGTCGGCTTCCTCGAGCTGATCGCTCAGCTGCTCGGACTCCTCGACGCTGTGCGTCCCGATCAGGATCGGCCGGTCGGTCTCGTGGACCTCCCCGATGTGCTCGACGAGCGCCTTGTTCTTCTGGGCGACCGTCAGGTACAGCCGGTCGGGCTCGTCGACGCGGACGTTCGGCGTGTTCGGCGGGACGACCGCCACCTCGACCTTGTAGAACTCCTGAAGCTGCTCGCCGACGACGACCGCGGTACCGGTCATGCCGCACAGCGTCGGGTAGCTGCTGACCAGCGCCTGCACGGTGATGCTGTCGAGCACCTCACCGGAGTCGCTGACCGGGACAGCCTCCTTGGCCTCGACGGCCGCCTGCAGACCGTCGGGCCAGCGCTGCAGCTTGGCGATCCGGCCGCGGTTGTTGTTGATCAGGCTGACCTTGCCGTCGCGGACCAGGTAGTCGACGTCGCGGCGCAGCAGTACTTCGGCGTGCAGCGCGACGTTGATCTGGGTCAGCCGGTCGAGGTTCTCGTCCTCGTACAGGTTGATGTCGCCGAGTGCCGCCTCGACCTTGTCCGTACCCTTGTCGGTCAGCGCGACCGTCCGGCCGTCGCCGTCGATCTCGTAGTCGAGCCCGGCGCGCAGCGTACGGACCAGCGCGACCACGTCGTCGTCGAGCTCCTCGGTGCGGGTCGCGCCGGCCAGGATCAACGGCACCCGGGCCTCGTCGATCAGCACCGAGTCGGCCTCGTCGACGAGCGCCACGTCGGGCTCGACGGTGACCCGGTCGGCGACGTCGTTGACCAGCCGGTCACGCAGTACGTCGAAGCCCAGCTCGCTCACCGGCGCGTAACAGACGTCGGCCTGGTACGCCGCACGCCGCTCCTCGGGTGTCGAGGCCTGGCCAATGTGGCTGACCGTCACGCCGAGCAGCTCGTAGATCGGCCCCATCCACTCCGAGTCGCGCTGGGCCAGGTAGTCGTTGACCGCCATCACCTGGACGCGCCGGCCACCGATCGCGTACCCGGCGGCGGCGAACGCACCGGCCAAGGTCTTGCCCTCACCGGTCGCCATCTCGACGATCCGGCCCTGCAGCAGCGCGAGCGCGCCGACGATCTGGCCGTCGAAGGCCCGCTCGCCGATGGCCCGCAGCCCGGCCTCCCGGGCGAGCGCGAGGAACTCGATCTGGTCGCCCTCGTCCAGACCACCGGTGGTCCGCATCTCGGCGACGACCTCGGTGAGTTCTTCGTCGGTGAGGTCCTTGAGCGACTCCTCCGCCTCGCCGACCGCAGTGGTCAGCTTCTCGTACGGGCCGAGGTCGATCGAGCCGGGGCGCTGCAGCAGCCGGCGAAAGCGCGAGGTGAGTTTCATGGCCATGATCTCCGCAACGTACAGCCTGCCGAGGTCGTTCCGCTCACCGGGTTGGGCGTGTCAAGCCATCTGTTGATTCCGCCATTCGTACCCGATGGTGGTCGCGACAGCGTGCAGGCCGAGCTTCTGCAGGATCGGCCGGGAGTCCTCCGATGCGTCGACGCGCAGGAACTCGTACCCGCGCTCCTTCGCGATCTTCGCCCGGTGCACCAGGATCGCGCTGTACAGCCCCTGCCGGCGCCATTCCGGCAGCGTCCCGCCACCCCACAAGCTCGCGAACCCGGTCCCCGGATGGAACCGGATCCACGCCGCAGTCAGCGCTGGCCCCTCGGGTCCCCGCAGAGCATCCTCGATCAGCGTTACCACCAGCCGGTCCGGGAACATCCGGTACTCCGCGGCCAGCCGCTCCTCGATCCGCTCCAGCCCCATGTGCCACAGCGAGTCCATCAGGACCGCGATCCGATGGAAGTCCGCCGGATCCTCCCCCACGTCCCGCATCCGCACCTTCGACGGCAGCGCCCCCGGCCGGGCCAGGATCGCGTCCACCTCGCCGAGGATCAGCGTCTCCGGTTTCGCCGCGACGAACCCGGCGCGGAGCAGCCGCTCCCCCAGGTCAGCCGGTTCGTCGTACGCGTAGGTCTTCCACTCGAACTCCAGGTCGCGCCCGCGGAAGAACTCGATCTGGGCCGCGATCACCGCGTCCGGGTCGTCGCCGAGCCCGCGCGGCGTCTCCACGAATCCGCCGCCGCCCGCGCCCTCGAGATACGAGCGGTGCACGAGCCCGTCCAGCTCCTGCTTCCAGCCGGGAATGGTGTCGGCATCCGGCAGCCGGATCCGGCGGTGGAAAACGTCTAGCAGCTCATCAGGTGTCATCACCGCCATCCTCGCCGTTCCGACGTCAACCGTCATCCCCTTTACGACGTCTTACCTGTAGAGCACTTCAGACGTCACGGAAGGGATGAACGTCATGAGCAGATTCGGTTCCTCCTCCCTCCCCGTCCGCGGCTCGATCGTCACGCTGGCGATCGCCGCCCTGGCCACCGGCGCCGCGGTCGCGGTACCGGCGCAGGCGAGCCCACTCGTCGAGCGGTCGGTGGCGCGCTCGACCAGTTGCTCGGTCGTCTGGGGTTCGTTGCCTGAGGCAAGTTCCAAGTGGAGTGCGGCCGCGGTCAAGAACCTCCGGACCGGCCGGCACGCCTGCTACGACCGGCTCGTCATCGACCTGGCCGGCAAGCGATCCACCGGCTACCGGGTCGGCTACGTGAAGGTGGCCACCGCCGATGGCTCGGGCGCACCGATCCGGGTGCGTGGCGGCGCCGTGCTGCAGATCGTCGTCGACGCCCCGGCGTACGACGCGAGTGGGCGGCCGACGTACCGATTCAAGAACCAGAAGGAGCTGTCTGCCGTCGCCGGGTACAGCGCCTTCCGCCAAGTGGCCTGGGGCGGCAGCTTCGAAGGCCGGACGACTCTGGCGCTCGGCGTCCGGGCCCGGCTGCCGTTCCAGACCCACGTCCTGACCGGCCCGGGCACCACCACCCGGCTCGTGATCGACGTGGCCCACCACTGGTGAGTTGCGATCGAACATTGCTCGTGTTCGGATGAACGTGTGCACAGTGAGGAACGGCTGAGGTTCGTCGTCGAGGAACTAGCCCGTTCTGGCCGGGTCGGTGTTGCCGACCTGGCTCAGGACACCGGGACGTCGGAGATGACGATCCGCCGCGACCTCGATCTGTTGCAGAGCCAGGGCTTGGTACGCCGGGTCCGCGGCGGCGCGGTCGGGGTCGCACTGCGGGGCGAGATCATCCCGTTCACGCTGCGGGACAAGCAGGGTAAAGAGGTCAAGCGGCGGCTCGGTGCGGCCGTCGCCGAGTTGATCTCCGACGGCGAGGCGGTCGCGCTGGACAACGGGACGACCTGCCTCGCGGTCGCCCGCGAACTGGCCGGGCGCGCGATCACGGTGATGCCGCTGTCGCTGCACTCCGCCGTCGTCCTTGGCGAAGCGGCGAGGACAAAACTGATCATGCCTGGCGGCGAGGTGAGCTCGCCCGAGCTGGCCTCGTACGGCGCTGCCGCGGAGGCCGGCGTCCGTGGCATCCACTTCGACACCGCCGTGATCAGCAGTTGCGCCGCACTCCCAGCGCACGGCCTGACGACCAACACGCTCGCCGACGCGGCGATGAAGCGCGCCCTGATCGAGTCCTCCGCGCGGGTCCTGCTGGCCGTCGAATCGGCCAAGCTCGAACGAACCGCGATGGTGACCGTGGCCGGCCTCGAGTCCGTAGACGTCCTGATCACCGACGCAGCCGCCAACAACGAAGCCCTAGAAGCCTTCCGCTCCGCCGACGTCGAAATCCGGTTCACATGACCACCACATCCCCCAATCCAATGTCCACCAGGACGGCGGCGGGAGCCGTGTTCCTGTTGTTCGTGACCAATGGGCTGCTGATCGGCGGTGTCGGCGGAAGCCTGCCGGCGCTGCGGGATCGGCTCGACATCGGTGCTCAAGGGCTTTCGCTGTTGCTGTTCTGTCTGGCGTCGTCGGCTGTTGTGTCGATGCAGATCGGTGGCCGGCTCGCCGACCGGATCGGTGCGCGGCCGGTCGCCCTTGTCACGCTGACCCTGCTCGCGCTCGGCGTCGGCGCCCTGTCGATCACCTCATCGTTGCCCTGGGCAATCGTCGCGATGGTGCTGGCCGGACTCGGCAACGGCGCGATGGACGTCGCGATGAACTCGCTCGGCGTCGAGGTCGAGCAGGCCCGCCCGAAACCGATCATGAGCCGCTTCCACGCCTTCTGGAGCGTCGGCAACCTGACCGCCGCCGGCATCATCGTGCTGATTGCGCGCCTGTTCGACAAGACTGGCGCGGCCAACGTAGGCCCGGCCCTGGGCACGCTCTGCATCGTCGGACTGGCGTCCATCGCCGTCTGCATCCGGATCGTGCCGCGCGGACGGAAGATTGAGCACACCGAGGACGGCGTCCGTACACCGATCCCCCGGCTGGCCTGGGCACTCGGCCTGATGGCGTTCTGTTTCGGCCTGGCCGAGGGTACCGCCGTCGACTGGTCCTCGGTCCACGTCACCGACGTCGCCAAGATCGACCCATCGACAGGCGCCCTCGGCCTGGTCGCCGTCAGCGGCTTCATGGTCATCATCCGCCTACTCGGCGACCGAGCAGTAGCACGCGTCGGCCGCCGCACCGTAGTACGCGTCGGCGCGGTAACCGCCATCGGCGGCTACCTGTTCACGGTCTTAACCCAGCCTCTCCCACTCCTGCTGATCGGCTGGGCCCTAGTCGGCCTAGGCGTAGGCCTAGTCGCCCCTCAGGTCTATGCCGTGGCCGGCCACGTAGGCGGCGGCCGCATGCTCGCCATCGTCGTAACCTTCGGCTACGCCGCCTTCCTGGTCGGCCCCGCGATCATCGGCCAACTCGTCCAGCACTTCGGCATCCAGCACGCGATGATCCTGCCGCTCGCGCTGTCGGCCTGTCTGGTCGCGGTCTCAGCCGTCCTCCCCCGCGACGAAGAAGCTCAGCCGGATCGATAACTTCCCACCCTCCGGGCGCATCTAACAGGTGTCCTGAGGGGGGCACATGAAATGCATCCAGTTCATCCACCACCACCCACCGATCCGCACCGCACTCGCAGTACTCGCCCTCGCCGCACTACCGGCGGGCGCGGTCAATGTGCCGGCGTACGCCGCGCAGACCACGACTACCGCCGTTGCCGCCGGCTGCCCCACCGACTGGGGTTCCTTGCCTGAGGCAAGCACCTACCAAGGCTGGGGCCAGCTGACCAACGTCCGGACCGGCAGGCACACCTGCTACGACCGGATCGTGTTCGACGTGCAGGGCAAGCCGTCCTGGTTCCGCGCGCACTACGTGAAGAACTTCTACACCGTCGGCGAAGGCAAGCTGATCCCGGCGCGCGGTGGCGCCAAGCTGGAGATCATCCTGTCGGTGTCCTCGTTCGACACCGACGACGGCGTCCCGAGCTACGATCCGCCGAACTACCACGAGCTGACCAACGTGCACGGCTACCGGACGTTCCGGCAGATCGTGGACGAGGGAAGCTTCGAGGGCGAGACGGCCATCGGTGTCGGACTCCGCGCCCGCCTCCCGTTCCGCGTCTTCACCCTGACCGGGGCTGGCAACACCAGCCGGATCGTGGTCGACGTGGCGCACCACTGGTAGTACCGGTGGGAAGGCTGTAACCGAAAGCCGCTGGACCTGCCGCGCCACCGCGGCAGGTCCAGCTTCTGGTCAGAGCACGCGATTGAGTAGGTCGAAGAAGCTGTTGGCGAGAACCAGTTCGTACGGGTCCTTGAGCAGCGCAGCCAGCTCTGAGATGTCCGACGGAGTCCACGACCACGCATTGATCCCGCCGGAGATGAACAGCGGCTTCGTACCGTCCCACTGTGCGACCCGGGCATCCAGCGCGGCCTTGTACTCCGCGGCCTTGCCGGGCGCACCCCACTGTCCGACGATCGGCAGCCCACCCTGGCGGACCGCGAGCAGATCGCCGTCCCAGGTCTGCATGATCCCCTTCAACGGCGTGTACTTCTTGAAGCCGGCGGCGATCTCCGGCGACAGCAACACCCACTTGTCGTTCTCGCGGTGGCTGTAGGAGTAGACGACATCCATCCCGGTCCGGCGCAGCGTCGAGCCCGTCAGCTTCAGGAATTGCGTGAACTGATCGGCCGCCCACGACCCCGGATACGTGTAGCCCGCGCCCGACGGGCCGCAAACCAACAAGTCGTTGGCCGTCGCGGTCCGCTGGTAGTGACTGAACAGTCCCGGCCCGGTCTCGAGGAGCAGCGGACTGATGGTCCAGTTGGCGGGCGCATCGCCACGCTTCGGGTCGTCCCACAGGTCGCGCATGTGCCGCTGGCAGTACTGGATGTTGTCGCCCTCGCCGAAGGTCAGCGTCAGGTACACCTTGTTCTTCGGCTTGTTGATCCGCCGTACCGGCCGGACCTTCTCCGAGATCGGGGCGGTGAACCCGGCGTGGACCGTCCCGTTCATGTAGAAGTCGGCCGCGATCACCGGCGAACCACCTTGTGAGGCGAGGTCGACGCCGTCCCACTCGCCGGAGACGTCGTTGGCGAACCAGCCCATGTACGGCGCCAGCGTCGGGTACTTCGCGAAGTGCTCGACCAGCAGGTCGCCGGTCTCACCACCCGGCGGTAGCCAGCTCACCAGGGCTTTGGTGGCCACCACGTAGTCGCGGAAGTACGCGAACGGTTCGATCCGGGTCGGTGAGGTGTCGGTCGCGCTCACCAGGTACTGGTTCCACATCGTCACGGTGACCACGAGGGACGTCGTACCGGCCGGTGGGGCGAACTGGTAGATGAAGTAGCCGCCGCCGTCGCTGAAGCGGTTGGCCTCGCCGCCGATCGACGAGTTGACGCCGTCGAAGAGGAACGGCGCCTCCTCCGGCGTACCGGGCAGGAAGTGGGCGATCTGGGTGCCGTTGGCCTTCACGGTGACCTCGGAGACCGAGGCGCCCCAGCCGTCGTCGGTGAACGAGTCGGAGAACCGGACGAAGACGGTTCCCTTGCCGAGCTTGGCCGAGACGTCGAGGTCGTAGTTGCCGCGGTTGGACGAGTCGCGGATCTGCCGGGTCTCCCGGGCGATCTCCTGCCACTGCACGTTCTCGACCGCGACCACGCGGGTCGGTGGCAGGCCGGCGAGCAGCTTGTGGGTGACCCGCGGGAACAGGTTGTCGAGCTGCCAGCGGTAAGTCTTCACCCGGTCGTCGTCGAACATCCCGCGCAGGTCCTTGACGATCCGCAGGCCGTGCGCCTTGGCCTGATCGGCGTCGGCGACGACGGCGTTCTCCAGGCCGGCCAGGGTCGTCGCGACGTTCAGCGAGTCCGGTACGGCGGGGTCGTGGACGATCGCGCCGCGGACCCGATGCCGGTACTTGGCCACCAGGTCCAAGGGATTCTGGTACGTCGTCGTGGGCAGGTGCATGTCGGCGAGCCACTTCGCGTCCGGCGTACTCATGGTGCCGGTGTCGAAGCTGAAGTAGAGCTCGGGCTTACTGCGGTTGACGATGCCCTGCAGGGTCGTCAGCAGCGTCTGGTCGCCGCCGCTGAGTTTGCTGACATCGCCATAGTGCAGGTGTTTCGGTCTACTGAAGGCCGGCAACAGCCGGCCGCCTCCACCTGTGCTCGTGCTCTCCGTCGTGCTCTGGGCCGCGCTCGCGGGTAGGCCGGGGAGCAACCCGAATCCACCTGCTGTCAGTGCGCCGCTGCCCGCCAGGAACGTTCGTCTCGACACCATCGTGACCACTCCCCTGTCGCTGACATCGCTGTCAAATGACGGGGAGATTAGTCAGCATTACGCCGCGTGTCGAGACCTCGGACAACGTTGTCGGCAGATTGCTTGGAATCGTTTCCGTTTGCTTCGACGCTCAAGGCTCTACCGTATGGTGATACGGTATCGACATGAGTGACTTGGGATCCGGCCGCGCTCGCCGGGCGGGCGGCGCCAAGCGCACGCTCGTGCTCGATCAGGTGATCGCGGTGCTCGCCGACCGCGGCTACGCCGGTACGCGGTACGCCGACGTGTCCGAGGCGTCGGGGGTGGCGGTCAGCACCTTGCAGGGTTATTTCGGCTCGCGCGAGGACATGCTGATCGAGGCCTTCGGGCGCGCCACGGCCGTAGCGGTGACCGCTATGGACGAGCTGGTGGCACAGTTCGATGACCCCTGGCAGCAGTTGGTCGCGATGGTCGATCAGGGGCTGTCGACGGGGGTCGGCACCTGGCGGATGTTGATGGAGTTCTGGACGGCCGCCGCTCATGACGCCGAGTTGCAGGAACACGCTGGGGCGCTGGCGGCGCAGTACCGGGAGCCGTTCGTCGATGCGGTGCGGCGAGGAGTCGAGAGCGGTGCGTTCACTCCGCGCTTCGACGCTGCCGCCGTGGTCGAGGTCGTGGTGGCGACCATCGTCGGGCAGCTCTACCCGGTCGTACTGGGTCATCGAACGCCGCAGGACAAAGACTATCGCGAGGTTGTGCTGGCTCAGCTCGCCTTCGCGCTCACGATCAACCCAGCAGAGAGGTGACCTGCATGTTCGTCAACCCGGAGGGCCTGCACAACCCGGCCCCGTTCGGCTACAGCCATACCGCCGCCGTTCCGGCCGGCTCAGATCTGGTGTTCGTCTCGGGCCAGTACGGATCGGGCCTGGACGGAATGGTCGTCTCACCCGACTTCGCCGAGCAGGTGAAGCAGGCGTTCACCAACCTGGGGATCGCGCTGGCCGCCCACGGGCTCGACTTCAGCCATGTGGTCCAGCTCAGGACGTACGTGGTGAACCCAGACTTCGAGAAGCTCGGCGTGATCGGCCAGGCCGTCGGCGCCACTCCCCCGACCCAGACCGTGATCGGGGTAGCAGCGCTGGCGATGCCCGACATCCTGTTCGAGGTGGAAGCGGTCGCCGCCCGCTCGTAATTGCCCTAGGCAACTACCAGGCTTCGTGCAGGATGCGGGTCGCCTCGGACAGCGAGAGGTTGGCCCGGCGGGCCGCGCGGGCGAACACCGTGGCCGCCGCCTGAGTCTCCTCGTCGTCGATCTCGCTGCGCGCGGCCAGTACGAACGTCCCGTTCCGGCCGCGCGTCTCGATCAACCGGTCGGCCTCGAGCTCCTTGTACGCCCGGGCCACGGTGTTGACCGCGAGTCCGAGATCCCCGGCGAGCTGGCGCACGGTCGGCAGGCGCGTCCCTTGCGCCAGCTCACCCCGGCGGATCAACTGCTCCACCTGCTGCTTCACCTGCTCGTACGGCGGCTGGGATGCGGCCGGGTCCACCGAGATGATCATCAGCTCTGCCTGTCTCCGGTCTGCTGGATCGCTTGCTGCGAGCGACGCAGTCCGCGCTTACTGTCGGCGGCGCCCCAGATCAGGCATTCGCCCGCCGTGCCGCCGATGAACATAACCCAGGCGAACGGCTCGGCGAAACCAGGAACGCCGACCGGCACGGTCATGGGCGGAGGGTGGAGAGCAGGGTGCTGATGAGGAGGGCGGGGGCGTCGGCTGAGGTCAGGCGGCCGGCGTCGACCTCGTCGGCGGCCGCGTGCAGGATCGCGTAGAAGGTGGCGACCAGCCAGTCCACCGGCTGATCGGTGCGGAAGTCACCGGTCGCGCGTCCCCGTTCCACCAGCCGGCCGACATGCTGGAAGGCGGCGTCGTGCTGGCGCCGCAGCGCTTCCGGACCGATCTCGGCGAGTGCGATCGTCCGCACCCGCCGATGCCGATCCAGAATCGGCCACGTCTCTTGCACCATCCGCGCCAGCGCCTCCGCAGGCGGCCGATCTTCCAGTTCAAGCTCCGTCAGTACCTCATCGGTGTGCGCGATCCCCCGCCGCAACACTTCCTCCAGCAAAGCCTCACGCGACGGGAAGTGCGAGTACAGGGTGACGCGGCCGATCCCGGAGGTGGTGGCGACCTCGCTCATCGACGGCAGCACGCCGCGCGCCATCAACTCGTGGGTAGTGCGCAGGATCGTCTCGATGTTCCGCTCGGCGTCGGCCCTGCGCTTAGGAGTGGAGGTGGGCACGGCTCCACCTTACGAGGCCTCAGTGCCCATGTCCGTGACCCGCTACTACGAGGGCCTTGCCTGCTGGGACGAGGGCCAGGGCGATCACCCCGGACACCCCTGCGGCGATCGCGCAGACGGCGTACCCGGCGGAGAAGCCGTCCGTGCCGATAACCATCGGGCCGGCGAAGCTGGCAGCCGCGACAGTCGACATCACCGCGATCCCGATGCTCCCGCCGAGCTCGTGGAAGGTCGTGACGACGCCTGACGCCACCCCGGCCTCGGCCGAGGGCACGTTGGCCATGGTGGTGGTCATCGCGGTCACGAAGAGCGGCCCGACCCCGAACGCTGCCAGCAGGAACCCAGGCAGTACTCCGGTCCAGACACTCTCGCCGACTCGACTCAACAACGCCGCTCCGACGGCAACGACGAGGAAGCTCCCCGCAGCGACCGCACGTCCACCTACCCGCCCGATCAGGTGCCCGCCGACCTGCGCTCCTAAGGTGATCGCCAAGGCGACCGGCAGGAACACCAACCCGGTCTTGAGTGCACTGTAGCCACGAACCTCTTGCAGCAAAGGAGAAGTCAGGAAGAACAAGCCCAGCAGGAGCCCGGTCGCCACCAGCATCAGGAACATCCCCGAAACCACCGGACGACGACCCATCGTCCGCAGATCCATCAGCGGGACAGCCGTCCTCGCCTCCACCAACAGGAACAGTCCATAGCCAACCGCAGCAGCCGCCAGAACCCCCAACGTCCTCGCCGAGGCCCACCCGTCCGCTCCAGCGTTGACCAACCCATAGATCAGCAGCCCGGTCGCACCTGTCACCAGCAGAGCACCTGGCACGTCAATCGACCTCCGCCCGACACCCGCCCGGACCGTGTGTGCTTGCCCCGGGGCCAGTCGGGGTAGCAGTACGAACACCGCCGCGCCGATCGGTACGTTCACGAAGAAGATCCACTGCCAGCCGGGTCCGGCCGTCAGCAGACCTCCGAGAAGCACTCCGGCCGCCGCCCCGGCGCCGCCGATGGCCGCCCAGATCCCCAGCGCCCGGCTGCGATCCCGCTCGTGGAAAGTCGTCGCGACGATCGCGAGCGCCGCCGGCGAGAGCAGCGCCGCTCCCAACCCCTGCGCCGCCCGGCCGGCGATCAGCACCGCAGCGGATCCCGCCAGCCCGGACGTAGCCGACGCCAGCGTGAAGACCACCAGCCCGGCCAGCAACGTCCGCCGCGCACCGAGCACATCGGCCAGCCGCCCACCGAGGATCATCAGCCCGCCGAACACCAGCGTGTACGTCGTCACCACCCAGGTCAGCGACTGCCGACCGAGCCCAAGATCGGTCCCGATACTCGGCAACGCGATCTGCACGACAGTGATGTCGACCACCAGCATGAACTGCACGAACGCCAGCAAGCCGAGCACCAGCCATCTGTTCTGTCGCATCTCCACACCCTTCTAACCTGAACACTGCTGTATAGTTTATTGAAGAGAGCGTGGCACGGACGCCAAGATTCGGCAAGAGCCGAATCTCTGGATCAGCCGGCGGGAAGGACCGAGGCTCGCGGTATGACGACAGACGAACGCGTGGGGCAGAGCGGCACCGGCCCCGGGGAGATCGCGCCGGACGGCAGTTCGGTGGATTTGTACGTCCAAGTGCAGCCACACGGCGAGGACGAGTTGGTCAACGCCGCGATCGCTCACGGCAGCAGCATTCTCGAACTGGGCTGCGGGACCGGGCGGATCACCCGGCCGTTGGTTGCCTTCGGCCACCAGGTGGTGGCGGTGGACGAGTCGGCGGCGATGACGGCGCAGATCACCGAGGCGGAGACGGTGGTGTCGACGATCGAGGACCTTCGGCTGGATCGCCGGTTCGACGTGGTGCTGATGATGTCGTACCTGATCAACGTCGCCGACGACGGCGCTCGGCAGCGCTTGCTCGACACCTGTGCGCACCACGTCAAGCCGGACGGGGTGGTGCTTCTGCAGCAGCAGGATCGGGAGGTGTTCGCGCGGAACGTAGTACGGGAGAGCGCGCAGCGGCGGGTCGAGGTCGCGGATGTGCAGCAACTCCCCGACGACATGCAGTCGGCCACGATGATCTACACCGTCGGCGACCACACCTGGTCGCAATCTGTCCTGGTCAAAAACTTGACCGAGGAAAGACTTGTCGCTGCCCTGCACGCGTCCGGGCTCGCTCTGGACGGCTACCTGACGCCTGACCGGGGCTGGATCCGAGCCAACCTGCTGTAGCCCGCAACCTGGCAGGCAACCCAGCGGGGACCCGCGGACCCTGTTAGGTATGCCCATGACATCGAGCAGGCAGGACAAACCTCCGCCTGCGATGCCCACCGACCACGACCTGTGGGAGGCACTGCGCCGCTGCGACCCCGAGGCCCTCGGCACCCTCTTCACCCGGTACGCCGGTGCCGTACACGCCTACGCCGTGCGTCATACCGGCTCGTACTCGACCGCCGACGACGCAGTACAGGCCACCTTCATCACTGCGTGGAGGCAGTTCAGCCATGCCGACCCAGGGCCGCTGGTGCATGACACGGCCCGCGCCTGGCTGCTGACGATTGCCCGCAACGAGCTACGGAACTCCACCCGAGCCAGAAGGCGGCTGGCCCAGTTCGTCAGTCGTCAACCCGCTCCCCTGCACGCACCCGACCATGCTGAGAGCGTTGCGGCGCGCGTCGACTCCGAGCAGCAGATCCGGGCCGTCCGGGCCGCGCTCGGCCGACTGCCGGCACACGAACGCGAGACGGTCGAGCTCGTCTACTGGGCTGAACTACCGCTCGCCGAGGCAGCCGCAGTACTGGGCGTCGCCGAAGGCACCGTCAAGGCACGCCTCTCCCGGGCCCGCCGACGATTGCCTGCCCTGCTTGACCAATCCGGACCGGAGGAGGCCCGATGAACAACCTCACCACCCCACCCCCGGTCGAGGAACTCGACCCGCAGTACGCCGAAGACCTCCGCGCCGAACTGGTCCGCAACGCCCGCGGTACCCGCCGCGAGTGGTCCGTCTGGACCCCGATTCTGGCCGCCGCCTGCGGAGTAGCCGTCATCACCGGCGGAGTTGTCGCCAGCACGCGCGGCAGCGGCTCATCGGACCCGGCCGGCAGCCCCGCACCGACTCCGTCGTCGACCGTGGCCAAGAAGGTCCCGGACGGCGGCTCCGAGCGGATCAACCTCGACCGCGGTTCCACGAACAGCTTCAGCTCATTCGGTGAGGCAGTCGGCAAGCGATGCCTGGCCGCCAAGACCTCGGCCGCAGGCGACGCCAATCCGGCAAAGCCGAGCGACGCTGTCGACTACGCCAGTTACATGCCCCGGTGGACGAAGGCTCTGCCTGGTACCGACGACCAGATCCGCCCGGTGAAGACCAAGCTGCTGATCCAGAGCTACACGACCCAGGCCGGGGCACATGCCTACTGCGTCGACGACCAGCTGATGCAGGTCTTCGATCCCGCCGCGGGCCGGTCCTGGGAGCAGAGCCGGAACCTGAGCAAGACCGAGCCTCTCAACGGGCAGTGGACCATCTCGCAGCTCCCGTACGGCCAGTCGAGCCTGCTGTTCGTCAGCTTCAGCTTCGCCGCGATGCCGGACATCGTGAAGGTCGAGCTCCGGATCCGGTGGACCGGCGGCGCGTCACCCTGGTACGGCGTACCGGTGGACGACGGCTTCGGCTACGCGACGGCCTCGCAGGCGGGCGCGGTCCACGAACGCGGAAAGATGGAGGTGGACTACCGCGCGCTCGACAACGACGACCGCGTGGTGTTCAGCGGCATCGAGTACGGCTAGAGCAGCCGCGGCCGGCTGGACATCAGGTGGAGTCCAGCCGGCCGGGGCTTTAGCGGTGGATCTTCGGGTGAGGAGGGGTCAGCCGAGGCCGCCGCCTACCTTGGTCAGCGCGTCGAACTGGGTGCGGGTGAGCTTGCTCGTGTCGCCACTCAGCGCCTTGGAGCGGGTGCAGATGATGCCGCCTGGCACGGAGCCGGTCAGCACCCGGATCGCGCTCTTGAACGAGTCGCATCGACGCTGGTCCTCAGCGCCGGCCGGGTAGCCGATCGCGGCGTTGACCTTGCCCATGTTGAGCTGGTCCGCGAACGGGTTGATGTTGCGGGCAACCGTCCAGTACCACCGGGCGATCGGAGCGCTCCACTGCAGCGACCGGGCCAGCTCGGGATTGCCGAGCAGATCGATACCGAAGTACTGACCGGCCGGTCCGTAGTTGAAGTCACCGGTCAGCTGGATGTAGCCGCGACCACCGTAGACACGGGTGTCGCCGATCTCGCGGATGTTGTACTCGAGCCGCGACTCGTGCACCAGCGTCGCCAGGAAGGCTGCCTTCCGGTACGGCGTATTGATGTTGGCGTCCCGCATTGCCTGGTTGAGGGACGGCAGCCCGGTCTGGACGAGCGACGGATTCGCGATGCGCGTACCGAACATCGCCTGGACCTGCGCGAGGGTGATGTCACCCGACGGCGGGTTGGTGCCACCGCATTCGGGGACGCCGGGGAGCTTGTCCTCGGGGATCGCGACGTACGCGACGGTGACGTACCCGCCGAGCGCCGGCACGTGCGCCCACCAGCGGCTCGAACCGCCGGAGACGGTGACCAGGTCGCCGTACTTCTGGCAGTCGACGTCGATGGCGGTCGGGCCGGGCAGCGTCCGGACGACGGGCGAGGACAGGTAGGCGTCGGCGCGCACGTTCACGCCGGTGCCGTAGGTGTTGAAGACGGCGGCATTGGCCGGAACGGCGGTGATCAGGCCACCGGCGGTGAGCCCGGCGAGGGCGAGGGTGGCGATGAGGAGGCGGCGGATTCTGCGCTTGAGCATGACAACTCCCGGGGCGGGGCAGTTTGGGCGGGTGTCGTGAAAAGTTCACGTTGCCTATCGCGACACTGTTACTTTCCACCCAAACGGCCCCGGGCTCAAGCCTTTCGACCCAGGTTGCAGCTCAGCCGACAGTGCCGGGGATCCGGTCGAGGGCCTCGAACTGGGTCTTGGTGAGCTTGCTGGTGTCACCGCTGAGCGCCTTCGAGCGGGTGCAGATCACGCCGGCCGGGACGGAGCCGGACAGGTACCGGAGCGCGTTCTTGAAGGAGTCGCAGCGCCGCTGGTCCTCGGCGCCGGCCGGGTAGCCGATGGCTGCATTGACCTTGCCCATGTTGAGCGCGTCGGCCATCGGGTTGATGTTGCGGGCGACGGTCCAGTACCAGCGGGCGATCGGGGCGCTCCACTGCAGCGAGCGGGCCAGCTCGGGGTTGCCGAGTAGGTCGATACCGAGGTACCGGCCGGCGGGGCCGTAGTTGAAGTCCCCGGTGAGCTGGATGTAGCCGCGGCCGCCGTAGACGCGGGTGTCGCCGATCTCGCGGATGTTGTACTCGAGCCGCGACTCGTGGACGAGGGTGGCGAGGAACGCGGCCTTGCGGCGGGGCGTGTTGATGTTGGCGTCCCGCATTGCCTGGTTGAGCGATGGCAGGCCGGTCTGCACGGTCGACGGGTTGGCGATCCGGGTGCCGAACATCGCTTGGACGTCGGCGAGCGTGACATCACCGGCAGGCGGCGGCGGGTCCGCCGGACAATCCGGTACGCCGGGAAGCTTCGTCCCCGTGGTGTTGATGTACCCGACCGTCGCGTACCCGCCATGCGCAGGCAGATGAGCCCACCAACTAGTCGCCGCCCGCCCCGGCACCGTGACCGAGTCGCCCAACTTCTGGCAGTCGACATCAACTCCCGTCGGCCCGTTGAGCACCTTCACCACGGCGGCGGACAGGAATGGCTCGGACCGGATGTTGAGAGCACTAGCGGTGGTCTGGAAGGCAACCGCATGAGCAGGTGTCGCGGCAACCAGGCTGATCGCGGCCACAACCACAACAGACGACAGAACGCGCTTGAACATGAGAACTCCCGGGCGGTAGGAGGATGATCGTCACCTTCCCACCGCCCGGGAGCCGTTGCTCAAGTGCGCAACGCCAACTACTCCTTGGGTTCCGGCTTGGCGTCTACGCCGGCTTCCTTGCGCTGGGCGGGGGTGATGGGGGCCGGGGCCGCCGTCAGGGGGTCGAAGCCGCCGCCGGACTTGGGGAAGGCGATGACGTCGCGGATGGACTCCGTACCGGCCAGCAGGGCGGTGATGCGGTCCCAGCCGAACGCGATCCCGCCGTGCGGCGGCGCGCCGAACTTGAACGCGTCGAGCAGGAAGCCGAACTTCTCGGTCGCCTCCTCGTCCGTCAGGCCCATCACCTTGAAGACCCGCTTCTGCACGTCCTCGCGGTGGATACGGATCGATCCACCACCGATCTCGTTGCCGTTGCAGACAATGTCGTACGCGTACGCCAGCGCCGATCCCGGATCCGTGTCGAACGTCTCCAGCGAGTCCGGCTTCGGCGACGTGAACGCGTGGTGCACCGCTGTCCACGCACCCGACCCAACCGCCACATCACCAGCAGCGGTGGCGTCATCGGCCGGCTCGAACAGCGGCGCGTCGATGACCCACACGAACGACCAGGTCGACTCGTCGATCAGCCCACCGCGCCGGCCGATCTCCAGCCGTGCCGCACCCAGCAGCGCCCGCGAAGACTTCACAGCGCCGGCCGCGAAGAAGATGCAGTCGCCCGGCTTAGCACCGACGTGGTCGGCCAGCCCGGCGCGCTCCTCCTCGGACAGGTTCTTGGCGACCGGTCCGCCCAGCTCGCCATCCTGACCGACCAGCACGTACGCGAGCCCACGCGCACCACGCTGCTTGGCCCACTCCTGCCACGCGTCCAGCTGCTTGCGCGGCTGATCGGCCCCGCCCGGCATCACCACGGCACCGACATACTGCGCCTGGAAGACCCGGAACGGCGTGTTCTTGAAGTAGTCCGTGCACTCGACCAGCTCGAGCCCCATCCGCAGATCCGGCTTGTCGCTGCCGAACCGCGCCATCGCCTCGGCGTACGTCATCCGCTGGATCGGCGTCTGCACCTCGTGCCCGGCGAGCTTCCACAGCTCGACCAGGATCTCCTCGGACAGCGCGATGATGTCGTCCTGGTCGACGAAGCTCATCTCGATGTCGAGCTGGGTGAACTCCGGCTGCCGGTCGGCGCGGAAGTCCTCGTCGCGGTAGCAGCGGGCGATCTGGAAGTACCGCTCCATCCCGGCCACCATCAGCAACTGCTTGAACAGCTGCGGCGACTGCGGCAGCGCGTACCACGATCCCGGCTGCAGGCGCGCCGGTACCAGGAAGTCACGCGCGCCTTCCGGCGTCGACTTGGTCAGCGTCGGCGTCTCGATCTCGACGAAGTCGTGCTTGTCCAGTACTGCGCGCGCCGCCTTGTTCACCTTGCTGCGCAGGCGAAGCGCCGAGCCGGGGCCCTGACGGCGCAGGTCGAGGTACCGGTACTTGAGCCGGACCTCCTCGTTGACCGGCGTCGCGTGGTGCTCCTCGACCGGGAACGGCAGCGGCGCGGCCTCGTTCAGGACCTCGATCTCCTCGGTGATGATCTCGATCTCACCGGTCGGCAGGTCCGGGTTCGCGTTGCCCTCGGGGCGCGCGGCGACCGTACCGACGATCTTCAGGCAGTACTCCGAACGCAGCCCGCTCGCGGCCGCCTCGTCGCGGATGACGACCTGGACGGTGCCGCTGGAGTCGCGCAGGTCGATGAACGCCACGCCGCCGTGATCGCGTCGCCGCGCCACCCAGCCCGCCAGCGTGACGGTCTGTCCGGTGTTTTCGGCCCGCAGGGAGCCGGCGGAATGGGTACGGATCACGAGTTCTCCTGAGGGGTTTCGAGCTGCGGTGTTTCGAGCTGCGGTGTTTCGATGCTGGGTCGTACGTCCTGCGCGGGGGGTGACCAGGTGGCCGGGTCGGCCGCTACCTGCTCACCGCTCCGGATGTCCTTCACTTCAGCGCCGTTCTCGGTCGTGAACCAGACGAACGGGATGCCACGCCGATCCGCGAACTTGATCTGCTTGCCGAACTTCGCCGCCGCCGGCGCCACCTCGACCGGGATATTGCGCGCCCGCAGCGCAGCCGCGGTCCGCATCGCGTCGGCCCGCTCATCTTCGTTGTTCAAGGCAACCAGTACCGCGGTCGGCGTACTGCGGGAGCCCTTCACCAGGCCCTGGCTGAACAACCGGGTGATCAACCGGGACACCCCGATCGAGATGCCGACGCCCGGGTACGTCGTCTTGCCATCGCTGGCGAGCGAGTCGTAGCGGCCGCCCGAGCAGATCGAGCCGTACGACTCGTGTCCGATCAGCTGGGTCTCGTAGACGGTGCCGGTGTAGTAGTCCAGCCCGCGCGCGATCTTGAGATCGGCGACCAGGAGGCCGGGAGCGTGCTCGTTGGCGGCCGTCATGATCGCGGCCAGCCGCTCGAGGCCCTCGTCGAGGATCTCGTGCTGGACACCGAGCGCCCGCACCTGCTCCACGAAGGACGCGTCCGTGCTCGAGATCTCGGCCAGCCGGAGCACCTGCTTGGCGGTCTCGGCATCGAGTGCCGGGCCGTCCTCGGCGGTGAGCAGCTGGGTGACCTTGTCCGGGCCGATCTTGTCCAGCTTGTCGACGATACGGAGTACGGACGCTACGTCCTCGATGCCGAGGCCGCGGTAGAAACCCTCGGGGATCTGCCGGTTGTTCACCTGGATCCGGAACGGCGGGATCGGCAGCTTGCTGAACGCGTCGGCGATGACGAGAGGCAGCTCGACCTCGTAGTGGAACGGCAACGTGCCGTCGCCGACGATGTCGATATCGGCCTGGGCGAACTCGCGGTACCGGCCCTCCTGCGGGCGCTCACCACGCCAGACCTTCTGGATCTGGTAGCGGCGGAACGGGAAGGCCAGCTTGCCGGCGTTCTCCAGGACGTACCGGGCGAACGGCACGGTCAGGTCGAAGTGCAGTCCGAGGTCCGACTTCTCGTCAGCGGGGGCGCCGAGGCGGCGTACCGCGTAGATCTCCTTGTCCGCGTCCTCGCCCTGGTTCGAGAGCCGCTCGACCGGCTCGACGGCGCGCGTCTCGATCGAGGCGAAGCCGTGCAGCTCGAACGTCTCCCGGATCACGTCGAGGAAGTGCTGCTCGACGATCCGGTCCGACGGGAGGAACTCGGGGAACCCACTGATCGGGGTTACCTTGCTCATTTTCTTATGTCTCCAGGTCCTGCAAGTAAGGGTTGGTCGCCTTTTCCCGGCCGATCGTGGTCTGGCCGCCATGACCCGGCAGGACGACGATCTCGTCGCGCATCGGCAGGATCTTGGTGGCCAACGTATGCAGCATGGCCGGATGGTCGCCGCCGGGCAGATCCGTCCGGCCGATCGACCCGGCGAACAACACGTCCCCGGAGAACAGCACCGCCGGTACGTCCTCGGGACCCAGGTACGGGGTGGTGAAGGTGACCGAGCCACGGGTGTGCCCCGGCGTGTGGTCGACGGTGAACTGCAGGCCAGCGAGCTCGAGCTGCTGGCCGTCCTTGAGCTCCTGGACGTCGTCGGGCTCGGCGAAGGTGTGGTTGCCACCGAGCAGCATCCGGGCGCTCTCCGGGCTGATACCGGCCATCGGGTCGGCCAGCAGGTGCCGGTCGTCCGCGTGGATCCAGGCGGTGCTGTCGTAGGCGCCGCAGACCGGAAGTACGGAGAACATGTGGTCTATGTGGCCGTGGGTGAGCAGCACGGCGACCGGCTTCAGCTTGTTCTCACGGACCACCTGCTCGACTCCGCTGGTGGCGTCCTGCCCGGGGTCGATGACGATGCACTCCGCGCCCTGGCCGGTGGCGACGACGTAGCAGTTCGTACCCCACGATCCCGCGGGGAACCCGGCGATGAGCACGACAGACCTTCCTGGAACGGATCAGGGACCTGTCAAGGCTACCGGTCACGCTGCGCTGAGTACGAACCGCATTGTTTGTCTGCTTGTTCTGTGCCCGATTGTGATGGCAACCCCGTTGCGTAGCGGCCGGGAGTTTGTGATTGTTCAGTGATACGCGTGGGGACAGCACCCGACGCGCCCGGCTGGACCCTGTCGACGGCGATGAACCGGCGACTGGACAGAATGGGAACGAGCGCAGTACATACCGCCGGAAGGGGCGAGTTGTGGCCGAGGAAAGCTGGGGCCGGGTAGCCGACGACGGAACGGTCTTCGTACGGACCAAGGACGGGGAGAGAGCGGTCGGCCAGTGGCCCGACGCGAACCCTGAGGAGGCACTCGCCTTCTACACCCGCCGGTACGACGCCCTGGCGTTCGAGGTGGACCTGCTGGAGAAGCGGGTCCAGGCGGGCACCGTCTCGCCCGACGACGCCCGGGCCGCGGTGAAGAAGGTGACCAGCGCGATCGACGAGGCCCAGGCCGTCGGCGACCTGGACGGGCTCCGGTCCCGGCTGGACGCGCTCACCCCGCTGGTCGCCCAGCAGCGCGAGAAGAAGAAGGCCGAGCGCGCCGCGAAGGTCGAGGAGGCCCGCGACGCGAAGACGAAGATCGCCACCGAGGCCGAGACGATCGCGGCCGGTACCGACTGGCGGCACGGGGTCACCCGGCTGCGCGAGCTGCTGGACGAGTGGAAGGCACTCCCCCGGCTCGACAAGTCCAGCGACGACGAGCTGTGGCACCGCTTCTCGTCCGCGCGGACGACGTACACGCGGCATCGCAAGCAGCACTTCGCCGAGCTGTCCTCCAAGCGGGACGAAGCCGCCGTGGTCAAGGAGCGGCTCGCCGCCGAGGCTGAGGGACTCTCGTCGTCCACCGACTGGGGACCGACGTCAGGCCGCTTCCGTGACCTGATGCGCCAGTGGAAGGCTGCTGGCCCGGCGCCGCGCGAGGTCGACGACAAGCTGTGGGCGCGGTTCCGCAGCGCCCAGGACGCGTTCTTCGGCGCTCGCGACGCCGAGCAGGCCCAGGAGAACGAGGAGCAGGTCGCCAACCTCGCCGCCAAGGAGACCCTCCTGGTCGAGATCGAGGCGATCCTCCCCGTCAACGACGCCAAGGCTGCCCGCGACCAGCTCCGCGACCTCCTGGACCGCTGGGACGCCATCGGCAAGGTCCCCCGCGACTCGATGCGCACCATCGACGGCCGCCTCCGCGCCGTCGAACAGGCCGTCAAGTCCGCCGAAGACGAGGTCTGGAACCGCAGCAACCCCGAAGCCCGAGCCCGCGCCGAAGCCACCGTCAAGCAACTCCAGTCCCTCATCACGGACCTGGAGAAGCAAGCGGCAAAGCACGAAGCCCAAGGCAACACCCGCAAGGCCACCGAGGCCCGCGAAGCCATCGCCGCCCGCCGAGAATGGCTAACCCAAGCCCAAAACGCCCTCACCGACTTCAGCTGAAACCAGCCCCAGGTCAGATCATCTGACCTGGGGTTTCTTGCGTGCTGATGCAAACGCCCCACCCGTACTCACATCGCGCGCCAAAGCATTGCCCCCACCCGAACCACTGAGCATGAACTGCACACGCCGTAGCCGACTCGCATGGCGTCGGGTAGACCGACCACGCTGCCCCCGGCCCCTCCCGGCCCCCGTGTTCCCCGGTCCCTTCGCGGGCTGCCCGCGCCCTGCCCACAGCGACCCTTCGGTGGTGTGCACTGCCTGTGGCGCTGGCGGCGTCGGCTGTGGATAACGCGAAGCATGAGGTGGTGGGTTTCGGTCATCCTGGGCCGATGTCCTTTCCACCGTTCTTCTGCGGCCTCCCCTTCACCGGCCGCCAGGCTGGCAAGAAGTTGAAGTGGCTGCTCGCCAACGGCGAGATCCGCCAGTTGCTTGCGGACGTGTACGTCGATACCGAGACGCCCGATTCGCCTGAGCTCCGTGCGTCGGCCGCCGAGCTACTGCGCCCCGCCGACGGGATTGCCTGCGGCCAATTCGCCGCCTGGCTGCACGGCATCGATACCACCGCCCTCGGCCCCAAGCCACCCCGCGCCCAGTGGACACGCGAGGCAGCTGATGTAGTACAGGTCCGTGGCGTACCGGTGATCAGCCCGATCGCCACCGGCGTCGAACTCGCGATGCACCTCCCCCGCCCCTTCGCCCTCTCGGCAGTAGACGCCTTGCTCCGCTCTGGCAAAGCCGACCGCTGGGCAATCCGAGCGGCCTCAGCCCAGTACGAGGGCCAGCGAGGCATCAAGCAGGCCAACGAGATCCTCCGGTACGCCGACCGCCGAGCCGAATCTCCAGGCGAGTCCTGGCTCCGCCTGCGCCTCATCGACGCCGGCTTCGGTACCCCCGACCTGCAAGTCCGCGTCAACGGTCCGACCCGCGAGTACCGCCTGGACCTCGGCTACCCGGAACCGGTCGACGGTGTCCGGCTGGGGCTTGAGTACGACTCGGACCGTTGGCACTCCGGCGACCGCGTTCAGGTTCGCGACGAGGAACGCCGGATCGGGTTGAAGGCGCTCGGCTGGCACATCATTCCGGTTCGGCGTACCGATCTGTGGGGTTCCTATCCAGCGCTGGAACTCGCGGTCGGGAGCTTCCTCTGCCAGTGGCCCCGCCTGCCTCGCCGCTGGTGAAGCGCGGGTCAGCCGAGGCGGGCCACGGCGCCGCATCAGCGAGTTGCTGCTCGAGGAACTCCAGGCTCTCGGCCATCTCGAGCCCCAGCAGGCAGTCGATCAGATCCACCTCGTCGACGACTGGCAGCAAGCACCGCGCTGACCGGCTCCCTCACCGCTGGTGAGGGAGCCGGTCAGGTGATCAGGGGGTGGCGAAGAAGGTCATCGTTCGGGTGATGAGGTTGGCCTTGTCCGATGCGGTGCCGTAGGCCTCGACCGGGAAGGCCAGGAAGACGACCTTGTAGGTACCACTGAAGGACAGCGCGTCCGTTTGGGCGGTGTCGTCGGTGAAGGCTGCCAGGGCGCCACCGTTCGGGGTGACCTGGTCTTCGAAGGTCGCGTCCAGGACCGAGTGGTCCAGCGGTACGGCGCCGATGCCGTCCGTCACCGGGTTGCCGGCGACGCCGTGGACCGCGCCGGTGGCCTTGTCGTTCTGGGCTTCGGTGCCGTCCCAGGTGATGTGCAGGTAGTCGTGCACGAAGGCCGTCGTACCGGCCGCCTGGTCGAGGATGTCCTGGCCGGACATCAGCAGCCGCCCTCCCCCGTCCAGGAATGCCTGCAGCCGGGCCTCGTACGGCGTGATCGGCGCCGGATAGGTGTCGCCGGTGAACCAGACGACGTTCTTGAACGCCAGCAGGTAGTTCACCGGAAGGTTGCTGTCGGCATCCAGATCCCAGGTGCTGAACGAGACACCCGCGCCGGTCAGCGCGGCGGCGTACACGGCCTGTACGTCGGGAGCGTTGCCGTCCTCGTCCACCAGCAGGGTGTCGACCGTGACCGCGATGGTCTTGATCGTCGCCGTCGCCGAGACCCCGGGACTGCCGACCGAGGTCGCCGTGATCGTCGCCGTGTTGGTTCCGGTGGCTCCGGTGGGCACAGCCACCTTCACACAGACCGTCGTCGTCGCGCCCGCAGCAACGGTGGGTGTGGTCGGCTGCGGCGTCGTACAGGTGGCATCGAAGAAGCTGACGGGATCAGTTCCGCCGCTGCTCGCCAACGTGTAGCTGTCGGCGGTGAACCCAAGATTTCGCACCGTCTCGGTGTAGGACACCGAGGTACCGGGCTTGCCGCCGTCGATCTGCGTCGCCGGAGTGAGGCTCACTCCGTACGCCGGCGCGTTCCGCGTGGTCACCGGCGATCCGGTCGTGAACCCTTGTCCACCCGGGTCCACGACGGCGTGTCACTGACCTGCGCATCCGGACTGACATAGACACAGCCGTCTTCCCAGGTCGGGGCTGATGGGCCGTTACCGTGGTCCGGCTCAGTTCGGAAGACCGCTGGGCCCGCGCCTCGGCAGTGGTCTGCCGACGCGCGGGCGTTTGGGTGGGTCAGTTGCGGTAGCGGAAGGTGATTCGGCCTCGGGTCAGGTCGTAGGGGCTGAGCTCTACCAGGACCCGGTCTTCGGGGAGGATCTTGATGTAGTTCTTGCGGATCTTGCCGCTGATGTGGGCCAGGACTTTGTGGCCGTTGGTGAGTTCAACCCGGAAGTTGGCGTTGCGGAGGCACTCGACGACGGTGCCTTCTACCTCGATGCCGCCTGTTGGTTTGGGCATGGTCAGACCTCCTTGCTGACGAGTTCGAGGGTGGTGCCCGTGCGGCGGGCGCCTAGGCTCTCGAAGAGTGCAAGGGCAGGCTTGTTGGATTCGTCGACCTCTGCGGTGACGGCCTCGAAGCCCTTGTTGTGCAGGGTCTGCAGTACTTGAGCCAGCAGCGCGCACCCGACGCCATGTCGCTGGTCGGCGGCCAGGACCGCGACCAGGCCGATCCTCGGGCGACGGGTTCTCGTCGCCACCCGGACCATTCCGGCGTACCGGCCGTCTCGGATCGCGACCGTGTACGTCGACGGATCCATCGGACGCGTGCCGCCCTGCCAGGCCAGTACCTCCGCAGGCATCGTCTGCCACCCGACGGCGGCCTCGACCTCGGCCCGAATCGCCTTGTCCAGCAGGCGAAGCGGCCCCTCCTCGGCCGTGGCGATGACCACGTCCGAAGGAATCAGGACGGTCGCCTGTTCAGTCGGTACGACGAACTCGTACTCGCGACGCGAAGTCGTGAACCCGGCCCGTTCCCAACTGGCCTTGAGCTCGCGATCGGTCTCGTCGACCACCGTGTACAACGGCACCGACTGGTCGACCAGCATCGCCGCAGCAAGTTGGTCGAAGATCTCCTCGCGCCAGGTGTCGACGCTGACGAAGGTCCGACCGTCAAGCCTGCGCGAAGCATGCCCACGGCCGACGACAAGATCGTTCTCCACCGCGTGCCACTGATTCTCCGCGACCCGCGAGATCGTCACCGCATGGGCACCGAGGCCTCGCGACGCGAAAGGCAAAGTATTCATAGCTGTCTTCCTTCCAGGAGTGCCGAAGATTTCTCGGGGCGCTCCCGGCGACACCTACGTCAGTCGCCCACCCGTGACCACGAGAGGGGACGCACCCACTGCGCTACAGCGTTCATGGGTTCCCACCTCCAGGCCTGATGTCACGGACGACGAAACGGTACCAACCCACCCACTCCCCCAGCCAACTGTTTTCCGTCGCCAGGCCGGTGGTGGGTGTTAGGTGCGGAAGCCGGCGTGGATGTGGTCGTGGTGGGTTTGGTCGGAGAAATACGTTGCGCCGGGTAGTTGGTAGGGGCCGCCTACGTTGTAGGAGTTGGCGGCGGCTGCGGCGCGCATGTAGGTGGTGATCAGGGAGCGGGGGGTGGCTGGGTTGACTACTGCTTGGCCGTTGATTTGCCAGGTGTCGAAGGCTCGGCCGCGGGGGTGGTCGCTGGGGCGGTTGGTGCCGAAGACGTTCAGGGGGTGGCCGGAGCGGAGGACGCTGATGCCGATGCGGTACGTCTCGGAGAGGGTGAGCATCGCGGTCAGGACGGTGTCATGGATGTTTCCGGAGCGGATGTCGGCGGCCGACGCCGGTGGGAGGATGATGCGGTCGCTCGCAAGTACGCGTCGGGCGGCGGACGAGAGGCTCGAAGCAGGCGATCCGGGTTGGGCTGGGTGCTGGGAAGTGACCCGCCAGGTCTGACCTGATCTGCTGAGTCGTACGTCGACGGTGGTGCCGGCGGTGATTAGCTTGCCATTGGCAACGGAGTACGTGCGGCAAGGGACGAGCACGCTTGCGGTGTCGGCCAGTAGGCCGCCGTACTGGGCGTCGATGATCTCGACGACGGTGTTCGGGCGGGCCAGCAGCTTTTGGACGGCCTGGACGGCGGCGAGTTTGGCTTCGGGGACGAGTTCGCCGCGTCCTGGGGTCCAGGGTTTGACCGAGGGCAGCTTCGGCGCGTTAGGCGTCGACGGTACGGACGCCGACGGAGACGAAGGAGTCGCGGAGGCTGGAGGCGTCGCAGGCGTGGTCGCAGAGTTTGTGGGCGCCGCGGAGGTTGAGCCGGTGCTGGACGGCTTGCCGAAGGAGCTGCAGCTGGCCAGAGTGCCCGCGCCAAGGATCAGCAGGCCGCGGCGGGTGAGCTGCGGCCTGCTGAGTCGGGACCAGTTACTGGGTGACCCGGTAGACGTCAAAAACGCCCTCGACCGAGCGAACGGCCTTCAACACGTGACCCAGGTGCGTCGGGTCGCCCATCTCGAAGGTGAAGCGGGACTTGGCGATCCGGTCGCGCGTGGTCGTCAGTGCCGCCGACAGGATGTTCACGTGGTAGTCCGAGAGGACCCGCGTGATGTCGGAGAGCAGGCGAGCCCGGTCCAGCGCCTCGACCTGGATGGCGACCAGGAAGACCGATTGGGCGGTCGGCGCCCACTCGACCTCGACGATGCGCTCCGGCTGGGTCTGCAGGTTCTCGACGTTGGCGCAGTCGGCCCTATGCACCGAGACGCCAGCGCCGCGGGTCACCCAACCGATGATCTCGTCACCCGGCACCGGCGTACAGCAGCGGGCGAGCTTCGAGAGCACGTCTGTCGCGCCCTTGACGATGACACCGGCGTCGCCGCGCGCGGTCCGCTTGCGCCGCTCGCGGGTTGCCGGCAACCGCAGGCCCTCGGCGAGATCCTCCGCCGCGCCCTCTTCGCCGCCGTACGTCTCGATCAGCCGCCGTACGACCGCCTGCGCACTCACGTGGCTCTCGCCAACAGCGGCGTACAGACCGGTCACGTCGGGGTAGCGCAGTGAGTTGGCGACCGCGGTCAGCGTCTCGTGCGAGAGCAGGCGCTGCAGCGGCAGGCCCTCCTTGCGGAGCTGCTTGGCGATCGCGTCCTTGCCGTGCTCGATCGCCTCGTCGCGGCGCTCCTTGGAGAACCAATGCTTGATCTTGTTGCGCGCTCGCGGACTCTTGACGAACATCAGCCAGTCGCGCGACGGTCCCGCGCCCTGCGCCTTCGAGGTGAAGACCTCGACGACGTCGCCGTTCTCCAGCGTGCTCTCCAGCGGCACCAGCCGCCCGTTCACCCGGGCGCCGATACATCGGTGTCCGACCTCGGTATGGATCGCATACGCGAAGTCGACCGGCGACGATCCTGTCGGCAGCGACATCACGTCACCGCGCGGGGTGAAGACGTAGACCTCGGAGTTGTTGATCTCGAACCGGAGCGAGTCGAGGAACTCCGACGGGTCGGAGGTCTCCCGCTGCCAGTCGACCAGCTGCCGGACCCACGGCATCTCGTTCGGAGCGCCGATCTCGGTGGTCGGCGGCGCGCCCACCTCGGGCGCCGGCGCGTTCGGGTCTTCCTTGTACTTCCAGTGCGCGGCGATGCCGTACTCCGCGCGCCGGTGCATCGAGAAGGACCGGATCTGCAGCTCCACCGGCTTGCCCTGCGGGCCGATCACGGTGGTGTGCAGCGACTGGTACATGTTGAACTTCGGCATCGCGATGTAGTCCTTGAACCGGCCGGGCACCGGATTCCATCGCGCGTGCAGCACACCGAGAGCGGCATAACAGTCGCGGACCGACTCGACCAGCACGCGGATGCCGACCAGGTCGTAGATGTCGCCGAACTCGCGGCCGCGGACGATCATCTTCTGGTAGATCGAGTAGTAGTGCTTCGGCCGGCCGGTGACGGTCGCCTTCACCTTGGCGGCGCGCAGGTCCTCGTGCACCTGGTCGATCACCGAGGCGAGGTACTCGTCGCGGGACGGGGCGCGCTCGGCGACCAGCCGGACGATCTCGTCGTACACCTTCGGGTGCAGGGTCGAGAAGGACAGGTCCTCGAGCTCCCACTTGATCGTGTTCATACCCAGCCGGTGCGCCAGCGGGGCGTAGATCTCGAGCGTCTCGCGGGCGATCCGCTCCTGCTTCTCCTGGCGCAGGAAGCCCAGCGTGCGCATGTTGTGCAGCCGGTCGGCGAGCTTGATCACCAGCACCCGGATGTCCTTGGCCATCGCGACGACCATCTTGCGGATCGTCTCGGCCTGCGCGGACTCGCCGTACTTGACCTTGTCCAGCTTGGTGACGCCGTCGACCAGCATCGCGATCTCTTCGCTGAAGTCCTTGGTCAGCTCGGCGATCGTGTAGTCGGTGTCCTCGACCGTGTCGTGCAGCAGGGCAGCGCACAGGGTCGGCGCGGTCATACCCAGCTCGGCCAGGATGGTGGCCACCGCGAGCGGGTGCGTGATGTACGCGTCGCCGCTCTTGCGGAGCTGGCCGGTGTGGTGCTTCTCGGCGGTCCGGTACGCCCGCTCGATCATCGCCAGGTCGGCCTTGGGGTGGGTCGCGCGGACCACCCGGAACAGCGGCTCGAGCATCGGCGCCCGGTTCGGATGCCGGGTGCCGCCGAGCCGGGCCAGCCGGGCGCGAACCCGGGCCGGCGCGATCCTGGGCGGCTGCGCCGACGGTGGCGGCGCGGTGACTGGAGACGGCGATGGAGCGGCCACCGGGCGGCTCGCGGGAGCGCGCGGAGGATCGAGCGGCACCACGTCAGGTACCGCTGAAGTCATCGCCGGGTCTTCACCCACGTTGTTTCCCTCCGCCGACAGACCACCAGTCTAGGGGGAAGGAGCCAACGCGGCCGACACGGCCTGTGGACAACACGCCGATTTGATGTAACCGCTTGACTTCAGACAGTGACGAGCGTGTCCACACGCTCCCCCGCCAGGCGCTCACGCCAGGGCAGGAACGACAGCTCGAGCAGTACCGAAGTGGCCACCACCTCGGCACCGCAGCGGCGTACCAGGCGCAGGCAGGCCTCGAGGGTGCCACCGGTGGCGAGCACGTCGTCGATCACCAGCACCCGGTCACCGGGCGCGAAGGCGTCCTGGTGGACCTCGATGGTCGCCTCGCCGTACTCCAGCGAGTAGGACTCCTCGTACGTCGCTGCCGGCAGCTTCCCCTTCTTGCGGACCGGCACGAAGCCGGCCCCGAGGGCGAGAGCGACCGGAGCGGCCAGGATGAAGCCACGGGCTTCGATCCCGACCACCTTGTCGACCACGACGTTGCCGTCGGCATCCCGGCCCGAGGCGGCCAGCGCCTCCACCACCTGACTGAAGCCGGTGTGGTCCGCCAGCAGCGGGGTGATGTCCTTGAACACCACCCCCGCCTGCGGGTAGTCCGGGATATCGCGAATGCCGTCCTTCAGTACCTGTTCCAGCGAACGCATCAGCAGCCCGTCACTTACCGCGCTTGGAGCGCGGCTTGCGAGCCGGTTGCGGTCGTCCTGCACCGCTTGTCGGCCGCACCGGGCGGCTCGACGCTGTCGGTGCCCCTGCGGTCGCACTGGCGGCCTTGGGCCGGTCGTCCTGCACCCGCGGTCCGTCGGACGTTCTGGCAGCACCCGCCACTGCGCCGGCCGGGACCGGAGCACCGGCTGCGACGCCCAGCTGGGCGCGCTTGGCGAGCACCCGGCGGCTCAGGGCCTGCATGCCCGGCTCGCGCTCCTTGAAGAGGGCCAGCAGGGCCGGGGCGATGAAGATCGACGAGTACGCACCGACGGCGATACCGACGAACAACGCCAGCGACAGGTCCTTCAGCGGGCCGGTGCCCAGTACGACGGTACCGACGACCAGGATCGAGCCGACCGGCATCAGCGCAATCAGCGTGGTGTTGATCGAGCGGACGATGGTCTGGTTGACGGCCAGGTTGGTCGCGTCGCTGTAGGTGAAGCGGTTCGACCCGGTGATGCCGCGGGTGTTCTCCCGCACCTTGTCGAACACCACGACGGTGTCGTACAGCGAGTAACCCAGGATGGTCAGTACGCCGATCACCGTGGCCGGCGTGACGTCGAAGCCGATCAGCGCGTAGACACCGACCGTGATGAACACGTCGTGGATCAGCGCGATGATCGCGGCCATCGAGGCCTTGGGCTCTCGGAAGTACGCCCAGATGACGCCGAAGACGAGGACCAGGAAGACGATCAGGGCGAGGATCGCCTTGTTCGCGATCTGCGAGCCCCAGGAGGCGCCGATCTGCTGGTTGCTCACCTGGTCGGTCGCAACCCCGACCTCCTTGCCGATCGCCTGCCGGACCTTGACGATGTCGTCCTGGGCCAGCGGCTTGGTCTGCACCCGCACCTGGTCGTCGCCGACCGTGGTGACGACCGGGTCGCCGAGGTCCTTGGCGTTGGTCGCCTTCACCGCCGCGGTGACGTCGTCGACCGTGCTGTTGGTGATCTTGACCTTCGCCTGGTACTCGACGCCGCCCTTGAACTCGATGCCCAGCGCCAGCCCCTTGGCCAGCAGCGAGCCGAGCGAGATGACGATCAGCGCGATCGAGACGGCGAACCAGATCTTGCGCTTGCCGATGAAGTCGTAGGAGACCTCGCCGCGGTGCAACCGGGCACCGATGGTTCCGAGCTTCGACATCAGACCTCGCCTCCGACGGGCTTGGGCGTGGACTTCTTCGCGGCCGGGCGGGCCGATGGTTTCATCTGGCCGGGCAGCCGTTCGACGCCGAGATGCTCGGGGTCGAGACCGGACAGCTTGTGGCCGTGGCCGAAGAAGTCGGTCCGGGCCAGCAGCGTCACGATCGGCTTGGTGAAGACGAACACGACGAACAGGTCGATCAGGGTGGTCAGGCCGAGCGTGAACGCGAAGCCCTTCACGCTGCCGACCGCGAGGATGTAGAGCACCACGGCGGCGAGCAGTGAGATCGAGTCGGCCGCGATGATGGTGTGCTTGGCGCGGGCCCAGCCGGTCTCCACCGACGAGCGCAGGCTGCGGCCCTCACGGACCTCGTCCCGCAATCGTTCGAAGTAGATGACGAACGAGTCCGCGGTGATACCGATCGCCACGATCAGACCGGCGATCCCGGACAGCGTCAGGGCGAAGCCCATCGACTTGCCCAGCAGCACCACGGCCGCATACGTCAGCGCCGCCGCGACCACCAGCGACATCACGACGACGAGGCCCAGGCCGCGGTAGTACAGGAACGAGAAGAGCACGACCAGCGCGAGGCCGATCAGGCCGGCGGTGATACCGGCCGAGAGCTGGTCACCACCGAGCTGCGCCGAGACGGTCTCGACCGACGAGGTGTCGAACTTCACCGGCAGCGCACCGTACTTGAGCACGTTGCCCAGGTCGCGGGCTTCGGTCTCGGTGAACGAACCGGTGATCTGCGCCTGGCCACCCGGGATCGGCTGGCTCACGGTCGGGGTGGAGATCGTCACGCCGTCGAGCACGATCGCGAACAGGTTCGACGGCGGGGTGAGCTTGGAGATCGCGGTGGTGGCGTCCAGGAACTTGTCGCCGCCCTCACCGGTGAACTTCAGGTTGACCTGCCAGGCGACACCGTTCTGCGGGATGGCCGCGGAGGCGTCGGACAGGTCGGTGCCCTTCAGGATCGCCGGGCCGAGCAGGTACTTCGTGGAGTAGTCCTGGCTGCAGGAGAACAGCGGCTTCTTCTCGATGTCCTGCGGAAGCGGCTTGTCCTTGTCGCAGGTGAACGCCGCGAAGGCAGCAGTGGTGGCCGCGTCGGGCTTCCACGCCAGCGGGTCGCCGGTGACTTCCCCTCCCGGCACGGTCGGCGCCGCCGGGGTGGCCGGCGTGCTCGGCTTGGGGGTCGGGGTCGTCGACGGCTTGGGCGTCGGCGTGGCGGCACCGAGCACGCTCGACCAGGCGCGGCCGTTCGGCGTGGCGGTGCTGGACGGCTTGATCGTGCTGGCCGGCTTCGGCGTCGTGGTCGGCTTCGGCGTGGTCGACGGCTTGCCGGTCGGCGTGGCCGACGGCGGCGCGGGCGGCAGCGGCTGGCCGGCCTGCTGGTCGTACACGATCCGGAAGTTCAGCAGCGCGGTCTGGCCGATCTGCTTGACCAGCGCGTCCTGGTTGGCGCCCGGCACGGAGACGGTGATGTGGTTCTTGCCGGAGGTGGCGACCTCGGCCTCACCGACACCCGCACCGTTCACGCGCTGCGTGATGATGTTCTTCGCCTCGGACAGCTGTTCGGCCGTCGGGTCGCCGCCACCGCCCACGTTGCTGGCCGTCAGCGTGACGGTGGTGCCGCCGCGCAGGTCCAGGCCGAGCTTGGGCGCCCAGGTCTTGGCGATCGCCATGATCCCGAACAACAGGACCAGGATGACTGCCAGGACGATCAGGTTCCTGCCGGGGCGGGATGTCGTCGTCGTTGCCACGTCAAATTCTTCCTTGCGCTACTGGGCGCGCCCGGGCATCACCGTGATGCCCGTGCGCCGCACGCCGATAGGACGGGGTGGATCAGTTCTCGGTGTGCGTAGGGGGCAGCTTGGGCTTGTCCTGGACCTTGTCGGCGCCGGCGTCCGGCACCTCCACGGACTCCTTGACGTCAGCCGGCTCCGTCGCGGTCTCCCCGGCGGCCTCATCCGCCGGCTCGTCCGCCGCCACGTCCTCGGTCTCCTCCGGGAGAACCCGGCCGATCGCGGCCTTCACGAACTGCACGAGCACGCCGTCGGAGATCTCCAGCGTCACGTACTCGTCGTCGACCTCCTCGACGATGCCGACCTGGCCGCTGGTGGTGATCACCTTGGTACCCGGCTGCAGCGCGGCGACCGTCTCGGCCTGCCTGGTCTTCTGCTTGCGCTGGGTACGGCTCATGAACCAGATCATCCCGACGATCAGGATCAGCGGGAGCAGGAGCGTGATGCCCCCACCGCCGGAGGAGGCCATCGGTGCGGCGATCAATACCATCGGGACTCAGAATCCTTCGTCGAGAGTACGGGTGCCCCGCACGCTCTGCTCAAGCGCGCAGGGTCGTTGCGGGATGGCCCGGGTACGGGCCACCGGGGAGTCTAACGCGTGGGCGGCAACAAGTACCTCATGACTGCGGGTCACGTTTGAGTTACTCGGTATCCGTACAACGTCGGTTGCCGCCGGATGGTGCCCGGCTACTCGTCCTCGGTGTCGAAAAGCGTGTCCGCGAAGGTCGCGCCCTTCGGCACTGCGAGGCCGAGATGACGCCAGGCGGCCGGGGTGGCGACGCGGCCACGCGGAGTACGGGCCAGGTAGCCGGAGCGGACCAGGAAGGGTTCGGCGACCTCCTCCACGGTTTCGCGCTCCTCACCGACAGCGACCGCGAGGGTGGACAGGCCGACCGGTCCCCCGCCGAAGCGACGGCAGAGGGCGTCGAGGACCGACCGGTCGAGCCGGTCGAGGCCCATCCGGTCCACCTCGTACAGCTCCAGCGCGGCCTTCGAGAGCGCGATCGTGACGATGCCGTCGGCCCGTACCTCCGCGTAGTCGCGGACGCGGCGGAGCAGCCGGTTCGCGATCCGGGGTGTGCCACGGGACCGGGAGGCGATCTCGGCGGCCGCCTCCTTGGTGATGTCGACGTCGAGCAACGCCGCCGAGCGGTTGATGATCTTCTCCAGCTCGGCCGACTCGTAGAACTCCAGGTGTCCGGTGAACCCGAACCTGTCCCGCAGCGGTCCCGGCAGCAGCCCGGCCCGGGTGGTCGCGCCGACCAGCGTGAACGGCGGGATCTCCAGCGGGATGGCGGTCGCGCCGGGGCCCTTGCCGACGATCACGTCGACCCGGAAGTCCTCCATCGCCATGTAGAGCAGCTCTTCGGCCGGGCGGGACATCCGGTGGATCTCGTCGAGGAAGAGGACTTCGCCCTCGTTCAGCCCGGAGAGGATCGCGGCCAGGTCGCCGGCATGCTGGATCGCCGGTCCGCTGGTGATCCGCAGCGGCGCGGAGAGCTCGGCCGCGATGATCATGGCCAGGGTCGTCTTGCCCAGCCCGGGCGGGCCGGACAGCAGGACGTGGTCGGGCGCGCGGTTGCGGCCGCGGGCCGCGTGCAGGACCAGCTCGAGTTGCTCGCTGACTCGGCGCTGTCCACCGAACTCGGCCAACGTGCGCGGGCGCAGCGCGGACTCGATCTTGCGTTCCTCGATGTCCATAGCGTCCGCGGACACCAACGGGCGAACGTTGTCGTCCATCCGCTACGCCCCCACGATCTGGCCGGACGGCTGTGCTGACTTCATCGGCTACGCCTTCGAGAGGGCGCGGAGTGCGGCGCGGAGGAGATCGGGAACGGAGGGTTCAGTTTCACCCTGCGCCAGCGGTGAGACGGCGATGACCGCGTCGTCGGCGTCGCGGGCCGACCAGCCGAGGCCGACCAGACCGGCGTGTACTTGCTCGCGCCAGACCTCGGTCGACGCCAGCGGACGGCCGGCGACCGTGCGCGAGGGGGCGCCGATCTTGTCCTTGAGCTCCAGGACGAGGCGTTGCGCGACTTTCTTGCCGACGCCGGGGATCTTCACCAGCATCGCGAGGTCTTCTGCGGCCACGGCTTGGCGGAGCTGGTCCGGGCTCAGCACTGCGAGCGCTGCCTGAGCCAGCTTCGGGCCGACGCCCGAAGCTGTCTGCAGCAGCTCGAACAGTTCCTTCTCGTCGGCGTCGGAGAAGCCGTACAGGGTCAACGAGTCCTCGCGCACCACCAGCGAGGTGGCGAGCTTGAACTCCTGGCCGGGGCGCAGCGTCGCCAAGGTGCCGGGGTGGCAGTAGAGCTGCAGCCCGACTCCCCCGACCTCGATCACACAGCTGTCCAGCCCGATCGCGGCCACCGGGCCACGCACGAACGCGATCATCGTTTCCCTCCCGTAGTCATCGTCGGCCTTCCTGGGCGGCTACCGCGGCGCGCAGTCTTGCTACCTGGAGGCGGGATTGTGCTTGGGCGAGCGCTTCAAGGTTGGCTCGGCTGCTGGCGGCTTCTTCCAGGCGGCTTGTCACTCCGCCCCGCCAGACGTGGCAGATCGCCAGTGCCAGGGCGTCCGCGGCGTCGGCTGGTGTCGGTCGCTCGGGCAGCTTGAGGATCCGGGTCACCATCGTGGTGACCTGCTCCTTGCCGGCCCGGCCCGAGCCGGTCACCGCCGCCTTCACCTCGCTCGGCGTATGCAACGCCACCGGCAGACCTCGCCGGGCGGCCACCACCATCGCCACCCCGGAGGCCTGCGCCGTGCCCATCACCGTCCGCACGTTCTGCTGGGCGAACACCCGCTCGACCGCGACCGCGTCAGGCCGGTGCTCGATGATCCACTCCTCCAGCTCGGCCTCGATCCGGACCAGCCGCTTGGCGACGTCCAGGTCGGCCGGCGTCCGGATCACCCCGACCGCGATCATCGTCGGCGGCCGCCCAGGGCTGCCCTCGACAACACCGAGACCACACCGGGTCAGTCCCGGGTCCACTCCGAGCACGCGCACTGGATCACCTCCGAACGTTTGTTCGACAAACCCTAGACGCCCACCCGGAGACCGGTGAAATCGACGCGCCCAGGACCTGTGGACAACCTCAGAAGTAGTCGAGCATGTACGACGTCGCGCCCGAGAAGGCCGTGTCGATCGCCCCGTCGTCGGAGGCCGAGCCGCCCCACGCCAGCCCGGCCTTGCGCACCGAGCCCAGCGGCGTACCGGCGTACAGGGCGGTCAGGCCGCGGGAGCCCAGGCGCAGGGCGTCGCCAGTGGAACTAACAGGCGTCAGCGAGCCGGCGCCATCCGAGACGGACAGGTGCCAGCGGCCGGTGTTGGCGCTGAGTTCGGAGTCGTCGAGGTCCAGGTCGACCTCCAGAGAGGCACCAGGCGCGAAGCCGCGAGCGGCGATGGCTGCGGGAGCGTCGAGCAGCCGCAGCATCCAGTGCTCGACCTGTACGTTGTGGTCGGCTTCCGTGGGGACCAGGAGATTCGCGGGGTCGTCCGGAGCGAGGTGGGCCTCCACCTCGGTCGAGATGGACGATCCGGAGCCGACAATCGACCACAGCGCCCGCGCGGTGGCTTCGGAGCCGGCAATCAGCTCCTCCACCCGCAGCTTGCCGCCCTGCCAGCCGTAGACGACGAACCCGTCATCAGCCAGGTAGCAGAAGCTGTTGTCCTCCCCCAACCACTCGGCGACCTTCGCTTCGGGCCATACCAGCGGTCCACTGCTCCGCCCAGAACTGTGCAACTCCCCCGCTAGCTCCAGGAAGCGAGCGGCGTCAGCAGGGCCGGCTCGGCGGACGCTGACCTCCTTGCCGCCCAGCGAACGCAGGTCTGCCGCCGGGAAGGTGTACCGGTACCGGCCGCCGCCGAACTCGTATCCCAGGTGCCGATAGATCACAGTGGTCGCCGGGTAGAGCCCCGACAACGGATACCCCTGCTCGACAGCCCGGGCGAGGATCCCGCGCATCACCATGCTGCCGACCCCGCGTCCCCGGTACTCCGGTGCGACGACAACCCCGGCCACACCGGCCATCGGCACCTTGCGCCCGCTCCACCACTGCTCGAACGGCCAGAACCTGGCGGCGGCGACCACCTCGTCGCCATCCATCACGCCGACTATCCGCCGGTCGGTGATCCAGACCTGCGCATCCGCTTTCCACTCCTCGAGCCGCCCGGCCTCGAGTAGCCCGAAGGAGCGCGAACGCACCCGTACTACGTCGTCCAGGTGCTCGTTCTGAATATCCACCAACCGCAAGTCATCAGCCACGCTCAGACCCTACGACGCGGGCGGCCGCCACTACGCAGGCTTTTTCACTTCTTATCGGTAACCCAAAGGTTGATGGTGCCTTGTACTACGACCGTCCCGTCCGTACGGGTCGCCTTCACCTGAACGGGCACGTCGGGACCGGCCGTCCAGGCGTCAGGGTCGGTCTCAGCCGAGCAGGTGAGGTCCGACGTGGACTTGGCGAGGTACTCGACCTCCATCCCCTTCGGCAGCCAGCGCTTGCCGGAGGGGATGGTCGCCTCGGCCAGGGCGCCCATGGCTGCCTCCAGGCCGTTGCACACCGCGATCGCGTGCACGGTGCCGATGTGGTTCTGGACGGCCCGGCGCTTCGGAAGTACCAGGGAGGCGTAGTTGGGACTCACCTGGACGAAGCGCGGGCGGACCGAGCGGAAATACGGCGCCTTCAGCGTGAAGGCCAGCGAGAACAGCCGCGAACCGCCCGGAACCCCACGGAACTTCTCCCACCTGCGCAGCACGTCGTTGGCCATGCCGCACATGTTACCCACGGGTAAAGCTATTGTCAGCCGACCTCGGCCATGACCTCGTCGGAGACATCGAAGTTGGCGTAGACGTTCTGCACGTCGTCGCTCTCCTCGAGGGCGTCGATCAGCCGGAAGATCTTGCCGGCGCCGTCGGCGTCCAGGTCGACCGTCATCGAGGGGACGAAGGAGGCGTCGGCCGACTCGTAGTCGATCCCGGCGTCCTGCAGCGCCGTGCGGACCTTCACCAGGTCGCCCGCCTCGCTGATCACCTCGAAGGACTCGTCGAGGTCGTTCACCTCGTCGGCGCCGGCCTCGAGGACGGCCTCCATCACGTCGTCCTCGGTGTAGGTCTTGCCGTCCTGCACCTTGTTGACCACGATGACGCCCTTGCGGTGGAACAGGTAGGCGACGCTGTTCGGGTCGGCCAGCGAGCCGCCGTTGCGGGTCATCGCCGTCCGGACGTCGGCCGCCGCGCGGTTGCGGTTGTCGGTCAGGCACTCGATCAGCATCGCGACGCCGTTCGGCCCGTAGCCCTCGTACGTGATCGACTGCCAGTCCGCGCCACCGGCCTCGGCACCGGAGCCGCGCTTGACCGCGCGGTCGATGTTGTCGTTCGGGACCGAGGACTTCTTCGCCTTCTGGACCGCGTCGTACAGGGTCGGGTTGCCCGCGAGGTCACCGCCGCCCGTGCGGGCGGCCACCTCGATGTTCTTGATCAGCTTCGCGAAGAGCTTGGCGCGCCTCGAGTCGATGACCGCTTTCTTGTGCTTGGTGGTGGCCCATTTGGAGTGGCCTGACATCGCGAACCCAACCCTTCTACCGCCTGCAACTGACCTAGAGGTCGCGCACCAGATCGGCGAAGTAGCCGTGCAGCCGAGCATCACCCGTCATCTCGGGGTGGAACGACGTGGCCAGCAGCCGATCGTGGCGAACCGCGACGATCCTACCTGCGGCGGGGCCCGACCTCACCGTCGACAGTACTTCGACGTCGCGCCCGACGCGTTCCACCCACGGTGCCCGGATGAACACCGCGTGGTACGGCGCGTCGAAGGCCGCGAAGTCGAGATCCGCCTCGAACGAGTCGACCTGCCGCCCGAACGCGTTCCGCCGGACCGTCACGTCCAGGCCGCCGAGCGTCTCCTGGCCGTCGATCCCGCCGGTGATCTCGTTGGCCAGCATGATCATCCCGGCGCACGTCCCGAAGGTCGGCATGCCGTCCGCGATCCGCTTCTGCAACGGCTCGAACAGCTCGAAGGTCCGGGCCAGCTTGTCCATCGTGGTCGACTCGCCACCGGGCAGCACCAGCCCGTCCACCTCGGCGAGCTCGGACGGCCGGCGTACCGGGCGGGCCTCGACGCCGACCTGGGCCAGCATCGCCAGATGCTCACGCACGTTGCCCTGCAGCGCGAACACGCCGATAACCGTCACAGCTGGACCCTCCGTTGCCAGTCGATGGTCACTTCGATCCGGCCCTCGTCGAAGACCGCAGGCAGCCGCCGCTCGTGCAGCAGCGCCAGTACGTCGTCCAGCAACGCCTCCCCCGGCGCCACGTTGGCCGTGTCGGGGTGCCAGACCTTGAGCTCGAGCATGTTGAAGTCGACCGCGTGCCAGACGTCGGTGTCGGTGAAGAACACCAGCCCCTTCGGGTCCGCGGCTGCCTCCAACGCCTGACGTGCAGCGTGGTGATCCGAGGTGTAGCGCACTACTACGACGCCTAGCGACTCCAACTCAGCCAGTACTGCGTCCAGCCGGTCCGGGTCCGTCTCCTCGGCCCAGTCCGCGGCATCCGCCGTCACTGCAGCCACTGCCTCGTCGACCAGCTCCGGCACAAGTACTGCCGGGTCAGCCGCCGGTGCGTCCTCCTGCACGGCCTCCGTCAGGGCAGCCGTGACAGCGGCGCGGTCGGCGTACCCGGAACGGACCAGGACGCGAGCAAGACCGCGCAACTCGCGCGCGGTCCGCTCACTGATCGCCTGCTCTGTCACCGGCGTTGCTTACCAGCCGCGCTCGGCGAGCCGGTGCGGCTGCGGGATCTCGTCGACGTTGATGCCGACCATGGCCTCGCCCAGGCCGCGGGAGACCTTGGCGAGCACGTCCGGGTCGTCGTAGAAGGTGGTGGCCTTCACGATCGCCTCGGCGCGCTGGGCCGGGTTGCCGGACTTGAAGATGCCGGAGCCGACGAACACGCCCTCGGCGCCGAGCTGCATCATCATGGCCGCGTCGGCCGGGGTGGCGATGCCGCCGGCGGTGAACAGTACGACCGGGAGCTTGCCCGCCTGGGCGACCTCCTTGACCAGCTCGTACGGCGCCTGCAGCTCCTTCGCCGCGACGAACAGCTCGTCCTCGGGCAGGTTCTGCAGGTGGCGGAGCTGCTGGCGGATCTGGCGCATGTGGGTGGTCGCGTTGGAGACGTCACCGGTGCCGGCCTCACCCTTGGAGCGGATCATCGCCGCGCCCTCTGTGATCCGGCGCAGCGCCTCGCCCAGGTTGGTCGCGCCGCAGACGAACGGAACGGTGAAGTTCCACTTGTCGATGTGGTTCGCGTAGTCGGCCGGGGTGAGCACCTCGGACTCGTCGATGTAGTCGACGCCCAGGCTCTGCAGGATCTGCGCCTCGACGAAGTGACCGATCCGGGCCTTCGCCATCACCGGGATCGACACGGTGCTGATGATGGACTCGATCATGTCCGGGTCGCTCATCCGGGAGACGCCGCCCTGGGCGCGGATGTCGGCCGGGACCCGCTCGAGCGCCATCACCGCGACGGCGCCGGCGTCCTCGGCGATCTTGGCCTGCTCGGCGGTGACGACGTCCATGATCACGCCGCCCTTGAGCATCTCGGCCATGCCCCGCTTGACCTTGGCGGTACCGGTCTGCGGGCTGTTCTGGGTGTCGGTCACTGCATCCTCCTGGTCGCGGTCTGGCACGAGTCCAGCGTAGGACGATTGGCCTGCTGAGCTTCAGTCCACCTCGAATCAACTGGACTGAGCTAGCGCTGTTCCCAGGCGCGCGACGACAAGTTTCAAGGTGGCAGGTGGAGCGGTGAATGGGATGCGGATGTGCCTGCGGTCGGTCCCGTCCGGTGTGAACAGATCCCCGGCGCCTAGTAGCAAGCCCTGCTCCCGTGCGGCCTCCAGTACTCGCCTAGCCCGTACTTCCGTCAGCTCAAGCCACAGCGTCATGCCGCCGGTCGGGGTCGGCCAGGCCACGCCGTCCAGCGTCTTCAGCCCGGTCTCCAGAGCGGCCAGGTTGGACCTGAGCCGCGTCTTGCGCCGGGAGATCACCCGGTCGAGACGGCCGAGGATCGCCTGTGCCAGTAGGTCATCCAGCGCACTGGGCGAGGTCACGCTCAGCTGGGCCGACGTGTTGATCCTGCGTCTCAGTTGCCGGCCGGTACGGACCCAGCCGACGCGCAGGCCGCCCCAGACGGTCTTACTGAGCGAGCCGACGCTGACCGTGCGCGGGTACCGGCTCAGCGGCTCGGCCTGCTCTCCACTGGCGAGCCAGAGCGGCCGCATGGTCTCGTCGCTGATCAGTGCGGCGTCGTAGCGCCGGGCGATCTCCACCACTGCTGCACGCCGGTCCGCTGGGAGGCTGAGGCCAGTTGGGTTGTGGTTGTCCGCTTGGAGGTAGATCACCTTCGGCTTGTGACGCCTGCAGAGATGAGCGAGCTGGTCCGTGTCCCAGACGCCCGCTGGCCAGCCAACTACGTCCAGGCGGTGTCGGCGGAGTAGGTCGAAGGCTGCTGGGTAGGTGGGCGACTCGGTGATCGCGACGCCCGGTCCTAGGTCCAGCCCGGCTAGGGCCGCGTTGAGGCCAGCTGCGGCACCTACGGTCAGGGTCAACTGGCCTGGCTCGGTGGGGACGCCCTCAAGCGTGAGGCGTTCGGCTAGCGCCGTACGGAGGTCTAGGGAGCCGCCGGAGGGTGGGCCGTCGCCGCCCATGGCTTGTGGGAGGCCCTCGGCGATGATCTGCGCGGCTACCTCGGCTACGTCATGCGGTGCGGCGGTTGTGGCGAAGCGGAGGTCCAGGAGGGGTTGGTCGCCGGCCGAGACTGTTGAGGCCGGGGCGATGGGGTCCAGTAGGCGGTCGAGTGGCCTTACGTGAGTACCGGAGCCTCGTTTGGTCTCCAGTACGCCGTCTGCTCTTAGCTGGTCCAGAGCGCGGACGACGGTCACCCGGCTGAGGCCGAGGCGCTCAGCTAGTACTCGCTCCGAGGGGAGGCGGGATCCGATCGACAGGTCGCCGCGCTCGATCCGGCGCAGGACCAGGGCCTCGACCTGTTCGGTCTTGGTCCCGTCCGCTGGATCCAGATCGCTCCCCCGCCACATAAGTCCAGTGTCACATGATTGGCCTCACTCGACGCCCCGGCTCCTCCACCCGACCGGCGAACGCGGCGCCGTATCCCCTCCCGGCACCACCACCATTCAGCCAAAGCCCAGCCCCTCCCCTCCCCTCCCCTCGCCCCACGAGCGCGGTGGGCCGACATCTGAGGGGGTTAACCCCTCAACTTGTGGGTTGCCACCCCTGGTTCAAGGGTGACAACCCACAACCTCAGGGGTTAACCCCCCAAATGGCGGGGCCGAGGGGCGGACTCGAGGCCGGGCAGGCGGTAGCCGCTGAGGTGGAGCGAGGCGGCGGTGGGGGTGGTCGAGTCAGCCAAAGCCCAGCCCCTCCCCTCGACCGCGCCCGACGAGCGCCGTGGGCCGACACCTGAGGGGTTAACTGTGATGTTCAGGGAGGTTGTCCCGGATTTGGTGGGTGACTCGGCCTGTCGTTGAGGCATGACGAAGGCCTCCGGTTGTGAAGTGGAGATGTCGAGTAACCGCTTCAGCAACAGGAGGCCTTCGTGTCCCACGTTAACGCTCAACTGACCCCGCGTGCACGGTTACGGCTGGCGCGTTTGATCGTTGACCAGGGCTGGCCGGTCGCGACCACGGCCAAGATGTTTATGGTGGCGTCGAAGACAGCACGCAAGTGGGCTGATCGGTACCAGACCGAAGGCCCGGCCGGGATGTGTGATCGCAGCTCGCGTCCGCATCACAGCCCGACTAAGACCCCCACCGCGGTAGTACGCCGGATCGTACGGCTGCGCTGGCGTCACCGGCTCGGCCCCGTCCAGATCGCCGGGCGCCTCGGACTGCCGGCCTCCACCGTGCACGCCGTGCTCGTACGCTGCCGGATCAACCGGTTGTCACGCATCGACCGAGCCACCGGTGAACCATTACGCCGCTACGAACACGCCTACCCCGGCTCGCTGATCCACGTCGACGTCACCAAGTTCGGCAACATTCCCGACGGCGGCGGCGCACGCTACCTGGGCAAGCAACAAGGCAAACTCAACTCCCGCCACACCGCCAGAACGCGCACCGGCTACACCGCCAACCGCAACGTCCGCATCGGCACGGCCTACCTGCACACCGTCATCGACGACCACTCCCGCGTCGCCTACGCCGAAATCTGCGCCGACGAGAAAGCAGCCACCGCCATCGATGTCCTGCGCCGGGCCGTGGCCTGGTACGCCGAACACGGCGTCACCGTCGAACGAGTCCTGTCCGACAACGGATCAGCCTACAAAGCCCACGCGTGGCGCGACACCTGCACCGAACTCGGCATCACACCCAAGAAAACCAGGCCCTACCGACCCCAAACCAACGGCAAAATCGAACGCTTCCACCGCACCCTCGCAGACGGCTGGGCCTACGCCCGCTTCTACACCACCGAAGCCGAACGACGCGCTGCTCTACCCACCTGGCTCCACACCTACAATCACCACCGACTCCACACCGCAATCGGCAACAAACCACCCATCAGCCGACTGACCAACCTCCCTGAACATCACAGTTAACCCCTCAACCTGTGGGTCGCCACCCCTGGTTCAAAGGTGACAACCCACAACCTCGGGGGTTAACCCCCCAAATGGCGGGGCCGAGAGGCGGACTCGAGGCTGGGCAAGCGGTGGCCGCTGAGGTGGGGCGAGGCGGCGGCGGGGGTGGTCGAACGGGTGGGAGCCGAGTGGGTGGGTGGGAGGCGGGTGGGTGGGAGGCGGGTGGGTGGGAGGCGGGTGGGCGGGAGTCGGGTGGGCGGGGTGGTGGGTCGCGTGGGGTGGGTCGGTGGAGGTGGGGTGCGGGTTTTGTCCGTGGTAGGTGTGAGGATCTGGGCATGGACGAGCGGTGGGCGATCGCGCCGGTTGAGGGTGGTGGGGCGCTGTTGGTTGCCCTGCATCCTGACGGGCAGCCTGCCGGTCCTGTACTACGGGAGCCGGACCTGGCCGCCGCTGTCGGGTCGCGGCCGGAGGTGAGCCGGTGGGTTTGGCGGTCGAGTCCTGAGATCTACCCGCGGCTGCTGGCGGCCGGAGTACGGGTTGAGCGGTGCTACGACATCGAGAGCGCCGAGTTGTTGCTGCTCGGGCATGAGGGGCGATGGGGTGAGCCTCGGTCCGCGGCGGCGGCTTGGGCGCGGTTGAGTGGGAAGCCGGTTCCGGCGGATCCGCCGTTGCGGTCGACGACGCCTGGCGAGCAGTCGTCGCTGTTCGAGATTCAGGAAGAGCCGATCGGGTTCGAGGCGCTGCTTCGGGTGTACGCCGAGCAACTTCGCCGGCACCAGCAAGCGGAGTACCCGGAACGGATGCGGCTGCTGACTGCCTCGGAGTCGTCGGGGATGCTGGTCGCCGCTGAGATGGATCGGGCCGGGCTGCCGTGGAGTGCCTCGCGGCATCGCGCTTTGTTGAGCGAGTTGCTCGGGGAGCGGTTTGCGGGCAGTGGGGAGCCGCGGCGGCTGACTGAGTTGGCTGAGCAGATCTCGGAGGCGTTCGGGCGGCGGGTACGGCCGGAGCTGCCTGCTGATGTGCTGAAGGCGTTCAAGCAGGCTGGGTTCCAGGTCACGTCAACTCGCAAGTGGGAGCTGGAGCGGATCGAGCATCCGGCGGTGGCGCCGATCCTGGAGTACAAGACGCTCTATCGGATCTACACGGCCAACGGGTGGTCGTGGTTGAGCGATTGGGTGCATGACGGGCGGTTCCGGCCGGGGTTCATCCCGGGTGGCACGGTGTCTGGTCGGTGGGTGACCAACGGTGGTGGTGGGCTGCAGATTCCGAAGGTGATCCGGCGCGCCGTCGTCGCCGATCCGGGATGGCGGCTGGTCGTCGCCGACGCGTCGCAGCTGGAGCCGCGGGTGCTGGCTGCGATCTCGCGTGATCCGGGGTTGATGGAGGTCGCTGGTGATGCGGGTGATCTCTACAAAGCCGTTTCGGATAAGGCGTTCTCGGGCGATCGTGGGATGGCGAAGCTTGCCGTTCTCGGGTCGATCTACGGGCAGACGTCGGGCGACGGGTTGAAGAATCTGGCGATGCTGCGGAAGCGGTTCCCGAAGGCTGTTGCCTATGTGGACGATGCGGCTCGGGCTGGGGAGGAAGGGCGGTTGGTCCGGACCTGGCTCGGGCGGACCTGCCCGCCTTCGGGGTCGCCGATCGACGAAGCGATGTTGGAGGGGCCGTCGGAGGAGCGGCAGACGGATGCGCGGCATGCTCGGGCGCGGGGGCGGTTCACGCGGAACTTCGTTGTCCAGGGTTCGGCTGCCGACTGGGCGTTGTTGATGATGGCTGCGTTGCGACAGTCCATCACTGAGCTCAAGGCTGAGCTGGTCTTCTTCCAGCACGACGAGGTGATCGTGCATTGTCCGGTCGACGAGGCCGAGGAGGTTGCTCGGGCGATTCAGGCCGCGGGCGATCTAGCGGGGCGGATCACCTTTGGTGAGACGCCGACCCGCTTTCCCTTCACCACCGCCATTGTGGAGTGCTATGCCGACGCGAAATGAGTAGGCGCCAAGCTATGCCAGCTGATCAGGTAGGTCGAGGCGGTCGAAGTCGGTGAGTTCGAAGGCGGTCATCTCGGCGATCAGGCCGTGTTCGATCCGGAAGAGGTCGATGCCGAACGGGCGGTAGCGGTCGTCGCCGGGCACCTTGAGGTACGCGGCCAGGGCGGGCTGCCGGTTCACTTTGATGACCAGGAAGCGCCAGTCGCCGCGGTTGGTGTTGCCGTCCGGGTCGAGGTTGGCGGCCATGATCCGCTCGGCGTCGACGCGGCCCTCGAACCAGAACGGGTATGGCGGCATCGTGATGCGGATGTCCTCGTGCATAAGCTGGGCGATGCCTGCGGAGTCGGCTCGCTCCCAGGCGTCCATGTACTTCTGCAGGAGCGCCTGCTCCTCCGCTGACGGGTCGCCGGTGGGCGCCCACTCGGTACGCCGGGCCGGCAGGTGCTCCCGTAGTACCGGCCGGGCTCTTTGCAGCGCACTGTTGACCGAGGCCACGCTGGAGTCGAGCAGGTCAGCCGTCTCCTTCGCGGACCAGCCCAGTACGTCCCGGAGGATCAGTACTGCGCGCTGCCGCGCCGGAAGGTGCTGAATCGCGATCAGGAACGCCAGCTCGATCGTCTCCCGCCGGACAGCCGCCGCGTCGGGCTCCTCGGCGCGGTCGAGCAGGACGTCGGGGAACGGTTGCAGCCAAGGGAGGTCGGTGCGGGCGATGGCCTCGCCGGTCGGCCAGCAGGCGGGTTCGAGCTGGTGTGGGAGGACGCGTTGCGGGCGGCGTACGTCATCGATGCAGGCGTTGGTCGCGATCTTGTATAGCCAAGCGCGGAAGGACGAGCGGCCTGCGAAGTCGGTGCGCTTGCGCCAGGCGCGGAGGAAGGTCTCCTGGACCATGTCCTCGGCATCGTCGAAGGAACCGAGCATCCGGTAGCAGTGCACCCGCAGTTCGTGCCGGAACTGCTCCGCCTGCTCGGCGAAGGTCTCCTCGGCCACGATGGTCATCAGGCTGCGGTCCTCCCGGTTCATCAGCTGCCGTCCTCGCAGTTCATCAGCTGCCGTCTTCCAGTTCGATGGTGCCAGGCATCGGGGCGTGGCCGGCTAGGCGGAACCAGGTGACGATGCGGCGGCTGCGCAGCACGCGGGTCGACACCACGATGTCGTTGTGGAAGCGCCTGGCGAGCTGGACGCGGCGTACCGCAGTACCGAGCTCTGTGGCCCAGGGCTCGACGTCGGTGCCAGTTGCTCCGATTGCTCGGGTCAATGCCGACTCGGCTCGCTCGCGCGTGTCGCTGGTGGCAGTACGGGCTCGGTGGGCTGCATCCAGCAAGAGTAGGGATGAGGCGGGGTCTAGTACGCCGCTGCCGGCTAGCTCGGCGACTAGGGCGGAGCGGCGGGCGAGTTCGGTCTCGAGGGAGGCGCGGGCGGTGGCGACCCGGTGGTGCAGGCGGTCGAGGCGGCCGGCGGTCCAGCTGCAGTAGCCGCCGAGCAGGAGCAGCAGTACTCCCACGAGGATCAGCGCTGCGGAGACCGTCACGGGGACATTCGACCATCAATCAACAACTCGGCTACTGCGCAGCCCCGACCAGGTCGCGGGCCGCGGCGACCAAGGCTTCTCGGGGCCGCTGCATCTGCCGGCCCGGGTCGATTACGGAGTGCTGACGGAGTGGGCGAATCGGGTAGTTGCCGGGGCGCGGGATCCTAGGGTCGGAGGCATGGCGGAAATCGGTGTGATCGGTGGGTCTGGCTTCTACTCGTTCCTGTCCGGGGCGCGGACGGTCGAGGTGTCGACGCCGTTCGGGGCGCCGAGTGAGATGCCTGTGGTTGGGGTGGTGGAGGGGCGCGAGGTCGCCTTCATTCCGCGGCATGGCTCGGACCATCGGCTGCCACCTCATCGGGTCAACTATCGCGCCAACCTTTGGGCGTTGCGGTCGCTCGGTGTGCGGCAGGTGCTCGGGCCGTGCGCGGTTGGGTCGCTGAAGGCTTCGCTGACGCCGGGGACGATGGTCGTTCCAGACCAGTACGTCGACCGGACCTGGGGCCGCGAGCACACGGTGTACGACGGAGTCGCGGGCGGCGGCGTACCGGCTGCAGGTGGCGGCGTACCGGCTGATCGTGCGGGTGGGCCCGTTGTGCATGTGTCGGTGGCGGATCCGTACTGTCCGGCCGGGCGGGCTGCGGTGATTGCTGCGGGCAACGGATTGGTGGTTGCCGAGGGCACCATGGTGGTGATCAACGGGCCGCGGTTCTCCACCCGGGCCGAATCGCAATGGCACGCCACCCAAGGATGGTCCGTGGTCGGGATGACCGGCGCCCCGGAGGCGTCGATCGCGCGCGAACTGGCGCTCTGCTACACCTCAGTCGCCGTCGTCACCGACCACGATGCGGGAGTCGCGGCAGGCGGGGGCGTCACCCAGGCGGAGGTGTTCGAAGTCTTCGGCCGCAGCATCGAACGACTGAAGGGCCTCCTCACCGAGGTGATCGGCCAACTCCCCAAGGCCGACGAGGACTGCACCTGCCGGCACGCCCTGGACGGAACAGCCGGAGAGGACCTCTGGTGAAGATCCTGCTGACGGGCGGCGCCGGTTTCATCGGGCGACACGTCCACGCCCAGTTACTTGCCGACGGCCACGAGGTGCGGATCCTCGATTCCCTGCGCCCCGATGTGCACCAGTCGCGGCCTTCCATCGACGGCCTGATCGTCGGCGACATCCGCGATGCCGCCGCTGTCTCTGCAGCCCTACATGGCGTGGATGCAGTCGTACACCTCGCAGCGAAGGTCGGCCTCGGCGTCGACCTCAACGACATGGACGACTACGTCAGTACCAACAGCCTCGGTACCGCCGTACTGCTCCGCGCGATGGGCCAGCACCAGGTGCGACGACTCGTCTACGCCAGCTCAATGGTCGTCTACGGCGAAGGCCACTACGAATGCGACCGCCACGGCACCGTGGCCCCCGGCCCGCGCCGGATCGAGGACCTCGAATCCGGCCTCTTCGAACCCCCGTGCCCCGTCTGCTCCGAGCCCCTGCGACCGGGCTTGGTCAGCGAGGACGCCCCGACCGACCCTCGCAACACCTACGCCGCCACCAAACTCAACGGCGAACACCTAGCCGCCACCTGGTCCCGCGAAACCGGCAGCCAGGCGACCGCCCTCCGCTTCCACAACGTCTACGGCCTCGGCATGCCCCGCAACACCCCGTACGCCGGCGTCGCAGCCATCTTCCGCTCCATGCTCGAACGCGGCGAAGCTCCGCGCGTCTTCGAAGACGGTGCCCAACGCCGAGACTTCATCCACGTCACCGACATCGCCACCGCGGTTGCCGCCGCGACCGCGGCTTCGTCCGACAGCTCGGACTTCACCGCCTACAACGTGGGCAGCGGTACGGTCCGCACCATCGGCGACCTGGCGGCCGAACTGGCCCGCGCGTATGGCGGCCCGGCGCCGGTGGTCACCGGCGCCTACCGCCTAGGCGACGTCCGCCACATCACCGCATCATCAGAACGCCTACGCAACAACCTCCACTGGAAACCCGACTACGACTTACGCACAGGCCTAGCGGACCTCCTGCGTCACCAGTAGCCGGTACTCACGTCCCGGCCGACAGGACGTAGTCAACCCGACCTAGTGCACTTGAGCGCGAATCACGTCAGCGTGTACGCCGTACCAAGGTGCACTACCTGTCGACCGGGACACCGAGGGCCCACCTCCACGGGCAGCGGTACATCTGTCAGCCACCGAGCTGAGGGTGGGCGGGCAGCGTGGGATTTAGCTTGGGGTGGTTACTGGGGGGAGTTCGATTTTGAAGGTGCAGCCGCCGGGGATGTTGGTTACTGCTATCTCGCCGTCGTGGGATTCGACTACGCCTCGGGCGATCGCCAAGCCGAGGCCGCCACCGCCGCCACCGCCGCTGCTGCTGCCGGTGCTGGTGGCTGCCACGCCATTTGCTGGGGTGCGTTGTTCGTCGCCCCGCCAGCCGATGTCGAAGACCCGCTCGAGGTCGTCGTCCGGGATCCCACCACAGCCGTCGGTCACGGCCAGACGGACCCGACCGTCGTCCTCGCGAGCCACCATCACCTTGACCGTGCCGCCGCGTTCGGTGTGGCGGATTGCGTTGCCGACCAGGTTCGAGACTGCGCGGGTCAGCTCATCCGCATCGCCATGGACAGCGAGCCGATCATCGTCAGAAGGCGTCGCGACGGACAGCGCCACCCCCTCCGACCGAGCATGCTCGCAGCTCTCCCCCACCACGTCCTCGGCCAGTTCGCGCAAACTCACCGCGGACCGCCGACGCGGTGGCGGTGCCGCCGACAGCCGGGACAGTTCGAACAGGTCGTCCACCAGCCCGGTCATCCGGTCGACCGTCGTCCGCATCTGCCGCAACGCGCCGGGCACGTCGTCGATGACCCCGTCCTCCAGCCCCTCCGACACGGCCCGCAGCCCAGCGAGCGGAGTCCGCAGATCGTGCGACATGAACGCGACCAGCTCGCGCCGACTCGCCTCCAACGCCCGCTCCCGATCGTTGGACGCGGCCAGCTTCAACCGCGTCATCTCGAGCTCGTCCGTGATCGCGGCCAGCTCGGCGGGCACGTTGGCGTTGCCTTCGACCGGCTCGTACGACGTACCAAGGTGCCGCAGCCGCCGTCCGACATCACGCGAGCCCGTACTGATCCAGTGCCCGAGCAGCACCGACATCGCCAACCCGAGCACCCCCGAGAACGCGAGCGTCCACAGAACCACGAGCGAGTCGTGGGCCGAGATGAACATCGCCTGCACGCTCTGCGTCACGGCAGCGAGCGCGCCAAGCATCGGCACCAGCCCGGCCACGATGATCGTGATCCGCAGCGACTTGCGCCGGAACCGCCACAGCACCGCCGCACCGAGCAGCGCGACGATCAGCGTCCAGCCGGCGGTGAGCGCGAGGATCGTGACCTGGTCGCGGTTCATTCGGCCTCACCCGCGAAGCGGTATCCCGTCCGCGGAACGGTCAGTACCAGCTGCGGATCCGACGGATCGACCTCGATCTTCTCCCGCAGCCGGCGTACGTGCACGGTCACCGTCGACGAGTCGCCGAAGTCCCAGCCCCACACCCGCCGCAACAACTCGGCCTTCGTATAGGCCTTGCCCGGATGCGCCACCAGGAACGCCAGCAGATCGAACTCGCGATGCGTCAACGACAGCGCGCGACCATCGAGCATCGCGATCCGTGCGGCCGTGTCGACGGTGATGGGCCCGCCCACCAGCTTGGTCGGCGTGAGATCCGTGCCGGCGAGCCGTTCCTCCCGCCGCAGCATCGCCTGCACCCGCAGGGTCAGTTCGCGCGGGCTGAACGGCTTCACCACGTAGTCGTCGGCGCCGAACTCCAGCCCGACCAGGCGATCCTCTTCCTCGCCCCGGGCCGACAGCATGATCACGGCGGCACCGTCGTCGGCGGCCCGCATCCGGCGCAGTACCTCCAGACCGGACAGGCCGGGCAGCATCACGTCCAGTACTACGACCGACGGCTTCCACTGCTGCCACACCTCGACCGCCATCACCCCATCGGCGACCACGCGGGCGTCGTACCCGGCCTTGGTCAGGTACGCCGAGACGACGTTGGACACGGTCGGGTCATCGTCCACCACGAGCACACGAGTAGCCACTGGTCGAGCGTAGATCGTCCGTCTGGCCGAAAGCGCCACCTGGACCGCTCCGGAGTGGGACGTAAGCGAGCGGTATCCAGTACTGGCCCCGCAAACCCGCCGATCCTCCCTACCGTCGAAGGGTGCAACCAGCAGAAGTCGACCTCATCCTCCCCTGCCTCAACGAAGCCGCTGCGCTGCCCTGGGTGCTCACCCGGCTGCCGGTCGGAGTGCGGGCTGTTGTCGTCGACAACGGCTCCACCGACGGCTCTGCTGAGATCGCTGCCCGGCTGGGAGCGCTAGTGGTGCCGTGCGAGATCCGTGGGTACGGCGCTGCCTGCCATGCGGGGCTAGAGGCCAGTACTGCGGCAGTGGTCGCCTTCCTCGATGCGGACGCGTCTCTGGATCCACGGCAGCTCGTACGGGTGACTGCACCCGTACTGGCTGGGCAGATGGACCTCATGCTCGGCAGGAGGCGACCGGTGTCGCGCAATGCGTGGCCGTGGCATCTGCGGCTGGCCAATGCTGAGTTGTCGAGGCGGGTGCGTCGGCGTACCGGAGTACAGCTGAGGGATCTGGGTCCGATGCGTGCAGCGAGGCGGGATGCCTTGCTGAGCTTGGACCTGCACGACCGGCGGTCCGGGTACCCGCTGGAGACGGTGGTGAGGGCGGCAGACGCCGGCTGGCGGATCGCGGAGGTCGACGTGGACTACCTGCCACGCTCTGGGCGGTCAAAGGTCACCGGTACGCCGCTGGGCGCAGCGCGGGCCGTGCTGGATATGTCGAAGGTGTTGTCGGCGTGAAGGCGGACACGCTGATCGTGATCGCGAAGGAGCCGGTCGCGGGGCGGGTGAAGACGCGCCTGCAGACTGAGTTCACCCCTGCGGAGGCAGCGGCCCTGGCCCGCGCCTCACTGGCCGACACCCTTGCAGCTGTCCAGTCCACGCCGGTACGCCGGTATGTGCTCGCGCTGGACGGGCAGAGCGGCCCCTGGTTGCCACCCGCGTTCCAGGTCGTCCAGCAGCGGGGTGACGGTCTGGCAGAGCGGCTCTCCGAAGCATTCGAGGACTCGTACGCCGGTGGGCCGATGCTGCTGGTCGGTATGGACACCCCTCAGCTCACGCGGGAACTCCTGGACGTTGATTGGGCTGAGCACGACGCAGTACTCGGGTTGACCGAGGACGGCGGCTACTGGTGCCTCGGGTTGCGGCAACCGGACCGGCGGGCGCTGGTCGGCGTACCGATGTCCACTGATCACACCGGGGCGGATCAGCTCGCACGGCTGCGGTTGCTCGGGTACAAGGTGTTGCTGCTGCCGATGTTGCGGGACATGGACACACCGGAGGATGCGGCCGTGTTGGCGGCGAGCTTCCCGGCGTTGCGGATGTCGCGGTTGCATCGGCGGTTGCAGCATTCGGCGTCGCCGGGGTTGCTGTTCGAGAAGGCGCTCTCCGGTGCGCGAGTGGTTGCCACCGGCATCGATGGGCAGAGGGTGCCGTCGTTGTGCGAGGTCGATCGGTGGCAGGCGCCGGCGGATGAGGTGGACCGGTTGGCGCTGAGTCGGTGCGAGGGTCCGGTGCTCGACATCGGCTGCGGGCCGGGGCGGATCGTCACAGCCCTGGCGGAGCGAGGCATCCCGGCGCTTGGCGTCGACATCTCGGCCGAGGCGGTCCTGCTGACTACTAGCCGAGGTGCTCCAGCTCTCCGACGTCCTGTGCAGGAACCGCTGCCGGGCGAGGGGCGCTGGGGAAGTGTGCTCTTGATGGACGGCAACATCGGCATCGGCGGCGCGCCCGCCCTCCTGCTGCGCCGTTGCGCTGAGCTGGTCCGCCCCGACGGACTGGTCCTGGTGGAGGTCGATCCCGACGACCACCTCGACGACACGGCGCCGATCATCCTGCACGCAGACGGCGGTCGGCGCTCAAAGCCCTTGCCCTGGGCAAGAGTCGGCACCCGAGCAGTACTCCGCCACGCCCTCGCCGCCGACCTCTTGGCCACCGAGGACTGGCGCACCCCCCACCGAGCCTTCCTGACCTTCCGCCGCTCCCCCGCCACCCTCCGCCAGGCGTCCAACCGATGAAGACGTCCAGCGGGAAACCCCATGCGGTGGGCGGTGTGGGGTTGATGGTCGGTGGGGGTGTTGCTGTCGCTGTTTCGGTCGGAGTGGTTGCAGCGGAGGGTGCTGGGTGGTGGCCGAACTTGGTGTTGGTGGGTGGCTGCGCGGTGGTGGGTGGCATCGGCTGGCTAGTGACGAGGCGACCGGCCGGAGCGCGCGTAGTACTGGCTGTGGTGGCGGTGGCGGCGGTGTGTCAGGTGCCTGGGTTATTCAGGGTGCCCATCACCAGTACTGATGCATACCGGTATGTGTGGGACGGGCGGGTGCAGCTGTCTGGGAGTTCGCCCTATAGCCATGTGCCGCTGGCTGACGAGCTGGCCCGGCTTAGAGACCCCGTACTGTTCCCAGGCCTCTCCCCCGCCGACCGCACCGGGGTGACCGGGCCGCCGCGGGTGCCGCGGGACCCGGCAGGCATCACAGCCGCATCGGCCGACGACCCGCGTACCAAGATCAACCGCCCGCGGGTACCGACCATCTACCCGCCAGTGGCTCAGGCGTACTTCACCGCAGTAGCCCTCTTCACCCCCTGGTCGGCGGGGACACTTGGACTCCAGGTAGCGGCCGCAGCACTCGCCGTCGCGCTGACAGCCCTCCTGGCAAGCGAACTCAAGCGCCGCAAACGAGACCCACGCTGGGCTCTGCTGTGGGGTTGGTCACCGATCGTGGCCCTGGAGGCTGGCAACGCAGCCCATGTCGACGTCCTCGCAGCCCTACTCATCGCAGCCGCAGTAGCCCTCGCAGCCCGCCGCCGACCAATCCTCGCCGGCCTCCTCCTAGGCGCCGCAGCGGCCACCAAGCTCCTCCCCCTGCTGCTGCTCCCAGCCTTCACCGCCATCAGGCATAAAGACCTCCGCACCCCATTGGTTGCCGTAGGCACCTTTGTCGCCAGCTACATCCCCCACCTACTCGCCGCCGGCACCCTCGTGATCGGCTTCCTGCCCGGCTACCTCACCCAAGAGGGCTTCGAGGACGGCAGCTCTCGCTCGGCGATTCTCGCGCTGGTGTTGCCTCCTGAGGCCCGCCAGCTCGCCGCCGGACTCCTGGCCGTGGCGCTCGCCGTCCTCGCCCTCCAACGCCACGGCCGCGAGCCGATCGCCGTCACTTGCTGCTGGCTGTACGGCGCCGCGCTGCTCGTCACCACGCCGACCTACCCCTGGTACGGGCTGCCCTTGATCGCTGTGGCCGTACTGGCCGGCCGGTTCGAGTGGCTCGTCGTACCGGCCGCCGCGTACCTCGCCTACGCCAGCTTCGGCCACGACCAGCGCCAGGGCCTGATCTACCTCGCGGCCCTTGTCATCGTTGTCATCCCGATCACGCTCCGTCAGCGGACCGCCACGCGAATCCGGTTTGACGAACCGATCGAGGCGCGCCAACACTGAGCGACGTGAGAATCGCACTGGCTACCTCGACCGACTACGCAGAGCTGCACCCGCACGACCTGCCGCTCGCCACCGCCCTCAAAGCCGCCGGGCTCGACGCGGTGGCCGAGGTGTGGACCGACCCGTCGGTCGACTGGTCCTCGTACGACGCAGTGCTGCTGCGCTCCGTCTGGGACTACCACCGGCGCTACCTCGAGTTCACCGAGTGGCTCGGCCAGCTCGACAAGGCCGGTGTCACGCTCCTCAACGAGACCGACCTGGTCCGCTGGAACGCTGACAAGCGCTACCTCTTGGAACTGCGCGAGCGCGGAGTCGCGATCGTGCCGTCCCAGATCGCCGCCGGCGCCTGCCTGCGCGAGGTCGTCGCCGGGCTGGACGGCCAGGAGATCGTGATCAAGCCGACCGTCAGCGCCACGGCTCACCACACGATCCGCGGCACCGCGGGATCCCCCGAGCTCAGCCGCTCGATCGAGGACCTCCCGGACAACGTCTACCTGGTGCAGCCGTTCCAGCCGGAGATCCAGAACGAGGGCGAGTGGTCGCTGATCTTCCTCGACGGCGAGTTCAGCCACGCGGTCCTGAAGCGCCCGGCAGCTGGTGACTACCGGGTGCAGGACGACTTCGGCGGTACTGCCGAACTGCTCGACCCACCGGCCGCCGTCCTGACCGGTTCGACCGAGGCCCTCGCAGCAGCCAACAGCCGCCAGGCCCCCGCCTACGCCCGCGTCGACGGCATCCTGAGCAACGGCCGGTACCTGCTGATGGAGCTCGAACTGATCGAGCCCTACCTGTTCCTCCCGCTGGCTCCCGACGCCGCCACCCGCTTCGCCACCACTGTCGCCAACCGTCTCGCCGCCGCGAAGGTCTAGCCTAAGTGCAGTAATTCAGTAGACAAGCTCTCATATTCTAAGACGCGCCCCGGGACCCCAGGTACCGGGCATAGCGTTTGCGTTATGAGGCCGACCCTGACAGTGATCGCAGACCCCGCGGACCGCTGGATGACCAAGGCAGCCTGTGTCGGACAAGCATCCTTGTACGACGAGACTGCATCGCCTTGGGAACAGCGCAAGGCGCGTGAGCTCTGCCTGAGCAGCTGCCCTGTGATCAACGAGTGCCACGCGTGGGCCCGCCGGGAGAAGTTCACCGGTACCGCCGCCGGCCAGCGCCTGCTCTACGGCCGTCGCCGCGGCCACCCGGAGACGGCGGCCGCCCCGGAGAGCGCAGTCGGTTAGGGAGCGCACTCAGCCGGAGGGCGCAGTCAGCTGAGGCCGAGGTTGACGCTGAGGTAGCCGTCGTAGTCCGGGTCGTGCGGCCGAGACAGCACATGCGCGACCCAGGACTGCCGCTCCTGGTCCACCACGAGCAGCTCCCACGCACACGCGGTCGGACCGTCCGGCGGTACCAGGTGGAAGTCCGTAGTACCAAGGTCTGCGCGCAGGGAGCGGACGTACAGGATGTCGAGCTCCCACCAGCCGAGGATGCCCCAGAGCGCCTCGGTACCGGTGTGCACGATCAGGAACGCCATCCCCGGCCGCTCTGTCGTCACTACGGGCAGGAGCTTCTCCGCTGCGTCGAGGGCTGCGTCCTGGGCGGACGCATCAGGCAGTACTCCGGTAGCCGAGATGCCGGTCACCCTGACCCGCCAGTCGCCGCGCTGCTGGACTCCGAGGGTACGAGTCAGCCGCGGTCGGTAGGCCGGCATCGGGAGCGGGGCGGTCATGGGTCAATCATCTCGTGGTTCGGGTCCAGGCCGCACTAATGTCTGACCTATGCCGACCATCGAGGACGTCCGTACCGCCGCCGCTGGACTGCATGGGCGGATCCACCGCACGCCGATGGTCGAGTCGTCGGCGCTCGATGAGCTGTTCGGCGGACGGCTCACGCTGAAGGCTGAGCTGTTCCAGAAGACGGGCAGCTTCAAGGTGCGCGGGCTGCTCAACAAGACGCTCAAGTTGACGGCCGAAGAGCGCGAGCGTGGCGTCATCACCGTGTCAGCGGGTAACGCGGCCGGGGCGCTGGCCTGGGCGGCCCGGGATGCGGGAGTGCCGGCGACTGTGGTGATGGCGAAGACCGCTGTGCCGGCGAAGATCGCGGCGGCTAAGGCGTACGGGGCTCAGGTGGAGCTGGTCGAGGGCGATCTGATGGGCGCCTACGAGTCGATCCGGGACGAGCGGAAGCTGACCGGGGTGCACCCGTTCGACGACCTCGACGTGATCACTGGGCACGCCAGCCTCGCGCTGGAACTCCTCGACGACCGGCCAGACGTCGATACCGTGCTTGTGCCGGTCGGTGGTGGTGGACTCATCTCGGGCGTCGCGCTCGCGCTCAAGCTGATCCGGCCGAGCATCCGCGTGATCGGCATCGAGCCCGAGAACGCCGATGTCGTCAGCCGCAGCCTCGCCGCGGGCTCACCGCAGAAGCTCCCCACCGCGAAGAGCGTCGCCGACGGCCTCGCCGCCCCGGTCTGCGGCACCCACAACTACGGCATCATCGCCCAGTACGTCGATCAGGTGGTCCGCGTGAGCGAGGAGTCGCTTATCGAGGCGACGAAGCTAGTCATGTCCCGTACGAAGCTCGCCCTCGAGCCCGCCGCAGCAGCACCCTTCGCCGCCCTACTGGAAGGCAAGGTCCAGCTAGGCACCCTGGCTGCCGCCGTCGTCAGCGGCGGCAACCTGGATGTCTCCAAGCTGATGCTCTAGGCGTGCGCCGGGTCTAGTCGGCGGGGTGGGGGGTCTGCGAGGACGCCGTCGCCGGGGTCATTGATGAGGTCGCCCTGGCGGACGGGGTCGTTCTCCGGGAGCAGGATGTCGCGGGAGACGACCAGCATCAGCCACAGGGTGCCGGCCATGCGTAGTACGACCGAGAGCCAGTAGATCTTGTCCGGCTGGTTCGGGTCGCCGGGTGCGAGGTACTGGGCGAGATGCAGCCAGACCATCATCCAGTAGAACGACTCGCACGCCTGCCAGATCAGCCAGTCGCGCAGCTTCGGCCGGGCCAGCGCGACGAGCGGCAGCAGCCAGAGCACGTACTGCGGTGAGTACACCTTGTTGACCAGCAGGAACGCGGCTACCACCAGGAACGCCAGCTGCGCGAACCGCGGCGGTCGCGGCGCCATCAGGCCGAGGATCGCGATCGACAGGCAGAGCCCGGCGAAGATGACGATGTTGAGCTGGTTGACGTCGGCGACCTCGTGTTTGGCCAGCTTGAGGACGTACCAGATCGAGCCGTAGTCGCTCTCGCGCTCGTCGTTGAAGACCCAGAACGACAGCCACTCGTTCTTCGCCAGCAGGTAGATGGGGGCGTTGACCAGCCCCCAGCTGAACCCGGTGGCCACCAGCGCGAGGAACCAATGCCACAGCTTCCGCCCACGCAGGCAGACGATCAGCAGCGGCCCAAGCAGCAGGAACGGGTAGAACTTCGCCGCTGTCCCCAGTCCGAGCAGGATGCCGAACCAGATCGGCTTGCCCCGCGACCACGCCCACATCGCGCCCGCTGTCAGTACGACCGCGAACAGGTCCCAGTTGATCGTGGAGGTGAACGCCAGTACCGGCGCAGCTGCGACGTACAGGGCGATCATCGGCTGCCCACGGGCCCCGCCGTGGCGTTTGGGCACACCTCGAGCTGTCGCCACGGTCAGCCCGACCAGGATCAGCGCGCAGAGGAAGAGCATCGCGACGTTGACGACGAAGAAGACGCCGGCCGTGTCGCGCTTCTGCTGGTCCGTGACGTCCTTCTTGGGGTCGCCGGTGAAGACCCAGGTGATCTTGGCCGCGACCTCCATGAAGCCGCCGGTGAGCACCGGGTACTCCAGTACCGGGTAGTTGCCGGTGTCGAGGAACGGCCGGTTGCCCTCGGCGAAGCCGCGCTCCTGGTAGAGGTAGCCGATGTCGGAGTAGCACAGCGCCTGGAACGGCCGCCAGCTCTGCCGGTTCCAGCCGTCCTCCATACAGGGCGCCTTCTGCAGTACGCCGAGCGCGAAGGTGATGCAGCACACCGCGAGCGCGATCCGCAGCGGCGTCCACCAGGACGAGCTGAGCCGGGCGAACTTCCCAGTAGGACCGCCGAGGCCCACAGTCAGACGTGCGACGGCCGGTTCGACCTCAGGTGGCCGTGGCTGCGCGTCCTGGGCACTTGGTGGCGTCACGGGGGCCATCGTCTCCTATCCGCTCGGCCGCCCGGCAGGCGGCGCCCGCCAGGTTACCTAGGTTGTCCACCCCTGTGCGTCATTGAGGTCGGAAGAACCCTAGCGGGGTCAGCTCAGGCGTGGGAGTTTGGCGTGGCGGTTGACGTCTTTGTAGATGAGGTAGCGGAACGGGCCGGGTCCGCCGGCGTAGCAGGCCTGGGGGCAGAAGGCGCGGAGCCAGAGGAAGTCGCCCTCCTGGACCTCCACCCAGTCCTTGTTGAGCAGGTAGACCGCCTTGCCCTCGAGGATGTAGATGCCGTGTTCCATCACGTGCGTCTCGGGGAACGGGATCACGCCGCCGGGTTCGAAGCTCACGATGTTGACGTGGAAGTCGTACCGGACATCGAGCGGATCGACGAACCGCTGCGTCCGCCACCGCCCCTCGGTCCCCGGCATCTCGATGCCCTCGACATCGGTCTCGTTCGTGACGAAGGCCTCCGGCGCGGGAATCCCCTCGACTGCTTCGTAGGCCTTGCGCACGAAATGGAAGGTCGCGAGCTGGTCGCTGGTGTTGCGCAGGGTCCAGTCCGAGCTCGGCGGCAGGAACGCATAGCCACCCGGCGCCAGCTCGTGCTTCTCCCCGCCGACCGTCAGCACCAAGTTGCCGGAGACAACGAACAGTACGGCCGAAGCGCCCGGGTCCGTCTCGGGCTTGTCGCTGCCGCCACCCGGCGAGACCTCGACGATGTACTGCGAGAACGTCTCCGCGAACCCCGACAGCGGCCGCGCGATCACCCACAGCCTGGTGTTGTCCCAGAACGGCAACTGGCTGGTGACGATGTCGCGCATCGTGCCCCGCGGCAGTACGGCGTACGACTCGGTGAAGACCGCGCGATCGGTGGTCAGCTCCGTCTGCGCGGGGTGCCCGCCCATTGGGGAGTAGTAGGTCATGCGTCGTCTCCTCGGGTCAGCAGCCGGCCGCGGGGGCCGGCGTCGATGTCGATGGGGCGGCCGCGCAGCCAGGTACTGCGAACCACACCGGCAAGCGGCCGTCCGGCGTACGGGGTGATCGCGTTCTTGTGATGGAGCGCGGCGACATCCACCACGAACGACTCGTCGGGCGCGAACACGCAGAAGTCAGCGTCGTACCCGACCTCGAGCCGGCCCTTGTGCGTCAGACCCACCTGCGCGGCCGGCGCCTGGCACATCCAGCGGGCGACGTCGGTGAGCGTGAAACCCCGTTCGCGCGCTCCCGTCCAGACGGCCGGCAGCCCGACTTGGAGCGACGCGATACCACCCCAGGCCGCGCCGAAGTCGCCGGTGTCGAGCCGCTTCAGGTCGATGGTCGACGGCGAATGGTCGGAGACGACCAGGTCGATCAGCCCGTCGCGCAGCCCCTGCCAAAGCAACTCACGGTTGGCCGCCTCGCGGATCGGCGGGCAGCACTTGTACTGCGTTGCGCCGTCCGGGATCTCCTCGGCGGAGAAGGTCAAGTAGTGCGGGCAGGTCTCGGCGGTGATCCGCACGCCGTCGCGACGAGCGGCCGCGAGCAAGGGCAGTACGTCGGCGCTGGACACGTGCAATATGTGCACTCGGCAACCAGTCTGGCGGGCCAGCTCGATCACCTCAGCCACTGCGGCGTTCTCCGCCTCACGCGGGCGGGAGTGGAGGAAGCGCTGATAACTCGCACCGTCCGGCTGAGGGGCGGTGTCGATCTGGTGAGCGTCCTCGGCATGAACGATCAGGAGTCCGTCGAACGCGCTGATCTCGCGCATCGCGCGCTGGAGCTCTTTGGCGTCCAGCGGTGGAAACTCATCGACTCCCGAGTGGAGCAAGAAGCATTTGAACCCGAACACTCCGGCCTCATGCAGCGGCCTCAACTGCTCGGCGTTCCCGGGGATCGCTCCACCCCAGAAACCGACGTCGACGTAGGCCTGGCTCTGGGCTGTCTTTCTCTTGAGCTCCAACGCCGGTACGTCGCAAGTCGGCGGGATACTGTTGAGCGGCATGTCGATGATCGTGGTGACACCGCCCGCCGCGGCCGCCCGGGTCGCGCTGGTGAAGCCCTCCCAGTCGGTCCGCCCCGGATCGTTCACGTGCACATGCGAGTCGACAAGCCCCGGGAACAGCACCTCGTCCTCGGCCAGCTCAACCAGCTCGGGAGCGCCGTGCCCTTCGCCTGGGGTGGCGTCTTCGTACACCGTGTCGTACGGGTCGATGCTGACGATCCGGCCGTCCTTCACGCCGACGGCAGCGGGTACGAGGCCCGTGGTACTGACCATCCGGCGGGCCCGGATGACGAGGTCCAACGCGGTCATGCGGTCCCCTCTCGGTTGAAACTCATCGTAGGTCGGCCGCGATCCGTTCACCGAGCAATCGCAGCAACGGCACCGGATCCGCAATACACCGCCGTACGTCCGGCTCGAGATCCGTCAGCGCATAAGCCTTCTTGATCCCCGCCTCCCGCAGCCGCTCCCCGTCCAGCGTGTTGGCACCACAAACAGCCACCACCGGTACGCCGGCAGCCGCCCCCGCCGCAGCCACTCCTACAACCGCCTTCCCCCGCAACGTCTGCTCGTCCAACTTCCCCTCACCCGTCACCAGCAAATCAGCCCCCACCAACCGCTCCCCAAACCCCACCAGCTCCAGCACCAACCCAATCCCCGCCCGCAACTCCCCACCAAGCACCCCCACCACCACAAACCCCACACCCCCAGCAGCCCCCGCCCCAGGTACCTCCCGAGCGTCCACGCGAGGCGCAGAGTCGAGGTCCGCCCCCGCCGCCCGCTCGGAGCGGAGCTCCCGCCCCGCCGCGTGTGCGGAGTCGAGGTCCGCCCCCGCCGGGTGCGCGGGGAGGAGGTCTGGCGCCGCGTGTGCGGAGCGGAGATCCGGGCGGGCGGGATCGCCATGCTCGTGGCTGGTGGTTTGAGCCACGAGGTTGGCCCAGTGGTCTAGAGCGCGGTCGAGTGCTTCGACGTCACTCGGGCTGGCGCCCTTCTGCGGCCCGTACGTTGCTGCGGCACCCGTCGGGCCTGTCAATGGATTGTCGACGTCGCAGGCGACGATGATCTCCACGCCCTGCAATCGCGTGCGGAGCGCGCTCAGGTCGACTGACTCTGCCGCGAGTAGCCCGGCGCCGCCTTCGGGGACTTCCTCTCCGCGGGCGTCGAGTACCCGTGCTCCGAGCGCGCGGATGAGGCCAGCGCCTCCGTCGGTACTAGCGCTGCCGCCGATTCCGAGGATCACCCGCGTGCACCCGCTGTCGACCGCAGCCGCCAGTACCTCCCCGACTCCCCGCGACGACGCGCTCATCGGAGCCGGCTTGCCGCCGGGCAGCCGCACCAATCCACACACGTCAGCCAACTCGACAACAGCCGTATCCCCACGCCGAGCAAACCCACTCCACACCAACTCACCAGTCGGCCCAGACGCCACCACCGGCACCAGCTCAAACCCCGCAGCAACAACAGCAGCCAACGTCCCATCCCCACCATCAGCCACCGACACCCAGTCGACGACAGCGTCCGGTCGCTCCCGCCGCACGCCTTCACCGACGGCGGCGGCAACCTCATCGCTGCCGACTGATCCCTTGAACTTGTCTGAGGCAACCAGCACCCGGCACCCCGCCTCTGGCTTTCCCAAAGGCGGGGTGGAGGAAGAAGCCGACATCAGCTACTCGCTGGGGCGGCGGCCGACAGCACACCCGGAGCGAGTGTGGTGACCGCTGTGGGAGCGTCCTCTGCAGTTTCCGCGAGGGGCTCGAATTCGTTGATGCTGTCGATTTCGGTGCCCATGGAGACGTTGGTGACTCGTTCGAGGATGACCTCGACGACGACCGGGACGTGGAACTCGTCCAGCAGCTTCTTCGCTTGTTCCAGGGCCGGCAGGATCTCGTCGGGCTCGGAGACCCGCAACGCCTTGCACCCCAAGCCCTCGGCGACCTTCACATGATCGACGCCGTAGCCGTTGAGTTCGGGGCTGTTGAGGTTTTCGAAGGAGAGTTGGACGCAGTAGTCCATTTCGAGGCCGCGTTGGGCTTGGCGGATCAGGCCGAGGTAAGAGTTGTTCACCACCACGTGGATGTACGGGATGTTGAACTGGGCGCCGACCGCCAACTCCTCGATCAGGAATTGGAAGTCGTAGTCGCCCGAGAGCGCGACGACGGTTGACTCCGGATCGGCAACCGCGACACCGAGCGCCGCCGGCACGGTCCACCCCAACGGACCGGCCTGGCCGGCGTTGATCCAGTGGCGGGGGCGGTAGACATGCAGCAGCTGGGCGGCCTGGATTTGCGACAAGCCGATCGTGCTGACGTACCGGGTCTCCGGACCGAAGGCCCGGTTCATTTCCTCATACACGCGCTGCGGCTTCACCGGCACGGCATCGAAGTGCGTCTTCCGCTGCAACGTCGCCCGCCGCTCGCGGCACTCCTCTCCCCACGTCCAGCGCCCAGCCAGCTTGCCTTCGAGTGCCCATTCCCGAGCAACCTCGATGAAGACCTCCAGCGCAGCCCGCGCATCGGACACGATCGAGTAGTCCGGCGCCAGCACCCGCCCGATCTGGGTCGGTTCGATATCGACGTGCACGATCTTGCGACCTTCGGTGTACGTGGAGATCGAACCGGTATGCCGGTTGGCCCACCGATTACCGATCCCGAGCACGAAGTCGGACGCCAGCAACGTCGCGTTCCCGTACCGATGCGAAGTCTGCAGCCCGACCATCCCAGCCGCCAGCGGATGGTCATCCGGAATCGCACCCCACCCCATCAGAGTCGGTGCGACCGGTACACCGACCAGCTCGGCAAACTCGACCAGCAACCCAGCCGCATCCGCGTTGATCACCCCACCACCAGCAACAATCAGCGGCCGCGAGGCCGAGTTGAGCATCTCCAGCGCCTTCTCCGCCTGAGCCCGAGTCGCGGCAGGCCGGAGTACCGGCAGTGGTTCGTACGTGTCGATGTCGAACTCGATCTCCGCCAGCTGCACATCGATCGGCAGGTCAACGAGCACCGGTCCCGGCCGTCCCTCTCGCATCAACCAGAAGGCCCGCTGGAACGTCCCCGGAACCTGCGCCGCCTCCATCACCGTGACCGCCCATTTGGCGACCGGCCCGGCGATCGAAGCGATGTCGACCGCCTGGAAATCCTCCTTGTGCAGCTTGGCCACCGGCGCCTGCCCGGTGATGCACAGGATCGGGATCGAGTCGGCCGAAGCGGAGTACAGGCCGGTGATCATGTCGGTACCCGCCGGGCCGGACGTACCGATGCAGATGCCGATGTTCCCGTAGGCAGCCCGCGTGTAGCCCTCAGCCATGTGCGAGGCAGCCTCGACGTGGCGAGCCAGCACGTGCTTAACCCCGCCATGCTTCTTCAGAGCGCTGTAGAACGGATTGATCGCGGCACCGGGCAACCCGAACGCCTGCGTCGCACCTTCCTTCTCCAGGATCAGTACTGCGGCATCGACCGCGCGCATGCGAGCCATCAGGCCACAACCTTCCCCGACAGCCGCTCGACGCCACGCAGCAGCGCGGAGTGGTCGAGCCCGCCATCGCCGTTGGCCCGAGCCGATGCGACCAGCTGAGCAACCAAAGCCCCCAGCGGGACGACCACGCCAGCCTCGCGGGCCGCCGCCGTCACGATCCCCATGTCCTTGTGATGCAGATCGATCCGGAACCCTGGCTGGAAGGAGCGCGACAACATGTTCTCCTTCTTCTGCTGAAGCACCGCCGATCCCGCCAGCCCGCCGCCGAGCACCTCCAGCGCGGCCTTTGTGTCCACCCCGTACGCCTCCAGGAACACCAGCGCCTCTGACACCGCCTGGATGTTCGCCGCGACGATCAGCTGGTTAGCGGCCTTAACCGTCTGCCCCGAACCACTCGGCCCGACGTGGACAACGGTCTTACCCACGGCATCGAACAACGGCTTGGCGATCGCGAAGTCGTCCGCCTCACCACCGACCATGATCGACAGCGCAGCGTTCCGAGCCCCAGCCTCACCACCGGAGACAGGAGCATCGAGCATCCGGAACCCAACCGCCCGCGCCCGCTCGGCAAGCTGCTGCGTGACATCGGGCCTAATGCTGGAGAAGTCGATGATCAGCGTGCCGGTCTCGGCCAGCTGGAAGACCCCTTCCTCCCCGGTCAGCACCTGCTCCACGTCGGGCGAGTCCGGCACCATCACGCAGATCACGTCGGCCCCCTTGACCGCGTCGGCCAGCGACTCGGCCGCCCGCCCGCCGGCCTCGACCAGCGCGACAGCACGCTCCGGGCTGTGGTCGAAGCCAGCAACTACGTGACCGGCGTTGGCCAGATGGACAGCCATCGGATTGCCCATGATGCCGAGGCCGATGAAAGCAATATTCGTCATCTCAAAGTCTCCTAAGAAGTAGGCAGGCCGCGGCGCGAACGCGGCAGCCAGCCGAAGCTGTCGTTGGTGGAAGTGGCCGGCTTGTACTCGAGCGAGACCCAGCCGGAGTAGCCGTTCGCCTCGAGCGCAGCGAGCTGAGCGTCGAGCGGGAGTGACCCGGTACCGGGCTCGTTGCGGCCAGGAGCATCCGCGATCTGCACATGCGCGATCCGGTCGGTGTGCTCGGCGATCACCCGATCGACGTCATCACCGTTGACCGCGAGGTGGTACAGATCCGCGAGCAACCCAAGATTCTGTACTCCGGAAGCCGCCCGCACCCGATCGATGACACCGAGCACATCGGCGGCCGTCCGCAGCGGATACCGCTCAGCCCCACTGACCGGCTCGACCAGCACCGTCGCGCCGATCCGATCAGCAGCCCGCGCCGCCAACGCAAGATTCTCGACGGCAAGCTCATCCTGCTCAAGAGCGCTGTCGATGCGGTTGCCGTAGAGCGCATTGAACGCCCGGCACCCGAGCTGCTCGCCGATGCCGACCGTCACGTCGACGTTGTCCCGGAACTCCCCCGACCGCTTGGGCCACGACACCAGCCCGCGATCACCACCAGGCATGTCCCCGGCGAAGAAGTTGAGCCCGACCAGCTGCACGCCGGCATCCCGGATCGCGGTCACAAACCCCTCGACCTCGGCATCACCCGGTACCGCCTCAGCGAACGGCCACCAGAACTCGACCGCCTCGAACCCAGCCTCCCGGGCAGCCGCCGGGCGCTCCAGCAGCGGCAGCTCTGTGAACAGGATCGAGCAGTTCACGGCGTGGCGCAGCGCGTGGCTCATGGAGTCCTTCTCTCGTTTTCCGCATTGTGGAAACTTACTTCTGCTATGCGAAATTACCATAGAATGCCGACGACGAGCCCGTCAAGCACTGGCCGCAAAGCCCGAAGAGGCCTGATCGATGTCCACACGGGCATATCGCGCGCGCGTGCTCGCGTTGTACGTTCCTCCAAAGAGCCGGCAACAAATCGGAGGAGGCGCAGATGCTGCTTTCAGAGCTGTTCGAGCCGCCCGAACTGCGGCTCCGGCTGCTGCACGCGGCCCGCGGCGCGTACGACCGCCCGATCGGCCGGATCATCACCACCGACCTGCTCGAACCCGGCACCTACCTCAACGGCGGCGAGCTGGTCCTCACCGGCCTGGTCTGGCGGCGCAGCGCCAAGGACAGCGAAACCTTCGTCGCATCAGTCGCCGAGCGGGGCGCGACCACGATCCTCGCGGGCGCCGCACTCCTCGGCGAGGTCCCCGACGACCTGCTCCAGGCCTGCCGCCGCCACCAGGTCACCCTCGTCGAGGTACCGAAAGAGATCGCTTTCGCCGACGTCACCGAGTACGTCGCAGCGGCCGGCTCAGCCGGTACCGGCGCCCGGCTCTCCGCAAGCCTCGTCCGCCAGCGCCAACTCCTCTCGGCGATCGCGTCAGGCCGCAGCCTCGACGAGCTGACCGCCCGGATCTCCACCGAGATCGACCACGACTGCCGCGTCATCACCTCCACCGGCAGGCACGTAGTACCAGGCCCCGGCCCACTCGACGAGGACGCGCTCAACGCGATCACCCGACGCTTCCTGACCGCAGATCGCACCCCAGCCGTCGCCGACGCAGCCAGTACGTCGTACAGCCTGTTCCCGATCGGATCAGGCCTCGGCAACCGCCTCACCGCCTGGCTACTCGTCGTCGACGGCGACCACACCCAGTGGCCCCGGGCGCACGTCGAAGCGGTCCAGGAACTGTGCGCCATCGCCGCTCTAGACCGGGTACGCCGCGACGAGGGTCGCCTCGCACTACGCCCGCTGGTCGAGGACGCGCTGAGCCTGGTCGAATCGGGCGGCCCCCAAGCCGAGGTCGCGACCCGGCTGCGGCAGGCCGGCGTACAGGTCGATCGTCCGATGGCTGTCGCCGTGGCCGAACTGCGGGACGACGGTCCGGTCGAGGTCGCCCACGCGGTCTTCGAGGACGTCGCCCTCACCGTGGGACCAGCGGTCGTCGCGGCCGGGCGGGACGGTCTTCTCGTCGCCCTGTTGCCGTGGTCGTCAGAGCTCCCCGATCTCCTCCGCCACGCCTTCGGCCGGCTCGATCCCGGCCTGGCCAAGGCGAGGCTCGCGGTCGGAGTCAGCGGCGAGACGACCGTCGACGCCTTGACCGGCGCGCTGGAGGAGGCACGTTTCGCCCAACGGGCGGCACTGTCCGGGCGTACCCGGGTCTCGGTGGTGACCTCCGACGAGGTCGCCTCGCACGTCCTGCTGCTCGCGACCGTGCCCGACGATGTCCGGCGCACCTACGCCCACCGGGTGCTCGGGCCGGTGCTCGAGCACGATCGCCGCACCCGCGCAGACCTGCTTGCCACGCTGACGGAGTTCCTGGCCTGGTCGGGCTCCTGGTCCCGTACCGCGGAGTCGTTGCACCTGCACGTCAACACGGTTCGTTACCGGATCGAACGCGTCGAGCAACTGACCGGTCGCGATCTGTCGAACTTCGAGGACCGGGTCGACGTGTTCCTCGCCCTCAAGTCGCTCTGATTGGAGGATCCTCCAAAAGCAGCCGAGCAGAAACCGCGCAAGTTCAGAGGTTTATCGGGTGCAATCGGCCACCGCCCGGGCCCAAGCTGTCGTGCAGGTCAGATCCGCCGCGACCCCTTGGAAGGTGCCGAATGAAGGCAGAAACGCGACCGAGCCGCGCAAGTCGTCATCCTGTCGACGAAGTGCTCTCGCCGGGCAAGCTCGCCGTCTACGGCACCCAGCACGTGCTGGCCTTCTATGCCGGCGCGGTGATCGTACCGATCCTGCTAGCGAACTCGATCGGCCTGAGCACGGCGCAGCTGGTGCACCTGATCAACGCCGACCTGTTCACCTGCGGTATCGCCTCGATCATCCAGTCGGTCGGCTTCTGGAAGGTCGGTGTCCGGCTGCCGCTGCTGCAGGGCGTGACCTTCACGGCAGTCTCGCCGATGATCGCCATCGGCCTCGCAGCCGGCGGCGGTACGGACGGCCTGCTGGTCATCTACGGCGCGGTCCTGGTGGCCGGGCTGGCGACCTTCTTCATCGCCCCGTTCTTCAGCAAGCTGATCCGGTACTTCCCACCCGTCGTCACGGGCTCGGTGATCACGATCATCGGGCTGGCCCTGCTGCCGGTGGCCGCCGGGGACGCGACCGGCGGCGCGGGACCGACCTCGGACCCGACCAGTGGCAAGAACCTCGCCTATGCACTCGGGACGCTCGCGCTGATCGTGCTCATCCAGCGAGTCTTCAAGGGCTTCATGGCCACGGTCGCAGTACTGGTCGGCCTGGTCGTCGGGACCCTGGTCGCGTGGAGCTTCGGTGACGCGCACTTCGGTGCGGTCGGCGACGCGGCCTGGGTCGGCGTGACCCAGCCCTTCTACTTCGGCTGGCCCAAGTTCTCGATCGCCGCGATCATCTCGATGGTCGTCGTCATGCTGATCACCGCGGTGGAGACCACCGGTGACGTGTTCGCGACCGGCGAGATCGTGCAGAAGCGGATCACCCGCAACGACATCGCCCGGGCGCTGCGCGCCGACGGCCTGGCCACCACGATCGGCGGCATCTTCAACTCCTTCCCCTATACCTGCTTCGCCGAGAATGTCGGGCTGGTCCGGCTGACCCGGGTGAAGAGCCGCTGGGTGGTCGCCACGGCCGGCGGGATCATGATCCTGCTCGGCCTGATCCCCAAGGCGGGCGCGATCGTGGCCGGCATCCCGCACCCTGTGCTCGGCGGCGCCGCCCTGGCGATGTTCGCCACCGTCGCGGTGGTCGGTTTCCAGACGCTGGCCAAGGTCGACTTCCACGACCACCGCAACGTGGTGATCGTGGCGACCAGCGTCGGCCTGGCGATGTACGTCACCGCGCAGCCGCAGATCTCCCAGGCGGTACCGGACTGGGCCGAGATCATCTTCGGCAGCGGCATCACGCTCGGCAGCCTGACCGCGATCGGGCTGAACCTGCTCTTCCACCACGTCGGCAAGGACTTCGGCCCCGCGGTGGCCGGCCAACCGAACCGTACCGGGCTGGTCCGGCTCGACCAGGTGAACAAGATGAGCCGCGACGAGTTCGTACAGACCTTCTCCGGGCTGTTCCAGGGACCGACCTGGATGGTCGAACGGGCCTGGGAGATGCGGCCGTTCACCGATACGCATGCCTTGCGCCGGTCGTTCCAGGAGGCGCTCTTCTCCGGGTCGCCTGAGGAGCAGCGCGAGCTGATCGGGTCGTATCCGCAGCTCGGCTCGCAGTTCGTCGCCGACGGGCTCAGTGGCGAGGCCTCACTGCGCGATCAGGCGACTCGAGGGCTGACCTTCCTGCCGGAGCCCGACCGGGACGAGTTGGCGGCGATCACCGCGGAGTACAAGGAGCGGTTCGGCTTCCCGCTCGTCATCTCGGTCAGGGACGCGGAGTCGTTCGACCGGATCGTCGAGCAGGGCCGGGTACGGCTCGGCAACTGCGAGAACCAGGAGCACGCCGCCGCGCTGCTGGAGATCGCGAAGATCGCCGGCTACCGCTTCGACGACTTCCTGCAGGACGCGAACCCCATCCACAGTGCAAGGACCCGCTGGAGCCGACCATGACGACGATCAAGGTGAACGGCACAGACGCCAGCCTCGACGGCGTACCTGTCCACACCACCGTGCTGGACTGGCTCCGCGACCGAGGACTGACCGGAGCCAAGGAAGGCTGCGCCGAGGGCGAGTGCGGTGCCTGCTCGGTACTGGTCGCCCGCCCGGGCATCGACACCCCCACCCAGTGGACGGCCATCAACGCCTGCCTTCTGCCCGCAGCATCCCTCGACGGCCAGGAGATCATCACCTCGGAAGGCCTCGGCAAGAGCACTGAGCTGCACCCGGTCCAACAGGAGATGGCAGTCCGCGGCGGATCCCAGTGTGGCTTCTGTACTCCGGGCTTCGTGTGCAGCATGGCCGCCGAGTACTACCGCGCAGACCGCACTCCGTCCGCCTCTTGCGAGCATGAGCACGGCCCCAACGGCTTCGACCTCCATGCGTTGAGCGGCAACCTCTGCCGCTGCACCGGCTACCGCCCCATCCGCGACGCCGCCTACGCTTTGGGTGATCCGGCCGCCGACGACACGCTCGCGGCCCGCCGGTCGTCACCCCCTCCTCCCCCGGTCGCCACCCGCCTAACTGTCGACGGAGCGGAGTTCATCCGCCCGGCCACCTTGGCCGAGGTCCTGGAGATCCTCACCGAGTGCCCCGAGGCCCGAATCGTCGCCGGCTCCACCGACGCCGGCGTAGAGGTCAACATCCGAGGCCTCCGGCCCCCACTCGTCGTAGCCGTCGACCGCCTGGCCGAACTCCGTGAGTTCACGTGGCACCCCCAGCCAGGCGAGGCCTACGGCCTCAGCAAGGTGGACGAGCCCGGTCAGCCCGATGGGCTGGGTGAGGTTGGTCGGGCCAGCGGGCCGGGCGAGGTGCGGATCGGCGCTGCGTTGACGTTGAGCGAGATCGAGCGGTTGCTCGCGGGACGGGTGCCGTTGCTGGCTCAGGTGTTTCCGCAGTTTGCTTCTCGGTTGATTCGCAACGGGGCGACGATCGGCGGCAACCTTGGGACTGGGTCGCCGATTGGTGATACTCCACCGGCGCTGCTCGCCCTCGACGCATCGCTGGTCCTCACCTCGACCCGCGGTGAGCGCACCGTCGCCCTCGCCGACTACTTCACTGGCTACCGGCAGACGCTGAAGGCGCCGGATGAGTTGATTCGGAGCATCGTGGTGCCGTTGCCGTTGGCACCGATGACCGCGTTCCACAAGATTGCCAAGCGGCGGTTCGACGACATCTCAAGCGTTGCGATCGGGTACGCCGTGGAGGTCGTCGACGGAGTGGTTCGGCAGGCGCGGATCGGGCTCGGTGGAGTGGCGGCCACGCCGTTGCGTGCGCGAGCGACGGAGGACGCGTTGATCGGCCAGCCGTGGACCGAGCAGAGCGTCCGCGAAGCGGCCGGAGTACTGGCCGGGGAGGGGACTCCGATGGACGATCACCGGGCTAGTTCGGCGTACCGGTCGGCGATGCTTGGGCAGTCGTTGCTCCGCTTCTTTGCTCAGCACCTTGCAGCCGAGGGGGTCAGCGCATGAGCTCGTTGTCGCTCCGTCCGGAGAACTCGATCGTCGGGCTGCCGTTGCCGCATGAGAGTGCCGCGCTGCATGTGACCGGCGAGGCGCTCTACACCGACGACCTCGTGCAGCGGACCCGTGACGTACTGCATGCCTGGCCGGTTCAGTCGCCGCATGCTCATGCGCGGATCCTGGATCTCCGGGTGAAGCCGGCGTACGACGTACCGGGCGTTGTCCGGGTGCTGACGTCGGAGGATGTGCCTGGGGTCAACGACGCCGGGGTGAAGCATGACGAGCCGCTGTTCCCGTCGGAGGCGATGTTTCACGGGCATGCGATCTGCTGGGTGCTCGGCGAGACGCTGGAGGCTGCGCGGCTTGGCGCTTTGGCGGTCGAGGTCGAGTACGAGGAACTGCCCTCGCTGGTGACCGTCCGCGAAGCGATTGCCGCGGGCAACTTCCAGGGGATCGGGCGGCATCTGGAGAACGGTGATGTCGAGGCCGCACTGAGCTCCGCGCCGCATGTCTTCGAGGGCGAGTTCGAGTTCGCCGGGCAGGAGCACTTCTACCTGGAGACCAACTCGGCGCTGGCCCTCATCGACGAGGGCGGCCAGATCTTCGTCCAGAGCAGCACGCAGCATCCGTCGGAGACGCAGGAGATCATCGCCCACGTGCTCGGCGTCGCGAGCCACGCGGTGACCGTCCAGTGCTTGCGGATGGGTGGCGGGTTTGGCGGCAAGGAGATGCAGCCGCACGGTTTCGCCGCCATCGCGGCGCTCGGCGCGACGTTGACCGGGCGGCCGGTGCGGCTGCGCCTCAACCGCACCCAGGACGTCACGATGACCGGCAAGCGGCACGGCTTCCACAGCTCGTGGCGGGTCGGCTTCGACGACGAGGGTCATCTCGTTGCCCTCGACGCAACGCTCACGGCCGATGGTGGCTGGAGTCTCGACCTGTCCGAGCCGGTGCTCGCCCGCGCGATGTGCCACATCGACAACGGGTACTCGATCCCCAACGTCCGCGTCGACGGCCGGATCGCCAAGACGAACAAGACGTCACAGACCGCCTTCCGCGGCTTCGGCGGGCCGCAGGGCATGCTCGTGATCGAGGACATCCTCGGCCGGTGCGCGCCGCAGCTCGGGTACGACGCGATGGAGCTGCGGCGGCGCAACTTCTACCAGTCCGGCGACAGTACGCCGTACGGGATGCCGGTACGTCATGCCGAGCGGCTCGAGGCGTGCTGGAGCGAGGTACTCGAAACCGGCGACATCGAACAGCGGAAGACCGAGATCGCGGAGTTCAACGCGACGCATCCGCACCTCAAGCGGGCGATCGCGATGACGCCGGTGAAGTTCGGCATCTCGTTCAACCTGACCGCGTTCAACCAGGCGGGCGCGCTGGTGCACGTCTACAAGGACGGCTCGGTGCTGATCAATCACGGCGGTACCGAGATGGGCCAAGGGCTGCACACCAAGATGTTGCAGGTGGCGGCGACGACGCTCGGTGTTCCGCTGGAACGGGTACGGCTGGCGCCGACGCGGACCGACAAGGTGCCCAACACCTCAGCCACGGCCGCGAGCTCGGGTGCCGACCTCAACGGTGCCGCGATCAAGAATGCCTGTGAGCAGATCCGCACGCGGCTCGAACAAGTTGCCGGGGGCAAGTTGGGAATCGGCGCGCACGACGTGCGGTTCGTGGATGGTCGCGTGCGTGGGCTGACCTTCGACAGTACGAGCCTGAGCTGGGAAGAGGTCGTCAACGCGGCGTACTTCCAGCGGGTGCAGTTGTGGGCGGCCGGCTTCTATCGGACCGAGGGGCTGCATTGGGATGCCAATGCGATGCGCGGGGAGCCGTTCAAGTACTTCGCGTATGGCGTTGCGGCCTCTGAGGTCGAGGTCGACGGCTTCACCGGCGCGTACACGTTGCGGCAGGTGGACATCGTCCATGACGTCGGCGACAGCCTCAGCCCGCTGATCGACATCGGGCAGATCGAGGGTGGATTCGTCCAGGGCGCCGGCTGGCTGACGCTGGAGGACCTGCGCTGGGACGAGAGCAATGGCCCGAACCGTGGACGGCTAGCCACCCAGGCAGCTAGCACGTACAAACTGCCGAGCTTCTCGGAGATGCCCGAGATCTTCAACGTCCGCCTACTGGAGAAGGCCCACGAAGACGGCGCGGTCTACGGCTCCAAAGCCGTCGGCGAACCGCCGCTGATGCTCGCCTTCTCAGTCCGCGAAGCGCTTCGCCAGGCAGCCGCAGCCTTCGGGCCAGCCGGCACAAGCGTCGACCTCGGCTGCCCCGCGACGCCGGAGGCGGTCTACTGGGCGCTCGAGAAGGCCCGAGCTGGCTCCACCTCCCCCACCAGCGTGAGTGAGGGGTGAGCGAGATGGAGTGGATGCGAGCTGTTCAAGCTCTTCGCGAGCAGCGTCGGGCCGGCGTGCTGGTGACGGTGATCTCCGTTCGTGGGCACTCGCCGCGGGATGCCGGCGCCAAGATGGTCGTCTCCGCGGATGGTGTCTGGGCGACTGTTGGTGGGGGCAACCTCGAAGCGGTGGCCATCGAGCGGGCGCGGGTTCTGCTGGCCGATGGAGCCGGCGAGCCCGAAGTACTGGAGTTTTCGCTGTCGGATAAGGCCCCCTTCCAGCAAGCCGTCCAATGTTGTGGCGGTGAGGTGAAGTTGCTGCTGGAGCCGTTGCCGGTGGTACCGGCGGTGGCAATCTTCGGGATCGGGCATGTCGGACTCGAGCTGGCGCGCATCCTCGCCCGGCACGATCTGGAGCTGCACCTGATCGACTCGCGACCCGACCAGCTCGTACCGTCGCGCCTATCCGTCCTCGACGACGCCGTAGCCGGAGTACACGTCCACCACGTACCGGTACTACCGGAGCTCGTCGTCGGTGAGTTGCCACCAGGCACGCACGCGCTGGTGATGACGCACGACCACGCGGAGGATGCCGCCCTCTGCGACGCCGCCCTCCGCAATGGGCAGCTGGCCACGATCGGCCTGATCGGATCGAGCGCGAAGTGGGCGCGGTTCCGCAAGAAGCTCGCCGACGACGGCAACCCGGTCGAGGCGATCGACTCGATCACCACCCCGATCGGCCTGTCCGATCTGCCCGGCAAGGAGCCGGCCGTCATCGCGGTCAGCGTGGCCGCCTGGCTGCTCCAACTGTTCGTTGCCGAGCGCAACTCCGCGCCGGTTCACCGTGAGGCAAAAGCATGACGCTCTTCAGAGGCACGTTCCTCGACACCCCGGACAACCCGTTCACCGGCGGCGCCTTACGCGTCGCCACTGACGCCGCGCTGCTCGTCGAGGACGGCCTGATCACCGCCCGCGGGTCGTTCCTGGAACTCCGCAACGCCCACCCGGCCGAGCGCGTCGTCGACCTGACCGGCGGCCTGGTGCTGCCCGGCTTCGTCGACACCCACGTGCACTTCCCGCAGATCCGCGCGGTCGGCGGTATGGGGATGCCGTTGCTCGAATGGCTCGACCGCTACGCGCTGCCCGAGGAAGCCCGGATGGCCGACGCGACGTATGCGTCCAGCGTGGCCGACGAGTTCGTCCGTGGTCTGGCGGCAGCCGGTACCACGAGCGCGCTGGTCTTCGGCGCGCACTTCGCCTCCGCCGTCGACACCCTCTTCACGGCCGCCTCCCGGGTGGGCCTGCGGATCACCAGCGGGCTGGTCGTGAGCGACCGGATCATCCGCGCGGACCTGCTCACCACACCGGAACGCGCCTACACGGAGTCCCTCGAGCTGGCTAACCGCTGGCACGGCGTCGGCCGCAACCGGTACGCCGTGACGCCACGGTTCTCCCTCTCCTGCACGGACGACCTCCTCGCGACCTGCCACACGATCCTCGAGGAGATCCCGGGCGCCCTCTTCACCTCGCACCTCAACGAGAACGAGGCAGAGATCGCCACAGTGACCGAGCTCTTCGGCGGCAGCGACTACGTCAGTACCTATGACAAGCACGGCCTGGTCGACCGGCGAAGCGTGCTCGCCCACAACGTCCACCCGACCGACGTCGAGCTCAAGCTGCTCGGCGACAGCGGAGCGACTATCGCACATTGCCCGACGAGCAACGCGGTGCTCGGCAGTGGGCTCTTCCCGCTCACCCGGCACCTCGAGCACGGCGTCAGGGTCGCGCTCGGTTCGGATGTTGGCGCTGGTACCGGGTTCTCGTTGTTGAAGGAGGGGCTGCAGGCGTACTTCTGCCAGCAGCTGATGGGCGATCGCGGTCTGGCCCTGAACTCCGCACACTTGTTGCATCTGGCAACGACTGCCGGAGCGGAAGCGCTGGGATTGGACGACGTCGGCGAGCTGAGTGTGGGCAAGCGGTTCGATGCTCAGCTGCTGCGGCCGGCCGACGGTTCGCCGCTGGCGATCGGGCTGGAGCATGCCGAGGACTACGAGGACGCGCTGGCCCGCGCCTTCACGCTCGGTACGCCGGCCGACGTCCGCGCGGTCTGGATCGACGGCCAACTGGTCAATGACGTGGAGGTCGGATGAACCTGCAGGACTTCAACTCCACTCGCGCCGACGAGCTGCGCCCGCTGCTGGCCGCTTGCTGCGACGTCCCGGGCTGGGTCGACACCATCCTCGCCGACCGCCCGTACGCCGAACTCGCCGCCCTCACCAAGGTCGCGGATGAGGCTGCCCGCGCCCTGACCAACGATGAGGTCGCCCGGGCGCTCGCCGCGCACCCGCGCATCGGTGATCGCGCTCAAGGCGGGAGCACCGAAGCAGCCTGGTCCCGCAAGGAACAGTCCGGCGTCGGCGACGACCCGGTGGCGCGGGAGGCCCTCGCGGCCGGCAACCGGGAGTACGAGCAGCGTTTCAACCGGGTCTTCCTGATCTGCGCCACCGGCCTGTCAGCCACCGAGATGCTCACCGCGCTCCGCCATCGCCTCACCAACGACGACACCACCGAGGCAGTCGTAGTCCACGAAGAACTCCGCAAAATAGCCCTCCTCCGCCTAGCAAAGGCGATCACATGAGCACCCTCTCCACCCACGTCCTAGACACAGCGCTTGGAAAGCCGGCCGAAGGTGTCCCGGTCAAGCTGACCCGCCTCAAGCCGGCCGTCCTGACACTCGGCAACGGGACCACCGATCACGACGGACGGATCGGCAGCCTGACCGACAAGGAACTGATCGCCGGCACCTACCAACTGACGTTCGACACCGCCGCCTATGCGCGCGCTACCGACCAAGACACCTTCTTTCCCGAGGTCACCGTGACCTTTCTGATCGGCGACGAGCGGCATTACCACGTTCCGTTGCTGCTCAGCCCGTTCGCCTTTTCCACTTATCGAGGGAGCTGATCCGATGGCGATCCACCTGGGAGCCAATCAGTACGGCAAGGCCGAGAGCCGCGTCGTCCGCATCTACCGCGACACGCCCCGGCACCAGATCCGCGACCTCAACGTCTCGTCCGCGTTGCGCGGCCGGTTCGAGAACGCGCACACGACCGGCGACCAGTCCGACGTACTGCCGACCGACAGCCAGAAGAACACCGCCTTCGCCTTCGCCAAGGAGAAGGGCGTCGACTCGATCGAGGAGTTCGCGCTCACTCTCGCCGACCACTTCCTGGCGGCCTCGGACGCGGCCGACGGCGCCCGGGTCGAGATCGAGGAGTACCCCTGGGAGCGCATCCCAGTCGACGGCGCCGGTCACGACCACTCCTTCGTCCGCAGCGGCGCCGGCATCCGTACGACGGTCGTCAACGTCGACGGCCGTGGCGACGACCGCAAAGCACATGTCGTCTCGGGCATCCGCGACCTGACCGTGCTCAAGTCGACCGGCTCGGAGTTCCACGGCTTCCTCAAGGATAAGTACACGACCCTGAAGGAGACCGACGACCGCATCCTCGCCACGTCGCTGGTCGCCCGCTGGCGGTATGACCACACGGACGTCGACTGGGACAAGTCGTACGACGAGATCAAGAGCCTGCTGCTGGAGAAGTTCGCCACGATCCACAGCCTCGCGCTGCAGCAGACCCTGTACGGCATGGGCGAGGCGGTACTGGAGCGCCACCCGGAGGTCGCGGAGATCAAGTTCTCGGCGCCCAACAAGCACCACTTCCTGGTCGACCTGAGCCCGTTCGAGGTGGAGAACCCTGGTGAGGTCTTCATCGCGGCGGACCGGCCGTACGGGTTGATCGAGGCGACCGTCGTCCGTGACGACGCGACGGACGCGGGGTCGGCCTGGCACGCAGTACCGGGCTTCTGTTGATCGTCATCGACGGCGCGGCCGTGGTCACGCTCGACCGGGAACGGCGCGAGCTGACCACCGGCCACGTCGTTGCTGACGGCAACCGGATCGTCGCGGTCGGGGCCGGCCCAGCACCGGCGTACGACGGAGCGCGGGTGATCGACGGCCGCGGATGTCTCGTCACGCCCGGCTTCGTCAACACCCACCAGCATCTGTACCAATGGGTGACGCGCGGACTGGCGGCCGACGCGACGCTCTTCGGCTGGCTCAACACCCTGTATCCGGTCTGGGCAGGCATCGACGAGCAGTCGGTCCATGTGGCTGCGCAGGGCGCACTGGCTCAACTGGCGCGCACCGGTTGCACGACGGCGTCGGATCACCACTATGTCTTTCCACGACGTGGCGGTGATCTCCTCGAGGCTGAGATCACCGCGGCTGCTGCGGTGGGGCTGCGATTTCATCCGGCCCGCGGCTCGATGGACCTCAGCCAGAAGGACGGCGGTCTGCCGCCCGATTCCGTTGTCGAGGATCGCGAGGAGATCCTGCTCGCGACCGAGGCCGCGATCGACCGCTGGCATGACCCTTCGCCGGATTCGATGCTGCAGGTCGTCGTCGCGCCCTGCTCGCCGTTCAGTGTCACCGGCGATCTCATGCGGGAGTCGGCGGAACTCGCCCGGCGCAAAGGTGTCCGGCTGCACACGCATCTGGCCGAGACGACGGACGAAGCTGAGTGGTGCGACGAGCGGTTTGGCTGTACGCCGTCGGAGTACGCCGCTGAGCTGGGCTGGACCGGATCCGACGTGTGGTTCGCGCACGGCATCCACTTCGACGACGCGGAGATCAAACGCCTTGGCCAGAGCTCGACCGGCGTCGCTCATTGCCCCAGCTCGAACGCTCGTCTTGGCGCCGGGATCGCCCGCGTCGCCGACCTGCGAGCCGCCGGCTGTCCGGTCGGTCTCGGCGTGGATGGTGCCGCGAGCAACGAAGCGGGCAGCCTGCTCGAGGAGTTGCGCCACGCGCTGTTGTTCGCCCGCGCTCGTAGTGGGCCGCAGGCTCTCGACGTACGGACAGCTTTGGAGTTGGCGACCCTGGATGGCGCGCGGATCCTCGGGCGCTCTGACGAGATCGGCTCGCTAGAGGTCGGCAAGTTGGCCGACCTCGCCGTCTGGCGGCTCGACACCCTCGCCCACGCCGGCATCGCCGACCCCGTGGCGGCGTTGGCCCTGGGCGCTCCCCCACCGCTGGAGCTGCTCCTGGTCAACGGAAAACCCGTCGTCGAGCAGGACACCGTCGTCACCATCGACGAACCGACTTTGGCCCGCCAGGTGGCCGACACCCAGCGAGTACTACTGAGGAGCATCAGTGGATGAACAGCTGTTTGCCGAACTGGATCGGCGACTGGCCGATGCCGATGCTGCCCTGACGACGCTCTACCCCGGCGATCGTGGTGTGAGGCAACCGATCCATACCGTCTACGTGCCAGCTGATCGCTTCACTGCCGGCACCGTCAGCGAGTGGGCAGAGCAGGCTCGGGCAGTACTGCGTGAGCACGGTGGGTCCGTCGCCGAGCTGACCGAAGTACTGGGGTTGCCGGCCGATCACGCTGCCGAGGTCTACGACCGCGTACGCGCCAAGCTTGAGCGCGAGCCGATCGAGGACCTGCGGATCGACTTCGAGGACGGCTATGGGGTAAGGCCGGACGAGCAGGAGGACGCTGCGGCGGTCGAGGCGGCTCGGGCGTTGGCGGAGCTGGTCAAGGGCGACGCGGCGCCGCCGTACCACGGGCTCCGGATCAAGTCGCTCGAGGCGCCGAGCCGTCGGCGTGGGGTCCGGACGCTCGATCTGTTCGTCGGCGAGCTGGCTCGCACCGGGACCGTGACGGACGGCTTCGTGATCACCCTGGCGAAGGTCACGTCGCTCGATCAGATCTCGGCGATGATGCTGGTGCTCGGGGCCGTCGAGCAGTCGCACGGGCTGGCTTCAGGTTCGCTGAAGTTCGAGATCCAGGTGGAGACGCCGCAGGCGATTCTCGGGTCGAACGGTATGACGCCGCTGCCCATGATGATCAGGGCCGGCGGGGGGCGGGTCACTGGTCTGCACTACGGCACCTACGACTATTCGGCCTCGTTGGGGGTCGCAGCGGCGTACCAGAGCATGGAGCATCCGGTCGCCGACCATGCGAAGGACGTCATGCAGTTGGCTGCGGCAGGTACCGGCGTCTTCGTGTGTGACGGCTCTACCAATGTGCTGCCCATTGGTCAGCGCGAGCAGGTGCATGCCGCCTGGCGTCTCCACCAGCGTCTGGTTCGCCGGTCGCTGGAACGCGGTATCTACCAGGGCTGGGACATGCATCCGGCACAACTGCCGAGTCGGTACATCGCGACGTACCTGTTCTATCGGGAAGGTCTGGCGACTGCTTCCGCTCGGCTCCGGGCTTACGTCGAAGGCGGCAATTCCGGCTACTTGGACGAGCCCGCGACTGCCGCCGCGCTGGCTGGCTTTGTACTGCGTGGCCTGGAGTGCGGTGCCCTCGACACCACCGAGCTCGACAAGCTGATCGGGGTCGACACCGCCGGCCTGGCGAGACTCGCCCGCCGCCCACTCCGCTCCTGAGTTCCTCGGTACTTCCGGCATCTGTGGTTAAACTTCCATAATCCGGAAGTACCGAGGAGAGTGGAGCCGCCGTGGCGGACAAGCAGAGCGGAACCTCCGCGGCGGAACCGGCAGGATCGGGCGGGACGCAGCCGGAGGGCGCGGGAAGCAAGGGTCGCTCGGGGAGCGTGCAGTCGATCGAGCGTGCCTTCGCCCTGCTCGAGATGATGGCCGACGCCGGTGGGATGGTGCCGCTGTCCCAGCTCGCCACCACCTCCGGACTCCCGCTGCCCACGATCCACCGCCTGGTCCGCACTTTGGTGGACCTCGGCTATGTCCGCCAGGAGCCGTCCCGCCAGTACGTCCTCGGGCCGCGGCTGATCCGTCTCGGCGAGGCGTCGTCGCACATGCTCAGCATCTGGGCCCGACCGCATCTGGCCGAACTGGTCGACCAGGTGGGTGAATCGGCCAACATGGCGATGCTCGACGGCGACCAGATCGTGTACCTCGCTCAGGTACAGTCCCGCCACTCGATGCGCATGTTCACCGAGGTCGGCCGTCGGGTCCTCCCCCACTGCACGGCCGTCGGCAAGGCGATCCTCGCCAAGCTGCCAGAGCCAGAGGTCCGCGACCTCCTCCACCGCACCGGCATGCCCCAACACACCGCGACCACCATCACCAACCCGGACGAGTTCATCGCCCAACTCCACAAGGCCGAAACTGACGGCTACGCACTGGACGAAGGCGAACAGGAGCAAGGAGTCCGCTGCGTCGCAGTACCAGTCCCCGACGCCCCCTCCCGCCTAGCCCTCTCAATCTCCGGCCCAGCAGGCCGAATGACCGAAGACCTCCTCCACCACGCAGTCCCGTTGCTAACCCAAGCCGCCAAGGCCTTGTCCGACGACCTCCGGTAATACCCCACGCTGCTGCGGGAACCAGTCAGGCGGAGCGCCGAGGAGTTCGGCTGCTCGGGTGGTGCGCCGACCCGGGTAGCTCGGGTGCTCCGTCGTCGACTGGCGTTCCCCATCCGGCGTTCCGCCCGCCGCGTCAGAGCAGGCAGCTCAGAACGGTGGTTGTTCGTCTTGGCTGACAGCGGGTGCTGGTGGGGGTTTGCGGATCGGGCCGGGCGTTGCGGGTGGGGTGGTGTAGCGGTGACCGGTGGGGGTGGTGAGTGTGGTCGAGCCGTCGGGGTTGTTGGTGGCAACCCAACCCCAGGCGGGAGTGTCCTTGATGATGTGGTGCAGTTCGCAGTAGTTGCGCAGGTCGGCCAGCCGGGTGATCCCGGTCCGAGCAAACGGGGTGCCGTGGTCGCGATCGCATTCGCGGGCGGCTCGGTTGCAGTTCACCCAGTCGCAGGTGGGATGTGCCGCGAGCAAGGTCTCCGAGACGAGCATCCCCGGGTCGTGTCGCGTGGTCGAAGCCTCGAGCACGGTCCCGTTGACCGGATCGGTCAAGATGCGCCGCCAGGTGGCATCGGCGGCGATACGGCGTGCCATCTCGGCTGGTATCGGGCCGTAGCCGGTCAGCTCGCAGGGTTCGTCGCCCATGCCGAGCAGCGTGGTGATGGGAGTGAGGACTTCGATGTGAGGTCGGCGTCGATGCTGGTCGGGCAGTCGCCGCCCGAGCCAGTCGAGTCCGTTCCACAGCATGAAGTCGAAGAGGTCCGCGACCACGTCGGCCCGCCGCTGATCGGCCGTTCGACGAGGAACCGGCTGCTGACCGACCGTAGCGGGATCGGGTGGCCGCTGGTCCGCGGGCGAGCCAGCCGCAGTCCCATCATCTGTCGCACCGCGCTGGGTGGTACTGGATGCGCTGGAGCTAGTGGTTGTGTCGGAGCTAGTGGTTGTGTCGGAGTTGCTGGTGCGTCGCTTGGCAAGGTCGGCCATCGCCTGGATGACGATCCACATCTGCTGGATCTTGTCGGCACTGTCGACGACCCACAGACCCGCCATGCCATCATCCAAGGGAACGACCCGGACCTCACGCTTCTCCTTGGCCTCCCGGTGCCGGTCGGCTGCGTTCTTGGCGTTGTACTTGGCGACCTGACGGTTCAACGACCGCTGCAGGTTGGCGTGCGACTGGATCGGTGCCCGCTTCAGCACCGCATTCTCGACGGCACGGGTCTTCGCATCATCCAACTGCTCGGTCGCCTTGCTGATCGATATCGCCTTCGACAGGCTGATCGCACCGCAACGCAACGCGGAATGCGTGTTGGACAGGACGCTGGTCAGACGCAGCGCGGTGCCGACATGCTTGCTCACTGTCTGCGGCGACAGCTTCAGTGCGCAGGCGATCTCCGCCTCCCACGAACGTTCCGGATCCACCGGACGACCATGGAGGTCGACCTCGCCTGAGTCTGGCAGTTCGGCAGCCTGGGCTTTGCGCTGGCGGTAGAACGCGGCCATCGCCGCGACCCGGATCGATTCACTCCACGCGGTCTGTCGCGCGGACGCCTTCATCAGTTCGATCAAAGCGATCGGAGACAGCGACTGTGGGCGAACCTGCGCCAGCGCGGCAGCCAGCTCGGCGCCGGGCGGGAGGAACACCCAGGCAGGCGCGTTCTCTGCCAGTAGACGCCGCTCGGCCTCGTCCTGCTCGATGCCGGCCCACTGCTCCCACTCAAGTGCATCGACCGCCGACAGTGGCGGGAGCTCGTCGTAGTAGTCCGCCTCATCGAGAAACCTCGGCCCAGCAGGACCAGCCGGGTCCTCAGGCGCACAGATCACCCCGGACTCGAGCAGCAGGTCGAGCTCGTCGGCGAACGACTGCCCGCCGTACTCTCGATCGACCACGCCGCTCTTCATGCGGCCACATTAGAACAACTGTTCGAATGAAGTCAAAACATCACGGCCCGCGAGTGTGATGTCTCAAGACACGGGTGATGGTTCTGGATCAGGACATCGGTGACATTTGATGTGTCAGGACATCGGTGACGGTTCAGGGGTCTTGGCGTGGGCCGCGAGGGTGGCCGTTGTCGACGTAGGTCACTCCGGGCGCGGGTCTGGTGTGCTCGATGAGGATCTCGCCTTCGAGGTCGGCGACGGTGATGACGAGGACCTGTTGCTGGTCAGCTTTAGGTGACGGTGCCGTCGGGCAGGTCTGTGGGCATTGGTGCCCGGGTGGGTCGGGACCGGCCGGCGGATCAGATCACGGGTGGGACGGTCTTCGCGGTGGTCTCTCAGGCGGCCACGGGGCGACGATCTAGCCGCGACCGGCAGCTGTGCCCTCTGCGCTGTTCGGACCCCGCTGGGCCGTCAGTCCAGGAGACTTGCCCAGTCGTCTATTTGCCGAAGGATCCGCGGCAGGTGCTCGGCGGCGTCGAGGAGCGAGCGGGTGCAGAACTCGACCTGCTCCGCGCTCTCGTCGCGGTGTCCCAACGCCACCCACAGGCACCAGGCGGTGAAGCTGAGGTGCCCGACGAGTAACCCGGCGAAGGCGGTCGCGTCGGCCGGCCCGGCCGGGCCGCCGTGGTCGCGGTAGGACGCGATCAGCGGCCGGACGATCCGTGGGTCGCCGCCCGCGATGCTCCGTTCGTCGGCAGCGGCGAGCCGGACGGCGTTGCTTGCCGCGTCCCACCACGGGACGTCGGCGGTCGCCGACTCCCAGTCGATCAGCACCAGTCCGTCCGGGCCGGCGAGGATGTTGGCTCGGGCGGCGTCCCCATGGGTCATCGTCAGGGGCGGGCGGTTCCGCAGGGCGTCGGCGATCAGATCGGCCGAGTCCTCGGCCACGCCGAGCACGGCGCGGGCGGCCCCGCCCAGCGCCGGGTCCGCCGCGCCCTCGGCCTCGCGGACCCAGTCCCGCCACTCCTCCAGCGGGTGGACCGGCGACGCGTCGGCGTCCTGGTCGACCGCCACGTCCAGTCGGGCGATCCGGGCCAGCACGCTGCCGAGCCAGGGAGCCAGCTCCTCATCGGGAATGCGGGCGTCCCGCAGGTCGCGTCCCTCCACCCACTCGGTCACCCTGGCGAGGTCGCCGCCCGCGTCCGGTGGCGCGTACCAGAAGCCCACGTTCGGCTCGGGCGGTTGGACGGGGCGCGGCATGGGGATGCCGGCCGCCGCGGCGGCGCTCTCCAGCCGGTGCACGGTCCAGGCCTTGGTGCGCTGCCAGTCGGAGAGGTCGGGACGGTCGACGGAGGCGAGGTGGTCGTGCTTGACCACCCAGCGCCCCGTCGTCGTCGACACGATGCGGGTGACGGCCGGGCGGTCTCCGTTGGCCAGCGGGCGGTCCTCCAGGACGGCTCCGAGACCGAAAGCATGGGCGACCTGCTCGGCGGAGATCGGCATCCGGGAAGTGTGCCACGCGCGTACCGGGCGTGCGACGCCTTTCGACCGGCAGTGGGAGTGCGTGGAGGCGGGCAGGTGCCAGCATCTGCCGTCATCCAATGGGACAACGGCACCTGGGACTTCAGACTCGACAATGCGAGGTGTAGGGCCGAGTCCTACGACGGTAACGACTCACCGAAGTGTCACCACCAACGCCCTCGAAAGCGTCACCGATATCTCGATGCAGAACTGTCACCGATGTCCTGCGACACAACAGTCACGGCACGCGGGTGAGCCAGTCGTCGGTGCCGAACTTCGACTCGACTCGGCGCTGGGCTTCGGCGACTGTGTCGGCGTCGATCGTCGTGTCGGTGAGACCGTAGCGGTTGGCGAAGGTGCCTACCAGGCGGGTGATCACTTCGCCTCGCTCAAGACCGGTCTGGCTGCGCAGGGGGTCGACTCGTTTGTTGGCGCTCTTGGTGCCCTTGTCGGACATCTTTTCGCGGCCGATCCGGAGCACCTCGACCATCTTCGACGCGTCCATGTCGTACGCCATCGTCACGTGATGCAGTACCGCACCACCCGCGAAGCGCTTCTGGGCGGCGCCCGCGATCTTGCCGGCCGGGGACGTGATGTCGTTGATCGGCTGGTACGTCGCGGCGATGCCGAGCTCGTTCAGCGCCCCGACGACCCAGTCGTCCAGGAAGGCATACGAGTCGACAAAGGACAGTCCTGAGACGAGCGACTCAGGCACATACAGCGAGTACGTGATCGTGTTGCCCGGCTCGACGAACATCGCGCCGCCGCCACTGATCCGCCGTACCACCGTCACGTCATGCTTAGCCGCCCCGCCGAGATCCACCTCATTGGCCAGCGACTGAAAGCTCCCGATGATGACCGCGTTCGACGCCCACTCCCAGATCCGCAGCGTCGGCGGCCGCTCCCCCGCCCCCACCTGCTCGGCCAGCACCTCGTCCAGCGCCATCTGCAACGCCGGCTCCCGCGGCACGTCATGCACGAATTCCCACGCATGATCCGTCCACGCCGTAGCACCGGTCAGCGCCCGCCGTACCGCCACCGCAACAGCCTCCGGCGAGAACCCCAGCATCTCCACGCCATCCCCGAGCACCCCACGAACCCGAGCCGCAATCTGAGCCACCGGCATCTCAACCGGTACCCCCGCTAGCGCCCCATTGATCCGCTCCAACGCGTCATCGGGCTCCAGGAAGAAGTCCCCACTGATCCGCCCCCGTCGCACCACCTCGTCGACAACGTCGAGATCGGCGACAACCAACTTCCCACCGGGCACCTTGTATTCACCATGCACACCACTACCCAACCACCCACCACCCGGAGATGTTCCTCAAGACCCCCACCCCAAGCGATCATCAGCCATGCGCGAACGCCTGAACTCGACCCCCACCTGGGCACTCTTCCTGATGCTCTGGCTTGCCTGGGCGGCGGTAGCGTTCGCCATCGCCATCATCGAGACCAGTGACCTCTTCTGGTCGGCCGTCTCCGCGGCAGTGATGGCCCTCTTCGTGTCCGCCGCGATGGCCTACGGCATCAAGACCAGACTGCGCTGGGAGAACGGCGCACTCGGCGACACCCCGAAGGACGCCCGCCGACTGGCCCTGAAGACCGCCTGGAAAGGCCCGCTCCCCACCGACCCCGACCTCCGCGCAACAACCCTCGCCGTCGCCCAAGAACAACTCCGCCAAATGCGCCGCGGCCGCCCCCTCCTGATCGTCGCCCTCTCATTGGCCGTGGTATCGGCGATCGGCCTCGCCATCACCAGCTCCCCCTGGCAACTGCTCCTCCTCGTCTTCTACCTCCCGCTGGCGATCACCTTCCTGCTCGCCCCCAACCGCCTCCGGAAACGCATCGCTCTGCTGTCCGAACCGGAGTAGGTGTATCAGCGGACGTGCACCGAGTGCTCTCGAAGGGAGGTGAACAGACCCGAGACGAGGGCGGCACAGATGTCGGAACTGAGCGTGGACGTGGAACTGCTGGCCATCGGCGCCGGACCGTCGAACCTAGGGCTCGCAGTAGCGCTCGAGGAGTTGGCGCCGGAGCTGGCGGAGAGCAGTCTGCTGATCGACCGGAACACGGAGATCGCCTGGCAGCAGGGGATGTTGATGCCGTGGGCTACCAGCCAGGTGTCGTTCCTCAAGGATCTGGTCACGCAGCGGGATCCGACCAGCAAGTTCTCGTTCCTCAACCATCTGTTCGAGACCGGGCGGATGGACGATTTCGTCAACATGAGCACCTTCACCCCGTACCGGGTGGAGTTCACCGAGTACCTGCGCTGGGTCGCCGCGTCGCTCGAGAAGGTGAAGATCGAGCTCGGCAAGCAGGTCGTCGCGATGCGGCCGCGCAAGGACGAGTCCGGCGCGGTGACCGGCTGGGTCACCACCCTCGCGGACGGCAGCACGATCAACAGCCGGTACCTCGTGTACGGCGGGAGTCGCGAGGCCAACATCCCGCCGGTACTCGCCGACCTGCCGCCCAACCGGGTCGTGCACAGCACGGAGTACCGGCAGCGAGTGGCCCAATTCGATGGCGAGCTGCCGTACCGCGTCGCCGTCGTCGGCAGCTCCCAGAGCGCCGCGGAGATGTTCCGCGCCCTGCGCGACGACTTGCCCGACAGTGACGTCGCCTGGCTGATGCGGTCCATCGGGCTGAGCTCCGACGCGTCCAGCAAGTTCACCAACGAGCTGTACTACCCCGGCTTCGTCGACGAGTTCTACGACGCCCGGCCGGCCGCGCGGGAGCAGATCCTGCAGGAGATGTACCGGACCAACTACTCCGTCGTCACTCCCCCGATGCTGGAGCACCTGTACGCCGACCTGTACCTCGACCGCTTCAACCACCGCCACGAACGCCGCCTGATCCCGATGGTCGACATCACCGGCGCCCGCGAGACCGGCGACGAGCTGGTGCTCGAGCTCACCGACCGCCGGACCGGTACCGTCACCGAGCTGCATCGCGATGTCGTCTTCCTCGGTACTGGCTTCGACACCCGGATGCCGCGGCTGGTCCGCGAGCTGGCGGGCAGCCTCGACCTCGACCGGATCGACGTCACCCGCCAGTACCAGCTGGAGCTCGGCGTACCGAGTGCGGCGGCCTGCTACCTGCAGGGCGTCAACGAGCAGACCCACGGCATCTCCGACACCCTGCTCAGCGTGCTGGCCCAGCGGGCCGAGGAGATCTGCCGCGACATCATCGCCCACCGCGAGCGGGTCCCGGCAGCGGCTGTATCAGACCAGGAGGGGGCCGGACTCTAACGGGTGGCAGAACGGCAACCCCGAGGAGATCCCGGATGGCAATGGTCGAACTGGAACGGCCCGCGCTCGACGACGTGGCTCGGGCCCGCGAGCAGGCCTTCGCCGGCCTGCAGGTAGCGATGCCACCGGCCATCCTGGCCGAGGCGTTGCGCTGCAGCGTCCGGCTGCTGGCCGAGCTGCCGTACCGCGAGGAGCTCGAGAAGAACCTCGTCATGGTGGCGTTCGGTGGCGGCAAGGACAGCTCGTACACGCTGGCCTTCGTCCGTACGATGCAGCTGATCCTGTACCGCGTCCACGGCCGCACCTTCCGGATGCGGGTGGCGACCAACCGGCACGCGGGCATGCCGCGGCCGGTGATGGAGAACATCGATCGCGAGTACCTGGCCCTGCGGCTGTTCGATGACCCGGACTGCGAGCTGCTGCTGGTCGACGGCGACGAGGTGTCCGAGTTCTACGTCGACTCGCCGCAGCGCGAGCACGTGATCCGGCGCAACCGGCTGGACATCCTGATGACCGGCCACCGCACCTTCGCGGACGGCCGGCCGACGTTCTGCAACTCCTGCAATCTCAGCGTCTTCAACGCCTTCGGGGTGGCCGCGGCCCATGGCGACGGCGCCGACATCCTCATCACCGGCGATTCGCCGCGTGAGCAGCGTCAGTACACCGCCTGGGTCGGCCGGCTGGCCCGCCAGATCCGCGCGACCGACCCGGGCACGATCCGCGAGCACGCCAGCACCGAGAACGGGTTCGGCAAGGTGCTCGGCCAGCTCGACGACATCGCCGGCGCCTACTTCACCGACATCCTCGGCCCCGACGCGACCACCGCGATCGCCGAGCGGCAGGTCAGTACCGCCGTCCCGGACCGGTTGAAGTTCTTCTCGATCTACGACGAGACCGACTACGCGGCCGGCGACCACTTCGAGCTGCTGACCGGCTTCCTCGGCTTCCAGTTCGACGACCTGGCCTTCAGCTTCACCGAGTCCGACTGCGCCAACCCGGCCCTGATGGCGCACCTGCGCGGAATCAAGGCCGAGCACCTGTTCCAGCGCTCGTACGACGAGGGGATGGCCGAGTACGTCGAGTTCGCCCTCGGCCTGATGCGCAAGAAGGACATCCCGGCCGGCCTGATCGAGACGATGCGGGCGCGGTACGACACCCCGGACGCGCTCAAGCGGATGCGGCTGCTGGCCGAGGAGTACGCGCTGGAGACCTTCGCCCTCACCGAGAGCCACCTGGTCTGCATGACGTACTCCCCCTTCGCCGGTCAGGGCGCCGGGCTCGAGCAGTTCATCGAGCGTGAGCACCCGGAACTGCTCGAGCGGCTCGCGGACATGCACAGCCTGCTGGCCGGCGTGACCAACGACCAGGAGCTGGCCGCGGAACTCGAGCGGATCAGCGGCCTCGAGCCGAGCCAGCTGCGGGTGCTCTACAGCCGGTCGGTGCAGACCCCCGGCGGCGGGGGCACGCCGGTGATCGACCTGATCCTGCAGGGCGATCCGCACAAGGCGGTCATCGAGACCAAACACACCCAGAACGGTCCGAACACCTTCGAGCAGATTTCGGGACGGTAACCCATGGTCGTACACATCTCGCGGCTGGATCGCGAGAATCTCCTGCACGAGTACAGCGTCGACACCCAGCGGCTGCAGCCGTGGGCGGTGCTGAACGCGCCGTTCGAGGTCTCGTACGCCGTCTGCCGCGCGAACACGGTCTCCAAGCTGCACACCCACCACGAGCAGGAGATCTTCGTCGCCGTCTCCGGCGAGGTCGAGGTCGAGTGCGGTGGCGAGCGGCAGCCCTTCCGGGCCGGTGATGTCTGCTACTTCACGCCGGGCCAGCTGCACCGGGTGCACAACCACAACGACGAGGACTTCGTCTTCACCAGCATCTGGTGGGACCCGGAGATGTCGCACCGGTTCCTGGCCGAGCACGCCGGGTCGGAGACCGAGAAGCTCGCCGCCGAGGCACGCGAGAAGGAAGCCGAGAACGCCGCAACCGCGGAGGCGATCGAGAACTCAGAGCGCGAAGGAGTCACCGCGTGACCGGCGTACTGCCCAAGGACGACGACCGTCCCGTCCTGGTCCTTGGCCCGAACCCGACTCCCAACGGCGGCATGCACCTCGGCCACATCGCCGGACCGTACCTGGCCGGTGACGTGTACGCGCGCTACCAGCGAGCGCGCGGCCGCAACGTCATCTTCACCACCGAGACCGACGACAGCCAGACGTACGTGGTCGCGTCGGCCGCTCGCGAGGGCATCACGTCGGAGGAGCTCTGCAAGCGCTCGACCGGCCAGATCCAGGAGGCCCTGCAGGCGATCGGCATCTCGTACGACGGCTTCGGACCGTTCGATTCGACGTACAAGGCCACTGTCCTGCAGTACTTCCACGCGCTGCACGCCGCCGGCGTCTTCAAGCTGAAGACCGTCCGGCTGCCGTTCCTGGAGCGGACCGGCGAGTTCATGGTCGAGGGTCTGATCGAGGGCGACTGCCCGGTCTGCCTGAGCAGCAGTCGCGGTGGCCTGTGCGAGACCTGTTGCCACCCGAACAACTTCGACCAGTTGCTCAACCCGCACTCCACGATCAACAAGGACGACAAGCTCACCTACCGCGAAGCCACCATCATGGTGCTGCCGCTGGAGGAGTACCGCGACCGGCTGACGCAGTACCACGAATCGCTGGCCACGCACCGGCGCCCGCACGTGCGGCAGATGATCGCCGAACTGCTGGCCCGCCCGTTGCAGGACGTGCCGATCACCTTCCCGCTCAACTGGGGTATCGACGCGCAGTTCCCGGAGGTCCCCGGCCAGGTGCTCAACGCCTGGCTCGAACTGATCCCGGCCGGCATGTTCACCACGTCGTACGCCGCGAGCAAGCTCGGCCGCGACACCGTGCCCGGTGAGCTGTGGCGCAAGGCGGAGAACCTGCGGATCGTGCACTTCCTCGGCTTCGACAACGCGTACTACTTCTGCCTCCCGCACATCGCGATGCTGATGGCGCACGGCGACAAGTACGTCTGGCCGGAGTCCATTATCAACAACGAGTTCTACGAGCTGGAGAGCTCGAAGTTCTCGACCAGCAAGCGGCACGTGCTGACGCCGCAGGAGCTGCTGACGGAGGTACCGCGGGACGTCGCCCGGCTCTACTTGGCGCTGACGGCCCCGGAGTACCAGCGGTCGACCTTCAGCCGGGCGGGTCTGGACAAGATGGCCGAGGACCGGCTGATCGGACCCTGGAACCAGTTGGCCGGAGTGCTCGCCAAGGCGATCGCCAACGCCGGCGACGACAGCAGACTGCCGGTCACGCCAGGCGGTCGCGGCCGGATCGTCCTGATGCTGGAGCGGTTCGACCTGTTCTACGAGATGCCGACGTTCAACCTGAACCGGGCGGCGGACACCGTGCTGGTTCAGCTCGAGCGGCTGCGCGGTCGCGCGGCGGCCCTCGACGGGGTCGGTCTGGACGAGCAGCCCGAAGCCTGGGGCGACCTGTTCGCCGAGGTCAAAGCCCTGCTGGCGTTGGCTTCTCCGCTCTTGATCGACCTGGTCGCAGCAGCCCGGGAAGCAGGCGTCTTCGACGGTACTCCGGAAGCCGGCTTGCTGGTGAACGGAGCCTACGACGCCGCCGACATCAAGCCGTTCGCCCCGCCGCTCCTTTCGGCCGAGCCGGCCGCGGCAGCTGAGCCGGCCGGCGCGCTCGCCGGAGGTGGGTGATCCCGGATGCGGATCACGGTGGTAGGTGGTGGCGTGATCGGGCTGCTCACCGCGATCGAGTGCGTCCGCGCGCCCGGCGCCCACCAGGTCGACCTGGTGGACGCCGGCCCGATCCCGTCTCCGCTGGCCACGTCGAACGACCGGCTCCGGGTGACCCGCGCGCTGCACCGGGGCGACCCGGTGCTGACGGCTGCGGCCGCGGGCTCGCATTCCGCCTGGCAGGATGTCGAGCGGCTGCTCGGCACGCGGTTCTATCACCCGACCGGTGCTCTCACGGCGATGCCGGCTGAGCAGGCTCACGCCGAACTGGCCGAGCTCACGGTGGACGGCGCGAAGGCCTGGGCGCTCTCACCACAGGACCTGGCCAAGTGGTACCCACGCGTCCGCTTCCCCGTCGGCAGTGCTGCCGTGCTGGAGGCCACGGCCGGTGTCCTGCTGGCCGATCACGCCTTGGTCGCCATGGCCCATTGGCTGGGCGAGCATCCCCGAGTACGGCTGCTCCCCCACCGCCAGGTCGTCGCGGTGTCCGAGGTCGACGGTGACGGCGTGATCCGGTTCGCCGATGGCGGGACGCAGTCGGCGGACCGGGTGGTGATCGCCGCCGGGCCCTGGTCACGCGAATTGCTGGCCGGCTCGGTCGGACCTGACCTCACGTTGTACCGGCAGAGCGTGCTCTCCTACCGGCCGCCGACCTACCGGCGGAACTGGGCCGAGATGCCGGTGGTACTCGGTCTCGGCCCCGACCGCGATGCCTGGTTCATGCCGACGGTGGCGCAGTCGGGGGCGCCGATGCGGTTGAGCGCGGCGAGCGCGTGCCGGCCGGTGGACGAGATGACCGACCGCAGTACGCCGGACCAGTGGCGTCATCACCTCATCGACCTCTTCTCGCAGCTGATCGAATCCTTCGACCCGGCCGGGGTTGTCGGCGCCAACGACGGCTACTACCTGGCCGAGCGCACGCAAGGCGGGCCACTGCTGGCGTCGTACGGGGCAGGCACGGTCTGGGCGTTCGCAGCCTGTGGCGGGATGTCCTTCAAGTTCGCACCCCAGATCGCCCGGGCGATCGCCGATCGTGCCATGGGTGCCCCGCCCCGCGCGACCGGTCTTGAGCCGATCGACAGGCCGCGACAGCTCGCCGCGGTCGGTGAGGAGTAGAGCCATGAAGCTACTCGCGCTGGAAGCCGTGCAGAACGCCGGCTATTACCAGTCCCGTTACCAGCAGGTCGAGGAGTTCGGCGGCACGCTGCATGTGCTCAACGGTCTCGGCGAGCCAGGCTATTGGGCCGCCGACCGGTACCGGATCGCCGGCTCCAAGCACATCGACGACATCATCAAGGCTGCCCAGGAATGGCACGAAGCCGAAGGTTTCGACGGTGTGCTCACGTTCTCGGAGTCCGGTGTGCTCACGGTTGCTGCGGTGGCCGAGGCACTCGGGTTGCCGAGCGTGGGTCTCGACGCAGCCCGGATCAGCCGGAACAAGCTGCTGATGCGGCAGGCGCAGGAACTCGGCGGGGCGCCGGTACCGAAGTACCGGCTGGTACCTGACGTCAACGCGGCGCTGGAAGCGGCCGAGGAGTTCGGCTACCCGATCATCCTCAAGCCGACGTTGGGTGCCGCGAGCAACTTCGTCTTCAAGGTGGACAGCCCCGACGAGCTGCGGACCCGGTTCCCGCAAGCGCTGGAGGGGATGGCAGGCATGTCGTGGTTCCGGATGGAGCCCGACGGGCTCGACCTCGGACCGTACGGACTGCTCGTCGAGTCGTTCCTGGACGGGCGGGAGATGCAGATCGAGGCGCTCGCCTGGGACGGCGAGGTGTACCTCGGCTCGATCGTCGACCGGATCACGATCGAGGGCAACACCTTCGACGACGACGCGCACCAGGCGCCGACGACGCTCGACGCGGATCAGCTCGCCGCTGTCCACGAGGTCGTCACCAAGGCTGCCCGCGCGCAAGGCCTCAAGCGAAGCGTGATGCATGCCGAGGTCCGTTTCCACCAAGGCAAACCGCACATGCTGGAGATCGCCGTGCGGCCGGGCGGTGGCGGGCTCGACTACTTCGCCCGGCTGAGCACGGGCTACTGCCCGATCCGCGCCACGATGGCGGTCGCTTCCGGTGTGAAGCCCGAGGTCCAGCACTATCACCCGACCGGCGTCCACCTGGCCGGAACGTGCTTGATCAGCGCGCCCGGCCGGATCGAGCAGATCACCGTGCCGCCGGCGGTGGCCGAGTCCGACCGGGTGTTCTTCCTCAAGATCACGGCCAAGCCCGGCGACCTCGTCCGGCGCCCACCGGACGGCAACAACATCCTCGGCTTCCTCTGCACCAGCGGAGCGACGTTCGACGAGGCGATCGCGACGGCTTACGAGTTCGCCGCGCAGATCGACGTACGGCTCGCACTGCCGGCAACGGCCTAGAAGATCCACCAAGAAAGGTGACCTGATGTCCACTACGTTGACCACGCAGGATTCCGGCCAGCCGTCCGAGGCGGGCCGGCCAGTCAAGGGTGGCATCGTCACCTGGGCCTGCAACCCCGGCTTCCCGCCGGCCGCGATCTTCCCGTTCACGCCGCGGGAGCGGATCGGGATCCGGAACCTGTACGAGTTCCAGATCCTGATGTTCCGTCCGCTGTACTGGCTGGGCAAGGACGGCGCCGCGGGCGTCGACTACGACCGCAGCCTGGCGCACCCGCCGGAGTGGAGCGAGGACGGGCTGAGCGTCACCGTCACGCTGAAGGACTGGCAGTGGTCCAACGGCGAGCCGATCTGCGCCGACAACGTGATGTTCTGGGTGAACATGATGGCGGTGAAGGGCGACCGGCTCGGCTACTACGTGCCCGGCTACTTCCCGGACAACCTGTCGTCGTACGAGAAGGTTGCCGAGGACAAGGTCCGCTTCACCTTCAACGAGGTCTACTCCAAGACCTGGGTGGAGATGAACCAGCTGACGCTGATCACCCCGATGCCGAAGGCCTGGGACCGTACCGCCGAGGGCCCGGCGCGCGCGTCCTTCGACAAGGACGACATCCCGGCCGTCTACGACTACCTCGTGTCGGAGAACGGCGACTGGACCGAGGAGGCCAACCTGCACCGCGGCGGCTGGGCCGACAGCCCGGTCTGGAGTGTCGTCAGCGGACCGTGGAAGCTGAAGAGCTACGACCTCGACGGCCTGGTCACCTTCGTCCCGAACGAGAACTACTCCGGCCCGAACAAGCCCCAGCTGGCCGAGTTCCGCCAGGTGCAGAACGACACCGACGAGCTGATGTACGAACGGCTGCTGGCCGGACCGGATGCTGAGGACGGGATCCACATCGGCTATCTGCCGCCCGGCATGGAGGTGACGGACGGCAGCCCGGACCCGCTGGCGGAGAAGTACCGGGTGGTGCCGCAGGACGTGTTCGTGGTCAGGTACATGCCGTTCAACTTCGACAACGACTCCGACGCGGCGGCGATCTACAAGCACGCGTACGTCCGGCAGGCGCTGCAGATGTGCCTCGACCAGGACCGCATCATCCGTGAGGTCTTCAACGGCAACGCGTACCGGATGGACGGTCCGGTGCCGCTGTCGCCGCCGAACCCGCACGTCTCCCCCAAGCAACTGAAGGACCCGATGCCGTTCGACCCGGCGGCCGCGAACGCGCTGCTCGAGTCACACGGCTGGGACACCAGCACGATGCCGGCCGGCTGCGTCCAGCCGGGCGAGGTCGACGGCTGCGCCGGCGAGGGCGTCGAGATCGGCGCGCACATGTCCTTCACGATCCGGTACGTCGAAGGCAAGGACGCGCTGGTCAAGCTGCTGGAGATCTTCAAGGAGGACGCGGCCAAGGCCGGGATCGAGCTCAAGCTGGAGCCCGTCTACGGCTCGGTGATGGTGGCCGAGGACCACGCCCCGAACCAGCCGGCCAAGCGGCTGTGGGAGATCAACACCTGGAACGGCGGCTGGTCGTTCTACGGCCACCTGACCGGCGAGATGCTGTTCGCCACCGGCGGCGGCAGCAACTTCGGCGACTACTCCGACCCGACCGCGGACAAGCTGATCGACGCGACCGTGCACAGCGACGACCCGGAAGCGATGTACGCCTACCAGGACTACATCGCCGAGCAGGTGCCGACGATCTGGTCACCGGGCTTCCCGAACCGGATGTTCGAGGTCGCCAAGAACCTGCGCGGCGTCGAGCCCTGCAACCCGTACGGCCTGATCAACCCCGAGGACTGGTACTACGTCGAGGACTGATCCACCGCACAAGAAGAAAGCCTCCCCAGCCAGGCTGGGGAGGCTTTCTCTTTGGCTAGCTCAGTGCTTCAGCGGTGTGGTTGCCGCCGGCAAGTGGTGCATGCCGCGCAGCAGCGTGCTCGGCTCCCACTCCAGGAACTTCGGGTCGGCGGTCATCCGCAGATCCGGGAAACGCTCCAGCAGCCGGGTGAGCGCGATGTTCGTCTGCATCTTGGCCAGCGGCTGGCCGATGCAGAAGTGCGGACCGTGGCCGAACCCGAGCACGCCCTTGGGCTTGCGGTCCAGGTCCAGCTTGTTCGCGTTCTCGTACTGTGCCTCGTCGCGGTGCGCGGACAGGATCGACAGCGCCATGATGCTGTTCTCCGGCACCACGGTGTCACCGATCTCGATGTCCTCCAGCGAGAACCGGAAGGTGGCCACCCCGACGCCGCCGTCGTAGCGCATCAGCTCGTCGATCGCCTGCGACATGATCCCCAGATCGCCGCGCAGCCGGTCCATCGCGTCCGGGTTGGTGAGCAGGCTGAGGATCGCGTTCGACAGCGTGTGCTGCGAGGTGATGTGGCCGGCCACGGTGTAGAGGAAGATCATCGCGACGAGCTCGTCGTCGGTCAGCCGGTCGCCGTCCGGGTTGCCCTCGATCATCGCGCTGACCATGTCGTCGCCGGGGTTCTTGCGCTTCATCTCGATGATCGACTGGCCGTACTCCTGGACGTTCTTCGACGCCTGCTCGACCACCTCCGGCGGGTGCCCCGCGCCGACCAGCTCGACCGCCCACTGCTGGAACCGCTCGCGGTCCTCGAACGGGATACCGAGCACGTCGCAGATGATCACGATCGGCAGCGGCTGGGCGAACTCGGTCACCAGGTCGACGTCGTCGCGACCCTCGAGCTTGTCCAGGTACTGGCCGACCAGCTCCTCGATCCGGTCCCGGAAGTTCTCCATCCGCTTCAGCGTGAACGCCTTGCTCACCAGCGCCCGCAGCCGGGTGTGCCGGGGCGCGTCGGTGTTCAGCATGTGCTGGGACAGCTCGTCGTCGAAGCCGACGTCGGGCTTGTCGGTCTCGACATACGTACCGGTGTGCCGGGCGAACATCTCGTTCATCCGGGTGCCGTCCTTGCTCACCCGCGGGTCTTGCAGCAGCGTCCGTACATCCGCGTACTGGGTGACGAGCCAGACGTCGGCACCGTGCGGGAAGACCACGTGGTGCACGCGGCCGGCCTTCCGGTACGGCTCGAGAATCTCGTACGGCCTCTGCATGAAGTCGTCCGGGATCCGGTCGAGGTCCCGATGGATTTCGATGGTCATATTGGTCCGATCCTCCTGCCAGCAGGGCATGACGACGAGGGGGCACACGCGGTCCGCGATGTGTCGCCGTCACCCCACCAGAGGCGCTCGGGATTCGCGGTTGATACACGTGTTTTAGTTGCCTGCAAACCCTGTCCTGCGGGCGTTCGGCGCGGTAGCGTGCGGGACCAAATGTCCGCAGGCATTACTGTCCGGACACCTTGCCTGCCCGGAACCAAGGGGTGAAGTAACCGATGAGTGAAGAAGTCGACCGCGATCCGGCACCGGCCGAACAACCTGGCACCGGGCTCGGCGCGATCGCGACCTGGCGGCAGACCTCGCTGACCTCGAAGGCGCTGCTGTTCGGCGTGTTCGTCAACCGGCTGGGCGCCTTCCTGCAGATCTTCCTGGTGCTGTTCATGACGCACAAGGGGTTCTCGGCCGGCGAGGCCGGCTTCGCGCTGGGCGTGTACGGCGCCGGCCATGTGCTCGGCTCGTTCGTCGGTGGCTGGCTCACCGACCGGCTGAGCGCGCGCGCCGCCACCTTGATCAGCATGCTCGGCTCGGCCGTGCTGATCGTCTCGATCCTGTACATCAAGCCGTACTGGCTGATCCTGCTCGCGATCCTCGTGGTCAGCACGGTCAGCATGCTGAACCGGCCGGCCGCGCAGGCGATGCTGGCCGAGCTGACCAAGCCTGGTCAGCTCGTGATGACGATGGCGATGTACCGGTTGGCGATCAACCTGGGTACCGCGGTCACCCCGATCGTGGGCGTGGCGCTGGTCTCGGTCTCGTACAACCTGCTGTTCTGGGCCGAGGCGTTCGCTGCGGTGCTCTACAGCGCCATCGCGTGGAAGTTCCTGCCTGGCAAGCCCAGTGCGGCTGAGCAGGCTCAGAAGGCCGCGGCGAAGGCGGCCGAGAAGAAGCAGGGCTACCGCGCTGTCCTCGCCGACTGGCGCTACGACTTCTACCTGGCCGCCGTCTTCTTGGTGACCATCGTCTACTGCCAGTACCTCGCGGTACTTCCGCTGGCGATCGTGGACGACGGCATGAGCCTGTGGTGGTACAGCCTGGTCGTCTCGGCGAACGCGATCGTGGTGGCGGTCTGCGAAGTGCCTGCCACCAAGTACGTGCAAACCTGGCCGCTCCGAATCACCGCCATCGCCGGCTTCGGTCTCGTCGCCGTCGGATACGGCATGTATGCCATCGCCCTGATCCCAGCCCTCCTGATCGTAGGCACGATCATCTGGACCGCATCCGAGATCATCGGCGCCCCGACGACCTTCGCCTACCCCGGCATGGTCGCCCCACCCCACCTGATGGGCCGCTACTCCGGCGCCATGCTGACCGTCTTCGGCCTGGGCAACGCAGTAGGCCCCGCAGTAGGCGTCTGGGCCTGGTCCCACCTAGGCCAGTCCTTCTGGCTCTGGGCCGCCGGCGTAGCAGTCCTCTCCGCAGTCTGCGCCCGCATAGGCATGCGCCGCCCCGACGGAGAACCTTCCAAGATCCCCGCCCCCACCCCCACCACAGACCCCAGCACCGAACCCGCCACTTAACAGCTAGCAACAAAACAACCCCGCCGCGGACTGAACTGCTCCCCGGAAGTTGGACTGAGAAATTCAGTTCCGGCTTCTGGGGAGTGTTCGTATGGATCGGCGTAGCTCTTTGTCCGTGGGGCAGCGTGAGCAGGCGGTAGCGTGGTTCGAGGAGGATTTGGGGTATAGCTCGGTGGCGAGGCTGCTGGGTGTGGCGCTCTGGCCGGTCAAGCAGCTGTATGAGCGCTGGCGGATCTGGGGCAGAGGAGCGCTGGTGAGCAGGCCGACGAAGCGGTCGTACTCGTTCGAGTTCAAGCTGGCTGTGGTGGAGCGGTTCCTGGCTGGTGAGCCGGTGACCGTGCTGGCGGCCGAACACGAGTTGTCCTCGCCGGAGTTGGTGAGGGCGTGGGTGCGGACGTATCGGCGCGAGGGTGCTGAGGGGTTGCGGCCGAAGCCGAAGGGCCGGCCGCGCAAGGACCCGGACGCGCCGGTGCGGCCGACCTCGGAGTTGGAGCAGCTTCGCCGCGAGAACGAACGGTTGCGGGCAGAGAACGCCTACCTGGGAAAAGTACGGGCCTTGAGGGATCAGCAACGGCCGTGAAGGTGGCCGCTGTGATCGCCCTCAAGGCTGACTACCGTCTGGACTTGCTGTTGCAGATCGCGGGGCTGGCCCGGTCCACGTTCTTCTACCACCAGGCCCGCCTGGCCCGGCCTGACCCGATGGCTGAGTTGAAGACCGCGATCACGACCGTGTTCGAGGCCGCCGAGCGACGCTACGGGCATCGGCGTGTCCACGCTGTACTGGCAGGGCAGGGCTGGCAGGTGGCGAAGAAGACCGTTCTGAAACTGATGCGCCGCCTCGGCCTCGTATGCCTGGTACGGCGCAAGAAGCGTTACAACTCCTACCAGGGCGAGGCCGGCAGGACCGCTCCGAACCTGCTGGCCCGTGACTTCACCGCGACCACCCCGGCCCAGAAATGGGTCACCGACGTCACCGAGTTCAGGATCGGAGACCGCAAGGTCTACCTGTCGCCGGTGATGGACCTGTTCGACCGCCAAATCATCGCCTACACGATCGCCGACTCACCGAACCTGGACCTGACCAACCAGTCACTGCGAGACGCTCTGGCCACCCTCGAGCCCGGCCAGGCACCGCTGGTTCATTCCGACCAAGGGTTCCAGTACCAGCACCCTTCCTGGCAGCGCCTGCTCGCCGCGGCCGGCGCAACCCAGTCGATGTCTCGCAAAGCCAACTGCTACGACAACGCCGTCATCGAGAACTGGTTCGGACACCTCAAAGAAGAAACCTTCAACCACACCCGATACCTCACCACCGACGCCCTCACCCAAGCACTCCACAACTACATCCACTGGTACAACAACCACCGCATCTCAACACGACTCGAGGGCCTGAGCCCGGTGCAATACCGGACCCAGACCCTCGCGGCCTAGACACCCCATAACCTCTTACTTAACCAGTCCAACTTTCGGGGAGCAGTTCAGACTGCGGCGGGGTTGTTTTGTTTGGTGTTACTTGACCGGAAGCGCGGTGCCCGGTTCTACGTCTGAGTCTTCCGGCAGCACGTGCATGCCGGTACCAACCGAGGCGCCGGCCATCAGGCGGATGACCTCGAGGTCCGACTCCACCGTGGCGGCCCGGGCGAACACTCCGCCGAAGCCGTTGACGACGGTGAAGACACCCCAGTTCACCAACCAGGGCACGGGATCACCCTCGGGCATCGGGAAGTACTCCACCACCGGCCGGATCCGCCGCTGCACGATCCACGACCCACCGACAGCCGCCCGCACCCGCTCTTCCCACTCCTCCGCGCTAGTCTCCGAGCGCCACCCCAGCAGCACCCCGTCGCCACCATGCAGCTGCGTCGGCTTCAGCACCAGATCGTCCTGGTGCGAGAGCACATAGTCGATCAGGTCGACCCGGCTACCGTCCTCCAACGTCACCTGCTCGGACCGCACCATCCGCGTCCACGGCAGGATCCGGTCCAGGCTCGCCAGTGTCTCGGCGTCGAAGTGCTTGCGGTTCGCCTCGTCGGACAGCATCGCCAGCGCGCTCTTGCTGGCGAACATCTCCGAGTCCAGCGGCGTGAAGATCTTCACCTCACCGCGGGCCGCCGCGTCCAGGATCGGCTCGGCCAGCGCCAGCGACTCCGGGTCCTCGAGGTCCTCCAGCATGAACAGCCGCTGGATGATGTCGAGCTTCACGTCGCCGAGCCAGACCCCGCCGTCGCGGACCTCGAGCTGCCCGATGTGACCGAAGACGGTGTCGATCCCCATCTCGGTCAGCCGGCCGGAGAAGTGCTGCATGTACGGCTCGAGCGTCTCGTAGCTGCTCGGCCAGTCGACGGTCGCCATCTTCGGCCGCGACCCGGGCGCGAACCCGCTCTCCACCAGCATGTCGTTGACCTGCTCGCGCATCGTGTCGACGAACGTCAGCCGGTGCTTCTGGGCGAACTCCAGCATCACCGGCTGGTCCAGCAACGCGGTGGCCATGTCGGAGTGGTCGATGCCACCGAGCGCGCTGCCCATGTTGAACTCGAGCAGCTTGAACCCGTCCTCGGACAGGTACAGGTCGCCGCGGCTCTGCTTGGTGACGGTGGTGCCGCGGCTGCGCAGTACCGCCGAGACCTGAGCCTCGCTCAGTCCGACTGCCCGGCCGAACGCGCCGAAGTCACCGCCGTACAGCTTGTCGGGCAGGCTGACCAGGGCCGCGTGCATGTTCAGCATGTCGTGCGCCAGCTGCTCGGTCTCCTCGGCACCGAGGAACAACGGGCGGGACAGGTACCGGCCGCCGTAGAAGGACTGCAGACCGACGGACTCGGGTTGGGTGCTGGTGAGTTCGCCGGCCGAGATCCCCCGTCGCTTGACCTCGTCCAGGTACAGCGATGTGAGTTCAGTTCGGCTCAAGCCGGTAACCATATGTCGAACCTCCGAGTGGGCTGGGCGGAGCAGAGCCGCTCCTACTCGCAAGAGCACCCGACCGGCCCGCGGAAATACACCCTGGGGGTGAGGTATCTGATCGTGGTCCTTGCATCCTCTGGTGGGCATGGAAAACACCACTCGGCAGGCCACCGCCCGCCACTACCTGATGTGCCCGCCGACCCACTTCGACGTCACCTACTCCATCAACCCGTGGATGGACCCTGGCAAACCGACCGACCAGTCGATCGCCATGGACCAGTGGCAGCGGATCCACGACCAGCTGCTCGCCCTCGGCCACACCGTCGATGTCGTCCCACCGCTCGACGGCCTGCCCGACATGGTCTTCGCCGCCAACGGCGCCACCGTGTACGGCGACCGGGCGCTGGTGGCCCGGTTCCGTTTCCCCGAGCGGGACGCGGAGTCGGCCGGCTACCTCGACTGGTTCGCCGCCAAGGGGCTCAAGGTCCGCCAGGCGACGCTCGAGAACGAAGGCGAGGGCGACTACCTGGCCGTCGGACCGTGGATCCTGGCGGGCAACGGCTTCCGTACCGACCGCCGCAGCCACGTGGAGACCGAGGAGTACTTCGGCCGCCCGGTGATCGGCCTGACCCTGGTGAACGACAAGTTCTACCACCTGGACACCGCGCTGTCGGCGCTCGACGAGCACACGGTCATGTACTACCCGGCCGCCTTCACCCCAGGCAGCCAGGCGATCCTGCGTGAGCTCTTCCCGAACGCCATCCTCGCGGACCACGACGACGCCGAGGCATTCGGCCTGAACGCGGTCTCCGACGGCAAGCACGTCCTGATGCCCGAGGGCGCCGCGAACCTTGTCGCCCAGCTGCGGGCAGCCGGCTTCGAGACGTACGGCATGGACGTCTCCGAGCTGCTCCGGGCCGGCGGCGGCGTGAAGTGCTGCATCCTCGAGCTGCACGATCAGGTACGCCCCTAGTGATCGACTACGACGGCAGGAGGTTCCGCGATGTCGCGCACGCCGAGGGCGATGGCCCGTCGGCCGTGTACCGGCAGCGCGGTGACCTCCTGTGGGGCGACTTCAGCGGCGGCAAGGTCAGGCGGGGCTCGTTGACCGGCGTGTGCCGCCCGGACGGCTCGATCGAGTTCACCTACACGATGGCCCTGGCCGACGGCTCAGTGCTGGCCGGCCGCTGCGAGAGCACCCCCGAGATGCTGCCCGACGGCCGGATCCGGCTGCACGAGATCTGGGAGCGGTACGGACCGCAAGCGGCCACCGGTACCTCCCAGCTGGACGAAATCCCGCCGTCCTGAGCGGGCGATGTATCAGGGCGTGACCGACCGATGCTCTGCTTGTCATGGATCATGTCGCCGCCGTCCCGGCCGGCAGAGCCGCCGGGAACGGCGACCTCACCGTGCTGCTGACCAGCGTCTCCTCGGACTCGCACACCTGGAACCTGGTGTTCCTGCAGCTGGTGCTCGAGGAACTCGGCCACCAAGTGCACAACCTCGGCGCCTGTGTGCCGGACGAACTGCTGATCGCCGAGTCCGAGCGCCTCCAGCCCGATCTGATCGTGGTCAGCACGGTCAACGGGCACGGCTTCCACGACGGGCTGCGGGTGATCACCCAGCTGCGCGAACGGGCCGGCCTGGCCCAGGTACCGGCGGTGATCGGCGGCAAGCTGGGCATCGACGGACCGGGCTCCGACGGCTCCCGCGCCAGGCTGATGTCCGCGGGCTTCGACGCGGTCTTCGACGACGGAACCGGGCTGACCGCGTTCCAGTCGTTCGTCCGTCAGCTCACCACCGGCGTCGCTTCGTGAGTCTCCCCTCCACCGGCTCGTTCGGTGACTTCGTCACGCGCGCCCAGCAGGCCGGCCGGCTCGTCGTCCAGCCCCGGATGGGGGTCAGCGACGCGGCGTCGATGCGCCTCGGGCTGCAGCACACCAAGGCCGCGGCCGCTACCACGGTCGGCACGATCACGCTCGACAGCTACACCCGGGTGGGCGACAATCTCAGCGCCAGCGCGGCGCTGGCCGCCGGGATCGAGCTGAACGGCTACCCGATCGTCGCGCACGACGTCTCCACCACCCGGGCGGTCCTGGACGGCGTCGTCGGCGCCGACTTCCCGGTCCAGGTCCGGCACGGCTCACCGTTGCCTGCGGCAATCATTCGCTCGCTGGCCGCGGCCGGTCTGCACGCGACCGAGGGCGGGCCGGTCTCGTACTGCCTGCCCTACAGCCGGGCGCCGCTGACCGAGTCGATCCCGAACTGGGCGCTCAGCTGCGAGTTGCTGGCCGAGGTACGGGAGACCGGTGTCGAACCGCATCTGGAGAGCTTCGGCGGCTGCATGATGGGGCAGCTCTGCCCGCCCGGTCTGCTGGTCGCGCTGAGCGTGCTCGAGTGCATGTTCTTCCGCCAGCACGGCATCCGCAGCGTCTCGCTGAGCTATGCCCAGCAGACCGACCCGGACCAGGACGCCGAGGCGATCCTGGCGATGCGCCGGCTGGCCGCGAAGTGGTTGCCGGACATCGACTGGCACGTCGTGGTCTACACCTACATGGGCGTCTACCCGCGTACCCCCGAAGGCGCCTCGCGGCTGCTCGAAGAGGCGGCGCGACTAGCGGTCCGGACCGCGTCGGCCCGGCTGATCGTGAAGACCGTTGCCGAGGGCTACCGGATCCCCACCTTCGCCGAGAACGTCGCCGCGCTGGAGACCGCAGCGGCGGCCGCGGCGCGCTGCACCAGGATCATCGGCGACGTCGAGGACACCGGCATCCACGCCGAGGCGAGCGCGTTGGTCGAGGCGGTCGTCAACCTCGACCCGGACCTCGGTACTGCGCTCGAGATCGCCTTCCGTCGCGGCTACCTCGACGTCCCGTACTGCCTGCACCCGGACAACGCGGGCAAGGCGCGCAGCTACCTCGACGACCAGGGCCGGCTGCAGTGGTCGTCGGTCGGATCGATGCCGATCCACGAGTCGGTCAGGCGGACCGGCGCCGGGAAGCTGACCGCGATGGGGCTGCTGTCGACGCTGTCGTACATCGAGCGGAAGTTCGACAGCGCGAGCCTCGAACAGGAGTACCAGGCCGCACCCGCGACCGAGCACCTTCCGGATTCCAAACCACCGCCCCGGCCGGACGAACTGACCCGCACGAACTGACAGGGAGCAACTGATGACCGAGACCCGGATTCCCCCCGCGCAGGCCGAGGCCTCGTTGCCGCCGAGTCCCCGTGAGCACCTGACCTCGCCGGACACCCGAGCGGTCCTGGTGATCCAGAACAAGATGCTGGCCGCCACCCGCGAGTACCTCACCGGCCGCGGCTTCCTGGAGTTGCTGCCGCCGATCATCGGACCGGTCACCGACCCGGGCGCCCGCGGCGCCAAGCAGGTCGACGTCGACTACTACGGCCACCGGTACAAGCTGATGACGAGCGCGATCCTCTACAAGCAGGCGGCGCTGACCTCGTTCGACAAGATCTTCTTCATCGCGCCGAACGTCCGGCTGGAGCCGCTGGAGACCACGTCGACCAGCCGGCACCTGGCCGAGTTCCACCAGATCGACTGCGAGATGGCGAACGCCGGCCGCGACGACGCGCTCGACCTGGCGGAGGGGTTGGTCCGGTACGTCATCGAGCGGGTGCTGACCGACCTGCCCGGCGAGCTGCACACCCTTGGCCGGGACGCCGGCGCGCTGGCCGAAGTACTGACCGGGCACTTCGGGCGCCGGACGCATGCTGACGCCGTCGCCGATCTGCGGGCCATCGACCACGACCAGAGCCCGGACGCGGAGATCGACTGGGTCGGCGAGGCGAGGCTGTCGCAGCAGGTGGACCGGCCGTTCTTCGTCACCGACTACCCGAAGGGGTCGCGCGGCTTCTACGACAAGGAGAGCAAGGACCAGCCCGGCATGCTGCGCAACTTCGACCTGATAGCGGCCGAGGGGTACGGCGAGCTGTGCAGCGGTTCTGAGCGCGAGCAGGACTACGCGACCATCGTCGCCCGGATGCGGGAGACGGCCGAGAACCCGGCGAAGTACGCGTGGTACCTGCAATTGCTCAAGGAAGGCGTACCGCCGAGCGCCGGGTTCGGTCTCGGGCTGGAACGCTTCACCCGCTACGTGGCCGGCCTCGACTCGGTCTGGCAGGCGAGCGCGTTCCCGAAGGTACCGGGTATCCCCTCTCCGTGACCGCCTCGGGCAAGCGAAGATGTCCCGCATGACCGAAGCAACCACGGAGCCGAGCGGCACGCTCAGCCTGGGCCAGGGCACGGCCTTGTACGTCGGGGCCGTGCTGGCCACTGGCGTGATCGCACTCCCCGCGTTGGCCGCCGAGGTGGCCGGGCCGGCGTCGCTGCTGGCCTGGCTCGGCCTGGCGATCGTCTCCGCTCCCCTGGCGGCGACGTTCGCCGCGCTCGGTGCGCGGTATCCGGACTCCGGTGGCGTCGCGACGTACGCCCGGCTGGCGTTCGGCGACAAGGCGGCGGCTGTAGTCGGGTGGTGCTTCTACTTGTCCGTACCTGTGGGAGGACCGGCCGCTGCGCTCTGGGCCGGCGGCTATGTCGAGGCGGGCATCGGGGGCGGCGAGAAGACGGTACTGGCGACCATGCTGTTCCTGATCCTGGCGGTACCGGCCACCAACGCCTTCGGGATCCAGGTGACCGGCCGTGTCCAGATCGCCCTGGCCGCGCTGCTGGCCGTCTTCCTGGTCGGAGCGGTCGCCCTGTCACTCCCCCACGCCGACCTGGCCAACCTGCATCCCTTCGCTCCGCATGGCTGGAAGGCGATCGGCCCTGCGGCCGCACTGCTCGTGTGGAGCTTCGTCGGCTGGGAGGCGGTCACCCACTTGACCGCCGAGTTCCGTCGCCCGGCAAGGGATGTGCCACGGGCTACTGCCATCGCAGTAGTCGTGGTCGGGGTGCTCTACCTGAGCGTCGCCTTCGCAACCATCACCGTGCTCGGCCCGGGTGCGGCCGACACCGACGCGCCCCTGGGCGACCTGCTGGCGATCGGCCTCGGCGGCAACTCCCGCATCCTTGCCGCCTGTGCCGCGCTCCTGCTCAGCTTCGGCGCCATGAACGCGTACTACGCCGGCGCCTCCAAGCTGGGTGCTGCCCTGGCCCGCGACGGCTCGCTGCCGCAGTGGCTCACCCAGGGCAGCGCTGCTGGTGAGATACCGCGCCGCAGTCTCACCTTGCTCGGTGGCATGTCCACGGTGACGGCTCTGATCGTGGTGGCGGCGGGAATCACACCGTCATCCCTGGTGCTGCTCACCACCGGCCTGTTCGTCACCGTGTACGCCGTAGGTGTCGCGGCAGCCGTCAAGCTGCTGCCGAAGGGCAGCAAGGGTCGCCTTGCTGCCCTCATCGCGCAGGGGGCCGTCGTGGTCCTCCTTGTGATGGCTGGGCCCTACCTGCTCTGGGCATTGATCGTTACGGTGGCCGCACTGTCGTACCGCTGGCTGACTCGGGGTCAGCGGCGGCCGTAGAGGGCCTGCATCCCGAGGACGTCGCCTCGGCCGAGCGTGCGCATGTGTCCGGTACAGCGCCGGACACCTGGGTACATCGTGAGGTTGAGGTCCTCGTCGGCGCTGAGGTTCACCAGCCCGTAGACGTGGCCCATCTCGTGCGTCAGGACCGACTCCACGTCGTACCGCCAGCGGTCCTTGTCCGGCGGCAGCTCGGGCTTGCACTGGGGATCGTTTGCCGGGTCGTAGGTCCAGTTGTAGTCGGCGTTGTTCATCCTGATGTCGGCCTCGACGGCTCGGGTCCGGCCGTGCCTGGTCTCGGACCAGGTGCAGGTCCAGGCCAGGGTCGCCTCGAACGAGCCGCCGGGCAGGTCGCCCTCGTCGATCACGCTCTGGTGATCGCGTTCGCCGCAGGTGGTCTGGCCATCGACGTACACGAAGTTCCCTTGCCGGGCGGTGTGACCGACGAGAGCACCGGACGCACCGTTCTTGCCCCGCATGCCGCAGGTGTTGTGGCCCTTGGTCATGTTGGCGAGGGCCCGTCGAGTGGCCGCGTCGAAGTCGGACTGCCGGTTGGTGGCGAGCTTTGTGCCCCACGTCGTACGGAACAACCAGGGTGAGTGCCACTTGTAGTCGCGGAGTGCGTAGGTGTCGCGGTCGCAGGCACCGGGCTGCCCGGCGAGGTCAGGGAACTGGTTGACCGGCTCGTGCTTGGCGGGAGCCGAACCGGTAATCACCCGCCCCTGCTCGTCGGTGGTCAGCGTGTAGGTGCGTGCGCCGGACGGGAACAGCAGGTCCATCGTGACGCTGTCCCCCGGCTGCTGGACGGCCAGTGCGACGCCGTCGCCGGCGTCAAGGAGTCTGCCGACGGCACCGCAGTTGACTGCGGAGCGCGTGGCGAGGGCGGTGGAGTGCAGGACGCCTTCCGGCAACCTGCAGGGATTCGTGGCGGCGGTAGCGCCGCCGACGGGCAACGTACTGATACCCAGGGTGAAGGCGACCAGCAAGGTGATCGCGCGTGCGGACTTCATGGTTGTGCCCCCCGGCCCAATCGAGTGTGAACCGCTTATACACAAGGTGAGGGAACGGCCCGGAGCGGCTGATACGAGTGTCCGCGACCCGGACTCAGGGTTGGTCGTATTCGCCCTACTCCCATCCCGAGCGCAGCGAGGGGTATTTTCGTCGGTCTTTCTCTGCCTCTGTCGGAGCAAGAGCCAGTGCGAATCGATTGAGGTGGCCATCCTGCACGCCGAGACGTTCCCCGAGGCAGCTGTCCGAAGCCGGGCCAAGACCGGCGCTGCCGACGCGTTCCCGCCCGCGGACCAGTACGGGCAGGCGTTGTTCGGCGCGGAGACCGGCGGGCCGGAGCCGACCTGCCCGATCGACCGGCTCCGGCTCGTACCACCGGTCTTCGTCCCGCAGCGCTTCGCGAAACTCCTCGAGCTGGCCCGGGAACCGGTTTACCGCGACGTCGTGCTCGAGACGACGATCGGTGGCTTCCGGTCCGCGCTACCCCTGTACATCTCGGCCTTCGGCTCGACCGAGGCGGCCAGCGTCGCGCTCGGCATCGCGGCGAGCAGGCAGGCCGGCCGGCTCGGCATCCCCATGGTCGTCGGCGAGAACGTGATGCCGGTGAACAGCTACGGCCGGCTGGAGGAGGACGCTGAACGCTCCTTGCTCGGCCGGATCAGCGCGTACCAGGCCGAAGCGCTCGACGGGTACGGCGGTGTCGTCGTACAGCAGAGCACCGAGGACGCGGACGCCGAGGTGTGGAATCTGGTCTACAGCGACCCGAATGCCTTGTCCCTGTTGCAGTCTGGCCGGCTGGCGTTCGAGCTCAAGGTCGGCCAAGGCGCGAAGCCGGGCCTGGGCGGGATGACGCTAATGGGCACCGAGGCGGCCGAGCGGCTGGCCGAGGCCTACCTCCTCGATCCCGTGGTCGGCAATGGTCAGGTACTACGGAGCAGCAGCCCCGGCAGCTTCACCGCCGAGATCCTGCGGCAGCAGATCCGGCTCATGCGCAACAACTACCCGCGAGCCCGGATCTGGGTGAAGCTGCCACCAGCGAGAGATGTCGCGGAAGCCTCCCGAGTGGCCTGGGACGCCGGAGCAGATGCCGTGACCGTCGACGGCGCTGAGGGCGGTACCGGCTGGGCACCGCGCGCGTTCCTCGACCAGGTCGGCCTCCCTCTCGGAGAGTGCCTGCGCCGGATCGAGAAATCATCCGAGTGTTTGCTGGTCTCCGGCCGGATGTGGGAAGGCGCGCGGGTCGCCAAGTCCCTTGCCCTCGGCGCCAACGCGGCCGGGTTGGGCCGGGCCGCGTTGATCTCGGTCGACACCGACCCTGACAACGGCCTCGTCAACCTGGTCGAGTGCCTGGCACTCGAGCTGCAGCTGATCATCAGCGCGCTCGGCAAGTACCACGTCGAAGCACTCGACCAGGAAGACGTCTGGAGTCCGTCGGCGTACTAGGCCAGATGGCGGTTCCGCCGGAGCATGTCGGGCATCTCCCGGCGGGCGTGCGAGACGGTCTGCCGGCTGCGGACCAGGTCCACCAGTTCCGCGGTCGGCTCGACCCCGAGCTCGGTGGCCAGGCTCTTGCGGAAGAACTCCAGCCGCCGGATCGCCTCCACCACGTTGTCCTCGGCCAGATGGACCTCGATCAGCACGCGGGTCGCGCTCTCCCGCAACGGCTCCAGCCGCACCGCTGCCATCGCGGCCTCGATCGCCTCGGCGTACCGGCCGTCGCAGGTCAACGCCTGCGCGGTCAGCTCGAGCGCGTGCAACTGCAATTGGCGCAGCCGCTCCCGCCCCAGCAGGACCCAGTCGTCGTACCAGCCGGGGAGCAACTCCCCCATCGTGGCCAGCGTCGGCAACAACCCCTGATCGGCGCCGCACTCTCCGTCGTTGATCACCCGGCGAATCGCGGTGACGAGCGTACTGACGTCTACATCAAGCGATTCATCCAAACGCAGGGTTTCGTCGCCGGTGACCAACGGGTGCTCACTCAACTGACGCAACCGCCACAAAGCCGTTCGCAGGCACGCCTGTGCCTTGGAATCCGAAACCTCCGGCCACAGCGTGCCAGCCACCTCCGCGCGACTGGACCGGCCCCGGAGCGCCACATACGCGACCACCCGCCGGGCGCTGAGCGGAATGGACAGTGTCTGCTGGTCCACCACCGCCCGGAAACCGTCGAGCAGCCGAAGTTTGGGTACGTCCATGTTTTCTTCCGGCGCAGAATCCGGAACCGGGTTATCGACTAGACCGGATTCAATCGTCGAGCGTCCCCCCACAGGTGTGAATTCCCACTTCCTGTGATTACTGGGCGACGCTCCGTTACGGCGAAGACTTTCGCCGGATCCGTCTCCCGATATCGGCATCGGACCTCCTCATCAGTGACCCCTGCGTTACCTGCGGTGAAGTCTGAATCCTCAGCTAAATGATCACAAGGCATTGGCCCGGCTGATATCAGACAATTCCCCGGCAGTTCCCGAACCGGGCTCCCGGACACGCTCCCGAGCAGGTCCCCGGACAGGTCCCTGGACAGGTCGCTGTATCACCCGTGCCACCCGGTCCCCTCTCGTTGGGTAGTGCTCAGCCCGGGAGGCAAACGCGTGGACGACGACAACACCGACGGTGTCGTGCTGCAGTTCGGTAGCGGCTTTCAGCCCTACCGCCAGTACCTGCTGGAGGGTGCGGCCAAACGCCGGCCGCTGTGGCTGATCGACGACGAACCGGTGACGTGGCAACAGCCCTTCCTGGCCGGCAGCAACGTTGTCGTTCCCTTACAGGGATCCGGTCTAGTCCTCGATCACGAGGCTTTGCTGGCTGCAGCAGAGGCGGTCGCGAAATCGCATCGCGTCCGCGGTGTCTTCACGTACGACGAACCGTCGGTGATCATCACCGCCTTGGTGGCGGATCGACTCGGCCTCACCGGCCTGACGCCCGCCGGCGCCGAAGGGTGCCGCAACAAGGTCAAGAGCAGAGAAGCACTGACAGCCGCCGGACTCCCGCAACCACGGTTCGCGGTAGCGACGACAGCGGAAGCGGCCGCCACCGCAGCCGCCGAAATCGGGTACCCGGTAGTGGTCAAGCCGCGCGGTATGGCCGCCAGCATCGGTGTCGCTCTGGTCAACGGACCGGACGATATCGCCGCGGCGTTCGAGCGAGCCGACGACTCCAGTCGCAGCGGACCGGCCGCGTACCACGGTGGCGCCTTGATCGAGGAGCTTGTCGACGGTCCGGAGATCAGCGTTGACGGTGCCGTGGTCGACGGCGAGTACACGCCGTTCTGCATCGCCCACAAGCAACTCGGGCCGCCGCCGTACTTCGAGGAGATCGGCCACATCGTCGACGGCAACGACCCGCTGCTGACCGATCCCGAGCTGCGCGAACTGCTCCGGTCGGCACACGCCGCGCTCGGGGTGCCGTACGGGATCACCCACACCGAGATCCGGTTCAGCTCCCGCGGCCCGACCATCATCGAGGTGAACGGACGGCTCGGCGGCGACCTGATCCCGTACCTGGGAAAGCTTGCCACCGGCATCGATCCGGGCACCGTGCTGGTCGACGTCGCCGAAGGCGTCCAGCCCGACCTGGCGATGGATCACCGCAGCTGCGTCGGAATCCGGTTCTGCTATCCGCCCGAGGACGCTCGGGTCGTGGAGATCACGGTGCCGGAGCCGGGCGCGGTACCGGGCCTGATCGAGGCACACCCGATGGTGCCCGCCGGCGCGACCGTACGGCTACCGCCGCGCGCGCACATCGGCCGGCACGCGTACGTCATCTGTACCGCCGACGACCCCGCCAGCTGCGCCGACCGGCTGACCGCCGCGGCGGAGCTGGTCGAGCTGAAGTACGAAGCGCTGAACGAGACCGAGTTTTCCGGACGGCCATGGTGAGCCGGGACAGAGCAAACACACTGGGAGCCCGCATGACAAACCGTGAGGTCGAGTTACTCGCAATCGGTGGAGGGCCGGCCAACCTGGCCCTCGCCGTCGCGGTCGAGGAGCTCGGGATCGACGGCCTGGCAGAGAACTCGCTCGTGATCGAACGCGGTCACACCGTCGAGTGGCAGCGCGGGCTGCTGCTGCCGTGGACGAAGAGTCAGGTGGCCTTCGCCAAGGACCTGGTGACGCTGCGGAACCCGCGCAGCCGGTTCACCTTCCTCAACTACCTGCGCAGTGTCGGCCGGCTCGACGACTTCATCAACATGGGCAGCTTCACGCCGTACCGGGTGGAGATCTCCGGCTACCTGAGCTGGGTGGCGGAGTCGCTGCAGAAGGTGAAGTTCGAGCTCGGCTGCGAGTGCACGTCGATCGCGCCGGTCCGCGACGCGTCCGGCACGCTGACCGGCTGGCTGACCAAGCTCGCGGACGGCAGCACGATCTCCAGCCGGTACCTGGTCATCGGCGCCGGCCGCGACGCCTACGTGCCACCGGTCCTCGCCGGCCTGCCTGCTGACCGGCTCGTGCACAGCACGCAGTACCGGTACCGGATCGCGGAGCTGGCCAAGGACAAGCCGCACCGGGTCGCCGTGGTCGGTGCGGCGCAGAGCGCGGCCGAGATGTTCCGCGCGCTGCAGAACGACCTGCCGACCGGCGACGTGAACTGGGTGATGCGGTCGATCGGGCTGCGTGCGTACGACACCAACAAGTTCATCAACGAGCTGTACTACCCGTCGTTCATCGACAAGGTCTGGGAGGCGCGGCCCGAGGGCCGGGAGCAGATCCTGCGCGAGATGCACCTGACGAACTACTCCGGCGTCGAGACCGACCTGCTGCAGGACCTCTATACCGGTATGTACCTGGACAAGCTGCACGGTGTCGACCGGCGCCGCCTGGTGACGATGACCGACATCACCGCCGCCCGCGAGGAAGGCGACGAGATCGTTCTCGAGCTGACCGACCGGCGCAACGAAGAGGTCACCGAGCTCCGGCTCGACTACCTCTTCCTCGGGACCGGCTTCGTCCGCGAAATGCCTGCCATGGTTCGCGATCTGACCGCGGCGATCGGACTGGACCAGATCGAGGTGACCCGGCGGTACCGGCTGGAGCTGAACGAGCCGTCGGACGCGGCCTGCTACCTGCAGGGCGTGAACGAGGCGACGCACGGCATCGCGGACTCGCTGCTCAGTGTGCTCGGCAACCGGGCCGGCGACATCGCCCACGATCTACTGGCTCGCCGGTCCGGCCAGGCGACCAACGGGACGCATCGGACTGTGGAGGAGCTCACCGCAGTACCGCTCTCCGCCGACGGCGCGCTGCGCAGCTGAACCCTTCAAATACCTGAATAGAGAGGCCGCCATGTCCGCAACAGACAGTTCCCTGCTGCCCAAACCCGGTCGTGGACTGGCGGTCGCCGGCGGTCTCGTCGCCGCCGCGGTCGTCCTGCTCGGCATCGCGTACGCCGCCGGGTGGCTCGATCCGGAGCACCACACTGCCGCGGCCGGTCCGGTCGCACCGGCCGCGGCTTCTCCGGCTCAGCTGATGTGGCGGCTGCTGATCGCGGTCGCCGTCGTCTGCGCGCTGGCGACCGTGTTCGGCAAGCTCGCCAAGCTGATCGGCCAGCCGCCGGTGGTCGGCGAGATCATCGCCGGGCTGATCCTCGGCCCGTCGGTGATCGGGTCGCTGGCGCCCGGGCTCTTCAACGCGATCGTCCCGGCATCGGTCCTGCCCAACCTGAATCTGCTCGCGCAGGCGGGGCTGGCCATCTTCATGTTCACCGTCGGCGCCGAGTTCGGCCGGGACAAACTCGGTCGTGATCGGGGGGCGATCGCCGGTGCGAGCCTCGCGATCATGGCTGTCCCGTTCGCCCTTGGTGTGGTCGCGGCGCTGCCTTTGTACTCGACCTTGGCCGGACCGGCGGTCGGCCGGCTGCCGTTCGCCATCTTCATCGGTACCGCCCTCGCCATCACCGCTTTCCCGGTGCTGGCGCGGATCGTGCAGGACTTCCGGCTGGTCGGCACCCGGCTCGGCTCGCTGGCCATGCTCTGCGCTGCCGTTGCCGACGTACTCGCCTGGTGTGCGCTCGCGATCGTCCTCGCGCTGATCAAGTCCTCGGACCTGACGACGGCCCTGGTGGCCCTGGTCCTGACGATCCTGGTCGGCGTCGGCTGCGTGTTCGTCCTCAAGCCGGTACTACGCTGGCTCGCCGACCGGTACGCCGCGGCCCTCCCCACCCCGATCCTGGTGCTGGCGGTGCTCGCGCTGATCCTGGGCCTGGCTGCCGCTACCGACGCGATCGGCGTCCACGCGATCTTCGGCGGCTTCCTGGCCGGGCTGGTGGTACCGAAGGAGGTGCTGCCGGTGAAGCAGGTGTCCGAGCAGATCTGCGGGCTGAACCGGGCGCTGCTGGTGCCCGTCTTCTTCGCCTCGATCGGCCTCAAGACCGACGTCAACGCCGCCATCTCGCATCCGCAGGTCCTCGCGGCTGGCGCCCTGCTCCTGGTCGTCGCGGTGGTCGGCAAGTTCCTCGGCGCCACGCCAGTGGCGCGAGCGGGCGGCCTGCCGGTCCGGTCGGCGATCGGGCTCGGCGTACTGATGAATGCCCGAGGCATCACCGAGATCGTCGTCCTGTCCGCGGGGCTCAGTGCCGGGCTGATCAATCAGGGCGCTTTCACCGTGATGGTGATGATGGCGCTGATCACCACGATGATGGCGCTGCCGTTGCTCCGGCTGCTCGGATCGTCACTTCGCGAACCCAGTGCGACCGAGCAATCACCCATTGCTGATACGTATGCCAGCGGTGACGCCAAGACCGTCGTTCCGTGACGCCATGACTACGCCTACGTGACGGGCCCGGTGATCGAATAGTCACTGAAGGCAGCACTGACGACGGCCGCTGGGGGCGCGTGAGGCACAGGTCGCTTCAAGGTATTGCCGAGTGAGGATTCATCCAGCCCACAGCTCCCTGCGGGCTGCCTGCTGACGTCCGCCAGTGTCGGCAGAACACACCTGTGCCTTTTTGCTCCCAGGCCGTTCGCTCATTCTGCGTGAATCAGCGAAAGGACGTGGAACGTGTCGACGATCTCGCCACGCAAAACTGAACGGACGCCCGAGGGAAATCGCCACCACACCGATTCCGGACCCTCCCTGGAGGTCCTCCTCGGCCGGGCCCTCGACTCCGATTGGTCAGCCTGGAAGGAGCTGGAGGGCCGCTACGCCCACCTGCTCACCCACGCGGCTCGCGGCGTCGGTCTCAGCCACAGCGACGCAGCAGACGTCGCTCAGCTCACCTGGTTGCGGCTGTGGCAGCACGGTCGCCAGATTCGCGACCCCGAGTGCCTGCCGGCCTGGCTGGCCGCGACGGCCCGGCGCGAGGGACTGCGGCTCGCGATCAGCCGGAAGCGGTACCTCCTGTACGCCGACCCGACCGCTGAGCACAGTGACGGCCAGCGGACCGCAGTACTGGACGTCTACCCGGTCGACGGGGAGTACGAGCCCTCCACGGAACAGGCCCTGCGCCGGTTGCCGGGGCGGTACCAGCGGCTGATCCGCCTGCTGATGTCGGACAGCTGCCCGTCGTACACCGAGATCGCCGAGATGCTGAACCTGCCGATCGGCAGCATCGGCCCGATGCGGATGCGAGCCCTGCAAATGCTCCGCCGCACGCCCGAGCTGGCCGCTGGGATGGCGCACTGAGGATGACACCCGGGCAGTCGACGGAGTGCACTGAAACCATTGCGTTCAGTGACCGGTCGACTGCATCCTTTGGGGGCGCCCCGCTCGATTCTGAGGAGATCGATGAGAATCCGCCCCCGCCCCGCCCTGTTCGCCACGCTCTCTTCGCTCGTTCTGACCGCCGCTGCGGCTGGTGGTGCCGTCGCGGCGGTCGCGCCCGACGGCCCACCCGCCGCAGGTGCGGTGTCGCTCGCCGCAGCCCCGCTCGCGACCGACACCGACGGCGACTCGCTCCCCGACGCCTGGGAGATCAATGGCTACGACGCCAACAGTGACGGCGTCATCGACGTCAACCTGCCCGCGATGGGCGCGACGCCGAACAAGAAGGACCTGTTCGTCGAGATGGACTACATGAGCGGCCGGCTGGCCAGTACCGCCGCGTTCGACCGGATCAAGGCGGTCTTCGCCGCCGCGCCGATCAGCAACCCTGACGGCAGTACCGGCATCCGCATCCACCTCGATGGCGGGCCGGCCGCTGGTTCGGCGTACAACCTCGGCGGCGGCAACCAGGTGCCGTACGACAGCAACCTGCAGCCCGCCGAGTCGCAGACCGACGCGATCAAGAACGCCAACTTCGCCTCGGCGCGCAAGGCCGTCTTCCACTACATGCTCTGGGCCGACGACTACGACAACTCCTGCAGCAGCGGCAACGCCTTCGCCATCCCCAACGACACCTTCATCGTGACGATGGGCCCGAAGTGCAACTGGACCGTCACCGAGAACCGGAACGTCGGCACCTTCATCCACGAGCTCGGCCACGACCTCGGCCTGACCCACGGCGGCACCAACAGCGTCAACTACAAGCCGAACTACCTCAGCGTGATGAACTACTTCTTCCAGTTCGACGGCGTCCCCCGCACCAGCGGCGCCAACTGGTTCAGTTACTCGAACTTCGCCCCGCCCGCACTGAACGAGAACAGCCTGCGTGAGTCGGTAGGCCTCAACACCTCCGCCGCCGCCACCTGGAAGACCTACTGGAAGTGCCCCAACGGCACCACCCGTACTTCGGGAGCCGGCAACGCAGCCATCGACTGGAACTGCGACGGCGACACCCTGGACACCGCCGCCACCTCCATCAACGGCGACACCAGCCGCACCACCCTCACCGCCCAGAACAACTGGTCCAACATCCGCTTCGGCGGCGGCGACGTAGGCGGCGGCAGCCCCCAATCCAAGACCCCCGCCCACGAGCTGCACGAGCTGACCCAACAGGAATACAACACCTTCAAAGCCACCACCCGCTAAGTACTCCCCACGCCGGCCGCAACGTCCGCCCCTACGTCGCCGGCTTGGACGACCGCTCGAGCGCTGACCCGGGTGGGTCGAGGCACCCACCTCGACCCACCCGGCTGACGCTACACACTCTCGCAGCCCTTGCAGACAAGGGAGATGAGCATCTGTCGATTTCGCGGTCACGCAAAGTCACGATAGAATCGAACACATGTTCGACGATGGATGGGGTGACTTCGACGCCGCCGCGACCCTCGACGCCGCCGTCGAATTCGACACGGAAGAAAACCGCGCCGCCCTCGGCAAACTCCAAGCAACCCTCCACTTCGCCGACCTCCACACCACCCTGCCCACAACCTCTGAAAAGAGTTCCGGGGCGCGTGGCGGTGAGCGGCTGGTCGTGTACGGCGGCGACGGATGTCCGGCAATCGCCGAATTCGCCCCCGCCGAACTCGGCGTCCTGCTCAAGATCTCCAGCGGCGCCGCCGCCAGCTATATCGGTGAAGCACTCGCCCTGCGGCACCGCTTCCCGCGTATCTGGGCCAAGACCCTCAACGGCCAGACCGTCGTGTGGCGCGCCCGCGCTGTCGCCCGCGCCTGCCTGAAACTCTCCCTCGAAGCCGCCGCCCTCGTCGACGAACGCGTCGTCGCCGTCATCGACACCCTCTCGGCCTACCGCCTCCAGAAAATCATCGACGCCGTCATCAAAGAAGCCGACCCCGACGCCGCCCGCCAAGCCGCCGAACAACACGCCCGCGAACGCGGCGTCTGGGTCCAGCCCTCCGACGACCACGGCACCAAAACCATCTGGGTCAAAGCCTCCAGTGGCGACGTCATCGCCATCGACGCCTCCCTCAACGACGTCGCCTGGGCCCTCCACGAGCTGGGCGACCCCGACTCCCTGTCCGAACGCCGAGCCAAAGCCATCGGCTGGCTAGCCGACCCCCTCGCCGCCTACGAACTCCTCACCGCCGCCCGCTACCTCGCCACCCACCCCACCCGCACCGACACCCCAACCACCGAGGCAGACCCGAACGAGCCCGGAGCACCCGCCAACCCGCCCGGAGCACCCACTTCGACTACACCAGCGGCGCCACCCCGCGAACCCTCGGATACCGAGCCGAAGTTGCCCAAAGCAACGGCTTCACGCCCGGCCTATGACACCTCGGACGCCGGCCCGAACCCGCCCGGAGCGCCGACCGGGCAGCTACCTGGCAGCTCCACAGACGCTGAACTGGTCTCCGCCGCAGCACCTGCTGCGAAATCAGCTGACCACTCCTCGGAGGTCGGGATGGACTTGCCTGGAGCAGTTGCGGAATCGGTTGCCAGCGTATCGGTGGGCGAGTTGGAGTTGCCCGAATTCCCGGCCGAAGAACCGCCCGGTGACCTTGGTGACACCGGCGACTTCAGCAACTTCTCGGACATCGACGACTTGGGTGGTGTCGGTGAGTTCGGTGGGCCTGGGCCGGCCGATGAAGCAGTCTGGCGCGCGTCGTACCTGAGTTCTGGGCAGGAGCCAGTAGGCCGTGTCCATTCTCCTGCCATCGACACACGGGCAGCGATCGACCCATACTCCCGCCACCAACTAGCCAGCAAACTCGCCACCATCAAAAACGCAGCCCACTCCCCCGGAACCCGCAGCGGGAGGGGCGAACGTGTCGTGCTCTACGTCCACATCACCGACGAGACCCTCCTGACAGGCGAAGGCATCGTCAGAGTCGAAGAGCACGGAGCATTCATCGCCACCCAGCTCAAAGAGCTACTCGGCCACAACCAGGTAATCCTCAAACCAGTCATCGACCTCAACGAACACATCGACGTCAACGCCTACGAAATCCCCACCCGCATCCGCGAACGCATCCGCCTCGCCCAGCCCGTCGAACGATTCCCCTACAGCACAACAGAAACCACCCCACACACCGACCTGGACCACATCCAGCCCTACAACCCCCACGGACCACCAGGCCAAACCAGCACCACCAACCTCACACCAGCAACGCGGTACCACCACCGCGTCAAAACCCACGCCCACGGCTGGCGAGTCCAGCCCACCGACGAAGGAGCACTCCACTGGACCACCCCCAACGGCTTCACCTTCCGCGTCGACCACACCGGCACCCACCGCCTCACCTGATCGACGGCGCGCACATGGACGATCCCTCGCGCAACATGTCGCCCGGGCTCTGGCCGCGCCGGATGTTGCCGGGCTCGTACTGACCGCGCGCGATTGCGGCGTTCGCGGGTGCGGGGGCACCCGGATGAGACGGCCCACCGCGAACGCTTTCACCAAGCGGCCGACGGAGGAGGACGCGCACCAGGGGCGGGTGGGAGCGCCGGAGAAGCACGCGACGAGGGAGCGGGCGTAGCGGGAGCGGGCGTAGCGGGCAGCTTGGGGCCGTCACCCACCACAGATCCACCCGGCGACGATCCCGCCACCACCAGCCGACCCGGCTCCCACTCGACGTCGGACCCGCCACCGTCTTCACCAAGTGGGCGACCGAGGAGCCCGCGATCGGGTGGAGTGGGAGCCTGGCGCGGAGTGAGCGACGTAGGAGTGAGCGACGTAGGAGTGAGCGACGTAGGAATGAGCGTGGCGGCAGGCGTGGGGAATACTCCGACCGGGACTGCCTGCCGCCAGGGGCTCAGCGGTGGGTGAAGTTTGGCTTGCGTTTTTCGGTGAAGGCGGTCATGCCTTCGGTGCGGTCGTCGAAGGCGAAGGTGGCGTGGAAGGTGCGCCGTTCGAAGAGGATGCCTTCGGCAAGGGTTGTTTCGAAGGAGCGGTTGACGGCCTCCTTCGCGACATAGACAGCGGGCAGGGACATCGACGCGATCTTGTGGGCTACCTCGGATGCCTCAGCAAGCAAGGTCGACGCCGGGACGATGCGGGAGACCAGGCCGGCGCGTTCGGCTTCTTCGGCGGAGATGGTGCGGCCGGTGAGGATCAGGTCCATTGCCTTCGCCTTGCCGATCGCGCGGGTCAGGCGTTGCGAGCCTCCGATCCCCGGGATGACCCCGAGCGTGATCTCCGGCTGGCCGAATTTCGCCGTGTCCGCGGCGATCAGGATGTCGCAGATCATCGCCAGTTCGCACCCGCCACCCAGCGCGTATCCGCTGACCGCCGCGATCAATGGCGTACGGACCGCCGCCAGCCGATCCCAGGCCGTGAACCAGTCCGACAGATACATGTCCTGGTACGACTGTGCCTGCATCTCCTTGATGTCAGCCCCGGCCGCGAACGCCCGTTCCGACCCGGTGATCACGATCGCCGCGACCCCACGATCGGCGTCCAGCGAGGTCGCGGCCTCCACCACCTCGTGCATCAACTCCTCGTTCAAGGCGTTGAGTGCCTTCGGCCGATCCAAGGTGATCGTCGCCGTCCGCCCGTCGCGGGTCACGATGATGTTGTTCATGAAGCATCCCTGATCTCGTTGATGATGGCCGAGAAGTCCAGCCCCGAACCGTTGCCATCGGCAAACTCCCGGTAGAGCGCCGCAGCCAGGGCGCCCAGACTTGCTGACGTACCGGTCGACTCAGCAGCCTGCAGGGCCAGCCCGAGGTCCTTCGCCATCAGCGGCGCCGCAAAACCAGGCTGGTACGAACGGTTGGCCGGACTGGTCGGCACGGGACCCGGTACCGGGCAGTTGGTAGTCAAGGCCCAGCACTGACCCGACGCGGTCGACGTCACGTCGAACAGCGCCTGATGCGAAAGCCCCAGCTTCTCGCCGAGTACAAAAGCTTCGCTCACCCCGATCATCGAGATGCCGAGAATCAGGTTGTTGCAGATCTTCGCCGCCTGCCCAGCCCCCGGCTCGCCACAGTGCACGACGCGCCCAGCCATCGGATCCAGTACCTCGCGTACCGCCTCGAGATCCTCAGCCAGCGCCCCCACCATCAGCGTCAACGTCCCCGCGGTGGCGCCGACGACGCCACCCGAGACCGGAGCATCAAGCGCCCGGTGACCAGCCTTGACGACAAGGGCACCCGCCTCACGCGCGTCCGACACCGCGATCGTCGAGCAGTCCACGAAGTACGCACCCGCAGGCGCCGCGGCCAACAGCCCGTCAGCACCTTGATAGACATCGAGCACATGCCGCCCACTAGGCAGCATCGTGATGACCACTTCAGCCCCGACAACCGCCTCGACAGCAGAAGCAGCCACCACGACGCCGGCCTCAGCAGCCAAAGCGCGCGCCGCATCCACAGGATCGAAGCCGGTCACCACATACCCAGCCTTGACCAGGTTTGCCGCCATCGGCCCACCCATGTTGCCCAGCCCGATAAACCCAACCTTCACAATGCACTCCCCTGGGTCAGTCCAAGCTCATCAGCACCAAGCCCAGCGAAGTACGCCGCAACCGTCTCCTCAGCAACATCGTCGAGCGACGACGGCACCCACTGCGGATTGCGATCCTTATCGATCACCTGCGCCCGAACCCCCTCCAGAAAGTCATGCGACCCGTGGAACCGCAACGACAAGCGGTACTCCTGATCAAGCGCCTCCCGCAGCGACGAGAAGTCCGCCGCCGACCGCAACGCCCGCAGCGTCACCTTCACCGAGATCGGCGACTTCCCAGCCAGTACTAAGGCCGTCGCCCGCGCCGCCTCAACCTCCGACGCCGCCAACCGCGCATGGATCTTCACCACGTCATCGCCCTCGTACGCCGCATCGATCCACTCCCGATCCGCCAGTAACCCAGAAGCCGGAGCCTCCAAAGCCACCGCCGCCAACGCCTCAGCCGGCGCCACAGAAGCCAGTGAAGCAATCAACGCAGGAAGCCGATCGCTAGACACATACCAATCGGCCAACCCCACAGCGATCGCATCGCCCGCCTGCACAGACCCAGCCGTCAGCGCCAGATGCGTCCCCAACTCCCCCGGCGCCCGCGACAGCAGATAGGTCCCACCGATATCAGGGAAGAACCCGATCCCCGTCTCCGGCATCCCGATCTTCGACCGCTCGGTGACGACCCGCAAATCAGCATGCGCCGACAGCCCGATCCCGCCACCCAGCACTATCCCGTCCATGATCGCCACGAACGGCTTCGGGTACTCAGCGATCGTCGCATCCAGCCGGTACTCCGCGGCCCAGAACTCTGCCGACGCCGTACCACCGGCAAGCCCGTCCTGGTAGATCGAGACGATGTCGCCACCCGCACACAACCCGCGCTCGCCGCTACCGGTCAGCACCACCGTCTGCACCGATGGATCGGAAGCCCACGAATCCAGCGCCGTCTGGATCAGCGTCACCATCTCGTGGGTCAGCGCGTTGATCGCCTTCGGCCGGTTGAGCACGATGTGCCCCGCCCGGCCGTCCTGGCTGATCAGCACAGTGGGCTCGGTCATGCCGCCTCCTCGATGAGCGCGCGGCCGACGATCAGTCGCATGATCTCGTTGGTTCCTTCCAGGATCTGGTGGACGCGCAGGTCGCGGACCACCTTCTCGATGCCGTACTCGCTCAGGTACCCGTACCCGCCGTGCAACTGCAAAGCCTTGTTCGCAACGCCGAATGCGGCATCAGTCACGAACCGCTTAGCCATCGCGCAAACCTTCGCCGCATCAGCCGCCCGACTATCAAGCGTCCGAGCCGCGTGATGCAGCAAGCACCGCGACGCCTCCAGCTCAGTCGCCATGTCGGCCAACTGAAACACCAACGCCTGCTGGCTGATCAGCGGCCCGCCAAACGCCGTGCGGGTCTGCAGATAGCTGGTCGCCTGCTCCAAAGCCCATTGCGCACCACCAAGAGAGCACGCGGCGATATTCAACCGACCACCGTTGAGCCCGCGCATCGCAATGCCGAACCCCTCACCCTCCTCGCCAAGACGCTGAGACAAAGGAACCCGTACGCCGTCCAGGATCACCTGCCGCGTCGGCTGCGCATGCCAACCCATCTTGCGCTCGTTCACCCCGAACGACAGCCCGTCAGCATCCCCGGGCACGATGAAAGCGGTGATCCCCCGCGGCCCAGCATCGCCGGTACGCGCCATCACGACGTACACGCTGGACGACCCCGCACCCGAGATGAACTGCTTCACCCCATCGAGCACATACCCATCGCCGTCGCGGCGAGCCGTAGTCCGCAAGGCCCCCGCGTCCGAGCCGGCCTCAGGCTCGGTGAGGCAGTAGCTCCCCAGCCCTTCCATACTTGCCAATCCAGGCACCCACCGCTGACGCTGGGAGTCAGTACCAGCCGAGTCGATCATCGACACGACCATGTTGTGGATCGACACGTACGCCGCGATCGCGGTGTCCCCTCGCGCCAATTCCTCGAAGATCGTCACCGCCTCGAGCCGCCCCAGCCCCGAGCCACCGACATCCTCGGCGACGCAGATACCACCCAGCCCGAGATCACCGGCGCGCCGCAGTACATCGACAGGAAAGTGCTTGGTCTGATCCCACTCGATCGCGTTCGGCGCCAGCTCGTGCTCGGCGAACTTGCGCACCTCCCGCGCGATCGCGTCCAGCTCTTCGTTGTCCGAGGTCATCGCGTCAGCTCATCGTCGGGATGACGAAGCTGGCACCCTCTTTGGCTCCTGAAGGCCACCGCGACGTCACCGTCTTGGTCTTCGTGTAGAAGCGGAAAGAGTCGGGCCCGTGCTGGTTCAGATCGCCGAAGCCGGACCGCTTCCAGCCGCCGAACGTGTGGTACGCGATCGGTACCGGGATCGGCACGTTCACGCCGACCATGCCGACATTGACGCGTGCGGTGAAGTCCCGCGCGGTGTCGCCGTCCCGGGTGAAGATCGAGACACCGTTGCCGTAGGCATGCTCACTCGGCAGCCGGAGTGCTTCCTCGTACGTCTCCGCGCGCGCGATCACGAGTACCGGCCCGAAGATCTCCTCGTCGTAGATCCGCATGCCCGGACCGACCTTGTCGAACAACGTCGGCCCGAGGAAGAAGCCCGACTCGTGGCCGGCCAGAACGAAGTCCCGACCGTCGACCAGCAACTCCGCGCCCTCTTCGACACCGGCCCCGATGTAGTCGATCACCCGCTGCCGCGCCTCGGCGGTGACGAGCGGTCCGTAGTCGGCCTTCTCATCCAGGCTGTGCCCGACGGTCAACTCAGCGATCCGCTCCTTCAGCTTCGCCACGAGCGCGTCGGCCGTCTCCGCACCGACCGGTACCGCCACCGAGATCGCCATGCACCGCTCGCCGGCCGAACCGTACCCAGCACCGATGAGCGCATCGGCGACATCGTCGAGGTCCGCGTCAGGCATCACGATCATGTGGTTCTTGGCGCCGCCGAAGCACTGCGCCCGCTTACCGTTGGCCGCCGCGGACTCATAGATGTACTGCGCGATCGGCGTCGACCCGACGAAGCCGACGGCCCTGACGCGCTCATCCTCCAGCAGCGTGTCGACCGCTTCCTTGTCCCCGTTGACGACGTTGAAGACACCGGCCGGCAGCCCCGCCTCGAGGAACAATTCGGCAATCCGCAACGGCACCGAAGGATCGCGCTCAGACGGCTTGAGGATGAACGCATTGCCCGCGGCCAGCGCCGGTCCGGCCTTCCACAGCGGAATCATCGCCGGGAAGTTGAACGGCGTGATCCCAGCAACCACACCAAGCGGCTGACGCATCGAGTAGACGTCGATGCCGGTACCAGCGCCGGTCGTGTACTCCCCCTTGAGCAGGTGCGGTCCCCCGGCAGCGAACTCGATCACCTCGAGCCCACGCTGGATGTCCCCCTTGGCATCCGCAACGGTCTTCCCGTGCTCACTCGACAGGGTCCGAGCCAGCGACTCCATGTCCCGGTTGACCAGGTCGAGGAAGCGCAGCAACACCCGCGCCCGCCGCTGCGGGTTCCAAGCCGCCCACTCGAGCTGAGCCCGCTCGGCGTCATCGATCGCCGCGACGACCTCCGCCTTACTGGCCAGCGGCACCCGCGCCTGCACGCCACCCGTGTTCGGATCGAAGACGTCGGCGAACCGTCCCGAGGTCCCTGCGAGGTGCTGCCCGGCCACAAAGTGGCTCAGCTCAGTGCTCAACGTCTCACTCCCGTACGTCGCGACTGCAATGGGCAGCCTCACCAGATACTAGGAAGTCCGACTATATGCGTGGACGTCCTACTATTTGCCGAAGAGTGACCGACCGCACTTAACCTTCAAGCAGCTTGTCGACGGGTTGCTCGCACCCGGCGAACAACCAGTACTACGGCAGCCGCAACCAGGACGAGCGCCAGCAGCAACGCCCATGGGATCGTCCACGCGTGGGCGCTGGTCTTACTGACCGGGAAGGTCGCCGTCGAGCCGGCCGCGTCGGTGACCAACGGGAGCAGGTCGACCGCCGCGGTCAGACGGCCGGCAGCGGTTACGTCGTGGACAGGTACGGAGACCTTCCACGTCTCGCCGGGCAGCAGCTGAGGCGAGTCCGCGATCGCGCCCGACTTGGCCTTCAGCTGTCCGAAGGGGCCGGAGACCGACGCCTCTTGGCGGGCCGCGGCGATCGTGTTGCCGGTGTTGCGGATCTCGTAGGCGACGGTGGCATCGCCGCTACCGAGCAGCTTGCCCGAGTACTGCACTGTCAGGTCCTCGACCGCGAGGCTCGGCTTGAGTTCTCCGCTGACTCGCAACCGGATCCGGATGGCGAGCCGGCGCTCGACATCGTTCTGGGTCAGCGAGGTGATGACGCCGCCAAGATGGTCACCCGGTCGCGCGTCGGCCGGTACGGCGATCTTGAAAGGCACCTCGACGGACTTGCCCGGCAGAACCCTTACCTGCTTGCGATCTGCATGCACCCAGGTACCGAGATCCTTCGAGTCAGCACCCCGAAGATCGAGCTCGCCGTCCGCCGTGGTGAAGGCGTCCCCTGCGTAGACCGCGAGGTCAATCGGCGCCTTGCCACGGTTCACCACGACAAAAGCGTCCTCTACCTGGCCTCCAGCAGCGAGCGTGTAAGCGTAGTTCGCCCGGCCGGAGCCGTAGCTGTTCGACGCCGTCTTCACCTGCCAGGGCGTGCCGTCATCCGCCGCGGCGGTGCCCGCTCCCAAAACGATGGCACCGACAGCTAGCAGCACTACACCGGGCATACGAAACATCTGGCAATCTCCAATGCGAAAAGGGCGGGCGCCCCAGAGAGCGCCCGCCCCGCGAGGGTCAGCTCACCGAGGTGAGGGTGACCTTCTCCTGACCGTCTTCCGTCGTGGTCTTGCTCTGGGTCCAGTTCACGCCGTCGGCGGCCGCGGCGCGGACACCACGGTCGTTGTACGGGTAGTACCGGACCCGGTCGATCACGGAGCCGACCGGCTGGGCCGGGCTGGCGCCGCTGTTCGGACCGCACCAGGCGACGCGCCCGAGCTCGACCGCGGCGTTCGGGGCGGCACAGGTACCGCTGCGGATCTCCTCGACCGTGAGCTTGTCGTCGCGCACGTCGACCTTCACGTACGTCCGGACGTGCTCCTGGTTCTCGACCGAGTTGGCCCAGTGGTTCTTCGGGTTCAACGGGTCGGGACCGTAGTTCGGGTCCTTGCTGGTGTCGGGTGCCGTCAGGTCGTAGTACTTCGAACCCGACGCCGAGTTCGCCGTCACGTAGATGACGCCGCCCGGACCCTGCTCCACCTTGGTGGCGCCCGGCTGCTCGGCCGGGTTGGCCTTCTTGCCGTTCTTGATCACGTAGCTACGCGAGTAGCTGTGGTCGTGGCCCTGCAGCACCAGGTCGACGCCGAGGTTCGAGAAGGCCGTCGGGAAGTCCAGCCGGCGCTTCTGGTTGTCGGTGTCGTTGGCGTGATCGGCCGGCGAGTAGATCGAGTGGTGGTACACGAGCACCGTGTACTTCGCACCCGCGCCCTGCGCCTGGATCACCTTGCTGACGTAGTCGATGTGCGCTGCGTCGGCGTTGTTGGCGTAGGCGTTGCTGTTCAGGTCGACGAACAGCACGTCCTTGTACTTGTACCAGTAGTCGCCGCCCGATTCGGACTTGGCGTCACCGCGGTAGAACGGTGCCGAACGGTCGGTGTTCGGAGTCCAGAAGTGCTGCTCGTAGGCCTTGCCGCCGACATCGTGGTTGCCGATGGTCGCCGCCCACGGGTACTGCCGCAGCTTGTCGGAACCCAGGAAGGCGTCCCACTGCGGCTCGTTGTTGGCCGTCTCGACCTGGTCGCCACCGGAGACCAGGAGCTCGGCGCTCGGGTTGGCGGTCAGTGCGACGTTGAGCGTGTCGGCCCAGCCGGCGCCGTCCCGCGCGACGTCCCCGGACGACCCGATCTGCGGGTCGCCGAAGAACAGGAAGTCGTAGTCACCGCTGAACGCGTGCGTCTTGAACGTGTACGCCGGCGACCAGGTGGCGCCGTTGCCGACGTGGTACGTGTACGACGTGTTCTGCTTCAACCCGTCGAGCGTCGCGTGCCCGTTGAAGCCGCCGTTCACGACGTTGGCGGCAACGGTGGCCGGGAAGCTGGTCGCGTTCGCCGGGAACTTGCCCTTGACGATCTTCGCGGTCTCGGCCAGCTCGACGACCTGCGCCGCGTCGGTCGAGGCGTACCAGCTCACGACGCGTTGAGCCTCGGAGGAGCCGACTCCGAGGATGATCCGGGTGGGTGCCGGGGCATCGGCGGCCTGCGCCGTACCCAGACCGCCGCCGAACGCCACCGAGGCGCCGACGGCGGCTACTGCCACCCATTTGATGAGCTTCATCGATTGTCCATCCCCCTACAGAGGTGGTGCCTGAAAGTGCGATCCGAGCGTCTTCCCGGTCGGTGGAATTCAGGTGAACAAGGGTTCACTACTCGACTGCACGCCACGCAACAGTCGAGGGCGCGTCACATCCCGGTCACTCGCTGTACGAACCAGAACAAACCGGCCGCTGAGACGCCGGCGGCGATCGTGCCAGTGGTCCAGAGAGCGGCAACCGGAGCGCGGTGGCGGAGCAACGCGAGCAACGGGAAGGTGAGCGCGATCAGCGACAGCTGGACGACCTCGATGCCAATGTTGAAGACGAGCAACGACCACAACAGCTGCCACGACCAGGCTTCGTCGATCCCCAGCGCACCGGCGAAACCGAGTCCGTGCACGAGCCCGAAGCAGAACACGACGGCCAGCCGGGTCCAGCCCGCACGGTCCAGGCTGAGATGGCTGCGGCTGTCCGTCTCGATCACGGTCGCCGTCCGGCCGCGACGCCAGAGCCGCCACAGATGCCAGCCCGCGACGACCGCGATCGACAAGGCGATGACCGGCTCGACGAAGGATGCGGTCACGTGGACGAGACCGAGCGCGGCCAGTACGAAGGTCACCGAGTGAGCGATCGTGAAGGTCGTTGCCGCGAGCACGATCTCGCGCAACCGGCGGGATCCGGCGATCAGCGCCAGCAGGAACAAGATGTGATCGAGCCCGGTCAGCAAGTGCTCGGCGCCGAGCCGGAAGAACTCCCAGAACCGTTGCCCTGTTGACTGTTGAGTCGACAGTACGGGGTGCTGGTCGTCGAGGGCGCTGCTGCCCTTCTTCAGGTCGAGGTGGTACGTGACGATCGTCTTGGTGCCTTTGACATAGCCCTCGGCGTCGGGGAACAGCCCGCTGTGGATCTCGTGCGCAGCGGCTTGGGGGCAGTGGAAGTCGAGTACCAGGGCGACGTACGGGACGCCCTCGCGTTCCTCCATGGTGAAGTCGCCGTCGCGCTTCGCAGTACAGGCCTGGCCGTCGGCCGTGACGGTGAAGCGTTGGGTGGCGTAGCGGACGACCGCGTCGGCATGCTTCGTCAGCGCGGCCGTCTGTTGCTCCGCGTCGCCGGATTCGAACGCAGCGGTACCGTCCTTGAAGAGCGGGTCGTCCTTCCCGGCGTCGGCGGCCGAGACGACGAGCAGGTCGTACTCGAGTCCCAATTGGGCGCGGACATGCTCCTTGGCCGGCGAGGTGAGATCGGCGTACACGGTCGAACTGAAGCCGTGCGCTTCCGCCGCCGGCGCGGTCCCCAGTACTACGACCACGGCGGCCGCGGCCACTGCGAGGACCCTCGTGATACCTGACATGGAGCGCACGCTCCACCTGATGGGTGAACGATCGGCTGCCCGCAGACGAACAAGTGCCGACCACCAGAAGTATCGGCGAACCATGAGGTAAAAAGAGCTGATCCCCTGCTGACGAAGGACGATTCCGTGCGCCTACTCCAAGCCGTCGGTACTACGGCCGCGATCGCCGTACTCGCCACCGGCTGTGCATCGGCCGACGACTGGTCGCAACCACGCGCGGCCGCACCGACCCCGATCGGCGCCCTCGGCGCCGGCTTCGTGCCCAGCGTGAAACCGTCGCCCGAGGCAACGATCACGCCGCGACCCGGTTCGTGGGAGGGCGTCCACCCGCCGAAGGACTACCGTGTCGTCCTGCTCACCGCTGGTGACGACGCCCAGACGAAAACGCTGGTGACCGCGGTCGAGGACTGGGCGAAGCAGGAAGACGTCAGCCTGAGGACCGTCAAGGCGACCACGCCCGACAAGTACATCGCCCAGATCGGCGATGCGATGAACCTGCACCCCGACCTGATCGTCGCCGCCGGCGACAATCTCGTCGACCCCCTCGCGATTGTCACGCCCAACCATCTCGACCAGCAGTTCCTCGTCGTCGGCGCCGAGCTGGCCGAGCCCACCGGCAACGTCACAGCCGCCGACTGGACCGGCGCCTCCTTCCGAGGCGAAGGCCTGGGCGCCTCTTCCACCTACGACCCCACCACCTTCACCCCGGCCCGAGCCTCCGCCGCCATCCGCGCAGGCACAGCCAGCGTCCTCACCGGCCACACCGGACTCGTCCTCTGGCTCCCGTAGCCGGCCTCCTGAGCTCATTCCCGGGAGCCGGCCTGGGCCAGCGCCGGCTTTCGGAGTAGTAGGCCGATGGGCAGGATCGTGGTGGTCATCGCGAGCAGGGTGGCTCCGCCGAGTACTGCGATCCAGCCCAGCGCCGGTACGTACGGGAGAGCTCCGCCGGTCACAGCGCGGACCACTGTCGTCAGGGTCACGGCCGCGATCGCTCCACCGATCAGCAGGGCGACTCCGAGGAGGGCGGCCTGCTCGGCGTTGACCATCCGCTTGACCTGGCGGGTTGTGACGCCGGTCAGTCGCAACACAGCCACCTCGCGGCGGCGAGCCAAGGCTGCCATCACCATGGTGTTGGCGGCGGCCAGGGCGGCGTACCCGATCATCACGCCGATGAGCAGCTTGTTGAGCCAGGCGCTGATCGCGAGATCCTTCGCGGTCTGCACGGTGAGCTGACCGACCGGGATCAGGGTCGCGCCGGGGAGCTGCTGCGCCAAGGCGGTCGGTTTGCTGCCCGAAGTACGGATCAGTACCTCGTCCAGTCCCTGTCCTTCGACCGTCGCCCGGTCCAGAATGAAGTCGCCGAAGCCCAGACCGCGGGCGTAGATCGCGTCGACCTTCAGCCGCTTCGGCGTTCCGTCGGCGAGCCAGACGTCGACGGTGTCGCCGAGCTTCCAGTTCTGCGAGTCTGCCCGGACCTTGGAGACTGCAACGCTGCCTGGAGTCAGCGCACCCTCTTTGATCTGCAGATCGGTCGTCTCGAGGGCATCAGTGAGGTCCATCGCCTGGGCGGGAACGACCTCGGCGTCCTGGAAGACCTTCACGATCACGGAGGTACGGCGTACGCCCGTCGCCGCCTCCACTCCCGGGGTATCGCGCAATCTCTCCGCCGCATCGTCCGGCAAGCCCGTGGACGAGACCACCGCGTACTGCGCGAGCGTCCCGGCCTGCACCTGCTGAACGGTCTGCCGCTCGAGGTTGTCCTGCAGGAACCAGACAGAGCCGCCGAACCCGACCGAGAGGACCAGTGCCGTGAGTACTGTCGCCATGCCTCGCGCGTTCGCGGCCAGGTTCCTAGTAGCGAGATAGCCGCTGTTACCCCAGACCGCTTTCAGTAGTGGGCTGAGCAGCCTGGCTGCGGTGCCGTTGATCCAGGGCGCGAGCAGAGCGACGGCAAGGACGAGCAGGTACAGCATGCTGATCGCACCCGCGAGCGCTGCCTGGCCACCGCCCACCACTGCGAACGCGCTGGACGAGAGGGCACCGACAAGAGCCGCCAGGCCGAAGCCGAGTCGTACCTTGCCACTGCGAGTGGGCTCGACCGCCGCGTCGGCCAGTGCCTCGGCGGGCCGGATCGCGGAGATCCTGCGCGAGGCGAGCAGGGCTGCAGCAACCGCGAGCACGACGATGAGCAGCGCCGCTGCCGGCGCGGCCAGAACTCCCATGGACATGGGGAAATCGGCCGGTACGAAGCCTCTGCTGATCAGCTGGTCGCCCATCCAGCGACTGGCCAGCAGCCCGGCGGGGATACCGATCACCGAGGCAACAGCACCGAGGATCGCGGCCTCGCCCATCAGCATCCGCCGGAGCTGCCACGGTGTCGCACCAGTTGCCCTGAGCAACGCCAGCTCACGCCGGCGACCACGGATGGACAGGCCGATCGTACCGGCGACGACGAAGACGATCAGCATCACGACGTAGCCGCCAAACGCCGCGCCGACCTGGATCAACAGGTCGCGGGCTGTTGCCAGGTCTGGCCGCTCGACGGTTCCCCTGGCGTTGCCGGCGTACGCCTTCGCCTGCTCCGACGCGGCGAGCTTGTCGACCTCCGCCTTGACCGCGGCTCGGTCCGCTCCGGCTTCCTCGGTGATCGTGATGACCTCCACCCGGCCGGGCTGGGTTCCTTTCGACTGTATGCCTGTCGCCTCGTCGCCGACTGCTGGGTCTGCGACGACCTTGGAGACTCCGGGCACCTGCCGGAGTTGGGCGACCAGGCTGGCCGGCATCGTGCCGGGCTCGGGGAGGCGGGTTGTCGTGGTGTAGGTGTCACCGCCGAATTCCTTGCCGGTGAAGGTGATGTCGCGCTTGGCGACGACGAGGTCGGCGGCTCCGTAGAGCTCCGGCTTCGGCTGGTGACGGAGGCCGGACTCGACCAGGGCGCCCGTACCCGTCATCACCATGACGCCGGCGGCGAGGGCGATCAGGGTGGCAAGGACGGTACCGGGTCGGTGGCGGATCAGCCGCACTGCGAGCGCGATCATGCGCGTACTCCTGAGTCAGAGATGATGCGGCCGTCGGCGAGTACCAGCACGCGGTCGGCGTACGACGCCGCCAGCTGGTCGTGGGTGACCATGATGATCGTCTGGCCCTGGTCGTCGACGATCGATCTCAACAGGGCAAGGACCTCAGCGGCGGTGTGGCTGTCGAGCGCGCCCGTCGGTTCGTCCGCGAAGACCACCGTCGGGCGCATCGCGAGTGCCCGGGCGATGGCGACGCGCTGCTGCTGCCCACCCGACAACTCAGCCGGCCGATGCCGGAGCCGCTCTCCTACGCCGACCCGCTCGACGACCTCTTTGAGCCATCTACGATCCACCGGTACTCCGGACAGCCGCAGCGGAAGCGTGACGTTCTCCTCCACGGTCAAAGCGCCGACCAGGTTGAAGTTCTGGAACACGAATCCGATCTCGCTCCGGCGCAACCGGGTGAGCTTGGCCTCCGACAACCGGGACAGCTCCTTGTCGCCGACCCAGACCCGTCCGGAGGTCGGCCGGTCCAACCCGGCCGCGGTCTGGAGCAGGGTGCTCTTGCCGGAACCGGACGGGCCCATCACGGCGGTGAACGTGCCGCGGGTGAAAGTGGCGTCGACACCGTCGAGGGCGGCGACCGGTTGTCCGCCGGCGGCGTAGATGCGGGTGACCTGCTCCACCCGCACAGCCGCCGCCGGGCCGGTCGTGCGGTCGGCCGGCAACGCTCGTGAGTTCAGTGCGAGGTCAGTTTCAGTGATCGCTGAGGTCATACCGGCAACGCTAGGGAGCCCGTAGCGTCGGCGACATCCCACCAACTGGCGGTTCGGAGGTAGAGCTGGCACCACCTCTGGACACGCGCACCCCCGACATGCTCCTATTTGGCCTGCAAGGATTTCCATCGTTGTAGACCGCCCCCTCTTCGAATCGGAGTCCGATCGTGCGGATGAGAACAGCGAAGGTTCTGGCCGTCCTCCTAGGTTCCTGTGTGGTGGCCGGCGGATTGATAGCCCGGCCGGCCGTCGCCGACCCACCGAGACAGACAGTCGTCGCGGGCAACGCCCGCTTCCAAGTGCTCTCCCCCACCCTGATCCGGACCGAGTACGCCGGTGACGGCAAGTTCCAGGACTCCGCGACCTTCAACGCCGTCGGACGCGCCGACTTTGCGGCCGTACCGTTCACGTCCTCGGTCTCCCAAGGCGTGCTCACCATCCGGACCAGCGCGGCGACGTTGACGTACAAGGTCGGCTCCGGTCCGTTCGACGCTGGCAACCTCGGTCTCCGACTCAACGCCGGATCCGCGCCGGTCGCCGCCGCGCCCTGGCACCGCCTGACTTGTGCCGTCGGCGCGCTCTGCGAAGGCGAGGACCTGACCGCCGACGGTCTCGGACTCGCCACTGACCACACGGGCTATACCGGCGCTGGATTCCTTGCAGGGTTCGAAACCACAGGTGCGCAAGCGACCGCGGACATCCTCGTCACCGATGCCGGGTTGTACTCATTCACCACCCGCTACGCCAACGGAACCGGCGGAGACGGCAAGCATGAAGCACGGACGCTGAGCGTGTCCGTCGATGGCAGCGCGGCCCGTACCGTGACGTTCGCCCCGACCGACGGCTGGGACTCGTGGGCCCTCGCCTCGGCGCCACTCACCCTCACCGCCGGGCATCACGTCTTGCGTCTGGTCCGGACCGCGGCCGACTCCGGCAACCTCAACGTCGACAGCTTCTCGGTGCTCAAGGCTGGCGCCGCCTACCCGCCGGCAAGCGCCCGCGCATATGGCGACTGCGCCTTCGCCGTCAGCTGCGAGGCCGAGGCCGGTCTTCCGTCGGGGTCAGCTCTGGTGGCGAGCGATCATCCCGGGTATGCCGGACGCGGCTTCATCGCTGAGCTCAACGCCGGTGCGAGCCTCACCCAGCGGGTCGTCGGAGTGCCTGCTGATGGCACCTACCAACTGCACCTCCGCTACGCGAACGGGACCGGAGGCGACGGTCGCCATGAGACCCGGACCGCCACCGTCACGGCTGCCGGCGTCACCCGCACCATCTCCCTCCCGGTGACGACCGACTGGAACGCGTGGGGCACCGCGTCGATCCCGGTCGACCTCAAGGCGGGGACGAACGAAGTCGTACTCGGCTGCCCGACCGCGACGAGCTGCCACGTCAACGTGGACACCGTCGCCGTGGCGGCAACCGGCGCGCTGGCTCCGCAGCCGCACCTCGCGCTCGGCGGGTACCGGCGCGGCCTCGACGGTGTCAACGGGGACAACGGTGCGCCGCCGACCGCTGAAGGGTTGCTGCATCGGGACGGGTGGTACCTGCTCGACGACACGAGTTCGGCGCTCTATGAGAGTGGCGCCCGGCGGGTGACGCAACGGCCGGGGCATGGCGGATCGGCGTACCAGGATGGCTACGTCTTCGGGTTCGGGCATGACTACAAGGCAGGTCTCGGTGATCTCAAGACGCTGACCGGACCGGCGGAGTTGCTGCCGCGATGGGCCTATGGCGTCTGGTACTCGGAGTACATCGACCGCACCGCGGCCGACTATCGCGACACGATCCTGCCCGCCTTCCGCGCCAACGGCGTACCGCTGGACGTGCTGGTCACCGACACGGACTTCAAGGCGCCGGACACCTGGAACGGCTGGCAGTTCGACACAGCGAAGTTCCCCGACCCGGCCGGCTTCTTCGCCTGGTCGAAGTCACAGGGCCTGCACAACAACCTCAACATCCATCCCAGCATCATGGGCAACGACCCGCAGTTCGCCCAGGCGCAGGCCACCGCGAAGGGCAAGCTGACCAAGTCCGGTTGCGGCACCGACTGCTACGTCTTCGACTGGGCCGACCCGGATCAGCTCAAGGCCTACCTCGACCTGCATGCGGGCATGATGGAGCAGGGCAACGACTTCTGGTGGCTCGATTGGTGCTGCGACAGCTCCCGGTCCAGCCTGCCCGGTGTCACGCCGGACGCCTGGATCAACCAGCAGTACGCAGACCTGGCTGCACCGGCGATCGGTCGTGGGTTCGTCATCTCGCGTGCCTACGGATCGTTGCAGGCCGGCGGCTATGGCGGTCCGACCGCGCTGGCGACTGGTCCTTGGGCTGACAAGCGCAGCACCCTGCACTTCACGGGCGACACCTCATCGACGTGGGGCACCTTGCGAATGGAGGTCGGAGCGACCCCTGGTGAGTCGGTAGCGACCGGCATGTCGGCGATCAGCCACGACATCGGCGGCCACAACGACGGCAACGGCTTGCCTGGCAGCGAGCTCTACACCGTTGGCGGCCAGCAACGCCGGACGTCCAAGCTGCCCGACGACATGTACGCCCGGTGGGTCCAGCTCGGCACGTTCCAGCCGATCGACCGGCTGCACAGCAACCACAGTGACCGGCTGCCCTGGCAGTACGGGACTGCGGCGGCGAAGTCCGCGACGCGGTTCCTCAACCTGCGCGAGAACCTGGTGCCTTACACCTACACGCTTGCACAGGAGGCGGCGACTACCGGCGTACCGGTGGTTCGGCCGACCTACTTGGAGTATCCGGAGGAGGCGACTGCCTATGCTGCTGCCGCTAGCGAGTACTTCTATGGGCCCGACCTACTGGTGGCTCCGGTGACCACGCCGGGCACTGCTGCAACCACGTCTGTGTGGTTCCCGCCGGGTCAATGGACGGACTACTTCACCGGTAAGACCTATGCCGGCGGGACGACCCAGTCGATCACGACTGGTCTCAGCACCATGCCGGTCTTCGTCCGGGCCGGCGGCATCATGACCACCCGCAGCACGAACATCACCAACGACAGCCAGAACCCGCTGACGAAGGTGACCGCGACCATCGGGCCTGGCGCCTCGGGCACGTTCACGCTCTTCGACGACGACGGCTCGACGACCGACAAGGCGCTGAGCGCGACGACCGAACTCACGTACCAGGAGACTCCTGGCCGGCGTGAGCTGACGATCGACCCGACGCAGGGCCGTTTCCCAGGTCAGGTGACCGAGCGGGAGTGGACGGTGAAGTTCCTCGGCGTCCCCGCGGCACCCGCCCGGATCAGCCTCAACGGGCAGCGCCTCGGCGCCCAGAACTGGAGCTGGGACAGCGCCACCCGGACCCTGACCGTCAACGCACCCTCCCAACGGATCAGGACACCGCTCCGGATCTCCTACTGACAACCCTTTCCACAGGTAGGCTCCGCCTGATCGGACGCAGTCAGGCGGAGTACTACGGGATAGGGGCGGACCTCTTGGGGCAGTCTCGGGTGAGTCTGGGCATTCTGGGCGCGTTGCGGGTCCAGGTGGATGGCCAGGCGGTGCCTGCGAAGCGGCCGGCTGTTCGCAATCTGCTGGGCGCGTTGCTCCTGCACACCGGCCAGACGCCGAGTGCGGCGCGGGTGATCGAGCTCGGCTGGGGCCCGGACGGGTGCTCGAGTGGTTCCTTGCACACGACCGTGTCGCGACTCAGGGACTGGCTCCAGAAGGAATGTGGGCCGGAGGCAACGGTCACCTGGGACGGGCACGGGTACCGGTTGGAGCTTCCGCACTCGGAGGACGACTTCGCGAAGTACCAGCAACTCGTCCTGGCGCCGCGAGCCGCTGACCCGCTTGACCGCGCCCAAGCGTTGCACCACGCGCTCGACCTGTGGCGTGGGCCGCTCTTCGCCGACGGTCCCGAATGGATCCGCACCGACCCGCTGGTCCGCCGGTGGGAGGAGTCGCGGATCAGCCTGGTCCTCGAGCTCGCCGACGCGGCCCTGCAAGCCGGCCGGCCCGAGTTCGCCCTCGACCAGCTGGAGCAACTCGCGTCCGAGCTGCCGTACGACGAGCGGGTCCACGCTCGCCTGTTGACGATCCTGCTCGCCTCCGGCCGACGGGCTGACGCCTTACGCCGGTACGACGATGTGCGCCGCCGCCTTGCCGAAGAACTCGGCGTCAGCCCCAGCGCGGCGCTCTCCGAGGCCCACGCGGAGTTGCTCCGCGAGCCGCGCTCGGCCAGAGCACCGTTCCACGACCGGCCGAAGTCCGGCGAACTGGTGATCGGCAGCCATGAAGCGATCATCACCCTCCCCGAGGTCCGGGCCCTGCTCGCCGAGATGCGGGTCCAGCACCCTGAGCTGACCATCAAGGTCCGCCACCTCGACTTCGTCGAACAGGTGACCGCCCTGCCCCAGGGCCAGGTCGACGTCATCGTCGCCTTCCTCCCCGTCCCACCCGGCGTTCCGGTGCAGGCCATCGGAACCGGAACCCGTGCAGTTGCTGTCAGCAACCACCACGAACTCGCCACCCGCGACCACCTCCTGATCGCGGACCTGAAGGGCCACAAAGTGGTCAGCCTCTCCCCCAGCGTCCACCAGGAGTACCGCGACTTCTGGGCCGTGGACCCGCGCCCCGACGGCACCCGCGTCGACTTCACCGACGATGAGGTCACCAACCTCGAAGAACTCTTCTCAGCCGTTGCCCTAGGCCCCAACATCACCGTGGTCCCCGCCGCCTGCCGAGACCTCTACCCCCGACCCGACATCGCCTACATCGACGTCCTCGACATGGCCCCCATCACCGTCGCCCTCGCCTGGCTCCCCGGTCCCGACCGCCCAGCCCTGACGGCCCTCATCGAGGAAGCCGCCCGCCTCTCCACGGGACTCAGCTCGCCGGGCGCCTGACCCAGCGGGCGCGCGTTCTTGCGCCACTGGGTGTCCGGCAGGATCAGCGACCCGCTGTCAGCGGCTGGACAGCGTTGTCGATCTCCAGCTCGATCAGGCGCTGGGCCTCGATCGTCTGGTGGTCGAAGACCCCGGTCAGTTCGAGGCTGACGATCCCGTGTACCCGTGACCAGACCAGGATGGCCGCGGTGGCCGCCAACGGCGTGGTGTCCGGCCGCTCCTGCGACTGCGCCCAGTGCCGCAGCTGCCCGTCGAGCGCGCGGTCTCCGGTCGTACCGGGTGCCCGGGCCGCATCCTGGATGGCGACCAGCAGGTCGATGAGCAGCGCCATCGCCTGGTCGAGCGGCGTCTGCACACGCGACTGGCCGGGCGAGTCGTCCGCGCGCTCGGCGAAGAGCATGCCGTAGCGCCGCCGGTGCCGCAGCGCCCACTCCCGGTAAGCCTCGACCAGCAGCCGCACCCGCGCCCGCGGAGCTCGCCGGCTGCCCTCGACGGCTTGGCTCATCGCATCGGCCAACTGCTGGTACGACAGCGTCACCAGGTGCTCGATCAGGGCGTCGCGGGAGGCGAAGTACCGGTAGACGGCCGGCGCCGACATCGCCATGCTGCGCCCCAGCGCCGCGATCGTCAGCGCGTGCACACCGTCGGCATCGATGATCGCGAACGAGGTGTCCTCGATCTCCCGCAGCGTCTGCGCGCGCAGCCGTTCACGCCGGCTCACCTGCGGCTGGTTGGTCATCTTCGCAGCGTAACGCATCCATTCGGTTGACGAACTGCAACGTCTCGGTTCATAGTTACGGTCATTAACTCTGCGATGCTTCATTACTCAACTCCCTCGCACCTCCCCCCTAGAGAGCGAACGCACATGTCGCACCACACAGCCGCCCCGCGGACGACGATCGCTCGCTGGGTAGGTCCGGCGTTCATCGCCGCCGCCGCGATCTACGTCGTCGCCGAGGCGATCGTCGCCAGCGCCTGGGACCGGCGGCCGTACAGTTACGTCGACGACTACGTGAACTTCCTCGGCAGCAGGTTCACCGAAGACTTCCGCGGCTACACCATCTCCTCACCTTTGTGGTGGCTGATGGACATCGCCTGGGCCCTGACCGGCGTACTCGTCGCCGCGGCCGTGATCAGCCTCAGCCGCCGGCTCAGCGGATGGCGGCGCAGCACCATCACCGCCCTCGGAATCGCGCAGGCGGTCGCCCTCATCTTGTTCGCAGTCTTCCCGCTCGGCCAGGACACCGTCGACAACGGAACACTCGCGCTCTACCTGATCGGGGCATTCCTCTCGATCATCGCGGGCAACTGCCTCGCCATCGTCACCGGGCTTTCACGCCGGCTACTCGGCCTCCCCCGCTGGCTCGGGACCGCCAGCATCACCCTGGGCGCTATCGGACTGGTGAACATCCCCGCCACCTACGGCTGGGTGCCCACCGGCATCGCCGAGCGCATCTCCCTCTACAGCTACCTCCTCTGGGTTCTGACAACCGGCATCGCCATCCTCCGGACCAGCAGCCCCGCCGGCCTTCCCGTCGCGGTTGAGGCGAGCACGGTCGTCACCGAGGCAGTACTACCGGGCAAGGTGGAGCCATCGGGGATCACCCTCGTGCAGCGCGAGCTACCAGCACCCACCGCAGGCCAGGCCCGGGTGCGGATCGAGTCGACCGGCGTCTCCTTCGCCGAGAGCGCCATGCGCCGCGGCCGGTACTTCGGACAGCCACCGTTCCCCTTCGTACCCGGCTACGACCTGGTCGGCGTCGTCGAGGCAGTCGGCCCGGGCGAGGACCAGTCCCTGGTCGGCCGCCGAGTGGCAGCACTAACCAAGACCGGTGGCTGGGCAACAGCCGCACTACTGCCGGTCGCGGAACTCGTACAGGTTCCCCACGGAATCAGCGCCGCCGAGGCAGAGACGCTGATCGTCAACGGGCTGACGGCGTACCAGATGCTCTACCGCACCGCCAAGGTCAGCGCTGGGCAGACGATCCTGGTACTCGGCGCCAGCGGTGGCGTCGGCACGATCCTGGTGCAGTTGGCGCGGCAGGTGGGTGCCCAGGTGATCGGCACTGCCAACCCCCGGCACCATGACGCGTTGCGAGCGCTCGGAGTGCAGCCGGTCGACTACCGGGACCCTGAGCTTGTCGACCGCATCCGGGAGCTCGCGCCCGACGGCGTGGACGCCGTGTTCGATCACCTCGGCGGCGCGAGTGTGAACACGTCATACGGACTGCTCAACCGCACCGGCACCCTGGTCTCGTACAGCATCGCGGGCAAGCTCGACGACAAGTTGCCCGTGATCATGTACTTCCTGCCGCTGTTGGCCAAGCTGGCGTTCTGGAACTACCTGCCCAGCGGCAGACACGCGAGCTTCTTCGACATCTGGGCGGGCTCGGGCAAGCCGGGAACACCCAAGCGCGAGCAGTTCCGGCGGCAGATCCGGACCGACCTCACGGAGGTCTTCGGGTTGCTCAGCGACGGCGTCCTGACCGCGCAGATCGCCGCCCGTTATCCCCTGGCCGAGGTGGCCGCGGCGGTGAAGCTGTCCGAGTCGTCCGACCGCACGGCCCTCGGCAAGATCCTGCTGATGCCCGATTGGCCGGAGTCGGACACGCCGGGCAATTGACCTCGGACGGCAGTTCGGCGGAGGATTCACCGAAGCATTGAAACGATTCATGAGGTGGGGCTATGGACATCCGCGGTGGACGGCGAGTGCGGGCACGTGGACTGTTGCTGCTGGCCCCCATGCTGGCGGTGTTATTGACCCCGCTGACCGCCACGGCCGCGTTGGCACCTCAGCCGGCCTCGGTCTCGACGATCGTGAACGGTGATGCAGCCGGGCCGACCGTGCGGTTCGTGCCTTCCGGCGATGCCGTCGACGCGCACGACGGGGAGATCCAGAAGTTCGGGTCGCGGTACTACCTGTACGGAACCAGCTACGGCTGCGGCTTCGAGTGGCAGCAGCCGGGCACCCCGTTCTGCGGGTTCAAGTCGTACAGCTCGACCGACCTGGTCCATTGGACCGACGAGGGCTTCCTGTTCGACGCGACCACGAGCAGCTGGCAGCAACGGTGCAGCGGCTCGACGTACGGGTGTTACCGCCCGCATGTCCTCTACAACCGGACCACCCGCAAGTACGTGCTGTGGATCAACTCGTACGACGTCGGCGTCGGGTACCACGTCTTCACCGCGGACCGGCCGAACGGGCCGTTCGCCGAGCAGGCGATCCCGAAGCTTGCCGTCAACAACGACATCCCGCCCGGCGTCAACAACGGCGACCACGACCTGTTCCGCGACACCGACGGTACTGCGTACCTGGCATACACCGACTGGCGCGTCGGCGGCGAAATCGTGGTCGAGAAGCTGGACCCGACGTACCGCACCGGGACCGGCCAGTTCACCCGGCTCGGCGTGCAGTCCACCGAGGCGCCGTCGATGTTCAAGCGCGACGGCAGCTACTACGTGACGCTGTCCGACCCAAACTGCGGCTACTGCACCACCGGTACGTCGTACTTCCGCGCCGCCACTCCCCTGGGTCCGTGGCAGGGGTCCACCTCCGACGCGGCGTGGCAGGTCCAGGACCAAGCACTGCAGATCACCGGCGGCGGCGTCGGACTGTCCAAGGGTGGCCAGCAATGGAGTGACTACGACCTGTCGTTCCGGGCAGTCCCCCAGCAGACCGGCGGAGGCGGCAGCTATGCCCAAGCCGGCTGGACCTTCCGCGCCACCGACACCGGTACCGGGTACGTCTGGATGCTCGGCAACTATCCGCATCCCGGCGCCGAAGGCGGCAGTCTCACCAAGGCCGTCTTCCGGAACGGATCGGTGCAGAGGCTGGAGATCGTGAAGACGCCGATGCCGATCACCGGCGGTCAGTCCTACCAGGTGCGGACCCAGATCGAAGGCTCGACGATCCGGACCTGGGTGAACGGCACCTTGATCGACACGACCACGGACACCTCGTACGCCGCCGGGCGGATCGGCTTCCGCGAGAGCGGCGGCAACGACACCGAGAGCGCCCGCTTCGACGACGTTCGGGTGCTGGCACCGGACGGAACGGTGTTGCTGGCCGACGACTTCGCCGGCGACCTGTCGGCTTGGTTGCCGCCAGCAACCACCGTGCACGGCGTGAAGATCAGCTCGGACTCCTGCGGCGGCCAGCCGGCCGACGTCGCCGAGTTGCCGACGCCGGACGGCCCGATCTACCTCTACCAGAGCGACCGCTGGAACGATCGCGCGCCGAACGAGGCGTTGGCCACCCATCAGTGGGAGCCGCTGCGATTCCGCGCCGACGGATCCATCGAACCGCTCCAGTGCGGCACCAGCTACGACCTCGACGTCAGCGACACCGTTCGTTCCCGTGCACAGGTCCGCGGTATCTCGGCCGGAGATGTCGGCTTCCACTCGTACTGCGATGTCGCGGGCGAGATCACCCGGGCGCAGACCTTCACGATCGCCGCCGCCGGCAACCTGAAGCCGGTCTCCTACACCACCTTCCAATCCGGCCATCCCAACGCGCCACTGACCCTCGAGGTGACCCGGACCGACGCCCAGGGCAACCCTGGCGCGGTGGTGGCGAGCCGCACGGTCGCGCCCGCAGACGTGAGCTGGTCACCGTCCCGGGTCACTGTCTCAATGCCGGCGCATGTGCGAGCCGCCGCCGGTGAACGCTTCGCGATCGTCGTCAAGAGCACGACCACCACCGGCTGTTACGGCCTGGCCTACAACGATGGCGACCCGTTGGCCGGTGGCAATGCGCTCTACAGCAACGACGGCGGAGCAAGTTGGCGGCCGGAGCCTTCCCGCGACCTACGCATCGACCTGTCCTGATCGTCAGGCCTGTTTGTAGACGCCGACCTCCGCGATGGACAGCGGACCGCTCTGGTTTTCGAGTTGGATGCGGACGTACCGGCCGGAGGCGCCTGCGAAGTTGAGTGTCGTGGGAGTGCCAGCGGTACCGGCCTGGCGTTTGGCGGTGACTCCGGGGCCGGTGCGAGCGGTGGCCAGGTCCTGGGCGGTGATGGGGTTGTCGGAGACGATCACCCAGAAGTCGCTCAGACGGGAGCCGAAACCGCCGTCGGTCCGGTTGTAGACCTCGACGTCGCCGATCGGGGCCGAAGCACCGAGATCGACCTGCCACCAGGCTTCCTTGGCGTCGACGGTGGTGTGGGTGACGGAGTTGTTGAAGTAGTTGCCGTCCGTGTTGCCATCGACGGCCCGGGCCGCGTCGCCGTCGTAGTCGGTGGAGATCTGAGTGGCCGGCTTGTTCAGGGCGAGATTGCCCGGACGGACGGGATCACTGATCAGTTCGGCGCTCAGGTACTCATGCGACAGCGGGTCGCGGTACTTCACGTGGACCAGTTCCACCGGCCCGGCGGCGATATCGAGCCCGGCTAGGTTGAGGTCAACCCCGCCGTCGCTCCTGACCGTGAACGGAACAGCCCGGCCCTTGGGGGTCTTCGCCCAGACCACCGGGTTGTTCAGATTCGGCACTCTCAGGAGATCCTTGTCCCTGGGCCGCTTGAACAAGAACACGTTCATCGTGGCGTCCTTGAAGGTGGTCGCCGCGAGAGGACTCGGCCTGATCGGTCCACCCCGGGTGCCGTAGATCGCCGCACCGTAGGCCTTCATCCACTGACCGACCTCGGCCAGCCGGTCGCGCTGCGGCTTGTCCACCTCGCCGGACGGCTTCGGCCCCACGTTGAAGAGCAGGTTCCCGTCACCGGTCGCCGTCGAGATCACCGTCTTGACGATCGTCTCCAGCGACTTCACCGACTCGTTCGGCCGCCAGGACCACTGGTCGCCGATCGTGATGCACGATTCCCAGGCTCGCGCCACGTCGAACGCACCGACCCGCTGCTCGGGAGTCGAGTAGTCACCGGCCAGCGTCGGCAGCGGGTCCGCCCAGCCGAGCGCGTACCCGCGATTGTTGATCAGCAGGCCTGGCTGGAGGTTGCGGGGTACGGAGTGGAAAGTCGGCGGGTGGTAGACGCTCAGGTCTGTCGGTGCGATCCCGTCGTACCAGAGGAAGGAGATGTCGCCGTAGTCGCTCATGAGCTGCCTGAGGTGACTCATCATGTAGTCGTAGTACTCGTCGTTCTTGCCCGCGACGATCAGCGGATTCGTCCAGTCCCAGCCGGAGTAGTACAGGCCGAACTCGATCCCGCGGGAGCGGCAGGCGATCGCGACCTCGTCGACCAGATCACGCTTCGACTTGCCCAGCGGAGTGGTCGCGAAGTCCGGATAGAACGACTTGGCGAAGTTGCTCGCCCGGAACATCGGGAAGCCGTCATGGTGCTTGCTGGTCAGCACCAGGTACTTCATCCCGGCCGACACGGCGACGTCGGCCAGGTCCTCGGCCCAGCCCTTCGCCGGCAGGAACGACTTGTACGCCACGTCGTACACCGGATCGAACAGCTTGGTCGGATCGTTGTACGGCGACGTCGTCTCGTCCGTCTTGCCGGCCCGGTACGCCTCCCGCCCCCAGCCGGTCTCCCGCCCGGTCAGGCTGGCCGGCCCGAAATGCACGAACAACCCGAACCGCAGCCTCGCGAGCGCCTCCTGCGCATCGACTCGCTGCCCCGTCGCCTGGTCCATGACCGGCGCGGCGTGGGCCTGGGTGCCTGCCGAACCGAGCAAAGTGGCGGCAACACCGACAGCGGGCGCGCCGACCAGGATCGAACGGCGTCGTAAGCCTCGGGCGGGAGAATCAGATTCCGGCATTGAAGTGGCCTTTCAGTCGCGGGCGGCGAGTCACTCAAAATCGGATACGATATTGGAAATTAGAAGCTGCGTGGCCTGCTGTCAATGGCCAGAGCAGGAGGAGACCGTGCGCGAACAAGACCCGGGCCCGGCGCGGACGTTGCGCCCCGCGCCCCGCCTGATGCTGCGCGAGAGCGTCTACGAGTCGCTCAAACGCTTACTGATGGACAACGCCCTGGAGCCCGGCGCCCGCCTGTCGATCGACGGCCTGGCCCGCGAGCTAGAGGTGTCCCAAACCCCCGTCCGCGAAGCCCTCTTCCGCTGCGAAGCCGAAGGCCTGGTGGTCCGCCGTCCCAACGCCGGCTACCTGGTCGCCCCACTCCTAGGCCGCGACGCCCTCCTGAACCTCTACGACCTCCGCCTCCTCCTGGAACCCGCCGCCGCAGCCCGAGCCGCCGCCAACGCGACAACCCAAGACCGCCAAGCTATCGACGACGCCGTCCAGGCCATGGCCCCCGCCGTCCACGGCGACACCTACCGGGCATACCGAGACTTCGCCGACGAAGACGCCAAACTCCACACCACCATCGCGATCGCCAGCGGCAACCCCCTGATCGCCGAAACCCTCGACCGCCTCCACGCCCACATCCACTCGTACCGCCTGTACTTCCGCCACGGCATCGCCGAGGTAACCACCACCGAACACCAAGCAATAGCCGACGCCATCCACACCCAAAACCAACCGGCCGCCGAACAGGCCATGCGAACCCACCTAGAAAACTCCCGAACCCGCCTCCTAACCGCCTACGACCAGACCTAACGGGCAAAACTCGCCACGCCACCTCCTCCGTCGCGCGAAACTTTGCCCATGAGAATCCTGCTTCGGGTCAAACCGGGAGCCTCCCGCACCAGCGTCGGCGGCCGCTACGACGGCCCGGCCGGCCCCGCGTTGATCGTCGCGGTCGCCGCCCGAGCGGTAGAGGGCCAAGCAACAAAGGCCGTCCTGCAGGCAGTCGCAGCGGCGTTCGGAGTACGCCCCTCAGCCGTCACTCTCCTGCGAGGCGCAACCAGCCGCGACAAACAGGTCGAGGTCCAAGGGGACGAGAGCGACCTTCAGTTGACGCTCGAAAGACTGCGTGACTGAACCGTTCCATAGACCGATCCTCCATGCAGTGAGCCCAACACTAGAACATGTGTTCGAAGATGAGTTACCGTGGATGCATGCTTGAACGATTCACGGTGCGCATCTCGGACGACGGCAGTGGCACGTTTGGTGTGTGGGACAACGCGGTCAACAGTTGGCGGGTGACCAACCTCGATCTGGCCGGCGCCGAGGAGACCAAGGCCGACCTCGATCTGCAGTTCGACGCCCACGGCCCACGACCACCAGACAACATCCGCACCGTCGACCCACCCCAAGCCGTCGACTGCCTGGTCGCCTGGGAGCGAGGTGAACTGGACGCCTGGATCCGCGACGGCGGCCAATGGTTCGGCCGGGTCCGGGACCGCAACGGCCACGTCACCTGGATCCCCCAATCCGACCTACGCCCCGCCAACTAAAGCCAGCTCAGTTGTTGGGCGGCTCGACAACCTTGGCCACCAGGGACACCACCTTGTCGAGGTCGGCTGGGGTAGTCAGGTGGCCGACTCCGGAGAAGACCTGAACGTCGAGATTCATCGCTCGGCGTACTGCCGGCGCCAGCCGACGGGGTGGCAGAAACCGATCATGTTCACCGACCCCGACGACACACGGCCGCTCAGCGCGACGGGCCAGTAGTTCGGCCGACAAGGGCGGAGGAGCCAGCGTCGTGCGGCAACAACTAGCCATGAGGGCCATCCATTCCACCTCGATCTCGGGCGGATCCGCGCTGGGGGCGACGAACAATCGGAGCATCCGGCGAGTGTGTTCGGCGGTGGGACGCAGCAGCCAAACGGCCGAAGCCAGTACCAGCTTCGGATCCAGGCTGAGACGGATGATGCCGGCGGGTGAGATCAATGCCCTGGCCCTGATCCGCGGCGAGTTGGCGGCCAGCGCCACGGCGGCCCCCAGTGAATTGCCCACCACCACAACCTCGTCGACGTCCATCGCTGCCAAGATCTCATCCAGCGCCCGGCCGTACCAGGCAAGCCGGGCGCGTCGAGGCCGGCGCGGATCACTAAGTCCGGGCTGACCCGGCAGATCCACCACCGTGGTCGCCCAATGGACCGACAGTGCCTGCAGCCACGGCAGAGTCACCGCAGCATTCGAGCCGGTCCCGGGCACCAGGACGACCTGCGGCCGTCCCCTTCCGGCGGAGGTGATTTCCACCGGCCCGAAGCTGGTATCCAGGGTCCTGTTCGTGAGTGGGAAGTCAGCTTGCGCCAAGGTTTCTGAACACCATCGCCGTACCGCGCTTCGACCACGCGCATCCTTGTAGACGCTCGGCATTGCGCCAGTGTGTCCGGCAGTTGGTACTTCGTCCAGGTCGATGACTCAGCTCAAGGGATCGGTGCGGGTGGTTTCGGTGATCGAATCGCTGGATCGCTCGGGACCATCCGGGGGTAGCGAGACGACGAGGACGGGATCGCTGCCGCCTTGATCGAGACGGAACGGCGGATACACGTGGCCGCTGTTCCCGCAGTCGACCGACAGGTGCGCGGGGTAGTCCTCGACCTCAGCCAGCGTGAATGGCGGGTACTGGTCGGTCCCGAGCGCTCCGTAGGCGTAGTACGTCACCCGCCATGACCAGCGCAGTACGCCGACGTTGTAGTCGAAGATGGCGCGCGGATAGCGGCCAGTGAAGAGGATCGCGAAGAACGCAACGACCGAACTGATGACGAACCCGATCCAGATGGGCTGAAGGTCCCGGGACAGTGGTGACCTCAGGCCCTGCGCGTAGCTCCCTGCTCAGTCGACGCTGGTTTCATGGTCGAGTCTTCGGCCGATCCAGTCGATGGAGAAGAGAGACAATCGTCATGAAATCTGCCGTAGTGACTCAGTTCGGTCAGCCCCTGGAGATCCAGGATCGCCCCCGCCCGACCCCGGCGGCCGGGCAGGTCCTCGTCCGGATGGAGGCCTGCGGGCTCTGTCACACCGACATCCACGCCGCCAACGGCGACTGGCCGGTCAAGCCCAGCCCGCCGTTCGTTCCCGGCCACGAAGGCGTCGGCATCGTCGAGCAACTCGGCCAGGACGTGTACAACCACCAGATCGGCGACCGGGTAGCGATCGCCTGGCTCGGGCACGCCTGCGGCGAGTGCCGGTACTGCGTTGACGGCCGCGAGACCCTTTGCCAGCAGCAACAGAACAGTGGCTACTCGATCGACGGCGCCTGGTCCGAGTACGCCGTGACCGACGCCAAGTACGCCGTCGCTGTCCCCGATGGGGTTTCGCCGATCGATGCCGCACCACTCAGCTGCGCCGGCGTCACGTCGTACAAGGCGGTCAAGGTCGCCCGGATCCAGCCGACCGAGAACGTGGCCGTGTTCGGCATCGGCGGCCTCGGCCATCTCGCCGTGCAATATGCCAAGCTCGTCGGCGGAACTGTGATCGGCGTCGATGTGGAGCAGGACAAGCTCGAGCTCGCCACCGAACTCGGTGCGACCCATGTCGTCAACGCCCGCGAGCAGGACCCGGTCGCCGCGATCGAGCAACTCGGCGGCGCTGACGTCGCGCTCGCCTTCGCGGTGTCGCCGGAGTCGTTCGAGCAGGCGTTCAAGTCGCTGCGCCCGGGCGGCCGGCTGATCTGCGTCGCGCTGCCGGCCGAGGGCACGATGGCGATCCCGATCTTCGAGACCGTACTGAAGGGCATCGCGATCATCGGCTCCATCGTGGGCACCCGCCAAGACCTCACCGAGGTGTTCGCCCTGCACGCCGCCGGACTGACCAGAGTGATCTCGGAGGGCCGCAAGCTCGACGACGTGAACGAGTCGATCGGCGAGGTCCTGTCCGGCCACGTCCCGGCCCGCCTCGTCTTCGAGTTCTGAGCCCTGGTCACCCTCGGACCAGACCGCCGCCGCCTCCGAAAGGGGTCATCATGAGTGCCCCGCCGCGCCACTTCGACCACTCCGGCTTGGAGATCCTCTCCGATGAGGACTGCCTGAAGTTGCTGGACTCCGTGCCGATCGGCCGCCTCGTCTTCACGCGGGGCGGCCTTCCGGTCATCCGGCTGGTCAACTTCGTCATCGACGACCGCGCGGTACTGTTCGCGACCGCGGACGGCGACAAGCACCGAGCCGCGGAGCGCGGAGACGTCGTCGCCTTCGAAGTGGACGACCTGGACCAGGATCGCCATCTGGGCTGGACCGTGACCGCCGCCGGCCATCTCTCCGTGATCGACCCTGACGAGGCCGCGGCGGTCGAGCGCACCCTGCCGCTGCGGCCGTGGGCGCCGGATCGCGACCGGCAGCTGATCCGGCTGGCCATCGAGTTGCTCGAAGGCCGTCGCCTGGTTGCCTGGGGGCTGCGCCCGCACCCGGTAGGAGAGGAGCAGTGATGCGTGTACCCGCCCCGTCCCGGGATCGTGAGGTCCGGCGGGCGGCACACCACCCGGTTGTCGTCGCCCATCAGCGAGAACGAGCGGCCGATGTCCAGTTGCGAATCGCCGACGCGATCACCGCCTTCGCCGGCTCGATGACCTTCGTCTACCTGCACGCCGGCCTGTTCGCGCTCTGGATGCTGGTGTTCGAGGCCGACCCGTGGCCGAAGCTGACGCTGATCGTCTCGCTGGAGGCGATCTTCTTGTCAGCCTTCGTGATGATCGGCCAGAACCGCCAGGCCGAGTTCCAGAAGGCCAAGGCCGACCACGACTTCGTCGAGCAGGAACAGGAACTCAAGACCAACACCGAACTCACCCGGGAGATCCACCGGCTGACCGCGGAGATCCACCGCAGCGTCGTCCGCGACCCGCCTCGATGACCCCAGCAGATCAGGCATCCTCCTTGGTGAGATGGATGACGGCGACCGGGCAGGTCGCGTGCTGCAGTACGCCTCTGGCGACCGATCCGAGCAGCACGGCGGTCACCTTGTGGTGGTGCCGTCCGCCGACCACGAGCAGGTGAGCGTCGGCGGCCTCGGAGACGGCGATCAGGCCGTCGACGGCGTGTCCGCGGCGTACCTCGACCTCGATGGTCAGTTCCGGGTACTTGTGCCGCCACTGTGCGGCGATCGCCTCGAAGTGCTCCTCGGCGGTCCGTGACCATTCATCGCTGACGCCGGCGAGGTTCATCGCGTCCCAGCTGTAGATCGATGGCAGGTCCCAGACGTTCACCAGGCGCAGCTTGGCGTGCCGTTCGGCCGCGGCTGTTGCCGCGAACTCGATGGCGGCTTCGGAGTCACCCGAGTCGTCCAGCCCGACCACGACCGGGCCGGTGTGGTCAGCCGGCTTCCAGCCGTCCGGCACGACGATCACCGGGACGGTGGCCAGGTTCGCCACGGCTTCCGAGGTCGAGCCGACCAGGAGGCGCTTGACCGTACTCATCCCGCGGCGTCCGACGACCAGCATCTCGCCGTTCCCGGCCAGCGCTGCCAGCGTCGAGGCCGGCGGACCGACCACGATGTCGGTGCTGTGGTCGAGGACCGGATCGCGGTTCGTCATCTTCTGCTGGACCTCGCCGACCAGGTCGATGGCCGCGTCGTCGACCACTTTCGGTTCCCAGTACGGCGCGTACCGCAGCTTCTCGTCGATGACGTGGATCGCCCGGAGCGGGGCCTTGCGGATGAGAGATTCCTGCAAGGCCCACTCCAGTGCACCCGTGTCTCGCCAGGAGCCGTCGACGCCCACGTGGATCACAGGTTGCTTGGTCATTGTGCTCACCGCAGCCAGGGGTAGTGCTTGACGATCGACAGCCCGGACCACACCTTGCCGAACCCCCACACGTTGCCAGCAGCAACCAGAGCGAGCGCGATCAAGGTGATGGCGCCGATGAGGTGGTCGTCGATCACGGGATTCGTCTCCAGCGGCAGGCTCGCGCTCCACATCAGCACATAGAGCAGCGTGCCGGCCACCGCGGCGATCCGCATCCCGATCCCGAACGTCAGCGCCAGGCCGATACCGAGCAGGCCGATCATGAACAGCGGAGTGACCCAGAAGTCGCCGACCAGCGAGTGGTAGAAGCTCGCGAACGGACCGGTCGCGCCCTTGCCGAGGAACCCGGCCGTCGGGTCGCCACCATCGATCCAGCCCTTGCCCGACTTGGTGGCAAAGCCAAGACCGAACACCTTGTCGACGAACGCCCACAAGAAGGTGAAGCCGTAGGCGATCCGCAGGACGGCGAGTGCTCGCCCAGCCGCCACCCGGGTGGTGCTTGCCGGTACATCCTCGGTAACTGCCGGGATGTGCTGCCGGTGCGATGTGGTGCTCATGGTGTTTCCTTCCGATTCGTAGGGACACCCTGATCGTCGCGGCCAAGACGGCGGTCCTGGCAGAGCACGTAGTCATGGACGTTGGTGCCGAAGGGCCCGACCAGTAGGGACCCATGCCTGCTGCGCGCCCGCGTACTACGGGCCGAGGCTGGGAAGGCGGCAGGAGTTGCCGCGCGAGCAGGTCGAGGAGGCCCCTCATGTCCGAACAGCAACTGTCCATGGAACAGATCGACGTACTGCTCAGCGCCGCCGTCGCAGCACCCAGCATGCACAACACCCAACCCTGGCGCTTCGAAGTCAACGGCCCCGCCATCGACATCTACCTGGACGGCTCCCGGGCACTACCCGCCGAAGACCCCACCGGCCGGGCCATGCGAATCGCCGCCGGCGCCGCCACCTTCAACCTGCGCTGCGCCGCCGCCTCACTCGGCTACAACAGCTGGTTCGGATTGGTACCTGACCCGGCCGAACCCGAGCTGGTCGCCCGGATCGTTCTCGAACCCACCGGCACACCCGACCACCAGCTCACCGAACTCTTCCACGAGATCCCCCGCCGCCACACCAGCCGCGAACCCGTCCGACCCGTCAAAATACCCACCGACGCACTCATCGCCCTGACCCAAGCCGCCAGAACCGAGAACGCCGACCTCACCTGGCTCCCCGCCGACGAGGTCCACGAAGTACTCCGGCTGCTGATCGACACCGACCTCCGCGAGATCGGCGACTGGCACCGCCGCGCCGAACGCGCCCACTGGGTCGGCGGCATCCGCGCCACCGACGGTGTCCCCAGCTCGGTCCTCGGCCCGCGGTCGGCCGCCTATCCGGCACCGGTCCGCGACCTCGGCACCCGCCCGACCGACCAGACCCGGGCGCGCGCGACCTTCGAAACCGAGCCCGCACTGGCCGTCCTGTTCACCACCGGCGATTCCAAGACCGACCAACTCGCTGCCGGTCTGGCCCTGCAGCGCACCCTGCTGGTCGCCACCCGCGAAGGACTGAAGGCCGCGTTCCTCAACCAGCCGCTCGAGTTCGACGACCTACGCCGCAAGGTCCAGCGCATCACCGGCAAACCCGGCTTCGCGCACATGGTCATCCGGTTCGGCCACAGCACCGTCCAGGACACCACCCCCCGCCGCCCCGTCTCCGCCTTCGTCGGTACCGGCGCCGAGGAGTCCTGATGACCAACCTGACCGCCCGATTGAACCCGATGGAAGGAGTCGGATCATGGTGATCCAGCGCGACGACCCGCTGCTCCACCACGACGAGGTCGGCATCCTGCTCCGCTCGGCCGGCCTGGCGCCGTCGATGCACAACACCCAGCCATGGCGCTTCGAGGTCACCGGCCAGGTGGTCGACGTACTGCTCGACGAGGACCGGACGTTGCCGGCCGAGGACCACTCCGGGCGAATGACCCGGATCGGCCTCGGCGCCGCCGCGTTCAATCTCCGGGTGGCCGCCGCGATGCTCGGCTTCGAGACCACGCTCGCGATCGAACCCGACCCGGACCGCCCCGACATCGCGGTCCGGCTCTTCCTCGGCGCCCGCCACAGCACGACCATCTCCCCGATCGGCAGCCTGTACGGCGAACTGCGCCGCCGCCACACCTACCGCGGACCGATGACGACCGCCGAGGTCTCGCCCCTCGTGCTCGAGCGACTCAACGCCGCCGCTCGAGCCGAGGGCGCCGAGCTTCACTGGCTCGACCAGGCCGCCAACCGCGAGCTCGAACAGATCCTGCACGCGGCCGACGGCCTCGACCTGCACGACGAGGACCGGCTGACCGAACGCGGCCGCTGGGTCGGCGGTGACCGCACTCAGGACGGAATCCCCCAGGCCGCGCTCGGGCCGGTGCCCGCGCGCTCCGCGATCTTCCGTGATCTGGCCGCCGGCTTCGACCAGCATGCCCGCAGCAGCGCTGTCTTCGAGACGAATCCACGGATCGCGGTCCTCACCACCGCCGTCGACGACTCAGTCGCATGGACACGAGCGGGGATGGGGTTGCAGCATTCGTTGCTGATAGCAACCTCCTATGACCTGGCCGTCTCGTTCCTGAACCAGGCGATCGAACACGTGCCGCTGCGGTCGCGGATCCAGGACCTGGTCGGGCATAGCACCCGGCCGCAGCTGATCCTCCGCGCCGGCTACCCCGATCACGCCGCGGCCGAGACGCCGAGGATCCCGTGGCAGAAGTCCCTCGACCGCTGGCAGTGACAGGTCGGCACCCCCAATCCCGATCGTTCACAGCGGCGGATCAGCGGCTGATCAGCGGAGGTGGCGGGAGTACCAGTCCGGCTCTGGGCCGGCTGGTGTCAGCCGGAGCTTGGTGTCGAGGGCGAGTGCACCGGTGGGAGTGGCTGTCAGCGGGTTGATGTCCAGTTCGGCGAGCTCCGGTACGGCCTCGGCTAGCCAGGCGATTCGGTGCAGGACCTCTAGTACCGCGGGCTCGTCCGCACCCGCTGCGCCGCGATAGCCAGCCAGCAAAGGTGCACAACGCAACGACCGCACCATGTCCGTGGCGTCCAGGTCGGTGAGTGGCAGGCCACGCCATCTGCGGTCGGCCAGCAGATCTGTCAGTACTCCCCCGCCGCCGATCATCAGTACCGGGCCGAAGAGCGGGTCGCGGACCAGGCCGGTGACCAGTTCGACTCCGGTCGGTGCCATCGCCTGGACCACCACGTGTGGATCACCGATGGACGCTGTCAGGTCGGAGTAGGCCTGCGCCAGCTCGCTCGTGTTCTGCAAGCCGAGCCGGACGCCACCCACATCGGTCTTGTGCACGATTCCGGTTGCGGCGGTCTTGAGGACCACCGGGTAGCCGACCCGGTCGGCCGCCGTCAGCGTCGCTTCGCTGGTCGCGGCGGTGAGGGCCGCGACCACGGGGATGCCGGCACAAACCATCAGTTGTTCGGCATGCGACGGATCTAGCCATCCACCAGTGGGATGGCTGGTGAGAAAGTGTCTTACGACGGCCCGGGCGCCGTCCTTGTCGACGCCCGCGACCTCCGGTACTACGCCTTGCGGCCGGGCGCGCCAGGCGGCGTACCTGACTGCATGGCCGAGCGCGCGAACCGCCGTCTCGGGGAATGCGTAGACGGGCAGCTTGCCACTGCCGTCGAGCGCAATCTGTGCTGCTGCGCCAGGGGCGCCGAGGCAGTTGACGACGACCGGCACAGTCGCGCCGGCTGCAGCCCGGGCGATCGCGGCGTACGTCTCCTCGACATCGCCGGCCCGCGTCGCCGCATAGGTGACGAGGACTGAGTCCGCCTCACCGCTGGCCAGGATGATCCTGATCGCATGCTCCAGCGTCGTCGGGGTCGCGGCGGCGCCCAGATCCACGGGGTTGCCGGTCCCGACAGCGCCGGTCACCTCGACCAGCTCGCTCATCGTTGCCGGGCTGAACTCCGGTACGTCGAGACCCGCCGCAGCCGCCGCGTCGGCAGCCAGTACTCCGGCCCCGCCCGCATTACCGACGATTGCCAGCCGCCGGCCCATCGGCAGTGGGCGACCCGAGAGCACTCGCGCTGTGTCGACGAGCTCCTCCAGGGTCTCCATCCGTAGTACGCCGGACTGCTCGAACAGCGCATCGACCGCGGTGTCCGGTGTCGCCGCCGCGGCCGTGTGGGAGGCACCGGCCCGGCGACCGCCGGTCGAGCGGCCGCTCTTCACCACCAGGACAGGCTTCTTCCGCCCGACCAGCCGGGCCAGGCGACCGAACTTACGCGGGTTGCCGAACGACTCCAGGTACAGGCCGATCACGTCGGTGCGCGGATCGTTCCACCAGTGCAGCAGCAGATCGTTGCCGCTGACATCTACTTTGTTGCCCAGTGACACGAACTCGGAGACGCCCGGTCCGATCCGGCCGGCATGATCGAGTACGGCGATGCCGACAGCGCCGGACTGGGCGGCGAGCGCCAGGCCGCCGGGCTCGGGCCGGACGTTCGCGAACGTTGCGTCCAGCCGGATCTCCGGATCGGTGTTGACGATGCCGAGGCAGTTCGGGCCGATCAATCGGAGGCTGTGCCGGCGGGCCAGGGCGAGCAGTTCCTGCTGCACCTGCTGGCCATCGGCTCCCAGCTCCGAGAAACCAGAGGTCAGGATGACGGCGCCACCGACCCCGGCCCGGCCGCATTCCTCGACCACAGCGGGAACCTGCTCTGCCGGTACCGCGATCACGGCGAGATCGACCGGCCCCGGAACCTCGCTGATCAACGGGAAGGTGGCGATGTCGCCGATCTGGTCCGTGTGCGGGTTCACCGCGTACAGCTCGCCCGTGAACCCGGTGTCGAGCAGGTTCATCAGCACTTCGTGCCCGATCCCGCCGGGCTTGCGGCCTGCTCCGATCACGGCAACAGAGCGGGGTGACAGGACGGGGCGCAGCGACCGGGACTCGGCCGCGCTCTCCCGCTCGGCCATCCGGTCCAGCGTGCGCGCGTCGTACGCGGTGTCGAGAGTCAACTCCACCACGCCGGTGTCCAGTTTGTGGGTCTCGTGGAAACCGGAGGCCAGGAAGAGCCGGAGCATCGCCGCGTTCTCGGCGAGCGTGTCGGCGTGCAGATGCCGGATCCCACGTTCGCGGGCGACCGCGGCCAGCTGCTCCAGTAGGAGGGTACCGATCCCCCGGCCATGCAGGGCGTCGTCGATCAGGAATGCCATCTCGGCCTCGTCGGCCCGCATCGGCTCGTAACTGGCGACCCCGCCCACCTCACCGTCCACCTCGGCGACCAGCGCGACGTGTCCGTACGCCGGGTCCGCGCCGACCAGATGCTGGGTGTGCTCGTCGGCCATCAACCGGCTCAGCCCGAAGAACCGCAGGTAGATCGACCGGTCCGACACCCGGTGGTTGATGGCTGTCAGCGCAGCCTCGTCGTCGCGACGGATCGGTCGCAGATGAACGACCGATCCGTCAGCAGCCAGAGCGTCCCAGCCGGCGGCCGCCGGCTGGGACCCGATCCCCGTGAGGACGGGGACCGCCGCCCGGCCAGGGGCGCCCCCGGCCGGGCCTGTCTGAGGCAATGTCATCTTCGGCCGTCCTCCTCGTCGTAGGTTTCGCTGACACCTCCAGTGCACCTCGCCAAGGCCAGCCGGAGCAGGGCCGGAGGGACTCAATCCCTGTGGACCTTGGACCCTGTCTCCCGGTCCTGCCTCGTTCCTACGGTCAGACCCGAGCTCTGCTGCTGGGGCACTCCCCCACGCTGGTCGTCGTCACCTCGAGAGAGTCTGTTGCGGAGACGCAGGCGCCAGAGTTCGTCGGCGGACCAGACGATGACGGGGAAGGTGGCCAGTACTGCGAGCTGCGGCGCCGGCGGCAGGGTCGTACCGAAGATGTTCTGCAGGGCTGGGATCGTGACGACCGCGGCGGCGAAGGCGAGCTCGAAGGCGATGCCCCACAGGAGCAGGCGGTTGCTGAAGGCACCGATCGAGCGGAGGGACGCGTACTGGGTGCGTGCCGCGAAGGCGGTGCCGAGCTGGCAGGCGACGATGCCGAGGAAGGTCATCGTGGTGGCCTGGACCCAGAGGTGATGCAGGGACGTGCCGGCGCCGGTCGGGTCACCCGGGTGCCACCCGCCGGCCAGCAAGGTCCAGAAGAAGACGCCGAGGACCAGTACCGCCGACACTCCACCGAGCAGGCCCCACGCCCGGCCGAGCATCTGGGCGTCGATCACATTGGCGCCTCGTTTCCGAGGGCGGCGGTCCATCAAGCCGGGCTCGGCCGGTTCACGTCCCAGGGCCAGTGCGGGCAAGGTCTCGGTGCCGAGGTCGATGGCGAGGATCTGCAGGACGGTCAGCGGCAGTGGTACCCGGCCGCCGGACAAGGCGAAGACCAGGAACGGGATCATCTCGGGCATCGCGTGCGCGAAGATGTAGACGATGAACTTGCGGACGTTGTCGTAGACCCGCCGCCCGGCCTCGACCGCGGTCACGATGCTGGCGAAGTTGTCGTCGGTCAGCACCATCGTCGCGGCCTCCCGGGCCACATCGGTACCGGCCAGGCCCATCGCAACTCCGATGTCGGCCCGGCGCAGGGCCGGTGCGTCGTTGACGCCGTCACCCGTCATCGCGACCACGTGTCCCTGCGCTCGCAGGGCATCCGCGATCCGCAGCTTCGCCTCGGGAGAACTCCGCGCGAAGATCACCTCCTGCCCCTCGGCGAGCAGCGAGTCCAACTGGGCCTCGCTCATCGACTCCAGTTCCGTCCCGGTGATCACCTGGGCGCCGGCCCGCCCGATCCCCACCCGCCTGGCGATCTCCGCGGCGGTCAGCCCGTTGTCACCGGTGACAACCAGCAGCCGGATCCCGGCCGAGTGGCAGCGCGTCACCGCGTCGGCGACCTCGGGCCGGGGCGGGTCGAACATCGCCAGCAGTCCCAGGAAGACCAGGTCCCGCTCGGCCTCCTCACGGCGCTCCGCCGGCGTCGGCCCTAGCTCGCGGTGCGCCACACCGATCACTCGCAGCCCCTGCGCGGCGTACCCGGAGAAGATGTCGGTCAACCGCATCCGATCCTCGGCAGTCAGTCCACGGACGGAGCCGTCCGGCTCGACGATTCTGGTCGACTGCGCGAGTACCTCCTCCGGAGCGCCCTTGGTGTTGACCTCCAGCCCACCGTCGCCGGTCCGGTCGATCGTCGACATCCGCCGCAGGTTCGGGTCGAAGTGGAACTGCCGGACTCGGTTGGCGATCCGGCGATCGGTCGCCACGTCCGCCCCGATCCCGGCCGCCGCCATCAGGAGCGCGATCTCGGTCGGGTCGCCCGTCGACTCGGCGGGATGTGCCGGATCGACGGTCGCGTTGCTGCACGCCGCGAGGGCGGTGGCGAGTGACCGGGCGATCGGTCCATCGGGCTCGGCGGAGATGAGACCGGCCGGCGTCCAGATGTCCGTGACCTGCATCCGGTTCTGCGTCAGGGTGCCGGTCTTGTCGGTGCAGATCACCGTCGTCGAGCCCAGCGTCTCGACCGCCGACAGCCGTTTCACCACCGCACCGCCCCGCGCCAGCACCCGTACGCCGACCGCCAGGGCCAGCGTGATGGTCGGCAGCAGGCCCTCCGGTACGTTGGCGACGAGCAGCCCGATCCCGAAGTTCACCGCGTCGGGCAGCGGCAGACCGGCCACGAAGACCCCGATCAGCAAGAACAGCAGCCCGGCCCCGACGGCGACGCCGGCGATCAGCCAGGCGACTCGTTTGATCTGCCGTTCCAGCGGGCTCTCGTCCTGCTCGACCCGCTGGGACAAGGCGGCGATCCGCCCGAGCTCGGTCCGCATCCCGGTCGCGAACACAACGGCCTTCGCATCTCCCCCGGTGCAGTTGGTACCGCTGAAGACCAGGTCCGGTGCATCCAGCAGCGAGCCCGCGACATCGACAGCATCAGCAGACCGGTACGCCGGCAACGACTCGCCGTTGAGCGTCGACAGGTCCACCTCGACTCCCCCGTCGAGCAGCCGGGCGTCGGCCGACACCCGGTCGCCCTCCGCGATCAGCAGGACGTCGCCAGGCACCAGGGTCCGTGCCTCGACCGACTTCCGCACGCCGTCACGTAGTACCGACGCCTTGGCGGGGAGGTAGGCGGCGAGCGCTTCGACGGCTCGCTCGGCTTGCTGCTCCTGGACGAAGGCCAGCGCCGCGTTCAGCATGATCACCGCGACGATGGCGACGGCCAGGACCGTAGTACCGGAGACCGCTGCGAGCGCGGCGGCCAGCCACAACAGCAGCGCCAGCGGATGCGTGAACTGCTTCAGCAACTGCCCAGGCCAGGTCCGGCCGCCCTTGCGGGTCAGCTCGTTCGGGCCGTGCACCTCCAGCCTGCGTGCGGCTTCGCGATCCGACAGACCGTCAGCGCGGGATCTCAGATCCCGAAGTAGCCGGTCAGCGGGCTCCCGTGGGTCGCTGGTCAGCGGCGGCATCTCTTCGACGGTCATTGTTCGAGCATCTGCGTCACGGCCCGGCTGGCGTAGGGCCGAACGGCCCAGATCCAGCTACCCATAGGCCCAGCCGCAGACTTGCGGCCCCTGCCGGATGGACCTTCGGCCCTGCCCCGGCACGCCTCGATCGACCAGGCTCAAGACATCCGACGCAGCCGGCCCGTGCAGGAAGGAACTCCGTCATGACCGCTCAGAACCAGCCTGTCGTCGTCGGCTACGCGCCCTGCCCGATCGCAGTTGTCCGCTGACATCACTGGAACAGAGGAGGAGATCGCAATGACCAGAGAACGCGTCGTGGTGGCAGGCGTCGACGGATCCACCGCTGCCGAGACGGCGATCAGGTGGGCCGCCGACGAGGCTGCGTCACGCCGTGCGTCCCTGCGGCTGGTGCATGCCTTCGTCTGGCCCGAGTTCAAGGCTCCGGTCGGACCGAGCGACCTCGCCCCGGGGCTGGCGGCCGGCGCCGACAAGGTGGTCGAGGAGGCGGTCCAGCTCGCCCGCAAGCTCGAGCCGGAAGTGGAGATCGAGGGCACCCGGCACGACGGCTTCCCCGCACCCATCCTGCTCAAGGAGTCCAAGTACGCCGAGCTTCTCGTAATCGGCAGCCGGGGACTCAGCGTGACGCTGGGAGCCCTGGTCGGGTCGACCGGTCTCGACCTCGCAGCCAACGCACACTGCCCAGTGGTGATCGTCCGTCCGGACCAGTCCGTCGACGCCGGTGATCACGTAATGGTCGGGTACGACGGCTCGCCGGCGTCGTCGCTCGCCCTCGACTTCGGCCTGGACTACGCCCGCCGGCACGGCCTGCACGTCCGGGTGGTCGCCACCAGACCGCTCTACCGCGAAGACGGCCAGGTCGATCACCATGATCTGGAGGCCGAGGTCCGTGGCCGCCCGGACGGCACGGAACTGGAGCTCGTCGAGGTCACTGGCCATCCTGCCGAGCAGCTTCTGCGGCTGTCCGCGGACGCCCGTCTGATCGTCCTCGGCTCCCGCGGCCGCGGTGGCTTCGCCGGCATGTTGATCGGCTCGGTCAGCCAGACCGTCCTGCACCACGCTCTGTGCCCGGTAGCGGTCATCCCGGCCGGCACTCTCGGCGGCTGATCCACATGGCCACCCTCTCCCGCCGCGCGGGCACCCCGTGAAACGCCATCCGGCCCGGGTCGTCAAGGTGCCCTGGGTGCGCCGGCTGGTTGTCGATGCGGGCCGGGCGTCCCGGCGTCGGCATTCGATCCACGGGCTCTTCGAGGTCGACGTCACCCTGGCCAGGGAGGCGCTGCGAACGCATCGGCGGGAGACCGGTGAGGACCTGTCTTTCACCGCCTTCGTGATCGGCTGCATCGCCCACGCCGTCGCCGCGGAGCCGTCCGTGCAGGCCTACCGAGACCTCCGCGGCCGCGAAGTGATCTTCACCGAGGTCGACGTCGGCATGCCGGTCGAGGTCGACCTGGACGGCGTCCCGTTCGCCTTCACCCACGTACTACGCGATGCCGGCCGCCGCAGTGTGCGCGAACTCCACGACGAGATCCGTGCCGTGCAGGCCGATCCATCCCTCAGCCCGACGGTCCGCAAGTCGAACTGGGCTCGTGCCTACCTCCTCATCCCCGCCGTACTACGCACCGGACTGCTCGGCGGCCTGCACCGCCTTCCCAACCGTCAACGGGCGATCGCCGGAACTGTCGGCGTCACCGCTGTCGGGATGTTCGCCGGTGGCGGCGGCTGGGGAATCGCCTTCCAGCTCCACTCGCTCAGCATCGTCATCGGCGGCATCACGCTCCGGCCGGCGCTCGTCGACGGGCAACTGGTGGAGCGTGAATGCCTGCAACTGACCGTCAGCGTCGACCACGACGTCGTCGACGGCGCCCCCGCCGCCCGCTTCGTCCGACGTCTGCGGACAGCGCTCAGCACGGCCGACGGGCTGGAGCTGCCACAAGGCCGAAGCGATCAGGACTTTCGCCCCTTCGTCAGCTGAATCGGGCGGCGCACGGTGGAGGTGAGACTGAGGAGGTCCCGATGACAAGGTCAGGAGTGGTAGCGGGCATCGACGGCTCAGCGGCCACCGAGGAAGCGGTCAGGTGGGCCGCGGCGGACGCGGCAGCGCGGCGTACCGGGCTGTTGCTGGTGCACGCGTTCACCTGGCCGGGGTTCCCTCGCCCTCTCCTGGCTGGTGAGCTGCCGCCCGGATTCCGGGCCGGCGCCGACCAGGTCGTCGAGGCGTCGGTCGACCTCGCGCGCAAGCTCGAGCCGACCACCGAGGTCGAAGGCTGCCACGTGGACGGATCCCCCGACCTCGTACTCCGGGAAGCCTCGCGAGACGCCGACGTCCTGGTGATCGGCAGCCGCGGACTCGACCCCGCAGTCAGCGCCGCCGTGGGCTCGACCAGGACGCAACTGACCGCCAACGCCTACCGCCCCGTTGTCGTCGTCCGAGCCGGTGCCAGCTCCGGCGACCACGTGCTGATCGGGTACGACAGCTCGCCGGGCTCATCGCTCGCGCTCGCCTTCGGACTCGAACACGCCCAACGACACCACCTCAGCGTGAAGGTCGTCGCGGCACAGCGGCACGAGGCCGACGTCCGCCACCGCGTCGGCACCCAGACCGTCGAGCTGGTCCAGATCCACGGCCGGCCCGCCCACGAGATTCTTCAGCTGGCCTCCGCGGCCCGGCTGATCGTGATCGGCGCGCGCGGTCTCGGCGGGTTCACCGGGATGCAGCTGGGCTCCGTCTGCCAGACCGTCCTTCACCACGCGACCTGCCCGGTCGCGGTCGTCCCCACCGGCATGATCGGAGGTTGATCCAGGTGACCACGACTTCGCACCGAACGCGTCAGACCGACCCGTCGCTGGCCTGGGACGCCATCTCCCGCGGCTTCCTGCTGCTGTTCTTCCTCGGCGGTTTCATCCACTTCGGTCTCGCGCTCTTCGATCCTGAGGGCTATCGGCCGTTCGCCGACGGCGCGCTCTTCGACTGGGTCAACCACGGCTGGCAGAACATCTTCATGGCCGACCCGAGGGCCTGGGCGCTGATGCTGTCCATCGGCGAGTTCCTGCTCACCGCCCTACTGCTGATCGAGCCTCGGCTGGGCTACCTCGGCGTCATCGCCTTCCACTTGGCCCTGATGCTGTTCGGCTGGGGCTTCTGGCTGTGGTGCCTGCCGGCGCTGGCGTTCGCAGTACCGGCCGCCGTGCACGCACTCCGCGACCGGGTAAGCCTTGGTTTCCTCGGCCGCCTGGTCAGATCTCCTTGCCTGGTTGGTGTTTGCCGCGCATCGACATCCGGGTCGGGACCGGCAGCCGGCGACCTGGCAGCAGCAGGTGCCAGTAGATCCAGCGGAACGCGAGCTTTCCCCAGTGGGTGCGCGAGCTCTCCTTCAGCAGGCTGAGCGGTCCGAACACCTGCAGCGGGTACGTCCCGGGCAGCGGCTCGGTGTCGTAGTTGAAGTCGATCAGCAGCCCCTTGCCATCGCCGGACTCGACGAAGCAGTTCGCGTGCCCGTCGAAGCTTCCGGTCATCGGCCGGCCCTCGACGTACTCGCAGAAGTTCCCGGCGAAGACGTCGGCCGAGAAGTGCGCCACCGATCCCGCCTTGGAGATCGGCAGGTCGTTCGCGTCACCGAGCACGAAGATGTCGGGGTGGGCGGTGGACTGGAAGGTGTGCTTGTCGACCGGGAGGTAGTTGAGCTCGTCGCCCAGACCGGAGCGGGCGACGAAGTCGGCGCCCCTGTTCAGCGGGACCGTGACGAGCAGGTCGAAGTCGATCTCCCGCTCGTCGTACGACACCAGAACCTTGCGCCCGGCATCGATCCGCTCGACCAGGAAGTCGGGCTCGACGGCGATCTTCCGCTCGTCCAGCATGCTGCTCAGCCGGGCCGAGGCGACCGGTTTGGTGAAGGCGCCCGGCGACGGGGTGACGTAGACGATCTCGACCTGGTCACGCATCCCGCGGGACCGGAAGTAGGCCTCGGCCAGGAACGCGAACTCCAGCGGCGCGACCGGGCACTTGATCGGCTGGTCGACGATGTGGACGACGAACCGGCCACCGGTGAACTCCGGCAATGCGGCCGCTAGCGCCGCCGAACCTTCCGGGGTGTAGAAGTCGAAGATGCTCTCGCGCCACTGCGGTCCGAGCATGCCCGGCGTTTCCTCGGGCCGCGGACTGGTGCCGGTGGCAACGATCAGGTAGTCGTAGGCGAGCACCCGCTCGTCGGCCAGCCGCACCGTCTTCGCGGTGGCGTCGACGCGGTCGATCTCGCCGGTCAGAAAGACGATGCCCCTGTGCAGGAACTGCCGGCGGGACTTGGTCAGCTCCGCGCGCCGGTACCGGCCGAAGGGGACAAACAGCAGGCCGGGCTGGTAGACGTGGACATTGTCGCGATCGACCACCGTGATCTGCCACTCGCTCAGCGACAACTTGCGGCGCAACTTGTTGGCGGTCATCGTTCCCGCCGTTCCTGCTCCCAGGATCAGCAGACGCTTCATCGACAGGTCCTCTCTCTCACCTCGACGCTATGACCGGCCGCGGGGCCGGGTCAGGGCCGTTGGGCCCGACCCGGCCGGGCAGAAGGCCCGTCGGCCGGTCCGCCGCGATCAGAGAGTCCGGGCGACCAGTTCGGTCAGGTCCAGCAGCCGGCTGGTGTAGCCCCATTCGTTGTCGTACCAGCCGAACACCTTGACGATGCTTCCGTTGGCCTGGGTCAGCGGCGCATCGAAGATGCAGGAAGCCGGTTCGCCGACGATGTCGTGCGACACGATCGGGTCCTCGTTGTACCGCAGCAAACCCTTCAGATAGCCCGACGCCGCGTCGGCGAAAACCTGGTTGACCTGCTCGACCGACACCTCGTCGGCGAGCTGGACCACCAGGTCGGTGAGCGAGCCGTCCTCGAGCGGAACCCGGACCGAGATACCGTCGATCTTGCCCGCCAACTCCGGGATCACCAGACCGACAGCCTTGGCAGCGCCGGTGCTGGTCGGGATCATGTTGACCGCGCCGGAGCGGCCGCGCCGCAGGTCCTTGTGCGGCGAATCCAGGATCACCTGATCATTGGTGTAGCTGTGGATCGTGGTCATCAGACCGTGCCGGACACCGAACGCCCGGTGCAGGACCGAGACCATCGGCGCGACACAGTTCGTCGTACAGGAAGCATTCGAAATGATGTCGTGGGTCGCGGGATCGTAGATCTCCTCGTTCACACCCAGCACGATCGTGGCGTCGACGCCCTTGCCGGGCGAGGACAGCAGTACCTTGCGAGCACCACCGGCCAGGTGCACTGCCGCCGCCTCACGGGTACGGAACCTGCCGGTCGACTCGATCACGATGTCGACGCCGGCCGACCGCCAGTCCAGGGCCGCCGGATCACGCTCGGCCGTCACCTTGATCGCCTTGCCGCCGACCGTGATCGAGTCTTCGGTATGCCCGACGCGTTCGCGCAACGGTCCGAACGTCGAGTCGTACTGCAGCAGATTCGCCAGTGTCGCGGTATCGGTGATGTCGTTGATCGCCACCACCTCGATCGCCTCGGTGCCACGCTCCAGCGCGCCGCGCAGGAAGTCCCGCCCGATCCGGCCGAACCCATTGATTCCTACTCTGACGGTCATCTCGTTGTCTCCTCGGTTCGCAGTCGTTGCGTCTATTCCAGGACAACCGTCCGCCGTCCGGTCAGGGCCGAAAGTCATCACCTCTCGGGACCGCCCCACCGACCTACTGCCAAAGGGACCTTCGGCCCTGCCTGCATCCCGGTCCGAGGCGTGTGATGAAGCCACCGGAAGGAGAACGCCGATGTCCGCAAAGGTTCTGGTGGCCTACGCCACCAAGATGGGCGCGACCGCTGAGATCGCCGAGGCGATCGGGGCCGAACTCCGTGCGCACGGTCATCAGGTCGACGTCTGCGAGGTGCGGCAGGTTCAGTCGATCGACAGTTACGACGCCGTGGTGCTGGGGAGTGCGGTCTACCTGCGGCGCTGGCGGCGCGAGGCTGTCGGCTTCCTTCGCAAGTACGCCGAGGCGTTGCGCCAGCGGCAGGTCTGGTTGTTCCACAGCGGTCCGGTCGGACCCAAGCGCGACGACCTTCAGCCGATGCCGCCCAACGTGAACCGGCTGGCCCACCGGATCGGCGCGACCCCTGCCATGACCTTCGCCGGCCGGCTCGTACCGGAGCATTCCAAAGGGCTCATCGCCCGCCGAATGGCCCGCACCGAACTGAGCGGCGACGCCAGGGACTGGAAACTCATCGCAGCCTGGGCAGAAGACCTCTCCGCGGCGATCTCCTCGCTCGAGGCCAACTCGCGCCACCGCCCGGGAGCTCAGGAGGCACCGCAATGAGCTGACCGATGCGGAGATCGACACCGCCTCCTGTCGCCGACCTCACCGGGCTCGGCGTCGACGCGTGGGCGGCTGGATTTCGCGGACTGCGTCAGGCGGTTGCTGCATTCAGCGGAACGACTGGGTCGAGGCCGCCCGGCGGGAGGGTGGGGGTCGCGGAGCCACCGTCAGGCTCGATCGTGACGGCAAAGGCGACCTGGCCGGACAAGCCGCCCGTGACGACAGTTGGGCGGAGCGGGTCGTCGCCGATCAGCCCGACCGAGCGCGCGTTCTGCTCGGCGTCGACGAGCCACATCTGATACGTCTTGTGTCCTGATAGGGGCAACAGATCGCGAACGAGGACGACCGCGGCGTCCTGCCGGCTGGACAGCACGACGGTGGCCTGCCCGCCGCCGGTGACGGTGCCGTGAATGGTCCGGGCGTCCGGCTGGGTCAGGATCGTGGTGGCCCGGGCGCTGACAGCCGCCGTTGCTGTGTTCTCGCGGTACTGATCCAGTGCAGCGACTCCGACGCCCGCGATCGCCAGAAAGGCTGCTGCCAGGACAAGTGAACGCCGAGCGAACCTCGGAGGGCCCGCTTTCCGCGATGCGGTGGGCGCGAAACGGCCCAGGGGTGAAAGTTGCCGACTCTCCAGTATCGAGCTCATCACCTTCGACTTGAGGCTGGTCGGAGGCGGTGTGGCGACGTAGACGCTGAGTTTGGTGACGGACTCGCGGAGGTCGCTCACGTCGGTACTGCAGTCGGCGCAGGTGGCGAGGTGGTGTTCGAAGTCGGCTCGCTCGTCGTCTGATACCGCGTCCAGGACGTAGGGACCGGTCAAGGCATGGACGTCTGGTGTTGTCACGTGGTGTCGCTTTCCCTGGCTCAGACTGGTGAATGGATCAGGCCGTCTCGCGTCCTCGTCTGTGGTTCGGGGCGGGGCGTAGAGCGGACGGTGGTGCCTCCCTGGAGTTGGGAGGCACCACCGCTACTGCTGGGTCGGTGTCACCGTGATCTGGTGTCCTGGCCTGGTGACATCGCGACCCGGTGATGCCGGATCGACGGGATCGTCAGGCCGCCGGCGGCATCAGAACGGTGTCGATCAGGTACACGGTCGCGTTGGCGGTCTTCACGCCGCCGCAGATGACCTTGGCGTTGTTGACCATCAGGTTGTTGCCCGAACCGGTGACGGTCAGCGAGCCCTTCTCGACCGTGGCGTGCTTGCCGACGACCGCGGCCGGGTCGAGCTGACCCGCGACGACGTGGTAGGTCAGGATCTTAGTCAGCAGCGCGGAGTTGGTCTTCAGCGTGGTGATCGTCGCGGCCGGGATCTTCGCGAACGCGGAGTCAACCGGCGCGAACACGGTGAACTCGCCGCCGTTGAGCGTGGAGACCAGGTCGACCTTCGGGTTCAGCTTGCCCGACACCGACGCCACGAGCGTCTTGAGCAGCGGGTTGCCCGAGGCAGCCGTCGCGACCGGCGCGGCGGCCATACCGTCGACCGAACCGGCACCGGTCGGGTTCGCCTTCGCGTAGTCGGCGCAGCCGGGGCCGACCAGACCAGCGGCGTTGTCGACCGACGGCGTTGCGGACGGGGTGTCGACCGAGGTCGAGGTCGAGGTCGAGGTGCTGGTCGACGGGCTGCTGCTCGACTTGTTGTCATCGCTGCCGCAGGCAACAGTTGCGAAAAGCAACGAAACTGCAGAGGCCGCGAGGGCTACACGCTTGATGGTGTGGGACATGACGATCCTTCTCCTTGAGTGGGGTAACCGAGTCAGCCACTCGCAGCTGACATCATTGATTCGGCACCACCCCAAGGCTGGATGGGTCGGTCACAAAACTTTCTTCACACTGCTTCCACCGGACAAGACGATCGGTTGGCCTGCTCAGGTGGCTATGGGGATGATGACCGCGGCGGGCATCGTCGGCTGCCGCGAGCCACCTTTGGGTTCGACGGTGATGCCGAAGGCGACCTTGCCGGTCACGCCGCCGGCCAGGATTTTGGTCTGGCTGGAGGAGGACGCCTCGGCGAGTCCGATCGAGTGAGCAGCCTTCGACTTGTCGATGAGCCAGAGTTGGTACGTCTTCTCCGACGGCAAGGCGGGCAGACTACTGAGCACCACCACGGCTGCGTCCCCACGGCTGGAGGCGACCATGGTTGCCTCACCGCCACCGGCCAAAGAGCCGTGCAGCGTCTGCGCGTCGGGTTGGGCCAGGACCGCCGCGATCTGCTCGGTGGCGCGCTGGGTCGACGAATTCTTCCGGTACTGATCGACAGCGATCCCGCCTGCACCTGCAACGATCACCAGGGCCGCCGCGAGCGCCAGCAGAGAACGTCGGCCAACGGTCCGACGAGCCACGACCGGCTGAGGAACAGCGCGATTCACGGGCTCCGCAGCCTCGGGCACCGCTGGCAACTGCTCGACCTGCGCGATCGAGGCCATCAGCGCATCCTTCATACCCCGTGGAGGCGCCATGGCGACGTCAGTGCTCAGCTTGGCCGCGGTCTCACGGAACTCCGCCACCTCCGCGGCACAAACCGTGCAGTGCGGCAGATGCTGCTCGAACAGGATCCGCTCGTCCTCGTCCAGCGCATCGAGCGCGTACGGGCCGGCCAGCGTGTGGATGTCTTCGTTCATGGTGATCACTCCCCCGCGATGCCGAGGCAGTCGCGCAGCCGTACCAGACCGTCGCGCATCCTCGCCTTGACCGTCGGCACCTTCGCCTCCAGCAACGTGGCGACCTCGGTGTAGGTATATCCCTGGTAGTAGGCCAGCGTGATCGACTCCCGCTGCAAATCGGTCAACGACCCCAGACAACGCCGAACCTGCTCGGCCTCGAGGTTGTTCACGACCGCGTCCGTCACCTGGTCGAAGTCGATCTCGGCAGACCGCATCCCAACCACATGATCACGATCGCTGGCGGACTGCTCGGACCGAACCCGGTCGATCGCCCGCCGATGCGCCATGGTCAGCGCCCAAGCGCTCACCGAGCCACGGGAAGCGTCGTAGCGCGCCGCGGTACGCCAGATCTCGACCATGACCTCCTGCGTCACTTCCTCCGACTGTGCCGGGTTCCGCAGCACCCGGCGTACGAGTCCGAAGATCCGCGGCGACAACAGGTCGAACAACGCGCTGTACGCCTGAGTGTCCCCGCCGGCGACACGAGCCATCAGGGCGCCGTCCAGCGACGGCGGAAGCTCGCCGTCCCCCGGCCAGGGCAGACCGATGGGTTGGTTCACGATTCAGCCTTCCTGCTCGTCGATCGACGGTAGGCGGTGGCTGATTCCTATCACGTGGAACAAGTTCAGGTTGCTTCGTGGTCGTACCGCGTATCGTCCAACACGGTCAGACCTCCAAGGCTGCGCGGCTGCGGCGTTTGTCGTTGATCCGGCAGATCACCTCGGCGATGAAGAACAGCAGACACATCGGGATCGCCAGCAGGCACATCGTGAACGGGTCACCCGACGGCGTCGCGACGGCGGCGAAGACGAAGATCACCAGGATGATGTAGGGGCGAAACCTGCTCAGCGCCGAGGCGGGCACCAGGCCGAGCATGTTCAGCAGGACGACGACCAGCGGGATCAGGAACGCGATCCCGAAGACCAGCATCGTCCGGATCACGAAGTCCAGATAATGCGGGATCTCGATCAGGTTCTGGACCGCGTCCGGGGTGAAGCTGATCAGGATCGCGATGCCCTTCGGCAGCGTCCAGTAGGCCACCGCCATACCGCCGGCGAACAACGGTGTGGCGATCGAGGCGAACAGCATCGCCCACTTCTTCTCGCTGCGGTGCAGCCCGGGCGCGATGAACGCCCACAACTGATAGAGCCAGATCGGTCCGGCCAGAACGACACCGATCAGCGCCGAAACCTTGATCCGGAGAGTCAGTGCGTCCCCAACGCCCGGCAGCGTCAGAATCGGAGTCGTGTCACCCCTCTTGGGGCCCAGCTGCCGAACGCTCTCCTGGAACGGCGCGGTCAACAGCTTGAACGCCTCGTCGTAGACGAACCAGGCTGCAACGGTACAGACCACGATCGCGAGCACGCCGATGAGCAGCCGGTTGCGCAGCTCCGTGATGTGCCCGCGCAGGCTCATCCGACCGTCACCGGTCTCCTCCACGGAGTCGAGCTGGTCGAGAGCCACCGCTCTTAGTTCCGGTGTTCTGGAATATCAGCGGGGAGTTCGGCGTCCGGCGTCTTCTTGTGCGACGTGACCTCTTCTTCCCAGATCTTCTTCGACTTGCCGAGCTGCTTCACCAGCGCCGGCAGCTTGGCCGACCCGAACAGCAGCACCACGATCGCGAGAATGACGAGCCACTCCGCGCCCTGAGGCATTCCGAGAAGTGTCAGCATGACGTCTCCGTTTCCTTGGCTCATAACAGGAGGTTCGTCGCCGGGCCTCGCACCGGATCGGTGGCCGCCGCCCGAAGTTTTATTGCCGCGTCACCTATCCGTGGATCGCCCGCCTCCGAAGTCCTGCCGATGATCCACCTCGTGAGGGAGATGGTCGGCGGTATGAGAGCTTGGAAACCGGTCTATCGATGGCTGGCGGCAAGTACTGGCTTCGTGGCGCTGATCGCTGTCGGAGTCGTTGTCTTCGGCCCCGACAGCAAGCAAGTCGCCGCTGGTGATTCCCCGGGTGTCGCGAGTACTCCATCGGCCAAGGCCACGGCTGCTGAGCCCGATGCGTTGGTGAATCGGATGCTGGACCAGATTCGCGAGGGCAAGCCGGTCGAGTCGCAGTTCGCTCCGGGTGAAGGCAATCCGGCCGCCGGTGTGCCGATCGAGGCGATCAAAGCCAAGCCCGGCGAGCAATTGCGCCTTGGGCGGTTGGCGATTCCGAAGCTGGCTGTGGATCAGCCACTGAACAACGGGGTCGACGAGGCCGCGCTTGTCCATGGTGTCGGGCACTGGCCCGGTACGCCGTTGCCGGGCGGGCCTGGCAACAGCGTGATCAGCGGCCATCGCAGTACGAACGAGAAGCCCTTCCTGTACCTCGACCGGCTCCGGCCCGGTGACCCGATCACCGTGACGGTCGGGGCGAAAAGTACGACGTACAAGGTCTTCAAGACCACGATCGTGCCGCAGGCCGAGTACGTGAAGTTCGTGCTGCGGCAGCCGGCCGATCGAGGCGACCGGGTGATCACCCTGTTCGCCTGCAATCCCATCACCGCTCATTTCCAGCGCATCGTCGTCCAGGCGCGCGCTGCCTGAGTGTCAACTCAAGGAGAGTCATGGGTATCAAAGCTATCTTCGGGGGCCGTCCGGTCCTCGAGTTCGCCGACGAGCACAGCCGCCGCAGCTTCCTGCGCAACGCCGCACTGATCGGCGTCGGAGTCACCTACGTCGCAACTCGGGCGGGTGACCCGGTCGCGTTCGGTACCGCGGATCGCGGGTTCGCCGCGAACGATGCGAACGCGAGCGATCTGGACATCCTCAACTACGCGCTGACACTGGAGTACCTGGAGTCCGCGTTCTACACCGCAGGGCTGAAGGCGAAGGTGCTGAAGGGCCGCGAGCTGGAGCTGGTCGATCCGATCCAGCAGCACGAGGCCGACCACGTCGCCGTGGTCCGCTCCACGATCGTGCAGCTCGGTGGCAAGCCGGTCGCGCAGCCGAAGGTGAAGTTCCCGGCCGGTACTTTCGCCAACCGCGCGTCGTTCCTGAAGACCGCGGGTGTCTTCGAGGAACTCGGCGTGAAGGCGTACCACGGGCAGGTACCGCTGGTGAAGAACCCCGAACTGCTCGGGGCCGCGGCATCCATCGCGGGCGTCGAGTCACGGCACGCCGCGATCATCGCCCAGCTCACCGGTGGCAACCCGTTCCCGGCGCCGATCGAGGCCCACCTGGCGATGGGGCCGGTCCTGCAGGCCGCCATGCCGTTCATCGCGAAGTAGAGGAGCAGCACTGATGACTGACACGACTCGTGACCTGATCCATGGCAACGCCTCCGCAGTACCGTCGTCGGTTGCGCTGGGTGCCCTGAACAACGGCTTCCACCTGGCCAGTGCGAAGGACTTCGGCAGCGACATCGACGTACTCAACTACGCCCTCACGCTGGAGTACCTCGAGGCCGAGTTCTACCGCCAGGGCAACAAGGCGAATCTCGTCTCCGGCAAAGAGAAGCAGTACCTAATGCAGATCGGCGCCGACGAGGCCTCCCACGTGGCGACCCTGACCGCGACGATCCAGAAACTCGGCGGTTCACCGGTCGGTGCGCCCGCCGTCGACTTCGGCGGCGCCTTCGAGACCCGCAAGTCCTACCTGACCACCGCCCACATCTTCGAGAACAAGGGCGTCGGCGCCTACCTCGGCGCAGCCGGTTTCGTGAAGGACAAGATGATCCTCCAAGCCGCGGCCGGCATCTTCGGCGTCGAAGCCCGCCACGCCGCCGTCGTCGGCAACCTGCTCGGCCTCAAAGCCGAAGGCGGCGTCTACCAAGGCCCCTTCGAAAAGGGCATCGCCAAAGCCGACGTCCTCAAGGCCGTAGCCCCGTTCCTCGTCGACCCCAACAAGGTCGTCGCCGCAATCACCTACTGACCCACCCAAGTGTGGGCCGGCCTTCCAAGGGGGAAGGCCGGCCCACTCTCTTGTCCTCGAGGTTTACCACCCACAGTCAGCGCCAGGGCTTGACCAGCTCAGCGATCTTCTTGGTCAGCGCAACCTGCAGCAGCGGGCCGAAGGTGATCCGCTGGACCCCGGCCTCCTTCAGGTCCTCGAACGACCCCGACGGCGCCCCATCGACCGGGTGAGCTGTCACATTGAGCGGACCGGACAGCTCCGCCAACAGAACATCGAGGCTCTTGGCATCCGGGATCTTCACGGGATAAACGCAGCGCGCGCCCGCGGCCTCGCACGCCTGTGATCGGCGTACCGCTTCGGCCAGCGGGTCGTCGAACCTGGCTACCTTGCCCAAGAACGCGTCGGTGCGTGCGTTGATGACCAACTCGACACCGGCCTGGTCGGCCGCTGCCCGTAGAGCGCCGATGTAGTCGGCGTGCTCCTGTACGTCCCGCAACCGGCCCTCACTGTGGACCGTGTCCTCGACATTGATGCCGACGGCACCGGCCTCCAGCACCCGCTCGACCAGCTCGGCCGCCGGGGTGTCGTACCCCGACTCCACATCAGCGGTCACCGGTACGTCGACCGCGGCCGTGATGCGGCTGACCCCGTCGAGCGCGTCCGCCAGCGTCATACCCTCGTTGTCCTCCTGACCGCGGGAGTTGGCGAGTGGGTGACTGCCGATGCTCAGCGCCGGGAAACCGGCCTCGACGACTGCACGAGCCGACCAGGCATCCCAGACGGTCGGCAGTACCAGCGTTTCGCCGGTGTGATGGAGCCGGAGCAGCTCGCTGGCCTTTGCGGCGAGGTCGGTCATTTTCCACTCCCCAAGATGTCGACTGTTGATGTCCGTGGCTGAATCCAGGTCAACGGTACCGATCGACGCCACCATCGGCCGCGGTCCGTCATCCCCGTACGGTGAGGACGATCAGTACTACGTTCAGGGTGGTGATCGCCGCCGCGACCAAGCAGGCCAGCACGGTGGTCTGCCAGCGGTTGACGAACTCACCCATCACCCGGCGCGATGCGGTGAGGCGGACCAAGGGCCAGAGGGCACAAGGAATACCGAAGCTGAGGACGACCTGGGAGACGACCAGCGCGCGGCTCGGGTCGATGCCTAGGGCAAGGATCACCAGGGCGGGGAGCAAGGTGATCAGGCGCCGGGCGCCGAGTGGGACGTGGCGCTTCCAGAAGCCCTCGAGAATGACAGAGCCGGCATAGGTCCCGACCGAGGACGAGGCGAAACCAGAGGCGAGCAGGGCGAGGGCGAACAACAGGGCCGGCATCCGGCCGAGGTTTTCGCCGAACGCCTGGTGCGCGGCATCGAGGGTGTCCGCGCCGGATCCTCTGAGCGCAGCGGCGGCGACCACGACCATGGCGAGGTTGACCGCACCTGCGAGCGCCATCGCGATGCCGACATCCAGCCTCGTTGCCTTGAGCACCTGCATCTTGCCGACCACCGACCGGAGCGTCTTGCCATGCCGGTCAGTGACGAGTGCGCCATGCAACCAGATCGCATGCGGCATCACCGTCGCGCCGAGCATCCCGGCGGCCAGGACGAGCGAGTCCGTACCGTCCAACCGCGGCACCAGGCCGCCGATGACCGCCGAGCCGGACGGATGCGACTGGATCGTCGACACCACGAACCCGATCAGGACCACGGCGAGCAGCCCGACGATCGCCGTCTCGAACGGCCGCTGGCCACGCTTGGACTGGTACATCAGCAGCGCGAACGAGACCAGCCCGGTGACAGCACCACCCAACAGCAGCGGGATCCCGAACAGCAGATTCAGCGCGTCCGTCCGGTCGCGATACTCGCCTTGGCCGCCAGGTACTGCACCAGCACCGCCATCAGATTGGCCCCGACCGCCGCAACGAAAGCCGGACCGAGCAGCAACAAGCCCGACCGGTTCAGCTGACGTTTCAGTGGAGCAGTCGGCTCCGAAGGTACGACCGTGGTGTCGCAGGGCGGCTGACGCAGGTCAGGATTGGCCCGTTCGGCCCAGCAAATGGCGGAGGGCCGATTCAAGGTCGGGATGTCTGAAGGTGTGGCCGAGGTCCGTCAACCTGCGAGGTAGAACTCGTTGGGAGGCCAGAGCGAGCTCTTCCGTTCCTTCCTTCCCAAGGATCAGGCGTGGACCGAGTGCGGGCACTCGCAGCAGCGCTGGACGATGAAGAACCCGAGCCAGCGTTGCCGAGTACTCGTTGTTCCGTACCGGCTCAGGTGCGACGGCATTCACGGGACCAGCCAGCTCCGCGTCGTACAGACACCGGTGGTAGATGTCGGCCAGATCGTCGATGCCGATCCAGGCTTGCCATTGATCGCCGTTACCCAGCGGACCACCGAGGCCTGCGGCGAAGAGCGGGTACTGCAGTTGCAGTATTCCGCCCGCCGGTGTCTGAACCAGACCGGTTCTGATGTTGACGACTCGAAGACCACCCGCGGCCGCTGGTTCGGTCGCGCGCTCCCAGTCCCCCACCAATGAGGCGAGCAGCCCGTCACCGCGGGCGCTGCTCTCCACCAACGACTCATCGCCGCGATCTGGGCCGTAGTAGCCGATCGCAGATGCGCAGACGAAAACGCCCGGACCGTCCGGCGTCTCCGCGGCAAGCCGAGCCAACTGCGTCGTCGGGCCGATTCGCGAATCGCGGATCGCTCGGAGATGTGCGGAAGTGAACCGGCCGGCGATCGACGCTCCCGCCAGGTGAATGACCGCGTCGACTCCCCGCAGCAGTCCTTTGTCCGGCTTCTCCACGTCCCAGTGCCGTTCATCCGGGCCGGCGGCGTTTCCGCGGACGAGGCGGATCACTCGATGTCCATTGGTCGACAACAGCGCCGCAAGCGGCGTACCGATCGTTCCGTGGCTGCCGGTCATCGCGACGGTCATCGGGCGCATCCCGCCGGCGACCGCTCGGTCGTGTGCGGCGAGATCGTCGGCCAACTGACGGTACCGGTAGGCAAGCATCGACTTCAGGAGAACGCCAGGAACATTGCTGTCGATCCGGTCGATCACCCTCGTTTCGTCCGGCGTCACAACCTCGAAGTCGTGCGTATGGCGCCAGCGGACAAGCCACCGCAGCGGCGTGGAGTCCAGTTCATCGACGAACTGCGAAGGTGGCAGCGCGCCGCTGTGGCGCGCCACCCACTCCAGGCCGAGGGGAAAGCCCAGCACCGCGGTGCCGTTCGCAAGATCAGTCGCCTCACGCTTGATGTGTACCGGCATCCAGGGTGGCGTGAGCCGCACGATCGCGCCCGGCCGCTGATACCAGGAGAACACCTCTGAGCGGGATGCCCGCACGACAGTACTGCTGGTCAGGCCCATGAGTCCGTCTCCTCCGATCGGTGCCCCCAGCATGCCATGAACAACTTATGCATAACTTCTGCCGAGACCCGGGCCGGCCGACACGCGGTCTTGACCGATCCGGTGGTGTCGCCGCACCGAAGCAGGTCCGGATGGCTGGTCGCCGCCAACCGCTCTTGAGACGACTCGCTGTGCCCGTTCCGGCCACCCGGCCGGGCGGAACTCGAATCTGGAGTAGAGATGTTCGACAAGCTGTTCATCCGCAACGCGATCGATCGGAGCGCCGAGAACGGCGTCGATCGGCGGAAATTCCTCCGCGCCGCCGGCGTCACCGGTGTCGGCGCCGGACTGGTCGGCGGCGGCCTGCTCGCGGGCGGTGTCTTCAGCCCCGCGACCGCGGACACCGAAGGCCACACCACGGAGCTGGCCAAGCCGAGCGACGGCGCGGTGCTGAACTTCGCGCTCAACCTGGAGTACCTGGAGGCCGAGTTCTACCTGCGCGCGGTCCGTGGCTTCGGGCTGTCCGCTACCGATGTCTACGGCAAGGGCAGGCTCGGCGGCGTTCGGGGCGGTCGCAAGGTCAAGTTCCAGTCGAAGGTCGTCAAGGCCTACGCCGAGGAGATCGCCGCTGACGAACTCGCCCACGTGAAGTTCCTGCGCAAGGCCCTCGGTACCGCGGCAGTGGCGCGTCCGTCGATCGACATCGACGCCGCGTTCACCTCCGCGGCAACGGCGGCCGGACTGATCAAGCCCGGACAGAAATTCGATGCCTACGCCAACGAGAACAACTTCCTGCTCGCGGCCTACGTCTTCGAAGACGTCGGCGTCACCGCGTACAAGGGCGCAGCACCGCTGATCACCAACAAGACCTACCTCGAGGCCGCCGCCGGCATCCTCGCGGTCGAGGCCTATCACGCGGCCAACATCCGTACCACGCTGGTCGCGCGCGGCCTGCAGGTCCCGTCGGTCGCGATCTCCAACGCCCGCGACAGCCTCGACGGCAAGGCGGACCTCGACCAGGGCACCACCTACCACGGCAAGACCAACATCATCCCGACCGACGCCAACGGCATCGCCTTCAGCCGCGGCGCCGACCAGGTCCTCAACATCGTCTACCTGACGCCCAAGAAGGCCACCAAGGGCGGGTTCTTCCCGGCCGGCGTGAACGGCCAAATCAACACCAGCCGCGCCAACGCCTGACCTGAGACTCCGAGGGCCGGCCGCACGGGCGGCCGGCCCTCGCCTCGACTCTGCCCCGCATCATCTGACCGAACCTGAACTCGGCTCCTTGGGTTGTTCGCGACGATGTAAGCCAGCGGAAAGCGCAAGCCAGGCAACTCAGCAGCGGTTCGGACCTAGGCTCGGCGGATGCGATGGCTTCGGACGGTACTGGCGGTGGTGCCGGCGCTGGCTCTCGCCGGCGCGGGTTTGTCACATCCCCACTTCCTCACCCTCGAGAGCGCAGCGTCCTGGCAGCATCTCCATCTCCTGCTCCTCCCGGTCTTCCCTCTGCTGGCTGTGGGCTTCCTACTGCCGCTGTGGCGGCGGCCGGGAATCGACGTGGCGGGGTTCGCCACTGTGACAGCGTGGGTCGGAGCCTTCGTCTACGCGACCTTCTACACGGGACTGGACCTGGTCGCCGGCCTGGCCGCCGGGACGGTTGCGCGAAACACCCACTCAGCGGCAGATCTCGGCGCCGCGGTCCAGCCACTCTTCGAGGTCGGCGACCGGCTCGGACACATCGGCGTCTACGGTTTCGCGATCGCTGCAGCAGCCATGTCCGTGGTCTTGTTCCTGCGGCACGGCGTAGCGGCGCTTGCTGTCGCGGTCGTCCTGCTGAGCGCGAGCTACTCGTTCCTGGACAGCCACATCTTCTCACCCCGAGGCGTTTACACCATGGTGGCGTTCGCGGCCGGGTTCGGCCTCGCCGCCTGGATCTCCGCGCCGACGGCCAATTCGATGCCCCGAGCAACTACTACCACAGGGCAAAAAGGTGAACCTACCTGCGGGTGAGGATCAAATACCGGTCGATCGCGACTGTCCGTGACCATCCGAGATATCTGGAAGCCGCCGCCGGCGTCAACGGCGGAATCAACACCAGCGCCAAGAGCAACTGACCCCGCCCGATGACGGGGCGCTGACGTTTTGCTGACTTGCCGCTGACCTGGGAGCGGGTGCACGCCTGCCGGTGGTGACAGTGCTTGGCAGCAACAGGACACCGGGTGGACACCGAGCCCTGTCCGCCGAGGCTGACGGCTGTCCATGCAATTTGCCGGAGCTAAGGAAGTCGAATCATGCGAAAGTTTCTGATGGCAACGATGGCCTCCGCGACGATGGGAGCAGCGCTGCTGGCCGGCGGCGCGGGGGCGGCCTCGGCCGCACCGGTGCCCAGCACCCAGGTCGCGACGGTTCAGGCGTCCCCGGACACCGTCAACGCCTACGAGTACTACACGTGGTACTGGACCCAGCCGAACTGCGAGAACGCCGGCGCGGCCCTCCAGGTCCGGGGCGTGATCTCGAACTACTACTGCCAGCAGAGCGGCTACACGACCTGGTACCTGTACGTGCAGTACCGCTGATCTGACAGCGGTCCGGGGCAGCCCCTCCAGCCCCGGACCGCTGCCTCAGGCACACTGCACGGGTGACCGTGTCAGTGCGTATCGAGCTACTGGGACCGTTCCGGGTCCTGGTGGACGGGATCGCTGTCGGTGCGGGACACCGGCAACGGGCACTGCTGGCAGTACTGGCCCTGCGGGCGAACCAGGTCTGCTCCCGCGAAGACCTGCTCGACGCGGTCTGGTCCGACGACTTACCGGCCAGCGGGCTGAAGGTGCTGCCACCCAACATCTATCGGGTGCGGCAACTGCTCGGTGGTGGCGACGAGCTCATCGAGGGAACCGCCAACGGCTATCTCCTGCGGGTACCGCCGGTAGTCCTCGACGTGGACGAGTTTTTCTCGGCCGCGAAGACGGCAGAGCAAAGGCGGGTCGAAGGTGACGCCGCCGGCGCCCGGTCCGCCTACCGGACAGCATCGAGGCTGGTCCGTGGCGAGCCGCTGACCGGCCTGACCGGCCCATATCTGATCGCGCAGCGCCGGCGGCTGACAGCAAGCTTGGACCAGGTCCTCGGAGACCGGATCGACCTCGACCTGGAACTGGGCCGCAGCGCGGAACTGGTGCCCGACCTCGTCGCCGCGGTCGACGAGCGACCACTGGACGAGCGGCTCGCTGGGCAACTGATGTCCGCGCTTGCCGGGTCCGGCCGCCGGGCTGATGCACTCGAGGTCTACCTGCGGACGCGATCCAGGATGGTCGACGAGCTCGGCGTGGAGCCCGGCAAACAGTTGCAAGTCATCCAGCAACGAATCCTCCACGACAACCAGGCTCCCCCACCGAGCGAGCTCCCGTACGCCGGACTGCCGCTGATCGGCCGGGTTTCCGCGCTGACCGCGCTCATCTGGGCCCTCGATCGCCCACAGCCCGGCGCACCGATCGTCGCCACGGTCGACGGAATGCCCGGCGTCGGTAAGACGGCGCTTGCTGTCGCGGTCGCTCGACGGGTCGCTTCGAGGTACCCCGACGGTGTCTTCTTCCTCGATCTGCGCGGCCACGCGAAGGACCGGCGCCCGCTGGACACCAATGCCGCGCTGACCCAGCTCCTCGCCATGGCCGGTGTCTCGCCCGAGCAGCTGCCGCCGACCCTCGACCAGCAAATCGCGCTGTGGCGTTCGGAGATCGCCGGAAAGCGACTGTTGATCGTGTTGGACAACGCGCGCGACAGTAGGTCGGTGGAGCCGCTGCTACCCGGCTCGGCCACCTGCGCGGTGGTCATCACGTCCCGGCAGCAGCTGACCGGTCTCGCGGTCGCGGAGCGGATCGCGCTCGATCCGCTCGCCCCGGCCGAGGCGATCGCCTTGCTGAGTGAGGTCGCAGGCGCCGAACGAGTGGCCGGTGAGCCAGGCCCGGCCGCGGAGCTGGTCGAGTACTGCGGGCGGTTGCCGCTCGCGATCAGGATCCTCGGTGCCCGGCTGCGCCAGCGCCCGGAGTGGACCGTTGAGCACCTGGGTCAACGGCTCAGGGAAGGTGACCGGCTGACGGAGCTCGGCACAGAGGACGACGGCGTACTGAGCACGTTCGAGCTGTCCTATCGGGAACTCGTGCCGGACCAGCAGCGGATGTTCCAGCTGCTGAGTCGAGTCCCCGGCCACGATGTGGACGCCTACGGTGGCGCCGCCCTCGCCGCTGTGACACCAGAAGCGGCCGAGCTGACCCTGGAGGCACTGGTCGACGCGAGCCTGCTCCTAGAACCCAAGGCCGGTCGCTACCAGCTGCACGACCTGCTACTCGAGTACTCCGGCAGCGTGGCCCCGGCAGACGAGGACGGCGCCACAGAACGCCTACTGGAGTACTACCTCCAAGCCAGCGACCACCCGCTGTCCAGGATCGCCGGGATGGCCTATGTCGACCTGACCGGCCGTGAACCGGTGGCGCTGCCCGAGCTGGGCTCAACGGCGAAGTCGAAGGCCTGGGGCGATGCGGAGGCGACCAACCTGTTCGCTGCGGTCCGGGCGGCAGCAACGGACAAGCGCGACGAACACTGCTACCTACTGGCGCTGAGCTCCGCGAGGTACCTGCATCTGCGCGGCTGGATCCGGGAGCGCGACGAGCTTCTTCAGCTGGGACTGGAGGCCAGCAGACGAGCAGGCGACCGGGTATCCGAGGCTCGGGTGCTCAACGCGCTGGCCCGCTTGGGCAAACCGCAGCACGGCACTGCTCGCAGCGTGGAGTACCTGCGGCTGGCCCTCGAATGTCTGCCTGCCGACAGCGACCCGGCCCTGCGGATCCAGTTGCTCAGCGGTCTCGGCAACTGCCTGAGCACGATCGATCCGCTGGGCGAGGCGATGACGTGCCTGCAGGAGTCGCTCGCCTTGGCCCGCGAATTGGCCGACGCGCGGGTACTGACCCGCAGCCTCTCCATGATCGCCATGCATCACGCCGGCCTGCTCGACTTCGGCCCAGCCCTCGGGTACTACGACGAGGCCCTCGCGATCCTCAACCGGCTCGGCGATCGATCCACCCAGCCTGACCTGCTGAGCGGCCGGGCCGGCGCCTGCATCGACCTGGGCCGGCTCGACGAAGCGGTCGAGTCCGCCCAGGCCGCGATAGCGCTGGCCGACGAGCTCGGGACGGCGTACAGCCTTCCTTATGCGCTGGGCCACCTCGGTCGGGCATACCGCCTACTCGGCCGGCCCGACGATGCAGTGCGCACCCACCGTCAAGCAGTCGACTCAGCGCTCAGTACCAACTCCCGGGGCGCCGAGCAGGTTGGCCGCCTTCACCTCGGCCACAGTCTGGTCGCCGCTGGTCGCCATCACGAGGCCAACGAGCAGTTCGGCCAAGTACTACGAACCGCCCGGGCCAACACCGACACCTTCCTGCAGGCCCGCGCGATGGAGGGTCTCGGCACCCTGGCTGAAGCGGCTGGTGACCCTGCCACGGCTGCGGAGTACCTGCGGAATGCGGTCGGTCTGCTCGAGACGCTCCACCCTCCTTATGCCGCGCGGGTCCATAAGCAGTTGGAGCAAGTGCTCAGCGAGCGGCCGAGCTGAGGGATCTCGAACGCCGGGCTCACCAGAAGTTCGTACCGGGCGAACCTTTGAACGGTCCGACGACGCGGGACGTCACCCAGCCGCCATAGAAGTTTCCTGGCTGAGGCGCCACCTCCTCGCCGTTGACCGTGCAGCGGTCCATCGCTGCGGGGTACAAGGCGATGTGATCCTGCAGTACGGCGTACTGGGGTGTGGGCTCCGGGTACCACCAGGCCTGGCGTTCCGCGACTCTGCCGCCGCCGATCAGATCCAGGTAGGAGGCCATCCCCTTCCACTCGCAGTACGACAATCCACTCGCCACCCGCAGGCTGCCGGGTGCGAAGGCCGAACGCGGCAAGTAGTAGGTCGGCGGGTGGCTCGTCTCCAAGATCCGCCATGACTGCGAGGTCTCGGCGATGACCTGCCCCCCGAGCATCACGACGATCTTCTCCGAGGACAGGTCGAGCGCCGGCGGCCGCGGATAGTCCCAGACCGACTCCTGACCAGGTCCAGGCTGAACTTTGTCCATGACTGTCATTCCGTTCTGATCTACATCTCGGCTGCAGCTCCATTGAGCCTAGAACCTTATGGGCCGCGGGCACTCGGCGCCGGGACCTTTGGCCCTGTCCACAACTCCATGCCGACGTGGAGAGTGGAAGTGCAACGTCGACCTGTTCGCAGGTGTTGCCACAACCGAGGCGTGAGGTAGAACGCTTGCCCGACAAGGAGACGAGACCAATGCCCCCGTCCGATGCGGTCCATGCGATCGGATTCGCCCTCTGGATGCTCCTGGCCGAGAGCCAGCCCTGACCGACCTGACCCGCGCGATTCACACCCTGTCCGAAGAGATCCACCACACCGTGGTCGTAACACCGCGCAGGGCGTCGTGATGAGTGGGAACACCGTTCACTGCCAATCTCCTGAGGAGCTCTTATGTCGTTGAAGAAACTCGATCCGATCGTCGTCGGCTATGACGGCTCTGGCGGCAGCCGCGCCGCACTGCGGTGGGCAACTGCACAGGCAGTCGGGCAACTGTCGCCGCTGCGCATCGTGGAAGTGTCCGAGCCCATCCCGATCGGCTACCCCAGCGCTGACTCGGTGTCGGCCACCGAGGTGCGCCACCTGCAGGAAAGGGGGCTGGATGCACTCACCGACAGCATCCGTCTGCAGCACCCGGAGCTCAGTGTGGTCAGCGTTCTGGTCGACGGATCAGCTGCCTCGAGCTTGATCGACGAGTCCATCCACGCTCGCCTCAGCGTCCTGGGGACGCGCGGCCACGGCGGCTGGACCGACGTCCTGCTCGGCTCGGTCGCCAACCAGGTCAGCATGCACTCGGCCGGCACGGTGGTGGTGGTTCCGGCAGCGTCGCGTCCCCGACTCCAGGACAGGCCGACGATCGTCGTCGGTGTCGATGGCTCGAAGACCTCCGCGAAGGCGATCGACTTCGCCTTCGCCCAGGCCGAGGCACGTCGTGCGCGGGTGGTTGTCGTCAACGTCACTCCGCACCCAGCGCCTACCTTCACGGGCGGTCTCGGGCTGCTCGTCTTCGACCCGGTCGACATCGCGAACGAGGACCGGTTGCTGGTCTCGGAGTCACTGGCCGGCACCGAGACCGACTACCCCGACGTCGAGTTCGACGTGCGTCTGATGAGCGGCCACCCCGCCCAGGCCCTGGTCCTCGCAGCCGAGGACGCGGAGCTGCTGGTGGTCGGATCCCGAGGCCGCGACGGCTTCGCCAGCCTGCTGCTGGGCTCAGTCAGCCTCAGCGTCCTCCACCACGCCAAATGCCCGGTCGCGATCGTCCGCTGATCGCTGTCGCAGCCCTATCCCCAGACCAGCAGGAGCATCGCGAATGACACTCGATGTCAAGGCCCACGACGGGTTGTCCGACGCGGCAGCTGCCAGCAGGCTGACCGAACACGGCCCCAACTCGATCGCCCAGCCGACGCCACCCGGCGTACTGCCGCGGGTGCTCGGGCAGTTGCGCGACCCGATGATCCTGATCCTGCTCGGCGCCGCGGCATTGACCGCCACCCTGCGGGACTTCACCGATCTGACCGTCATCCTCCTGGTCGTCACCCTCAACACCACCGTCGGCGTGATCCAGGAGTTGCGGGCCGAGAAAGCTCTGTCCGCCCTGCGTCAGCTCGCAGCACCGCAGGCACGCGTCATCCGGTCGGGCCGCACGCTGGTACTTGCCGCAGCCGACGTCGTCCCGGGCGACATTGCACTGCTCGAGGCCGGCGACGTCGTACCGGCCGACCTTCAGTTGGCGACCGCCTCCCGGCTCCAGGCCGACGAAGCGGCGCTGACCGGCGAGTCGGTGCCGGTCGAGAAGGAGCTCCGCGAAGACCTCGTGGTCGAGATGTCAGCCGGAACGGTGGTCACCCGTGGCAGGGGAAGCGGCATCGTCACCCGGACGGGACCGGACAGCGCGCTGGGACAGATCGCGGCCTTGCTGTCTGCCCAGCGACCACGACCGACGCCGTTGCAACGACGGCTCCGATCGCTCAGCCGAACGCTGACGATCACCGCTCTCGCCCTGTCGGCACTGGTCGCAGTGTCCGGTCTGCTCCGCGGCAGGTCGGTCAGCGAGATGCTCGTGACCGCCGTCAGCCTGACAGTGGCAGCCGTACCCGAATCGTTGCCGGCCGTCGTGATGCTCGCTCTCGCCCTCGGAGCTCACCGGATGGCCAAGAAGTCCGCCGTCGTCCGGAGCCTGCCCGCAGTCGAGACCCTCGGCGCCGTCACCGTGATCGCCGCCGACAAGACCGGCACCATGACCGAAGGTGTCATGCTGGCCGAGCGGTTGTGGACCGAGACCGGTCACTCTGTTGCCCACGGCCACGGCTACTCGCCGGACGGCTCCATCGACCCGGTCGACCACGGGCCTGACTCTTCGACGGCGCGGCTGCTCCGCGACATCGTGCTGTGCAACGACGCCAACCTGCGCCCGCCCGATGCCGACCACGACGGCTGGCTGCCGCTCGGGGATCCGACCGAGGCGGCCCTGGTGACCTTGGCTGCCAAGGGTGGGGTGGCGGCAACAGCCCATCGCGCAGCGCATCCCCGAACGGCCGAGATCCCCTTCGACAGCATCCGGAAGCGCATGACCACCATCCATCAGGTGCCAGGGCGGGATCGCTTCCTGGTCGTCTGCAAGGGAGCTCCGGACGTACTACTCGACGGCCACATCATCGAGTACGGCGACCTCGACGCTGCCCGTGCCGTGGCGGCCGGCCTCGCCAAGCAGGGGCTTCGGGTACTGGCCGTGGCCGATCGCGAAGAGCAGGTCGAGATCGATCTTGCCACCGCGGAGTCAGGTCTTCACCTGGCCGGGCTGATCGCGATCACCGATCCAGTGCGCCACAACGCAGCGGAGGTCGTCGCCGCGTTCGGTAAGGCCGGCGTCAACCTGCTGCTGATCACCGGAGACGCTCCCGAAACGGCCCGCGCCGTTGCCGACCGAATCGGGCTCGACCCTGGCGACCACGTCGTCACAGGTACAGACATCGACGACGGCCTCGATCCCGGACCTGCCTCCCAGGCATGTGTCTATGCCCGGATCCGGCCAGAACAGAAGCTGGACATCGTCCGCGCCTGGCAAGCCGAGGGCCAGGTGGTCGCGATGACCGGTGACGGCGTGAACGACGCTCCTGCGTTGAGGCGAGCCGATATCGGGGTCGCGATGGGCAAGGACGGCACCGAGGTCGCCCGGCAGGCTGCCGACCTGGTTCTGACCAACGACGACCTCGGCACGGTCGTCGCCGCGATCGAGGAAGGCCGCCGCATCCACGGGAACGTTCGTACCTTCCTGCGCTACGCGCTCAGTGGCGGCGTCGCCGAGGTCGTCGTGATGCTCGTGGGTCCGCTGCTGGGGCTGGCCGTGCCGCTGCTGCCCGCGCAGATCCTGTGGATCAACATGCTCACCCACGGCCTGCCAGGAGTCGCCCTGGGTGCGGAGCCGGCCGATCCGAAAGCGATGAGCCGCGGACCGCGGGCCCCGGACGAGCACGTGCTAGGTGGTGGCCTGTGGCAACGAATTGCCTGGACCGGAGCGCTCATCTCGCTGGTCGCGATCGCCGCCGGCGTCTGGGCCGAGCGGACCGGCGGACCCTGGCAGACGATGACGTTCATCGTCCTCGGCCTGGCTCAGCTCGGCGTCGCGATGGCCCTGCGGCGGCCGAGGACACCTGGCACGAGCCGGGTCCGGTTCCTCGACATCGCTGTGGCCGGTGCAGGGATCGCCCAACTCCTGCCGTTGGTCTTCGCTCCGCTCCGAGAACTGCTCGGGCTGGAGTCGCTGACACTCACTCAACTCGGTGTCGCCCTCGCCGTCGCAGCCGTCCCCGGGCTTGTCGTCCGGGCCCTACGCCGGTTCCGTACTCGCGGCTGACCGTTCGGTGCCTAAAGACCCTTCGGCTGGGGACTGATGCCCGGTGCGGTGCTCCGCCCCCGGGTCCAGGCTGAGGGTGTCCTGCTCCAATGATCGGAGTCACCGTGCATCAACTACTGGAAGAGCCCCTCGCGGACGCCGAACTGCGATGGGACGCCACACTCGGTGATCCCTCGTGACGGCCGTTCGGCGGCAGTCCGTGGTGGTTGGAATCGATGGCTCCGAGGCCTCCGAGGTTGCTCTTGGCTGGGCCGCGACGGAGGCCGCCTCGAAGCAGGTACCGCTCCGACTGGTGCACGCCTTCGTCTGGCCACAGTTCGGGGTGCCGCTCGGTCCCGGCCCGTTCGCGCCGGGGCTCCGTGCAGGAGCCCAGCAGATCGCTGACACCGCCACCGAGCTTGCTCACAAGCTCGAACCCGACGTGACCGTCGAGACGGCCATCGTCGACGGCTTCGCCTTCCCGGTGCTGGGCGAGCAATCCCGTGACGCCAGTCTGGTTGTCGTCGGCAGCCGAGGGTTGGGACCAGCGCTCAGCGTCCTTGCCGGCTCCGTCTGCGTCGACCTCGCGGCCTACGCCCACTGCCCGGTTGTTGTCGTCCGTCCAGACCGGGACGCTCCAGCCGGCGATACGGTCGTCGTCGGCTATGACGGATCCCCTGCCTCCATCGCGGCGTTCCACTTCGGTCGCGACTATGCCCGCCGACACAGACTGGGCATCCGCTTGATCACCGTACGGTCCCCCGGCACCAGCCACCACGCCGCGCTGTCTTCAGAACTCGTCTCACCCGCCAACTCGGCACCAGACGACCCGCCGATCAAGGTCGACCGGGTCGTCGGGCACCCCGCCGAACAGCTGCTCCGTCTGTCAGCCGACGCGCAGCTCGTAGTCGTCGGATCCCGGGGCCGGGGCGGATTCACCGGCCTACTCCTCGGCTCGGTCAGCCAAGCCGTGCTGCATCACGCCGATTGCCCGGTAGCGGTAGTCCGCTGAACACCGGCTGCGCTCCCAGCGCCGTCGCACCAACCAGGTACCGGAAGAGACGGTCATGACGATCCAGCACACCCAGTCAGGCCCACAGCACGCTCCGACCAAACGCGGTGCTTGGACCGGCCGCACGATCACCAGCCTCATCTTCGGGATCTTGATCCTCGCCGCAGGCATCATCGCAGTGCCGACTGGAGCAACGGGCCTCTGGATCGACCAGACCGCCCGCGACTCGCAAGGTTTCCTCGCGACCAAGAGCACCCATCTGTCGACCGCGACGTACGGCACCAGATCGGAGTCCGGTCTGCTCCGCCTCGATGCCCCGGACCGGTTCATCGCCAAGATCCTCGGCCAGGTCCGGATCCAGAGCACCACGACCGGTCCTGATGTGTTGTTCGTCGGCATCGCGGACTCCGACGATGTGACGGCCTATCTCGCACCCATCGAACACACCATTGCCTCGGACTCAGGCGGCGGTTCCACCGGTACGGCGTACAGCCAGCACGACGGCGCCGCCCCGACCTCGCTACCCGCCGAGCTGACAATCTGGGCGGCGAGCGCCACCGGCACCGGTCAGCAGTCCGCCACGTGGCAGATCGGCGCCGGCGACTGGACCGTGGTCATGATGAACGCCGACGGCACCCGCCCCGTCGAGGGTGACCTCGCGGTCGCCGCCACGCTGCCTTGGCTGAACACCTTCTCCACCTGGCTCCTCATCGCCGGCCTCCTGTTCCTCATCGGCGGCTCAGCCCTGATCCTCGTCCCGATCCGCCGATCCCGACTGGCCCCCAAAGCAGTCAACACCCCACAGAGAGATCAATGATGCCCACCGACGCAGTTGCCCAGGCCTTCGGGCTGAGCAAGACCTATGGAGTCGGTACTGCGGCAGTGACCGCTCTCGATGACGTCACCGTGGAGTTCGCGCGGGGGCAGCTGACCGCGATCATGGGGCCGTCCGGATCCGGCAAGTCGACGCTCATGCACTGTATGGCGGCACTCGACACACCGACCTCAGGGCGCGTGGTGATCGACGGAGTCGACATCAGCCACCTCAAGGACAAGGTGTTGACGACGTTGCGCCGTGATCGGCTGGGATTCGTCTTCCAGGCCTACAACCTGATTCCGACCCTGACCGCACGCGAGAACATCACCCTCCCGCTCGACATCGCCGGAACCAAGGTCGACGCTGCGTGGTTCGACACCGTGGTCGACACGCTCGGCATTCGCGATCGGCTCTCGCACCGGCCGGACGAACTATCCGGTGGGCAGCAGCAGCGCGTGGCCTGTGCCCGGGCACTGGTGAATCGGCCGGCCCTCGTCTTCGCCGACGAGCCCACCGGAAACCTGGACTCGCGGGCCAGCGCAGAGATCCTCGCGTTCCTGCGCAAGTCGGTCGACGATTTCGGCCAGAGCATCGTCATGGTCACCCACGACCCGTCCGCCGCGACGTACGCGGACCGCGTCGTGTTCCTCGCGGACGGCCGGATCGTGGACGAGCTGTTCGCCCCGACCATGCAGTCCGTCCTCGACCGGACCCAGGACCTCGCGTCCACCGGAGTCGGTGTCTGACGTGCTCCGGGTAACTCTCCGAGGTCTGCAAGGTCACCTTGTCCGACTCCTGCTCACCGCGACCCTGCGGCCCGCGCAGCTTCAGGACATCCGCCACACCAGCCCAGTAGGACTTTCGTCGCCTCCGGACAGGCCGTTCACCCTTGGCGACGCGACCGACCCTGCGGTTGCACTTGAAGCTGCAGCGACGCCCAGCGAGAGGTGCATCGCCCTGTTGCAGTCGTACGTGCCGGAGACGCCCACCGGTGAGGGAATTTCGGGTACTGGGTGCCACGGACAACTGACAGCGAAGGTCGGGAGTATGCGAATGGCAAATCTGTTGCCATTAGCAAGTGACTTGAAGCGGCCTGTGCCGCGGTCTTCGCGGCGCAGGCCGGCGACCGTCTGGGGCTGGCTGCGCCGCGTCGTCGGGCTGCTGGTGATGGTCGCGCTGGTGGACTACCTCGTCCTGCCCCGGATGGCCGGCACCGAGCAGTCTCTGCGGCTGCTCCGGGAAGTAGACCCCTGGTGGGTGGTAGCAGGCGGAGGCGCCACCGCCACGGCCCTGCGCTACCGGCTACTCGTCTCCGGCGGCGCAGCACCGGCCGACGTCACCGCGGCGGCCGGGGCACTTCATTTCCTCATCAACAGGCTTCCGGGCGCCTGGCGACCGCGTATCCGGGCGGTCGCCACGCAATTGCACGAGCTGCTCGAGGCTCCCGGCGTACGGCGGTCCTTCCCGCTCTGGGCCGCGATGAACTGGCTGCCGATCCAGGTCGCCGGTCTTTGCTATCTCTCGCTGCGTGCCCCGGGCTGGCTCGAGAGAGTCACCGCGCAGGGGAATCGTCCTTCGTCATCCGGGACCTAAGACTCTGCTCCCTGTGCCGTCGGCTCGTGATGCTGGAGGCGGAGAGGGGATCACTCGATCATGACGACTCAGCACAGCGGCACGGCGGCTGACTACAGCGCCTGGCACGGTTTCGACGGTCACGGATGGCGGGAGCGGATCGACGTTGCGCAGTTCATCACCGCCAACGTCACGCCGTACCCGGGCGACGGTTCGTTCCTCGAGCCGCCGACCGCACGGACCGAGAGGCTCTGGAAGGCAGTGTCCAGTCTCTTTCCGGAGGAACGGGCACGCGGCATCCTCGCGGTCGATGAGCACACCCCGTCGACCATCACCAGCCACGCGCCCGGTTACATCTCCCGGGACGACGAGCTGATCGTCGGCCTGCAGACCGACGCGCCGCTGAAGCGGGCGATCATGCCGAACGGCGGACTGCGAACGGTCGAGGCGGGGCTGCATGCCTACGGCTACGAGCTGGACCCTGAGGTCCGCAAGACCTTCACCGAGTACCGCAAGACCCATAACGACGGAGTCTTCGACGCGTATACGCCGCAGATCCGGGCGGCACGGCGTTCGTCCATCATCACCGGCCTGCCGGATTCGTACGGCCGTGGCCGGATCATCGGCGACTACCGCCGAGTGCCCCTGTACGGCGTGGACCGGCTGATCGCCGACCGGGAGGCCGCCAAGGCAACCCTGGCCGAGCGCCGCTCTACCGCGGACGTCGTGCGTGACCGCGAGGAACTGTCGGAGCAGATCAAGGCGCTGCGGGAGCTGGTCACGATGGCCGCTTCGTACGGCTGTGATGTGTCCAGGCCGGCGGAGACCGCCCGCGAGGCCGTCCAGTGGCTTTACCTGGCGTACCTCGCCGCCACCAAGGAGCAGAACGGCGCGGCGATGTCACTCGGCCGCACCTCCACGTTCCTCGACATCTACCTCGCACGTGACCTCGCAGCGGGCCTGATCGACGAGTCGGCGGCGCAGGAACTCATCGACCAACTGGTCGTCAAGCTGCGCATCATCCGGTTCCTGCGGACACCGGAGTACGACGCCCTGTTCTCCGGCGACCCGACCTGGGTCACCGAAAGCATCGGCGGCATCGCCTCCGACGGCCGGCCGCTCGTCACCAGGTCCTCCTTCAGGTACCTCCAGACGCTCTACAACCTCGGTACGGCCCCCGAGCCCAACCTGACCGTCCTCTGGTCACCAGATCTCCCCGCGGGCTTCAAGGCTTTCGCGGCACAGGTCTCGCTCGACACCAGCGCCATCCAGTACGAGAGCGACGAGCTACTCCGGCCGCGGTACGGCGACGACACTGCCATCGCCTGCTGCGTTTCGGCGATGGCAGTGGGCAAGGCGATGCAGTTCTTCGGCGCCCGGGTCAACCTGGCGAAGACGTTGCTCTACGCAATCAACGGTGGGCGTGACGAGATCACCGGCGTACAGGTCGCGCCCGCGACGCCGCCGGTCACCGGCGACATCCTGCGGTACGACGACGTCCTGGGCCGTCTCGACGAAACGATGGGCTGGCTCGCCCAGACCTACGTCGATGCCCTGAACGTCATCCACTACATGCACGACAAGTACGCGTACGAACGGCTTGAGATGGCTTTGCACGACTATCCGGTGCATCGCACGATGGCCTGCGGGATCGCCGGCCTGTCGGTAGCGGCGGACTCCCTGGCGGCGATCAAGTACGCGACCGTACGGCCTGTACGCGACTCGAACGGTCTCGTCACCGACTACCTCCGCGAAGGCGACTTCCCCACCTACGGCAACGACGACGACCGGGCCGACGACATCGCCGTCTGGCTCGTGAACACCTTCATGGCCAAGATCCGCGAGCAGCAGACCTACCGCGAGGCCGAACCCACTCAGTCCGTACTGACGATCACCTCGAACGTGGTCTACGGCCGCAACACCGGCAACACTCCCGACGGCCGGCGAGCGGGCGAGCCGTTTGCGCCCGGCGCCAACCCGATGAACGGCCGCGATCACCACGGCCTGATGGCGGCGGCCCTCAGTGTCGCGAAGCTGCCGTACGACGCCTCGCGTGACGGCATCTCACTGACCACCTCGGTCACTCCGGCCGGCCTCGGACGGTCCAGGGAGGAGCGGATCGCCAACCTGGTGGGCGTTCTCGACAGCTTCGTCGACGCCGGTGGCTTCCACCTCAACGTCAACGTGCTCGACCGGGCCACCCTGGTCGACGCGATGGAGCACCCGGAGTCGTATCCGACCCTCACGATCAGGGTGTCCGGCTATGCGGTCAACTTCGTCCGGCTCACTCGTGAACAGCAGCTCGACGTGATCAACCGCACCTTCCACGCCGGTCTCTAGCGATGGCCGTCATGGACAGTACTGCCGAAGCCCCTGCCACAGCTGCAGGGTCCCTCCACTCGTGGGATCTCTCCTCGGGCGTGGACGGTCCAGGCACCAGGCTGGTGCTGTTCCTGGCCGGCTGCCCCTTGCGTTGCCTGTACTGCCAGAACCCCGATACCTGGCAGGAACGCGACGGCGCGCAGACTTCGGTCGCCGCGGTGATGACCAAGGTCCGCCGCTACCAGAAGATCTTCTCCCGGACAGGCGGCGGCGTGACGCTGTCCGGCGGCGAGCCACTCCTGCAACCACGCTTCGCCGCGGCCGTCCTGCACGCCTGCGCCGAAGCCGGCGTGAGCACTGCGCTCGACACCTCCGGAGCACTCGGCGCACGAGCGTTCGACGAACTCCTGCTGGACACGGACCTGGTCCTGCTCGACATCAAAGCGTTCGCACCACACACCTACAGCCGGATCACCGGCGGCGGCGACCTGGCACCGACCCTTCGCTTCGCCCAGCGCCTGGCCAGGCTCGAACGCCGGGTCTGGCTCCGCTTCGTCCTGGTACCGGGGCTCAACGATGCCCCCGCCGAGGTCGAGGCACTGGCCGACTTCGTCGCAGACCTCGGCAACGTCGAACGAGTCGACGTGCTCCCGTTCCACAAACTCGCGACACCGAAGTACGAGGCGATGGGGATCGCCTTTCCCCTGATCGATCGGCCGGTACCCACGCTGGATCAGGCAGCGGCCGTCCGAGCCATCTTCACCGCCCGCGGGCTTCGAACGACCTGAAAGCCCAGCCAGGAAGGGAAGTTTCGCCATGACACATACTCAAGAAGGCATCAGCTACGTCTTCGACTTCGCCGACGGAAACATGAACCAGAAGGACCTGCTCGGCGGTAAGGGGGCAAACCTCGCCGAGATGACGCACATCGGGCTACCGGTTCCACCAGGCTTCACCATCGCCACCACAGCCTGCAAGACCTATCTGGCCACCGGTGATACTCCGTCCGGGCTGGCCGAGGAGATCTCCGATCACCTCCACCGGCTGGAGAACGTGCTGGACCGCCGGCTCGGTGATCGTGACGATCCGCTGCTGGTGTCCGTCCGCTCGGGCGCCAAGTTCTCGATGCCCGGAATGATGGAGACGATCCTCGACATCGGGCTGAACGACGAGTCGGTCCACGGCCTGGCCAAGCAGTCCGGTGATGACCACTTCGCCTGGGACTCCTACCGGCGCCTGTTGCAGATGTACGCACGGACAGTTCTCGACCTGCCCGATGACGTACTCGAGCCGGCATTGTCGGCAGAGTTCGCCGAATGGGGGGTCAGCACACCCGAGGACCTCCCCGCCGCCGCGATCGAGCGGACCTGCGAGCTCTTGAAGCGCGTCATCGCCGAACACTCCGGCAGCGTCTTCCCCCAAGATCCGCTCGTACAGCTCGATCACGCAGTACGTGCGGTGTTCAGCTCCTGGTCGACCGCACGCGCCACGCTCTACCGGCGGCAGGAACACATCGCCGACGACCTGGGCACGGCTGTCAACGTGATGGCGATGGTGTTCGGTAACCGTGGAGCCGACTCGGGTACCGGCGTTGCCTTCACCCGCGACCCGGGGTCGGGTGCGACCGGCGTCTATGGCGACTACCTCCAGAACGCCCAGGGCGAGGACGTGGTCGCCGGCGTACGCAACACTGTTCCGCTGGCGCAGCTCGAGATCATCGACCCGGCGAACTACGCACGACTGGTCTCCGTGATGGCCACCCTGGAGCACCACTACCAGGATCTGTGCGATATCGAGTTCACCATCGAGCGCGGCCGGCTGTGGATCCTCCAGACCCGGGTAGGCAAGCGGACCGCCGCGGCAGCGTTCCGGATCGTGACGCAGCTCGTCGACGAAGGTGTCATCACCCTCGACGACGCATTGCTGCGGGTGACCGGCGCGCAGCTCGGGCAGCTGATGTTCCCCCGCTTCGCCGCCGATCACGACCAGCCGGTGCTGGTCAGCGGGATCGGCGCCTCACCTGGCGCAGCCGTCGGGGTCGCGGCCTTCGATTCGGACGCCGCCCAGCGATTCGCGAGCGACGGACGGCCGGTGATCCTGATCCGGCGCGAGACGAACCCCGACGACCTCCCGGGCATGATCGCCTCGCAGGGCATCCTCACGACCCGCGGCGGAAAGACCTCCCATGCCGCAGTCGTTGCCCGCGGCATGGGAAAGACGTGTGTCTGCGGCGCGGAACAGCTGGTGGTCGACCTGGAAGGACGGCTGGCCGTCGCACCCGGTGACGTCGTCATCCGCGAGGGCGACCTGTTGTCGCTGGACGGACTGACCGGGGTGGTCTATCGCGGCGAGGTTCCGGTCGTCGCCTCACCTGTCGTCGAGTACTTCGAAAGCAGCGGGAACCTCGACGGCGCACAGGAGGTCGTCAAGTCCGTCGACCGGATCCTTCGCCACGCGGACCAGCGGCGCATGCTGGGTGTGCACGCCAACGCGGACACTCCGACGGACGCCCAGCGCGCCCGCAGGTTCGGCGCGGAAGGCATCGGCCTGTGCCGCACCGAACACATGTTCCTCGGCGCGCGCCGACGGTTGGTGGAGCGCTTGATTCTTGCCGAGGGGCCGGCCGAAGTGCAGGCCGCCCTGGACGAACTGCAGCCATTGCAGCGAGCCGACTTCACCGAGATCTTCCGCTCGATGGACGGCCTGCCGGTCACCATCCGGCTCATCGACCCACCACTTCACGAGTTCCTCCCCGACCTGACCACCCTGTCCGTGCAGGTCGCGCTCGCCAAGGATCACGGTGAGCACGACGCCGATGCCGAACGCCTTCTCGGAGCGGTACGGCGGATCCACGAGACCAACCCGATGCTGGGACTCCGCGGCGTACGACTGGGTATCGCGATCCCCGGACTGTTCGCCATGCAGACGCGGGCCATCGCCGAGGCCGCGGCCGGTGTGAGATCCGAAGGTGTGGACGTCCGGCCCGAGATCATGGTGCCGCTGGTGGCCAGCGACGAGGAGATGCTGCTGGTCCGTGGCGAGATCGAGCGGGTCCTCGCCGAGGTCTCGACGCAGACGGGAGGCACCGTCACCGCGCGGATCGGGACGATGATCGAGGTTCCTCGGGCCGCGCTCAGCGCGGCCGGCATCGCCCGCCACGCCGACTTCTTCTCCTTCGGTACCAACGACCTCACCCAGCTGACCTGGGCCTTCAGTCGAGACGATGTGGAGGCATCCTTCTTCCCGCGCTACCTGGACGCCGGCATCTTCGCGGTATCACCGTTCGAATCGCTCGACCGCTCCGGCGTCGGCCGGCTGGTCCAGCTCGCGGTGGATGAAGGACGCCAGGCCAACCCCGACCTTGTCATCGGCGTCTGCGGGGAACACGGCGGCGACCCGGACTCGATCGCGTTCTTCGCCCAGGCCGGTCTCGACTACGTCTCCTGCTCACCCTTCCGCATCCCGGTGGCCCGACTCGAAGCAGGCCGCGCGGCGATCGCCGGCCGATCGACAACCAGCGACACCCGCTGACATGGCCACCACTGGTCCATGCCCACGAAGGGAGCTCCGATGACGACGAAGATGGCCAACGAGCCGCTGCTCGACCGGGACGAGGTCGGTCTGCTGATCCGCGCGGCCGGCACCGCGCCGTCGATGCACAACACTCAACCGTGGCGTTTCGAGATCAACGGTCCGGTGATCGACGTGATCCTCGACGTCGACCGGAGCCTGCCTGCAGAGGACCGATCGGGGCGGCTGATCCTGATCGGCCTGGGCGCCGCCACCTTCAACCTCCGCGTGGCCGCCGCGACGCTCGGCTACGACACCACGTTCGCGACCGAGCCCGATCCGGACCGGCAGGAGATCGTCACCCGAGTCTTCCTCGGCAGCCGGCAGACACCGGCCCCACCGCTGGCGAGTCTGTACGGCGAACTCGGCAGGCGGCATACCTATCGCGGGCCGATGACGCCGGTCAGAGTCCCGGCAACGGTATGCCAGCTGGTCGTCGAGGCAGCTCGCTGCGAGGGAGCCGACCTGAGCTGGCTGAGCCAGGCCGGAAACCAGCGGCTGGAAAGCGTTCTGAGACTCGCTGACGACCTGGACCTGCACGACGAGGATCGCCTGACCGAGCGAGCGCAATGGGTCGGCGGCGAGCGCGACGCGGACGGAGTACCGGTGGAAGCCCTGGGCCCACTGCCTACCGGCGCGGCGATGGTCCGTGATCTGTCGGCAGGCTCCGAGCAGCCAGATCGCGAAGCCGCGGCGTTCGAGAATCAGCCGCTGATCGGCGTCCTCACCACGCCAGGCGATCGCCCCTCCGAATGGCTACGGGCCGGGATGGCACTGCAACACGCATTGCTCACCGCGACGTCGTGCGACCTGGCAGCGTCGTTCCTCAACCAGGCGCTCGAGTACACACAGCTGCGATCCCAGGTGCAGGAGTTGATCGGCAGCGACGTCCGTCCCCAGATGATCGTCCGCTTCGGCTTTCCCGCTGAGCAAGGCACCGACACCCCCCGCCGCTCCTGGCCACAAACCGTCACAGAGTGGCACTGATCGAGGGGTCCTCGCACATCCACTCCTGGGGCGGCACTAGATGAGATACCGGCGCACTGGCGCCAGGAGTGGCAAGGTCACGAGTGCGGCGCCTACCGCGCCGTAGATGACCAGCAGTGGCGACATACCGATGTAGATCCACTCGATCAGGAGCCAGAGGAGCTGGCCGAGTCCCAACAAGACGGTGGCCGCCCACCACCAGGGCCGGCCGGTCAGCCGCTGCACGACCTTCAGCCGCGGCCGTTCGGGTCTACGAAGAATGCCGTATGCGGCAGCCAGCGACCCGAGCCCGAAAACGACCAGGAGAACCAGTCCAGGCACGAGCCAGCTGTCGATGACCGGGATGCGGTCGAGTGGCTCGCGAGGAATCAGCTGCAGTCCCCAGATCCCGAAGATCAAACCGATCCCGCCGAACAGTCCGCTGACGCCCAGGAACACCAACAGCCCTATCGTCACCCGTACTGCTGCGTGACGATCGGTTGGCGTCGCCGGCGCCGCCGCCCTCATGTCCGCTCGCGGTAGCCGGCAACTGCGTTCCGGATGGCGAGCTGACCCAACAGCAGGGCGAGGATGGCGAGCAGTGGTGTGACGATGCTCCACCAAGTGCCGATGGCCAGCGGCAGTGCACCGGCAACCAGCAGTACCAGGGCTACAGCGATCGAACGTTGTGCCACTACGAGCGCAGCGAGAACGAACAGCGCGCCGGCGAGGCCCAGGATTCGGTCCCAGCCGTGTGCGGCCAGGCCGATCCAGGCGTAGAGGATCGCGACGATCGCTGTCAGGGCGGTGGGCCAACTGCGGTACAGGGTGTCGTTCATCGAAGTGCCTCGGCTCTTCTAGGTAGTGACGACGTCGGCAGTCGGCCGGCGCGGGCTCAGCGGCGACGCTGTTCTGGGATATCCGATTCGGAACGTCATGACCGGATGGCTGCCGGATGGCAGCATCGCCGCGACCGCGTCGGTGAACTCCGGTCGCAGGCCGGCCGAGGTTTCCCGGTCGATGCGCTCAGGAATCTGGCACAGCGGCTGCATGCCCAGCCCGTCAACGGTGGCGGCCAGGTGCAGGCGCTGCCAGATCCGCCCAGCCTCGAGACGCTGGCCGCGATCGCTCGGGTCGCTGACGACAAGGGCACCGAATGCCGCCGCGGTCGGCAACTGCGTGGTGCGGGTGCCGGCCAGCCAGCCGTCGTTGTTCTGCTTGCGGCTGGTCGGAATGAGTTTGGACACTGCCCGGATCAGGGCGGACTGTCCGGACGGGTCGATGGTGATGCCGTCCTTGTGCTGCTGGATGTCGTGCCAGTCCGACCGGTACCACCGGAAGTCGTCAGCGGCCTGCTGCTCATCGGCGATGATGGCCTGGGTGGCGCGCACGGTCAGGTCGCTGAACGCCTGCTTCTGCGCGCTCGAGGTGAACCAGACCAGCCCGATGCCGGGTGAATCGGCCAACGCTCGCAGCGCGTCGAGTTGCCGGCTGCTGACCGCCCGGGTGGTGTCGTAGGCGCCGCGGCTGGTGTGCCGTGTGGTGATCGCATCGAACAGCGGCGACTGCGATACAGCGGTCGGAGTCAGCACCACGGTGGCGATGTGGGTTGCATCCGAACTGCTGGGTACCAGCGAGACTGCCGTCTTCAAGCCGTTGGGCGGACCGGCTACTACCAGGTTCTCGATCGCGCAGCCCAGGGACAGGTGCAGCTCACGCAACAGTGGGTCCATCGCCCCGATGGTGCGGGACATATCTGCGAACAGGTCGATCCGGTCGCTGGTGACCTTGAACAGCCATGGCTGGGTGTTGTGGGCGTTGGCAGCAAGAATCGCGGCGCTCACCAGATTCATGGCCTGCCCGTTCGGCCCGGCCTGGCCCCAGGCGTCATAGGCCGGGCCGGTGCCGGTAGCGAACACCCCGCCGTCGACAGAACGCCAGGTCAGGCCGCCCGCGGCCGCAACCGCGACGACGCCTGACCCGAGTCCGAGGAGGTGCAGAACGCTGCGACGGCTCACCGGCGCGGCAACCACCGCCGGATCGGTGGATGAATCCAGATCAGTCGACATGTGCTGAGACTCCTTGTGGAACCGACGGCCGAGCCGCCGACAGCAGACCCCGCTCTACAGGTCCCCATTCCAGCCCCCTCACGGCCGGACCATCAGTGCCGAAGGTCCTCACCAGCAGGGACGACGGACAGGTCGACGAACGCCTGGCCGGTTGAGGACCTTCGCCTCTTCTGATCGCGGGCCGGAAGGCGCTCGATGGCGTCATCCGGAAACCCGGAGAGGAGAGCTCCATGGTCGAGCAAGCGGACACAGACGACGGCTTGTACCGCCGTACCAGGTCCCAAGAACGACGAAACAGGCCAACTGCCTCCTGGCCGAATCGGCTCGTCTCGTGGTGGCTCAGGTCAGCGATCGGATCCGTCGTCGGACGTTCGATGGTGCTCGTCCGCTACCCAGCCCGAGACGGCCGGATCATCGTCCTGCCGGTCCAGGCAGCTCGCTCGGGACTCCAGGCGGTGGTCCTTGTCGGTGATTCCGGCAACAAGCACTGGTGGCGCCACTTCATCGTCCGAAACACTCTCAGCATTTTCGTCGATCGTCGGTGGAGAAGCGCGACAGGTGTTGTCGTGGACCCAGGAGCAGACTCCGTCAAGATCTACCGATCGGCTTACCCGCACAGAGTGATCGATGACCACCAGGTCTTCGTCGCCATCACCCTCGCAGAATCCCCTGGCCCTTTGCGGGGCCGCGAACTGACGCGGCTCTGGTTCTGGAACGTCACGATCGCCGAGTTCTTCGGTTTCGCGGTGCCGGCCCTGATCGGGACCTCGACCAGAGATTTCCCGGCAGTGATCTCACTACCGGCTCTACTGATCGCTGGAGCCGTCGAGGGCACGCTCCTCGGCCTCGGCCAGGCCAGCGTGCTCCGCCTCGCCCTTCCACACCTCCCTCGCCGTCGCTGGATCGTGAGCACCTCAGTTGCCGCGGCGCTCGCCTACCTGATCGGGCTGAGCCCTTCGTTGCTGGCGGATCGAGTGTCACATTGGCCGGTCGTCGTACTGGCCGGCGCTGGCTTCAGCCTGGGCGTGATCTTGCTGGCTTCCATCGGGACCGCGCAGTGGCTGATCCTGCGTACCGAAGTACCCAAGGCCCAAATCTGGATCATCGCGACCGCCGCCGCCTGGCTGGTTGGCCTAGGTGTCTTCCTCGGCTTCGCGATGCCTCTGTGGCGACCTGGGCAGCCTCAATTGCTCACAGTAGGGATCGGCCTCGCGGGCGGCTTGTTGATGGCAGCAACCACCTCGGCCATCACCGCGATCGCCATCCGCCGGCTCGTCGACAAGCGGGCGCGATAGCCGTACCGTCCAGAGCCTTTCGCTCGGATGACCAGGACCTTCGGCCCTCCTGCGCATTTCACGATTCATGGTCAATTGGGGAGCAACAGCTGGAGGGTGTCCCCTCCCCGGAGGAGGAGCCATGACTCAAGTCCGATCGAGAGCCGATGCGAAGCCGGCCGAACGCTCGGCCAAGTTGGGCCTGACGCAGTCGACAGCCCTGGTGATGGGAAGCATCATCGGGGTCGGCATCTTCAGCCTCCCCTACGCCTTGGCCGCCTACGGCCCGATCAGCCTGCTCGCGATGGCGATCGCTACCATTGGCGCCGTCGCCTTGGCGATGATGTTCGCGGTGATGTCGCGCCGCCTTCCGGCTGACGGCGGACCGTACGCCTACGCACGCGCCGCATTCGGCAACGGGCTCGGTTTCAGCAACGCCTGGTCCTACTGGATCACGGCCTGGGCAGGCAACGCAGCGATCGCGGTGGGCTGGGTCTACTACGTCGAGAAGTTCGTCAACAAGGGCGGCGCCACCGGGTGGTCCATCGTGATCGCCCTGACGGGCCTGTGGATCCCGGCGGCGGTCAACCTGTCCGGCGTCCGCAACATGGGCATCTTCCAGCTCTGGACAACAGTGCTCAAGTTCATTCCGCTGGCACTGATGTCCAGCGTCGGTCTGTTCTTCGTCGTCGGCGGAAACTTCACCCCCTGGAACATCAGCGGCGACAGCAACCTGTCCGCCGTCGGCGGCGCCATGGCCATCTGCTTGTTCAGCTACCTCGGCGTCGAGACCGCGTCGGTCGCAGCCGCCAAGGTCCGCGACCCTGCCCGCAACGTCGGTAGATCCACGATTTACGGAACCCTCGCCAGCGGTGTCGTCTACATGCTGTCCCTGATCGCCGTCTTCGGCATCCTGCCCGCCGGCGTCCTGGCTCTGGACGGCAACAAGGCGTCGTACTCCGCAGCCGCTGACGCGATCGTCGGACACGGCTCGTGGGCCGGCAACCTGGTAGCGATCGCAGTCATCATCTCCGGCATCGGCGCACTGAACGGCTGGACCATGATCTGCGCCGAAATGCCTTTGGCCGCAGCCAAGGACGGCCTGTTCCCGAAGCGGTTCGCGGTCTTGTCCGCCCGTCGGGTGCCTGCCTTCGGCATCGTCGCCTCGACCGCACTCGCCTCCGCCGCCGTGATCCTCAGCTACCTCGGAACCAGCGGTGCCACCGTCTTCACGACCCTCGTCCTGATGACCGGCATCACCTCCGCAATCCCCTATGCGTTCTCGGCCCTCGCCCAGATCGTCTGGCGTCGGCACGACCGCCGGCACGGCTTCACTCCGCGGTTCTATCTCGACGTCAGCGTGGCCGCCGTGGCCTTCGCGCTGTCGCTGGCGTTCATCTACTTCTCCCGCAACACCGGACAGACCTGGTACGTCGTGTGGGGCCCCTTCCTGATGGCAGCCGTGGCCGCCCTGGCCGGCATCCCGATCTACCTGTCGAAACGCAGCTCGATGACCGAGCCCGAGCCGGTACCGGAGTACCGATGACCTCGCCGCTCTTCCACCACCCGAAAGGCAGCCACTGATGAGATTCCATGTCGATTCCGAAGTCGGTCAGCTCAAGCAGGCCATCGTCCACCGGCCGGGGATCGAGCTGAACCGACTCACCCCGGAGAACGTCGACGAGCTGCTCTTCGACGACGTGATGTGGTCGCACCGGGCCCGCGAAGAGCATGACGCCTTCGTCAAGCAACTCGAGGCCGGCGGGGTCGTCGTCCACCACTTCGCGACCCTGCTGGAGGAAGCGCTCGACACCATCGGCGCTCGTCAGTTCCTCCAGGACCGGCTCGTGACGGCGAACCGCTTCGGCCCGGCGCTGGACGGCCCGCTCGACGAGTTGGTCGGGTCCACTCCGGCGAAGCTGCTGGCCGAGCTGCTGATCGGCGGCGTACTCAAGGAGGATGTGTCGCACCTGCTGCAGGCGCCAAGCCTCTTGATGGACTACCTGGCGGCCGACGACTTCCTGCTCCGGCCTCTGCCGAACCACTTGTTCCAGCGCGACAACTCAGCCTGGATCTACGACGGCGTCTCCATCAACCCGATGGCGAAACCGGCCAGAAGGCGCGAGACGATCAACTCGCGCGTCGTCTACAACTTCCACCCGATGTTCCGGGAGACCCCGCCGACTTTCCTTTACGGCAACGACTCCCAGGCCCACGACTCAGCGACCATCGAGGGCGGCGACATCACTGTCATCGGCAACCGGGCCGTGATGATCGGGATGGGCGAACGCTCCACCCCGCAGGGCGTCGAGACGTTGGCTCGCAGCCTCTTCCACGCCGGGACCGTTGACAAGGTGATCGTCGTCGAACTCCCGAAGTCACGGGCCTTCATGCACCTGGACACCGTGATGACGATGATCGACCGCGACGCCTTCTGCATCTATCCCTACCTGCCGGACGAGCTGCGCTCTTTCACTCTCACGTCGGTCGGTACCGGCGGAGACTTCAAGCTCGAGGAGAACAGCGAACTGTTCCCCGCCGTCGCCGACGCCCTCGGCCTGGACAGCCTCCGGCTCCTGCGCACGCCGATCGACAAGAAGGGCGCTCAGCGGGAGCAGTGGAACGACAGCAACAACTTCCTGGCCGTCTCCCCCGGCGTGATCCTCGGCTACGAACGCAACACGACCACCAACCAGTACCTGACCGACCAGGGCATCGAGATCATCCCCGTCGTCGGCGAGGAACTCGGCCGCGGCCGCGGCGGACCCCGCTGCATGACCTGCCCGATCGAACGAGAGGCAGTCTCGTCATGACCCACGACCTGCACGGCAGAAGCTTCCTCAAGGAGCTCGACTTCACACCGGACGAGTGGCGTGGCTTGCTCACCCTCGCCGGTGAGCTGAAGGTCGGCAAGAAGGCAGGCACCGAGCACCAGTACCTGACCGGGAAGAACCTCGCGCTCATCTTCGAGAAGGCCTCGACCCGCACACGCTGCGCCTTCGAGGTCGCTGCCCATGACCAAGGCGCCCACGTGACCTACCTCGACCCGACTGGCTCGCACCTGGGTCACAAGGAATCCGCGGCCGACACTGCGCGAGTACTGGCCCGCATGTACGACGGCATCGAGTACCGCGGCTTCAGCCAGCAGACGGCCGAGACGCTCGCGACCTGGTCCGGCGTACCGGTCTGGAACGGTCTGACCGACGAGTGGCACCCGACCCAGTCGCTCTGCGACATGCTCACCATGCGCGAACACGCCGGTAAGCCCGACCACGAGATCTCGTTCGCCTTCGTCGGCGACGCAGCCGACAACGTCGCCAACTCACTCCTGATCGCCGGCGCGATGCTCGGCATGGACGTCCGAATGGTCTCGCCTGCATCCCTCACCAATCCCGAGTCAGTGATCAAGGCAGCCGAGAGCATCGCGGCGGACACCGGGGCGAAGATCACCCGCACCAGCGACATCACGACCGGAGTGGCAGGTGCCGACTTCATCTACACAGATGTCTGGGTCTCGATGGGAGAGCCTGTCGAAGCCTGGGCAGACCGAATCGCCTTGCTGACGCCGTACCAGGTCACCTCAGACCTGCTGGCCCGGACCGGCAACCCTGCGGTCAAGTTCATGCACTGCCTGCCGGCCTTCCACGACCGTCAAACCGAGGTCGGCGAAGACCTCTACCGCCAGACCGGCCTCACCTCGCTCGAGGTGACCGACGAGGTCTTCGAGTCACCGGCCTCGATCGTCTTCGACCAGGCCGAGAACCGCCTGCACACCATCAAGGCCGTCATGGTCGCCACCCTGGGACGCTGACCATGCGCATAGTCATCGCACTCGGCGGCAACGCCCTCCTGCGCCGTGGCGAGAAACCCGACGCCGCCACCCAGCTCGCGCATCTCGTCGCGGCAGCACCCGCCCTGGCCAAGATCGCCGCCGAACACGAGCTGGTACTTGTCCACGGCAACGGTCCGCAGGTCGGACTGCTCGCTCTCGAAAGCACCACGGACACCAGCTTGTCCCGCTCTTACCCGCTGAGCGACCTCGTCGCCGAAACTCAGGGAATGATCGGGTACTGGATCCAGCAGGCCCTCACCAACGCCGGCCTGATGCATCCGGTCGTCACCCTCGTGACGCAAACCGTCGTCGACCAGAACGACCCCGGTTTCATCACTCCCACCAAGTTCATCGGCAGCGGCTACAGCGAGGACAAGGCCCACCAACTCGTCAAACGCAACAACTGGACCATCCGCCGCGACGGCAACAACTGGCGCCGAGTGGTCGCTTCCCCCAAGCCTCAACGAATCGTCGAGCTCGACACCGCCGAGATCCTCCTGCAGCACCACACGACCGTCGTACTCGCAGGCGGAGGCGGAATACCCGTCACCGAAGGCCCCGACGGCCTGACCGGCGCCGAAGCAGTCGTCGACAAGGATCACGCCGCCGCCCTCATCGCCACCGAACTCAAAGCCGACCTCTTAGTCATGCTGACCGACGTACCGGCCGTCTACCTCGACTACGGCTCGCCGTCCGAGCGGCCTCTGCGCGACGTCACCCTCGCAGACCTGACCGGCCGCTCCTTTCCAGCCGGCTCGATGGGCCCGAAGATCGCCGCCGCCGTCCAGTTCGTCGCAACCACCCACGGCCGAGCAGCAATCGGCGCCTTGGACGACACAACCGCCGTGGTGGCCGGAACAGCCGGCACCCAACTCACCACGACCTGACGATGGGTGCCCACTCTCGTTTCGCGCAACGAGAAGCGAGTGGCGAGGCAGCCTGGGGTTACTTCAGCTCGGCGGAGGTCTTGCCCAGCAGCCTGCGGGCGACGATCAACTGCTGGATTTGTTGGGTGCCTTCGAAGATGTCGAGGATCTTCGCGGTGCACGCGAGGGCATATTGGCCATCGCAGACGATATGCCCTCTGACCTGCGGTTTTCCTCTCAACAGCCCTCAACCCTAACCATCGCTTGCCAACGTCTCACGGAGCAGTGACGGAGCTGGCCCGAACGGCAAACCGCGATCGCAGAGATCCCGTCCGCCAAACGGATCGTGCGCGTCTCCTCTCCTCGCGCGACTTAGGTCGCAGCCATCGATGATTTCGGTAGCTGCCTGCGCCACGTCTTTCAGCCATAAATCCGTTGCGGTCCAAGGCATGCTCGCCGGCCTCTACCTCGAGGCCCCACCCCGTCAAGATCGCAGCCTCTGCCTTGAGCTGCTCAGAACTCGGACAACTCCCAGGCGACGGCAACCGCACCCGATCGCCCGGTCTCGACTTCGGCGGGACGCCGTCAGCACGTTGCATGGCAGGTCAGCACCTTCCCAGCAGGTCCATCAGGTTCGGCCATCCCCTGTACTGCTGTGGAGACCGTGCGACCAAGGCGGCAGCCACGGTACCAGCGGCTGTTACTCGCCGGAGAGTTCGTCGAAGTCTAGGGTGGCCCAGCGGAAGTGGATGGGGGCATTGAGGGTGGCGGGGAGTTTGCCGAGGCCTTGGATGACGGTGGTTGGGCCGGTGGCGTGGCCTACGGCGTAGAGGTATGCGGTATCGGTGTCCTTGTCGAGGCCGAAGAGGAGGGTGCCTTGGGAGCCGCACTTTTCGGCAATCAGGGTCTCGAAGCCTTGCCAGGTTGCGGTGCGGACCTTTTTCACCACCGGCTTCATCGGGGCGGTGGTCGGGATGTGGATGGTGTAGATCGCCCCGCCCTTGGTGTTCGCCAGGAAGGTGTCGTACGTCTGCGTCTTGCTGATCAGGACCATCGTCTTGATCGCGGCGAACCCGGGCGCGGATCCCGCGTTCCGCCATACCCCTCGGCTGTCGACAGTCCAGCGGAACAGCGTGCCGTCGTTGCGCAGGCCGTACTCGTTCGTGTGGGAGGAAGTCCCGTTGTACGGCGCGTACCGCGACTCCTGCAAGACCACGAACGCGTCCCAGCCGCCGCCGATCCGCTGCAGGACCACCGACTCGGGGATGACGGTTCCGTCGACGAGCGCGTCGTACCGGGTCCGGTACAGGGCCGATCCGATCACGACGTACCCGAAGACCCTTGGTCCGCCGGCAACCGGTTCGTAGACCATTGCGGTACTCAGTCGCGTGGCGCCGTCCGGGTATAGGTCACGGGCGATGACCCGCACGCCCCCGATGGTGGGCGGCGTCGTCGCGACGATGTCCTGCCCCTGCGAGTCGCCCGTCGCCGAGACCGACCCCACAGCCATCCGGCACTGCGCCGAGGCCGTTGCCACGCTTGCGACCGCTGGTTCGGGTAGAAGGCCCGCGGTCAGGACTGCCGCGGCCAGTACGCCCGTCATTCGCTTCATGGAAGCCACCCCTCATCATCTAACTCGATGCGAGAAGCCGACCGAAAGTTGTCAGCCGCGACAGGTAGATCCGGCCGGCCCTTGAACAGCCTCGTCGGCGACCCAGCGCAGGATGTCGCCAGGCTGGCAGTCCAGCGCCTCACACAGCGCCTCCAGCGTACTGAACGGGACCGCCTTCGCGCGCAAGACGAGAGCCGCTGCAGCAACGGCCACCAAAACGGTAGCCGATGGCGCCGCGAGTTCGGCGCAGGTCGGTCAGCTGGGCCCGCGATGCGGATGCCGCTCGGCATCGCGACCGTTCAGCGCTCCGCGGCCCGGCGGCGTCCGACCCGGCCGAGCATCGTGGTGCGATCGGTGATCCCCCGGCCGACGTTGTCTTGCACGAGTGCAATGGGCAAGACCCTCGTGGTCACTGCAACCGTAACGGTCTGCGCTGCCGCGAGGCGCCCAGGACCTGTCCAGAAAGGTCGGACACGACCCACTTGTTGTCGATCGCTACTGGTTCTACATCACGAACGATGCCGGTGCTCTTGGGTGTGTGCGTGGTGTTCGCGGTGATCGTATGCGTGTCCACGCGTAGGGTCCGCGGTCACTCCTTGGAGAGCGTTGGGCGGCCTCGGCACGGCGGGTTTGAAGCCCAGCGGCTGCAGATCGACCACTGAACCATCGTCGGCCAGCACCGCCAGCCGTGATCGCACGAGCGTTTCGCGCCCGAAGCCTGCTTCTCGCGGTCGATCTACCAAACTGGTACCGCCATCGGGCGGCGTACCCGATCTGCCACACAGACCCAGGTTCCAGCACTTCACTGGCGCCCCAGTTCTCGAGCAGGATCGCCGGCCAGGCGTCCGCTGCTCGCAGCAGCAACTCTTGCCGGAAGATGATCCCCGCTAACGCATTCACCTCGTACAATCGCTGCCTCCCATCGGACGAGACGCGGCCTGTCTCCACATCATTCATTGCAGCCTCCGAAACACGGCATCCGTCCTTGCCGTGTCGAACATCGCCGCTCTGCTACGTCGTGAGAACCCGGATAGGGAGGTCTGCAACCTGTGGACATTGAGGAACTTTGGATTCGGCTGGCAGAAGCCGGCGTGTCAGCGCTGCTGAAGATCAACCATGAGCGATACGAAGAGCGCGGCAAATACTGGACACTCCTGGTGTCCGGGCCTTCGCTCGGCGAAGCAAGGTTCGTCCGCGCTGAGGAGTCCTCATTCGAGAGATGCCTCCAGGTCGGCCTAACTCGCTTAATGAGCAAGGGCGACCAATGGAGCCGGCTCTCAGAGCACCTGCCTAAAGGTCCATAGATCGGCAGTGCAGCCGAACAATCGTTGGCCTCAATTCCTTCTCCCCACGTTGACCTGTCGATCTAGGCGCGGACAGACGATCGGCTATGAGCCCGATCGCCTGACCGCGTACAGGACCTTTCCACTCAGCTAAGGCTCAGGCGTGTGGTTAAGGTGCGTGTTCGGCCTCGGACACAACAAGCCGCAGACCTATGGGTCGGCGGCCTTCTTGTTGCCCAGGCTCTCTCGACCGCCTGGTAATGCGTTCAGGCACTCGATACCCGTAAGCGCCTCGCAGCTCCCCGGCGTCCAGGGAGGCACAACCTTGTAATGGCCGTCTCAGCAGCCCGCTTCTCTGCCACAGCAGCGTTGTACTGCTCCCGCAACGCTGCCGGATCCCACCCCGCATCCAACGCCCGCTGCAGCCGTGCCATCACCACATCCACCGCCGCCACGCGATCCCGCAACTGCGCCACATGCTCGTCGCGACGCGCCGAACCGTCGTCAGCCGCCAGAAGTAAGTCAATCGTTACCTGCCGATTCAACAGCCCAAACAGCTTCCCGATCCACCGATTGATCGCCGGTGTGATCAGGTCCTCCCGAAGATAAATCTGCTGCGGATGCGCCAGCGCCGTAGCCGGCTCCGGCACCAAGGTCCGGGCGTTGCATCGGTGGTACTTCAGCTCCTTATGCCGCGCAGCCCCCTCCCATCTTCCGGTCACAAATCCCACACTTGATTCGCCCGCGCAGCTCATAGCTCCGCTCCTTCGGAGCGCGCCGCCGACTCCTCGACGACCACTCGGCCACTCCACCGCTCCGCCTCTTCCGCTTCTCGAACTGAACCGCGGTAAACATCTCCACCGAAACGAGCGCCGGATGCGCCGGCTCCCGCGACCGCACAATCTTCGCCTGCGGCGACCGCCTGAACCTCGCGATGTAGCCCGCGGCAACATCGTCCGGATCCAGCAACTCCTCGACCTTCTGCCAGCGTCCGTAGATGGCGTATCCGGTATAGCGAGGGTTCTCGAGGATCGCGACGATAGTTGAGTGCTGCCAGCCGTCCATCTTCCGATGCCGATTCTGATGAGGCGCATGAGCCGACGGGCAAGGCACTCCATCCCGGTTCAGCTGCTCTGCGATCGCCTTCCTCCCCCATCCGGCGAGATACATCTCAAAGATCCTCTGCACCACCGCCGCTGCGAAGTCACCCACCACCAACACCCGCAACCGCTGCCCCTCCTGCGCCTTCCTCGGATGCGGATGAGGCCCACCATCCGCCACCACATACCCGTACGGCGGCCGCCCACCCTGATACCGCCCATCAATCAACACCTGAGCAGCCATCGCCGCCCGAACCCGCCGCCGCACATGCTGCCGCTCCGACTTCGACAACCCACCAGTAATCGTCATAGCCATGTCATGCACGGTGTTCTCAGGATCGAACCGCCCACCCAAACTCGGTATCCACAGGGACACCCCATACCGATCAAACCTCGGCCAAGTCAGGCTGAACTGATTACTGAACCAACACCGAGTCGCAGCTGCCGTGGAGACGATTCGGGCGAACCGGACCAAGTTCTTCGACCTGGTCATCCCGGTCGTGCCATTCATCTCGTACCGCAACGCCCGCGAACTGCTCAGCGCCTTGCTCAAGCAGGCAGGAATCACAGGCATCGAGCGGCCGCTGGTCGATCTGGTCGCACGCCACACCACCGATATGCGGCTGCTGCTGAACATGCGGAACGAGTACCTGGTGTTTGCCGAGCGACCACTCGAAGCAGACAAGCGCGCCCCAGGTTTGACGACGAGCAACCTCTTCGCCCTCGTGGCCTACAAGAACCTCCACCTCGAGGACTTCGAGCAGATCTCCCGCCGCAACAGCGACCTCGACAACCTCTATGTCGATCGACGCGACCTTGTCCGGTCATGCGTTGCAGGCCTCGAGAAGGAAAAGCGCGATCTGCTGGCGAATCACGTCCGTGTGCGCTCCATGCAAGCTATTGCGGAACGACTCGGCCAGAAACTCGCACGCTTCGCGGAGCTCGCCTGGAAAAGTTCGGGCTACGCGAGTTGGCCTCAACACTGCTGCCAGATCGGTGGTGACGAGTTCACCTCGGAGCAACTGGCGACCTACGAGTTCTGGGCTGCGGCACCGGACGCCGGCTCGATAGATCTCGTGGCGATCAATCCCCCAAGTGGGCAGCGCCAGAGATTTCTCACCCTGCAGCGTGAGGATGTCAATCTGTTGTTCTCGGACGCCGTGGAAGCCGGCCGATGGGACAAGATAGACACGGAAGCCGATTCCGCGAAGCTCGCGCGGATCGACCGCGATCTCGCCTTCGTCAGAGGTGCCGACTTCGACGACTTGGCGAAAGCCAGGCGGTTTCGCCTCGCCGTCGATGCGAGCGAGCAGACGTTCGCCGAGCTCGTTGACGCCACCATGAGGTCCGAGCTAGCTGGGGAGCTGGTCAAGCGCGGCTACATCGACCGCAACTTCGCGCTGTACGCGGCACAGTTCTACGGCGACTTCACTGGCGTCGACGTTGCAACCTTCATCGTGCAGAACGTCCAGACGAACACGATGGAGGCCGCCTATCAGTTCACCAGCCCAGGTGCCGTCGAAAACCTCCTCGCGGAAACTGACGACGACTTCACCCACTCAGTCAGCGCCTACAACATCGATGTTCTGAACCATCTCCTCAGCCGGCACGACGTGCGAGCCGACAACATCGTCGACCGCATCGGTCACCGAACGTCCGTCTCGAACCCCGCGGACCGCCGTCAGCTCACCGTACACAGTTGAGCGAACTCGAACGGCACTTCTGCTATCTGCTCAACCCACGGTCTCCGGAGAACTGCCGCCTTCCTGAGCTCATCGAGCTCTGCACGGCCGGCTCGCATCACCGCGTTGCAGCATAGAAAAGCTTTGTGAGCAAAGGTTGTTTGAGCGCGGAGGCCGGCACCAGGCCGAGCATGTTCCGCAGGACGACGACCAGCGGGATCAGGAACGCGATCCCGAAGACGAGCATCGTACGGATCACGAAGTCCAGGTAGTGCGGGATCTCGATCAGGTTCGTCGTGTCACCCGCTTTGGGGCCCAGTTGCCGCACACTCTCCTGGAAGGGCGCGGTCAGCAGCTTGAACGCCTCGTCATAGACGAACCAGGCGGCGACGGTACAGACCACGATCGCCACCACGCCGATGAGCAGCCGGTTGCGCAGCTCCACGATGTGCCCGCGCAGGCTCATCCGACCGTCACCAGCCTCCTCCACGGAGTCGAGTTGGTCAGCACGACGATCGCGAGAATGACAAGCCACTCCGCGCCCTGAGGCATCCCGAGAAGTGCCGGCATCATGACTCCATTTCCTTGGCTCATAGACCTGGTGTTCGGAGCCGCTCACCTCGAGGAGGGTCCGCCCGTCAAGCGGACTCTGGTTTTGCCGGCGGCGTCGACTGCGACCGATCCGGGCCTCAGACCAGCACAGGGCTGGACTCGTCGTACGCAGTCTGCGGGCGGCGATTGATTGTCGAGGCGCGGGCAGCGAGCGAGAGCGTGCGGGTGAGCATCATGGCGACGGCCATCATGATGAGGGCGTCTGTGAGCGCGTTGCCGGCGACGTGGTGGGTCGACATCCAGGTGACCAATTGCGGGCCGAACCAGTTGGACGCCCCGTAGGAGAAGGCGCTGCGGGCTGCGATCACGCCGATCCATACTGCGGCGTACCCCCAGGTTGCGGAACTGACCGGCTTGCCGGTGCGGGGACTGCGGTAGACATGGGTGAACTTGACCGCCAGCAGCCCGAGGAGGAGGCCTGCGGCGGTGAGGGCGAGCTCCAGGGCCAGTCCGGCTCCGTCTGTCGCGATGCCTTTGAGATACAAGGGGACGATGAGGCCGGCCGTGAGCAGCGGCCGCAGGATCCGGAATTTGCCGATCTTGCGATGCGGCCCCAGATCAGCCTCCAGCACCGAGACCAGGACGACTATGTTGATGAGCATGGCCTGCGCGATGGGAGACATTGTTCGACCTTTCGGCTGTGTTTGTCGTGCTGACCTCTCAAGTCTTGGTCGGAGAGCGCACCGACGGCATCACCGTCAGTGGTGAGGCCGGGGTGAACCGTGCCCGCCTCCGGGTGGTCCCCGGTACTACGCGACGTCACCGTGTGGTGTGACGCGCTGAACGCCTGGGGTGCCTAATGTGGGGAGCGCGTCTAGTTGCCCGCAGCCACAACCTCAGGGAGAACCCGTGCACGACGAGCTGCACCGGCAAGACAACGGCGTGATGGCCCGTCTGCGCGTGCCGACGTCCCTGCGCGGTCCGCACTCGGGGTCGGTGCTGCGGAACCTGTCCTGGCTGGCTCGAGTTGCCGCGTTCGTTCTGATCGGGATCGAGACCTTCATCCACTCCCCCGCCGGCTCAGCCGACCTGATCATCGCCGCAACCGCCTACCTGCTGTGTGGACTGCTGCTCTGCGGCTGGGCAGTCGCAGAGCTTCGAACTCCCAACCACCAGAACGGGTTACTACCGATGCTTGGCCTCACGGCCGCACTCTCAGGAGCAGCAAGTACGGTGACGCACGGCCATGCGCTACTTGGCCTAACCCTTCTGGTGGTCGTCAGTGCCGGGAGCGCCGGCAGCGTGGCCGTCGGCTGGGCGGTGACTGCGGCCGGGGTTCTGGGCATCGCCGTCAGCGGTCTGCTCACTGGGTCCGATCGCGCCGTTCTGCTGGGCTACCCGGCCGCGCTACTGCTCGCTCTCCTGGTCGGCAGCAATCGGCGGACCTACCGTGTCCACGCCGAGGAGACCTCGGCCCTGCTCGCCCAGGTCGAACAGCTCCAGGCCGGACAACGCCGCGCCGCGGTACTCGACGAGCGGACTCGAATCGCCCGCGAGATCCACGACGTACTGGCCCACTCCCTGGGTGCGCTCGGCATCCAGATCCAGACGGCGCGGGCCTTGCTCGATCACGACACCCGACGCGCCGACGAGGTACTCGAAGTCGCCCAGCGGATGGCCGCCGACGGTCTAGGAGAAACCCGTCGAGCTGTCCAGGCTCTTCGCGCCGACATAGCTCCGTTGCCCCAGTCGCTGGCCGAGATCTCCGATGCCCACCGCGGGCGCCACGGCACGTCGGCCGAACTCACGATCCACGGCGAACCTGCCACGCTGCCGTCCGAGCAGATCCTCGCTTTGGTTCGTGTCACCCAGGAATCGCTGGTCAACGCTGCCAAGCATGCCCCCGGCCAGTCTGTTGACATCACCCTCTACTACGAGGATGAGCACGTGAACTTGACCATCATCAATCTGCTGACCGGCCAACAGGCAGATGGGTCCGGCTTCGACACCGTCAACGGCGGCTACGGCCTCACCGGAATGCGTGAGCGACTCCTGCTCCTGGGCGGCAGCTTGACCGCGGAACCCACGAATCACCGGTGGCAAGTCACCGCCCGGGTCCCGCGATGACGGCGGTCGAACCACCACCGCTGCGTATCGTGGTGGCTGACGACCAGGCCAGCATTCGCGAAGGCCTGGTCATCATGCTCGATCTCCTGCCCGACATCGAGGTCGTCGGCTCCGCTGCCAACGGACTGCAGGCGCTCGATCTGGTCGCCGAACTGGCGCCCGACGTGATCCTGCTGGACCTTCACATGCCCGAACTCGACGGCATCGAGGTCACTCGCCGGCTCACTGCAGAACACCCAGGCGTCGCCATCGTCGTACTCACCACGTACGCCGACGACGCGTCGATCATGAAAACCCTCCGCGCCGGTGCACGTGCCTATCTGACCAAGGACGCCGACCGCCGAGACATCGCTCGAACTCTGCAGAGCGCCGCCGAGGGTTACTCAGTCCTGGCCCCCCAGGTCCAGGCCACCCTCCTCGCCGCCACATCCGTGCCGACCGAACCGACCGGCCGGGCAGAAGCCCCGCCGGACGGCCTCACCCCGCGCGAGGCAGAGATCCTCACCCTGGTCGCCGCCGGCCTGACCAACACCGAGATCGCCACCGCACTCTTCCTCAGCCACAACACCGTCAAGACCCATCTCAACCGAATCTTCACCAAGACAGGATCCCGCGACCGAGTCGCCGCCATCCACTACGCCCAACGCCACCACCTCGACTGAGACAACCCTCGATGCCAGGCGATCGCGATTGCTGACGAGTCCGGATCAGGTAGGTAGGGACCACTTCTGCCAGGCGTTGGTGTTGCAGTCCCAGATCTGCAGGCGGGTGCCGTCCGCGGTATTGCCGCCAGGTACGTCGAGGCAGCGACCCGACTGTGGATTGCGCAACTGGCCGGCTCCGGTGGCCTGCCACAGCTGGGCGCCGGAGCCGTTGCAGTCCCAGAGCTGGATGAGCGTTCCGTTCGCGGTGCCTTGACCGGTCACATCAAGACATTTGCCCAGGGCCCGCAATGTTGCGTCACTCCCGACCGTCCAGGTCTGTGCACTGCCGGCATTGCAACCGTACAACTGGACCGCGGTACCGTCCGCCGTTGCTGAACCCGCCACGTCGACGCATTTGCCGCCGACGCCGGTAATCGGTCCACTGCCCGGCTGTGGTGTTCCAGGCGATAGGTCCAGTTCGCCTTGGTTCAGTACACGAGGGTGGTTGTAGGCGGCGCGAACCTCGTCCGGGGTGTTGTTGCCACGGAGATGTTCGGACCACAACATGAAATAGCTCCACTGCGGCTGACCAGTGAGCAACGACGTATTGGGCATCTTGCCCAGCTCAGCAATCGCGATCGGCTTCGAGCCTGCGATCGACCGGATCTGCTGGTAGTCGCCGGAGCTGGGATAGCTCTTGTACCAGGCGTCGAGGCTGACGACGTCGACGTACGACGATCCGGGGTAGTAGGAAGCCCAGTTCCCCTCCGGGTTGTCCTGCACGTTCCAGACCCAGATCAGATTGCTGAGCCCCTTGCCGACCAGGTAGTCGTGGGTGATCTGGAAGAGCTTGGCTCCGCCGTTGGGTCCCGAGCGGTGGCCCCACCAGTTCCAGCGCTCGTTCATCTCGTGCAGAGGGCGGAACAGCACCGGTACGCCGGCGGTCTTCAGCTGCTCGAGGTAGGGCACCACCTCGTCGAGGCGGCGCTTCCAGGCGGTGTTCAACGACGTCCCGTCGGTGACGATCTGCCGGAACTGATCGTCGGTGATGCTGGTCTTCACGCCGCTGTCGAACTGGCAGGTGCTGCCGCTGGTCGGCGTACAGACATGCCAGGTGAGGGCGACCAGTGAGCCATTGGCCCATTCGACCTTGGCCTGATCGATCACCCGCTGGCGATTCGCGACGTCCTCCGGCCGGAACATCAGCTCCCCACCCCACAGGCCGGGGTAGACGCCGGTGATGTCCTTGACCTGCTGGGTGTACTGGCCCGGACTGCTCGCAGGTTCCTTGTTGTGCTGGCCCGAGACGATGTTGTGGCCACCGATCGACCCCAGGTAGTCGATCACCTGCTGCTTCGACGACGGCGGCAAAGCCTCGGCCGGAGCCGGAGCTCCGGTCAGGCCGGCGACCAGCAGGATGCCGGCCAGCAGAGCGGGGGCGGACGTCTGCATCTGAGTCTCCTTCGGGACGGGATCGTGCCAGCCAAGATCCCAGCAATCACCGGCCTTGTCCATAGAACGTTCTAGTCGAGCAGTTGCTGCGCGTTCAGAAATCGTTCCTACACGGGCGTCTCTCCGACTATTACGTTCTAGTCAAACCCTTGACAGATCTCCCCGAGTTTCGCAGCATCATTACCGAACTCTCCGCCCCCTTCGACTTCCGAGGTGTCTGCCGATGTCCTTCCGCCGTCGCATCACCCTGCTCGCCACCGCGCTCGCGCTGGCCTTCGCACCATCGACGATGACCGCCGCGCCGGCATCGGCCGCGCCACCCGGCACCGTCACCCGTCCCCAGATGATCGACTACTTCTCCAGCCTGACCGGCCGGAACTGGCTGTCCGGCCAGCAGGACGGCCCGAACAACAACCCCTCCCAGTGGCGCAACCGCGTCCACGGCATCACCGGCATGTACCCCGGCGTATGGGGCGGCGACTTCGGCTTCAGCCAGAACGACATCGACAACCGTCAACGCGTCATCGACCAGGCCAAGGCCGTCTGGGCCGCCGGATCGATTCCCGCCCTGACCTGGCACGCCTGCACGACGTTCGTCGCCACCTGCCAGTTCGAAGGCGGCTCCTGGCCGGTCAAGGGCAGCCGGCTGTCGGACAGCCAGTGGAGCGAGCTCGTCAGCGACGGCACATCGTTGAACACGGCATGGAAACGCCGGCTCGACCAGACCGTGCCCTATTTCCAGCAACTGAAGGACGCTGGGATCCCGGTGCTGTTCCGGCCTCAGCACGAGATGAACGAAGGCTGGTCGTGGTGGGGCGGGCGCCCCGGGGCGAACGGCAGCCGCAAGCTGTTCCAGATCACGCACGACTACCTGGTGGGCAAGGGTTTCGACAACATCGTCTGGGTCTGGAATGTCAAAGATGTCCGCGGCGGCGCCTCCCAAGCCGCCCAGTACTACCCCGGCGACCAGTACGTCGACCTCGTCACGCTCGACGTGTGGGTGGACTACTTTCCGAACACCGAGTGGTACCAGGCAATGCAGAACATCGCCCGTGGCAAGCCGATCGCCCTGGCAGAGGTCGGGCGCGCTCCAACTCCACAGAACCTGGCCGCGCAGCCGAAATGGACCTACTTCAGCGTCTGGATGGACTGGCTGGTGAAGTCGGAGTACAACACCGACGCCGGTGTCAGGGCGACCTACAACGACCCGCGGGTGCTCAACGAAGGTGAGATCCAGATCCCGACCGGCCCACAGCCGCCGACTCGAACTGGGCCGATCACCGGCATCGGTGGCAAGTGCATCGACGTCGCCGGATCCAGCACCACCAACGGCGCCGCCGTACAACTCTGGGACTGCAACGGGTCAGCGGCTCAGAGTTGGACAGTCGGCACCGACGGTACGATCCGGGCCCTGGGCAAGTGTCTCGACGTCACCGGACAGGGAACCGCGAACGGGACCCGCATCCAGCTCTGGGACTGCAACGGCTCCGGCGCGCAACAGTGGCAGGAACAGTCCGGCAAACTCCGCAACCCCCAGGCCGGCCGCTACCTCGACTCACCTGGCGGCAGTACGGCGAACGGCACCCAACTCCAGATCTGGGACTCCAACAGCAACGCGTGGCAGCTATGGACGCTCCCGTCCGCAGCGGCCAAGGAACTGCTGGCCACCAGCGGCCCACTGACCGGGTTGGCCGGAAAGTGCGCGGATGTCGCCGGTTCGAACACCCAGAACGGCACGCAGGTCCAGCTCTACGCGTGCAACAACGGCGCAGCCCAGCAGTGGAGCGTGGAAGACGACGGGACGATTCGTGCCCTCGGAAAGTGTCTCGATGTCGAAGGCGGTATCAACGCCAACGGTACTCGCGTCCAGGTGTGGGACTGCGGTTCCGGAAACCAGCACCAGCAGTGGACCTACCGCACTGACACGAAGCAACTGGTCAACCCACAGACGAGCAAGTGCCTCGATGTCACCGGGCAGAACAGCGCTGACGGCACCCGGCTGCAGATCTGGACCTGCAATTCCCAGACGAACCAGCAGTGGAAGCCGCCCACCGGCAGTCCCTCCTGCACCCGGTCGGCCGCACCCGGTGAGCGGACGATCCCCGTCTCGTACGGCGGCAAGACCTACCAGGTCACCGTCTACATTCCGGCCGGGGCCTCCCCGACTACACGTCTGCCGCTGGTGATGAACCTCCACGGCACTCAGGGCACCGGCTCCAATCAGCTCTACTACACCGATATGAAGCCTGCCGCCGACGCCGGCCAGTACCTCGTTCTCGCGCCCACCGGAGTGATCCCGGCCGGCAGCGGGTTCGCGTGGAGCGTCCCGAACGTCGGTACGCCCGGACCACGTGATGATGTCGGTTTCCTGTCCGCCGCCCTGGACGTCGCGACCACCCAACTCTGCGCCGACCCGACCCGTCTGTACGGCACCGGGTACTCCGGAGGCGCACGGATGCTCTCCGGGTTCGCCTGCGCCCGACCCGACAGGCTCGCGGCAATCGCCCCGGTCGCCGGTCTACGCTCCGGACGGCCCGATCCCGCCGACACGTCCCGGCCCGACCCGGAGTCTTGCAAGCCGTCCACTGCGGTTCCGGTTGCCGCCTTCCACGGACAACAGGACAACAGCAATCCGTACAACGGAGGTGGCAGCGACCTGTGGAAGTACTCCGTCCCGACCGCGCAGGCACGGTGGGCATCCCTTGACGGTTGTCAGCCGAATCCAGTCAGCCAGCAGATCAGCACGCACGTCACGCGGCTGGCCTACCAAGGCTGCCGGGACAACACAGAGGTCGCGCTCTACCGGGTGTCCGACGGTGGTCATACCTGGCCAGGATCACCACACCCTTCCAGCGGTAACGGCAACACGACGCAGGAGATCAGCGCCAACACCTTGATGTGGCAGTTCTTCCAGAACTACCACCGCTGACCGAGTAAGCGTTCCTCCCCATTGCCCCGGGAGGAACGCTCACTCGGTTGTGGATGAAGGGCGACGCTGCGATGACCTCGAAGGTAGATTGACCGAGTGGCAGGTGCGGAGACGGGGCGCGGAGAGCGCAAGGCGACCATCCGGGACGTTGCAGCGCGGGCCGGGGTGTCTCCGTCCGCAGTGACGATTGCCGTCCATGACCGTCCTGGCGTGTCGGCGACAACGAAACAGCGCATCCTGAAGGTGGCCGACGAACTCGGCTGGCGGCCGAACCTGACTGCCGCGACGCTGTCCGGACGCGGCATCCATACCGTCGGACTCGCGATCGCCCGGCCGGCCAGACTTCTCGGGCTCGAGCCGTTCTACATGGAGTTCCTGTCGGGGATCGAGAGCGTGCTGTCGGCGCGGTCCTGCTCACTCCTTCTGCGCCTGGTCGAGCCCGACGAGGAGATCGAGGTCCACACCCAGTGGTGGCAGAGCGGCCGCATCAACGGCAGCATCCTCGTGGATCTCGGGGTCGATGACGCACGTATCCCGGCCCTGTCGGAGATCGGTCTGCCCGCGGTCGCGGTGGGACATCCCTCACTGGCCGGCCCGTTCACCGCGGTCTGGACCGACGACGCCCCGGCGATCAAGGAGGCCGTCCGGTACCTCGCCGCTCTGGGCCACCGCACGATCGGCCGGGTCGGCGGCCCACCGAGGCTCGGGCACTCGATGATCCGCAAGGCCGCTTTCGTCGAAGCCATCGAGGAGCTAGGCCTGGCGGGCAGCAGCGCGGATGCGGACTTCTCCCCCGATCAGGGCCGGCGCGCCTGCCGCAGCCTGCTGCTCGCCCCCAACCGCCCGACAGCGATCATGTTCGACAACGACATCATGGCCGTGGCTGCCCTCAATGTCGCCGACGAGTTCGGCCTGTCCGTCCCCGGCGACCTCTCGATCCTCGCCTGGGACGACTCCCAACTCTGCGAGCTGACCCGTCCCGCCCTGTCCGCGATGAGCCACGACGTCTTCGCCTTCGGCGCCGACGTCACCCACACCCTCTTCGACGTGATGAACGGCGTCGAGCCGCCATCACACACCTGCCACATCCCCGCCCTGGTCCCCCGGGCCTCGACGGCGGCTCCGCCCTCCTGACCGCCGTCCTCCACTGGCTCAGCCTAGTATTTTGATGGTGAGGCCGAAGTTTCCCTGATTCCTGGCCTTGCCGAGGATCAGTCGGGCGTAGTAAGGCGAGTGCTGCCGCCTGATCGCCGGCTTGCTCCGCGACAGCAACCTTCGCGAGCAGGAGCCACAACGACTGCACGCGAACCATCCCAGTGATCACAAGACCCTAGCCAGATGCTGATCGGTCTTCGTTGCTCTGGCCCCGGCGGGCTGAGATCAAGGCCACCGCCCGGACCGGTAGTAGTAGGTAGGCTCGGCACTGGCCACACTGAGGTCCTGAGTTCCGTCGCCCAGCCCGGTGAGCTTCCGCGCACCATGCAGTGCTTTCTCCACCTCATCGACCGTCGAACTCCAGTTCGCCCGGTTCACCCAGAGCAGCACCCGCAGCCTGACAGCCGAGGGTTCCCCGCCGACCACGTCGAGCGCCTGGTCGATCAGGGCAACTGCTTGGCTCGCGTCCTTGTCGACCCAGGCCGCAATCGAGAGGACGTGCAGGGCCCGAGCGACCATCACCTGGTCGCGTTCGCTCCGCGTCTCGCCGCGGACTGTGCACGCTCCCAGTTCGGGGCACCGAACTCTTGTCAAAGTCATATTTTGTCCTGTTTCATCAGTGTTTCAGCCGATCGAAAACCTGAGCACGTGCACAGGTTTATCCGGCTCGGAAGACCTCACCGCCCGATTCAGAGGAGTACCTCATGTTCTCGAACAGGTATCGAACCGGCGCCGTGGCTGTCATCGGCGCCTTGCTCACGGCATCGCTCGGCATGCCGAGTGCCAGCGCTCAAACGACCAGCACGCTCACCATGCGCGGCGCTGACATCTCTTCCCTGCAGCGCGGGCTCGAGGTGGGCGCCACCTACTCCAACGCGGCCGGGACCACCGACCCCGTCGAGATCCTGAAGTCGGCCGGCGTGAACTACGTACGGCTGCGGGTCTGGAACAACCCGGTCAGCGGCTACAACAACCTCGCCAAGGTGCTGACCTACGCCAAGACCGTCAAGGCCAAGGGCCTGAAACTGCTGGTCGATTTCCACTACTCCGACAGCTGGGCCGATCCCGGCCAGCAGACCAAGCCCGCGGCCTGGTCAAGCCACGGAATCAGCGCGTTGACCACGGACGTCTACAACTACACCTACAACGTGTGCAACAGCCTCAAGGCCCAAGGCACCACCCCGGACAGCGTCCAGATCGGCAACGAGATCAACACCGGCATGCTGTGGAACGACGGCAAGGTCGTGAACAACGACTTCACCAACCTCAGCTTGCTGCTCAAGTCCGGCTACAACGCCACCAAGGCCTGCAACAGCGCCACCCAGGTCGTCATCCACACAGCCAACACGGACAGCGATGCCCACGCCCGCTGGTTCTACGACGGCATCAGCGCCAAGGGCGTCAGCTGGGACATCACGGGGCTTTCGTACTACTGCAACTGGCACGGAACGATGGCCAACATGACGAGCGTGGTGTCGGACATGGGTACGCGCTACGGCAAGCCCGTCATCCTGGCCGAAACCGCCGCGCCCTTCACGTTGAACAACGCAGACAGCTCGGAGAACAGCGTCACCACCGCCTGCGCCGGCTATGCCGCAACCTGGAACGGTCAGGGTGCGGCCTTCACCGCGATCCAGAACGCCGCGAAGGCCGGCGGCGCCATCGGCGTCTTCTACTGGGAACCCACCTGGATCGCCACCCCGGGCAACGGCTGGGACCCGGCCGACATCGCCAACTCCGGCGACGGCTGGGACAACATGGCCACCTTCAACTGGACCGGAGTCTTCAACGCCGCCGTCCACTGGATCTCTTGACCCCTCGCTCAGCCCGCGTCACCGGCCACCGCCGGTGACGCGGAACCACTGTCCCCTTGTCGTGAGCTACTCGTCCCTGATGTTTCCACATGGATGGTGCCGGTGGTCGGGGCGCCGGTTCCGTGGCCGAGGTAGAGGCAGAGGTTGAACGCTGTCACCTTGCTGAGGTGGCGGCGTCCAGCACGGCGCCTGCGTGGCCGATGTCCCAGGGTGCAGGCTTGAGCTGGTCGAAGGGGACGGCGATCTCCTGGCCGATGCTGTCGGCCAAGGCACGCCGTACTCGAACTAGAGGCCGTCGGCAACGATCTGGAGTGTTGCGCACTGTCCTACGACAAGTAGCCTCCACCTGGAAGACCACCAGGGCGTTGCCGCAGACGCCTATCAATCCCTCGACAGAGCGGGCCAGCTCCCCTGGTGAAACCGGCCCTCTTCATCCCTCGCTCGATAGGCGCGGCTCATTGCCAGGGCTTGACCAGCTTGGTGAGCTTCTTCGTCAGCGCAAGCTGCAGCAGCGGACCAAAAGTGATCCGTTGGACACCCGCTTCCTTCAGATCCTCGAACGAGCCCGACGGTGCTCCGTCGACCGGGTGAGCGGTCACGTTGAGCGGGCCGGACAGCGCCGCCAAGAGCACGTCGAGGCTCTTGGCATTCGGGATCTTCACCGGGTAGACGCAGCGGGCGCCTGCAACCTCGCACGCCTGTGACCGGCGTACCGCTTCAGCCAAGGGATCATCGAACTTCTCTACCTTGCCCAGGAACGCGTCCGTGCGGGCGTTGATGACCAACTCGACGGCGGCCTCATCGGCCGCCGCGCGCAGGGCGCCGATGTAGTCGGCGTGCTCCTGTACGTCCCGCAACCGGCCCTCACTGTGCACGGTGTCCTCGACATTGATGCCGACGGCACCGGCCTCCAGCACCCGCTCGACCAGCTCGGCCGCCGGGGTGTCGTACCCCGACTCCACATCAGCGGTCACCGGTACGTCGACCGCGGCAGTGATCCGGCGGATCCCGTCGAGCGCGTCCGCCAGCGTCATACCCTCGTTGTCCTCCTGGCCGCGGGAGTTGGCGAGTGGGTGACTGCCGATGCTCAGCGCCGGGAAACCGGCCTCGACGACTGCACGAGCCGACCAGGCATCCCAGACGGTCGGCAGTACCAGCGTGTCGCCGGTGTGATGAAGCCGGAGTAGCTCGCTGGCCTTTGCGGCGAGGTCACTCATGACGCCTGCCCTTGAACTCGTCGGCATTGACCATGTTGATGTCGGACATTTCTCTCCCGAAGATGTCGAATTCGATGCTTCTGCACCTCCCGGTACCCCGCTGTCCTCGCGAAGCACTCCCAAAGGGCGTGGCCTCGAGTCGGACTGGCGCAGCGTTAGGCTTTGGCTGGTGGTTGGCCCATCCACCCAGCGGTTGGCTTCGAATGACGAATTGTGGTGTTGCAGGGCGGCTGACGTACCCGCCGGCGGCACCGGGCGCGGATCGAGGTGATCGGGCGGGGAGCAGGACGAGTCTCGATTACCCGGTCCGCGGCGATGGCTGCGCCAGGACTAAGAGGCGCAGCCATCGCGCTTTACTCCCGGGCGACCTTGACGTCAGGTCGGTCGAAGCGTTCAGGAGCTCGAATCAGGCGCCGAAGTCTGACACCGCAACCTCACGGAAACATCTGCGGATTATCGTGCGGGGATGCGTCGTCGGTCAGCGTTCGCCTCGCGGTTGGTGCGGACCGGCGGTGTGGGTGAAACGCCATCCCTGGAAGGCGACCTGAGGCGTTCCGTCCTGACCGGCGACCAGCAACCCGGGACGCCGATCGCCATCGACGAGGTTGCGGCCTTCTTCGGGGTCAGCCCGATCCCGGTCCGGGAGGCGCTCAAGACCCTACTCGCCGAAGGGCTTGTCGAGCATCGACCACATATCGGGTACAGCGTTGCCAAGTTGACGTTCAGCGAGTTCAAGGAGCTGTACGACGTTCGCCAGGCGCTCGAGTCGGCCGCCCTCCGTGCGGCGGTCAGCCCTGCCGGGGCGGGTCACGAGGAGCGGGTGCGTACGGCGCACGAGCAACTCGGTGCGGCCGTCGAGAGTGGCGACAGCCGTTCGTACGACGCTGCCGCACGCCGGTTTCACCTGGCGCTGATATCGGCGTCGGGCATGCGGCGGTTGGTCACGATGTACGAATCCGCCTGGAACATCACCGAACCCGCCAGGCCTATGTCCCGGGTGGCCGAGCACGACCGTGCGGAACTGCATGCCGATCACGAGCGGATGGTGGAAGCGTTCGTGGCCGGCGACGCGGATGCGCTGATCGCCGAGTCGAACGCCCACTACGACCGTCTCCGGATCGCCATCAGCCGGTTCGCCGACGACCCTGACTGCTTCGTCGACCCCGAGTAGTCGTCGACACATATATTCGACCCGAAATCCTGGGTTTACCGGCGGCGTCCACCGGCGAAACGACTTCTCCTTAGCGTCACTGCATCGGCCGCGTGACCCCTAGCGCGGCCCGGCCCGAGGAGCTCATCATGACTGACCTGGCCCAGCACATTGTTTACGACCCTCGACTCACGAACGAGGATCTGGCGCCGCTGAAGGAGCAGTCCTGGAGTGCGTACAACATCTTCGCCTTCTGGATGTCCGACGTTCACAGTGTCGGCGGCTATCTGACCGCGGGCAGTCTGTTCGCGCTCGGCCTGACCAGCTGGCAGGTGTTCATCTGCCTGATCGCCGGTATCTGTATCGTGCAGTTCTTCTGCAACCTCGTGGCCAAGCCGAGCCAGCTCGCGGGCGTCCCGTACCCCGTGATCAGCCGAGTCTCCTTCGGTGTCCGAGGTGCCAACATCGCGGCCATCATCCGCGGCCTGATCGCGGTCGCCTGGTACGGCGTACAGACGTTTCTGGCCGCCGCGGCGCTCAACATCGTGTTCCTCAAGCTCTGGCCGGGCCTGGCGCCCTGGGCCGACGTCACGCAACACGGCTTCCTCGGCCTGTCCGCCCTCGGGTACGTCGGTTTCGCCATCCTCTGGGTAGCCCAGGCGGCCCTGTTCTGGCGAGGCATGGAGACCATCCGCAAGTTCATCGACATGGCCGGCCCCGCGGTCTACGTCACCATGCTGCTGCTCTGCGCCTACCTGCTCGTCAAGGCCGACTTCACCATCGACCTGAACCTGTCGGACCACCGGCTCTCAGGCTGGACCACGGTCGGCACGATGCTCGGCGCGATCGCGCTCGTGGTGTCCTACTTCTCCGGGCCGATGCTGAACTTCGGTGACTTCTCCCGCTACGGCAAGAGCTTCACGGCAGTGAAGAAGGGCAATCTGTGGGGCTTGCCGCTCAACTTCATCTTCTTCTCCCTGCTGACGGTCATCACCGCTGCCGCCACCGTCCCGGTCTACGGCGAACTGATCACCGATCCGATCGAGACCGTGCAGCGGATCGACAGCACCTTCGCGATCCTGCTCGGCGCCGCCACCTTCGTCACGGCCACCGTCGGTATCAACATCGTGGCGAACTTCATCTCGCCGGCCTTCGACTTCTCCAACGTCAGTCCGCAACGCATCAGCTGGCGGATGGGCGGCATGATTGCGGCGGTGGGCTCGGTCATCCTGACACCGTGGAACTGGTACAACAACGACACCGCCATCCACTACACACTGGGCATTCTCGGCGCGCTGATCGGTCCGCTGTTCGGCATCCTGATCGCCGACTTCTACCTGATCCGAAAGCAGAAACTGGTCGTGGACGACATGTTCACGATGGACGAAGGCGGCGAGTACTACTACGCCAAGGGCTACAACCCGTGCGCAGTGAAGTCGGTCATCGCCGCCGGTCTCGTAGCAGTCGCTTCGGTCCTTGTCCCCCGCTGGCTCGATACGGCGTTGTGGATCAGTGACTACAGCTGGTTCATCGGTTGTGGTGTCGGCTTCGCGACCTACTCGGTCCTCGCGAAACGTGCCCACGTGGCTGGCTCGGGTCTGACCGCCGTACCGGAAGAAGTGGCCTGATCGGCGTGCTGATCAAGGTCATCAACCCCAACATCACCGCGTCGATGACCGTCAAGATCGGCGAGTGCGCCCGGGCCGCAGCCGGCCCGGGGGTCACCGTCGAAGCGACGAATCCCCGGCACGGACCTGCTGCCATCGAGAGTCACGCCGACGCTGCCCTCGCCGTACCGGGTGTGCTCGAGGAGATCTCCAGCGGCGAGGCCGCAGGGTACGGCGGCTACGTCATCGCCTGCTTCGGCGATCCCGGCCTGAAGGCCGCGCGGGAACTGGCGCGCGGCCCGGTGGTCGGCATCGCGGAGGCAGCCATGCGAACGGCGGCGTATCTCGGCAGGGGTTTCAGCGTCGTCACCACCCTGTCGCGAACCGTCCCGCAGGCTCGCGATCTGGCTCACGAATACGGCGTCGCCAGGAATTGCCTCGGCATCCACGCCTGCGAGATTCCAGTCCTCGCTCTCGAGACCGACCCGCACGCCAGAGCAATCGTCCTGCAGGCTTGCAAGGAAGCAATCGCCAAGGACAGCTCCGACGCGATCGTGCTGGGCTGCGCGGGCATGGCCGACCTGTGCCACGACCTGTCGGTCGAGCTGGGTGTGAGCGTCATCGACGGTGTCGCGGCGGCGACCGTTGCGGTAGAAGGGCTGGTCCGATTGCGGCTCATGACCGGCAAGCTCGGCGAGTTCGCCCCACCGCCGACCAGAGCGATCGTCGGCGTATGACTAAGCCGCCGACCCGGGTCTGAAAAGAGAAAGACCCACCAGCGCTCCGGGGAAAGGCTGGTGGGTCTTGAAGCCGGGGACTGGGCCCCGGCCTCCCGCTTTATCGGGCAGTGGTTGTTGTCTGTTACATCCTTCAGCTCAGGATTCCTGGGTCAGGTGCGAAGTTGCGGGCGGCGGGGAGCAGACGGCCGTTGAACCCGAACAGGGCCTGGTTCTCCCATGCGTTGCCGGACGTCGGGTCTGCGGGATCCCAGCCGGCGCCGGCGACCGAGGTCCAGGCCGGCTCCCAGTAGACGGTGCCGATCCCCCGGCCACCTTCGGCGGCTGCGACCGCGTCTTGTACAGCGCGGAACTCTGCGCTCTGTCCGGCTGGTGTAGCCGGATATCCCGGGACAAGCTGGTCAGAGCTCTTGATCACGTTCTCGTAGGCAGGCGTATCGTCCGCGAGAGTGAAGGGATAGGCGGTCTCGACCACCATGACGTCACGGTCGTACCGGGCGGACAGGGTCGTGACGGCCTGCTGAAGATCAGCCAGGCTGCCGTGCCAGTAGCCGTAGTACGACAACCCGATCAGATCGAAGCGCACCCCACGCGCCACGACGTTGTCGAACCACCAGGTGAGTCCGTCGATACCGTTGTTGATGTTGGTCAGGTGCAACAGCACCTTGGTTTGCGAATGAACGTCCTTCACCGCCCGGGCGCCGGCCGCGAGAAAGGCCGCTAGGTTGTCCCACTGCGCGCCATCGACGCCGTCTGCCGGATCCACATCCCAGGTCTGTCCCCACGGCCAGAGCATGCCCGGGTTGATCTCGTTGCCGACCTGTACGTAGTCCGCGGTGATCCCTGCTGCTTTCAGCGCACCGAGGACTTCGTGCGTATGCCGGTAGACCGCATCAGCGAGCTGAGCAGATGTCATGCCGCGCCAGGCTGCGGGAATGCCTTGAGCACCAGGGTCTGTCCAGCGATCTGAGTAGTGGAAGTCGATCAGCAACTGCATCCCTGCAGCCTTGATCCGTTTCGCGCTGGCGACCACGTGTGCCTTGTCGTTGTAGCCGTCGACGGGGTCGACCCATACCTTGAGCCGCCCCAGGTTCATCCCGGCCCGTGCGAGGAGCTTGACCGCATCTCCTTCGCGCCCGCCAGCTGAGGAGTACTTGGCGCCGAAAGCCTCGTTCTTGGCCAGCCCCGACAGATCGCCACCGCGGATCGTGCGGACCACCCGCCCCCGGGTCAGGGCCAAGTCGTCGAAGCTGGCCCACGCGCCGGCGGGGCCGGCTGTCGTGACACCAACCGTGCACCGGCGCCGGCCCTCGGAGTACAACGAAACAGCAGAGCGCACCCAGGAGTCGTCCTGTTCGGTCAGCGGAGCAGCGACCGATGCGGTCCTACCGCAGCCGGTTAGGGTCAGACTGGTCGCGTTCAGCGCCCCGCCGGACTTCAGCCAGATGCTGGCGGTCCACCAGCCAGCGGTCGGCACCACGATCGTCTGCCGGGTCGTGACTCTGTACGGGGTCGCCGACCAGTGTGTGAGTCGCTCGCCTGTTCTGCCACCGCTTTCGATCTTGGCTGCTGCAGATGTGCCTGACACGGTCCAGCCACTCAGTCCGTGCTCGAATCCTGCGTTGGTGATGTCTGGGTGGGAGCTGGGCTGACCTGTCGCGGGGAGGGCGGTCGCGATGAGAGCGAGAGCAACCGCCGCAGCCGTGAGAACTACACGCATGATCGGACTCCTAGTCGGTCGGTTTGTCGATCCGGATCACGCGGGCGCCACCGGCTTCGACCTTCAACGACTCACCCGCCTGGCCTGACAACAGATCCACTCCGCCGACGGGCAGATCGACTGGCCTGGTGCCGTGATTCACGGCGATCAGGTAGTCCGCCTGCGACCCGCGGCGCCGGACGAGCTCCAGATCCTCAGGTCCATCGCCCGCAACGATTCCCGCGTCTACATAGGCTTTGTCGAGTACTACGGACAGGTCGTCCACGGTCAGTCGCGTGGACAGATACCAAGCCGAGCCATTGCCCAGCCGATGACGAGTGATGGCAGGCTTCCCGGCAGCGGGTCCGTCTTCGTAGGCAGCAACGACCTCCGCTCCTTGCAGCGCGACATCGTCGGTCCACACATCACCGACAATCCCATCGAAGGACAGTCGCACCTTCTCCCCCGCGCGCAGCGGCAGAAACTCCTCCACCGTCAGGCCGAGCACGTCCCGCAGCGGCGCTACGAACCCACCCGGGTGGACTGCGTCATGCTCGTCGACGATCGCCGAGAAGTACGACACAACCAGCGTCCCGCCGCCTTCCACATAGCGGCGGAGGTTGTCGGCCGCCGACTGCGTCAGGAGGTACGACGCGGGCGCGACGACCAACCGGTAGCTCGACAGATCGGCCTCGGGATGAGCGAAGTCAACGACGATCTGGTCCTGCCACAGCCGCTCGTAGAAGGCATTCACACGTTCTCGATGCGACAGATCCTTACTCGGCCGCCACTCCAGGTCCTGCGCCCAGAATGACTCCCAGTCCCACAAGATCGCGGCGTCCGCCGTCACCTCTGAGCCCAGTACCTCGGCAAGCCGGCCGAGATCCCCGCCGAGCGAGCAGACCTCCGACCAGACCCGGCTCCTGGTCCCGGCGTGCGGAAGCATCGCCGAGTGGAACTTCTCCGCTCCCGACCGCGAAGCCCGCCACTGGAAAAACATCACCCCGTCGGCGCCCCGGCCGAAGTGCGACAACGCATTCCTGGTCAACTCGCCGGACCGCTTGGCGAGGTTGCGCGGCTGCCAGTTGACGCTCGAGGTCGAGTGCTCCATCAACAACCACGGCCGGCCACGCGCGATCGAACGGGTCAGATCCGCCGAGAGTGCGAGGCCGACCTGGCTCCGCTCGTCCTCCGCGACCAGATAGTGATCGTTGGCCACGAGATCCACCTCGTCGGCCCACTTCCACAGGTCCACCGATTCGCAGGTGCCTGCCATGAAGTTCGTGGTGATGGGCACACCGGGGCACTCGGTCCTGATGGCGTCCCGTTCCGCGATGAAGCACTGCAGCAAGGCATCCGAGGTGAACCGGGCGAAGTCGAGCCGCTGTGCAGGGTTGACCACACTCGCCGAAACAGCCGGCGCGGACACATGCTCCCATTCGACGTACCGCTGTCCCCAGAACGCTGTTCCCCAGGCCCCGTTCAGCGCGTCCAAGGATGTGTACCGATCACGCAGCCACTCGCGGAACGCACGGACACTTTCATCGGAATAGCACTCGGACACAGGCGCGCCGTACTCGTTGTGCACATGCCAGACAGCAAGTGCCGGGTGGCTCCCATAGCGCTTGGCCAGCGCGGTCGCGATCGAAGTACTGGCCCGCCTGTACGCCGGTGAGCTCGGGCTTGCCATACCCCGGGAGCCGAATCCCAGAGTGGTGCCGTCCCGGGTAACCACACGTGCTTCCGGGTGCTCGTGAAAGAACCAGGCCGGCGGCGACGCGGTCGGCGTACCGAGACTGATCCGGATCCCGGCGGCGTGCAGCAGCTCGAACAGCCGGTCCATCCAGCCGAAGTCGTACTCGCCGGGCCGGGGCTCGATCATCGCCCAGGAAAAGATTCCGATGCTGACCAGGTTCACGCCGGCCTGACGCATCAATTCGACGTCTTCCGGCCACAGCTCCTCAGGCCACTGCTCGGGGTTGTAGTCGCCCCCATAACTGACCGCGGACACCCCCGGCAGCCAGCCCGCCGACGTGCTCCAGTTACCCGTGGATTCCACCCAGACTCCTTCGATGCTGTGCACGCACACAGCCGATTGACACCGCGCAACAGCTAGGAAACAGGATGAAACACGCTGTTGACAAGACCGTGAACTCGATATCACTGTGAACGTGCACAGTCTGGCTCAGGACAGTGCACCCCTGCAGAGGAGAGAAGACGATGCGACGACACACCGGGTTCCGGCTGGCAGCCCTCGCGGCTGCCGCCGCACTGCTGGTGACGGGCTGCTCGAGCAACGGCGACACCCAGTCCACCGACAGCGCGCCGAAGGAGAACGTCAAGCTGACGTTCTGGACCTGGGCGCCCAACATGGACAAGGTGGTGGCCGGCTGGAACGCGACGCACCCCGAGATCCAGGTCACCGTGAACAAGCAGGACGGCGGGGACCCGGCGGTCACCAAGCTGCTCACGGCCATCAAGGCCGGCAGCGGCGCACCGGACCTCATGCAGGCCGAGTACCAGAAGATCCCCACGCTCGTCTCTGCCGACGCCTTGGCCGATATCTCGAAGCAGCTCGGTAGCGGTACCTCCGGCCACTTCCCCGAGAGCGTCTGGAAGTCCGTGACGCTGGGCAGCGACGCCGTGTACGGCGTACCGCAGGACTCCGGTCCGATGCAGTTCTACTACCGGGCGGACATCTTCAAGCAACTCGGCCTGACGGTACCGACCACCTGGGACGAGTACGCGCAGACCGCGCAGAAGGTTCACGCCGCGGATCCCAAGAAGTACCTCGGCACGTTCTCCGCGAACGACCCGGGATGGTTCGTCGGGCTGGCCCAGCAGGCCGGTGCGTCCTGGTGGGGCATCGACGGCGAGTCCTGGTCCGTCTCGGTCGACGACGAGGCAACGCTCAGGGTGGCTGACTACTGGGGCGGACTGGTGGCATCCGGAGTCATCGACAACAAGCCGATGTACACGCCCGAGTGGAATGCCGCACTGAACAGTGGCAACCAGATCGGCTGGCTCTCGGCCGTCTGGGCGCCCGGTGTGCTCGCCGGTAGCGCGGCGGCGACCAAGGGCAAGTGGGCAATGGCTCCGATGCCACAATGGTCGAAGGACCAGCCGGCGACCGGTAACTGGGGCGGCTCGGCGACCTCGGTCACCTCGCAGTCCAAGCACCCGGCCGAAGCTGCCAAGTTCGCGGAGTGGCTGAACACCGACCCCGGGTCGGTGGACGCACTGGCCAAGGTCAGCGGCGTGTATCCGGCCGACCAGCCCGGTCAGAGCTCCGCCTTGTCGGCGCCGCCGGCCTTCTTCTCCGGCCAGGCCGACTTCTACAAGGTGGCGGCCGAGACCGCGAAGACCGCGCGCAGCTTCACCTTCGGCCCGAACCTCAACGTGACCTACTCCGCCTATACCGACGAGTTCGGCAAGGCCGCCGAAGCCCGGTCCCGCAGTGGGTTCACCGCGGCGGTGAAGGCGATGCAGAAGACGACACTGGACAACCTCAAGAGCTCAGGGTTCTCGGTCAAGTGAAGATCTCGTCGAGCACCCGCCGCAGATCTACAGCGCCGTACCTTTTCATCGCTCCCGCGGTGCTGCTCTTCGGCGCGTTCCTCGCCCTCCCCATCGGCTATGCCGTCTACCTCAGCCTCCGGACCGTCAAGGTCCGGGGCCTGGGGCTCGGCAAGGGTTCCCGCGAACAGGTCTGGGCCGGATTGTCGAACTACTCCAAGGCGGTCACCGATCCGGACTTCGCCGCGAGCGTGCTGCGGGTGGCGGCGTACGGCGTGCTCGTAGTACCGGCGATGCTCGGCCTGGCGCTCCTGTTCGCTCTGCTCCTGGACACTCCCCGAGCCCGGGCACGGAGGTTCTCCCGGCTGGCGATCTTCTTGCCCTACGCGGTCCCAGCAGTCATCTCCTCACTGCTCTGGGGATTTCTGTACCTGCCGTCGGTCAGTCCGCTGTACTTCGTCAGCGATCGGCTCGGCTGGGACCTTCCCAACGCGTTGTCGTCGGGCTCGGTGATCTACTCGGTCGCCAATATCGCTGTCTGGGGTGGCGTCGGGTTCAACATGGTCGTCATCTACACGGCCCTCAAGGCGATCCCGACCGACATCTACGAGGCGGCCAAACTGGACGGCTGCAGCGAACTGGCCATCGCCTGGCGGATCAAGGTGCCGGTGGTGCTGCCGTCCCTGATCATGACGTTCGTCTTCTCGCTGATCGCCACCCTGCAGGTCTTCGCCGAACCGGTGACCCTGCGACCGCTGACAAACACCATCTCCAGCACCTGGACCCCACTGATGAAGGTGTACCGCGACGCCTTCACCCGTGACGACCTGAACTCGGCAGCCGCGACCTCGGTGATCATCGCCGTGGCAACCTTCGTGCTGTCGTTCGGCTTCCTCCGACTGGTGCAGAACCGCGCCTTCAGCCAGGAGAACTGATGACGACCACTCTGTCTGCCCCGACGACCAGGCCGTCCGAATCCATCGTCCGCCGACGCGGGCGGAAGGTGGGATCCAGTCCGGTCAGCACCGCGATCCTGCTGATCGGCGCGGCGTACTGCCTGCTCCCGGTCCTCTGGGTTCTGATCGCCTCGTCGAAGAGCGGCACCGAACTGTTCTCGACCTTCACCTTCGCCCCGTCGAGCCACTTGTTCGACAACATCGCCGACCTCACGGCGTACCGGGGCGGGCTCTTCTGGCGATGGATGGCGAACACCGCCCTGTACGCCGGGGTCGGCGGCGTCCTGTCGACGGTGGTGTCCGCCGCCGCGGGCTACGGCCTGGCGAAGTACTCGTTCAGCGGCAAGCAAAGCATCTTCAACGTACTGCTCGCCGGAGTACTCGTACCCAGCGTGGTGCTGGCGGTCCCGCAGTACCTGCTGCTCGCCAAGCTGGGTCTCACGAACACCTACTGGGCAGTCCTGCTGCCGAGCATCATCAGCCCGTACGGGATCTACCTGGCCCGGATCTACGCGGCGGCGGCAGTCCCCGATGACGTGGTCGAGGCAGCTCGGACCGACGGCGCCGGTGACTTCCGCATCTTCCGGTCGATCGCCTCACCGCTGATGGCACCCGGACTCGTGACGGTGTTCCTGTTCCAGTTCGTGGCGATCTGGAACAACTTCCTCCTGCCGTACATCATGCTCGGCAACGACAAGCTCTTCCCGTTGACAGTCGGCCTGTCGGGGCTGCTCAACCAAGGGGCGGCGCAGCCGAGTCTGTACACCTCGGTGATCACCGGATCCCTCCTGTCCATCTTGCCGCTGCTCGCGCTGTTCCTGACCCTCCAGCGATACTGGAAGGTCGACCTGGCTGCCGGCGCCGTTAAGAGTTGAGGTGACACTAGACTCGACCTCCGTGACCCAGAACGGCGGCCGTAAGCGACCAACCATCAAGGATGTGGCCGTCGTTGCCGGCGTGTCCCGAGGCACAGTCTCCCGGGTGCTCAACGGCGGCCACTGGGTGTCTCCGGAGGCGTTGACAGCGGTCGAAGCCGCGATCCGCTCGACCGGATACGCGGCGAACAGGCACGCGCGAAGCCTGGTCACCGGCCGGGCGAACTCAGTCGCCTTCCTCCTGACCGAGCCGCAACAACTGCTCTTCGAGGATCCGAACTTCTCGGTCCTGCTCCGCGGCGCGGCCGACGCCCTCGCCAAACAGGACATGCCCCTGCTGCTGATGGTCGCCGGTACGGCGGCAGAGCGGCGCCGCGTCACCGACTACGTCACCGCCGGCCACGTCGACGGAGTGCTGCTGATCTCGTCACACGCAGACGACCCGGTCGTCGCGTCCCTGCTCCGTGAACAGATCCCCATCGTCGCCTGCGGGATGCCGCTCGGCTACGAAGGAAAGGTCGGATACGTCGCCGCGGACGACGTGACCGGAGCCCGCGAGATGGTTCGGCACCTCCACGAGACCGGCCGCAAGCACATCGCCACCATCACCGGCCCGATGGACACCCCCGGTGGGGTTCAGCGACTCCAGGGCTACCGCACGGAACTCGGCGACTCCTACGACAAGGGACTGGTTGCCCACGGCGACTACTCGCGTGCCGGAGGCCAGCGCGCAATGGCAGAACTGCTCGCCGCCCGACCCGAGATCGACGCGGTCTTCGTCGCCTCCGACCTGATGGCCGCAGGCGCCCTGACAACCCTCGCCATCCTCGGCAAGCGGGTACCACAAGACGTCGCCGTCGGCGGCTTCGACGACTCCTGGCTGGCCGAAACCCTGGCGCCGACGCTGACCACCATGCGCCAGCCGTTCGAACGCATCAGCAGCGAGATGGTCCGCCTCCTCGGCGAGGTCATCAACGGCGAACAACCCGCCACCGTCATCCTCCCCACCACTCTCATCCGGCGTGAATCCACCTGACCGAGAGGTCGACCTCACTGATCGGCCAGGTCGGCAGCGCCGATCCTCGACGCTGCGTTGTCCAGAATCTCCTCGATAGGTGGACTCCTGAGGTCGCCCGTCGCCCTCAGCTGAGCACAGACCGCCGCTCGCTGCCCGGCGTTCAGCACATCCTGGCTGACCGATCTGATCGGTGTGTACGGCCCGTCGACGGCCCGGAGTGCGTTCCTGGTGCTGTATAGATGCCTCGAGCTTGCGACCGCCGACGAACTCATCAAACGCAACCCTGGTCAGTCAAAGATCGTCAAGAAGCCCGCTCGCCGGTTCTCGCAAGTGTCTTCGCCCTGCCGAAGAACGACAAAGAGCGCATTGTGCCCATGTCTCCGTCGCTGGCCAAGCTGGTCAAGGAGCGCATCGAGCAGTTCGGTACAACGACCATCTCCCTGCCGTGGGAGCAAGTTGATGGCCAACTCCAGGAGCACGATCTGCTGTTCGTCTGGTCGGACAACAAGGTAATCCGAGCGGGCGTTTACAACCTGATGATCTGGAAGCCTGCACTCGCGGCAATTGGCGTCATCGCGCCGCCGGTCAAGGGCAAGTGGGGCCGATGGATCTTCAAGACCGACTACACGAAGGGGATGCATGCGCTGCGCCACTACTTCGCCAGCATCACGCTGGCGGATGGTGTCAACATCAAGGAGCTGTCCGAGTACCTCGGACATTACGATCCCGGGTTCACGCTACAGATGTATACCCACATGCTCCCGTCGTCCTACGACCGCGCCAGGCAGGCAGTCGACCGCCGGCTCGAGCGACTTTCTTCGCGGCTGACGGAGCAGGGACGGAGCAGGGATGATTCCGCCGCGGCCTGAGGCCTGGCATACGGGCCGCCGACGACCCGGCATCTACCGGTCGATGAGCTGCCGAATCCCTTCTAGTTAAGGCTATTTCAGCTCAGCCGAGGTTTTCCCAAGCAGTCTCCTCGCGACGATTAGTTGCTGGATTTGTTGGGTGCCTTCGAAGATGTCGAGAATCTTCGAGTCGCGGGCCCATTTTTCCAGGAGTTCGTGTTCGGAGTAGCCGATGCTGCCGGCTAGTTCTACGCAGCGGAGGGTGATGTCGTTGGCTGTTCGGCCGGCTTTGGCTTTGGCCATGGAGGCTTGGAGGGAGTTGGGCTGGGAGTTGTCGGCCATCCAGGCTGCTTGGAGGGTCAGGAGGTAGGCGGCTTCCCAGTCGGCCTCCATCTGGAGGTACGAGGCCGCGGCGGCGGGCTGCATGAAGACCGGCCGGTCGTAGTCGACCCCGACGCCAGCCTCCGACAACAGCGATCGGGTGACTTCAAGAGACGCGCGGGCGCAACCAACAGCCATCGCGGCGACGAGGGGGCGGGTGTTGTCGAAGGTCTGCATGACGCCTGCGAAGCCTTTGTCTGCGTCGATCTCGGGGCTGCCGAGCAAGTTGGCGGCAGGCACTCGGCAGTTCTCGAAGCGGATCGTGGCGGTGTCCGACGAGCGGATCCCGAGCTTGTGTTCGAGCCGTTCGACCGTCATCCCCGGTGTGTCCTTGAAGACGACGAAGGACTTGATGGCGGCCCGCCCGACGGACTTGTCCAGCGTTGCCCATACCACCACGGCATCGCAGCGCCCACCCGCGGTGACGAAGATCTTCTCGCCGTTGATCACGTAGTCATCGCCATCGAGCCGTGCGGTCGTCCGGATACTCGCCGAATCCGAGCCACACTCAGGCTCGGTGATCGCCATCCCCGCCCAAACACCGTCAAAGCGCCGCAGCTGCTCATCCGACGCGACCGACGCGATCGCCGAGTTCCCCAACCCCTGCCGCGGCATCGACAACAACAGCCCGACATCACCCCAGCACATCTCCATGATCGAGAGCACCGACGACAGGTTCGACCCGTTCTTCACCTTGCCGTCATCATCTTCAGCACCAGCAGTACGCCGTACGCCGCCGGCTCCCGCGCCCGATCCGGTCCCCGACGCCCCCAGCCCGTCGACCATCGCCGCGAGCATGTCGAGTTCCTTGGGATAGGCGTGCTCAGCCAGGTCATACTCACGCGAGTTCGGCCGCAACATCTCCGCCGCCACCTGATGCGCCTGATTGATGAACGCGCGGAACTTCCGCGGAGTCTCGAGGTTGATCATCAGACCAGCACCGCACCTTCCATGACGCCGATGGCCCGCAAATCCCGGTACCACCGCTCAACCGGATGCTCCTTGACGAACCCATGCCCACCGAGCAGTTGCACCCCATCCGTCCCGATCTGCATCCCCTTCTCGGTGCACAGCCGCCGCGCCAGCGCGACCTCGCGAGCGAACGGAAGCCCTTGCTCAGCACGCGATCCGGCCCGGTACGTGACCAGCCGCATCCCCTCGAGCTCGATCGCGATGTTCGCGACCATGAACGCGACCGACTGCCGATGACTGATCGGCTCGCCGAACGCAGTCCGCTCGTTCACGTACGGCGTGACGTAGTCGAGCACAGCCTTAGCAGTACCGAGCGAAAGCGCACACCACCCCAGCCGCGACAGCCGGATGCACTCGGCATAGTCCTCGAGCGTCCCCAACTGCACAGCCGGTACGTCGTCCAGCAACACGCGACTCAGCGAGGCCGCCCGCAACCCCATCGACGGCTCAGCCTCGATCGTCACACCCGGATGCTCCGACTCGACCAGGAACAACGCCGGCCCTTGATCCTCCAGCTGAGCGGCGATCACGAAGACCTCAGCCTCAGCACCACGCGGCACCAGCGACTTGACCCCGTTGAGCAAATGGCCAGTTCGTTGCCTAGTCGCCCTAGTCTTCAACGCAAAAGGATCGAACAACGCGCGCGGCTCCACGATCGCGAGTGCGGCGGCCGGTACCGACTCACCCGTGAAGGCCGGCAGGTACGTCGCCTGCTGCGTCTCGTCGCCCCACAACGAGATCGCCGTGCTGACCGCGGCCGGCGCCAGACACGCAACAGCCTGCCCCATATCGCCATGCGCCATCGCTTCGGCGACCAGTACTCCGGTCATCGCCGACCGCTCGCTGACGATCCCACCGAGCTCTTCCGGTACTTCGATCAGGCTCAACCCAAGCTCCGCCGACTGCGCGAGCACCTTGGCATCCGTAGTACCGGCGACATCAGCCTCGGCCGCGGCGGGGCGCAGTACCTCGGCGGCGTACTCCGTGACGACACCGACCACCATCTGCTGGTCCTCGGTCGGAGTCAGGTCGAACCGCCCGCTCCCCTTGGCCGCCGGCAGCCGCGACGGCTTGGCCAGCTTCGAGGCCGCTACGAAGCTCCGCGTCAACGCCCCAGCCGTCCGGAATCCGGTCTTGGTCGCCTCGAACACCACCCGCTCGGCCTGCTTGCGCAACCCGAACCGATCGATCGCCCGCGACTTCGCCAGCCGGTTCAGCAGCGCGACCCCGACCCCGATCGGATCCCGCCGGCGGCTGGGCTTCGCACTCTCCTGGATGGCCATGCGCCAACTGTAAACCGAAGTTACAACCCAAGTCACGCATGCCAACACGCCACCTCGGTCCCGTTCGACAGGTAGTGCACCGCGAGACGCTGTACACAAACCGGCAACTCAGCCTGAAGCGCACTACCTCGCGCCGACTACGTCCTGTCGATCGGTACCGCTCCACGCCGGATCGGCCTCAGGAGTTGTCGGCGATCTGGGCAGCCTTGGCGTTCAGATAGCGCTGCTCGGGCAACGAGGTCGTCCGGCGTGCGGCCGCAAGGTAGTGGTCGCGGGCTTCCGGGAGTTTGCCGAGGCGTTCGAGCAAGTGGGCCCGTACTGCGTCCAGCCGGTGGTTGTCCGTCATGCGGTGGTCGTCGTCGAGCGTGGCGAGCAGGTCCAGGCCGGCTTGCGGGCCTTCGACCTGGGCTAGCGCGATGGCGCGGTTGAGGGTCACCATCGGGTTCGGCGCGACCTTCTCCAGCAACAGGTAGAGCGCGAGGATCTGGTTCCAGTCGGTCTCATCCGCGCTCGGCGCCTCGGAATGGATCGCCGCGATGGCTGCCTGCAATTGGTACGAGCCGACCTCGCCGTGCGCGAGCGTACGTAGTACCAGCGCGGATGCTTCCTCGATCGGCTCGCGTTGCCACAGGCTGCGGTCCTGCTCGTCGATCGGGATCAGGCTGCCGTCGGGCTTGGTACGAGCAGCCCGCCGCGCATCGGTGAGCAGCATGAGCGCCAGCAGCCCAGCGACCTCGCCCTCGTCCGGTAGCAGCTGGTAGAGCAAGCGCGCCAGCCGGATCGCCTCAGCGGTCAGCTCGACCCGCTGCAGATCGGGGCCGGAACTGGCCGTGTAGCCCTCGTTGAAGATGAGGTAGAGCACCTGCAGTACTACGCGCAGGCGATCCGCGCGCTCCTCCTCGGGCGGCAACACGAACCGACTGCCGGCCGCCTTGATGCTCTTCTTCGCCCGGCTGATCCGCGGCGCCATCGTTGCCTCCGGCACCATGAACGCCTTCGCGATCTCCGCCGTCGTCAACCCACCGACCGCCCGCAACGTCAGCGCGACCTGCGACGCGGGCGTCACCGCCGGATGACAACACAGGAACAGCAACGTCAACGTGTCATCGGATTCCGGCACCTGATCCTGGTCAGCCCCCGGCGCAACCAGCTCGTCGGTCCCAGCCATCGCCGCCACCGAATCCTCGCGCCGCCGCCGAGCACTCTCACTCCGGAACTGATCCGTCAGCTTCCGCGTGGCAACGGTGATCAACCACCCCCGAGGATTCCCCGGCACCCCATCAACCGGCCACTGCGTCGCCGCCGCCAGCAACGCCTCCTGTACCGCGTCCTCACACAAATCGAACTGCCCATGCCGCCGAGCCAAAAACCCCAAAACCTGAGGCGCCAACTCCCGCAACAACCCCTCAACCTGCTCCATCGTTCTACCTTCCCATCCGCGCAGGTCGATTCAGCGTTGGAGGTGGCGGAGGGCTGCGGTGGTGGGGATTCGGGTTAGGGGGCCGAGGAGGGAGGCGTCGCGGAGGGCGGTTCGGGCGGCTAAGTGGCCGCAGGCGCCGTGGACGCCGGGGCCGGGGTGGATGGCGGAGCTGCCGAGGTAGAGGCCGTCGATGACGGTTCGGGGGCTGCCGAGGCCTACGGTTGGGCGGAAGATGAGTTGCTGGTGGAGTTGCGCAGTACCGCCGCCGAGCGCGCCCAGGCCGAGGGAGGCGTTTGCGTGGATGAGGTCACTGGGGCGCTGGAGGTCGCGTTCGATGACCAGGTCGAGGAAGCCGGGTGCGTGGCGTTCGATGGCGCGGTCCATGCGGGCGGCCAGCTTCTCGGCCTCGGTGTCGTCGGGTAGGCCGCGGGGTAGGTGCGAGTAGGCCCAGACGGCCTCGGTGCCTTCGGGTGAGCGGGATGGGTCGGCCTTGGTGGTTTGGCCGATCAGCAGGAAGGGGGCCGTGGGCAAGCGGCCGGTGTCCAGGTCGGCGCTGACGTGGACCAGGTCGTCGGCGGTGCCGCCGAGGTGGACGACGCCGGCTTCGCGAGCTTGGGTGGCGCGCCATGGGATCGGGCCGCTCACGCGGTAGTTGAGTTTGACCGTCGGGTAGTCCCACTCGAAGTTTTCGAGGTCGCGGCGGAGGCCAGCCGGGATGCTCGCTGGCGGCAACAGTTCGGCGTACAGGGTCTGGGCGGAGACGTCGGCGATGACGGCGCGGCGTACGGAGATGGTCTCGCCGCTTGCGGTCCGTACTGCGGTTGCCTTGCCGGCCGAGACGTCGATCGAAGTGATTGGGGTGCCCGTGGAGAGGAGGGCACCGGAGCGCTCGGCCCGGCGTACCAGGGCTGTGGACAGCGAGCTCGAACCGCCTTCTGCGACGGGGAAACCGACGTCCTGGGCGAGCATCGCGAGCAGCCAGCCCATAGTGCCACTGACGCTGCCGCTGAGTGGGGCGTCGGCGTGGAACGCGTTGCCGGCCAGGATCGCGCGGCCGCGGTCGCCTACGAACAGTTCCTGGCCCATCCGGTGCATCGGCATCGCCATGAAGCGGGCGAATCGGGCCAGCTCCCCCACCGAGCCGAGCTTGCGCGCCAGGCGGAGGCCGGAAGTGACGGGCGGCCAGGAGGTGAGCAACGACTGCAGGAAAGGCGCGCGGATCTTGACGTACTCCTGGTAGAGGCGCAGCCAGGTGTCGCCGTCCTTCGGGTGATCGCGGCCGATCGAGGCGGCGGTGTCGGTCGGATCCGGGTGGATCGCGGGTGCGTCCTCGTCGTCGGGGTCGATCAGGTGCGTCAAGGCGAGCGGGGCGTGGGACCAGCGCAGTCCGAAGTTCTCGAGCTCGAGCGCGCGCAGTACTGGCGAGGCGACGCCGAGTGGATAGCTGGAGCTGAACCGGTCGCTGACCCAGCCGTTGGCGGTCGTGGAACGCACCGCGCCGCCCGGCTCATCGGCGGCCTCGACGATCAGTACGTCCCAGCCGGCGTCGGCCAGCGCGATCGCGCTCACCAGCCCGTTCGGCCCGGATCCGATCACCACAGCATCAACCACGCGCGGCAACATGCCTCCGACCTTAGCCGCTCACCTCTTTGTTCCGGGCGCGGAAGGCGCGCAGGTTCGCGGGATTTCCACAGGTCTTCAACGAATGCCAGACACCACTGTTGTTCCGCGACCGGTCGTAGAACACCACCCGGCACCGCTCGTTCTTACAAGCCTTCAACCGCCGCCAGGTATCCCCCTGCTGCCCAGCCAGTACCTCCGCCAGCACCCGGGAAATCACGTACTCCGCTCCGCCACCGCCCGGCCGCAGCTCCACCACCCCATCCGCCCCGAGCACCAACTCCGCGGCCGTGTGTCGCACGGAGGTGGCGGAGGTGCCGGGGGTGATGAGGTCATGCAGGTCGGCGCGGAACGCTCGGAGGTCTTCGAGGTCCGTGGCGCTCAGTTGCACCTCGTCTGGGAGGACCTGCGCGAGCCAGCCGGTTGCGCTCGGCACGTCCGCCAGCAGGTCCGGTTGCGTGCCTACTCCGGTGGTGTTGAGGAGGTCCTGGGCCAGGGCCAGCGCGTCGGGGGCGGGGTCCAGGGTGTAGCGGGTAGTGGCGGGCGAGGTCATTTGGTGAGGAGCGCTAGGGCGCCGTACCAGAGGGGGCTGGGGTTGAGGCGGTCCGGGTGGAGGTCGGTCATCTGGTCGAAGAACTCCTGAGGCGTCGGGCTGCCGGCGAGCAACTTGGTCACGTCCTGAAGGTACTGCTTGGTCTCCTGCAGGATGATCGGATCGTCGGGCAGGTCTCGGTTCTTGTGACCGGCGACGACTGCAGTCGGCTCAAGAGCCGCCACCTGGTCCAGCGCAGCGATCCACGCCTCGAACCCGCCGTCGCCACCCTCGACGATGTACTGATGGATGCCGTTGTAGGCGACGTCCCCCGCCACCACCAGACCAAGCGACGGCACCTGCAGCACAGTCGTCTGATCGGTGTCGGTATGACCGACCTCGATCGCCTTCAATACCTCCCCTTCCAGCAAGATCCCCTCCGCCGGCACCGGCACAGCGAGCACCGGCGTCGACGGGATTTGCCCGGGGAAGATCCGGTCCCACAGCTGCTCCCGCCCCACCCCAGCCTGCTGGTGCATCATCTCGATCGTCCCCGGCGTCGCGTACGCGATGGCACCCGGGAAGCGCTTGACCAACTCCCCCGTACCGAACCAGTGGTCCCCATGCCCATGCGTCGCGTAGATCGCGGTCAGCCGCTTCCCCGACCGCTCGATCCAGTCCCCGACCTCCTGGATGTGCTCCCTCAGGAACGGCGGATCGACCAGCACCGCATCCTCGGCGCCGAAGATCAGCGTCGTCGAGAGCGGGTTCCAATACAGCCGGTCGCCGTTCGGCATCCGCTGCTCACCGGACCGCAACGCCCCTGGACTGACATGCACCTCGTAGGACAGCCGTGTAGTCGTCATGAAATAACCATAACGCGTTTACCTCTTGCTCGCCAGTCTTCTCCGGTACGCCGATGAGCTCCGCCGCCCGCGATCCGCTCCCACTCGAACTCCCACGCACGCACAAGTTGCCAACCCCACCGCCTCCAAGCGGCGGAGCCGGCACCCACAGTGACTTGGGTATGCACCGCCGTCCGCAGAGTCCGAACCTCCAGAGGGAGACCAGCGCGGAGCAACCCGGCGGAGCCGCGGGCGCAAGGTGGCGGGGCGACTCGGGCAGCGGGTGGCGGGTGGCGCGGGCTGCCGTGGCGCGAGGTGGCCTCGTCCCAGGGAGCGACGGGTGGCGATGGCGGATGCGGGGTGACGTGGGCAGGGGCGGCGCGGGATGGCACCGGACGGCAAATGGGGGCGGGGAGGCGGGACGACCGGCGAGGGTGGGCGGGGCGAACCGGTGAGAGGTGGGCGGGAGGATCAGGGTGGTTGGTCAGACGTCGATCTGGCTCATCAGCTCGACGAGTTCGCGGGCTCGGCCGAGCATGGCGGGGTCGACCATGCGGCCGTCTGGGAGGACGATCACGCCGCCGTCGGTGATGCCGGCCTTCTCGACTGCGGCCAGTAGGGCGGCTGCGTCTGCCACCTGCGTCGCCGACGGGGTGAAGCACTCGACGATCGTCGGCAGCTGGCGTGGATGGATCGCCGTGCGCCCGACGAAACCGAGCGCGCGACCCTCCAGCGACGTACGCCGCAGTCCGTCCTCATCGTCGACGTGCGGATACACCGACATCATCGGCGCCCCGAGACCGGCCGCTCGCGAGGCCGACACCAACCGCCCGCGCGCCCACGCCAGCCCTTCCGGCCCGTCGACACCCAGCGAGCTCGCCAGATCGGCCTCACCCAAAGCGACCGCGACCACCCGTGGATCAGCCGTCGCGATCTCGAACGCCCGCTCCAACCCCAGCGGCGACTCGATCAACGTCGTGATCCTTGCCGAAGGCACCTGATCCAGGATCCACCGGACGTCATCGGCGCTCTCCACCTTCGGCACCCGCACCCGCGCAGCCGGTACTGCGCCCAGCGCCGCCAGGTCGTCCTCGATCCACGGAGTCCCCGGCGCATTGACCCGAACCTCGACCGGCGTCCGCCCAGTGAACGCCGCGATCCACGCGACCGCCCACCCCCGCGCATCCGCCTTGTCGTCAACCGGTACGGCGTCCTCGAGATCGAACACCACCAGATCGGGGCCAGCGGCAACAGCCTTCGAGAACCGGTCCGGACGATTGGCCGGTACGTACAGCGCAGTCAACACCTAAACAACTCCTGCCTCACGCAATGCGGCCAACTGCTCAGGGGAAACGCCAATCTCAGCCAACACCGCATCCGTGTCGGCTCCATGAGGCCGGCCCGCCCAGCGGATCGAGCCTGGTGACTCGGAGAGCCGGAAGAGCACGTTCTGCATCTGGACCGGCCCCCCGAGCTCCTCGTCCTCCACCTCGACGATCGTGTTCAGCGCGGCGTACTGCGGATCCGCCACGATCCCCCGGATGTCATGCACCGGCCCGACCGCGGCCTCGGCCTTCTCGAAGGCGAGCATCACCTCGTCGAGGGAGCGCTCTCCGATCCAGTTGCCCACGGCATCGTCCAACTCGTCCGCATGCTCAGCCCGCTCGCGCCCACTCCCGAACCACGGCTGCGCGACGAGATCAGGCCGCCCGACCAGCGTCACGACCCGCTCAGCGATGCTCTGCGAGCTGGTCGAGACCGCCACCCATCGACCATCAGCGGTCCGATACACGTTGCGTGGCGCGTTGTTCGACGACCGGTTCCCGAGTCGCGGCTGGACGTACCCGGTCTGCTGGTACGCCGTAATGCCACCACCCAGCATCATCAGGATCGGCTCGATGATCGCCATGTCGATGACCTGGCCCGCCCCCGACTGATCGCGCTCTCTCAGCGCCACCAATACCGCGTAAGCCGTCGCCAGCGCCGTGATCCCATCAGCAAGCCCGAACGGTGGCAACGTCGGCGGCCCATCCGGCTCCCCCGTCACCGCCGCGAACCCACTCATTGCCTCAGCCAACGATCCGAACCCGGGCCGGCTAGACCACGGACCGACCTGCCCGAACGCGGTCACCCGAGCGATCACCAACCGCGGATTGGCCGCCAGCAACACGTCAGGCCCGAGCCCCCACCGCTCCAACGTCCCCGGCCGGAAGTTCTCCACCAGTACGTCGTTCGCGCGGACCAACTCGAGAAACACGTCCCGCCCCTGCGACAGGTCAAGCGTCGCCAGCCTCTTGTTGCGGCCCAATGTCTTGAACCACAGCCCGACGCCGTTCTTGCTCGTCCCATGCCCCCGCGCCGCATCCGGCCGCGACGGGTGCTCGATCTTCGTCACGTCCGCCCCGAAATCACCGAGGAACGTCGCAGCCAGCGGGCCGGCGAACAAAGTCGCCGCCTCCAGCACCTTCACACCTTCGAGCGGAGCCGGTCTCACAGCGTCATCCCGCGCACCGGAAACCGATGGTCTCCGAGCGATCCAGCCCGCCACCGGTGAGGACCAGCTTGAAGCTGACCTCCGGGTCCTGCGGCCCGCCGTCGGCGTACCAGTCGGAGCCCTCGGCAACGAAGTACGAGCCGCCCTTGAGGATGCAGAACCGGCTGCGGCCGTCGCGGTACTCGCTCTCGGTCAGGTTCCAGACCAGCGGCTCGGCGCGGGTGAACCGGTCCAGTCCGGCCGCGACCTGCCACTCGTCCTCGGTAGGTAACCTCCCCCCACACCACACCGCATAGGCGCGAGCGTCGGGCAGATCGACGTACGTGACCGGCTGATCCTCGGTACCGGCGACGGGCTTGCCATCGACCCAGTGCGCGAGGAACCGATTGGCCACTTTCGGCTTGTATCCGGTCGCTTTCAGGAACTCCGCGTACTCCGCATTGGTGACCTCGGCAACGGCCACAGCCACCCCGGGCAGCTCGACCGAGCGCGTCACGGTCTGGATGTCATGCAGCCGTGGAGGCAGCGGCTTCCACTCCTCCACGTACGGCGCCTGGTCGTACAGACCCGTCTCCCGCCGCCGGTGCCGAACCGTCAGAGAGCGCTCCCCGGCCGGTACCTCGACCGCATCGCCGGCAAAAGCACCAGACACCTCAGGAACGGCGACCCGGACAGCCGGCGACATCGGGAACGCAGAGTCCTTCACATGCGGCCGCGACATCGTGCCCAGCCGCCGCGCGGTCGCCCGGCACTCCTGGCCGGCCGTCGCTCCGACCCGCACGATCCCGGCCACTCCACGCCCCGGTACGACGAGGTGCACCCCGTCGTCATCCGCCGTGACGGGTACTCCCGACGTCACGTCGTACCAGTCACCCACCTGATCCTCGGACCGCAGGACGATGCCCTCGAAGTCCTCGTCGTCACGGTTGATCAGCGTCCAGAAAGTGATGTCGGCCAACTCGAAGCGCGAACCGAAGACGCCGTGCTCGCGTGCCTTGTCGGGGATCTCCGGCGTCAGCGGGATCCAGTCGCCGCCGATCAGTACCGGCGAGAACGCTCTCTGCGCCGCGACCATCCGGCGCAGCGTCGACCGGTCGCGGGCGTTCCAGCCGACCCAGGCCGAGAACACCGACTCCCAGACCAGGATGCCGACGCCGTTCACCCAGGCGGACTGCAGCTCGTCGCTGTGGTCGCGGTTCCAGCGGCGGGTGTGGTGCATCATGTGCCGGCGCTCGAACAGGTGCGCCCGCAGTACGCCGGGCGCCCGGGTGTCGGCGAACCATTGCGCCCAGGACAACGCGTGGTCGCTGATCCTTGCCAACGGCAACCGTGACTCGCCCTCGAAGGCGATCGCCGGGTTGGCCCGCTTCAGCGGCCGGGTGAACGCCGGGTCGGCCTGCTTCAAGGTGTCGAGGAAGGCGCCGTCGGCACCGAATTCGCCAACCAGGGCAGCGAATTCATCGCCATCGGGACGCGCGGCGCGACGAGTGCCGACGTCCCACGGATTGTAGTCGAAGAACACCTTCAGCCCGAGATCGTGCAACGCAGCAACCAGTTCCTTGAGGCCCGGTACGTCGCGATAGAAGTCGAACTGGTTGCGCGAGTCGATCCCGATCACCGGGTACGCGTGCCAGAGCACCACCGCGTCGTACCCGCCGAAGTCGTCGATGCCGTGCTGGACGAACTTCTCCGGCGTGAAGACACCCTCGTCGACGTCGTAGAGCTGGTCGTCCCAGAGCCAGACCAGCGCCACCGAGTACGCCGTCTGGGTCCACTCGCGACCGGGCTCCTCGTAGTGCAGGCCGCCGTCGTACGCCGTCCGGTCGTAGGCGCCCATCAGCCACTCGGCCAGCTTGCCGCGCCAGCGGGGCAGGTCGGTCGGGTCGTCGGGGGCGCCGAGGATCTTGGCGTCGTCGAGGAAGGCGAGATCGGCCCGCAGGCCGAGATCGACCCTCGCGGGCTGATCGATCGGCCTGGGCTCGAGCGGGTTCACAGGTATACCTCCGCAAGGCGCGCGTCGATTGCTTCCCCGTGAGGCACCGAGGGGATCGCCCCCGCGGTCTGAACACTCAATGAAGCAGCAACGTTAGCGCGTCGGACCGCATTCGTCAGGTCGCGGGGCGTAGTTGACTCGGCAGCCAAGGTCGCGGCGAGGACTCCGCAGAAGGTGTCCCCGGCGGCGGTGGTGTCGACGACCTCGACCGACACGCCCGGGATACGAATTTCCGCGGCATCCCGGGACAGGATCACGGCTCCCTCGGCGCCGAGCGTCACCACGGCAGCCGGTACGCGGGTGAGGAGCGCTGTGAAGTCCTTGCCGGCGATCGCCTCCGCCTCGGTCTCGTTGACCACCAGCAGGTCGACGTGGGCGAGCAGGTCGTCGGACAGCTGGGTGGCCGGCGCCGCGTTGAGGATGAAGTACGCGCTCTCCTCGGCGGCCGCCTGGACCGTGGAGAGCGGGATCTCCAGCTGGGAAAGGACGATTTTCGCATTCCTGATTCCGGACAGCGCCTCGGCGGAGAGCTTGAGGTCGGCGTTCGCGGAGGGGGCGACGACGATCGAGTTCTCGCCATCGGCGGCGACGGTGATGATCGCAGTACCGGTCGGGTTGCCGGAAGTGGAGACGAGCGAGAGGTCTACCTCAGAGCCTTCGAGAGCGGCACGGAGGAGGGCGCCGCCGTCGTCAGCCCCGAGTGAGGCGACGAACGCGGTCGAGGCGCCTGCGCGGGCCGCGGCGACTGCTTGGTTGGCGCCTTTGCCGCCCGGGCCGCGCGTCAGGTCGCTCGCCAGCAGCGTCTCGCCGGGTCGTGGGATCCGCTGGACCGCCAGCACCAGGTCCACGTTCGCGCTTCCCACTACAACAACCTCAGCCACGCCCAGCCTCCACCTTCCGTGCCGCCACCGTCTGCCCGTCCGCCTGTACTACGTCTGCCCGTACTGCGCCTGCCTGCGCTGCCACCGTCCGGGCGGCGAGCTCGCTGATCGGCACCTGGTTCATCCCGGGCAGGCTGGTCGCCAGCCGATTGTCGAGTGGTTCGGTCCACTCTGCCGGAACCCCGAGCACCGCGCCAAGCACCGCACCCACCGTCGCGCCGGCCGAATCCGTGTCCCAGCCGCCCATCACCGCGCGCCCGATCCCGGTCGCGAAGTCGGGCGCCGTGAGCGCATACGCAGTCAGTGCCGAGTTGTTCACCGAATGCACCCAGTGCAGGTGCCCGTACTCCGCGTGCAACGCGTCCAACGCATCATCCAGAGGTGTCTCAGCCAGCGCCAACCCAAATCGCACGGCCTTAGCCAACTCGCTCGCGGGGTCAACCACACCCAGCCCGGCCTCGGCGACCGCAACCGGATCATCCAGCACCATCGCCGCAGCCGACATCGCTGCCACCCAGAGCGCGCCATCCACTCCAGCACCCGTATGGCTCAACCGACCATCCGCCAACGCAAGCCGAGCCGCCGCCGTCCGATCCCCCGGCCGCACCCACCCATAAACATCAGTCCGAATCTGAGCCCCGATCCACTCCCTGAACGGATTCCTGACCACCGCGGCCCTTAACGGATCCACCCCGTCGAGCAGATTCCGGTAAGCCACCCGCTCAGCCGTAAACACCCGCCCAGCCGGCAAGTCGTTGAGCCAGGCGGCCGCCACGTCCTCGGTACTCAGCCCATCCCCATGCCGCTCCACCAGCTGCAACGCCAAAATCGCAAAGTTCAAATCATCGTCTTCAGGCATCCCATCGATGACTTCCCGAAGACTCGTCGGCTTAGACCGCCGATTCCACGGCCACCGCCCCGCCACCTCATCCGGCACCCCCACCGCGGTGATGTACTCCCGCAACGGCCACTGCCCCGAGGCCTGAAGAATCTCCCGAATCCCCTCTCGAGGAATCTTCTCGACAGGCTTCCCCAGCAGATTCCCGGCAGCCCGCCCAAGCCACGCATCCAACACCCGCCCACTCGCCGGCGTGAGGGACGAGTCATCGCTCTGCGCGCGACTCAGCAGCGGGAGCTGCGGAATCTGCGGCGCCGCCCAACCCGTGAAGCGGGCGTCCAGTTCTTCCAGCAGCTCGCGGGCGAGCGCACGCAACTCGGTGCCGGCGGGTTTGTCCGAGGCGCCTGACACCGGCGCTTCGGTGGTACCGCCGGCTGAGACCCAGCGGTTGGCGATGTCGGAGACGTCTGCGCCTTCCGACTCGGATTGGACCAGTTGATGCGGGAGGAGGTCCTCTGGTTGCACCCAGGTCAGTCTCATCGGGTTAGTCTCTCCAACGTTTGACTGCGGTCGGTGAAGCGACGCGCATCGGCTGCGTGCAGGTCCAGCGCGACCGATGCCATCACCCGTCCCGGCTCCTCGAGATCCGTCTTGCTCGCCTCCGCGATCGGCCCGGCCCACTCGGCCGGTACCCCGCCAGCCCCACTCAATGCCCCCGTGATCGCCCCCGCCATCGACGCGATCGAGTCGGCGTCGCGTCCGTAGTTGGTGCCGCCCAGCACGGCTTCCCGAACATCCCCACCCGAGACGAGGACGAAACCAAGAGCGACCGGCAATTCCTCGATCGCCTTCGTCCGGCTCGGCCGGCGCGCGTCCAGCGACTGGTTCCGGTACTCCGGTCCGACGGTGTCGAACGGCTCGACCGCTTTCCGGAGTACCGGGATCGCCGACTCCCAATCGGTCAACCCGTCAGCCGCCTCAGCCACCGCCTCGACCGCAGCCCGCGTCCCATCCTTGGCCAACGCCAACGCAGCCGCCACAGCCGACGAAGCCGTTGCCTCAGGCATCATTGCCGCCGCGACCGCAGCGGCCAACACCCCAGCAGCCTCCCGCCCGTAGCTCGACTGATGCGCTCCGGCCAGCTCGATCGCCTCCGCATAGGCCCCGGCCGGATCACCCGCATTGGCGATCCCGACCGGCGCCACATACATCGCCGCCCCACAGTTCACGATGTTCCCGACGCCGGCCTCACGCGGATCGACGTGTCCATAGTGCAGCCGCGCCACCAACCACTTCTCCGCCAGGAACACGCGCTGCAGCAGCAACGCCTCCGTCTCCAGCTCCGGAATCCAGCGCTTCTCCGTCAGCAACTTCGGCACCAGCGACTCAGCGATCGAGTACGCGTCGAGATGCGTCCGCAGCTCGTCGTACACCTCGACCAGCGCGTGCGTCATCAAGGTGTCGTCGGTGATGTGCCCGTCGCCCTTGTGGTACGGCGCGATCGGCCGCGCGTTGCGCCAATCGTCGTACCAGGGACCGACGATCCCCGTCACCCACCCGCCGTGCCGTTCCCGGATCGCCTCCGGGGTCCAGCCCTCGACGGCGCCGCCGATCGCGTCACCGACCGCCGACCCGACGAGGACTCCTACTGACTTCTCCTCGAGCACCGACATCAGCTGTTGACCTGCCCCCAGCCATCACTCAGCTTCTTGCCCAGACCGGCCAGATCGATCTTGTTCGCGAGGAACTCCTGCAGTGCCGGAGTCGCGATCTGGTCCTTCCACTTCGGGTAGTTCTCGACGCTCTGGAACGGCGCCTTGGTCAGCTCCTCGCCGCTCGCCAGCGTCTGCGTCCAGCCGTTCTTGCCGCCGGTCGCCTTCTCGATCGCGTCCCTGGCCGCCTTCGTGGTCGGGATCAGCCAGTCGCCCTGCCCCACCGTGGCCAGGTTGTCGGCCTTCATGAAGTAGTCGATGAACTGCGCGGCCTGCTTGACGTGCTTGCCCTCGGCCGGCACCGACAGCGTCTGCGGGTTCGCGGCCTGCTTCTCCGACGTGCCCTTCAGCGGCGGCAGTACCTCCCACTGGAAGCCCTTCGGCGCCTGCTCGACGATCTGCTGGGCCGCATAGTTGCCTCCGACAATCATCGCGTACTTGCCACCGAAGAAGCCCGGCAGCACGTCGGACCCGCTCTGGGTCAGCGACGTCGGGTCGATCGACTTGTCGGTGTAGGCCATCGCGTGGATCCGCTTCGGCACCTCGAGCTCGGCATCGCCGATCTTCGCCTTGGCGTCCCGCCCGGACCCCTCGAAGAAGGCGCCGTCGAAGTTCATCCCGAGGTTCAGCACGGTCGCCGTCGGGCTCTTCAGTCCCCAGCCGAGCCCGTACTTCCCCGCGCTGGTGAGCTTCTTCGCGTTGGCCTGCAGGTCGTCCCAGCTGAGCGAGTCACCCGTCGTCGCGACCCCGGCCGCCTTGAGCAACGCGGAGTTGCCGAACACGACGTACGACTGGAGCAGCGTCGGCGCGGCGACCACCTTGCCATCGACGGTAACCGTGTCCCAGACACCCTGGGAAACGGCGTCCTTCGTCTCCTGACTCAGGTACTGCGACAGGTCGGCGAGGTACCCCTGGTTCGCGAACCCGGTGATATCGGCCGACTCGTCCTGGATCACGTCCGGCGCGGTGGAACCCTGGAACTGGGTGACGAGCTGGTCGTGCACCGAGTCCCAGCTGCCCTGGACGTACTCGACCTGGATGTTCGGGTTGGCCGCGTTCCAGTCCGCGACGATCTTCTTGGTCGCGGCGACGGTGGTCTTCTGGAAGGCGAGGCTCTGGAACTTCAGCGTCACCTTCTCGGTCGACCCACTGTCACCGGATCCGGAGTCACTGCCACCGCAGGCAGCAAGCGTCACCAGAGCGCTTGCCGCCAGCAACGAGATCACTAATTTCTTCATCACATCTCCTCAGGGGACAACTCAGCCTTTTACGGCGCCGGACAGCAGGCCAGAGGTCAACCGGCGCTGCAGGAAAGCGAAGAACACGAGACTCGGCACGGTGGCCAGGACGGACGCTGCCGCGAGTGGCCCGAACTGGACCTGGCCCTCGGCCCCGACGAACCGGGCGAGCACCAGCGGCAGCGTCTTCAACTGCGGGTCCTGCAACAGGACCAGGGCGAAGAAGAACTCGTTCCACGCCGAGATGAAGGTGAACATGGCGGTCGCGATCAGCCCCGGCCGCAGCAACGGCATCACGATCGACACGATCGTGCGGACCCGGCTCGCGCCGTCGACCGACGCCGCCTCCTCCAGCTCACGCGGTACCGCGGCGACGTACCCCTGCAGCATCCACAGGGCGAACGGCATCGACCAGACCATGTAGACGATCACCACGCCGGGGATCGTGTTGGTCAGGTGCAGCGGCCGCAGGATCATGAACAGCGGGATCACGATCAGGATCACCGGGAACACCTGGCTGACCAGGATCCAGCCGTTCGTGATCGGCCGGAGCCGGCTGCGGAAACGCGCGAGAGCGTAGGCGACCGGCAGCGAGACGATCAGCACGAGCACCGTCGACGCGACCGAGATCTGCAGGCTGTTCCACATCGAGTGGACCAGGCCCTGCTCGCGCAACGCGTCGGTGTAGTTCGAGAGATCCGGGTGCTTCGGGAGAATCGACGGGGTGATGCTCGCGAACTCTCGTGGCGATTTCAGCGAACTGGAGATCAGCCAGAGCAGCGGGAAACCGAGAAAGATCAGGTAACAGATCACCGCCACGTACTGTGCCGCGCGGGCTGCCGGGCGGGTTCTCATGCCTCGCTCCTCAACCGGTTCCGGAGATAGAACGCGAGGAACACGATGATGATCACGACCATCACGTCACCCATCGCCGCGGCCATCCCGAAGTTCCCGTACCGGAACGCCTCGTTGTACGCGAACAGCATCGGCAGCATCGTCTTGCCGCCCGGGCCGCCCGCGGTGAGCACGTAGACCAGCCCGAACGAGTTGAAGTTCCAGATCATGTCCAGGCTGGTGATCGCCACGATCACCGTCCTGAGCTGCGGCAGCGTGATGTTCCAGAACTGCGACCACGCGCCCGCTCCGTCGACCGCGGCCGCCTCGTACAGAGAACGGTCGATGCCTTGCAGCCCGGCCAACAGAGTGACTGTCGTCATCGGCATGCCGACCCAGATACCGACCACGATCACGGCCGGCAGCGCGGTACTGAAGTCGCCGAGGAAGTTGATCGGGTGGTCGGTCAGGTGCAGGTTCTGCAGGATCTCGTTGACCGGGCCGTTGGTCGGGTGCAGCAGCAGTCGCCACATGATCGCCACGACCACCGGCGGCATCGCCCACGGGATCAGCGCGAGCGTCCGAGCGACGCCGCGGAAGCGCAGATTGGTGTTCAGCAGCAGAGCGAGTCCGAGCGCGGCGACGAACTGCAGGATCGTCACCGAGAGCGTCCAGATCAGGCCGATCTTGAACGAGTCCCAGAACAGCCCGTTGTGCAGCAGCTTGCCGAAGTTGCCGAGGCCGATGAAGTTGGTGTCGACGTTCAGCCCGGCACGAGCGTCGGTGAATCCCAGCGCGATCCCACGGATCAGCGGATAGACGCTCAGCAGCAGAACGGGCAGCAACGCGGGAAGGAACAGAAAGATCGCTTCTCTGTTCTGCTTCGGCCGGCCGCTCTTGGGAGTCTGCTCCGGAGCTGCGGTCAGCGTCGCGGCACTCATGGCGTCGACTTCCGCACACTGAGAGTCGGCTGGACGACGATCCGCCGCGGTGTGCGGGTGTCGTCGTCGATCCTTGCCAACAGCAACTCAGCAGCCCGGCGACCACGCTCGGCCGACCCGAGGTTCACACTCGTCAACGGCGGGAAACACTGCTCCGCCAGCTCACTGTCATCCATCCCGATCACCGCAACGTCATCCGGTACTACGAGTTGCCGCGCCGCCAGCTCATGCATGATGCCCACGGCAAGCAAATCATTGGCCGCAATCACCGCATCAAGCCGACCAACCCGCGCCGCCTCCACGCCGGAGCTGCGCACGCCACTGTCCAGCCCGGACAGCAATTCCACCCCGGCTTCCCGGCCGGCCGCGAACGTGAAGTCCGCCGCCTCCACCTCGGCCACCTGCCGCAGCCCGTTCGCCTTCATCGCATCGGCGAACCCCTTCGCCCGCGCGGTGCCGGGCACGGTGTCCACCGGACCGTTCACGAAAGCGATCCGCTTGCGCCCCTTCGCCAGGAGGTGCTCGACCGCGAGCAGCATCCCCTTCGGCGAGTTCGCGCGAACGGTATCGACCCCAGCAGAGGACGGCACGTTACCGGCGACGACCACCGGCACGTCGCACTCGCGGATCGACTTGATGAGGTCGTCGTCGACCCGCAACGGGCTGATCACCAGCCCATCGGCGTACCCACGAGCCATCCCGCGGACCAGCGCGACCTCGTCGACGACATCCGGCCCGGTCGTCGTCACCACCAGCCGGTAGCCGGCAGCAGAGACGACCTCCTCGACCGCGCGCATCATCGTCACGTAGACGGGGTTACCGACGTCGGCCACCGCGAGGGTCAGCTGGAAGGTCCGCCCGACCTTGAGCGACCGCGCCCGCGAGTCAGGCACATAGCCGAGCTCCTCGACCGCGCGCTGCACCCGCTCGACCATCTCCCCGGTCGCGGGCAGTCCGTTCAGCACCCGCGACACCGAGGCCACCGAAACTCCGGCGGCCCGCGCCACTCCCGCGATCGTCGGCCGGCTCACGCAGTCTCCTGTAATCGTTCTTGTAATCGTTTACAGCAGCGACTCTAGGACCCCGTTCAAGCCCTCGTCAACACCGGACCACCAGTCACCTGGTCTGCACTCCGCGCAACCACCGCCGCCCGCCATCCGAGACGCGACCGGCCGTCTTCGCTATGTCAACTAATCTCATCGACTTAAGCGCCTATCGCCCAGGAGCAGCCCGATGACCCTGACCTTTCACTGGTTCCTGCCGACGTCCGGCGACTCGCGCAACATCACCGGCGGCGGGCACGGCGCCGAGGTGGTGCATCGGGATCGGCGGGTGACCACCCGGTACCTGCGCCAGATCGTCACCGCGGCCGAGGAGCTCGGTTTTGAGGGCGCCCTGACGCCGACCGGGCTGTGGTGCGACGACGCCTGGCTCTCGACGGCTTCGTTGCTCGATTCAACGGATCGACTGAAGTTCCTGGTCGCGTTCCGGCCGGGGTTGATGTCGCCGACGCTGGCCGCGCAGATGGCGACCACCTTCCAGAACCAGTCGGGCGGACGGCTGCTACTCAACGTGGTGACCGGTGGAGAACCGGCCGAGCAGAAGGCGTTCGGCGACTTCCTGAGCAAGGACGAGCGGTACCGGCGTACGGACGAATTCCTGGCTATCGTGCGGAGGCTGTGGGAGCACGGCGATCCGTTCGACTTCCGGGGCGAGCACCTGCGGGTCGAGCAGGCCAGGTTGGTATCGGTGCCTGACCCGGTGCCGCAGATCTACTTCGGTGGCTCGTCGGCCGCAGCCGGTCCGGTGGCGGCAGCCCACAGCGACGTGTACCTGACCTGGGGCGAACCGCCCGCTGCCGTCGCCGAGAAGATCGGCTGGATCCGCAAGCTGGCCGCCGAAGCCGGCCGGACCGTGCGCTTCGGCATCCGGTTGCATGTCATCACGCGAGACACCTCCGAGGACGCCTGGCGGGAAGCGCGCCGCCTGCTCGCAGCACTGCCACCCGAGACGATCGCCAAGGTCCAAGCGGGTCTACACAAGAGCGAGTCCGAGGGGCAGAAGCGCATGCTGTCGCTCCACGGTGGCTCTGCCGAGGATCTGGAGATCTACCCGAATTTGTGGGCCGGCGTCGGCCTCGCCCGCGGTGGCGCCGGCACCGCCCTGGTCGGCAGCCACGAAGAGGTTGCCGACCGCATCAAGGAGTACGCCGACCTCGGCATCGATGAGTTCATCCTGTCGGGCTATCCCCACCTCGAAGAGGCCTACTGGTTCGGCGAGTCAGTACTCCCCCGCCTAGAACGCGACGCCCTCTGGACCCGACCCGGCGGACACCTCCAGCCAGCGGACACCGCAGTCCCCTTCGCCATCTAGTGGCAAGCCCACATCTGGCGGGCTCGGACACCTAACGGCGACCTCGGACAAGGTATCACTTGTTCAAGGTCGCCGTTAGGTGTTCAAGGTCGCCGTGAGGTGTGCGAGCCCAGCAGTTGTGGGCTTGGACAGGAAGGTTTATTCGTCCTGGTCGTCGGCGCCGGGGCGCTCGGCCCAGGGGGTCTCCTTGGCCGGGCGGACGACGATGAGCTTGTCGCCGGCGGCCAGGACCGAGACGGACGAGTCGTAGTAGCGGTGGACCTTGCCGTCGCGGACGACCGAGACCACGCGGTCCGGTACCGACGACGGCGCCTTGCCGACCTCGCGGCCGAGGACCGGGCGCTCGGCGACCTCGAGGCCCTCGCCGTAGGTCAGCAGGTCCTCCATCACCTCACCCAGGTTCGGGCTGACGGCGGACAGACCGAGCAGACGCCCGACTGCCTCCGATGAGGTGACGACGGCGTCCGCGCCGCTCTGCCGCAGCAAGGGAACGTTGTCCTCCTCGCGGACCGCGACGACGATGTGCGCGTTCGGATTGAGCTGCCGGACCGCCAGCGTGACGAGCACGGCCGAGTCGTCACGATCGGTGGTGACGATCACCTCGCGAGCCGTCATCACCTCGGCGCGGCGCAGTACGGTCCGGTTGGTGGCGTCGCCGTGGAAGGCGGCCATCTGATCGTTGCCCGCGTCACCGATCGCCTGCGCGCGCGGGTCGATCACCACGATGTCGGTGCGCTTGACCCCGTTGCTGAGCAGGGTCTGCACGGCCGAGCGGCCCTTGGTGCCGTAGCCGACGACAACTACATGGTCCTTCATGCGCCTCCTCCATCGCGAGTCGCGCATGATGCGGCGACCTTCGTTCGCCAGGACTTCCAGCGTTGTGCCGACCAGCACGACCAGGAACGCGATCCGCAGCGGCGTGACGATGAAGGCGTTCACCAGCCGGGCGGTCGGCGTCACCGGAGTGATGTCGCCGTACCCGGTCGTGGTGAGCGTCACGGTCGCGTAGTAGATGCTGTCGATGAAACCGACGCTGCCGTCGTACGTGTCCTTGTAGCCGCCCCGGTCGACCAGCACAATGCAGACCATCAGCACCAGCAGACCGAGTGCGATCACCAGCCGCCTGGACAGCTCCACCACCGGCGAGCGCGTGCTCGCGGGCAGGTTGACGAGAAGGCCGTGGGGGTTACGACCGGGCAGGGATGGCACGCGTCTGACGATAGGGCACCGACGGCCGATCCACCGCATGCGACAGGCTCTGGTCGGACAGTGCGACGGTCACCATCAGATGACCGCTATCCTGCACGACCCTGGTCCGCATCCGCAGGCCTTCGACGGTCCGCAGCATCGCGACGTTGTCCGGCTGCACCATGCAGACCACTCGATCAGCACCGAGGTCCCGGGCCTCCCGGATCACTCTCCGCAGCAGCTGCGACCCCAGGCCGTGCCGCTGCCAGCCATCCTCGACCAGTACGGCGATCTCCATCGCCGCACCGCTCATCTCGTCCCAGGGAGCAGCAGTAGCCATCCCGACGACGGCCTCACCGGCTGCGGCGACGATGGAGATCCCACCGGCGGGCGCCGACAGGTGACGCGCAGTACGGGCGGTGAGCTTAGGCATGGGGACGTGGTACCGCCGGGTGCGACTCTCGTACGAACACCGGTCATGCATGGCGACTACTGCCTCGGCATCGTCGACAGTGGCTTTGCGCATCTCCGGTACTGCGCTACCTGGCCGAGGCGGCTCTGGTACCGGGCCGACCTCACGCTCAGCCAGTCGGCCGGCAATCTCGACCAGTACGTCGGCACGGGCCCACTCGGCAGGCGTGTACTCGTCAAACCCCTGCAGGCTCTCCAGTTCCTCGTCCACGGAGAGCGGGTCGTCGATGAGCCGCAGTACTGCGCGCAGGTACCGGGTGGGGCCGTCGTGGAGGACATCCGCCTGGCACGGGCGGACCGTAGTACCGGAGCAGCCGGCTTCGGCGACCAGCGCGGTGAGGTCCGCAGCGGTCCAGCCGACGCCGGTGGAGACGACAAGCTCGTCGACAGCGCCCGACTCGGCGGTGAAGACCTCCAGGCTCAAGATGTTGATCTCGTCCGCACCACAGCGTGCGGCGAGCTCGGCCAGCGCACCGGGCCGGTCAGCGAGTTCGGTCCTGATCTTCCAGAGCATGAGTGACGCCCTCCCTCGTGGACACGTCCCTCCACTGTGCGCGGGAGGTGTTGCCACGCAGGGTCCTGAATGTTACAAGCAGGTCAACCCTCTACCGGCGGGGCCGCTTGAGCTTGGGCAGCCGGTCGGTCAGCTTCGGCTTGCTCGCCGCCAGCGCGAGAGCGTTCTCCCGCCGATCCAGGTCCGCATGCAGCAGTAACTCCGGGTACGTGGCCTGCGGGACCGGTGGGTAGGTGGTGACGATCGCATCCCCGCTGAACACGAAGAACACGGCCTGCCCGTCCTTGATCACCTTCAACAGCGATCCGTCCCGCACGGTCAGCGCATGCTCGATCGCCTTCTTCCGCGCAGTCCGCTTGGCCATCGCCGCCTGCAGCGCCTGCTGCGCCGGTTCCCGCCCATGCTTGACCGCCTCGAACGCCATCGGCCCGTACCGCACGCCGTACTTGACAACATTCTTGGCCAACTTGCCTTTTCCACCCGCCATACTCCGACTGTACTGACTGCGCCGGGTCGGCATGCGGAGTTGGGGGCGGTCAGGCACGATGGGCGGGTGACCGTTCCTACGCCGCGCCGGCCGATTCTGCCGGGTGCCAAGTTGTTCGAGTCGTTGCCTGGTGCGCACGACCCGGCCGCGGTGGCCGAGGTGGCGCACCGGACCGCCGAGTTGCTCGTGCGGGGTGCGCGGTCGAGTGAGGACGCCGAGGTGATTGCGCGCGTGGTCAAGCTCGCCGACGACTACGGGCTCGACGAGCTCGCCGATCTCTGGTCGGACTCCCCGGCCGACTCGCTGCCCGGCACGCTCTGGCGGCTGTACCTGCTGCGCTCCTGGGTGCACGGTGCGGCGGAGGAGGTTTCCCGCGAGTACGCCACCGGCCGGAAGTACGCCGAAGTACACGCGGTGGTGGCCGGCGTCGCCGATCCGCCCGGCCCGACCGAGGTCCGGGACATGGTCGACGCCGTACTACGAGGTGTCGCGACCGGCGATTTCTCCATCACTCTCGACCGCGCCGCCGCCTTCGCGCGCATCGTCGCCACCGGCCGGGCACACCTCGCGGACGACACGCATGACCAAGTACGGTCCGCGTCCAAACTCGTCGAACTGGCCGACCAGTTGCAGGTTGCGGCGCGTACCGAGCGGGCCGGGAACCTCTGGTAATTCGCCGTCAGTTCGAGTGCGGTACTTGCATCGGTAGCGGCAACCTGTTATAAGGCAACAAATGCCTGAGAACTCAACAGGACAAGGGATTTGCGGCCCGGTTATACTGATGAAGGTGTCGGGCCGCGGTAGCCCCGGGTCCCAAAATTAGCCGCTTCGAGCGGCCTCGCGCCGTGAGGCGCTTCCCGGTCCGGCACCCACAAATTCCATCGATCCGGTCAGCATTCTGCGCTGACCGGATTTTTTGCGTCGTTATCTTTCCGTGATCTCGAGCGTTAACTTTTCCGGCCGGTCCACGCCTGCCGGACCAGCGGACTACGCAAGTTCCATCCAAGCGCTGGTTTCAAGCCGGAGCCGCTAGGTTGCAGCCTGGTAACGGCCACTGGTAGGCATGTCTTCGCGGAGGTGGGGCCGTGTCCGAAGCAGTTCAATCTGGGGACCAGAACAAGGAGAGTTTCCCAGTGCGGAAAGCCCTGGCCGCCTTGGCGTTCGTTGCCCTGATCGCATTACTCACCGTTGTACTCCGACCATCGGGCGTGACCTTGCCGCCCGCCGACGCGAAGGCCCAGCTCACCGTCAAGGTGGCCGGCAACCAACTCGTCGACCAGACCGGCGCCAAGCTGCAGTTGCGCGGCGTCAACCACTCCGGCGCCCAGTACGCCTGCGCCGAAGGCTGGGGGCTCTTCGACGCTCCTGCCACCGACGCGACCATCACGGCCATGAAGTCGTGGGGCGTCAACGCAGTACGAGTGCCCCTGAACGAGACCTGCTGGCTGGGCAGTACCCAGCTCAAGGCCGGCATGCGCGGCTCGACGTACCGGAACGCCGTCGCGGCCTGGGTCGACAAGCTGACCACCGCCGGCATGCGGGTGATCGTCGACGCGCACTGGACGCAGACCAGCGCGAAGATGGCGACCGACCAGCGGGTGATGCCGACGCGCCTCTACTCGGCGATGTACTGGCGGTCGGTGGCCGTCACGTTCAAGAACAACCCCGCGGTCATGTTCGACCTGTTCAACGAGCCCTACCCGGACAACAACCGCGACACCACGGCTGCCTGGAAGTGCGTCCGCGACGGCGGCACCTGTCCCGGCGTCAACTTCGTCACGGCGGGCATGCAGGAGCTCGTTCTGATCGTCCGGGCCACCGGAGCCAAGAACGTCATTCTGGTGCCAGGACCCGAGTACGCCGGATCGCTGCGCCGCTGGCTGGAGTTCAAGCCGGTCGATCCCGCCAACCAGCTGGCCGCGTCGGTGCACATCTACGGGCAGCCGCTCGGATCGCCCTACGACGACCCGAAGCGCTGGCCCGAGATCGACAAGGTCGCCGCCAAGGTACCGGTCGTGATCGGCGAGATGGGCGACACCGACTGCACGCACAAGTTCAGCGACCAGCTGACCAAGTGGGCGGACGCACGCAAGATGTCGTACCTGGCCTGGGGCTGGGTGGTCGGTGACTGCGCCGACGAGCCGTCCCTGCTGAAGGACTACAACGGCACTCCCTCGGGCTGGGGCGCCGGCTTCAAGGCGACCCTGCAGAAGAAGCGCTAGAACCCAGCACCCCTCGGCCGGATCTCGGGGTCCGGCCGGGGGAAACCCCCTGTCGCCGCCCTCCCTCCGAGGAGCAGACTCGGAGCACTGTCGACGGTTCCCGGGGAGAACCGCTGATCTGCTTGGGAGGGCGATCGGCATGGAAGGAAATACTGTCGTACGTGCGACGGACCTGGTTCGCACGTACGGCGAGGGCGACACCGCGGTCAACGCGTTGCGCGGGGTCGGGGTGGAGATCACGGCCGGGCAGTTGACGGCGGTGATGGGACCGTCCGGCTCGGGCAAGTCGACGTTGATGCACATCCTGGCGGGGCTGGACAAGCCGACCTCGGGGTCGGTCCAGATCGGCGGCACCGAGATCACCACCCTCGGCGACGACGATCTGACCAAGCTCCGCCGCAAGCACATCGGGTTCATCTTCCAGTTCTTCAACCTGCTGCCGATGCTGACCGCACGCGACAACATCGTGCTGCCGTTGACGATCGCCGGCGAGAAGCCAGATCCGGAGTACTTCGACGAGCTGGTGGCCCGGGTCGGTCTGACCGACCGTCTCACCCACCGTCCGGCCGAACTGTCCGGCGGCCAGCAGCAGCGGGTCGCGATCGCCCGGGCACTCGTGTCCCGCCCGACCGTGATCTTCGCCGACGAGCCGACCGGCAACCTCGACTCGCGGACCAGCAACGAGATCCTCCAGCTGATGCGTGGTTCCGTGGACGAGTACGGGCAGACCACGGTGATGGTGACCCATGACGCCAAGGCGGCCGCGATGGCCGACCGGGTGCTCTACCTGGCCGACGGCGAGATCGTGAAGGAGACCGGCCGGACCGACCAGCACGAGATCCTGCAGATCATCGACTCGCTGGACCTGCAGTGATCGGCTTCGCGCTGCGCGGACTGCTCAGCCGGAAGCTCCGCACCGCGCTGACCGCGATCGGCGTCGTCCTCGGCGTCGCGCTGGTCTCCGGCACATTCGTCCTGACCGACTCGATCTCGAGCGCCTTCGACTCGATCTTCTCCAACAACTACAAGAACACCGACGCCGCGATCACCGGCAAGACTGCGTTCGACGTACCGGACGGGACCGCGCCGGCACCGCCGTTCGACGAGTCGCTGCTGACCAAGGTCTCGGTACTTCCTGAGGTCGGTCTGGCCGGCGCCGCGGTCTCGGGCGAGGCGCAGCTGATCGGCAAGGACGGCAAGGCGGTCGTGTTCGGCGGCGCGCCCAACCTCGGCTTCAGCGTCGATCCTGAACACCAGGAGTTCAACTCGCTGGCGCTCGTGAACGGTGCCTGGCCAGGTCCCGGCGAGGTGGTGATCGACACCCAGACCGCCTCCAAGAAGGGCTTCGCGACCGGCGACTCGATCGGTGTGCAGGCGCGCGGCGAGGTCCAGCCGATGCGGATCTCCGGGCTGGTCGAGTTCGGCGCGGTGTCCTCGATCGGCGGCGCGACGCTGGCCGGCTTCGAGCTACCGACCGCGCAGAAACTGTTCGACAAGCCGGGCAAGCTGGACCAGATCCTGTTGAAGGCCAAGAGCGGTACGTCACCGCAACAGCTCATCGACGCGGTGCAGAAGGTACTGCCCGAAGGCACGCAGGTGCGTTCCGCCGAGGACCAAGCCGCCAAGGACGCGGCCGGGACGAGCGGCTTCCTGGACTTCTTCCGGACCTTCCTGCTGGTGTTCGGCGGGATCGCCTTGTTCGTCGGCTCGTTCGTGATCGCGAACTCGCTGTCCATCACGATCGCCCAGCGCACGCGTGAGTTCGCGACCCTGCGCACGCTCGGCGCCTCGCGGCGTCAGATCCTCAACACCGTGGTGCTCGAGGCACTCCTGACCGGTGTGCTGGCCGCGGCGGCCGGGCTGTTCCTCGGCCTGGGGATCGCGACCGGGTTGTTCAAGATCTTCGACGCGGCCGGTTTGACGCTGCCCAACAACGGGCTGGTTTTCCGTGGCAGGACAGTCATCGTCGCGCTGGCGGTCGGCATCCTGGTGACCTTGCTGGCCAGCCTTCGGCCGGCCATGCGAGCGACGAGGGTTCCACCGATCGCGGCCGTTCGCGAAGGTGCTTCGTTGCCGCCGGGTCGCTTCCAGCGGTACCGCGGACTGGGCGCTGTGGTGCTGACGCTGGCCGGGGTCGCGCTGATCGTCGTCGGGTTGTTCGTCGACGGGCTGGCGACGGGTGCTCTGCTGACGTTGCTGGCTGTCGGAGTACTGCTGATCTTCATCGGGATCGCTCTGTTCGCGGCGCGATTGGTACGCCCGTTGGCGGCCGCGTCCGATCCGGTGGCTCGTGGGTCGGTGCTCGTGCTGACGATCCTCGCGTGGCCGCTGTTCTCCTTGCCCTATTGGCTTCTGCGGCGGGGGTACTGGGGTCCCGGGTCTATGTCGAAGCGGGTCGGCGGGTTCGTGCTGGGCGCAGTACTGAATCCGGTGCTGCTCGTGGTGGTGACGGCGATGGCGGTCCGGCGGCGGCTGAGTTCGTGGCAGCCCGAGTGGCCGGCCGAGTTCCCCGGCGTACTGATCGACGGGCCGGCGGCCGGCATCGGCGGGCAGAACAGCCGGCGCGATCCGCATCGGACCGCGTCCACGGCTGCCGCGTTGATGATCGGGCTGGCCCTCGTCACGCTGGTGGCGACGCTCGGCGCGGGCATCATCAAACCGTTCGAGGATGCCGTCGACCGGATCTTCAGCGGTGACTACGCGGTCGCGGCGCAGAACAACTTCAGCCCGCTGCCGCCGACGGTGGCCGCCGCGGTCGCCAAGGTGCCCGGAGTACAGGCGGCGTCGAGTGTGCGGGGCGGACAGGGCCAGGTGTTCGGCGACACGATCACGGTCACCGCGGTCGACGCGCAGGCGCCGTCGGTACTGCGCTTCGACTGGAAGAGCGGTTCCCAGGAGACGCTCGGGACGTTGGGCGCCGACGGCGCGATCATCAACGAGGACTACGCGGACGAGCACAATCTGCAGGTCGGCTCGACGCTCTCCATGACGACCGTTGGGGGCAAGACCCTGCCGCTGACCGTGCGGGGCATCTTCACCCCACCGGCGGGTGGCTCGCCGTTCGGCGACGTGACGATCTCGACGACATCCTTCGATGCGACCAACCCGCAACCGCTGAACATCTACACGTTCCTGAAGGTGGACGGCGGCGTGACGGCGGCGAACACCGCGGCACTCGAGAAGGCGCTCTCTGGTTTCCCGAACGCGAAGGCGCAGACGCGGGAGCAGTTCAAGGACGCCCAGTCGAGCGGCATCAAGAGCCTGCTCAACGTGCTCTACGTGCTGCTCGCCCTGTCGGTCCTGGTCAGCCTGTTCGGCATCGTCAACACGCTCGTACTGACCGTCTTCGAGCGGACCCGGGAGCTCGGCATGCTGCGGGCGATCGGCCTGACTCGTCGCCAGGTGAAGCGGATGATCCGGCACGAGAGCGTGATCACGGCGCTGATCGGAGCGGTCATCGGGATCATCCTCGGCCTCGGCCTGGCCTCATTGCTGGCTGCCCGGCTGGACGAGGTCGCCTTCGCGGTTCCGACCGGCCAGCTGCTCATCTTCGCCGTGGTCTCGGTGGTCGTGGGCATCTTCGCCGCCATCTGGCCGGCCCGCCGGGCAGCCCGGCTCAACCCGCTGGAGGCACTGCAGTACGAGTAGCAACCGGTGAGAGGCCGACGGCGAGTGCGCCGTGTCGGAGGTTCCGTTAGCGATAGCGGTGGTCAGGTGCGTGCCTCGTGGTGGCGCAGGGAAGGCCTCGATGTTTTTCCATCGTGGCCTTTTCTGCGCTGCCGCGAGGTGCGTGCCTGGGCGCCGGTAGCGCAACGGAACCTCTGACACGGCGCACTAGGGTCACCCGTCGGCCTCTTGTCGGCTACCTTCGCGAGGGCCGGGGTATCCCTGCAGCGGGAAGCATCGGCGCCATCCGCCCCTCCTACGCTAAGGAACCCGTCATGCGCCGCGCGCTGCTCTTTACTCTCGCCGCCGGACTGCTCGGCTCCTCTGTGGCCGCTCTGCCGGCCAATGCCGGTCCCACAGCCGGTCACCGTCGCGACTTCGACATCCAGGCTCACCGCGGCGGTCTCGGGCTGACCGTGGAGAGCACGATCGCGTCCTTCTCACGCGGCCTCGAGCTCGGCGTCAGCACGCTCGAGCTCGACGTCCAGATCACCGAGGACGGCTACGCGGTCGTCACCCACGACCGCCAGGTCACCGGCGCGAAGTGCAAGGACACCGCGCCCTACACGCCGGGCGATCCCGAGTACCCGTACGTCGGCAAGTTCATCAACACGCTGACCCTCAAACAGGTCAAGCAGCTCGACTGTGGCTCGCTGCCGCAGGCGGGTTTCCCCGGCCAGACGCCCGACCCGGGTGCGCGGATGCCTGAGCTGCGCGATGTCTTCGCGCTGGTCAAGCGCTTCCACGCCAACAAGGTCAAGCTCAACGTCGAGACCAAGGTCGAGGCGGGTTCGCCGACCCAGACGGCACCGCGCGAGCAGTTCGTCCAGGTGGTCGCTGCCGAGATCCGCAAGGCGCGGATCGGGCGGCAGGTGACGATTCAGAGCTTCGACTGGGGTTCGCTGATGCGGATGCGTCAGGTCGCGCCGTCGTTGCCGATCGTCGCGCTGACCAACTACGACTTCCTGCAGACCGGTCAGCCCGGCAAGTCGCCCTGGCTGGGCGGTCTCGACATCGACGACTTCGGTGGGGATCTGGTGAAGGCGGCAGCGTCGTTCGGTGCGGACGCGATCTCGCCGGTGCACGGGTTCCCGCAGGACGGGCGCGTGACGGATCCGGCGTACCGGCCGTATGTCACCGCGGATATGGTCCGGTCGGCGCATCGTGCTGGCATCAAGGTTGTGCCGTGGACTGTCGATGACCCGGCCACCATGCAGTCGCTGATCGACAAGGGTGTCGACGGGATCATCTCCGACTACCCGGACCGGGTTCGTTCGGTCGTCCGGTCGAACGGGTTCCGGCTGCCGGTCGCGTACGACGCTCCGGCGGTCCGCGCGCTGCCGTCGGCTCATGCGCACAACGACTACGACCACCGGCGGCCGCTGTTCGATGCGCTCGACCGTGGCTTCAACAGTGTCGAGGCGGATGTCTGGCTGGTCAATGGTGAGCTCCGGGTGGCGCACGATCTGCAGGACGCGGTGGCGGGTCGCAATCTCGAGAGTTTGTACCTTCGGCCGCTTGCTGACCGGGTTCGGGAGAACCATGGCGAGGTCTACCGGCACGGGCGCGACTTCCAGTTGCTGATCGACATCAAGAGCGACGGGCCTTCGACGTACGCGGCTGTCGATGCGGCACTGCGGAAGTACAAGCGGATCAGCACAGTCTTCGCCGGCGGGCGCACCTACCGCGGCGCCGTCACATCAGTGATCAGTGGCAACCGTCCGCTCGACGTGCTGAAGGCACAGAAGGTCCGGTACGCCGGGTACGACGGGCGACTCAGCGACCTGAACTCCAAGCTGCCCGCATCGCTGATGCCGTTGGTAAGCGACAACTGGTCGAACAACTTCACCTGGCGCGGTGTCGGGCCGTTCCCGGCGGCTGAACGCGCCAAGCTGCAGGAGATCGTCACTACCGCGCATGAGGCCGGCTACCGGGTCCGCTTCTGGGAGACGCCGGATGTGCCGGGCGCTGCCCGTGAAGCCGTCTGGTCGGAGCTGGTTGCCGCTGGCGTCGACAACCTCAACACCGATGACCTGCACGGGTTGGAGGACTTCCTCCGCTAGTCGGTCACTGCGGTGAGGGTGACGACGTCGAAGCCGTCCCTGACGGCCTGGCGTTGCTTGACGGCGCCGTTGCCCTCCCGGAGTACTCGCTGGATGGTCTCGGCGACCATGTCGGCCTCACCCAGCTGGTTGAGCGCCTTGGAGACATGGCGCTGCAGGAGGCCGAGTAGCTCTGACATGGGTAGCGGGCGGGCCTTCAAGACGTCCAGTCCGTTGTTGGTGATGCCGTCGCGTGCTGCGAGCCAGTAGGCGGCTCGTAGTACCTCCGGCTCCAGCTTCGGCCCTAGACCACCGTCCTCGAGTGCTGTCATCACCAGGGCGCGGATGAGAGTTGCCAGCAGCACCGTCTCGTCGACGGTCAGCGGTACGTCGCTCACGCGTACCTCGACTGTCGGAAGGTGGCTGGACGGCCGTACGTCCCAATAGACCATCCGCTCATCCATGATGCTGCCCGTCGCGACCTGCATGGCGACCAGTGCGTCGTAGTGCTCGGCGGACTCGAAGTACGGCGGCGGACCCGAGCAAGGCCAGCGCGACCACATGATCGACCGCCAACTGGAGAACCCCGTGTCGTGCCCCAGATAGACCGCACTGTTGGCCGTCAGCGCCAGCAGAGCGGGCAGCCAAGGCCGCAGATGGTTGCTGACGCGGATGGCCGCTTCCTTGTCCGGTACGTCGATGTGCACGTGACACCCACACACCGCCTGCTCACGAGCGAGCAACCCGTACCGGGCCTCCATCTCCTGGTACCGCGGCTTCCTGGTGATCAGCTGGGCGGCCAAGCCGACCGGAGGCGTGGCGATCGCCAGTAGCTGCGCACGCTCATCAGCGGCTGCCTCGGCGAGCTTCGAGCGGTCCCAGGTCAGCTGGACCCGCAGTTCATCAGCCGTTTGACACACTGGTGAGTTGATCTCGACCTGGGCCTGGGTGAGCTCCAGCTCGACGTCTACGCCTTCCGCCCCCGCGGCGACGGCCTTGCTGCGTGGCATCGGGTGACCACTGGCGGAGACCAGTAGCAACTCCTCCTCGACGCCCATGGACGGGTGGCTCAAGGTCTCTCCTCTATCGCTATGCCTTCGAGGTACCCGGCAGCTTCCCGGTGGAAACCAGGGCTGCCGGCCATGCACTAGGCTCGGGCGGGTGAGCCTGCCGATCGTGACTGCCACCAGGTATGTGTTGCCGTTACGTGAAGGTGGCTCGCTCCCAGGTGTTGTCGAAGGCAACGATCTCGGCACCTACGTGCTCAAGTTCCAGGGCGCCGGCCAGGGCCCTAAGGCGCTGGTTGCCGAGGTCATCGTCGGCGAGCTGTTCCGCCGGCTCGGCCTGCGGGTGCCGGAGCTCAAGCTGATGGAGCTCGACCCGGTGATCGGCAAGTCCGAGCCGGATCAGGAGATCCAGGACCTGATCGTGCGCAGCGCCGGCCTGAACCTCGCCGTCGACTTCCTGCCCGGCTCCTTCGGGTACGACGGCTCCAGCGGCAAACCCGACGAGGCCACCCAGGCGAAGATCCTCTGGCTCGACGCCTACGTCGCCAACGTGGACCGCTCCTGGCGCAACCCGAACCTGCTCGTCTGGCACAAGCAACTCTGGCTGATCGATCACGGAGCAGCGTTGTACTTCCACCACTCCTGGATGTCTGCGGAGAAGTTCACCGGGCTCGCGTACGACGCGCAGGACCACGTGTTCCGCGACGTGGCGCCTTCGGTACCGGCCGTTGACGCCGAGGTCGCGGCTGCGATCACTCCTGAGCTGCTGACCGAGGTGATCGCGCTGGTGCCCGACGAGTGGATCGGTCCCGACGACCGCGAGCGGTATCTGGGTCATCTGACCGCCAGACTCGCCGACCGGTCCGCCTGGCTGCCGGGTGGTGCGCGGTGAACCTAGCACCCTTCGACCCTGCACTGAACCTCGTGCCCTTCGACTACGTCATCCTGCGCGCGGCCCCCCGCATCCACCGCGGTGAGTTCGTCAACGTCGGCGCAGTGCTCTACTGCCGCTCGCTGGACTTCCTCGGCGCCTCCTGGGACGTCGACCCACTCCGCCTGCGCGCCCTGGACCCAGCGGTCGACGTAGACGTCGTCTGCGCCTCCCTGGAGCACCTCCGCGCGATCTGCGCCGGCGACCCAGCGGGCGGCCCCGCCGCCGCCACCCGAATCGGCGAACGTTTCCGCTGGCTGGCCGCACCTCGCAGTACGGTCGTCCACCCCAGCCCCATCCACAGCGGCCTGACCAACGACCCAGGCGCCGACCTGGACAGGCTGGTCGACGCCTTCGTCAGGTAGGGCTGCACGTCAGAGCGGATCCTTCGTCATGAACACCCGGCTGGTGCCGGGCGGGTCGCAGGGCACCTCGCCCACCACGCGCCAGCCGTGCTTGAGATAGAACCCAGGCGCCTGGAAGCTGATCGTGTAGAGCATGGCTGACCGGCACCCACGGCGTCGGGCCTCCTCTTCCGCTTGTCTCAGCACCTCACCACCGACGCCCTGCCCGCGCAGCTCCGCGGGCAGGTAGAAGAGATCGACGAACAGCAGCCCGAGCGAGGTCCGTCCGGTGAGGCCACCGATCACCCGATCCGTTCCCGGCTCGCGGACGAGCACGGTCAGCGGTCGCCGATCCTGGATCCCGGTCGCCTCGACATTGAACTCGTCGAGGCCGGCCGAGATGATCGCGGCTGCCGCAGGCTCTTCCAGGTCGGTGACGGAGATAATCATGCGGCCGACCGTAGCGACAGCCACCGACAATTAGGCCAGCGCTTGGGAGACCACCTCGCGGGCCTGGGCGAAGACCTCTTCGAGGTGGTCGGCACCCTTGAAGGACTCGCCGTAGATCTTGTAGAGGTCCTCGGTCCCCGACGGCCGCGCGGCGAACCACGCGGACTCCGTGGTGACTTTGAGCCCTCCGATCGCTGCACCGTTGCCGGGGGCGCTCGTCATCCGGTCGAGGATCGGCTCGCCCGCCAGCTCGGTCGCGGTCACCGCATCGGCCGAGAGCGCGGCCAGCTTGGCCTTCTGCTCCCGGCTGGCCGGCGCGTCCACCCGGCTGTACGCCGAGGCGCCGAACCTCTCCACCAGCTTCGCGTGCGCCTGCGACGGCGTCTCCCCGGTCACGGCGGTGATCTCGCTGGCCAGCAGGGCGAGCAGGATGCCGTCCTTGTCGGTCGTCCAGACCGTACCGTCGAAGCGCAGGAAGCTCGCGCCCGCGGACTCCTCGCCGCCGAAGCCGACCGAGCCGTCGATCAGACCGGGCACGAACCACTTGAACCCGACCGGCACCTCCCACAGCCGACGACCCATGTCGCCGACCACGCGGTCGATCAGCGACGACGAGACCAGCGTCTTGCCGACCGCGACCTCGGGTCCCCACTGCCGGTTCGCGAACAGGTACGAGATCGCGGCGGCCAGGTAGTGGTTCGGGTTCATCAGGCCGGCGTCGGGCGTGACGATGCCGTGCCGGTCGGAGTCGGCGTCGTTGCCCGTCGCGAGGTCGTACTTGTCCTTCTGCGCGACCAGCGAGGCCATCGCGTACGGGGACGAGCAGTCCATCCGGATCTTGCCGTCGTGGTCGAGCGTCATGAACGACCAGGCCGGGTCGATCCGCGGGTTGACCACGGTCAGGTCGAGGCGGTGCCGCTCGGCGATCGCGGCCCAGTAGTCCACACTCGCGCCGCCGAGCGGGTCGGCGCCGATCCGGACACCGGCACTCCGGATCGCATCGAGGTTGAGCACGGAGGGCAAATCGTCGACATAGTGACCGAGGAAGTCGTACTCCCCCGCCTGCGCCCGCGCCGCATCGAATTGAACCCGACGTACTTCGCGGTTGCCACCGGCGATCAACTCGTTAGCGCGGGCGGCGATCCAGCCGGTCGCGTCGGAGTCGGCCGGCCCACCGTGCGGCGGGTTGTACTTGATCCCGCCATCGCGCGGCGGGTTGTGGCTCGGCGTGATGACGATGCCGTCGGCACCTGCTCCCGCGCCGCGGTTGAGCCGCAGGATCGCGTGGGACACGCCAGGAGTCGGCGTCAGCCGGTCCGCGCTGTCCACCAGGGTCTGCACGCCATTGCCGGCCAGTACTTCGAGCACTGTCCGCCAAGCGGGCTCCGAGAGGCCATGGCTGTCCCGCCCGACCAGGAGTGGGCCACTGGTCCCCTCCCCTGCCCGGTACTCACAGATGGCCTGGGTGATGGCCAGGATGTGCGCCTCGTTGAAGGCGCCGTCGAGGGACGAGCCGCGGTGGCCCGACGTACCGAAGACGACCTTCTGGGCGGGGTTCTCGACATCCGGCGTGATCCCCTCGTACGCCGCGAGCAGCGCGTCGACGTCGACGAGATCCTCGGGCTGAGCGGGCTGGCCTGCGCGTGGGTGCATGTGCACATGCAACAAGCCTTCGGCGCGGATCACAACTCCACCCGTGGCGCGTCTCGCGGGACGGTTTTAACTGTCTCAGGTCGGGAAGGGCGTGAGGAGCTGGTCTACCGGCGCATAGTCATCGGTGAGCAACGGTGCGTCGCCGATGAACTGCCGCAACGCGTTGGGGTCGTCGATGTAGCCGCCAGCCGTGCCTAGCCGTTGCCGGATCGCAGTACCGGGCAACGGCTGGTCGGCGGCGAGCAGGACGAAGTTGCCGCCCTCCTGGCCGGAGAGTTCGGCCGGCTTGGCGATCAGTCCGACGTACGGGAATTCCGCGGCAACGGTACGAATTTCGGCCTTGAGGAATGCCTGCGGGCCGAAGTCGATGATGTTGATCAGCAGGAGCCCGTCCGGCTTGAGCATCCGGCGCTGGTCGGCGACGAACTCGCGGGTGGTCAGGTGCCAGGGCACGGCGACCCCGCCGAACGCATCCATCACGACCAGGTCCCGGCTGTCGTCGGGCTCGGACCGTACGCCGAGCCGCCCGTCGCGGATCTGGATGTCGAGCTCCGGGCCGGGCTTGGCGCCCAACTCGGCCTTGTCGAGCTCGATCACGCCGGGGTCGATCTCGTAGACCTTGTTGTTGGTCCCGGGCCTGGTCGCGGCGAGGTAGTGCGGCATGGTGAGCCCGCCGCCACCCACGTGCAGCGCCTGCAGCAGCCCTTTGTCGGGCCACCGGCTCTCGATCGCCGTCGCGAAGTCTTTCGTGTACTGGAACTGCAGGTAGGTGGGATCCGCGAGGTCGATGTAGGAGTGACGGAGCTGATCCAGGTAGAGGAGGCGGCCGCTCGCTCGCGCCGGGTCCTTCTCGATCCGGGCGCAGTGATAGGCCGTCTCGACCTCGCAGGGCCGTGGGGCGACCAGGGTCAGACCAGTACCGACCAGCGCCAGAGCCAGTGGGCGGGTAGCAGCCTTCAGACCGCGGAAGAAGATTGTGAGGGCGGCTCCAGCGAGGACCAGCAGGCCGCCGAGGCACAGCACGATCGTGCTCGTCGGGACCTTGGCCACGAACACGAACCCGGTCAGTACCGTGCCCGCGATCGCACCGACCGTCGCGTAGGCGGACAGGCGGCCGACGACCGTCCCTGTCTGGCTCAGCTTCGACAGTCTGAGCTTGGTCACCATCGGGGTCACCCCCGCGAGCAGTGAAGCCGGCAGGAACAAGGCGACTGCCAAGGCGAGGAAGACCGCCTCATTACCGCTACCGCGCAGCGCCTCGCCGGTCCATCGCACCACCGGCAGGATCAGCAGCACCAGCGCTCCGGCGAAAAGGATGATCGGCCCCAGCGTCCGAGTAGGAGGCGTGCTGTCGGCGAGCCGGCCGCCCATCGCGGCACCGGTCGCGATGGCCGCCAGGGCGACGCCGATGACAGCGGTGTTGGTCTCCAGAGTCAGGCCGAGGTACGGCGCCACCAGGCGCAGCGAGACGAGCTCGAGCACCATCACGGCGGCCGAACTGCCGAACGACAGGGCAATGGCGACTTTGTCGTTGATCGCCTTGGCGGGTGTCTCTAGGGCGGTCTCTTCCACTGCGCCACCCTAGCGGCCGTCGATTTCGTCGCCGACCGTTCGTCATCATGGAAAGATCCCCTTGAGGAGGACTCATGGACGCGACCACAAGTGTCGCCCTGTACGCCGGTACGCGGGCGCGGCTGACCGAGGCGATGCTGGGGTTCGGCCCCTCGGAGCTGACCGAACTCGTCCCTGCGTGCCCGGAATGGACCGTGCACAACCTCATCTCGCACCTGTCCGGCGCCGCCGCCGACTTCGTCTCCGGCAACCTCGAAGGCGCGCCTCGGCCTCCGTGGACCGCCGTCCAGGTGGACGGCCGCCGCTCGATGCCGCTCGCCGCTGTCCTGGAGGAATGGGCGACGACGACCGGGCCGGCGCTGGAGAAGCTGATCCTGAGCGGCGACACCACCCATCCGATGATCTGCAACCCGTACGTCGACGCCGGTACGCACGAGGCCGACGTCCACGGCCTGACCGGGATCGGGCGGCCGCCGCGGGAGATCTGGCTGGCGACGCTCGATTGGGTCTTCCCTGATCCGCGACCGGCGGACGACTCGCCTGGCACGCTGTCGACCGTGACGCCGGACGGTACGTATCAGCTGGGGGCCGGGGAGCCGGTGGCAGAGGTTCATACGGACACGTATGAGTTGTTCCGGGCAATCTTCGGGCGTCGTTCGGCGGCGCAGATCCAGGCCTGGCAGTGGACCACGCCGGCTGCGGCCGAAGCTTGGTCTTTGGAACTGCCGCGCTTGCGTCAGACCGAGGTCGATCTGATCGACTGATCTGCCTTGTGGATAAGGGCGAATCGGGCGCTCGGAACTCGTACCTTCCCTGGCATGAGCAAACGAATCGTCATCCACTGCGCAGACCAGATCAACTCCTCAGGCCCACTCTCCCCCGACGACCTGGCGCCAGCCGTGGCGGCGGCCGGCCTGACCAAATCGGGCAATCCGGCAGCCGCCGTCCGTGCTGCGCTGCGGCAGTCGCCCGTGATGGTGCAACTGCCCGACGGACGCTTCGACAGTGTCCGGCGAATGCTGGACGGCGCTGCTCTCACCCATCGGGTGCGCTATGCAACCAAGGGCCGGCAAGTCCTCTTCGCCGGCCCCGAGCTGGCACCACTCGACCTGCTACTAGTCCATGACGGTTCCTTGGCACTCTCCTCAGGCGATGCAGTCACAGCGTCCATCGGCGAGTTCGGCGGCTGGTGCGGCCCACCCGACTGGCTCCCCGACGTCCCCGCCGATTCCCTCCTAGCCTTCCGCCTCCGAAACGGCCGCCTCTGGGTCGAGCCGGTCCCCGACGAGCCTCCCCTCTCAAGCCCATCAACCGACCGCCTCCGGGTAGTCCTCAAGCGCCACCTGAGATCCACCGACGCCCTCGGCGAATGGCAAACCCGAAACACCCTGGCCACCCTCATCCTCCGCGTCCTGACCGAGATCCCAGACCTCCTCCTAGATCCCCTCCCACCCCTCGACGAAGTACTCCAACTAGGCCGCGAACACTGGCCCCCGACCTGGCGCCCCACCCCAACCAACCCGGCCGAGCCGCCCTACCCCGCCTCGCCCGGGTTTGCATCTAGTGGGCAGCGGATCGTGCTCGACGACCTGCCCGGCCCTCTGGTGGCGGCTCTGCGTCGGGACGCGAACAACCTCGGCGTCAGCCTCAGCGAGCTGACCATCTTGCTGTTGTCAGCCGCGACGTACCGAACCTCCATGCCGTGCCGCCATGACGCCGAGGAAGCCTGGACCTCGAGCCCGTCCTCCAGCGCACCGTCCAGCCGTGCGCTAGCTGCCGGCCTGATCGAGTCGAGCTACCAGTGACTTGGGGGCGACCTGGCGATAAGCGTCCTCGACGAGCTCGCCGAGCTGCAGCCAGTCGACGGCAGGAACGTCGAGGTAGACACCGAGCCAGCCGCGGTGCCCGACGTACGGCGGACGGAAGAAATGGTCCGGGTCGCTGGCGATCAGCGATTCTTGACTGCCTTCAGGGGCTGCGCACCAGAATCCAGTTCGGTCGTCGTGGTGCTGATCAGCGAACATCACGAACGTCTTCTTATCCCGGACAAACCACGTCGGCTCACCATGACTCAGCCGCTCCGTCGTCTCCGGCAGAGCCAGGCACAGTCCCCGCAATCGATCCAGCGCGTCCATTCCCGTCTCCTGTCCCTGTCCTACTCTCAGCGGCCGAACCCCGGCTCTCAGCGGCCCGGCCCTGGCTCTTAGCGACGAGGCCCTGGGGCGACCACGCCGGCTTCGTAGGCGTAGACGACTGCCTGGGCATGATCCCGCAGATTCAGCTTGGTGAGAATCCGGCTCACGTGAGTCTTCACGGTCTGCTCGGCAAGCACCAGGGTCGCCGCGATCTCCCGATTCGACTGTCCACGCGCCACCAGCCGCAGTACATCCGTCTCCCGAGGCGTCAACTCAGCCGCCGCCACAGGCAACACCGGCCGCACCTTCACAAAGTCTTCGACCAACCGCCGAGTGATCGACGGAGCCAGCAACGCATCCCCAGCCGCCACAATCCGGACCGCCGCCGCCAGCTCATCAGGCGAAGAATGCTTCAACAGAAACCCACTGGCCCCCGCCCGCAACGCCTCATACACATACTCATCAAGATCAAAGGTCGTCAACATGATCACCCGCGGCGGCTCCCCCGGCGCCACCCCGTCAAGAATCCGCCGAGTCGCCTCGAGCCCGTCCATCACCGGCATCCGCACATCCATCAACACCACATCCGGCCGAACCCGCCCCACCACCTCCACGGCTTCCGCCCCATCCCCTGCTTCCCCCACGACCTCCACCCCGTCCTGCGCCCCCAACAACGCAGCGAACCCACCCCGCACCACAGCCTGATCATCCACAACCACCACAGAAACCATCACCCCACGCCCTCCCCATCCGTCCGTTCTTCGGCGGACTGCTCGCCCAGCGGGAGCGCGACTTCTACCTGATATCCGCCGTCCGCGGTCGGTGCCGCGTGCACGCGACCGTCCAACAGGCCAACCCGTTCACGCATCCCCACCAGCCCGTGCCCACTCCCCGACGCGACCGTCCCCCGACCGCTAGCCACCGCCGCCCCCACACCGCCAGCCATCGGTCCATTCACCACGCTCACGATCAACTCCCCACCGACCCGTCGAACGCTCACGTCCACAACCCCTCCCGGCGCATGCCGCACCGCATTACTAACCGCCTCCTGCACCACCCGATACGCCGTCAACTCCACCGCAGGATCCACCCCCCGCCCAACCACACCACGTTCCCCCGCACCTCCTTCACCGGCACCCCGCCCGACCACACCGCCCTCACCCACGCCCCGCCCAAGCACCTCGTCCTCACCGGCGCTCTGCCCGAGCACCCCGCCCTCACCAGCGCCCCGCCCGACCGCATCGTCTGCACCTGCGCCCTGCCCGACCACACCGCCCTCACCAGCGCCCTGCGCCAGCACCCCGTCGGCACCCGTGCCCTGCCCGAGCACTCCGTCTGCACCGGCGCCTTGCCCAAGCACCCCGCCTTCACCGGCACCCTGCCTGAGGGCACCGTGACCACTCGCTGCGCCTCGGCGCGATCCACGCTCGCTCAGCGAAGTGTCTAGCTCCAACCGCACGTCGGCGCCGGCGCGCTGTGTTGCGGCGACCAGTTCTGGCAAGTCGGCCAGGCCTGGTTGCGGGCCTAGCTCGGCGCTTGCTCGTTCGCTGCCTGGGTCCTCTCGCAGCAAGCGAAGTACCCGCCTCATCTCCGTCAGCGAAGACCGGGCATCCTCGGCGATTCCGGCGAACTCGTCCCGCGCGTCATCCGCCAACCCGTTCAATCGATGCGGCGCGCTGTCCGCGCGAACCACGACCACCGACAAATGATGGGCAACGACATCATGCAGTTCGCGGGCGATCCGAGCCCGCTCCTGCAACCGAGCCCGTTGCCCCCGCTCAGCCGCGCTGATCTCCTCCTGCTCCACCAACTGCTGCCGCGCGACCGCGCGCGACCTCACCAAGTACGCCACCACCACAGCCACCGCCGACAACACAGCCATCGTCAGCAGCCCCGCCCACGACCCCCGCTCCGGCGCCAAAGCCATCCCCACCACACCAACCAACTGCGTAACCACCCACCACCCAGCCAACCCCCAGCGCGACGAGACCCAGCGCGCTGACGCCCAGCGCGTCGAGCCCCGGCCACCCCCGACCGTCAGCTCAGTGGCACCTCGCACACCGGTCAGGTCAACGGCACCTCGCGCACCGGTCAGGTCAGCGCCAGCGGCGCCTCGAGCACCGGACGTCAGGTCGGTGGCGCCTCGAGCGCTGGTCGTCAGGGCAGTGGCGCCTCGTGCGCCGGCGAAGGCCAGTACCAGTGAGTGGCCGAAGACTCCGGATACTGGCCAGGGCCACGCCTCGTCGAGGGATACCGGTACGCAGACGATTGCGGTCAGCACCGACGTGGCCAACGAAACCGGCAACGCCCACTGCGGCCGCAACCACACCAGGGCCAGCGCCAGCGCTCGCATCACCCCGAGCGCGAACGCGGCCCCGATCGGCAACTGATAGTGCTGCCCGAGGTCAGCGGTCGTCACCAGCAGCAACGCGCCGACCCCGACCGACGCCCAGATCCCACCTCGCCCTACCGGCCACCTCGAGCTCATCCCACGACCTTAATCACGATCCGGATCTGCATTCCTCCACGCGCCGACTCAAACCTGCTGCATCCCGCGCCCGGTCAGAACCACCAACTCCACCGCCGGCTTCACCTGCTACGTCCAACGCCTGCTCAACCTGCCGACTCCCAGGCCGGCTCACATCCTGCCGAGCCCAGCGTCTGCTTATGGATGTATCGCCAAACGGTGTTTCCGGTGCCTGCTGGTTGCACGGTTTCACTGCTGCTGCTTGCGGCAAGGTCGGTGGGGCGGCAAGTACTTCGGGAGTGGGCACGCTGGGAGGCTTTTACCCCCGGAACGGGCGATTTGGCTCCACGGACTCCGCGAAAACCCTCCCCGATAGGTGGGCCGAGGGTTGCCAGGTGGTGACCCGGCAGCAGTTCGAGGTCCCCGCAAGCGACTCGGGGTCGGCTGGCGGGTTGTTCAACCGCTGACGTGAAGCAGCAGGCCAGTGGTCAGATAACCCGCCACTGGCCAAGCGATACCTCAAGCAGGACGCTCGGGCAGCCCGTTGACGCGACCGCAAGTCGCCGGCTCCAACCTGCTACGTCCAGGAGTAGTCAGATCTGCTGGGTCCAGGAGTAGAAGAAGGCGGCGCCGGCGATGGCCAGCAGGATCGTTGCCGGGAGCACCAATCGGGAGGTGGCGGAGCCGTAGAGGCGGCGGATCGAGGCTGCTTGGAGGAGGGCCAGGCCGCGGAGCACGAAGGGGATCAAGATGATGATCGGGACGGCGACGGCGGCGTGTACTGCCCAAGCGCCGGCCTTGGTGGGGCCGCCCCACGTGTCCGGACCGAAGGGACCGTCCTCGACGAAGCCGAAGAACGGTCCGCGGACGACTGCGATCACCAGCATCATCAGCAGAAACCAGCTGAGCAGGCCGAGCACCAGGCTCACCAGTGCGTTCAGGACGGAGCCGGCAACTCCTGGCCGACGCAATCTGATCGGCTCCGCGGACCCCTGGAAGCCGGCGAGCTTTCGCCAGATCTGGTGAACCGCGTCAGCCCCGCCACCGAGCGACCAGACGATCGCCAGCAGGCTCACCGGCACGAGCCCAAGGTCGTACCCGATCGAACGGATCAACCGACTCACGATCGAACGACTCACGCTCGCGCGGCTGGCGGTCGTACGGCTCCCACTCGCGGAGCTCGCAGTCGCGGGGCTGGTGACCGCGTGGCTCGCTGTCGAGCGGCTGGTGGTCGCGGGGCTGGTGGTCGAGCGACTCGCGCTCGCGCGGCCCGTGGTCGAGGGGCTCGGGGGCGGGGTGGTTGGTGGGGTTGTCAAGGGTGGGCGACCGGATTCCGGTTCATCTGTGGTTGGTGCGGTGGGTCGGGCGGTGTCCGTCATGGCAGCTCCTCGGTCTCAGTAACTGAGATCGAGCCTAGAAATCAGCGGGCCCGGAAACATCCGGCCACGGAGCCAAACCGCTCCCCCTACCCCGGTATCGGGTCGACTGTGATCTAGGTCACAGTGACCACGGTCCGTGTCTCAGCGTTACACGGTCAGTGCCGGAGGGTGCGAGCGGCAGCGCCGCGCCGACAGGAGGTTCGAACAACATGCGCATTCGGAACCTGGCGGTGACCGCCACGCTGATCCCGGTCCTGATGCTCGCGGGCTGCGGCAACGACGACCCCACCGAGCTGGCAGCGTCGTCACCCGGCGCCCACAAGGCCGCCAAATCCGGCGTCGCCGACGCGGTGGCCAACGGCATGCAGCCGGCTGCCGAAGCGCCCGCCTCGACCGACCCGGTGGTCAACGCGTACTACGACTACCGCGTCGCGTTCGACGTGATGATGCGCAGCGGCGGCCGGTCCACCCAGCAACTCGCGCCGGTGATGACGCCGTCGATGTTCACCGCGATCGGCCAGCAGGCGAAGTACTTCCGCGCCAAGCGAATGCACAACACCGGCGTCACCAAGGTGCTGTGGGCCAAGCGCGTCCTGCTCTCCGACGGCGTGATCGTCCGCGCCTGCTACGACACCAAGCAAGCTCGAACGGTCGACAGCAAAGGCAAGAGCGTCCTTCCGGCCAGCACTCCGACGCGCTGGCTCGACCAGATGCGCGTCGAACTCATCCAAGGCCGCTGGGTCGTCGACGGCGGCAGCACCACGCCGCAAGCCTGCTGACTCCACGAGCAAGGGTCATCAGCAGCAGCCAACGACCCGAGCAAACGCAGGCAGTACCGCGGGCAGACATCTTCAACACCAGCTATCGCGCCGGATGAGCAGCGCCGGCGTCAGTTACCACTCGTACTACCCCGAAGACGTCTTCGGTCCGCTGCCTTCCTGGGCACACCTCGCGGTCCGGAGCCAACTCACAGCGCGGAGAGCAGCTACCTGCCCTCCGCGCTGTCTGTTTGCGAAGCCGCCCGGGTCAGGCGTGGCGGGTGGCTTGTTTGAGGAGTGATTCGACAGCCTCATAGAGGGCGTCATCGTCGGATGGGCCCGACCAGACGAGGACGCGAGCCTTGTCGCCGAGCTTGGCGGCGACCAGTTCCTGGGCCGGAGTGGGATCGCCTTGATTCAGGAGTACTACGAGCCGCCGGCCGTCTCGTTGCAACCGGTCGAGCAGCGGCGGCAGGGTGGAGCCCCGGAAGAGTCCCGGATCGCTCTTCACCTTCGTCTCGATCATCACGCCCCGGCCGCGGACCACCAGCAGGAAGTCGGCGCGATCGCGGGTGAACTCGCGATCGTGATAGACCCGCGCCTTCGGCCAGAGCCGTTCGAGGGCGGCATCCACCTCGGCGTCGTACCGGGCGGACAACCTGCTGACCTTGGAACTGGTACCGCGCGGCCGGAACTCCTCCGGCTCACGCAGACCTCGACGCCGGCGCCCGAACAGGGGCCTGAGCCAACGGTAGAACGGTGTGTCGATCATCGGCGGACCCCCTGGACCTGGATGACACTCAAGAAGAGTGTCCCCGGCCCCGAATGGGCCAACCACGCCCAGGCGGGGTCCGCCGATGATTGTGACAGCATTGCGACGAACCGGCAGGAGTGAGGGTGTCCGGCCGGCTGACGGCGCCGCGGATCAGGCGTTCTTGATCGCCGAGACCTCGATCTCGAGGGTGACCTTCTCGCTGACCATCACGCCGCCGCCCTCGATCACCGCGTTCCAGCTGACCCCGAAGTCCTTGCGGTTCAGCACGACCTTGCCCTCGAAACCGAGCCGGACGTTGCCGTAAGGGTCGACCGCGCGGCCGTTGTACTCGAAGTCGATGTCGACGGACTTCGTCACGCCCCGGATGGTCAGGTCACCGGTCACCGTGAAGGCGTCGTCGCCGGCCGGCGCGACCGCGGTGGAGACGAAGGTGATCTCCGGATGGTTGTCCATGTCGAGGAAGTCGTTGCTGCGCAGGTGCTCGTCGCGCTGGGAGTTGCGGGTGTCGATGCTCTTGGCCTGGATGGTGACCTGAGCGGTCGAGTTCTCCGGCTTGTCGCCGTCGACGTGCACCGAGCCCGTGAACTCGTCGAAGTTACCCCGGACCTTGGCGACCATCGCGTGCCGGGCGACGAAGCCCAGCCGGCTGTGCGCGGTGTCGATGGTGTAGTCGCCGGTGAGCTCGGAATAGTCAGTGGACATGCAGTCCGCCTCCAAATAGATAGTTCAAGTTTGCATATCAACACTGGCAGTATCGGGTTGATTCGTCAACCCGACTCACTGACCGGTTCGTAGCGGAGAATCGGCAGGCAGCCGAGACCCGTCGGCCGATCAGGAGGTCCAGTGAGTTCGACGCAGTGGAAGGTGCACTTCAAGTCGGCCCCGAGCGAGGTCTACCGGGCGATCAGTACGCCGCTGGGCCGGTCGCGATTCTGGGCGGAGTCGGCCAAGGAGTCCGACGGGGTGATCCATTTCGTCCTGCCCGGCGACCGTACCGACGACGCACCGATCGAGCGCGCCGTTCGCGAGCGGCTGTACGTCATCCGCCTCTTCGGTGAGCGCATCTCCTTCACCCTGAGCCCGGACGAGAGCCGCGGCACCGACCTCACCTTCACTCACGAAGGCGAGGCTGACCCCAGCACCTGGGTATCCCTGCTGCTCCGCCTGAAGGCCCACGTCGACTTCGGCGCCGACCTCCGCAACCACGACCCCGCCCGCACCGAGGGCTACCTGGATGGTTGCTAGAGGCAACTAAAAACGCCCTGGCCGGCTGATCTGAACCGACCGGGGCGCATCCGCACAGTCGAGCAACGCGGAAAACTGGCTTCCGGCTGCTGCATCAGTTGGCGGATTCGGGGCACTAAGCTCCTCAGCACGGGGCATACGCTGGACAGCAGGTCATGGGCAGGCCGCCACAGGGAGAGGTCGCGATGTCGGAGTTCAGAATCACCCACGAGATCCACGAGGTCCACCCGGACATCCGCGAGAAGCTCACCACCACGACGATCGAGGCGATCAACGAGTCCAGCTCGCGGTCGGCCGAGGACGCGGCCCTGGTCCTGCGCAACAAGCTCGGTGAGATCGGCGTCCACATGAGCGAGGAAGCCTGCCTCGCCGCCGTCGAGCGGATCCGCCAGGGCAAGACGCTGCGCTTCGAGATCGAACACGCGAACTCTGACGAGGCCGAGGCGTAGTACCGATGCCGAGTCCCGAGCAGATCCGGGACGGTCAGCGGGCAGCCTGGGCCAGGCTCTCCACCGGCTGGGAGAAGTGGGACTCGATCATCATGGACCAGCTCGGTCCGGCCGGTACGGCGATGATCGAGCGACTGGACATCGCCGCGGATCAGCAGCATCTCGACATCGCCTCGGGCACAGGTGAGCCGGGTCTGAGCATCGCGCGGCTGGCGCCGAAGGGACGCGTCGTACTGACCGACCTCGCTGCGGAGATGCTTGACGTCGCCGCGCGCCGAGCCGCAGCCCAGGGCGTCAGCAACATCGAGACGAAGGTGTGCAGCGCCGACGAGCTGCCGTTCGACGACGCCAGCTTCGACAGCGTCTCCGTGCGGTTCGGGTACATGTTCTTCCCCGACATGGCCAAGGCGACGGCCGAGTTCGCCCGCGTACTCAAGCCAGGCGGCCGTCTGGCCGCGTCGGTCTGGGTCAGCCCGGACGACAACCCCTGGACCTCGATCGCCATGCAAGCGATCACGACCGAGGTGGAGCTGCCGCCACCGGCGCCGGACGGACCGACCATGTTCCGCTGCGCCGCCCCGGGCTACGTCTCTGCCCTGTACGCCGACGCAGGGCTGCTCGACATCGCCGAGTGGGATGTCCCGCTCGAACTCGTGACGGATTCACCCGAGCAGTACTGGGAGATGATCAGCGAACATGTCTCCCTCGCCGTTGCCGCTCTGCAACAGGTCGACGACAAGGCGCGGGAGCGAATCCGCACCCACGCGATCGCGAACGTCACCGCCTTCGAGCAGGGCGCCAAAACCCGCGTACCGGGCCTGGCGCGCTGCATCGTGGGAACCAAGCGGGCCTAGGACCTGACGAACTTCCAGGTCAGCGGGATGTTGCCGAGGTTCGGATCAGCGAGTTGGCGGAAGGCCGGCTCGCTCAGGTCGATGTGGCCGGCGCCGCAGCTCGGGCACTTGTCGCGGACCGGGACCCGGATCGTCTTGCCGTTGTAGGTGACCTCGACGGAGACACCCGTGCACAACGGATCGTTGTTGGGGTTCGCCGTCGTCCAGTACGTGGACGAGACGGCCACCAGCAATTCGGTCGCGGCATTGATCTGGGTACCGCAGGCACCGTACCCGGCGTCGTTGTAGTAGGTCGCATTGCCCTGGATCGGCTGGTCGAAAGGAATGGCGTAGGCGGTTTGCGCAAAAGTCAGCGGAAGCACAATGGCACTGGCCAGGACGGCCAGTCTGGTCGGCATTCTCATGAACAGCTCCTGTCATCTTCGCGAAGCGGGCTGAGTTCAGACGGCATGGAAAGTCACGGTGAATCCGGTGCAATTGCGGCATTGTCGGACGGTTTGGTTGCCTTGCTCGGCATCCTGCTTCGACCAGGCATAGGCCTTGGGGCAATGCGAGCTCAGCGCGTCGCTGTATGGGGTGCGCGCGTCGCGGTTGAGATTCAGGCAATACGGCGTGACGCCGTTCGTACCGACGCGTTTGTTGGCCTGCGGGCAGTACGGCAACAGGTTCTCCGGGAAGCCCATCGTCTCGCACTCGGGTGAGCCTGGCGGAGCCTGTGGATTGTTGGCCCGGATGGTGATCGGCAGCGCGAAGGCGTTGACGTAGCTGACGTTGTACCAGGGCGCGAGCCCGTCGGCCTGGTCGAAGTTGAACTCGGCCAGGCTGGTCGGCTGCTCGCCGAGACTGCACCGGTCAGCGAACGGACCGCAGTCGCCGACGGCGCACTTGAAGGTGGATCCGGACTGGCCCGTACAGCCTTGCCGGCCGAAGAACTTGCCGCGCCAGTGGTTGGGCCAGGAGCCTTCCGGGATGGTGATCGTCGCGGACTGCCCGTTGGTCAGCGTGGGCAGCCCGGCGAAGTTGACCGAGTTGTCCGCGTTGACCGAGGACCCGATCCAGAGCGTCTGGCCGGACTGGTTCACGAACGTCACGGTATGGACGGTGGCGACGCCGGCGGCCTGGGAAACGGGTGCTGGTATTCCCAGGAAAAGGGCAAGCGTCAGCATTACGGCGATCAGCTTGGGCATATCTTCTCCGCATGCAGTGGGGGCGGTCGCGGCGAGATTGCTTCACCACCATGGCCGTCCCGATACAACGATGTCAATACCTCACAGCACGCACCGTGATCGCGCGATTACAGATTTCCCGGGTTAAGAAAGGAAATCCGCCGCGGTCAGCAGGGAAGTCAGCTCGATGCCGTCCGCGGCCAGCGTTTCGGCGCCACCCAATTGGCGGTCGATCACGCACAAGGCCCGGGAGATCTGAGCACCAAGCGCACGCAGCTCCTGGGTGGACGCAACGATCTGACCGCCCTTGGTGACAACGTCCTCGACCACGAGGACCTGGCGGCCGGCGATCTCGGCGCCCTCGGCGAGGCGGCAGGTTCCGTAGGGCTTGGCCTCCTTGCGGACGAAGGCACACGGCAGCCCGCTATGGCGGCCGAGCGCCGTCACGACCGGGATCCCGCCCATCTCGAGCCCGGCGAGCACCTCGGTCCCGGCCGGCACCAGCGGCACCAGCGCCTCGGCGATCGCGTCCAGCAACACCGGGTCCGCCTCGAACCGGTACTTGTCGAAGTACTCGGTCGCCGTGATCCCCGACCGCAGCACGAACTCCCCGGTCAGATGCGACGCCTGATAGATCCGCTGTCCCAGCTCCGCGATGTCCACGCCCCGCACCCTACCGACGCGACCAGGCCCCAGCGGCGACCGTCGTCAGCCCGCCTTCCGTTGCCCGCGGTCCGGCAGCATCCGGACGAAGTCCTCCACCGCGACGATCGGTACGCCGAATCCGCGCGCCGCTCGCGCCTTCACCGAGAGGCTGTCCACGTCAGCCGCAACCACGAAGGTCGTATCCGGCCGCACTGCCTCCTGCGGCACGAACCCAGCCGCCACCGCCCGATCCCACCAGACCTCCCGCGGCTCGACCATGTCCCCGGTGAACACCAACCTGCTACCAGGCGGAAACCCTTGTGCCCCAGGCCGAGCCGGTACGTCGTACTGCCCGCCGCTAGCCCGGAGCAAGGCGTCATCGACATCCGCCGCGCGTTGCCCGAGCATCACCGCAACCCGGTCGAGGTCCGTCCGCTCCTCCAGGCTGACCACTCCCCCGCTCCACAACGCGTCGGCCAGATCGGTGACGTAGACGCGATGCAACTCGTCCACCTCTGACCGCGTCAGCCCGAGATCCGTCGCCACGTGCACCAGCTGATCCGCCTCGGCCTCGTTGATCTCCCGATCGGCCAGGATCATGTCGAGCACAGCCAGGTACGAATCAGCTTGCGGTGGCTCCGGAACGCGCGGCAACTGATCGACCAGCCGACTCATCCAGCCATGCCGACCGCCCGCATGCACCGGTCGTACGGTCGCGACCCCATCCATACCGGGCAGCGCAGGCCAGGGCAGCCGACTGATCTCGTCGTACGCCCATTGCCACGGCGGAGGCGACGGAAAGGACCGCAGGTAGTGGCTGAAGAGCTGCGCCGTCGCCCGGGTGTCCGCGAGCGCCGAGTGCCAGCCCTCAATCGAGATCCCAGCCGCTGAGCAGCAAGCACCCAATGTCCGTTTGGCGCCCGGATGCAGATAGCCGGCCAGCGCCATCGTGCACATCGACCGCTCTGTGATCAGCGGCACGCGGTACCCGATTCGGTCGAACTCCGCCCGCAGGAAGCCCAGGTCGAACTCGACGTTGTGCCCGACCACCATCCGCCCGGCCAGCAACGACGCGAGCCGGCCCGCGATCTGGGCGAAGTCCGGCGCGGCCAGCACGTCGGCGGTGAGGATCCCGTGAATATGTTGCGGTCCCAGGTCGCGCTGCGGATTCAGCAGCGTCACCCATTCCCGCTCGAAGCGCCCGTGCGCGTCGAGCTGGACGACGGCGATCTCGATCACCCGGTGCCGATGACCGGGCGACAGACCGGTGGTCTCGGTGTCGATGACGGCATACATCCCCGGCGCCTCCTTCAGCGGCCCAGCCAACGTCACTGCGACGTCCATACCAACGTCACTGCCAACTGGGACAAGCCAATCACAGCCCACCGACAGTTTCCGGAGATCGCGCGGATCAGATGTAACGCGGCAACGATTCCACTCGATAGGCCGTATGGAAGCGCGGGGGGAAAGCCGGAAGGCGCCGCGTGCCGGCTATCACGCGGGGGGACCCATGCAACTCACCATCGACACCAGCCTGTCCAGCAGGCTGCTGCACATCGTCTCCGACCGAGAAGCGGTCGAGGACCTGCGGGCGTACTTCGAGGACGGCCCGCCGAACACCGGCTACCCGGGCCGCTGGTTCGAGCAGATCGGCTCGCCGGCCGACCAGGAGCTCAATCGCGACCGGCTCACCGCGGACGACATCGTCGCCTTGTCCGCGCTCAGTATCCGGCTCCCGATCACGGTCTCGGCACGGTTGCTCGGCGAGGACTCCGCCGAGATCAACGAGCTGCTGACCCAGATCCCGGCCGACGCGGACCTCTGGGACGTCGACCGCTCGGACCTGAGCCCGCGCTCGGCGGCGTACCGGCTGTTCACGAAGTTCCGTGCGATGGCGTGGAACGGCGGTGATCACGGCACGTCCGGCGTGACGGCGAGCAAGCTCCTGGCGCGCAAGCGGCCGCGGCTGATCCCGATCTACGACCACCAGGTCAGCCAGTTGGTTGACCTCGGCAAGGGCGCGAACTGGTGGATCTCGTTGCGCGAGGCACTGACCGACGAGGTCCGCGATCATCTCGAGCAGGCGCACCGGTCGGCTGAGCTCAGCCCGATGATCACGCCGTTGCGCACGCTCGACGTGATCCTCTGGATGCGCGCCCGCCATACCGAGTGAGTACTAGGCCGGCGGGATGTCGACGGCGATCTCCTCGCCCAGCTTCGCGCCGCCGATCAGGTCGAGGTCGTCGCCACTCCAGAAGCGGCCCGGGTCGTACCAGTTGATCCGCTTGCCGGACGGGAGGAGTCCCATCTCCTCGTACGTCATGGCGACGACCTCGGCGCAGTAAGCGCTCTCCAGCTTCAGGTCTCGCTCGCCTTGGCGGAACTGCGGGATCCGGCCGCGCAACCATCGTGATGCCAGCCGAGCCGTCGACGGGAACGGCGTACCGTCGAGGCGCGCGACGGTTCGTAGTACGGCGTCCTCGGTCTCCCTGGTGATCGGGTACTCGAGCTGCCGCAGCCAGGCGCGCTGCCCGTACTTGCGCGACCATGTGAGGACCGCGTCCCGCAGATCATGCAGCTGTACTCCGCGCTGATGCTGCCCGGTCCACACGTCGGGCAGCGAGCGGCCGAGCTCGGCGTGCCACATCAGCGGTGGCAGGTCCTCCAGTACGACCGCCATCCCGACGTGGTTCACCGGGCTGTTGGTGGTCAGCTGAATCGCCCGATCGGCCGCGCTCTCACCGCGGAACAGCCAAATGTCACCCGTTCGTGTCAGTTCCGTAGCGTCATCCAGTGCTATCCGTGTCTCCACGTCGCTAGGTTAGTGACATGAAGGCATGGAAGGTCGTAGGACTGGCAGGTCTCGTCGGCGTCGCCGCAACTGGCGTCGTCATCGCGCGAGGCGAGCGCAAGCGCAAGTCCTACACCCCTGAAGAGGTCCGCGACCGTATCAAGACCCGGGTGAAAGAAGCCGCAAGCGCCTAAAGCTGGTGCAGTACAACGTCTGTCAGACGGCCTGACTCGATCATGGCCGTCTGATAGGTGCAGTACGGCTGACTCCGACGGTCGGTCGGCGATCCCGGGTTGAGCAGGCGCAGGCCCCGTGGTGACGTGGTGTCCCACGGGATATGGCTGTGCCCGAAGACGAGCAGGTCCACGTCCGGGTAGGCGCGTTCGCAGCGCTCCTCGCGGCCTTTAGCTTGGCCTGTCTCATGCACGACCGCCACGGACAGGCCCTCCAGCGTCACCCGGGCGACCTCCGGCAACCTTGCCCTGAGCAACGGTCCGTCGTTGTTGCCCCAGCAGCCGATCACCTGTTTCGAGCGCTCGGTCAGCTCATCGAGCAGCTCGACGTTGACCCAGTCGCCCGCGTGGATCACCACGTCCGCTTCGTCGACCGCCGCCCAGACGGCGGCGGGCAGCTTCTTCGCGCGGACCGGTAGATGAGTGTCCGAGATCAGCAGCAACCGCATAGACCTACTGTTGCACGCCTTCGATCAGCTCTCGCTCGCGAGCTGGGCTCAAGCCGGCCTTGCGTTCGCGGTCCAGGCCGAGCTCGCGTTCCCAGGCCAGGGTGTCGACCAGGAAGTCCTTCCGCGGCCGATGCGTCAACCCCGCTTGGGTTGCCGCGGCGCCGCTGCGGTTCGACCAGCCCTCGTACCCCGGCTCGGTGATCCACATCGCGATCGACTCCGGGCCCATGTATTGCTCGACCTTCTGCTCCTCCAGCCACGTCTGCGGCGCGAGCACCACCGGCCCAGTGTGTCCGCCTACCTCGCGTACCAACGAGATCCACTCGCCGAACGGCACCACCGGCCCCACCGTGTCGAAGGTCCCCGTCGTACCGCGCTCAGCGTTGTCCAACAGCCAAGAAGCCAGATCCCGTACGTCGATCACCGACGTCGCCAGGTCAGGCGTGTCAGGCACGAGCAGCGGCTCCTCCGGCGCACGTGCCGCCCGAGCGACCCACGCCCCGCCCCGATCGCTCAGATCCCCCGGCCCGCCGATCAGCCCCGCCCGCGCGATCACCAGGCGATCCCCCACCGCCTCGACCGACGCCAGCTCGCAAGCCACCTTGGCCTCGCCGTACAGCTCCCGATCCACCACGTCCTGATCGGTTGCCTCCCGCAAGGGCGCCGACTCATCCGCTCCCGGTACGTCGAACGCCGCATACGCATTGCCCGACGACACATACGTCCAGTGCTTGGCGTCCAGGGCAGCCAACGCCTCCCGCACGAACCCGGGTTGCCACGACACCTCGAAGACCGCGCCCCACTCCTTCTCCCGTACTGCGTCGTACGCGTCCGGCCGCCCTCGATCCGCGACGACCAGCGTCGCCCCCTCCGCGACCCCGCCGCTCTCACCCCGCGCCAGGCACGTCACCGCATGCCCACGCGCGAGCCCTTGCCTCGCGAGCTCGCGCCCGAGGAACGCCGTACCGCCAAGAATCAGAATGTCCACATCCCCAACCCAAGCAGGCGCCATGGACAAAACCCACCCCCTCTGCCAAGGGCAGACAGCCACGCTCAGTGGCCTACCGTCCCCGCCGCGTCATAACTGTCCGTCACCACTTGCGGGGCGCGCAGGGCAGGCGCACTGTCGGCAGTAGGAGTACCTAGACACCAGGGGGAATCATGGCTGGTTTCGTTCAGATCATCGAGTTCCAGACCTCCAAACCGGATGAGGTCCGTGCGCTCGGTGAGGAGTTCCGCAAGAACCGGGAGAGCGATGACGGCGCCTCGCCGGTCCGGATGATGGCGTGTGCCGACCGGGACAACCCGGGCCACTACTTCAACATCGTCGAGTTCGCCTCCTACGAGGAGGCGATGGCCAACTCAGAGCGCGCCGACACCACCGAGTTCGCCAGCCGGATGATGGAGCTGTGCGACGGGCCGACGACCTTCCGCAACCTGGAGCTGCGAGAGGTCGCCGAGATGAGCTGACGGGCTGAACGGGGCCGGCGCCGGAGGGAGTTCGGCGCCGGCCCGTTCGGGTCAGACCAGGTCCGCGGCGCCGGATCCGGTCGTGGTCTGCCGGCCGGACTCGAACTCGTCCGGCCGGGGTTCGGGGGCCGGCTGCAGGGCCGGCCAGGGCTGGGGCGGCAGATCGGCGCGCTTGGGCAGCTCCGGATCCGGCCCCGGGTCGGGGTCCAGCCACTCGACCTCGGTGGCACCGTGGTGACCGTGGATCGCGATCACCGAGTCGATGCTGTCCCAGACGGTGGTGGTCGGATAGTCGCCGTACCAGCGCAGCGCGACTGCCTCGTCGGTGAACTGCACGCCCTCGGCGACAGGCCCCGTACCGCTCACCCCGGAGACGTCATGATGGCGGATCAGCCGGAAGCGACGAGCTGTCATTTCGGTGCGACCTCCCAGAGCCGTTCGCCCGGCAACGCGCGCCCGCCGGGATCGGCGTCGGGGATCGGTTCACTCGTCACCTTCAGGCCGGCGAACCGGCGTGACATGGCGGCGGCATAGCGGTCGGCCACGTCGGCCTCCGCCCGGTAGTCCGCGACGACGTGGTCCCCGAACCACACTCGTACGCGGCGACGTTGTTCCGGATCCGCGGGCATCAGTGCACCCGGCGTCCGGTCGAAGGCGTGCGACGGCCGCCTGTTGGTGTTCCCATCAGCGGCATCGAATGGCTGTCGTTCACTTCGATCACTTCCACTTCCCTGTGGGGATGGGTTCACTCGTAGTGACGAAGCTGCGCCGCCTTCATGACGCGAATCAGGCAGAACTTTTTTCGAGACCGTCCGGTACCGCCTCCGCAGTGGACTTTGCGCCTTGCTGCAACCCTGCTGCGTGGCAGTCTGGCGCGATGGGGCGGGAACCGGATTCGGCCGTGCGGGCAGAAGCAGGTATGCACCGACTCCGACTAGCGGTCCCCGCCGGCCCCTACCTGGCCGAGCCCGTCCCGCCTGACCCCGTCCCGCTTACTCCTCCCCTGCCATCCGACGGTGACCTCATCCAGGCCGGCGAGGCAGCAGAGGAGTTCGCCCGGCTGTTCGACCGGTACTCGGTCACCATCCACCGGTATGTCGCCCGCCGGCTCGGGACGACTGAGGCCGACGACCTGCTCGGCCAGACGTTCCTGATCGCCTTCGAGCGAAGACACCAGTACGTGGACTCAGCGGCGGGCGCGCTGCCCTGGCTGTACGGCATCGCCACCAACCTCATCCACCGCAGACGTCGCGACGAGGTCCGCCAGTACCGCGCCTATGCCCGTTCCGAGCCAGCGGGCTCCGACCAGCACGGTGACCCGCTCAGTACCGAGGTAGCGGCCCGAGTCGACGCGGCAACGGCGTCGCGTGCGCTCACCGGCGTACTGGCTGGTCTGCGGAAGGTCGAGCGCGACGTCCTGCTGCTCTACGCCTGGGAAGACCTCAGCTACGCCGAGATCGCGCTCGCACTCGACCTGCCGATCGGCACCGTCCGTTCCCGCCTTCACCGAGCCCGTCGAGCCCTCCGCTCCGCGCTCGGACCCGACTTCGAGGAGAACCCGTCATGACCGAGATCGACCTGCTCAAGCGCGTACGCGACGACGTACCAGCCCCCGACCCGCTAGCCCTGGCCCGCGCCCGCCAGCGCCTGTTCACCTCACCACCTGTACGCCACCGCGTCACCCGCGGCCGTGTACTGGTCGCCGGCGGCCTGGCCCTCACCCTGGCCGGCGGCTTCCTCATCGCCGACGTGGCCGGCAACGAGAGCAGCCCACTCCCCGGTACGGTCGCCGACGCCAGCACTGTCCTCGCCGACGCGGCTGCCCTTGCCGCGGCCGGTCCCGACACCACAGTCCCTGCCGGCCAGTACCGCGAGGTCACGACGCTGGTGGACCGGATCTACGAGTTCGGTCCGGGACACAAGTACCGGGTGACGACTCGGGCCAAGTATGTCGACTGGACGACAGGCGATCCCACCCGCAAGTACGTATCGACCTTCTATCCCTTGCTGAGCGTGCGTTTCGCGACCCCCGAGGCCAAGGCGGCCGCGCCGAGGTACGCGCCGTTCCTGCTCACCCACCCGAAGCCGAGCACGTACCGGGTCGCCTGCAACGGTGTCGGTCTCATCGGAGATACCTCCGCCCCGGTCTTCAACCCCACGTGCAAGCCAGGTTGGTCCTACCCGACCGCCGCCTTCCTGGCCCGCCAGCCCCGCGACCCGGACGCGCTGCTCGCGGTACTGCGCAACGACCCGCTCTTCGATCACAAACCGAACGCTCTCGAGCGCGCACGCGAGAAGGCGATGTCCAAGGACGAGATCGCCTTCGGCCGGATCACCAGGGTCCTGGAGTCCGGGTTCGCCCCCGCCAACCTGCGCGCCGCCCTGTACCAGGCCGCCCGCAAGATCCCTGGGATCCAGCTCCTGGGCGACGTGACCACCCTGGACGGCCGCCCCGGCCGAGCCATCGGCTACACCGGCGTCGGCCAGCGCCAGGACCTCATCATCTCCCCGACCACCGGCGAGAGCATCGGCTCCCGCCTGGTCACCAACAAAGAGGGCGCCGCCCTGGCCAAAGCAAACCAAACCGGCAACGAGCAGCCCGGCGACATCGAACACGAAACCGCGGTAACCGCCCGCCTGACCCACACCGCCCCGCGGCCGAACTAACCCCGGCCGGCCGTCACCCCATCCGCACCTCGGACACCCAGTCCCGCCACTGCTCAAGATCCGGCTCATCCATGCTGACCCCCGCCGGGAAGTAATGCGTCCCGGCGTCCGGCAGATAAGCCGCCACCAGATCAGTCACGTCATGGACCAACAGCATCGGCATCCCCACCCCGGTCTCAACCAGCCGCTCGAAAACCCCCCGAGCCTCGCCCTCACCACCCGAGACATCAACCTGGACCGAGTACGGATCAACAGCCTGGGCCTCCCCAGGCTCTTGATCCGTCAGCACATGCCAGTTCCGATGTACATGTACCTCCAGCCACCCCTCACCATCCGCTGCCCGAACTCGAAGCCCAACCTCCCCATCCCCAGCCGCCTCAGCAACCGGCCTCCCCTCAAGCAACTGGCGAAGCCGCCCAGCCACCTCCCCCACGCCCAGGTCAGTAGCAAGAAACACGCTGAACTCGTCCGACATCAGCCCTCCTCGAGTGGAGCTATGGGGTACCCGGTCATGGGTTCTTCGGGTCCGGCGACTCCGCTTGTCGCAGAACCCATGGCCCCCAGATGTCCACATCTTCTGCGTCGGGCGTCAGCCTTGGTTCGAAGTACTTGGTCGGCTGACCAGGGAGGTACGCGGCGACGAGCCACTCAACGTTGTGAAGCAGCAGCGCCGGGACGTCGGGCATCGCAGCGACGATCGCCTCAAAAGCAAGCCGTGCCTCCTCCGCCTGGAGCGCCTTGTGCGTCCGCAGCTGGACATCGACGGTCACCGGGTAAGCATCCATCGCCTGCAATACCCCGGCCTCTGGCCCCAAGTAGTTCGGTCCGACGAACAGCCCGTACGGCGCGTCGACGGTCCGCCCCTTCCCTACGTAGCCCCAGTCTCCGGTCTCGTCGTTGCGCCGCCCTTCTCCCCGGACCCCCAGGATCTCGGCCACCCGCGCCGCGACGGCGTCGACTCCGTCTTCGACCGCCAGAAAGATCTCGTCACTGTCCGACATCCACACTCCTTGAGTAGCTGATCAATCGTCCGTCGCCGAGGATCACGTGGATGAGCTTCGGCAAAGTGACTCCCGGTTGGCCGCGGCAGCGACGATACGCACGGTCCGCGGCATCCACGGACACGTTCGTCGGCCGGCCGTCGATCACGACGATGTCCGCCTGCTTGCGGGCACGCAGCATCGCACTCTTGAGGGCGTTCGCTGCCGAGCTCTCCGGGGTCTTGAACTCCACCGCCAGCCCCTCGTCCGTACCGGACTTGCGAACCATCGCATCTGGATTCTTCTTCCCAACCGACCCGTGGTCGGCCGGCCGCGCGTCCACTCGCCATCCTTCGGCCACCATCCGCTCGGCGATCTGCCGTTCCTCTGGGCTGAAGCTGTCCAACGGGTCGTGGGCGCCAGGAGCGAAATCGTCGCCAAGTGCGCGCGGGTGGAACGCCGGGTCGAAGTCCGGAACTTGGTCGAGCGCGACGTCGATCTCCGGCGCGTCGATCTGCAGCGAAGGCCGATCGCCGGCAGCCGCGAAGTCCGGCAGTTCTACGTCGATTATCACCGGGGGTGGTGGGGGTGGGGGTTTCTCTTCTGGGTAGGTGAAGGTGGCTGTGACCTTGTCGGGGGTGATGAGGATGGTGGCGGCGGTCCAGGATTGTTTGGCGTGTTCTTCCATGGACTTGAGGAGGTCTCGGGCGGCGGCTTCGAGTTCTACCTGGATTTCGTAGTCGCGGTCTTCGGGGGGTTCGAACTCCTCGAAGACCTCCAGCTCGCCGGTTTCGGCGACCAGGATTTCGAACTCGAGCTCCTCCGGCTGCTCGTACTCCTCGGCGTCCTTCTCCTGTTGCTTGCGGAGCTTTTCGAAGGCCTTGCGGGCGACTGTGATCAGTGGGGGTTCTTTGCCCTCGGCATCTTCCAAGGGTTTGAAAGGTAGCGAGAACCGAGTCACCCGGCCGAAGAGGTCTCGGGTGGCTAGGTCGGACGAGCCGCCGGTCACCCGGTTGCGGTCGGCCGACTGAGCGTCGGGGCGGTCGCTGGTACGGGGCGCGCCGACCAGGCGCTCGGCCCAGGACTTCGTCTTGGGCGGCGCCATCGACAGGTAGTGCGCGGCTTGCTCGCATGCGCGTGCTGCCGCGTCCAGCTGCTGTGCGGCGACAGTGGCCTGCCCCTGCGACGCCGCAATCGCCAGTGCCGCGTTCTCGCGACACCGCTCGGCCGTGCGCTGCAGGTGAGCCACCACAGCAGGTACTTCGTTCAGACACTCGACCAGTCCGCGCGCCACCCGCTGCAGGTCGGAGGGCATGCGTGTTAGATCTGGTCGGCGTAGCTCTTGCAGCCGGCCGAGGCGATCTCCAGTGCCTCGGCTGCCTGTTCGACCGCCTTGCCCGCCGCGTCGAGGATCTCGGAGATGTCGCGGTCGACCCCGGTCGCGGTACCGGCGATCAGACTCTCCACCTGGGCGCTGTGCTGGATGAAGCGGAGCTTGAACCCGGCCAGGCCGCCAGCTGCTTGCTTGGCCTCGGCGGAGACCTGGTGCAGCTGTTCCTTGAGCCGTTGTACGTCGGACACTTACTGCCTCTTCCTAGGAGTTGCGCTTCTTCGGCAGAACGATCGCCGTACCGGCCACTGCGGCCGGTACCAGCACCGCCAGCCACCACGGCAGTCCTGCTGCCATCAGGACTACTACCAGGGCTGCCCCGCTCCAGCCCCACCAGCGGGCGCCTGGCAGTCGCGGTAGACCCAGTAGTCGCGACGCGGCCAGCAGGGTGACCACCGCGATCGCAGCGGCCTCCAGGCCGACCAGGAGGGATCCCCTCGCTACCCAGACCAGTACGAAGCCGACCAGTACCTCAACGGCGCTGATCGTACGGCGCTTGCGCCGCTCCTGATCCGCCCGGGCCGCCTTGCGTACCTCTTCCAGCTTGTCGACGGTCTCCGCGAGCTGTTTGGTGAGCTTCGCGGCGGCCGCTTCCATGTCAGTCATACCGCGCATCTCCGGCAACGGGATGGAGGCGCGCTTGCCGTCCGGCGGCAGCCCTGCCCGCTGCAGGCTCTCGGCCGCCTTCTCCGCGAGCGTGTTGAGCCGAAGCTCCAGCTTGCGTCCCCGCTCGGCCATGGCGTCCGCCTCGGCCATTGCACTGGCCTCTGCCTTCGACCTGTTGGCAGTGAGCCGGTCCTGCGCCTGCTGCGCGTCCGCCCGTGCCCCCGCGACCTGCCGGAGCGCCCGGGCGTAGTCGGTCCACTGCTGCTGCTCAGTCTTCATCGCCGCACCAGCTCCAGGTACCGGTCGACCTCATCGGCCCGCAGCGGCGCAAACGGCACCACTACCTGCGCCTCCGGGTGCAGCCCGTCCCACAGCAGCGCACGGTGTGGCTCGGACGCCCACCGCACCAGCGGCCCAGCAACTGCCCGTACTCCGTCCTGCGGATGCCGCAGGAACACATGAGTCGCCACATTGGCCCGCCCGTACCCAAGTTGCTCAGTGCAGACATGCAGCCGGTTCCACCACCCGAACGTCACCAGCCCCTGCGCCGGCCCGTCCCGCACGATGTCCTGCAGCGCATTGGCCGGGCTCTCGAAGAACCCCTCCGCATGCGTCTGCATCTTCGGTACGCCGTGAAACCCGAACCCCAGCAAGTACGTAGTACCGCCCACGTGCCCGTCCCGCACCGTGTCCCGCAACGAGAACAGCCGCGGCACCACATCGGCGTGCTTGTCGACCGTCTCGACCTCGCAGCCGAGCTGCCGCAACGTCTCGACGAGCGCATCCTTGCCCTCAGCAACAACCGGCGCCGAGTCCGTGCCATCCAGGAAGATGAAGCGGGGCGGTACCGCAGCCGCCGCAGCCGCCGACACCGCCAGCCCGGTCAACACCCCCAAAGCATCCGCAGGCCCATCCCCCAGCACCAGCACCCCAGCGCCAGGCTCCGGCCGTACCTCCACCGCCACCGGCTCCTCGGTCACCGCGATCGGCAACCCGGTCCACGGCCGGCCGAGCTCAGGCTGGACAGCCGCGGCCGTATCGGTCAGTCGCGCCGGCTCGGCCAGATGGAAGATGCGCGGCGGGTGTGTAGTACCAGATCTGACCCACAATTCACGGCGCAGATCGTCGAGCACTGCCTTGTCCGCAAAGCTGACAAGCACGTGCTGGTTGTCGTCCGGCGATCCGAAGTTCGCGTTCAGCACCGCCTCGCCGCGGAACTGCAACTCCGCCGCGGCCGTGTTGCCCGTCCGCAGAATCGCCTGCGCGTCCGCAGGTGTCGTCTTCAACGCGATCCGGTACGGCACCTGCCCGAAGATCGAGTCGCGCCGCGTCGACAACCGCTTCACGCCCTCGATCGTCTGCGTCGCGAGCACCACATGCACCCCGTACGCCCGCCCAAGCCGCACCAGCCGCTCGAGCAGTCGCGCAGCCTCGTCAGCCAGCTCGTCATCGTCCTCCAACAGCACCTGGAACTCGTCCAGTACTGCGAGGATGCGCGGCGGCCGCCCCTCCCCCGGGGGCAGCTCGGCGATGTCGGCCACATTGCCATGCGACTTGAAGATCTCGCTCCGCCGCGCCAACTCGTCGGACAGATGCCGCAGTACCGCGAGCCCGAACGCCCGATCGCTGTGCACCCCAAGCACCCGCACATGCGGCAGCCAATGCTCCCGCTCGCCGGCCGGCCCGAGCGCCGAGAACTCCACCCCGTGCTTGAAGTCGAGCAGATACATCTCCAGGTCCGCCGGGTCGTAGCGCGCGGCGAGACCATGGATCAGTACGAGCAACAGGTTGGACTTGCCCTGCCCGACGGCACCGCCCACGAGGACATGCGGAAGGGCCGGGTTGCCGCTGCGCAATCGCACCAGCGCCGGCGTGCGATCGTCGTACCCGATGACCGTGCTCAGCTCGTCGGTGACCGGTTGCCACCAGGTGGATCTGTCCGGAAGTGTCCGGTTGAAGTCGATCGTGGGCAGTACCGCGATCTCCGCCATCTCGGCGACGACATCACAGATGCTCGCGGCAACGTTCGCGTCGAAGGCCGGATCGAGCTTCGCCGGTACGTTGGGCAGCTGCGAGAGCTCGACCTTCTCGTTGGCGATGGCAACGGGATCGAGCAGGTCGAGCAGCTGACGGGCGTCGACCTCGTGCTCGCCGGTACTGGCCGGGTCGTGGTGGACCAGGAAGCAGATCCCCCGATCCGCACCGGTTGCCGCGAGCCGCACCAGATCGCGCTGGGCCAACTGGTCGATCCCGGCCGGGTAGTCGAACAGCACGATCAGCCGGTACGGATCGGTGACCCGCCCGGTCTCGCGGACCAGGTCCTCGAAGTGCTTGTGTCCCAACTGTGCTTGCCTGCTGGCACGCAACGACGAGACGTCGACCAGCCCGGACAGCACCGTGTGCAATTGGTCCGCGGTATGCGTTGCCCTCGGCACCAGTTGCGGGTACTTCGTGGTCAGGTGCCCGAGCAGCCCCATCATCCCGGTCAGCCGCGGGTCGAACGCGTCGATCCGCAACCGGAACGGCTCGGCCGACGCGATCAGCCGCAGCGCGACACTCTGCAGCAGCCTCCGGGCCGCCTCGTTGCGATCGGCAGTCACCCGCCAGCCGTTGGTGCGCAAGAGGGGCGCGACTACCGGAGTACCGGCTTCCAGTTCTCCGACGCGAACGTACGACGGGGTGCCGGCGCCGATGTATTGGCGGTTCCGCCAGCGGGCGTCGTTGGGGGGAATGGATGCCAGTCCGGGTGCCAGCCGGTCGGCCAGTAGGCGCGCGGCCGGCTCAGCAGCGGCCAGTGCCTCGCTCGTGGCGGCCTCGACCAGACCTCGCGATTCGCGCCGCGCGGCCACGGTCTCGGCCTGGAGCTGGCGATGCAGAAGTACGGCGCGTTGGTGCTCGCCGCGAGTGAGCTGCCGCGCGTTGTCGAGCAACTGCCCGAGCGCGAACTGGAGGCCGCGGATCCGTGCCTCCAGCAACTCCGGAGCTACTGCACTTTCCGCAGGTGGTGCGGGCGTGCCTCCGTCGTCAGGCTGCTCCGTCACGAGCACCGTCCTTCCACCTTCGCCCCGCGACCAACCGAATGCCTTCGCCAACCATGTCACACCAGAAGTCCCGTGCGTCACTCCAGGCACCAGAAGTCTCACCAGCCGATCCCTTATCCCGGGGCGACGATCTCGAGCTCGTAGCCGTCCTGGTTATGCAGGAATGCGGCGTAATGCTGCGGACCGCCGGCGTACGGGTGCCGGTCGGCGAACATCAGCGTCCAGCCGTGCGCGGCCGACTCGATGACGATGGCGTCGACCTCGGCCCGGCTGGCCGCGTTCAGGGCCAGATGGTTCATCCCCGGACGGAGCCGATCGTGGGTGTCGGCGGACAGCGCGGGGCTCTGCTCGATCACGATGTACGAACTGTCGACACTCGATTTCCAAATGAACCCGCCGGGCCAGCCGTCACCGTCCTTCCAGCCCAACTGACGGAGCACCCAGCCCCAGTCGCTCATCGCGCGCGAAAGGTCCGGGACCCAGATCTCGATGTGGTGCACAGCGGCGGCCATCGGAGCATTATCTGTGCTCGTCGTGGTACGTGTCGTCGAACCGGCTCGTCACAGCCACCGAGACCAGTCCGGACAGCACCAACCAGACCAGCGCGGCGACCAGCCAGGGCCACCATTCCCGTCCCGCGGCGGCGTCGGCGACAGCCTTGCCGAACAGTCCGCCGGACGGCGCGAAGACCAGCACCAGCAGTACGCGGGCGATGCTGCTCTCCTTGGTCATTCCTTCATTGTCCGAGCCAACGCTGATCCCTGCTGAGCTGCGGGCGTTTCGTCCCACCACCCCCTCCTTTCGTCCCTTGTTTTCCACAGTCTTGGCCTGGGGTTCAGCAAAGTGTCTGCGGGTTGGTCTAGCGTCTGTTGCGACAGTCAGGAAGGGGCTTCGATGAGCGCGACCCGGATCGAGACGACGGCGTACGGCGCTGCCGCGCTGGCCAAGCTCGGCGAGGTCGTCAGCGCGCTCAAGGCCGGCGACCCGATGAAGCCCGTCACCTTGCTGCTGCCGAACAACCTGGCCGGCGTCACCGCGCGCCGTTTTCTGGCCCGGACGACGATCGGCGCCTTGTACCTGGCGACGTTGCCACGTCTGGCCGAGCAACTCTCCGGCGGCGCCCTCGCACCTCGCCGACCTGCCACCCGGCCGATCGTCGCCGCGACCTGGCGGACTGCCTTGTCCAAGGCCCCTGGCGTGTTCGAGGCCGTAGCCGAGCACCCCTCAACCATCCAAGCGCTTGCTGCAGCCCATCGCGAGCTGCGCGACCTCAGCGCTGGGGCGCTCGACAAGGTGTCAGCTGCTTCGACTCTCGGAGCGGATCTCGTCCGGTTGCATCGCCATGTGACGGACGAACTGCTGCCCGACTGGTACGACGAGACCGAGCTGCTGCATGCCGCTTCAGCCCGCTGCGAGCCTGGTGTGGTGGCCGAGCTTGGCGCATTGGTTCTGTACCTCCCACAAGAACTCACGCAAGCCGAGGCCGGCTTCGTCTCGGCGCTGGGTGACGCAGCCGCCGACCTGACGGTGATCGTCGGGCTGACCGATGTCCGCCGCGCCGACCGTGCTGTCCGGCGGTCGCTGGAGCGGATCGGGATCGACCTGCCGACGTCGATCTCCAAGAACTACCCGGTCGCGACCGAGGTGCTCAACGCGTCCGACGCCGATGACGAGGTCCGCTGCGTCGTCCGGGACGTCGTCGCGTCCCTGAAACAAACGCCCGCTCATCGCATCGCCATTCTGTACTCCGCCGCGACGCCGTACGCGCGACTGCTGCACGAGCACCTTGCGGCCGCGAAGATCGAGGTCAACGGGCCTGGGACCCGGCCAGTTCATGAGAGGGCGATTGCTCGGACGCTGCTCGAAGTACTGGCTCTGGTGGATCACGATCTGCCGCGTGCCGATCTGTTTCGCGCGCTGGCGAATGCGCCGACGCGTGACTTCACCGGTGAGCGGATTCCCGTGCCGCAATGGGAGCGGCTGTCGCGGGTCGCCGGCGTGGTGCGTGGTGAGGATTGGGACGAGCGGCTCAGACGCTATGTGGAGTCGGAGCGTCGGACGGCTGAGCAGGAGCAGGCGTCGGACGACCCGATCGCGGGGGTGATCCGGCGCGCGCAGTACAACGCGGGCAATGGGCAGAAGCTGCATGAGTTCGCTGTCGAGCTGCGTCGGCGGCTCTTCGGGGCCTCGGGGTTGGGGACCTGGTCGGAGCTCGCCAACTCCGTGCTCGGGCTTTTCCAGGCGCTGCTCGGAGATGCGTCGGCGCTACCCGTCGAGGAGCAGTACGCGGCGGTTGCGGTCGAGGGGTCGCTACGCGGGCTCTCAACGCTCGACGAGCTCGGCACGCCTGCCAGTCTGTCGGTGCTGCGGGATGTGCTCGATCTTGAGTTGCAGCAGTCGTTGCCACGCGTCGGGACGTTCGGCACCGGCGTACTGGTGGCGCCCTTGTCGGCAAGCGTCGGACTGTCGGTGGATGTCGTGTTCGTGGTCGGGCTGTCCGAGGATCTGTATCCCGGCAAGGTGCATGAGGATGCGCTGCTCCCCCACCGCGTGCGCGAGGCGGCGGCGCCCGAGCTTGCGTCCTTCCGCGATCGGCTGGACGCGAAGCAACGGCATCTGCTCGTCGCGTTCTCCTCTGGCGCCTCTCGGGTCGTCGCGTCGTTCCCTCGTGGCGATCTGCGGCGCTCGAGCCGACGGTTGCCGACACGGTGGCTGCTCGGCACCTTGCGATCGTTGACCGGCGACCACGCGTTGGCCGCGACGGAGTGGGACCAGGCGACGTACGGCGATCAGCTGCTGACGTCGGCGTCGTACGCGGGATCGTTGACCACGACAACCTTGCCGGCGACCGAGCAGGACTGGCGGGTGCGCGCGTTGACGGCGGGGCTGACGCTGACCGATGACGTGGTGGATCGGGCGCGCGTGTTGCTGCGTTCTCGTGGTGGCGACGACTTCACGCGTTTTGACGGGAACCTGTCCGGTGTACCGGGGCTGCCCGACTACGCACTTGAGGATCGGATCGCGTCGCCGACGTCGCTGGAGTCATATGCGAGTTGTCCGCACGCGTACTTCGTCGAGCGGTTGCTCAATGTCGAGCCGTTGGAAGCGCCTGAAGATCTGCTGGTGATCTCGCCTTTGCAGGTGGGCAACCTGATCCACAACAGTCTCGATGCCTTCGTCAACCGGTTGAGCGGTTCGTTGCCGGGCTTCGGAGAGCCGTGGACGGCGGAGCAGCGGTCGTTGCTGGTGGCGATCGGGGCGGATCTGGCCGACCGGTTCGAGGCCGAGGGGCTGACCGGGCATCCGCGGTTGTGGCAGCGCGAGCGGTTGCGAATCCTGGGTGACCTGCTGGTGCTGCTCACCGATGACGAGCGGTGGCGTGCTGAGCACGACGCTTCGGTGGTGGCGAGCGAGCTGCGGTTCGGGTATGACGGCGAGCCGCCGGTTGAGATCCCGGTGCCGTCTGGGCGGGTGCTGTTGCGCGGTTCGGCCGACAAAGTTGACCTGGGCAAGGACGGCACGATCTACGTCACGGACGTGAAGACGGGTGGCTTCTCGCGCTACGAAGCGATCGAGTCAGATCCAGTTGCCGCGGGCACGAAACTCCAACTCCCGGTCTATGCGTATGCGGCTCGCGCCCGGCTGGGTGAGCCGTCGACACCGGTCGAGGCGTCCTACTGGTTCGTCCGCCGCGGCGGTCGTCGCATCCCGGTCCCGCTGACCGCTGAGGTCGCAGCCCGGTACGTCGATACGCTCGACGTCATCGTGTCGTCGATCGCGGCCGGGTACTTCCCCGCCAAGGCGCCGGAGATTCCCGACTTCCTGTGGGTGCAATGCCCCTATTGCAATCCTGATGGGGTCGGGCACAGCGAAGTACGGGCCCGCTGGGAACGCAAACGCCACGACCCGACCCTCGACCGCCTCGTCCGACTGATCGACCCCACTGCCCTACCACTCGATCCGACTGCCCCGCCCGCTTCGCCTACGCCAGCCGAGGAGGTGCCGACCGATGTCTGAACTCCTCGATGCCGACGCCCGCGAACGCATCCGCACCGACACGTCCTCCACCCTCTTCGTGGAGGCCGGTGCGGGTTCGGGCAAGACACATGCGCTGGTCGAGCGCGTCATCACGCTCGTGCTGCGCGACGGCGTACCGCTGAGCACGATCGCGGCCGTGACGTTCACCGAAAAGGCCGGCGCGGAGCTGCGCGATCGGTTGCGAGTGGAGTTCGAGAAGGCACGGAAGGGTCCAGACCGAGCCGCAGCTGACGAAGCGCTGGACGATCTGGACTCGGCGTCGATCGGAACGCTGCACTCGTTCGCTCAGCAGATCCTGCTCGCGCATCCGATCGAGGCCGGGCTGCCGCCGCTGATCGACGTACTGGACGAGGTCGGCTCATCGGTCGCCTTCGAAGAGCGTTGGTCCGAGCTGCAGCAGCAGTTGCTGGACGACGACACGATCGCCGAACCACTGCTGCTCGCGATGGCGGTCGGCGTCGAACTGAAGCATCTGCGATCGCTGGCGCGGCTGTTCGGCAACGACTGGGACCTCATCAGCGACCGCGTTCTGGTCGACCCACCCGAGCTCGTCGCGATGCCCGACCTGAGCGGGCTGATCGCCGCGGCCGGCAAGATCGGCTCGACGATGCCGGGCTGCCTCGACACCGATGACCGAATGCTGGCGAAGGTCCGGCAGATCCACAACCTCGGCCTGACGCTCGAAGCAGCGACGGATCAGGAGACCCAACTCGCGCACCTGCAAGCCCTGCGCAGCCTGAAGGTCGGCCGGATCGGCCGCAAAGAGAACTGGCCCGACATCGCCAAACTCCGCGCCGACTGCTCCGAGGTCGTAGACGTCGCCGGATCCCTCGTCGAACTACTCCTAGATGCTTGCCTACGGCACCTTTCCCACTGGCTCGCGATCCGCGTCCTGGAGTCCGCCGAACTGCGCCGTGCCGAGGGCCGCCTGGAGTTCCACGACCTCCTAGTACTGGCTCGCGACCTGCTACGCCGCGAGCCCGCCGTGCGTTCAGCCCTGCAGGAGCGCTACCGCCACCTACTGCTCGACGAATTCCAGGACACCGACCCGATCCAGATCGAACTAGCGGTCCGCATCGCCGGCGGCGCGGACGCAGACGCCCCCGACTGGCGCGACGTAGAAATCCCCGACGGCAGCCTCTTCGTAGTAGGCGACCCAAAACAGTCGATCTACCGCTTCCGCCGAGCCAACATCGCCACCTACCTCACGGCCCAGGACCTCCTCGGCGACACCGTCACCCTCACCACCAACTTCCGCACCGTCCCCGGCGTCCTCGACTGGATCAACACGGTCTTCACCACCCTCATCACCCCCGAACCAGCAGCCCAGCCCACGTACCACGCCTTGGCTCCCCACCGCCCTCCCGCAAGCGTCACCCCCACCCTCACCACCGTCACTGACGAGCCGCCATCGACGCCAGCTTCACCCGACCTCAACACCTCACCGGCTCCGGTCCCCAATCCCAGCTCGGCTGCCCCGGTCCCCGACCACGCCTCTCCAGTCAGCGGCGACCAACTCTCCTTCCTCGACTTCACCGACGAGCCCAACGCGAGCGACTCCGGTGACATCTCCGACGAGCCCGGCCCGAGCGGCTTCGCCGTCAACGCCGATGCCGCAGGCGAGGCGAGCGCGGACGAGCCTGCGGAGACGGCACATCTCGCCAGCGTCACCCCACTCCGCCGCCACCTCTCCGCGGTGCCCACTCCGTCTGACGCGACCAACGAGACCCTCACCCCACTCACCAGCGACCTCAGTACCAATCAATCCAGCACCGGCCCAGCAGTAACAATCCTCGGAGCCGAGCCCCACGACGACCTCCCCCGCGCCCAAGCCTCCGTCCTCCGCGAACTAGAGGCAGCCGACGTAGCCGCCGTCATCGACCACGCCATCAACAACGCCTGGCAGGTCTACGACGAAAAAACCGAATCCTGGCGACCAGCCGGCGCCGGCGACATCGCAGTACTGGTTCCAGCCCGTACCTCCCTGCCGTTCCTCGAGGAAGCCCTCGACCGCGCCGACATCCCGTACCGCGCCGAGGCCAGCTCACTCGTCTACCAAACCTCCGAGGTCCGCGACCTCCTAGCCTGCGCTCGCGCCCTAGGCGACCCCAGCGACCAACTCGCCCTGGTCACCGCCCTTCGCTCACCCCTGTTCGGCTGCGGCGACGACGACCTCTTCACCTGGAAGCGATCCGGCGGCTCCTTCAACCTCACCGCCCCGGTCCCCGACGCCCTCCTCACCCACCCAGTCGGCGAGGCGATGGAGTGGCTCCGCCGCACGTACTACGCCTCCCGCTGGCTGACCCCGAGCGAAGTACTCGCCAAGATCGTCTCCGACCGCCGCATGCTCGAGGTCGCCGCCACCGGCCCACGCGCCCGCGACGCCTGGCGCCGGGTCCGCTTCGTCGTCGACCAGGCCCGTGCCTGGTCGGAGGTCGAGCACGGCGGCCTGCGTTCGTACCTCGCCTGGGCCGCGCACCAAGGCGAAGAGGCATCGCGAGTCGCCGAGGCGATCCTGCCCGAGACCGACGCCGACGCGGTCCGGGTGATGACGATCCACGCCGCGAAGGGCCTGGAGTTCCCGATCGTCATCCTCTCCGGCATGACCGCGGCACCGAACCGTCAACGCGGCGTACAGGTCCTCTGGCCCACCGACGGCGGGTACGCCGTGAAGCTCAAGTCCTCCGTCCAGACCGAAGACTTCGACCTGGTCCAACCGGTCGACGAGCAGATGGACGACTTCGAACGCCGCCGCCTGCTGTACGTCGCCGCGACGCGCGCCCGCGACCACCTCGTCATCTCACTCCACCGGTCGGGCAGCCGCCGCCACTCCAGCAACGCCGAACTCTTCGCCTCGGCCGACGCCGCCACCGCAGCCACCCCGACCCTCTTCACCGGCCCCGCGGTCACAGCGCCTGCCAACTCGGCCGACCACGCGGAGCAGGTACGCCCGCCGGTCAACCGCCAGGAGTGGGAAGCGCGCATCGCGGACGCCCGCCAAGCCAGCCGCAAACGCTCCGCCCAAAGCGCCTCCGGCCTCGAAGGCACCGGACCGGACGTTGCACTCCAGGGCGCAGACCCCGGCGCCGCCAAGGCAGCCCGCGACGTCGAACTCCCGTCCTGGTCCAAGGGCCGCTACGGCACGGCCATCGGCCGCGCGGTACACGGCGTACTCCAAGTCGTCGACCTAGCCACCGGCGCCGGCCTGGACGCCGCCGTCTCCGCACAATGCCTGGCCGAAGGCGTAGTCGAGTACGCCGACGTCGTCACCGCCCTAGTCCGCTCGGCGCTCGCCTCGGACGTCGTCCAACGAGCAGCCGCCCGCGAACACTGGCGCGAGTCCTACGTCGGCACCCTCCAACCAGACGGCACCGTCCTGGAAGGTTTCGTCGACCTCATCTACCGCGAGGACGACGACACCCTGATCATCGTCGACTACAAAACCGACGCCATTCCCGCCGAGGCCCTGGACGCCCGCATCGCCCACTACGCCCCCCAACTCCACACCTACACCGACCTCCTCCCCAACACCGGCCGCCCAGTCCTCCTCTTCCTGGCCCCCACCACAGCCCACGCCCACCAGCTCTAAACCCAGTTGCCCACGGCATCCGCGGACCGCCATCATCGGCCTATGACCACGACGAAAGCCCTTCTGCTCTTGACCTACACCGACCTTTCGGTGCGGGCCCAGCAGCAGACCGGCCGAGCGCGGAGGCCAATCACCTCGCAGTCGTGACCGCCTGGTTCGCAGGGCCGCGGTCGTGACCGCCGCCCTGGTCGCGGGGCTGCTGGCCGGCTATGGCATCGCCATGCCAGTCGGTGCCATCGCGACGTACCTCGTGGCCCTCACCGCCCGTACGTCCCTGAAGCTCGGCGCATCCGCCGCTCTCGGCGTAGCAACAGCCGACGGCCTCTACGCCCTCATCGCCACCCTCGGCGGCTCAGCCCTGACCCCACTCATCGACCCGATCACGGTCCCCCTGAAGTGGGCCTCAGTCCTGGTCCTACTAGCCCTAGCAACGCGCGGTGCCACCAAAGCCATCACCCAACACCGCCGCAGCCAATCCTCGGCGACCTCCGCCACCACACCACCCAGCCCACCCCGCGCGTACTTCGCCCTACTCGCCATGACGATGCTCAACCCCACCACGATCATCTACTTCACCGCCTTGGTCCTAGCCAGCCAAGACGCCACAACCCCAACCCACCTTGAACAATCAGCCTTCGTCCTAGCCGCCTTCGCAGCCTCCACCTCCTGGCAACTAGCCCTAGCCACCAGCGGCGCCCTCCTAGGCCGCCTCCTAACCACCCCCACCGCCCGCCTACTAACCGCCCTACTCTCCAGCACCCTAATCACAGCCCTAGCCCTACACCTACTACTAACCACCCTCTAGCCCAGAACGACCACCTCACCTCCCCCGCTGCCCCTTCCACCAAGCGGTATCCGTCTCCGCATCCTCCAACCGCCCCATCGCAGCCAGCACATGCTCAACAAACACCCGCGGCAACCGAACCTCATGCTCAACCAGGTAATGAGCCAGCCCGTCAGGCCAGTACCAAACCCCGTCCGTCAACTCGAGCGCCCCGTTCTCCACCCCACAGAACCGACACCGAGAAATCCCCCCAAACCCCCTGAACACAAACCCCTGCCCCAAATAATCGACAACGTCCCGCCGCTCCTCCCGATCCCACTCCCCATCCACAAAACCCCGAACGTCCGGCCACCCACCCCCAGCCATCGGCCCATCCCAATACCCGACCAGCCGCAGCCGTACCGCCCCACTACCGCCATTCGTCACAACAGACCTCCCAGCCCGAGCCACCAAGAGTCATCGATTGGCGCACGGCCAGATGCTCACCTGCCATCTGCGGACGTCTGTCAGCTTGATGACGCAGATGCTCAGGGACGGTGAGAACGTTCGGGCCCGGAAGGTGAAGGTCTGGCCGGTGCCGGCATGGCCGAAGCCGCCGTCGTTCGCGATCTGCGGACACTTCGTCAGCAGCGGGAGGCGACGGGTGCGGGACATGTTCGCCTCCGGGTGGTGATGGTTGGTGACTGAGAGTTTATGGGGCTCCGGGGGTGTTGTGGGGTGGGTGGTTACGGGGTGTGGATAAGTGGGATCTCACCCTGTGTGGTGGTGGGGGTGGGCGTTCCCCTACGATTCACCGCATCCGTGTAGTTCGGATTCGCGAATCGGAATGCCCAATCCGGCTGGCGGGTCTGCCACGAAGAGTGTGAGGGTGTGGCCATGAACATCGGTAGTCGGAAGATCGTCGTGGACGAGGCAATCGCACAGCTGCGGCTGTACGCCGAGACGAACGGCGCGGTGCTCAAGTACTACGACGGTCTTCCCGGGATGACGAACGTCGGTGGGTCCGACCCTGACCGGGTCACGCTCGAGGACCTGGCGCGGACGATGCTGATCGGGTCCGACCTGCGCCCGCTGGACATCGTCTGGCTGCTCGAGGTGGACGCGGACAAGGAGTTCGCCGCCGTACCGGTCGACGCGCGTCTCGAGGACGCCGCGCCCGGTACTCCGCTCTTCGAGGCCGCGACCGAGCTCGACGAGAAGTTCAGCGGCCACCGTGGTTTCGGGCACGCCAAGAAGGCCAAGCTGCTGCACCTCAAGCGGCCGTATCTCTTCCCGACCAGCGACAGCTTCATCCGGATGACCTACAGCGAGGCGTCGGCCGGCCCTGACTTCCTGGCCGCCGTGCACCGCGATCTGGTCAACCCGGCCAACGTCCGCGACTTCAAGCTGCTCCAGGTCCGCCTGATCGCCGAGCCGCCGACCTCTGCCGCCCGCGTGCTGGCGGAGGCCCCCACGCTCCGCCTGCTCGACATCCTCGCCTCGCTGCTGGGCGAGGCCAAGTAGCTACATCACGCCTAGTCGGGCCAGCGGTTCGACTAGCTCTTTCTCCTCGTACGAGAGGTGGGAGAGCAGGGTGTCGTCGAGGAGGTCTACGGCGGCTCGGAGGGTGTCGATGGTGCCGGAGCCGTCTACTAGGGCTACCAGCGCCTTGTCGACGCCTTCGAGGACGTCGTGGATGATCAGGTGCTCTTCCTGGAGGCGGTTGACCACTGGGGTCAGGGACGGGTCTGCTCGGCGCAGGCGGGGGAAGAGTGCTGCGTCCTCGATCGAGTGGTGTGTGGTGACCAGGCGGCAGTAGGTCTCGCAGTAGACGCCTAGGGTCCAGTTGTTCTGGCGCATGGTCATGGTGTTGATGTGGTTGCGCGCTTGGCCGACGCCTAGCGAGCCGGCGGCTACCTGTTCCACCAGGTCGCGGATCTGCTCGAGCTCGGCTCGCAGGTGGTCGTGTACCTGGATCAGGTGCTCGCCCGACGCCAACTGCTCCGGCGTGTAGACACGTGTGGGGTCCAGAGCAGGTCCGGTCGGCCGCTCCGACTCATCCAGCACCTGTACTCCGCTCCGCTTCGCGGAGGGCGCCGGCGTCGGCACCACGCTGAAGTTCGAGCCGGGGACTCCGGTGGTGCCGGTAGAGGTGGTCGCGCCAGCTCCAGCGGTGGTGCCGGTGGCGGTGCTGCCAGAGCCGGTGGTGGCGGCTCCAGTGGCGGCCGGGTGGGCGCCTGCGGAGGGGGCCGGTGAGGTGTTGGCCGCTGTGGTGGCGCGAGCTGCAACCACGGACTCTCGTACTGCGGGGGCGACCTCGGCGAAGCGGCGGATGTCTTCCGGGTTGTCTGAGGCGAGGATGTAGGTGCTCATGCCCTCGGTCAGGGTCAGTTCGGTGAGTTGGTCGATCCAGACGTCTTCCCCGCCCTGCAGGAAGCCGCCGCGGCCGTCGAAGCGGCCGGAGATGTTGTAGAGCCGGCGCACCGCTGACGGGTCACGGCCGGCCGCCACCGCAGCCTCGTCGATGAGCTTGTTGAGGGCAGGAAGCTCCTCCGGCGGCACATAGGCGCTAGAAGGCAGCCACCCATCAGCAAGCCGACCAGTGACCCCCAGCATCCGTGGCTTGTAGGCCCCCAGCCAGATCTGCACATCATGTGAAGGCGCAGGCCCCCGCTTAGCCCCAGCGACCGTGTAGTGCTTACCGGCCAGCCGGATACCGCCAGTACCGCCAGCCCAGACCTCGCGAATGATCGCAATGGCCTCCTCCAGCGCCTCAATGCTCTCCCCCGCCGTCAGCCGAGGCCCACCGTTGGCAGCAACCGCCTCCAGGAACCCACCGGCCCCCAACCCAAGCTCCACTCGCCCGCCGGTGATCCGGTCCAGCGTGGCGACACTGCGGGCCAGTACGACCGGGTGCCGCAGCGGCAGGTTGGCGACGTTGGTGGAGACCGACACGGACTGCGTGTGGGCCGCGATGACCGACAGCAGCGTCCACGCGTCCAGCAGCCGCGGCTGGTACGGGTGATCCTGGACGGTCACCAGGTCGAGCCCGACCTGCTCGGTCAGCTGCGCCAGCGCGATCACCCGCTCGGCGTCCTCGACATCCGGCGTCAGGAACGTGCCGAAGACCAGCTCGTGCCCGTAGTCCATCATCCACCTCTACCCTAAGTAGTTCGTGCCACGTAATATTGACCCGACGAACAAATTACTTCGTGCCACGAACAATCACAAGTGGGGAGCCGCCGTGAAGGAGACCCCGGGCGCCGCCAACGGGCTGGTCCGGTTGACGTTCCTCGTGCAGAACCTGTACGCCGAGGTCGGCCGCGACTGTGATCTCACCGCGGCCCAGGCGCAGATGCTGTGTTCCCTGGCGGACCGTTCGATCGGGATGGCCGAGCTGTCCGGCATGCTCTGCCTCGAGCGCTCCAGCCTGACCGGATTGGTCGACCGCGCCCAGCAACGCGGCCTGGTCGCCCGCGAGAACGATCCCCACGACCGTCGCGCGGTCAACGTCACGCTGACCCCGGAAGGCTCTAAGGCCCTCCACCGCTTCAACGACGAGCTCACCGAGCGTCTGGAGAAGCTGCTCGCCCAGCTCCCCGCCACCGAACGCGACAGGTTCGCCAAGACTCTCAGCCGAGTCATTGCCGACGCACCCGCCGTGTTCGCAGACTAGCCGGATGATCCTCACCAGTGCGCTCCAGGCGATCGGCAACACCCCACTGGTCCGACTGCAGCGCATAGTGCCGGACAACTCAGCACAGGTCCTGGTCAAGCTGGAGGGCGGCAACCCGACCGGCAGCTACAAGGACCGGATGGCCCTGGCGATGATCGAGGGAGCCGAGCGCCGCAACGAACTGCAGCCGGGCCAGCGCGTAGTGGAGTTCACTGGCGGGAGTACCGGCTCTTCGCTCGCCTTCATCTGTGCAGTGAAGGGTTATCCGCTGTCAGTCGTCTCGTCGGACGCCTTCTCGCCGGAGAAGCTCCGGACCATGCAGGCGTTCGGTGCCGACCTAGTAGTGGTCCCTAGCGACCAGGGCCGGATCACTCCCGACCTGTTCGTCCGGATGCGCCACGAGGTCGACCAGATCGTCGCACGCGACAACGCCTTCTGGACGGACCAGTTCAACAACGAGGACGCCCTGGACGGCTATGCGGTCCTAGGCCAGGAGATCCTCGACCAGACGGCCGGTACTGCGCTGCACACCTTCTGCGCAGCCGTCGGCACCGGCGGCATGCTGGTCGGCGTGGCACGGACCATCCGCCCACACCTCAACCGCATAGTCGCACTGGAGCCGGCAAGCTCTCCCGCTCTCACAAAGGGCTTCGGCGGCTCACACCGTGTCGAAGGCACTGCGACCGGCACCGTCCCACCCCTGCTCAGAGAAGGCGCCTACGACGAGGCCAGAGCAGTAGAGGAGTCTGAGGCCCGCGAACTGGTGAAGGACCTGTCGCGCAGGGAAGGCGTCTTCGCCGGTACTTCGTCCGCGCTCAACGTCCTCGGAGCGATCCAATTGGCGTCAGAGCTGGAGCCAGACCAGGCAGTCGTGACCGTAGCCGCCGACACCGGCCTCAAGTACCTAGCCGGCGACCTCTACCTCTGAGAACGCCTCTTCCAGCTCCAACCGGCTACCTGCCCTGTACTGCGTATCGAACCCGTCCGCACCAAGTACTGCCCGAGCAGCACCCGCAGCCCGGTCGATGTCAGCCTGCTCGGCCGCAGTACCCACATATCCCTCCGCAGCCCGTACCGTCGCCGCAACCCCCAACAGTCGAGCAGCCAGCGCCTTGTCATCGACGCATGCCGCAAGGCCCTCCAAGCTCCAGCACATCCCCCGCCGCGACTCGAACTCCTGCGAGACCCGGAACGCCTCCGCATGTAGTTCACGAGCGCGCATCAACGAACCGCGCTGCTCTAGCGCGTACCCAAGCTCCACCAGCAGAACCGACAGGTACAGCACCGGCTCGTCCTGCTTACGCACCGCATCGAGCATCGCCTGCAACCGCTGCTCAGCCACCTCCAAGTCACCCGAGCGACGAGCCCCGAACCCGAGTACGAGCTCCGCCAACACCTGGGTCGACCGGTGCCCCTGCTCTGTCGCCAACCGCAACGCCCGCTCGCCATAGGCCTCTGCCTCGGCATACGACCCCTGCCGCAGCGCAGTCCATCCGAGCCACCCCAGCTCCCCCGCCACCTCCGGCCAGAGGTCGAGCGACTCAGCCATCTCGAGCCCCTCGGCGTGCAGCCGCGCAGCCTCGTCGAAGTCGCCGTTCAGCTCCGCCAGAGCCCCAAGCCAACCAGTGGCCTGCAGCAGACCCCAGTGGTCACCCACTAGCCGGAACAGCCGAGCACTCTCAGCAGCATCGCTCTCCAGTGCCTTCAGGTCGGTACGGACATGCGCATGCTTCGCCCGAGCCACCAACACTGCCGCGATGCCCCACTGATCCCCGGCAGCCTCGAAGGCAGCCAGCGCATGCTCCAGCATCGCCAGGCAGGCAGCAAGGTCGCCGGAATCGCTTGCAGTAAAGGCAATCCACCATTCTGCCCGCGGACCAGCATCCCGGACCCACTCCCGCACAACAGCCGCACCGACGTCCCCCTGGGCATACATAAACCCAGCAAGCCAAGCAGTGGCCTTCGGCGACGACGGTAGAGCCTCCAGGGACCGCCGGGCCTCAGCAAACCGCCCGCGAAGGAACCAGTACCAAGCAAGCGCATCCGCGAGCCGCTCAGCCAGCAACAGGTCGCCATCACCCACAGCACCGTCGAAAGCGCTCCGCAGGTTGCCGGCCTCGTCATCTAGCCGCTGCAGCCATCTACTCTGCGAAGGCCCGGTCAGATAGTCACGAGCCGTCTCAGCAAACTCCGTGTAGTACAAGCGATGCCGCTGCCGCACTGCCTCCAGCTCATCAGCTGCACGGAGCTTGTCCACGCAGTAGGCCGCCACCGACTCCAGCAGCCGGTACCGCGGCTCGTCCACCCCATGCACCGACACAACCAGCGACCGGTCGACCAGCCGCATCAGCACGTCCAGGACATCGACCCCGTCCTCAGAACACACCTGCTCGGCCGCTTCCGCAGTACAGCCATCTGTCTGTACTGCGAGCCGCCGCAGCACTGTCTGCTCCGGGCCAGACAGCAGATCCCAGCTCCAGTCGATCATCGCCATCAACGTCTGCTGCCGAGGCGCAGCACCCCGATGCCCAGTAGCAAGCAACCGGAACCGATCATCCAGCCGAGCCACCAACCCCTGTACTCCCAGCGCCCGCACCCGCGTAGCGGCCAGCTCCAACGCCAACGGGATCCCGTCGAGCCGCCGGCAGAGCACAGACACCGCAGCAGCCGACTCCTCATCCAAGGAGAACCCACGATCCGCCGCAGCAGCCCTAGCCACGAACAACTGCACGGCAGCCGACCCATGAAGCTCAGACAGCTCAGCAGCCGGAGCAGGCACCTCTAGGGGCGGCACACTCCACACCGCCTCCCCCCTGAGCCCCAGCGGCTCCCGACTGGTCGCCAGCACGCGCAACCCTGGTGCAGCAGCCAGCAATTCGTCGACCAGCGCCGCAGCGGCCTCCACCACGTGCTCACAGTTGTCCAGCACCAAAAGCAGCTCCAACGACGCCAGCGCAGCAACCAGTCCCCCGGTCCCAGCCGAGTCCCGCAGATCCAGCGCAGCCTGTACTGCGTCCGCCAGCGACCCGCGCACGTCCAGCGCATCAGGAGCGACGGCCGCCAACTCCACGAGCACCACCCCATCGGGGAAGGCGAGCCCATCGGCTGCGGCGAGCGCCAGCCGGGTCTTGCCCACTCCCCCAGGACCGGTCAGCGTGACCAGCCGATCGGAGTACAGGCGGCTCTGGATGTCGGTGACTGCCTCTGTGCGGCCGACCAGCTCGGTCACGGCTGCCGGTAGGTTGCTCCGGCGCCTGGCCTGGGGCAGCTCCTGGGTCAGGATCGACTGCTGCAGCTCGGCCAGCTCAGGAGTCGGGTCCAGGCCGAGCTCGTCGGCTAGCAGCGTCCGCAGCTGCTCGTAGCTCTCCAGCGCCTCGCTCTGCCGGCCGGCGCGGTACAGCGCCTTCAGATGCACTGCACGGAGTCGCTCCCGCAGCGGGTGCTCCGACAGGACGTCAGCCACTTCACCGATGAGTGCGTTGTGATCGCCCCGCGCCAGCCGCGCTTCGAAGTAGTCCTCCGTAGCTGTCAGCCGCTGCTCGCTCAGCCGCGCCACAGCGGTCTCCACGAACGCCTCGTCCGCGAAGTCCGCGTACGCCGGTCCACGCCACAGCGCGAGCGCCTCCTCGAGCCTGCCGCGCTCAAGATGCGCAGCAAAGCCCAGTGCGTCGTACGAGCCGCTGTCGACCTTCAGCGAGTACCCAGCGGGCCCGGAGACGACCAGTGCGCGGCTACCCGGCTCCGCGTCCTCGAAGGCTCGGCGGAGCTGGGACACCTTCGCGGAGAGCGTCCCGGCCGGGTTGCCCGGCAGGTCCTCGCCCCAGAGGTCGTCGATCAAGCGGTCCGCAGGTACCGGCCGCCCCTCGTGCACGAGCAGGTCAGCCAACAGCGCACGCACCTTCAGGCCCGGGACGGTGACCGGCTCGCCACTGTCCGTCCAGGCCGTCACCGGTCCGAGCACCCCGAAACGCATGAGGCGCACTCTATTCCGGCGGGGCGCCAACAGACCGGAAAGAAACCGTAAACCCCCTCAGGCAGAGTCTTCCTCAACAGCAACGGACGGCAGGAGGAGGTGAGCAGGCATGAACCTACGACTCGCAGTGATCATCGGCAGTACCCGCCACGGGCGGTTCGGGCCGACAGTGGCCGACTGGTTCGCCCAGCAGGCGGCCAAGCGCGCCGACCTCGACATAGACGTCGTAGACCTGGCCACTGCGAACCTCCCCCAGACACTGCCCGACACCGACGAGCCCACGCCCGCCGCGGTCGCAGTACTGGCTCCACGGCTCGCTGCCGCGGATGCGTTCGCTGTGGTGACGCCGGAGTACAACAGCAGCTTCCCGGCGCCGCTGAAGACCGCACTGGACTGGTACTACGAGGAGTGGCACGCCAAGCCGGTCGCCATCGTGGCCTACGGCCGCGAGACCGGAGGCCTGCTAGCCGCTGCGCAACTACGGCAGGTCTTCACCGAGCTGCAGGCAGTAGCGATCCGCAACACCGTCACCCTGCCCTGCTACTGGGAGCAGTTCGCCGCAGACGGCAGCTGGCCCCGCCCCGGCTCCGGCTACGACGCCACCGCCAAGAACACGCTCGACCAGCTCGTCTGGTGGGCCAACGCACTCCGGGCCGCCCGCATCAAGCAGCCCTACCAACCCTGAAACCACGCAACAGAGAAAGGCAAGACCATGCGCAAGATCATCGAGTCCACCTTCGTCACCCTCAACGGCAGCATCTCCGACCCGCAGAACTGGAGCCCGCCGTACTGGGACGAGGACCACTTCGGCTACTCCGCGAAGCTGATGGAGAACGCCGAGGCCCTGCTGCTCGGCCGGGTCACCTACGAAGGCTTCGCCGAGGCCTGGTCGCAGCGCGACGGCGAGATGGCCGACATGTTCAACAACCTGCCGAAGTACGTCGCGTCCCGGACGCTGACCGACACCACCTGGAACGCCGAACTGCTCGAAGGCGATGCGGCCGAGGCGGTCCGGAAGCTGAAGGAGACCGACGGCGGCGACCTGATCAAGTTCGGTACCGGCTCGTTCTCGCAGACGCTGCTCGAGCACAAGCTGGTCGACGAGTACCACTTCTGGGTCTTCCCGGTACTCGCCGACGGTGACCAGCTCTTCGCGGAGTCGAAGGTCGGCATCAACCACCTCGAGCTGCTCGGCACCACCACCTTCAAGTCCGGCATCGTCGTCCACAAGCTGGCGCCGAAAGCCTGACGTACCGCGCGAACGCCCGGACCCCCGCGGGGGGCCGGGCGTTTCGTCGTTCCGGGATCGGGCACCGAAGTGACTTACTCAGAAGGGACTTGAGAACTGATGGGAACCGTCATCACCATCATCGTCATCGTCCTGGTGGTACTCGTCGCCGCGGCGGCCCTGTACACCTACCAGCGACGACGGACCGAGCAGCTCCAAGAGCGCTTCGGACCGGAGTACGAACGCACGCTCGAGCAGTCGGGCGACCGCAAGGAGGCGTTGCGCGATCTGCGCGGCCGGGAGCAGCGCCGGGCCAAGCTCGACGTGCACCCGCTCAGTGGCGAGTCTGCCGAGCGGTACCGCGCAGAGTGGAGTGGACTGCAGAAGGACTTCGTGGACGCGCCTGGTGACGCCGTCGCGCAAGCAGACCGGCTGGTACTGCGCATGATGCGCGAAGCCGGCTACCCGGTCGACGACTTCGACCAGCGCGCCGACGACATCTCCGTGGACCACCCGGAGGTCGCGCAGAACTACCGCCAGGCACACAGCATCGCTGTCGCCCAGACCCAGGGCCCTGTCGACACGGAAGACCTGCGGCAGGCAGTGACCGCGTACCGCCGCCTGGTAGTCGTCCTGCTCGAGAACCCCGCCGACCTGAACGGCCACACCGACACCAAGGAGCAGCACTCATGACCAACGATCCCCTGGACCCCGCCACCGCCCCTTACCCGAGCGCCGGCGCCCGTGACGCAGACACCACCCCGCCCTTCGACGTCGACCCGCGCAGCACGGAGCCCGGACACCCGGCACCGACTGCAGACTTCGGTACTACGGACGCCGACCGCCCGGACTACTCCGGCACTCCGGACGCCGAGTACGCCGGTACCCCGGACGCCAACTACTCCGGTACTCCGGACGCCCAGCGCCCCGAGTACTCCGTAGACCAGGTCGGCGACGACCAGGCGCCGCCGCACGCCACAGACCAGCCGCTTGCCGCCACGGACCAGCCCCTCGCCGCCACCGACGAGACGGCCTACACGACGGACGACTCGGCGTACCCCGCGGACGCCGACGCCACCCCGACCGCCAGGAACGTCGAGGCGACCACCCCGAGCGCCGACGAGCCCCTGGTCCCCACCTCGGAAGGCGTGGACTTCAAGGCCCGCTGGGACGTCATCCAGCAAGGCTTCGTCGACGACCCGAGGTCCGCGGTGACCGACGCCGACAAGCTGGTCGGCGACGTCCTCGACCGTCTCTCCACCACCTTCGACGAGCAGCACCGCACGCTCGAAGGCCAGTGGTCGAACGGCGAGCCCGACACCGAGGCCCTCCGCTCCGCCCTCCAGCGCTACCGCGCCTTCTTCGAGCGCCTGCTGACCATCTGACCGGCTTTGCAGCTTGATGCACCGGCTCTGCATGTTGATGCAATAGCGAACCATCCGCCCCGCTCCTGTCGTCCAATGGACATGAGCAGGCGGAGGCGGCAGATGATCTCGTGGGAAGAGGCCCAGTCGTTCGATCGGCTGGCCGCGGAGTACGACCGCCTGGGCGAGCTGAACAACGACCCGGTCGACGAATGGCTGCCATCGGTGCTCCCGGCTGACCCGCCTGACCAGCGGGCCGGCCGGGCACTCGACCTGGGCTGCGGCGCCGGGCGGCACGCAGTACTGCTGGCCGATCACTTCGAGCAGGTCGATGCCGTCGACCTGTCCGCAGCGATGATCCGGCTGGCCCGCAGGAAGCGCTCCCGACCCAACATCTGCTACCTGGAGTCCGGAGTCCTCGACGTCGAAGGCAGCTACGACTTCATCGTCAGCTCAGCCACCCTGCACCACGTACCCGACCTCCCTGCAGCACTGGCCCACATCAAGAGCCTGCTGGCTCCAGGCGGGCAGGCCGTACTAGTGGACGTCGTATCCCCACGCGCGGCCAACCCACGCTGGTGGCTGTTCGGCGGAGACCTCCGCCGACTAGCCCGCAACCTGGTACGCCGTGGCCGCGCCGAGGCCTGCGAGATCTTCAAGCTGTCCACCGGCGACTGGCTCGACCACCGGGTCAGTGATCGGTACTTGAGCCGCCAGCAGTTCGAGGAGATCTACTCAGCCGTCTTCCCCGGCGCGACCTTCACCCGGGTCGGAAATGCCCACGCCATGCGCTGGCGCAGCGCGGCACCCACCACTACCGACCGGGGCGCCGCGCAACGTAGTACAGGCTAGGGAGCGATGTTCTGGTTGAGGTGGAAGAGGTTGTTCGGGTCGTACTTGCGTTTCACCTCCACCAGCCGCTCGTAGTTGCCCTTGTAGTTGTCAGCGATCCGGGCCTGGTCGTCCCCGGCCATGAAGTTGATGTAGCCGCCGGACTCCGACAGCGGCGAGACCGCGTCGTAGTAGTTGCGCACCCACTCGACCCCTGCGTCGTTCTGCGCCGGGTCCGGCCACATGCCCGCGATCACTGTCGCGAAGTTGGCCTCCCGGTAGGCGAAGGCGGTCGCATCCGCCGGTACTCGGTGGCAGGCGCCGTCGATCGGGTAGATGTGCACTGTGGAGTTCACTGCCGGCAGACCGGGTGCATGCTGCAGGTGGGCCTGGATGGCTTCGTCAGTGAGCTCAGTGACGAAGTTGGCCTTCCAGTAGTGCTGCAGACCCGGCGGTACGAGCCCGTCGAAGGCAGTGTTCAGCGCTGGGTACGGCATCGGCCCTACGTGCTCCGCGACGACCGGAGCGAACTGCCGGAACTTGTCGACCTCCTGCTCACCTTGCGCGGGATCGCCTGCCCAGCAAGCCACTATGAGCGTGAATGCCTCGCCGTGCCGGTCCTCCGGGATGAAGGGCAGCGGTGGCGCTAGCTGGAACGCAGGGAAGCCACCTAGCTGCTCCGGAGCGTCCTTGATGAGGTCCCTGAACCCTGCCAGCACAGCTGCTCCGTCGGACATCTCGAACAGCATCGGACCGCCGTAGACGGTCTCCACCTGAGCCAGCCGGAACTCCAGCGCGGTGACGACGCCGAAGTTGCCGCCACCACCCCGCAGCGCCCAGAAGAGGTCCTCGTGCTCCTTCTCGCTGGCTGTCAGGAACCGGCCGTCCGCGGTGACCACGTCGGCCGAGATCAGGTTGTCGCAGGACAACCCCAGACCACGCGCCAGGTACCCGATGCCGCCACCAAGCGTCAGGCCGCCGACACCCGTGGTCGAGATGATGCCGCCAGTGGTCGCCAGCCCGAAGGCGTGGGTCGCCGCATTGAAGTCGCCCCAGGTCGCGCCGCCGCCGGCACGCGCAGTACGGGTGACCGGGTCGACCCGGACGTTGCGCATCGGGCTCAGGTCGGCCACCACGCCGTCGTCGACGGTACCGAAGCCAGGCACGCTGTGTGAGCCGCCACGGACCGCCAGGTCCAGGCCGTTGGCCGCGGCGAACCCGACGGTCGCCATCACGTCGCCCGCGTTCTCGCATCGCACGATGACCCGCGGGTGCTTGTCGATCATCGCGTTGTGGACCTTGCGCGCCTCGTCGTAGCCCTCGTCCGCATCGGTGATGACGGGACCTCTGGTGCGCTCCTTCAAGTCTTCGATCGTGTACTCGCCCATGACTCCTCCACGGTCCAGCGGGCTTTCCCACGTTGTCGACCGGCGCGCGTCGCCGCAGCGCCGACCAGACCGGCGAGCCACCAACGAACGCAATGCGAGAAGTCCCACCCCAGAGAGCATCGAATTCACGGACGGCTGCCAGACCTCCCCCTGACATCCCCGTTCCCCCCGACCCTCCGCCTCGCCCCAGGCATAGTCAACCCCTACCGATGTCAGAAGCCGCCGGGCGGCTCCGACCAGTGGCCGACAGCAGATCAAAGGAGCGGAACATGCGGAAGATCATGTACTACGTCCACCAGTCGCTCGACGGCTTCATCGAGGGGCCGAACGGCGAGTTCGACTGGCCGGTGCTCAGACCGGAGCTCGGCGCCTACTCGATGAGCCTCGCGCAGCGTGCCGACACCTTCCTGTACGGACGGACCGTCTGGGAAATGATGGCGTCCTACTGGCCGCACGCGTTGTCGATCAACCCGGACGACCAGCACTCGATCGAGTTCGCCCCGGTCTGGGCCAAGACCTCGAAGCTCGTCCTGTCGCGGACCCTGGAGAGCGCTCCCCACGGCGCCGAGGTGATCCATGACGTCGAGCAGCTGCGCGGGATCAAGGAGCTGCCCGGCAAGGACATCCTGCTCACCGGCAGCGCCAGCGTCGCGGCCGCGCTGACCGAACGCGGGCTGCTGGACGAGTACCACGTGATCGTCCACCCCGTCGTACTGGGCGGCGGCAAGCCCGTCTACCACCCGGTGGCCGAGCGGCTGAACCTCCGACTCAGCGACACCCGTACCTTCGACAACCGCACAGTCCTTCTCCGCCACGACCTCGCCTGACGACCGCTCCTCGTCGTACCGGCGTACCGGGTGCTCAGCCCGCGGTGAGCGCTCTCTGGGCGAAGAGTTGTCGGGCATCAGCTCGCACTCCGTCGCCTTCGAGAGCCTCGCCCGGGCGGTTGCCATAGGCAAGGAGCTGGCCGCCCCAGCGCATCCCGAGGTAGTCGGCGCTGAGACGTAGCGTGCCGAGCAGCGGCTCGACCTGGCTCGGATCGTCCGCGGTGTGCGCCGTGACGGCCCAGAGAGTCTTGCCGCGCATCCGGTCGAGGAAGTCCGCTCCGGGAACGCGCATCCACGCCGTCCAGTAGTCCAGGTAGTGCTTCACGCTCGTCGAGACCGAGTACCAGTACAGCGGACTCGCGATCACCAGATCCGTCGCCGCCAGCGTCGCGTCGAGCAACTCGCGCTCATTGCCGGTCGGCTCGGGATAGACCCCGGCACCCTCGTGCCGCACATCGCGGAACGGCTCCAGCGGCGACTCCGTCAGCCGCACCCACTTCTGCTCGACCTCAGGCGCCAGCCCGGCGGCAGCCAGCCTCGCCAGCGCCTCGGTGTTGCCACCCGGCCGAGTACTCCCCAGCAGAAACAGAAAGCTCTCCGTCATCATCAACTCCATGCCCGTGCATTTATTGCATGAGCCTACAACCTGCATGCGCCATACGTCGAGGGTGCTTGGGTTCGGCCTGCACTATTGGGATATGAAGCTGCCGTGGCTGGGTTTCGTCGCTCTGGTGCTGTCCGCGGCGGTCGGCTGCTCGTCGACCCCGACGGCCGACCCGACGCCCACTCCACCGCCTGCCAGCACGGCCACACCAACCACGCCCACCCCGAGCGCACCCACTCCAAGCGCGGCAACGAGCAGCACTCCCCCGGACCCGGTCTCGCTCCAGGCGCTGATGGCGAAGAAGTACGACGGCCGGGACCTCCGCCTCGGCCGCGTCATCACCCGTACCGACGCCTACACCCGGTACTTCGTCACCTACGCCAGCGGCAAGCTCCGCATCTCCGGCATCCTCAACGTCCCCACCACCCCCGGCCGCCATCCCGCGCTGGTCCTCAACCACGGCTACATCGACCCCGCCGTCTACACCAACGGTCGCGGCCTGATGCGCGAGCAGGACTACCTCGCCCGCCGCGGCTACGTAGTACTGCACACCGACTATCGCAACCATGCGCAGTCGTCGAAGGATCCGCAGTCCGAGGTCAACCTGCGGATCGGCTACACCGAGGACGTCATCAACGCGGTCCTCGCTCTCAAGGCGTCCCCGTACGTCGATGCGCAACGGGTCGGCCTCTTCGGCCGGTCGATGGGCGGCGGCATCACGTACAACGTTCTCGTCGCGCAACCCGGCCTGGTCAAGGCCGCCATCGTCTATGCCGCGGTCAGCTCGAACGCCGTCGAAAACTTCGACCGTTGGACCCGCCCTGCAGCCGCGACCGCCGCCGCGATCATCCGCGCCCATGGGGATCCCGCGAAGAACCCGACCTTCTGGCGCAACCTGTCAGCCGTCAACTTCTTCGACCGCATCACCGAACCACTCCTGATCCAGCAGGGTCTCGCCGACTCCACCTGCCCACCCGTCTGGGCGTCACAAACCCTTGCTGCGTTGAAGAAGGCCGGCAAGCAGGCCACCCTCTACACTTACCCCGGCGAGGAACACGCCTTCGCCGCCGCCTGGCCGACCTCGATGGCAAGATCCGTTGCCTTCCTCAAGCAACAAGGGGTGTAGTCAGTGACCCGAGTCCTCGGCGTCGACGCCTGCAAGGCGGGCTGGGTCGGCGTACTCCGTACCGCCACCGGGGTCACCGCCTTCGTCGCCCCCACCATCGACCTACTCGTCAAGCAGTTCGATCCACTCGATGTCGTCGCCATCGACATGCCGATCGGGCTGCCGGACACCGCGCCCCGCCAGGCGGATCTGCTCGCCCGCGCCGCGATCGGCCGGCTCTCCTCATCCGTCTTCACAACGCCGGTACGAGCCGCCCTGCAAGCACCGACCCACAGCGAGGCGGTCCTGATCAACCGCGAGCTCACCGGCCAGGGACTGTCGATCCAGGCGTACGGACTGCGCGCCAAGCTCTTCGAGGTCGACGAGTGGATCGGCCGAGCCACCACGCGAGTCGTCGAGGTCCATCCCGAAGTCAGCTTCGCGTACCTCGCAGGTGCACCGTTGACCGTCCGCAAGTCCACCTGGGCAGGCGCCGAACGCCGCCGCGCCCTCCTCGCCGCTGCAGGCATCTCCCTGGCCGGCGAACTCGGTCTCGCAGGCCTGGCGGTCGGCGTCGACGACGTACTGGACGCCGGTGCCGCAGCCTGGTCCGCCCTCCGAGTAGCCCAAGGCGAAGCCGTCTCCCTCCCCAACCCACCAGAAGTCTTCGCTGACGGGCGGCCGGCCGCAATCTGGGTCTGACAGGACTCGTCCAGCTCGATCATGAGCTGGACGAGTCCGACACCTCTGCCCTTCAGGGCAAGGCCGGCAGGTCCCATTCGTCGTTGCGCAGTTGAAGAATCGCCCACCCCACCGCGGCGAACCCGACTGCCTGCAACCCCCACCCGACCAGGTCGAGCGTGTGGTTAGGAACGATGACCGCGGCAACGAAGTGGATCGGCTGCGACACGATCACCGCGACCGCTGCCCAACGCGCGATCACCTGCGACCGCCACAGCGCGACACCGAGCAGGATGGTGCCGAGCACGTGCCCGAGTACGAAGAACACACCGGCGATCGCGGTGGTCGGATGCGCCGCCTCGGCGATCCGGGTGATGCTGCCGGCATCGAGTCCGGCGTGCGCGCCCGACCAGAGGAGCTGGTCCTCGCCGATCAGCCAGCCGAGCGCGAGATAGCCGGGGATCAGCAGGGCGAGCGCGACGATCGTCAGCTTGGGCGCACGACGGCGGGTGAGCTTGCCTGCGGCGAACGCGGCCGGTACCAGGGTCAGTACGGCGAGGAAGCCGAACCACAGCACCGCCGATCCACGTCCCGGTTCGGCGATGACCTTCGCGGCCATCGTCTTGGCGTCGTCGACCGTGTCGTAGGGCAGTACGAACCGCAGCACTGCGACCGCGGCCGGCCCGATCGGCAGGACGATCGCGGCTGCCAGTCGGCTGATCCCACGGGTATCCGCGACTGTCGTAGTACGGGCTGCTGTGGTTGTCATCGCACACCCGCCAGCTCCCGGGCGGGCACCAGCAGGAGCGCGATGCCGGCCACGGTCAGTACGACGATGATCGCTGCCGCAGCCACAGCGGCCGCGGGAACGTCACCAGCGAAAAACGCCGGTACTGCGCTCAGCGCCGACAACACCCGGAGAACGATCAGCGGCACCACAGCCCGCCGAGCCCCACGCCAGGCGAACCCCACCAGCACCAGGCTGACCAGACCCAACGCGGCCCCGATCAACGCGATCGACATCGGCGGGTGCTCCCCGTCCGTCAGCAACGGACCCGCCAGATCCCCCACCGATAACAGCCCCAGCAAAACCAGCCCAGTCCGAAACGTCCGAGACATCGTCAAACCTCCCCTGTTGGTCGACCCGATCGGGCCGTTGCCACCACAGTCGCGGCCGGACCGGCCCGGCGCCCGGGCGTGGATTCACCAACCGGCAGGAGGTTGCCCGCCCCTCCCGGGAACCCATTCCCGAGACACCGGGACCCACGAACGCGCACACTGACCCCATGACGGGAGCCCCAGACCACCCACGCCACACGGGCCCCGGCACGTCTGCGCCCGCCAACTCCGCCCCGCCCCCGCCCCTGCTCACCCCCAGCGACGCGGCCCCGAGCCCCACCCCACAGCCCGCCGCGCCTCACCGCCTTTCCCGCGCCGGTGGCGAGCCGGAGGCTCGGCGCTGGCGCGGACCGCTCGCCGTGGTCCTGGGCAGCTTCGGCACCCTCGAAGTACTCGTCGGGGTAGTTCTGGCGGTGGTGGTCGGCTGGTCGTTCGATACCGCGCTGGACAGCTTCCTGGTCACCAACGGGCTGATGGGCCTCACCTTCGCAACCTGCGGCGCCGTGATCGCCTGGCATCGCCCGGCCAACCCGATCGGCTGGCTCTTCCTCGCCGACGGCATCGGCCACGCGACCACCGCGGTCGGCGCTCCCCTGTCCCAGCTGCTCTACGACAACGCCGCACCTCTCGAAGTACAGCGCCTGCTCGCGACCATCATCTCCTGGTCCTGGCCGTGGTCGATCGCCTTGTTCCTCCCGCTGGCTCTGCTCCTGTTCCCCAACGGCCACCTGCTCTCGCCCCGCTGGCGACCCGTTGCCATCGGCATCATCGTCACCGCACCCTTCTTCGCCGTCGAGATGGGTACCGGCCCCGGCGCCCTGTTCGACGGCGGCCCGAACAGCTACCTCCAAATCCCGTCGTACGACAGCCTGCAACCGTTGTGGACAGCAACCGAGATCCGTGGCCTGATCGCCTACGCCCTAGCGATCGCCAGCCTCGTCATCCGCTACCGCCGCGCCGACGAAACCGGCCGCCGTCAGCTCCTCTGGTTGCTCCTAGCAACCGTGCTGATGATCCTCGTGATGGCCCCCTGGGCGTTGATCACCGGTACGCCGGTGTTCGTCCTGCTCGCCATCCCCCTCATCCCCGTCGCCGTCGCGGTCGCGATCGTCCGCCACCAACTGCTCGACATCCGCCTGGTCGTCTCCCGCGCGCTCACCTGGGCCCTGCTCTCGATACTTGCCGTCGGCGCCTATGCCGCCCTGGTCGCCATCACGGACTCCTTCATCTCCACCCGCTTCGGCCGCTCCGCGATCGTCACGGTCCTCATCGCCCTCCTGATCGCACCCGTACTCCCCCGCCTGCAACGCCTCGTTGACCAAGCCATGTACGGCGACCGCCGCGACCCCGCCCGCGTCGCATCACGGGTCGGCGAGGAGCTGTCGTCAGGCGTGGCCGGCGGGATGCCCGGCGTCGTCGAAGCGGTCCGCTCCGCGCTACGACTCCCGTACGTCGCAGTCGCCGTCGACGGCTCGCTCTTGGCATCCGCCGGGATCGCGGGAAACGTAGTACCGGTGAACTTGTCCTATGGCGGTACGACGGTCGGCTCGTTGCTGGTCGGCCTGCGATCGGGGGAATCCGGCCTGTCGCAGACTGATCGCAATGTGCTCACGCTGGTCGCAGTACCGCTTGCTGTGGCTGTTCACGCGACGTCTCTGTCATCGGAGTTGCAGGCGTCTCGGGAGAGGCTCGTCGCCGCCCGCGAGGAGGAGCGTCGGCGGCTGCGGCGAGACCTGCATGATGGACTCGGTCCAACGCTGACCGGCGTTGCTTTCACCGCAGATGCCGCGGCCAACCTAGTCTCCGTCGATGCGGTCAAGGCGTCAGAGTTGTTGAGTACTTTGCGCACGGACACGCGTGCCGCGATCGCCGACGTACGGCGGCTGGTCGACGACCTCCGCCCGCCGGCCTTGGACGAACTCGGATTGGTTGGAGCCTTGCGACAACGAGCAGACGCAATGTCCTGGCGCGCAGACGGCGCATCCGTCTCGGTACAGGTCTCGGCCGACGGCCTGCCCCCGTTGCCGGCCGCGCTCGAGGTCGCGGCGTACCGGATCGCCACCGAGGCGCTCACCAATGTCGTGCGGCACTCGCGAGCGACAACCGCCGTACTGACCCTGCGCTGCGACTCATCGCTGGAAGTCCTGGTCACCGACGACGGCCCACCGAACGGCGCCTGGCGCCCAGGCGTAGGGCTCCAAGCCATGCGCGAACGGGCAGCCGAACTAGGCGGTACCTTCAAAGCCGGCCCCACGCCCACCGGCGGCCAAGTCCACGCCACCTTCCCCATGGCCACGCCGTGAACGCGGTCCGTGTGGTGCTGGCAGACGACCACCCAGTAGTCCGCGCCGGCCTCGCCGCCCTACTCTCCTCACTCCCCGGCATCGAGGTAGTCGGCGTAGCCTCCACCGGCCGCGAAGCCATCCGCGAGGTCGTCACAAACCATCCCGACGTCGCCGTCCTAGACCTACAAATGCCCGACCTGGACGGCTTCGCCACCACCCGCGAACTAGCCCGCACCGCCCCCGATGTCGCGGTACTGGTCCTGACCATGTTCGAAGACGATGACTCAGTCTTCGCCGCCATGCGCGCCGGCGCCCGCGGCTACCTGGTCAAAGGCGCCGAGCAGGACGAGATCGCCCGAGCCATCCGCGCGGTCGCAGCAGGCGAAGCCATCTTCGGCCCCGGCGTAGCCCGCCGAGTCCTCTCCTTCTTCACCGCACCCCCCGCCCCCGCCGCGGACCCCTTCCCCGACCTCACCTCCCGAGAACGAGAAATCCTCAACCTCCTAGCCTCCGGCCTCTCCAACACCGCCATCGGCACCCACCTAGGCCTAGCCTCCAAAACAGTCGCCAACAACGTCTCCACCATCTTCACCAAACTCGCAGTAGCCGACCGCTCCACCGCCATAATCCAAGCCCGCAACGCCGGCCTCGGAAACCCGTGATCGGCTACTCGATCGCGCGGAGATAGCGCTCTCCGACGAGTTTGAGGTGCTCCACCAGGCCTGGTGGAGCAGTGACTTGGAAGTCGAGGCCGAGCATTCCGATGTACACGGCAACTACTTCGAGGCTCTCCGCGCCGGTGATCAGCACGCAGGTGTTGTCGTCTACCGGCTCGACGATTCCGACTGCGGCGTGGATGCGGGACAGTACCTCGTCGGCGGAGGCGAAGACGGTGATGCGGGCGTGGACCTTCCAGCCGGTGGACGCGACGTCTCGTAGTACGAAGTCCATGTAGTCGTCCTCCGGCATCGGCCGGGCCTTGTACCGCCGCCCGGTCGCCATCCGCAGGTCCATCCAGTCGACGCGATATGTGTGCCACTCACCAGCATCGTCGCGCGCGACCAGGTACCAGTACCGCTGCCAACTCACCAGCCTGTATGGCTCCACCAGCAACGGCAATTGCGGCTCCTGCCCCGGTACCACGTAATCGAACCGCAGATAGTGCTCATCCCGGATCGCTGCCGCGATCGTCGTCACCACCACCGGATCGACCTCCGGATCCGGCACGTTGGACCCGGTGTTGTCCGGCCCCTTCGACAGCGTCGTATGGATCGCGTTCACCTGCCGCCGAAGCCGATGCGGCAGCACCTGCTCGAGCTTCGCCAATGCCCTGCCGCTGCTCTCCTCCATCCCCGCCACTCCGGCGCCCGTCCGCAGCCCGACAGCGACAGCAACCGCTTCCTCGTCATCCAGCAGCAACGGCGGCAGCTTCGCCCCCACGCCCAACTGGTAGTACCCAGCCGCACCCCGCGTCGCATCCACCGGATACCCCAGCTCACGCAGCCGATCGATGTCATTGCGAATCGTCCGCGTACTGACCCCCAACCGCTCCGCCAGCTCGGACCCGGGCCAGGCCCGCCGCGACTGCATCAGGGCCAGCAGCGACAGCAATCTCGAGGAAGTTTCCCGCATCTTCGAAATGATAGTTCAATTGGGAAGCTAACGTTCCTATATGGCTTCTACGGTAAAGCCATGAACAACAACGGCAGCTCCCCCGCAGACATCCGCTCCTTCCGCGTCGAGATCGCCCAGGCCGACCTGGACGACCTGAACACCCGCCTCGCCAACACCCGCCTCCCCGAGGCCGCCCCCGGCGACAACTGGGACCTCGGTACTCCGAACAGCTACCTGCGCGAGATGGTCGACCACTGGCAGACCGGGTTCGACTGGCGCGAGCAGGAAGCCCGGATGAACGAGTTCCCGCACTACCTGACCGACATCGACGGCCAGACGGTCCACTTCATCCACGTCCCGTCGGCCGAGCCGGACGCCACCCCGCTGCTGCTGGTCCACTCGTACCCGGGTTCCTTCATCGACTTCCTCGACATGATCGGCCCGCTGACCGACCCGGTCGCCCACGGCGGCAAGGCATCCGAGGCCTTCTCGGTCGTCATCCCGTCGATCCCCGGCTTCGGATTCAGTACCCCGCTGGTCGACCGCGGCTGGACGATGGCCCGCGTGGCCCGTACCTTCGACGCCTTGATGCGCCGCCTCGGCTACTCGTCGTACGGCTCGCACGGCAGCGACGGCGGCGCGATGGTCTCCCGCGAACTCGGCCTCCTGAACCCCGAAGGCTTCCTAGGCCTGCACGTCCTCCAGCTCTTCTCCTTCCCGAGCGGCGACCCGACCGAGTTCGAGAAGTTCACCCCCGAGGACTACGCCGCCCTCGAACACCTCCAGTGGTTCCAGTCCGTCGGCGGCTACAACGCCATCAACTCCACCCGCCCGCAAACCGTTGCCGTCGGCATCTCCGACTCCCCCGTCGGCCAACTCGCCTGGAACGAACTCTTCAACAGCTTCGGCAACGGCACCAGCCTGGTCACCCAGGACCAGATCCTGACCGAGGTCTCCCTCTACTGGTTCACCAACACCAGCGCCGCCGCCGGCCGCTACCACTACGAGGAAGCCCACGCCGGTACCGAACCAGCCATCAACAACGCCCCCACCGGCGTAGCCGTCTTCGCCGACGACTTCAAAACCATCCGCCCCCTAGCCGACCGCGACAACACCAACATCGTCCACTGGACCAACTTCAAGGAAGGCGGCCACTACGCCTCCCTAGAACGCCCAACCGACCTCACCACAGACCTCCGCACCTTCTTCACCACCCTCCGCAACGCCTGATCCACCCAGGAGAGCGGGGCACCTGACCAGGTGCCCCGCTCTGGCTATTTGCCGAGCGAGATCGCCCCGACGGCCTTCGGGATCGTCGCGTCCACGATCAGCACGTTGTGCTCGAAGTCGTACCCCGAGACATAGATCCGCTGGTTGTCGCGGCTCACCGCAACCTGCCTCGCCAGCCCACCGTCGCTCTCGGCCGTGCCGACCTTCGCACGGTTCTTGGTGTTGATGACGGTGACCAGGTCCTTGAGCTCCTGGCCCTCCGACGACGCACCCAGTACGACGTACCGGCTGCCGTCGTCGGTCAGTACCGCGTCCTTCGACCGCCCCGGCAGCGGCACCGCCGTCGGCCGCGGACTGTCGACGTTCGTGTTGACCACGGAGTACGAATCCTCCGACAGCACATAGAGCGCGTCGTCATCCTGGTCGACGCTCAGGTCTACCGGCTTCCCGCTGATCTTGTACGCCGAACGCGACGGCTTCAGCGTCGCCGCGTCGATCACGGTGACGGTCGACCCATCGTGATTCGCCACGTAGAGGAACTTGCCGTCATGCCCGGTCGCCAGCGCGGACGGAGTGGACCCACCGCTCACCGGCCCACCGACGGTGGTCAGCTTCTCGGTATCGACCACCGTGATCGTGGCCGCCTTCTCACTCAGCACGAACAGCCGATTCGTCTGCCGGCTCCACGCCAGATCGACAGGCTCGAATCCGACCGGGATCGGCGCACCCTTGACCGTCCAACTGTCGACGTCGATCACCGAGACGGAGTTGGACCTGGCATTGGCCACGTACAACTGACGCCCATCCGGAGAGAGCAACACGCCGGCCGGACCTTCCCCGACTTTGAGCGCCTCGCCCTCTTGCCGTTGCGAGGTGGTACTGATCTTCAGGACCTTGCCGTTCGCCGAGTCGACCGCGTAGAGAACATTGTTGCCGGGCGCAACCGCAACAGCCACCACCACCGGATACGTCGGCCCCCGCGGATCGACGATCACGATCGCCCCACCCAGTACTACGGGCAGCATCGCCGCAATCCCCACGATCGCCCACCGCCGACGACGCGCTCCGTCCGAGAGCTGCCCGGTCTCAGCGGCCTCATCGCGCCAACGCCCGACGATCACCACGACGGCCAGCAAGGCCCACACGGCAAGGAGAACCGTGAGCGCCCGAGTCCGCTCGGGGAATCTGGGCAGGCCGCCGTAGACCCCGACCCAGAGCGGGAAGCCGGCAAGCACCCAGCCGGCGAGGAACGTCCGGCCCCGTCGCATCAGCACAGCGAGCAGCGGCCCAGCTAAGGCCAGTACGGCGCCGAGGATCTGGACAGCCGCAATCGGAAATGGCACGCCCTCCCTGAACCGCAGGCTGGCGTTGTAGGTCAGATAGAACGTGATCCACAGTTGGATGAGCGCTGCCACCCCGCCCAGACCGACCATCGTCCAGGCCCGCCAGCCGCGCAACCGCCGTACGTCGAGCGACAGCTCACCGCGGAAGTGGTAGAGCGCCACAGCGCCGGCAGCGATCGCAGCCGCTTGTCCCTGGTACGGATACAACGGGTACACCGCATAGAGCCTGTGCGTATCGACGCCGAAGCCGGAGAGCTCTTTCGTCAACGTCTCGAGCTGCATCACCAGGCTGACCGCTCCAACGACCGTGGTTCCGGCGACCAGGGCCAGGCCGAAGCGGTACTGGAGGGCGATGACCAGACAGGCTGCGACGGCAGCGACAACGCTGTACCAGAGCGAGACTTCATCCAGACGATAGACGCTGAATGCGCGGCCGGCCCCGGGGACCAGGTAGAACGCGGCCAGCACGCTGAGCCAGTAGATCGGCGCGGGCACTGTCGCCGGAACCAGCCGGGCGTTCAAGAGGCGAACGAGCTCTTTGAAGAACCCGCCGCTGCTGACCTTCGGCCCCGCCGCCTGCTCCGGCTGCCGCGTTGTGCTGGTGCTCGGCACCTCGCCGATTGGCGCAGCCACCGCCGGCTGCCGAGCCGTACGAGTGGTCCGGCGACTCGACACTCCATCCACTGTCACGCCCTCGGGCATCGAGACGACCGACATCGGAGCGGCCGGCGGCGTCACAGCTGGCGCTGGTGCTACAGGCGTCGACCCAACAGGCCTTGGCGCGAGAGGCGTCGGCGGCCCAGGTGCGTCGAGGGCCGCGCGGGCTGCTGCCGAGACGGATCGACTGTCGTCGTCGACGAGTTCCTCGAGCCGGCGGGTCGCAGTACGGCGTACCAGCTCGTTGCCGGACCGCCGCAATTCCGCGAGCCCACCCACCGCCGCTTCTCTTGCCCTCGGCAACGGGTTCTCCAGCGCCGCCGTCAGATGCGCCGGCAATGTCCAATGCACATTGGCCGCGATCACCGTCCGGCCCTCAACCTGATCCAGCTTCTTCGGCCGCTGATTGGGCTGCTCAGCAGTCACCCGGTCGTACACATAGCTGTAGAGCTCGTCGACCGTGATGTCCCCATCACCGTCGATATCCGCAGTACCGTCCCGCAAACCCTCGACCAGATGCCGGGTGAAGACAGACTGCGCAGCCTCCCCATGAATTGTGCTGCCTTCAAACGCATACTGCGTCGAATCCGACGCCGTCAGCACCGTCCGCCCGCGCCCACCCAGTGTTTCCAGATGAACCGCTGAGTCCGACTTGGCGAACTGCTGCGTCTCGTACGAACCGCTGTAGCAACAGTCCAGGATGAGAATCTTCTGCCGGGAAGGACTCTCGGACATCGCCTCGTCGATGAGGTGAGCCGCCAACGCAGTGAACCTCAGAGAATTGCGCTTGGTGTTGGACATCGCCAGGTGCAGCCGGCCGTTGTCGTCCTTGAGCCCGTGGCCGGTGAAGTACAGCAGCGTCAGATCGTCACGCCTGCTCCCCGCGTAGAACTCCGCGATCGCCTCGCCCACCGCATCTCGCGAAGCGTTGACAAGCGTCCGTACCTCGAAACCCGCGATCTCACGATCCTCGAGCACCCGCGCGAGCGCCTCAGCGTCGTGCGCTGGAGTGGTCAGCCTCCTGAGCCCCGTGTCCTCGTACTCATACGTCGCGATCAGCAACGCCAACCGACGCACCATGCGTCACTCGTCCGCGTGCTTGATCAGAAATGCCTTGAGCAACTGCTCGCGCTCATCAAAGCTCGGCCGATCCAACTCGATCGAGTCATCCCCGAACTTGATACTGATCCGCTGAGGCCCAGTACGCCGCCCAAGCCAGTCCCGCAGCACCGCGATCAGCGTAGGAATCATCCCGCCGGCCCCCACCAACGCCACAGCGATCGCCCCAACCGCCGCCGCATCCCCCTTGCTGTTCTCAGGCGCCTCCCCGACCACCAGCCGAGCCTCCAACTCCCGCCCAACCAACTCCCCCCGAAGCTGCCGAGCGAGCCGATCAACCCGCTCCTCGTCATCCCCCACCACAACAACCTCAACCCACCCCACGCCATCCCCCACAGTCCGCCCCACCTAGTAACCCGCCCCCGCGTTCCGCCCCACATAATCCTCGCCCAACAACCCACCCACAAGCACCAACATCTAACAGCGAGTGATCAGCAGCCACCGAGGCCACGCCGCCCTCCTGTGGATAACCTCCAGGGCGTCCACCTCCACTCGGCCTATTCTGATGAAGCGTTCAACCGAGAGGACCTCCATGGACAAGGAAACCCCGTACCTCCTCCCCGACGGTCAGACCGCCTGGGTGATCGCCACCGAGGAAGCCTCCAAGCACCTGCACGACATCCTGCAGATGTACCGCGGTGGCCAGACCGAACCCCTCATCTTCGGCGACTCCGGCCAGCCAGAGGCCGTCGTCATCCCGTGGGAGGTCTGGCGAGCACTGGTCGCCCAGTCCACCGACGAGGAAGGGTTCGACGCTAGCTACTCGGTGTTGCGCCACCGGCTCGCGAATCCGGCGGGACCATCGATCCCGTACGAGGACGTCGCCGCCGAGCTCGGAATCGATCTCGATGAGGACATCGACGATTCCGACCTGAAGCCGCGATGACGCAGTACCGGCTCCTCGTACGACCGGAGGTAATGCAGCAGCTCGCCGAACTGCAACGCGCCGCCGCGTCCCAGCCGACTGGTGGTCTGCGTGACCGCGAGTTCCGCGCGCTCAGACTCGGCCTTCGAGCCCTGGCCAACGGCGACGAAGAGAGCTTCAACGGAAAACGCCTCCGCGACGCCACCCACGACCTCAGCGACTGCGCAGAAATCAAGCTCTCCGTGATCCCCGAGTCCCGCGGCAACCAGGAACTCGGCCCTTCCCACCGCCTCCTGTACCGCGAATTCGACCCCGAAGACGGCGGCCTCCCCTACCGCGAAGTGATCTCCTTCGAACCCCGCAAAGACGACCGCCCCTTCAAAGTCGCCGCAGCCCGCCTAGACCGCCCCCTCGGCTTCAAGCTAGACACTCTCCACGCGGCCCCCACCACACACCCAAACCACGGCCCAACCTCCCCCACCACCGCGTCCCCCGTCCGCCAACCCCTCCCCCCAGACCTACGCAAAGCCCTAGCCGCCGCCTCCGACGTAGCCCCCGCCCGAGGCGCCGTCACCGCGCAGCCGTCGACGCAACCCACCTCAACTCCCCGGCATCGCAGCGACCCACCCACCCACGAACGCTAGCCACCTCCCTACACCACCGCTGCAACCGATCGCCATCATCTCGACTCGCATCCACCGCTGGTGCTTCGAGGACAGAGACGACAGAAGCACATGGCGTCCCGAAGGTCATCGCAAACCATCTGCGCCTCCATGTCGATGCTGAACGATCCGTCGACCGATCCATCCAACATCTCAACAGCCAACTGCTTGCCACCGGCACCGCCCGAGTAGGCCTAGCCCCGACGCGACCCCACCCTCTTCGTAGACTGTGAAGGGCTTAGAGCCGCTTTGCCTAACTTCACCGCTACCGATTAACGAGCCGAGGAGGCCAGCCGGGATGCAGATTGGCCTGACTGAGGAGCCGTCGTTCGATGGTCAGTTGCGCAAAGCGGCGATGGAGTGGCTTGATCAAAAAGAGGGACGGTTGGTCACCCGGGCAGAACTTGCCGAGTTCCATTTCAATGGCGAGCGGATCCCGTTGATCGATCGTGGCCGCGGCATCCGCAAGCCTGCCTCGCTCGACGCGGCGCTCTCCATGAGCACTACCTTTACCAAACCGGGAGCGGAGCCTCCGTACGCCGACGCAGAGGGGCCAGACGGCCTCCTTCGATACAAGTATCAAGGTGACGACCCCGAGGCGTTGGACAACATCGCGCTGAGGCGCTGCTTCGAGCAGGGGCTGCCACTAATCTGGTTCGTCGCCATTGAGCCAAGCAAGTTCCTTGCCAGGTATCCCGTCTACCTCATCCGCGATGAGCCTCTGCAGCTCCAGTTCACCGTTGCGCTGGACGCAGCACAACGCCATCTGCCACGCGGTGATAACGCGGACGAAGACACCCGCGCCTACGCGACCCATCTGAGTCGTCTGCGACTTCACCAGCCAGTCTTCCGCGCACGGGTGCTGGAGGCATATAAGCATCAATGCGCAGTTTGTCGTCTGCAGCACACAGAACTTCTGGATGCAGCGCACATCCTTTCCGACCTTCATCCGAACGGCAAACCTGTAGTGCCAAACGGCCTGGCGCTCTGCAAGATTCACCACGCCGCCTACGACCAGAACATCATCGGTATCCGGCCTGACCTCGTCGTTGCAGTCAGACCCGACATCCTGGTTGAGATCGACGGCCCGATGCTCCGTCATGGAATCCAAGAGATGGCCGGTACTCGGCTCAGCGTCCCGAATCAGCGGGCCGCCCGGCCCGATACCGAGCGCCTAGATGAGCGATACAGCGCCTTCCTCGCCGCTAGCTGACGTCAGACGGCCGTTACGCGGCACCAGAGCCTCGGGCAGAGGGTCCAGCAACACGCTCAGCGACCGGTGAGTCCAGACAATGTCGGAGCGATCTGGCAGGCTCCTTCGCGAGGTGGTGACTGGATGAAGCCAGGGATCTATGACGCGCTCGTGACTGACGGTCTGCTTGGAGCCTTGAACCAAGCAGAGGGGCTCGCGCCCGCGCTCGAAAACATCGACGAGGCAGACCAACCCGAGGTTTTGGCTCGGCATGTTCGCGACGCCGTACTGCGAACGCTCGGCGCGACTCGAGACCAGGGCGAGCGAGTGGCGCTCGTCAACGACCTCCTCAGCCGACTCGCCACACAGAACGACGCGTTGCCTGATGCAAGTCCACGCCGACTACTAGCGCTCTATCCACCAGCAGGCCCTGGTGTCTATCAGCCCGGCGACACCCGCCCCAGCACACCGCTGTCGGACGCGGCTCTCCTCACGAACGCCCACGGCGAGCCCGCGCTCGGCTCCGAACTGCGGTCTGAGATCGATACCTCAGACGAGGTCGACCTTCTCTGCGCCTTCGTCAAGTGGTACGGACTGAGGCTGCTCGAGCCGGAGCTACAACGCCTACGTCAGCGAGGGGCACCGTTCCGTGTGATCACCACGACCTATATGGGAGCGACCGACCGCGCTGCACTGGATCGGCTTGTCCGGGACTTCGGTGCCGAGGTAAAGATCCAGTACGACGTACTTCGTACGCGGCTGCATGCCAAAGCCTGGCTCTTCCGTCGCAACACCGGCTTCGACACCGCGTACGTTGGCTCGTCGAACCTTTCTCGCGCAGCACTCCTCGATGGAGTCGAGTGGAACGTTCGCCTGTCTCGCATCGGCACCCCCAGCTTGCTCAACAAGTTCGGCGCCACATTCGATACGTACTGGAACGACTCGACCTTCGAGACGTACGACCCGGAGCGCGACCGTGATCGACTAGACGACGCGCTTGCCCAAGCGAACAACCGCAAGACGTCAGATCGCGTCACGATCTCACTCGCCGGCCTCGAGGTACGGCCGCGCCCGTATCAAGCCGAGATGCTCGAGGCGATCGCGGTTGAACGTGAGGTACATGATCGACACCGAAATCTCGTCGTAGCGGCAACAGGCACAGGAAAGACCGTCATCGCTGCCCTCGACTATCGGCGCCTTCGCGATGCCGCGCTGGACAGTGGGAAACTGCCTCCCTCGCTGCTGTTCATCGCCCACCGGAAAGAGATTCTTCAGCAATCTCTTCGGACCTACCGAGAGGTGCTGAACGACGCATCGTTTGGCGAGGAGTATCACTCAGGCACCCGCCCTGAGCGCTGGGATCATGTCTTTGCGTCGGTACAAGCGCTCACCGCTTACGACGTCACCACCTTGCCGCCGGACGCCTTTGACGTCCTGGTCGTCGACGAGTTCCACCACGCCGCAGCACCGACCTATCGCAGACTGCTTACGCACCTCAAGCCGCAGGAGTTGCTCGGTCTTACAGCGACGCCAGAGCGTACCGATGGCTTTGACTTGCAGTCCTATTTCGACGGTCGCACCGCTGTCGAGCTGCGGCTCTGGGACGCGCTGTCAGACGACCTTCTCTGCCCGTTCCACTACTTCGGCATTGCAGATGGCACCAACCTCGCCGACGTGCAATGGAAGCGTGGCCGATACGACGAGCAAGAACTCGAAGGCCTCTACACCGGCAACGACAGACGTGCAGCCATCGTCGTCCGAGAGTTGCAGGACAAGCTGACTGACGTCCATGCGATGCGCGCCCTCGGCTTCTGCGTCTCCGTCGCCCACGCCGAGTACATGGCCAAAGTATTCCGGGAAGCAGGCATTCCAGCTTTGGCTGTGTCGGGCAAAACCCATCCCGCTGACCGTGACCAGGCCCTACGTGATCTGAGGGACCGCCGGGTCAACGCCCTCTTTGCTGCCGATCTGTTTAACGAAGGTCTGGACCTCCCAGAGGTAGACACGATCCTCTTCCTCCGCCCGACCGAAAGCCCAACCATCTTCCTGCAGCAACTCGGTCGCGGACTGCGCCAGGCGCACGGCAAGCCCGTCCTGACGGCTCTCGACTTTGTCGGACACCAACGCAAAGAGTTCCGGTTCGACAAGCGATTCAGAGCCCTCACTGGGCAGACCCGCAGAGGTCTCCAGCGGCAGGTTGAACTCGGCTTCCCCTTCCTGCCGTCTGGATGCCAAATCGTTCTCGACAAGGTCACCCAGCAGACTGTTCTCGACAACCTGCGTACCCAGGTGGTCGGGCGTTGGCCCGAGATGACCAGCGAGCTCCGTTCCCACGGCGACCAAGATCTGGCGACCTTCATCCGAGAGTCTGGCGTCGACATCAGCGACATCCTGCGCAACGGCAAGAGCTGGACCACGCTCAGACGCAACGCCGGCCTTCCCACTCGCGAAGGCACAGCCCGCGAATCCACTCTTCTCCGTCGCGTACGCGCTCTGGCCCACGTGGACGACCCCGACCGTATGCGCACCTACACCCTGCTCTTGGACGACACCTCGCCGGCCTATGCCGAACTGAACGACGCGCAACAGAATCACGCTCGCATGCTCTTCTTCTCACTCTGGCCTGATGGCGGAGGCTTCGACTCGTACGACGCAGGCCTAGAGGCTCTTCGTTCAGAACAGGCACTCCGTGACGAACTGATCCAGGTCATCGACTACTCGATGGATCGTGCCCGCCACCGAACCATCGAGCTCTCTGGCCAACTCCACGGCATCCCGCTGCGGGTACACGCTCGCTACCAACGCGAAGAGATCCTCGCGGCCCTTAGCTACGCCAGCCTCCAGCGCCGCCCAAGCAGCTTCCGCGAAGGCGTCCTGTCCTCAAAAGACACCGGCATCGACGCCTTCTTCGTCACCCTCACCAAGTCAGAAGCGGACTACTCCCCCACAACCATGTACCGCGACTACGCCATTAGCCCCACGCTGTTCCACTGGGAGTCCCAAAGCACCACCTCAGTAGCCTCAGCAACCGGCCAGCGCTACCTCAACCACCGCGCCCAAGGCTCAAACATCCTCATCTTCGCCCGCGAAAAGAAGCTCAACGAGCTAGGCACTTCGCCGTATCTCTTCCTGGGCCCAGCCACCTACACCACCCACACCGGCGACCGCCCCATAGCCATCACCTGGCGCCTAGACCACCCCATGCCCACTGACCTCTTCCAATCGGCCTCAGTCGTCGCCTAGCCGGGCTCGAAGACTGGCGTGGGCGGGTCAGGTGTTGGCCTCGAGGGTGGTGAGGTCGCGTACGGCGTAGCGGTGGTGCTCGGCCTCTTCCTTCAGTACTACCTTCAGGCAGCGGCGTACGACGTACTCCTGGTCGGGGTACATGTCCGCCGGTTTGCGGGTGCAGACTCGGTCTAGTTCGGCCTCGGTGAGGGCGTCGACGACCTGACGCATCTTGGCCATGCGGGTGCGGCGCGCTGCGAGGACTTCGTCGAGGGTTGGGGTGGCTTCGATGGTTAGGCCGAGTTTTGCCATCTCGGCAGCGGGTGTCCCGCCGGCGGGGAAGCCCAGGGGGTGGTACGGGGAGTCCTCTTCTAGTACGCAATTGCCTAGCCAGGCGTCGCTGGCGAAGAGGAGGTGGCGGTGGGTTTGGACGAAGGACCACTCGCCGTCTACTTGCTCGTACAGCTTGTCCTCGGGTAGGAGTCTGGCGCGATTGAGGGTCGCCTCCCAGAGAGCTTCGATGGCGTCCCAAGTAGTCCGGTAGTCGTCGGGAGTTGCGGCCTCTCGCGCTAGGGCGCGTGTTGGGTGGCGGTGGTCCAGTTCGGACTCGACGTAGGCGGTTACGTCGATGTCGTTGACGACTAGGCGCTTGAAGTCGCCGCCTAGGGAGATGTCGGTGCCGTAGCAGTCGACGATCTTCAGGTTGTTGACTTCGCAGTCGCGGATCTCGAGGCCGGCTAGGTCGCTCAGGTGGATGCGGGCGCCACGGAACTGGTCGGTCTGGAGGTATTCAGCAGCCATCGCAGCAGTCTCGCGCACCCGGCCGGTAGGCGCCATGTTGGTTCGGCGTCGGCGGTACGGCGTACGGGGACTTAGAAGACTGAGTGATCGAACTGAGTGGATTCTTCTGTTGGAAATCTGGGCCTGGGCGAGGGAGGTTGGGAGATATGGAATTCACTCAGCTTGGGCGTACGGGGTTGTCGGTCAGTCGGATCGTGTTGGGGACTATGAATTTTGGGCCGCATACGAGCGTGGAGGACTCGCACGCGATCATGAGTGCGGCTCATGAGGCTGGGATCAACTTCTTCGACACTGCCAACGGGTATGGGCGCGCGATCTACCCGGGGCGGACGGAGGAGATCGTTGGTGAGTGGTTCGCGAAGGATCCCGCCAACAGGCACAAGACGGTGCTGGCCACCAAGGTCTATGGGGACATGGGCGAGGGGTGGCCGAATGAGGGCAAGCTGTCGGCGCTGAACATTCGGCGGGCGCTGGATGCTTCGCTGAAGCGGTTGCAGACGGACTACATCGATCTGTACCAGTTCCACCACGTCGATCGCGCCACTCCGTGGGAGGAGATTTGGCAGGCGATGGAGGTTGCGGTGCAGCAGGGGAAGATCCTGTACGCCGGGAGCAGCAACTTCGCTGGCTGGCATATTGCGCAGGCGCAGGCCGAGGCGGCTAAGCGGAACTACACCGGCCTCGTCAGCGAGCAGTCGATCTACAACCTCATCGTGCGGGATGTGGAGCGCGAGGTGCTGCCGGCGGCGCAGGAGTTCGGGCTCGGCGTGATTCCGTGGTCGCCGTTGCAGGGTGGGTTGCTGGGCGGCGTACTTCGGAAGGACGTCGAGGGCGTCCGTCGGCTCGAGGGCCGCGCAAAGGAGGCCGTCGAGAAGATGCGGCCGCAGATCGAACAGTACGAGGCGTTCGCGGATGAGCTTGGGCATGCACCGGGCGACGTCGCGCTCGCGTGGTTGCTACACCAGCCGGCCGTGACCGGTCCGATCGTCGGACCGCGCACGATGGACCAACTCGAGTCCGCGATCCGCGCCGTCGACCTCAAACTCGACGACAAGGCCCTCGCCCAGCTCGACGAAATCTTCCCGGGCTACAAGACAGCTCCCGAGGATTACGCCTGGTAAGTCATTGCACGTCGGGTGTGGCGCAGCGTTCGCCACACCCGACAACGGTTCGCCGGGGTGGCCCGGGTGGGCGATCGCGGCGGCGACTTGCGAGAGTTGGGTCATGCCGAAGAGCCGCGGTCGCAAGAAGCCGAGCAAGAAGCAGTCTCGGGGGCATCTCCATGCTGTGCCGGACCAGCCGGTCGGACGTGAGTTGCTGGACGGCTTCTCTGAGGCAGACATCGATGACCTGCAGGATGCGGTCGAGCGGCGGATGTTTGCGATGCCGTATGTCGGTACGCGGATCGGCGATGACGAATTCCCGGAGCTGGATCCGGACGACCCGAACGAGCGCGGCATCTTGATCAAAGGCGAGCATCCCGCGTACCACGACGCGCTCGTCGACCCTGACTTCGATGGTGAGATCGACGGCGTGAGCCCGCGACGGCACCTGCTGATGCACGAGATCGTCGCGAACCAACTGTGGGACAACGAGCTGCCCGAGGTCTGGCAGACGGCGCGCAGACTTCTTGCCCTGGGCCACGACCGGCATAACATCCTGCACGCCCTTGGAGAAGTGTCCATGAGGCAACTGCAAGCCAGCTTGACGGAACAGCGGCTCTTCGACCGCGAGCAATACTGCGCCGATCTCAATCAGCTTGGTCGCGACATCTAGGGACGTGGAGCTACGAGGGCCAGGTGGTTAGGACGGCTCTGGCGAAGGTCACGCCTTCCATCGCTTGTCCGCCAGCCGATGGCGGTGAGGATGTCCGTGATCGCGCTGTTGCCGTCTTCCCTGTGGCTGCGGAGGTTTCGTCCGACACCGCTTGTTGGCGAGTTCTGACACCGCCGGGCACGTGTCGGTGCCGCGAATGTTGGTTTGCGTCGACACCGCTTCCTCGCCCGACGGGTGTCAGGTTGTCCGCTGCTTTGTGGCTTGGGCCAGATGGTAGGAGTCGGTGCCGGTCTCGAGGATGGTGCCGCCGAAGGTGAGTCGGTCGACGATGGCTGCGCATAGCCGGGGGTCGGTGAAGGTGTTGGTCCAGCCGCCGAAGAAGTCATTGGACGCGATCGCGACCGAGGCCTTCTCCTCACGCTCGGTGAGGACCTGGAAGAGGAGTTCCGCGCCGCGGCGGTCGAGTTGCATGTAGCCGAGTTCGTCGATGCACAGCAGGTCGACGCGGCCGTAGCGGGCGATGGTCTTCGCCAGCGTCATCTCGTCGGCGGCCTCGACGAGCTCGTTGGCAAGCTGGGTCGCCAGGGTGTACTTGACCCGGTAGCCGGCCATGGCGGCCTCGGTGCCGAGTGCGATCAGCAGATGGGACTTGCCGGTGCCGGAGTCCCCGATCAGACACAGCGGCTGTCCCTTCTGGACCCATTCGCACTTGGCGAGGGTGTGGATCACGGCGGGATCGATGTTGGGGTTGGCGTCGAAGTCGAAGGCCCGCAGGGACTTCTCGCGGGGGAACTTGGCGGCCTTGATCCGGCGTTCGGACCGGCGTCGGGCGCGATCGTCGCACTCGGCAAGCAATAGTTCGGCGAGGAACCCGCGGTAAGACATCTGCTCACGCCCTGCCCAGTCGGCGTAGTCGGTGAAGGAGTTGCGATGGTGGGCATTCGCAGCATCCGGCACGCTTGGTCGATCGCGGCGTCGGCTGCTTCTTCGGTCATTCCACGGCGCTTGGTCGTCACGGTGCGGCTCCTTCGTTCGGGGTGTCACGTCGGCTGGCCAACAGCTGGTCGTACTTCTCCACGCTCGGCAGCGGCCGAGTGTCGGCCGGGATGTGGGCGCGGAGCCGGCGCTCGGTCAGCGATCGCACGGCAGGGGATCTCGCCTTCTCCGCGTGCCCTGTCGCCGCTCATCAGGGACTGGTGGTCCGCTGTCGTGTCGTCGGCTCCGCCATCTGCTGTGTCGTTGTACTTGCGCGCTTCCAACGCGACAGCGTCCGCGGTGAGCGCGCCTGCACGCAGCGCCGTCGCGAGTCCGGCGACGACGTGGTCGTGTGGAAGGTGCCGGTGCAGCATCAGGACCTCAATGAGGACACGGGTGCCGTCGGCGTCACCGTGGGCCTTGCAGGCCGCGGCCCACCAGGCGTCGTGAACGGGCGTGAACCGCCCGGATGCCCTGGCCTGCTCCAGCGCTTTCGCACCGGGTAGCGCGCCCGGTTTGCGGAGGAGGACCTCGAGATAGTGGTCCAGGTCGACCCGGGTCGAGCCCTTGGTCATGAGCCGTTCGTGGCGGGCGACCTCGGTCCTGCCGTCGAACACGACCAGGTCGCTGGCGTTCAGGAGCACCCGGGTTTGACGGCCGACCATGCGCACGGGCACGGAGTACTTGTTCATCCGGACCGTGACCTGGGCGTACCGGTCCACGCGCGGGGTGAACCAGCGGCCGGTCTCGAACGGCTCGGTCGGAAGGGGCGCGAGGAGTGGCTGCTCGGTGGCGAAGTGTTCCCCGACCGTGCGGGCGCGGGACCCGATCCGCCGGGCATCGTCGGCCTCGTCCCAGGCGTCGACCACAGCGTTGAGCTCGTCTAGGGAGTCGACCTCGGGGATAGGGACGAGGTGTTGCGTCGGAACCAGCCGATCTGCCCCTCGATGCCGCCCTTCTCGTGCGCACCTTGGATTCCGGGCTGGCAATAGAAGGCTTCGATGCCGTAGTGGGAACGGACGGCGGTCCACCTGTCGGCCTCGACCCGCTGGCGGGAGAACCCGATCACGCTCGCGACGGCGGCCTTGAGGTTGTCGTAGCGGATCTTCCCGGTCGGCACCCCGCCGAGCACGTTGAAGGCGTGGACGTGACCCTCGAAGAAGGCTTCCTGCCCAGCCGAGGCACTCACCCTGTGCACGGCCTTGCCCGAGTAGGAGAGCCGAAGGCTGAACAGCGCGCAGGTTACGAGCTCGCCGCGCAGGCGGATGGCGACGTCGCCGAAGTCAACCTCGGCCTCGCGGCCCGGGAGGTGCTCTTGCGGGATGAACGCGTTGGCAGGTACGACCGACGACGGAGCCGATGAGCAGCGAGTAGGCCAGGTTCAGTGTTCGCTGCTGAAGAACCGTAGCAACAGCGGGCCGACGGTGTGTGGGTCGACGACGTGATCCGGCACCTCGAGGGTCTCCCGCTGGGCGTGGGGTAGTAGGTCTGCGAGCTCGTCGGCTGCGCGGTCGAAGAAGTCCGAGGGCAGGCCTGCCATGTAGGGGACCGTGATCGGTCCTCCGGTGGTGACCAGGACCGGTTGGGTGACCGTTGCCAGTCGATCGGCCGGCAACTGGTAGCGGTTGAGGAAGACGCTGTCGTGGACCAGCGTGGGCGCGAGGGCGACCGAATCCGCCCAATGCGCCGTCTGCTTGCCTGCCGCTTTCCTGGCCGCGATGTTGTCGTCGGAGGCGCCGCTCAAGCGCATGAACAGTTCGAGAACCTCCTCGTCTCGCCCGGCGTCGAAGGCGCGTCGGGTGTCCGCGACGTACTCCTCGAATCGCTGGCGGATGTCGTCCCCGACCGCGTAGGGCACCTCCCACACGGCGATCGTGTCGATGGCTGACCCGGCTGCGGCGGCTTCCAGCGCCAGCGCGCCACCAGAGGACGCCCCGAACAGGTGTGCCGAGCCGCCCGCCTCCGCGATCAACGCATCCAGGTCCTCGATCTCCCTTTCCGCGGCGTAGGGCTCGGTGAAGCCGCTCGCCCCGCGTCCCCGACGGGCATAGTTGTAGACCGTGAAGCGCTCGGCGAGAGCAGGTACCAAGGAAGCGTTCTCGGCTCCGTCGTCCAGTGCGCCGCCTACCAGGACGACAGCCGGGCCGCTTCCCTTCCGGTCGTAGGCGATGGCGGTGCCATCGTCTGATGTCACGCGAAAGGCCATCTCGTTCATCTCACATCTCCGTTCGAGAGGTTTGTCTCATCGCCTGAGCAGCGTGCCGACGATGGCCTCGGTGCGCGACCACCGCGCCCTTGCGATCACGGCCGCCACGACGAGAAGGGCGAGCGCCAGCCAAGGGCTCTGATCGAGCACGAATTGATCCGTGATGACAGCACCGGTCAGCAATGCCGCCAACCCGAGACTGGCCAGGCCCGCCAGAGCCGGGATCAGAAGTCCAACCCCTCCCGAGACCTCCAGCGCTCCGACCAGGTACCGGAGCCACTGGCCAGCCCCGATGTCGGCGAACATGTCCACCCTGACCGGGTCGCCGGCGAGCTTCGAGATTCCGCCGCCGGCGATGATCGCCGCCAGCGCGACGTGCAGAATCCAGACCCCGATGCTGATCGCCCGCCCGGGTGTGTGCGCAACGGTTTCCGAGTTGTTCTTGGGGATGGTGCTCATTCGACTCTCCTTGTCGTGTCCGGGCCGGGGCGTTGGCCGGGTTGTCGGAGTTGATTTCGACCCAGTGCTCGTAGCGGCATCTACTTCTTGTTGCGGTAGAGGACCATGGTGATGGGACCGAACACCGCGACGAGAAGTACGGACGAGACGAGCACCCAGCCGATCTCCCCGGCGGGCACCGAGCCGTGCATCAGGCCGCGCACCACGGTCGCCAGGTGGGTGATCGGGTTGACCTCGACGACCGCCTGCAACCACCCGGGCATCGTCTTCGGGTCCACGAATATGTTGCTCACGAACGTCAGCGGGAACATCAGCATCATGCTGAACCCCGCCACCGAGTTCGGCGTGCGCAGGATCAGGCTGAGCATCGTCCACAGCCACGACAGGCAGAACGAGAACACCAGCAGCAGCACCACCGAGAGCACCACCCCGACGGCGCCACCCTCCGGCCGGAACCCTAGGACCAGGCCGAGCGTGATCACGATCGCCGACCCGATCGAGTAGCGCACCAGATCGCCGAGCAGGGCGCCGACCAGCGGGGATGGTCGCCACACCGGAAGTGACCTGAACCTGTCGAACACCCCCTTCTGGATGTCGGTGTTCAGCGTGATGCCGGTGTTCATGGTGATCATGACGTTCGCCTGCACCAGGATGCCGGGCAGCAGGAATTGCAGGTACTCCTGAGTCGACCCGGCGAGCGCGCCACCGAACAGGTAGGTGAACATCAACGTGAACATGATCGGGAACATGGTCACGTCGACGAGCTGCTCGGGCACGTGCTTGATCTTCAGGAGGGCGCGCCAGCCGAATGTCAACGAGGTGCTCACCGGACCGGGTCGGGGCGGGCGCTCACCGGCCGACAGCACACTGCGCAGCGCGTCCTCGGTGACCGGCGCCGACGCCTGCTCCGTGGACGTGGCATTCATGCGGCATCCTCCTCGGGTGTCTCCTCGGCGGCGTGTCCGGTCAGGGCGAGGAACACCTCGTCCAGGCTCGGCTGACCGAGCGCGAACTCGGTGACGTCGATGCCGCTGCGGGACAACTCGGCCAGGGAATGGGCGACCCGCTCGGGGTCGGAGATCCGCGCGGACAGCGCGGCCGGGTCAGCGGACGGCTCGACCGGCACCTCGAGGACGCCGGCGAGGACCCGCTCTGCCTCGGCCCGCTGCTCGGGCGCACCTAGCCGTACGTGCAGCGAGCCGGCGCCGACCGATGCCTTGAGCTCGCCGCTCGAGCCCTCGGCGACCACCTTCCCGTGGTCGATCACCGCTATCCGGTCAGCCAGCTGGTCGGCCTCGTCGAGGTACTGCGTGGTCAGCAACACGGTGGTGCCCTCGGCAACCATGCCCCTGACGATCTCCCAGACCTGGTTCCTGCTGCGCGGGTCGAGCCCGGTCGTGGGCTCGTCGAGGAAGATCAGTTCGGGGGTGACGACCAGGCTCGCCGCGATGTCGATGCGCCTGCGCATCCCGCCGGAGTACTTCTTCACCTGCCGGTCGGCCGCCTCGGCAAGACCGAACGCGTCGAGCAGGTCGGTCGCCCGCTCCCTGCCTCGGCGGCGTGAGTAGCCGAGCAGCCTGGCGAGCAGTAACAGGTTCTCCACCCCGGTGAGGTCCTCGTCGACCGACGCGAACTGCCCGGTGAGGCCAACCCTGCTCCGCACCGCCCGGGCGTCACGCACGACGTCGTAGCCGAGCACTTGCGCCTCTCCGGCGTCGGGGTGCAGGAGCGTGGCCAGCATGCGGATCGTGGTGGTCTTGCCCGCCCCGTTCGGACCGAGCACGCCGTACACGCCCCCGGCGCTCACAGCCAAGTCCACACCGGCGACCGCGTGGGTCTTGCCGAAGCTCTTCTTCAACCCTCTCGTCTCGATCGCGAGCTTTCCCATCGGTTCGATTCCCTCTCCCGGTGTTGCGAACGGATTGGTTGAGCACTAGCCAAGTTTGACTACTTGGCCAAAGTACACGAGGGGGAAACGACTAGTCAAGGTTGATTAGAAGCGCATCTTGAGGGGATCGGGGACCGTTCGCCACGAACCCGGATCGTCGGCCATGGTGTAGGCGCCCTCAGACAGTCGTTTGCTCAGGCTCTTCGCCCACTCCAGTTCGGTGCGTGCGTGTCCCGCCCACAGTTCGGCCTGATCGCGGACGTGTTCGGGAATGTCGGGGTTCGGGTTCTCCCGCCACTTGGCCTGCTCTACGAGCTCCGCTTCCAGGCGCGCGACCCGCTCGTTAACGTGCGCGATGGCATCTGTCCTGGTCAGCATGGGCAACATGGCGATAGACGCGTCGAGCATGGTGGGGTCATGGGTGCGCCGCAGACCGTCGCGGACCAGTTCGACTATCTCGTCACGTCCCCGAGCTGTCGCGCGGTACAGAACGCGATCCGGCCCGGAATTGCCCGGCTCGGCGTGCTCGGTGAGGAGGCCATCAGCCGCCGCCTTCTTCAGCGCGTGATAAATCGAGCCGGGCTTGATCTTGGCCCAAATCTCCGCACGCCAGTTCTGCAGTTCGGACCGCACCTGGTAGCCATGCGCGCCGCCGGAGAGGTGCACGACACCGAGTACCAGGAGCTTCGTCGCCGACATGCGCCCACCTCCGCTCAATCTGCTCGGACTCGCTCCGCTTGCGAGCCCGCCAGGGTGTGTGTCAACTCCCACCAACACTAGGGTGCCCTCCTGGTCCGGGTGGTGTCAGCACTGACCTACAAACGGTGCTGGTGGAGACCTCCAAAGCCATCCCTGGATTGTGCGGCGTGAGCTGCCAGGAGGATGAGCCTGGCTTGAGTCTCGTAGACGTTCGTCGAGGCCTGCGGCATCTGTTCGGCGAGATGCCACCACAGGGCGAGCGAGGCTATCGGGCGCGTACTGCCGTCCCGCGCCTGGGCTCCGGGTGGGCCTGGCCCTTGGAGCCGGCAGTCGTGGGAAGCATTCCGATCAAGGCGTCGGCGGCCAGGGAGGCAGCTGTACCTGTGGGGATGGCTACTGAGACTTGCCAGGAGTCGGCTGAGTTGGGGGTTAGGGGGACGGTGATGTGGTCGCCTCGTTTGGCGGCTATGCGTTCTGGGACTAGGGCTACGCCTAGGTTGTGGCTTACCAGGGCTAGGAGGGTGTGGACGTCGTTTACCTCGATGGTTACGGGGTGGCTGACGTTTGCAGCGGAGAAGGCGTGGTCGGCGATTGCGCGGGCTCCCCAGCTGGGGTCGAAGTCTACGAAGGACTCGCCTGCTAGGTCTTGGAGAGTGACCGTGGGGGCTTTGGCTAGGCGGTGTTCTGCTGAGCAGACCATGACCATGTCTTCGGTGGAGAGTGGCCGCAGATCTAGGCCGTCGATGGGGTGGCCGGCGGTGGCTACGAAGGCTACGTCCAGGCGGCCTGAGGCTAGTTCTTCGAGCATGGGGGTGGATCCGCCTTGGCGAACCTCGATTTCGACGGCGGGGTAGGCCGAGCGGAACTTGGCTAGGAGGGCGGGGACGTCTACGACGCCTAGGCATTGTTCTAGGCCGACTGTTAGGTGGCCGCGGAGTAGGCCTTGTACTGCGGCTACTGCGTCCTTGGCTGCTTCGGCGGCGGCTAGGGTGCGGCGGCCTTCGCAGAGGAGGGCTCGGCCGGCCTCGGTGAGTTCGACGCTGCGGGTGTTGCGGACGAAGAGAGAGGCGTGGAGTTCGCGTTCGAGGGCGCGGATCGAGGCGGACAAGCCGGACTGTGAGATCGACATCGCCTCCGCGGCACGGGTGAAGTGCTTCTGCTCGGCGACGGCGACAAAGTGCTCGAGATGCCTCAGCTCCATGACTCAGAAGTATAGGTGATCGATTCCGGCGGATTCTTCAGTCCCGGATGTCAGCGCCTCGCCGGGATAGCGGTCTTCCACAGGCTCGAAGGAAGCTCCGGAATCAAGGCGGAAAGTCCATACCTTCCCTGGCATGACGAACCTGAAAACTCACGAAGGACACAGCGGCTGGCCCAGTGGGCACTTGGCAGAGAGGTTGGACGCCGCACAGGCGCATCTATTGGAAGACAAGCCCGACGAGGCCATCGCGATCTGGCGGCAACTGGTCAGCGAGGGAGGGGAAGCAGCTGACTGGGGGCACATCGAGATCGCGGACTATCTCTTCAGCAAGGAACAGGAAGACGACGCTCGCGACGAGATGCGTGCACTGATTTCGGACCGAGCGCAGCCTGGCGTTCCGTGGCTGTTGGCAGCAGGACTGCTCGAGGATCGCGGGCAGTTGCACGAGGCACACTTCTGGTACTGCGCGGCCGCAGCCGCGCTCCCGGCACCTGAACGAACGGCCGCTGGCGAGCGGACCTTCAGCGAGGCGTGGGCACACGCCACTAGTGACGATTGGTGGGTAGAGGTTCGAGCAGGCCGGCGCCGGACCAGATGGGCGATCGGTATCCCACTAGACGACGATGATCTGCTTGCGCGGATGGGCTACGACGAGGCTCGAGAAAAGGTCCTTGGTTTGAACCAGCTCCTGAACTGGCCACAGGTAATAGATGGCACGTTCCAGTTCAGGAGTCGACTTCAGTTCGACAGTCTCGGGGGCGGGCGACGGACATTGTCTACGCCCTACGACGACAGGTACTACAAGCGTGCTGAGCGCTCGCTGCGAGAGCACGACAGCGGCCGAGTACTGCTCCTACCGCGTCAGGACGACGTGCTGTTGCCGCTTACCCAAGCGGCCTTTCGCGCTAGAAGCATGTTCGAGCTGGTGTCCGTCACTAGCCGGTGCGAGCTCGGCGACGCCATCGAGTGGCCACCGGGGCGGAATCAGACTTGCTGGTGTGAGTCGGGGACTAAATACAAGAAGTGTTGCGGCGGGCCGCTTCCGGCATTTCAGGCATGAGAACAGCTGGCTGGCTACCCGCCTGCCGGCGAGGCGATACGTGTCGTCCTGCAGGTTCGGCGGTAGCCAGCTGACGCGGACGCACGAGTCCGCGATAAGGGCCGTGGGATCTGGCGGCATGTGAGAGGCGAAGGAGCGGGCAGGCGTTCCGTGGGCAAGACGGGACTGGCGGCGTTGCCCGGCAGCACAGTCGCCCGGACGATAGGTGCGCGCAGCAACCAGGGTGCTTTTGCAAAGTGGGCGACGGAGGAGGCCACGCTCGGGGTGGGTGGGAGCTAGGGCCGTGTGAGCGACGGAGGAGCGAGCGAGGCACAGGCGTGGGGATCTCCGTGCGCAAGACGGTAGATGGGTTGGTGCGTGGGGGTGGGGGTTTTGGTCGGTAGGGTGGGGTTATGGCTGATGAGTACCGCGTTGAGGTTGAGTTGGATGACGCTGAGCATGGGTTGTCGTTCTTGGAGCGGTTGCGGGCGGTTGATCTTGATCATGCGGCGGAGAAGCGGCTTGGTGGGCAGGTGACGGTGACTCGGGATGGGTCTCGGTTGCTGATTTATGCGAACACCGAGGCGGATGCTCGGGAGGCTGAGAAGACTGTGCGCGAGCTGGTTGCGGATGATCGGCTGAGTGCTGATTTCACGCTGACCCGGTGGAGCCACGCTAAGCAGGAGTGGGTGGATCCGAGTACGCCGGTGGATGAGGCGGGTGCGCCTGAGCCGAGCTATGAGGGTGTTGAGACGCCTGATCCGCGGTACGTGGTAATGCAGGCCTACAAGCCGGAGTTTCTGCGCGATCTCGGGCTCTAGTCGGGCCGGCAAACCATGAAGCCTGTGCTGCGGCTGGTTGATGCGGTGGTGGTCCGGGTGCCCGATCTGGACAGCGGGCTGGCGTTCTATCGAGATGAGCTTGGGCACGCGTTGCTGTGGCGCAACGACGACATCGGGCAGGCTGGGTTGGCCTTGCCCGAGAGCGAGACCGAGATCGTCCTGGCGACCGGGTTGGACTATGCGCCGACCTGGCTGGTCGATGATGTCGGCGAGGCGGTGGCGGCGATTGTTGCGGCCGGTGGCGAGGTGCGGAGTGAGCCGTTCGACGTACCGGTTGGGCGGTGTGGGGTGGTTGCCGATGCGTTCGGCAACGAGCTTGTGCTGATTGACCTGTCGAAGGGGCGGTACGAGACCGACGGCAACGGTTCGGTGACGGGTGTTGGGGACTGAGGGTGCGGGACCTCTAGCGGTATTAGCCTCGGCGGGCAGTCGTGTACGGCGGGTCTTCGGGTGATGACGGTGCGCCTCTGCGACTCTGGGAAAGCCGACGGAAGGGGAATCGTGTCTCGAGGGCGTGGTTTCGTTGCTGGTGTCGTTCTGCTTGCCGTCACGGTGACGGGATGCTCCGATGTGGCGGCCGATTCGGGAGCGGCGGGTACGCCGAGCGCTGGCGCGACGTCCACGAGCCCATCGAGCAGTACGCCGGCCAGCGAGACACCGAGCACGCCCAGCGGGACGCCGAGCACCCCCAACGCATCAAGCACACCCAGTACTTCAAGCACACCAGGTAATTCGAGCACACCTGGTACTTCGAGCACGCCCGGTACTCCGAACACGCCAAGCACCCCACCAACCGTCAACCCCACGCCCAAGCCGGCCGTGAAGCCGAAGCCTCGGCCCGTTTCGGCGTACGCGAAGCAGGTGGAGGCCAAGCTTGACGCGCTGGGCTACCCCGTGGGCGACGTCGACGGGGACATCACCAAGCGGGCCAAGCAGGCCTTGTGCGCCTGGCGGGAGACCAACGGGATGCCCGTCAGCCGTGGCGGGCTGACCGGCGCGGATGTGCGATCGGTGCTGACGGCAACCAAACGGCCGGCGGCGACCAAGGAGCCGGGCATCTACGTCAACAAGACCTGCCTGGTGCTCTACCAGATCGTCGGCAAGGAGATCCGCCGGATCGTCTGGGTGTCGACCGGCGGACCGGGGTACGAGACGCCGAACCGTACCGGCAAGGTCTGGCGCAAGTGGGCCGGCGCGCACGAGAGCAGCCTGTACGACGACGCGTTCATGTACGACTCCCTGTACTTCCTCAAGGACCGCCCGGGAATCGCGCTGCACGGCAGCCGGGTCAACTCGTTGATCAAGACGTACCCGGCCAGCCACCGGTGCGTCCGGGTGATGCGGCCGCAGATCCACCACATCTTCGAGGAGACCCCGATCGGCACCAAGGTCCAGGTCTACGGCGAGTACTGACCGGAAACCACAATGCCCTCGCGATGCAGATGACCGCGGGCAGCGGCGATCGCGTCGGGAGTGCTCGCAAAGACCCGTCCGGCGCTGCGCAGATGAGCGATGGCGTCCAGCGCATCCAGCGGCTGGTGGTGATCCGGCTGGATGCCTGAGATCAGTACCACCATCCCCCGGTGTTCGAGCCTCTCGATCGCGTCCTTGAGCACCAGCGCGCCAGTGGCGTCGATGACGCTCACCGACGACATCCGCAGGATCACCACCGATACGTGAGCCACCTCGGACAGTTCGAGCAGGAACCGGTGCGCCGCGAACAGCAACGGCCCGTCGATCCGGTAGGCCACGATGTGTTCGTCGAGCAGCGCCCGCTCCTCCACAGTGTGGTCCCCCGGCAGATCCGGATGCAGCGGCATCTGGCGAAGAGTCGCGCTGCGAGCGACCGCACGCAGAGCCAGCGCGCCGGCCACGACCAGCCCGAGGATGACCGCCTTCACCAGGTCCAGAGCCAGCGTCGCCACAGCCGTCAGGGCAAGTACCAGAGCATCTGATCTAGTAGCCCGGGCCATGGCTCGGACGGAGCCCACCTCGACCATCCGCACAGCTGTCGCGAGCAGTACCCCGGCCAGTGCGGCGACAGGGATCCGCCCGACCAGTGGAGCGGCGGTGTACACAATGGCGGCCAGCACGGCAGCATGCACCAGCGCCGCCAACCGCGACCCAGCCCCGGACCGGACGTTGACCGCTGTCCGCGCGATGGCACCAGTAGCGGGCACTCCCCCGAACAACGGCACCACCAGGTTGGCCAGGCCCTGCCCGAACAGTTCACGATCAGGATCGTGCTTGTGGTTGACGCCCATGCCATCAGCCACCGCAGCGGACAACAGCGACTCCAGAGCGGCCAGCGCGGCCACGGCAAGCGCAGGACCGGCCAGCGACCAGAGCACGGAGACATCCAGGAAACCCAGCGACGGCGCGGCGAGGCCCGCCGGCAAAGTACCGATCCGTACCACCGTCAGCCCGGCCACCTCAGCCAGCACCGTGGCCGCGACCACCGCCAGCAAGGAGAACGGCAGCGCGGGCCGCAGCCGGCCGCCGACGAGGATCATCAGCGCGACCGCAGCCGCCATCGCCGCCGCCGTCCAGTGCGGGTGCGCCGCGAAGGCCGCCACCGATCGGGCCGCGATCACGACCACTTGGTCGCCGTCAGGCGTCGGCACTCCCAGCGCGGATGGCAGTTGCTGCAGCCCGATCACGCAGGCGATTCCGATCGTGAAACCTTCGACCACGGATGCGGGTACGAAGGCCATGTAGCGACCAGCTCTGGCGATCGCCAGGCCGATCAGGATCAGCCCCGCCAGCATGCCGACCGCCAGTACGCCGGACGCGCCGTGCGTGTGCATGATCGGCACCAGGACCACCGTCATCGCGCCGGTCGGCCCCGAGACCTGAAAGCCAGATCCCCCGAACACCGCGGCAATCGCGCCGGCGATCACGGCCGTCGCCAGGCCCGCGGCGGCGCCGAGTCCCGAGGAGATGCCGAAGCCGAGCGCGAGCGGCAACGCGACGACCGCGACGGTGAGGCCGGCCATCAGGTCGCGGCGCGGCTGACGCAGAGTGGATCGGAGGTCCGATCGGGTCGGGAGCAACGCGAGAACGCGCTCTCCAACCGCGCTCATCCGACGCTGGATTCGGCTTCGCGCAACTCGGCGAGCAGTTCGTTCTGCCCGGCAATGAGGTCGGTCAGGATGCGGCGCGCGACGCGGAGCAGCTCGGCGACGTCGCTGCTGGCGATCTGGTACATGACGGTCGATCCCTCCCGGTGCGAGGTGACGATCCCGTACCTCCGCAGTACCGCGAGCTGCTGCGAGAGGCTGGACGGCTCGATCTCGATGTCGGCCAGCAGGTCGCGGACCGGGCGCGGCGCATCCTGCAACAGTTCGAGCACCCGGATCCGGACCGGGTGCCCGAGCATCCGGAAGAACTCCGCCTTCGCCTGGTAGAGCGGGACCGCCATCCCGGTCACGCCCCGTCGCCCGGCACGACCAAGCCGTGCTCACTCGCGAGCCGCCGCAGGCTCTTCAACTCGCCGCTTCGGACGTCCATCGCGTAGTAGTCCTGCTCGCGCTCCGCCTCGTCGAACGCCCGCTGAGCAGCCAGGATCCGCTCGCTCAAGCCTGCGGCGAACTGGCTGACGTCCTCCATCGGGGTCTCCACGACTTCACTATGTAGTGAATTGAAGATGTTTGCAAGTCCTCATCACAGACAAAAGCCGGCAGACCGCAGGTCTACATCGAGGGCCAGGGGCGGTGGGGCGTCTGAGCGTCGACGTAGGCGGCCAGGCGGAGCGCTGCCAGGTCGTTGAAGCGGGGTGCCGCGATCTGGAGGCCGATCGGGAGACCCGTACTTGAGAAGCCGCAGTTGACCGTGGCGGCGGGGTGGGTCGACATGTTGTACGGGACGGTGAAGGCGATGTGTTCGAAGGGCTTCAGCGGGTCGTCGGTCGGGTAGGCGAGCTCGGCGGCGAAGGCGGTGATCGGCGCGACCGGCGACAGGATGAAGTCGTAGTCGGCGAAGGCGGTGTCGACCGCGACGGCCATCGCGTGCATCTGGGAGTAGCCGTGGAAGACGTCGAACGCGGTCAGCTCGCCAGCGGTCGAGACCCAGCGACGGATCTCCGGCAGGACCTTGGCGCTGCGATCGGGAGGGAGGGCGTTGATGTCGTACGCCGAACGCACGCGCCAGAAGTGGTCGAGGCCGTCGAGCATTTCGCGCGTGATGATCGGCGGGATCGGCTCGACGATGGCGCCGGCCTTCTCCAGCAGGGCCGCCGCGGCGGAGACGGCTGCGGTCACCTCGGGGTCTACCGGTAAGCCGAGGCCTGCGTCGAGTAGCAGGGCGATGCGGAGGCCCTGCGGGTCGAGGGGCGAGCTGTAGTCGTCAGCAGCGGGTGCTGGGCTGTCCGGCCAGGGTGGGAGGGACGTGTAGTCGCGGCGGTCGGGGCCGGAGATGACGGTCAGGGCTAGGGCGGCGTCGGCGGCAGTACGGGCTAGTGGGCCGATTGCTCTGCCTGGGTAGGGGTTGCCGACCGCTACTCGGCCGTGGGTGGGCTTGAGGCCTACTACTCCACACCAGCCGGCAGGGAGGCGGATGGAGCCGCCTATGTCGGTACCTAGGTGGATTGGGCCGTACCCGGCGGCCGCGGCTGCGCCTGCTCCGGCGCTGGAGCCTCCCGGAGTACGGGTGGGGTCCCAGGGGTTGCGGGACAGGTGGTGGAAGGTGGAGACCCCGGAGGAGAGCATGCCGTACTCCGGCATCGTGGTCTTGCTGAAGATGACTGCACCGGCTGCGCGGAGGCGGGCTGCGGCTGGGGCGTCCTCAGCCGCAGGAGTCAGGTCTGCCGCGGCTGTTCCTTGCGGGACAGGGGTGCCGCGGGTGGCGATGTTTTCTTTAACGGTCACCGGTACGCCGTCCAGGGGGCCGGCCGGTTCGCCGGTCCGCCACCTGTACTCCGAATCGCGGGCTGCCGCGCGGGCGGCCGTCGGGTCAGGGGCGTAGAGGGCGCAGAGCTTGGGTTCGAGGGAGTCGACTCGGGCGAGTACGTCCTCGAGCACCTCGACGGGTGACAGAGAGCCTTCCTGGTAACGGGAAACGAGCTCGACGGCGGTCAGATCGGCGAGGCGCTCAGTCATCGTGGTCAGGGCTCCAGACGAGTCGGTGGGGGCTGACGGTCGGTGGGCGGGCCATCTGCGGGCAGTGGGCTGACAGTCAGTTGGGTGGGTCGAAGCGGCCGTCGATCGCGGTCCAGCCGCCGTCGACGTGGAGGACGCTGCCGGTGACGAAGGAGGAGGCGTCGGAGGCCAGGTAGACGACGGCGCCGGCGAGTTCGTCGGGGGTGGCCCAGCGGCCTAAGGCTGACTTCTGGGCGTACGCGTCGTACCAGGCCTGGTTGGCCTTGATCTGCGCGGTGAGTGGGGTCTCGACGACGCCGGGGGCGATCGCGTTGACGCGTACACCGTTGGGGCCGAGCTCGGCGGCTGCGGTCCGGAGCAGTTGTACGAGGCCGGCTTTCGTTGCCGCGTACACCGATTGGCCGGGTTCGACGGTGGTCGCGCGGATCGAGCTGAAGCCCATGATGCTGCCCCGGCCCCGCGCCGCCATCGGTCCGCCGAACGCGCGGATGAGGTCGAACGACGCGCGCAGGTTGAGCGCGACCACTCGGTCGAACTCCCCGCCGGTGTAGTCGAGGATCCGCTTGCGGACATTGGTGGCAGCGGTGAAGACGAGGATGTCTACCTCGCCGAGCTCTTGGGCAGCTTTCATGACTGCCTGCTCGTCGAGAACATCCAGCTTGTACGCCGTAAGCCCGGTGCCGAGCGCCGTTGTCTCCGAGGCGGACTCGAGATCGCGGTCGGCGGCGGTGACGCGTGCGCCCTGGGCGGCGAGGGCTAGGGCGGATTCGCGGCCGATGCCACTGCCTGCACCCACGACGACCGCGTGCTTACCGTCCAGCCGGAACAAGTTCGCGTAGTCGGTCATCGGGGAACCTCCTCAGGAGTTCGCGATTCAGGGCTTCGGGGTCAACGGCTTCGGGCGGATGATCGCCATTCGGGTGGTGGTGAGTTCCTCGATGGCGAAGCGGGGGCCTTCTCGGCCGGTACCGGAGTCCTTCACGCCGCCGTACGGCATCACGTCGGAGCGGAAGCCGGGGACCTCGTTGACCACCACTCCCCCGACGTCGAGCTGATCGATCGCGGCGAACGCGATCTCCAGCGAACTGGTGAAGACGCTGGCGTGCAACCCGTAGCGGGACGCGTTGACGGTGTCGAAGGCGGCGGCGATGTCGGGCACGGAGCGGATGGCGATGACCGGGCCGAAGATCTCCTCGTCCCAGACGAGCTGGCCGTGCGGGAGATCGAGCAGCACGGTCGGCTGGATGACCGCGCCGCCAGAGACGGCGGCCGGCGTCGCGGCGGTGGAGGTCGCGGCGGTGGAGGTCGCGACTGTGGAGGTCGCGACTGTGGAGGTCGCCGTGGAGGTCTCGAGGTGGGGATGGGCGAGGGTGGCGCCGGCGGTGATGGCGTTGGCTATCCACGTGCGGACTCGGGTGGTGGAGCGTGCGTCGATAAGGGCTGAGACGCGGGTCGCGGGGTCGCGGGGGTCGCCGACTACGACCTGGTCGAGGCGTGGGGTGAGTTCGGCGAGGAAGGCGGCTCGGACGGACTCGACCACGATGACTCGTTGGACGCTGATGCAGGCTTGGCCGGAGGCGTAGTAGCCGCCTCGTACTACGGCATCGGCGGCCGCGGGAAGGTCGGCGTCCGCTGCTACTACCAGGGCGGAGTTGGAGCCCAACTCGAGCAGCACCTTGGTGGGCGCGGCGTCTCGGGCGATCTGGTGGCCGACGGCGGCTGAGCCGGTGAACGAGACAGCGCCGATTCGGCGGTCGGTGGTGAGCGTGGCGCCTACCTCCACGCCGCCGGTCACCAACTGCACGGCGGAAGCGGGCGCGCCGGCGGCGACCAGCGCCTCTCGTACCAGGTGAACCAGCCACAAAGTGGCGAGTGGAGTCTGCGGCGCGGGCTTGATGATGACTGGGCAGCCGGCGGCTAGGGCGGGTGCGAGTTTGTGGCAGGCGAGCAGGAGCGGGTAGTTGAAGCCGGTGATGCCGACGACCACGCCGATCGGCTTGCGAACCCAGAAGCCTTGGAGTCCGTCGCCGCTCGGGAGTAGATCGAGGGGAACCGTTTCGCCGTGGAGACGGGCGACCTCTTCGGCTGACGTCTCCAGGGTGAGGAGGGTGCGCTCGACCTCGACCCGGCAGTCGACGAGCGGCTTGCCTGTCTCCAGTACGAGGAGGTCGACGAAAGCGTCGCGGTGTTCGGCCACAGCGGAGAGCGCTCCCTGCAAAACCTTTCGCCTGACGTGGGAGGGCAGACGGCCGACTTCAAGACGGACAGAGAGCGCGTTCTCGAGTGCTTGCCTGGCCAGGTCGACAGTGCCGATGGGGGCTTGAGCGACCAGCGTTCCGTCGTACGGGAAATGGACGGGAGCGGTGGACGGCGTGGGGATCCAGTCGGAGCCGATCGGTAGACCTTCAGGGAAGTTCATTCGGCGGCTCCTTCCAGGAGGTCTGTGGTGGTGGCGCCGGCCAGGGCTCGCGGGAGGGTGGGAATGGCGGAGACGAGGCGGCGAGTGTACGGGTGCGTGGGGGTTGCGTAGACCTGGCCGGTGGGGCCGGTCTCGACGATCTCGCCGGCGTGCATGACCGCCACCCGGTCGCAGACGTGCTTCACCACTGACAGGTCATGGGAGACGAAGACGAGGGTGAGGCTGAGTTCGTCGACGAGGTCGGAGACGAGGTTGAGGACCTGGGCGCGGACTGAGACGTCGAGAGCGCTCACTGGTTCGTCGGCGATGAGGATGCGTGGGCGGGGCGCCAAGGCGCGGGCGATCGAGATGCGTTGGCGTTGGCCGCCAGAGAATTGATGCGGGTAGCGGTCGCCGGCGTCTGCGGACAATCCGACCGCCTCCAGAAGTTCGTGGACCCGGGCTACGGAGGCGGGATGGCCTTGTACTACGAGGGGTTCGGCGATGATGTCGCGGACTCGCATCCGCGGGTCGAGGGAGCTCATCGGGTCCTGGAAGACGAGTTGCAGGTTCTCCCGGAGGAACTTGAGGCGGCGCTCCGGGAGCCTGGTGATGTCGGTGCCTTCGACAACTACCTGGCCGGAGGTGGCGCGGTCGAGGGCGGCGATGATGCGGAGCAGGGTGGACTTGCCACAGCCTGACTCGCCGACGATTCCGAACCGTTCACCGGGCTGTACTTCGAGGCTGACACCGCGCAACGCGTGGACGGGCGGGGTTGCCTTGAGCAACGAGGTGCGAGCACGAGGGTAGTCGCGGTGGACGTCGACGACTCGGATCGCGAGGGCGCTTGGGTCGGCGATGGTCGCACCGTAGTTGGTCGAGGTCGGCCCCTTGGAAAGTCGGCCAGGCTCTTGGGTGTCAGCGGGGCGTGGCTCAGGCATGGGTGGACTCCAGGGCCGGAGCGGGGTGGTGGCAGGCGAAACCGCAGTCGGGGGAGCCTTCCCACGGTGGTGTCTCGGCGCAGATTTCGGTGGCGTGAGCGCAGCGGGTGCGGAAGACGCAGCCGGACGGGAACTGGCCGGCGGCCGGGACGTTGCCGGGGATGGTGGGCAGTCGGGCCTCGGCGGATTCCAGGTCGGAGGCTGCCAGCAGTCCCTGCGTGTAGCGGTGGCGTGGGTTGGTGAAGATCTCGGCGACCGGGCCGGATTCGACTACTCGGCCGCCGTACATGACCAGGACTCGTTGGCAAACGGTGGCGACGACCGCCAGGTCGTGGGTGATGAACAACAGAGCAGAGGAACGGGCAGCGACGCCCTTCATGATCAGGTCGAGGATCATCGCCTGCACAGTGACGTCGAGGGCGGTGGTCGGCTCGTCGCAGATCAGCAGCGCGGGATCGTTGGCGAGGGCAAGGGCTACGACAACTCGTTGCCGTTGGCCACCAGATAGCTGATGGGGATACGAGCGAAAGGTGCCGGGCAGGCCGACGCGTTCCAGAAGCTCAGTGGCAGCGAGGCGACCGGCACGACGACCCGACACCGTGTGGTGGATCAGCATCGCCTCGGCGACCTGGTCGCCCACTCGCATGGTCGGGTTGAGGGCGGTCATCGGTTCCTGGAAGACCATCGCCAGCGAGCTTCCCCGCACTCGCGACATCTTTCGCTCGTCGGCGCCGATCAGTTCGTGCGCGACGCCGGCCAGCCGGACGGATCCGGCCGCGTGGACGTCCTCGGGCAGCAGACCGATGATGCTCAACGCCGTCAGCGACTTCCCCGATCCGGACTCCCCGATCAGCCCGACTCGCTCCCCCGGCCCGACGGTCAGGTCCACATCAGCCACCAGCGTCTTGTCCCGCACGGTGACAGTCAGCCCCTGCACAGTGAGCACGTCATTCATCGCCGGTCCTCCAGCTTCGGATCGAACCGGTCCCGCAGCCCGTCCCCGAGCAGGTTGAAGCCGAGTACGGCCAGAGCGATCGCCACCCCCGGGAACACCGCCAGCCGCGGCGCGCTGAACAAGAACTCCTGGCTCTCCTGCAACATCCGCCCCCACGAAGGAGTCGGCGGCGGCGTCCCATAACCAAGGAACGACAACGCAGCCTCAGCCAGTACTGCGATCGCGAACGACACCGAAGCCTGCACCGTGATCAGACTCGTCACGTTCGGCAACACATGCCGCAACGCCACCGGAAACGGCCGACGCCCAGCAGCCCGAGCCGCCAGCACGTACTCCGTCCGCATCACCTGCAACGCCCCACTCCGAATGACCCGGGCGAACGAAGGCACCGTAGCGATGCCGATGGCAACCATCGCCGTCAACGTGCTGGCCCCGAACACAGCCCCGAACATGATGGCCAGCAGCAACGCCGGGAACGCCAGCAACAAGTCGTTGCCCCGCATCACGACCTCTGACACCCACCGCGGACTCATCGCAGCCAGAATCCCGACCGGTACGCCGATCACGGCCGCGACTCCGACTGCGACCAACCCGACGAAGAGCGTCGTCCGCGACCCGATCATGAGCTGGCTCAGGATGTCCCGCCCGAACTTGTCCGTCCCGAACCAATGCGCCCACGACGGCTTGAGCAGGCGGGCTGCCGGGTCGACGAGCGTTGCGTCGTACGGGGTCCAGACGAAGGACAGCAACGCGACCACCACGATCAGGCCGACGATCGCCAGGCCGACCACGAGACTCGGGTTCCAGCGCCTCATCGCGCCACCCGCAACCGGGGGTCCAGGGCGACGTACAGCAGATCGACGAGGAAGTTGACCACCAGGACGGCGACGACGAGCACCATGACCACGTCCTGCACGAGCAGCAGATCGCGATTGGAGACCCCGTCGAGCAGCAGGCTGCCGAGCCCCGGGATGACGAAGACCCGCTCGACCACGACCGCCCCGATCAGCAACGTCGCCAACTGCAACCCGAGCACGGTCACCACCGGTACCGCCGCATTGCGCAACCCATGCCGCCACAACGCGGGAAACGGCCGCAACCCTTTCGCCCGTGCGGTCCGCAGATAGTCCTCACGCAAGACGTCGAGCACAGCGCTGCGCACATACCGGGTCAGCACGGCACCCTGTACCAACCCCAGCGACAGCGCGGGCAGGATCAGCTGCTTGAGGAACATCCCCGGATCCGAGGCCGGCGGCGTCCACCCGTTGGCGGGCAGCCAGCCGAGCTTCACCGCGAACACCATGATCAGCAAGATCCCCGCGAGAAACGCCGGGATCGCGACTCCCAACTGAGAGAGAGCAGAGAGAGCAAGCCCAGAGAGCCGGCGATGCCGCGCGGCCATCACCGTTCCCGCGGGAGCGGCCAGTACCAGCGCGACGACCATGCCCACGACGACCAGCCAGAGCGTCACCTGGAAGCGGTCGGCGACTTGCGGGCCGATGGCAACCTTCGACACGTACGACGTACCGAAGTCGCCATGCAACAGTCCGCCGAGCCAATCGAAGTACTGGGTGGTCAACGGCCGGTCCAGGCCGAACTGCTGACGCAATGCGGCGACGGCCTCGTCCGATGCGTTCACGCCCAGCGCGACCCGGGCCGGGTCGCCCGGGAGTACCGCCATGAAGCCGAAGACGAGCACCGAGGCGACCGCGAGGCTGATCACCAGCACCGCGGCGCGCTCGGCCAGGCGAAGGATCATCAGGCCAGAACCATCAGGAGCGGGCGAGCCGGGTCAGGTCGAAGGACTCGGTGATCGCGTTGGTGGGCAGGCCGGTCAGGTTCTTGTCGGCGACCATCAGGTTCGGCAGCAGGAACAGCCAGTCGGCCGCCGCCTGCTCGGAGATCCGCCGGGCGGCCTTCTTCATGTTGTCGGTCTGCGCCGCCTCGTCACCGGAGTCGGCCGCGGCGAGCAGGCCGACCAGCGTCGGGTCGTCGTACCGGGTGTAGTACTTCGCGTTGAAGACGGCGCCCAGGTCGCGCGGCTCGACGTGCGCGATGATCGACATGTCGTAGTCGGCGTTCTTGAACACCGTGGTCAGCCAGGCCGCCGGGAACTCGAGCTGGTCGATCGTCACCTTCAGCCCGACCTGCTCCAGCTGGCTCTTCACCACCTGGCCGCAAGACGTTGCATAAGGCAACGTGGGCAGCCGGAGCCGAAGCGTGGTGCCGGCGACAGCCTTCAGGGCAGCCGTCGCCTTGGCCTTGTCGTACGGCGCGACACCGGTCAGGTCCTCGTACCACGGGTCGGTCGGCGGGACCATACTGCCGATCAGCTTGCCGCGCCCCGCGAAACACGTGTCCAGCAAGGCCTTGTGATCGATCGCCTGCCGGATCGCCTGCCGAACGGCTAGGTTCTTGAACACCGGCCGCGAGTTGTTGAACGACAGTACGACCTCGCCGTTGGTCGTCCCCTCGATCACCTGGTACTTGCTGTTGCTGGTGAACTGGGTCAGCGCCTCGGGCGCCTGGACTGTGCTGATCAGGTTGATCGTGCCGGTGAGCAGCGCATTGTTGAGCGCCGTCGGGTCCTTGAAGTACTTCAGCGTGACCTGGTTGAAGAACGGCTTCGTACCCCAGTACGCGTCGTTGCGCTGCAGCACGATCGAGTCGCCGCGCTTCCAGCTGCCGAACTTGTACGGCCCGGTGCCGACCGGGTCGGTGGCCAGCTTGTCGATGCCGGTCTGGGAGAACATCGCGCCGACCCGGGTCGTCATCCGGAACAGCCAGCCGTTGCTCGGCGTGGACAGCGTCACCTGCAACTGGGTCGGCGACACCGCCTTGGCCGACGAAACGACATCCATCGCCGACTTCAGCGAGGTGGTCCACGCCGTCTTCACCCGGTTGATGCTGAACACCGCGTCGGCGGCCGTGAAGGCGGCGCCGTTGGTGAACTTGGCGTTGTCGACCAGTTCGAAGGTGTAGGTCTTGCGATCCGGTGAGACGGTCCACGACTTGGCCAGGTCCGGCACGATCTTGCCGGCCTCGTCCTGCTTGACCAGCCCGTTGTAGACGTTTCCGAGCAATGCCTGCGGGATCGCGGCGCCATCGGTCGTGGTGAAGTCGAGGCTGGCCGGCTCGGCGACCAGGCCGACGGTGAGCGACTGGTCGCCGCCCGGCGAGGAGCCTGATGAAGTACCGGAGCCCGCTGAGCAAGCCGCGGCGCTGGCGGCCAGCACGGCAGCGCCGAACAGCGCGATCGCCCGGGTGGAATACGACTTCACGCGAACTCCTCTGACCGTCATGCGCGCATTTTGCCTGCCCACCGGCGCACCGGCCGCGGCGGATCGCCGGTGAGCACCGGACCCGTAACTGGTCAGACCAGTGGACTAGGTATCAATAGGCCACTAGGTTTGTCGCTACCGAACGGGCTGTCAAGCGATCGAGGTGACCGATGCCGAATTTCCAGCCGGTGCAGACGGTCCGCGCGTACCAGCGGATCGTCGAGCAGATCGAGGACGCGCTCGTCCGTGGCGACCTCTCCCCCGGTCAGCGGCTGCCCAGTGAGCGGGAGCTCGTCAGCCAGTTCGCCGTCAGCCGGTCGACCGTGCGCGAGGCACTCAGGGTGCTGGAGAGCAACGGCGTCGTTCGCTCGAGGCCGGGCGACCCGAACGGCCCGGAGATCCTGCCGTTCTCGCACGGACCGCTGCGCAAGCAGATGACCCGCCTGGCTCACCTCGACGAGTTGTCGCTGAGCGACCTGATCGCCTTCCGGATGATCATGGACGGCGCCGCGATCCAGCTCGCCTCCCGCCTGCGCACCGACGAGCAGCTCGTCGAGATGGAGCAGACGCTCGTCGCCATGCGGGCAGCGATCGACGTCGACTTCGCCGCGTTCAGCGAGGCCGACGTCGCCTTCCACGAGGCAGTCGCGCGGGTCAGCCGCAACTCCCTGCTCCAGACCTGCAACGAGGTCGTACGCGGCGTAGTACTGAGCCTGATCTCCGACAAGATCGCCCACGCGACCAACAGCCGCGCCCTGATGCTCGAATCCCTACGCCACCACACCGAGGTCGTCGAAGCGATCCGCGCAGGCAACGGCCAAGCCGCCGCCCGCCTAACCCGCCAAAACCTCTACGACTACTACGCCACCTACGTCCCAGCCCCCGACCGAGACCCCCTCCGAGCCCTGATCGACGACTGACTAGCGGCTTTTCGTGCCGCTGGCGCCCAATTTGCCGCCAGCGGTCACAAAACCCGCCATCGGCGTACGCCGATTCGCCGCGCGTCGCATCGCCGAACGGATCCGCCGGGCCAGCTCGTCGGGGCGGGCAAGGTCGGACCATGTTGCGCGGACTACCTCATAGCCGAGGTCGCGGAGGGCGTCCTCGCGGTGCTTCTCCCGTACCAGCGGCAGAGAGCCCTTGCCCGCGTACTTGAGCGCACCGTCGAACTCGATGATCACGCCCGACTCCGCGAAGAGGAAGTCGACCCGGCCCACCAAGCCACCCAGCGCGTTCCGGACTTCTGCCTGAAGAACCGGGGACGGCAGACCGAGATCCGCCATCAGTACCCTCAACCGGGATTCGCCGACGGACTCGGCCAGACCGTCTCCGAACTGCACCGCCCGAACCGCAGTACCGGTGCCGTTGTGGGACTTGAACAACTCGAGCGCATCCGTGAGCTGCGAAGTCGTCGCCAGTCCGATCCGGAGGGCCTCGTCCACCACCGACACCCCGACGGGATACGGGGTGTAGCGAATCGTCTCGACCACCGCTCGCGGGCCCGGCGTCAAGCACACGCCAGCCAACTCGACCGGATCCAGCACAGGTGGGCGAGCGGAGTGCTGGCAAATCGCAGTGCTGGATCTGCCGCAGCCAGACAGCTTGGTCAGGTGCACACGTCCGAAGTCGAGGTCTGTCACCTCGACTCCGTGCAACAGTGCAGCCGACTGATGGCTCACCACCGCACGACCTTCGAGGCGGTGGTAGACCGCTTTGGCCGCCCGACGATGGAGCCATCTCGTCTGCTCCCACTCGGGGCATGACTCGAAGTCATCGGGCAGCTCGGCATAGGCGCCCTGGCACAGCCGCACCCAGCGTCCGGTGCGGAGGCGCACTCGGATGTCGTTGTCGTTGTAGCCGGCCGCGAGGACACCCGAGCGATCGAACCAGCCGCCCCGCTCAGCGGCCGTTGTCACCAGTTTTCTGTTCATGCCATAGAAGGTGCCGCCATCGCAGCAGATACCGACGATCCATCAGAAACCTGTGGACGAACACTGTTTCTTGTACTGCTGACGTCCAATTTGCCGCCAGCAGTACAAAAAGGTGCCAGCGGCTGCTAGTCGGCGTGTTCTAGGACCCGGATTCGGGGGACTTTTAGTTCCTTGCGGGCGTTGGTGGGCCAGTCGGAGCAGAGGAAGCGGGCGACTGTTTCGGGCCAGGCGACTACTACTACCTCTTGGCTCTTGGTGCTGTTGACCAGGGTTTTGAGGGCTAGCAGGATCTCGCCGTGGGTGATGGAGACGTTGACTCGGCAGTTGTTGTGGCTGCGGAGTCTTCTGGAGCTGTGCTCGATGACCGACGCCAGGTCGAACTGGGGGTCGGCCAGGGCGGTTGCGGTTGTTGTGCGGCCTGGACTGGTACCCGCGGAGAGGCCGGCGACGTCGGCGAAGCTGGAGCCCAGCAACGCCATCGGACCGCCGAGGCCCTCGGTGGGATGACTGGAGACAAGGACGTGATAGTCCACCGTCTCCTCGTGCCTTGCATGCAGGGCGGCGACCCTTCTTGCGTCGCCCTCGCTCATCTCACGTTCGATGAGCACCACCACGTCGTACGTCATGCGTGGCTCCCTTCGCCACTTCCTTTGTAACCCCGCACGCCAGCCCGCGCAGGCATGATCGCCGGATCAGCGACAGAAAAGTCACAGAACTCTCATACTCGCCCGCTCGGGCACCGCTATCCGGGGCTCACTGCATCAGGTCGGGAACCTCCTCGGCCCGGATCCGGCCGCGATCCTGCCCGACCGTCCGCGCCCGTACTCCGCCCTGCGGGTCCTCCGGCCGCCGCTGATGCCAATCGGTCAGCGCCTGGTACGCAGCCGCGACGGCCAGCAACCGCTCCTCGCCGAAGGGCTTGCCACCCAGAATCGTCCCGATCGGGATCCCAGCCGTGCTGAACCCGATCGGCAAGGCCAGCTCCGGGAGCCCGATCGAGTCGAACGGATTGGGACTGGTCTGCACCACGACATCGCACTGCTCGAACAGGTCGTCCAGTACTCGTTGCAGCAACAGCACCTTCGCGCGCTGGCCGATCAGGTACTCGTCGGCGCCGAGCAATGCGCCCTGCAGCCAGCCCGTCACCGAGACGCCGAAGCCGCGCAGGTCGGCCCGCAGCATGGGGAGGAACGGTTCGCTGCGTTCGGGGAGGCGGACGTTGTTGAAGGCGGCGTTGGTGAGGACGTCCCACTCGTCGGGCAGGGTGACGTCGACGACGTGGAGGTCCTGCACGCCGGCCAAGGTGTCGAGGGCAGCTCGCCGGGCGGCTGCCACCTCGGTGGTTCCGGCGGTGAAGCCGGGGATGACGCCGACTCTGGTTTTCCATCGGACGCGGGGTTTGCGGTTTCGGAGTACGGGTGTGGCGGCGGTGATCAGGTCGGGGACGGGCGGGAGGCCTTGGGTGCGGGGGTCGTTGGGGTCCTCGCCGGCCATCGCGGTCAGCATGATCGCCGCGTCCATGGCGTCGCGGGCTAGCGGGCCGGGGTGGTCGCGGGTGTAGCTGAGGGGGACGATGCCGTGGAGGGAGACGCGGCCCATGGTGGGTTTGAGGCCGGTCAGGTTTTGCGCGTTCGACGGCGCGATGATCGAACCGCCGGTTTGGGTGCCGACGCTTGAGGTCGCCATCCGCGAGGCGACGGCGGTGGCCGATCCGGAGGACGAACCGCCTGGGTCGGTACTGGGGTCCGCCGGTGTCCAGGCGTTGACTGTCGTGATGCGGCCGTCTGGGGTGGTGGCGCGGGTGGTGGCTAGTGGGCCCATCTGGGTCTTGCCTAGGACTATGCCGCCGGCCGCTTTGAGTCTTTGGACGGCGGTGGCGTCGAAGGGTGGGCGGAACTTCTCGAAGAGGTACGAATTCGCCGTGGTGGGGATGCCGCGGGTGTAGTAGTTGTCCTTGATCGCAAGGGGAATCCCGTGGAGTGCGCCACCTCGTGATCGGCCGAGTGACTTGGCGCGGGCGAGGGCTTCGTCGGCTAGGACGAGGTTGAACGCCTGGTAGATGCCGTCGTACGAGCCGATGCGGGCGAGGTAGGCCTCGAGGAGCTTCTCGGGCTTCAGTCGGCCGGTGCGGATGAGGGTGGCGGCCTCGGCGATCGTCAGCTCGGTGACGTCGAGCTGGGCTTCCGGGCGGACGTTGCTGGGGACGCCGTCGAGAGTCGGAGCGCTTGTTGGACCGGCGTACGCGATGGATGGGAGGGCGATGGTGCCGACGGTTGTCACGGCGGCGAGCGCGCTGGCTCGGTGGAGGAAGGCGCGGCGGTCGACGCGCGTGTCCAGGGGTGCGTCTTGGGCGGTTTCGGCCGCGTCTTGGGTTGTCATCGGGCCTGCCGCTTGACGTCGATGGACGGGTAGAGCGACGGGGGCGAGAGCTGCTGGGCCAAGGCCGCCTGGTCGGTATCTGCGCCCGGTACTGCGAATTGGTAGGCGCCGAGTGGGACGACAGTCGTCCGGACAAAACTGCGCAGCCCGGCCAGCGCGGTGTCGCGGCCGGGGCTGCCCGTCTCCGGATCCGGCTGCGAGCCGGGGGGAAGCTGATCGAGATCGATGCCGATCGAGGCGAGACGCGCGCGGATCATCACGTCCAGCTCGGCATCCGTGGGTTGGCTCAACGTCACCGGAGTACTCCTCAGGTCTGCGGCGGAAACTGCAGACTTTTATGTCACGACATGTAGGTCGCCACATTTCCCCGAGGTCGCAACGGTGTTAAGCCTCCCGCCGCTGGCGCTTCGGCCTGGCCGACCTGCTCGTCCAAATCCGCCAAGCCAGCTAACCCGGCCTGCTGTCCCCGCTCCGCAGCAGAAGTAGCAAGGCCGTCAGTGCGAGGACGAGAAGAAGACCAATGGGGGCCATGACGGGCCAGCCGGGCTCGTGGCCTCGGCTGTTGGCCACCAGCGGGGTGACCAGAATCGGTAGGCACGTCAGGGCGACCCAGGTGAGCTGGCCGGGGACCGTGGCGTAGCCGACGGGGTGCCTGCGTAGCAGCAGGACCCCACTGGCCAGGGCCGCGGGAAGGAAGAAGGCCAGATCCAGTATGTGGACCGGATTGGTCGGGACCCTCCACTCGGTTGCGCTGGCCAACGGATCTCCCGCCAGCAGGTTCGGCACGATCTCGCTCAGCCAGAGGATCGCGAACGCCGCCGCGACGACGATCAGAAACCAGGCCGGCAGCGGCTCTGCCCGATCCCGGAACTGTTCTTTGACGGCAGCGGTATCCAGGGTCGACAAGCCGCCGATCAGCGCGAACAGCGAGAGACCGAGTACTGCGACCCAGAGCGGAAACATCGGTCCGAAGTGAATTGAGAACGCGTAGATCGCGTAGTTGTAGACGGTGAACGCCACAAAGCCCAGCCAACACAGGTAGGCCCGCGGGGATCCGCGCGACGCCCGCACCCCAAGCACGGCCATCAGGGGTGCGACGAGAACGAGGTTGACGATGTCCTGGGCGGTGGATGCGTCGGCAAGAACGGTCGTCTCTTGGCCATAGATACGGCTGGGGGCGGACAACCCGACGACGCTGCCTGCTGCTGCGAGACCTGCCGCGCTCACTGAAAGCCAGAGCCAGAGTTGGGGCAACTGCAGCGGAGGCAGGCGATCCGCTACCGATCCACCTGTCCGGCCGGTGAGGCTAGTCATCGTCGAGCGCTGACCGCTGCCGGCCTCCTCGGGTCAGATTGCTGCGGTCATCGGCGGCCGAGATCCGGTCGTCTCTCGATTCCACCCGGTCCAGACCGGCGGACATCCTTGCCTTGTGTCCAGGGCTGTAGTCGGCATCCCGAAGAAACGAGTCCAGGCTGGCGGCCCTGTCGCGCTCGTCGGCGACCGCGTCGCGGCGGTCAGCCGCCTTGTCGCGCTCGTCGGCGGCCGCCAGGATGGCTTGATTCTCCTGGTCACGGCCCGCCTGGGCGGATTCCCTGGCCTCGGCGGCTCTCTCACGGGTGTCCAACGCCGCCTCTCTCGAGTCTGCGTCGTGCTCGCGCTCATCGGCTCCAACTGAATCAACTGGCCGCGCTGAAGGTGTGGGTAGCTCGTCCATCGGCTTCCCTCTCATTGGCAACACGTGCTACCTGCAGGCCGCGAACTCGCTGCTCACAGTCACTGCCACTCACGCATTGCCCTCTGAGACTACGCCCGCAGCCGCCTTTCGGTGCTGGGCGGCATTTCCCCTGGGCTGAATTCGCAGTCAGTGGGTTGGCAGGGTGGCTCGGGAGTCGGGCGCCAGAGTGGAGAGGAGGTGCGGAGCGTCGATGAGGTTGAGGTTGGAGGGGTCCAGTAGGTGGGGGTGGAGGGCGTAGACCTCGGCGCCGGATTTGGGGTCGATGTCGCCGGTGATGACTGCGACAAAGTCGGCGCGATTGGCGGCGTCGAGGTCCCAGTACCGGTCGGGTTCCAGGCGGGCGGTGAGGCGGCGGGCGAAGTCGGTGATGGATTCGGTGTCGTTGCGGAGGTAGCCGACGATCGAGTTGTCGGAGCAGCGGACGACCACTTCGTCGGTACGGGCGGCGGCGTGCCAGCAGGAGAGTTCCCACAGGCTCACTCGATCGCCGGCGCCGTGGACCTCCTCGAGAGCCGCCGCCATCAGCGCGACATGACCGCCGTACCGGGCGATGTTGTGGCCGAAGCCGGCCGCGCTGAGGTTGACGTCGTACCAGCGGAGTTCCTTCGTCCGCAGGTCGATGCCGAACGGCAGCAGGATCTTCGCCGGCCCGCTCAGGTCGAACCGCTCCTCCACCGCCGCCGGATCGAACAATCCCGACGGCGTCCGCATCACTCCGACGAAGCCACGCTCCAAATGCTCGAATGCGACGTCGTTGTAGCTGAACACCGCGGGCAGCACGTACCGGCCCCCAACCCGCTGCACAGCAACAAGATCCAGGTCGACGAACTCGGTCGCGCCGAGCGGAAGCGGCGCCGACGTCAGATCGCCCGAATGCACCAGCGCGTCCTGATCGAACCGGTACCGCGTGTAGTCACACAGCCCGACGAACGCCCAGTCCTCGTCGAACACCGCGACCGACAGATCGAGATCCACCCGACGATCCTCCGGCTCGACCCAATGCAGGAAGAGCCGCAGCAGGTCGTCCTCCGGGATCGGTTGCGAACTCCCCCGCGTCATCCGCAGCAACGACGAGGACGCACTCCGCTCCGACCCGGGCGCTGCGATCCGGGCCAAATCCTCGTCCAGGAACGCCCTCCGCGCCCGCGGCAAAGCCGTTGCCCGACGCAACAACTCCCCCACCAGTACTGCGCCCAGCGCGGCGGCCAGCTCGGCCGGCAACGGCTCCCGCTCGTCGACGGCGGTCCAGACCCGTGTCGTCCCGCCGCGCGGAAAGAACAGCCGCAGATCGCCCGGCGGCGTACGGACCTGACCGAGGGCCGCCGTCAGCACCACCGGCGACACATCCGACACCGCGGTCGTGACAGCTTCGATCAAGGTCGCCTGCGAATCCGCCGGCACCGCACGAGCCAACTGCACCAACCGCCGCAACATCTCCCCCGGCCGCCCCCGCAACAACTCCAAAGCCAGGTCCGGCCGCCCGTAGGCGAAGGCCTGCTCAACCCGACTCGCAAACGTATTCATCGTGAGCCGGCTCTCGCTGCCCGCTCCCCCTGAACCGCCCGGCTGCCGTGCTGCGCCCGAGCGGCTTCGCCCGTCCTCCAGCTGGATCAGCGGATGACGCGCAGCCTCGCTCAAGATCGCCCGGGCCGCCGAGGTCGCTGCATCGAGTTTCGTCTTGCGTAGTACGGCGAACGCCAGCGCGGCGACGGGGTAGCGCGCGGCGAACTCGAACGGGTGCAGGTTCTCCGCGATCCGCTTCCATGCGCGCTCGTGCCGCAGCATGTCCTCGACGAGCAACTCGACCGGCAAGCGATCGAGCCGGCCCAGCACCGTACGCCGAATTGCCCGCGGCAACGATTGCCGTCGCACCGGCGGCGTCCGCAACCCCGGATCGGCCCCCATCAGCACGTACACCAGTCGCAGCGCGTCCGTCGCCGTCTGCACCAAATCGTCAACCAATGAAGGGAATCGCGGCATCAACTGCGCGAGCACGAGAGCCCGAGTCTCGCGCACCGGAATCACATCAGGCAGCCAGCCGGGATCTGCCTCGGCCAGCAACACCGCGAGGTCAGCCCGATCGGCCGCCGACAACGGCGCACGCCGACCCAGCAGGTCAGCCGCCATCCTCCGCACAGCATCCGCCGGCGCAAGCGACAACAACCGCAACCGATCCCCAGGCCCTGACGCCGACGCGGACCCACGGGCCGAAGCCGAGGCGGACCCGGAGGCAGACGTGGACCCGGAGGTCGGAGCTTCATCGGATGATGGTTCGAGGAAGGGGTCGTCGAGGTCGATGCGGCGTAGGCAGAGGGGGCAGGCGCTGAAGTCGGCGCCGTCCCAGCAGGACCAGCAGACCAGATGTGCGCACGGCGATACCGGGTGGACCGTCTTCACCTCGCCGCACAGGACGCACGGCTGCCCCGGCTCCTGCAGCAACCGGGCGAAGACGCGGTCGATGTAGAAGGTCTCGGTGTTGCCCGGCACGCTCTCGGGGAAGCCGCGGAAGAGCGGCACGTGGGATGCGTCCGCACCCGATTCCTGATCGAGCAGGTCGAGTACGGCTTGGCCGAGGCCGGCCAGCGCCAGCGGGCTCAGGCCTGCGCAGTGGCGATAGAGGTCGGCCGACAGCACCAGCCCGCGCTGGATGAGGTCAGCCTGCAACGCGGTCAGCCCGGCCTGGGTGCTCAACGGGTGACGAAGCCACTGCCAGGCGGATCGGCGTACCGGCGGGGTGAGCCGGGTGGCATCGACCAGCTTGCTGCGGCGCAGTAGCACTGCTGCCTGGAGATCAGGCATGGCAAGCCTCCCCGAGGTGCCCGAAGGACGGGCGAAAGCGTCACGGACATGAGCGCCAGGGGCGGAGAGCGGACGCGCTAGATGCCTGGTGAAGGAGAAGGAAGCACGTCCAGGAGCCGCCCCTGGCAATCAGAACGCTACCGGGCCCCACCGACAGTTTTTACGACGTCATCCGGGAAGAGGTCACCGGAGATGAAAGAGGTCCGGCACCAGGGTCGGGGCCGCCCCGCCCAGACCCCGGTACCAGACATCACCAGGATAGAGGCGTCGGACAAGGAGTGCTGCACCGGCTGCCACTTTTGACACTGATCCGCCCCTTCAAACCCTTGAATTCTGCACACCAGTGCCAGTGCTGGTACCGACCAGTCACCGTGTGCTCGATCACGCTGACGGACCGTCCACGCGAGGGAAAACCCTAGGCCTTACGGGACGGAGGTGTCGGGCTACGGATAGTGGTTATGTTCGTCAGTGTGGCGAATGCGGCGGTGGCGAAGGCTCGGTGGCGGGACGTCTTCGGCCATGCCGAGTTTCGCGCCCTGTTCCTGGCGGGCGTGCTGTCCGTCATCGGCGACCAGCTCGCCCGGGTCGCGCTGTCGGTCCTCGTGTTCGACCGGACCAACTCGGCCGGACTGACCGCTCTCACCTACGCCCTCACGTACGTTCCGGATCTGCTCTTCGGGCCGCTGCTGGCCGGATTCGCCGACCGCTACCCGCGGCGGCGCGTGATGATCATCACTGACCTCGCGCGGGCAGTACTGGTGGCTCTGATGGCGATCGATGCGCTGCCGCTGCTGGTGGTCATCCTGCTGCTGGTCGCACTGCAGGCCTTCGGCTCGCCGTTCAACGCCGCCCGGGCCGCGACCCTCCCGGTGGTACTGCCAGACGACCACTACGTGCTGGGCAAGGCCGCGAACGACATGGTCGTCCAGTTCAGCCAGGTACTCGGCTTCGGAACAGGCGGCCTCGCAGTAGTCGCTGTAGGCGCCTCAGGTGGCCTGCTGCTCGATTCCCTGACTTTCCTGCTCTCCGCAGCCTTCATCGCTTTCGGCGTACGCCATCGCCCAGCACCCGCCCGAGCGTCGGAGGGCGAGCCCAGGCGCAGCTACCTGAAGGACCTGGCCGCAGGCGCGTCTCTAGTCGCCCGTACTCCGAGCCTGCGGTCGCTGGTCGCGCTGGCCACCGTTGCCGGGTTCTACGTCACCGTGGAGGGCCTGGCCGTCCCGTACGCCGATGAGATCGGTGGTGGACCAGAATCCGCCGGGCTACTGCTGGCCGCCCAGCCTGCCGGCGCTGTCCTCGGGATGTGGCTCATCACCCTGTGGACGCCTGAACGCCGGATGCGATTCCTGGGGCCACTGGCGATCGCCGCCTGCGTTCCGTTGGTGTTCTGCGCGCTACAACCAGGTTTGCTCGTCACCATGGTGCTCTGGGCGCTGTCCGGCGCCGCCTCGGCGTACCACCTGCCCGCCAGCGCGAGCTTCGTACAGGCCGTACCGGACCATCAGCGCGGCCAGGCGTTCGGTGTGGCGAGCACGGCTTTGAAGAGCAGTCAGGGCCTCGGGATTCTGCTCGCCGGTGTCCTGGCCGAGCAGTTCAGCCCATCGCTTGCATTGGCTCTGATGGGTTCCGTCGGGGCATTGGCAGCGGTCGCGGCGGGCGCCGCCTGGCGGCGCGCCCGCCGAATTCCGGCCGAGTCCGTAAAATCCCGGTAAATCGAATCGTGAAACCCATGCCGGAGAATCAGTCCGGCGCTGCGTAAAGGAAGAGTAAAGATTTACTTTTCGTCACCAGTCGTTACCGCCACCGGTGGCGGGTACGAACCAGTCGTTGCCGCCGGTGAACCAGTCGTTGCCGGTCCCGGTGAACCAGTCGTTACCGCCCGTGAACCAGTCGTTTCCCCCGTGGAACCAGTCGTTACCGCCGGTGAACCAGTCGTTGCCGGTGCCGGTCGTGCGCGCTGCCTTGCTCATGGTTTCTCGACCCTTCGAAGAAGTGTTTGGCTGGATTGAATCCGGATACAGGGGTGACCTGCCGTGAACAGGCCGTTACGATGAATGCATAACCGCTCAGGTCGAACTGTGAGGCGCATGATGATTCTGATCGGTCGGAGCAGCTGGGTGCCACCCCGGCATTGGAAGCTCTGGTCGTTGCCGGCCGCCGCGCTGGGATATGTGATTGCGATTGATTTGATCGCGGTCACGATTACCACAGTCGCTGTGCGCTCGACCCTGACCGGACCCAATGCGGGGGTTACTTCGTCAGAATGGGCCGCGTTCGCCGTCCTGGCGGCCGCCTCGACGCTGCACTTGGAGTCCGCCCGCGGGATCGAGCGGCGCCGGGAGATGGCCGCCAACACGTCCCCGCACACGAACCTGAAGTGCCTGTGGGTCTTCGCCAGCCTGCTGTTGCTGCCGCTGTCGCTGGTCGTCCCGCTGATCGTCTGGTCGTACCTGTACTCGTGGTTCCGGGTGTACGGCCGGACCGTGGCCCACCGCAAGATCTTCTCCACGTCTTCCTACGTCCTGGCCAGCGCTGCCGCTGCCGCCGTACTGCGGGCGGGTGGGCTGATCGCCGAGCCTCGTGTCCCGACCAGTTTCTGGACCCTGCTCGTGGTGATCGCCGCGGCGGCGACCTGGTGGCTGGTCAACTACGCGCTCGTGATCGGCGCGATCCTGCTCGCCTCCCCGGAGGCGACCGCCCGCCAAGCGCTGGGCGAACTGTCCGACCAGCTGGTGGTCTGCGCCGGGCTGGGCCTGGGCGTGGCGATCGCGGCGGTGCAGTCGTCATACCCATGGGTCGTCCCGGTGCTGATGGTGACCGTGCTCGCGCTGCACCGCGACCTGCTGCTCCCGCAGTACCAGCGGGCGGCGGGTACTGACCTCAAGACCGGCCTGGCCAACCCGTCGTACTGGGCCAGTGCGGTGCCGGTGGAGCTCGCCCGCGCCGAGACGCTGCGCAGCACGGTCGGGCTGCTGATGCTCGACCTGGACAAGTTCAAGGAGATCAACGACACCTACGGGCACCCAGCGGGTGACCAGGCGCTGAAGGCGGTCGGTGACAGCGTCCGGGCCGAGGTGCGCCAGGGTGACCTGGTGGCGCGCGTCGGTGGCGACGAGCTTGCGGTACTGCTGCCGGGTGCCTCGGAGACCGAGGTGCTGGAGGTCGCGGAGCGGATCCGGGACCGGCTCTCCACGCTGACCCTCTCGGTCAGTACGACGGGGACGCAGAAGGCTGTCATCACCGGCGTACCGGCATCGTTCGGTGCCGCGGTCTACCCGGAGGTGGCGGTGACGATGGACCAATTGATCCTGGCCGCCGACAACGCGCTGCTCACGGCGAAGCGGGCCGGGCGCAACACGATCGTCTCCGCGCGACCGCTCCCGCCCGCCGTCGGCGAGCGTGCCGACCACCCGGTCGGCGACTGAACGTAGTACTGCCTCACTCAGCGACATGGGTCCGCCCTCCTCAAGGCGCTGGTGCAATTACCAGTGCCCTGAGGAGGGATTGGTCTAACCCATGGTCACCGGATCCTGATCAAAGCCTTACCTAGCAGTGACCGGGACTCGAGCGCGGTGTGGGCTTCGGCGAGCTGGTCGAGGGTGAAGGTCCGGTCGATCACGGGGGTCAGGTCGCCCTGGCTGACCCGTTGCAGGACGTCGGCGCTGGTGATGGTGGTCTTGAGGTTGCCGATCCGGAGGTCCTGGATGCCCTTGACGGTGATCCGGCGGCGCTCGGCTTCGGATGGGTCGTACTGCGCGAAGCCGCCGCTCGGGGCTCCGTGGGCGGAGAACCAGCCGCCGTCCTTCACGGTGCTGAAGGCGGTCGCGCCGAGCGCTCCCCCGGCGCCCTCGAAGGCGATGTCGATGCCTTCGTTGTTCGTTGCTTCTAGCACCAGCTTCTGCCAGCCCTCCACGCTGTAGTCGATCACCACGTCGGCGCCTTGAGCCTTGACGAGGTCGAGCTTCGCCTGGCCGCGCGCTGCCGCGATGACGTGGGCGCCGGCCTTGTGCGCGACCTGGACGAGGAGAACTCCCATGCCACCGGCGGCGGCCGTGATCAGGACCTCTTTCCCTTGCAGGTCAGGGGAAAGCTGCTCGAGAAGCAAGGTGGTGAAGCCGTCGCCCGCAGCTGCCACGGCCCTCTCGAGATTGAGGTCTTCCGGTACTTCGACCAGCCCCGCGACCGCGGCGACGCCGACCTCCGCGTGCGCGCCGAAGTCGACGGTACGGCCGATCACCCGACGGCCGATCCACTTCTCGTCGACGTCCGCGCCGACCTCGCGGACCGTGCCGCCGAACGAGTTGCCGGGGATGTAGGGCGGCGTCACGTCGAAGAATCCGCCGTGTTCCCCCTTCCGAATCGCCGTCTCGACGAAGATCAGGTCGGTCAGCTCGATGTCGACGAGCACCTCCCCAGCATCGGCGACTGGTACCGGCCAATCCTGTACTTCGATCACGTCGGCCTCGCCGAACTTCGTCACTACCGCTGCCCGCATCCGCCTGGCTCCATCCGTTGCCGTCCGCTGTTGCCTTGAGCCTGCAACCTCAACGTGAGTTCAGGTCAAGCTCGATCCCTGTGGACAACGGAATCTGAGATGTCGGTGGTGATCGGTAGGGTTCGTGGGGTGTTGGAGGTCACGTTCGTACCCGCCGACCCGCCGCGCGCGGGTCGCTTGGTGCTGTACGGCGACCTCGCAGCGGAAGGCCTGGTCGCACAGGAGAAAGTCGAGCTGGTCGTCCCCCGAGGAGACCAGATCCGCCGCACCCAGGTGCCCGCTCATGTGCTGTCAGCAGCCGATGGTCTGAGCTATTTGACTCAAGTGGTCGATGACCCATCGCCCAGCCGGCGGGCTTGGGCGGCTGCGGCTCTTGCGGGGGTTGGGTTGGTTGGGCGGGGGCGGTTGGTGCCGGATGTCAGTCCTGGTGGGTTCGGGGCTTGGCGGGTGGCGCCGTTGGATCCGGCGGATCATGGGTGGTTGCGGAGTTTGGCTGCGGCGATGCCGGCGGCTGGGCATGCGTTGGCGATCGAGGGGTCGCGGCCGCTTCGGTTGTTGGATCCTGAGCAATTGGTACGGGCGTTCTGGGATGCGTTGGCCGACACGTTGGTGCGGACGCCGGCCGCGGCTGTCGCAGTACGCGATGGTGCTGGTGCTTTTGCCGCGGTCGAGCCGGTTGCGTTGACGGGGTCGACGGCTTGGCTCGAGGAGACTGCGCGGAGCGAGGAGGCGGGTGCGCGGCTGGTGTTGCGGATCGAGCCGCCTGAGGATGACTCCGACTTCAGAGCCGTGCTGCAACTGCGCAGTGGGGTGGATCCGAGTCTGCTCGTGGATGTGGCCGACGTGTGGAACGCGCCTCCCGCAGTACTGGCTGCTTTGGGTGAGCGGGCCGAGACGGATCTCTTGCTGGCTTTGCGTCGTGGGGCTCGGGTCTGGCCGCCGCTCGGGGCTGCGTTGCGGGACGCGGCGCCTGCGGAGGTACCGGTTGGTGATGCGGCGCTGGATGAGCTGGCCGGGGACAGCGATGCGCTCGACGGAGCTGGGATCGAGGTGTTGTGGCCTGCGGAGTTGTTTGCGGGCGAGCTGGCGTTGCGGGGCGCTGTTCAGGCGACGCCGACGCCGGGTGCGGTGACCGGTCCTGACTTCAGCCTGAACGATCTGCTGGCGTTCCGGTGGCGGCCGACGCTGGACGGGCAGGAGCTGACGGAGGCGGAGGTCGCCGCGCTGGCCGAGGCGAAGCGGCCGATGATCCGGATGCGCGGGCGATGGGTGCGGATCGATCGGGACCTGGTTCGCAAGTTGCGGACCGGTGGGTCGCGGAAGCTTTCCGGCGCGGAGGCGCTGGGGGCCGCGTTGACTGGGTCGCTGGAGATCGACGGGGAGCTGGTCGCGTTCGACGCAGACGGTTCGCTGCAGGTGATGGTCGAGCGGTTGCGGACCGCCGAGCAACCTGAGCCGATGGCTGAGCCGGTCGGATTGCGGGCGACGTTGCGTGATTACCAAAAGCGAGGAGTTGCGTGGATGGCGCAGCTGGCCGAGCTCGGGTTCGGCGGGTGCCTCGCGGACGACATGGGGTTGGGCAAGACGATCCAGGTGATCGCCCTGCACCTCCAGCTGTCGCAACGTGGACGCGGGCCGACGCTGGTGGTCTGCCCGTCGACGTTGCTCGGGACATGGGAGCGGGAGCTGATGAAGTTCGCGCCGGACGTTCCGGTACGCCGGTACCACGGGGCTGGGCGGTCCTTGTCCGATCTGGTGGCTGACGAGGTGGTGCTCACGACGTACGGGGTGGTGCGTCAGGACCATCGCGTACTGGGTGAGATCTTCTGGGGACTGGCCGTTGCGGATGAGGCGCAGCATGCGAAGAATCCCTTGTCCAGAACGGCTCGCGCGTTGCGGACGTTGCCTGCGGCAACCAGGTTGGCGCTGACCGGTACGCCGGTGGAGAACCGGTTGTCGGAGCTGTGGTCGATCCTGGACTGGGCGGCGCCGGGGTTGCTCGGGACGCTCGATCGGTTCCGGCACGATGTCGCAGTACCGGTTGAGCGGTACCACGACGAGGAGGCGACGGCCCGGCTGGCGCGGGTGACGCGGCCGTTCCTGTTGCGGCGGAAGAAGAGTGATCCGGGGATCGCGCCGGAGCTACCGCAGAAGACCGAGCACGACGTCGTCGTACCGCTGACCGCGGAGCAGGCGACGCTCTATCAAGCGGTCGCCAAGGAGACGCTGGCCAAGATCGAGGAAGCCGAGGGCATCGCGCGGCGCGGGCTGGTTCTGAGCCTGCTCACGCAGTTGAAGCAGGTCTGCAACCACCCGGCGCAGTTCTTGCATGAGCCTGGTCCGCTACCTCGGCGCTCGGGGAAGCTGGCCGCGCTGGACGAGTTGCTCGACGTCATCCTCGCTGAGGGCGAGTCGGTCCTGATCTTCAGCCAGTACGTCGAGATGTGCCGCCTGATCGAGGCGCACCTCGCGGCTCGGCAGGTGCGGACCCTGTTCCTGCACGGCGGCATCGGGGTGAAGAAGCGTGAGCAGCTGGTCGAGCAATTCCAGGCCGGCGAAGCCCAGGTCTTCCTCCTATCCCTGAAGGCCGGCGGCGTTGGCCTGACCCTCACGAAGGCCACCCACGTCGTCCACTACGACCGCTGGTGGAACCCAGCCGTCGAGGACCAGGCCACCGACCGTGCCTACCGAATCGGGCAGGACAAACCAGTCCAGGTCCACCGCCTGGTCACCGAGAACACCCTCGAAGACCGCATCTCCACGGTCATCGCTGCAAAGCGCGAACTAGCCGACGCCGTCATCGGCTCCGGCGAAGCCTGGCTCAGCGAACTCTCCGACTCTGATCTGACAGAACTCGTCGAACTGTCGGCAACCCCAGCCAAGTCCGGCGCCGCCAGCGCCTACAACCCATCAGCAGTAGGCCGCACACCTACTACCCAGGCTCCCACCCTGGCGGTGGATGATGAATGATCGGACGCCGTGGCAGGGGTGGCGGGAGCGGGACGGGGAGAACGCGGGGTTGCCGGCGGCTAAGGGGGCTGGGGCTCGGCGGCCGTTTGGGGGGACGTGGTGGGGGAAGGCGTGGTTGGCGGCGTTGGAGCGGCAGGCTCAGCTGGATCCGAATCGGTTGGGGCGGGGACGGTCGTACGCACGGCGTGGAAGCGTCTTGGAGATGGTGGTTGATCCGGGGGCGGCGCGGGCTTCGGTGCAGGGCAGTCGGGTTACGCCGTATGTGGTGACGGTGAAGATTCGGGCGTTCGACGAGGCCGAGTGGGATGCGGTGCTTGATGTCGTGTCGGCGCAGATCGGGCGGGTTGCCGCGTTGCTTGACGGGGAGTTGCCGCCGGAGTTGGTCGATGACGCGCAGGCGGCGGGGCTTGAGCTGCTGCCGGATGCGGGTGAGGTGCGGACGGATTGCAACTGCCCGGACTTTGCCGTTCCCTGCAAGCATTCTGCGGCTGTCTGCTACCTGATCGCCGATGCGTTGGATGAGGATCCGTTCGAGCTGTTGCTTCTACGCGGTAAGCAGAAGGATGAGTTGCTGTCGGCGTTGAGGGCTCGGCGATCGGCGCCGGGTGAGGCGCCTACGCTTAAACCCAAGCCAGTCGGCGTTGTCGCCAAGGCGGCATTCGCCAGAACGCCTGGGCCGGTTCCGATTCCCGTACGGCCGTTGAACCAACCGGGCGCGCCTACGGCGGTACAGGTGCTGGATCCTCCGCGCCAATCAGGTGTCGATGGCAAGGACCTCGTCGCGCTGGCGACGGATGCAGCGAAGCGCGCGTGGGAGTTGGCGGCCGGTGATGGGGACGGCGGGCTCAGCCTGACCCGCGATCAAGACCTAGCCCGAAGAGCAGCTGGCCTGCTCGGTACGCCGGGCCTCGCCGACCTCGCCCATCGCGCAGGGCTGACGGCTCGGCAGCTGACCAGTTGGGCAGTCGCCTGGCGCGAAGCCGGCCCCGGCGGCCTCGCCGCGGCAACTGACCCACCGGCCACCAACACTCCGAGTGCGGTAGCCGAGAGGTCAGCCGGAGCGGCGGACTCCGATCCCGATCCGAGCGCTATCGCCGGGGCGCCGGTCGGGGCAGCGTTCCCTGATCCGAGTGCGATGGCGGAGGGGGTGACGGTGCTTGATGGTGTGGTTGAGGGCAACTGGATCACGGCGGAGCGGGCGCAGTTGCGGCTGGCGCCGGATGGGCTCTGGTATTTGTTCACCAAGCAGTTCAACGACTGGATGTTGAGCGCGCCGCCGTCACCGGACCCCGCGGAGCTACTCGGCGGCTCGTGAGGCGACGAACGCCTTGGTGAGGTTGGCGATCAGGTCGTACGGGATCGGCTTGGTGAGCGGGAACTTCAGGGTGGCCTTGCCGGACAGGTACGGCTTGATCTCCGTTGCCAGGTCGTCGGAGAGCGGCGGGAGCGGGTACAGGGAGATGTGGTTCTTCCAGCCGCTGAAGTACATCAGCGCCTTCCCATCCAGCGTGATCGTGGGGATCTGATAGCTGATCTTCTCCCCCGCGCCGGCCACTGCGCCGTGGATCGTCGACCGCACCTGCTCCAGGATCGTCTGCACCTCGGCCGGGAACGACGCGAGGTACTCGTCCACGCTCTGAAAGTCCGCCATCCCGCCATCGTGACCGGCCGCGGCCCGCTCGGCAATCACCTACCCTTTCGATCAGGATCGAATAGCTGGAGGCAGTTTGACGAGCGTCAGGGGGCGGAGCGCAGACTCTGGTATGGCCGATGGCTTCTGTATCGATCTGCTCGGGCCGTTGACGGTCCGGCACGACCGCGTTCCGCTCAGCGCAGGTCCGATCCGGCAGCAGGCGATGCTGGCAGTCCTGGCCCTGCACGCCAACCAGGTCACCTCCGCCGAGCAACTACTCGACCTGGTCTGGGACGAGAACCCACCGTCGAGCGGCCTGCGCGTCATCCCGACCTACGTCTACCGGATTCGCCAGACACTCCCACCCGAGGTAGCCCTCGAGCGAACGACAGGCGGCTACGTACTCCGGCTGCCACCCGGTGCCCTCGACATCGATCGCTTCGAGTCGGCGGTGAAGACTGCCAACCAGGCCGAGGATCCAGCCCTGTACCGCGATGCGCTCGCCCTGTTCCGTGGCGAGCCGCTGAGCGGATTGCCCGGCAACTACCTGGCCAGCCAGCGAAGGCGACTCGCTGAGCGGCGAGACGATGCCCTCAGCGAACGGCTCGGACTGGAGATCGGCGCCGGCCGCTTCGCGGACGTAGTACCGGAGTTGGCGGCTTTGGTTGCCGAGCGGCCGCTTGACGAGCGGTTCGCCGCGCAGCTGATGACGGCGCTGTTCCACAGTGGCCGGCGGGCTGAGGCGTTGGAGACCTACGCGCGCACCCGGTCGTTGCTGGTCGACGAGCTCGGGGTCGAGCCGGGGCAAGGCCTGCAGGCAGTTCATCAACTCCTCCTGCGAGACATCGGTGAGCCCCCGAGCGGTCGCGATGAACTCCCCTACAGCGGTGCGACCTTCATCGGCCGGACGACGGAACTCGAGGCAGTCGTCAAGGCCCTGCGACCGGGCACTCGTGGCGCGCCGCCGGTTGTCGCCATCGACGGGATGGCGGGGCTCGGCAAGACCGCGCTCGCCGTCCAGGCCGGTCGGCGGGTTGCGGCGCAGTACCCGGATGGGCAGTTGTTCGTGGATCTGCACGGTCATACGCCTGGTCGCGAGCCACTCGGCGTCGATCACGCGATCGATCATCTGCTGCGCGGTATCGGCGTACCGGCGGAGAAGTTGCCGTGCGATCCCGCGGACCGTGAGTCACTGTGGCGATCCGAGACGGCCGGGCTGCGGCTGCTGATCGTTCTCGACAACGCGCCGGACAGCAGGGCGGTGCTGCCCTTGTTGCCTGGGGCACCGACCTGCGCGGTGTTGGTGACGAGCCGGCGGCAACTGGCGAGCCTGGACAGCAGCCTGCGGCTCGGGCTCGACCTGCTCACCGACGACGAGGCAGTGGCGCTGCTGACGGAGTTGATCGGTACGGAGCGGGTTGCTGATCGCGACGCCGTGGCCGAGCTGGTGGAGCTGTGCGGACGGCTGCCACTTGCGCTCCGGATCGCCGGTTCGCGTCTCAGGCATAGGCCGTCCTGGCCGATCAGCCATCTCAACGAGCGGTTGCGCGCTAGGTTGCTGACCGAGCTCAGCGGCGACACCGATGGAGTGGGGCCGGCCTTCGCTGTGTCCTACGAGCAGCTCACCCGGGATCAGCAGCTGATGTTCCGGCGACTGAGTCTGATGCCGGCCAGGGACATCGACCGCTACGGAGCCGCCGCTCTCTGCGGGATGACGGCCACCGCGGCCGAGGACGTACTGGAGAGCCTGGTCGACGCGAGCCTGCTACTGCAGCCCAGGGCGGGCCGGTTTGAGTTCCACGATCTACTGCGCAAGTACTCGGCTCAGGTGATGACCACTGACGACCAGGCGGACGAGGCGATCAGCAGCCTCCTCCGGTACTACGTACGCACCGCCCGCCGCTCCGCAGCGCACCACCACGACCTACTGCCCGACTCCGTCCGCACGGATCCCGACGGGCCGGATGTGAGCCGGGATCTCGCCTGGGCCGATGCGGAGCGGGCCAACCTGGTCGCTGCCGTCGACCTGTCGGAGCGCCTCGGGCATGACGAGCTGACGGTGCCCCTGACCGTCGCGCTCGCGCCTTACCTGCACCGGCGTACTCGGCAGGACGAGCTGGACGTAGTACTGACTGCTGGCCTCGCCGCAGCCCAGCGGGCCGCCGACAGCGCAGGTGAGGCGCGACTGCTGTATCTGCGCGGCCACATCGGTCAGTTCCGCTGCGGCCCCGCTAAGGGCGTGTGCGACCTGCGACGAGCGGCAGAGCTCGCCAGCGACGAGTCACCGGCCCTGCAGTCGCACATCCTCGGCTCACTCGGCTACACGGTCGGCTCGCTCGACCTCCAGTCAGACTGGCCCGATCTGCTCCGCGAGTCGCTCCGGCTGGCTCTACTGGCCGACGACCAGCGCGCGACGGTCTCCACTCTCGGCCACCTCGCAGCACTGCACGCCAGGCAGTGGAACTTCGCCGTAGCCCTCGAGTACTACGAGCAGGCTCTCTCCATGGCTCGTACCCTGGGAGACGAGCGGCTGGAGCCAAACCTCCTCAACGGCATGGCCGGCTGCCACCTGGACGCAGGCAACGCCCAACCAGCGCTACAGGCAGCTCGTACCGCGCAGGAGCTCGCAGCGACCCATGCACTGGAGTTCCCGCTCAGCTACGCGCTCGGCCACCTGGGTGAGGCGTACCGGCAGCTCGGCTGGCATGCGCAAGCTGTGGAGACCCACCGCCGGGCAGTGGAGATCGCTGTCGACAACTGCACCTACCTGGACGAGGTAGACGCGCGCCTCAACCTCGGCCGCAGCCTGCTGACCCACAGCTGCCGAGACCAGGCCGAAGACGAGTACCAGCGTGTACTACGCCTCTGCGAGGACCGGGAGTACCCGCTGGGCATTGCCCAAGCCCTGACTGGCCTGGCCGACTGCTACCAGTCGCTGCAGCCAGGTGAAGCCCGTGAGCTCTTACTCCGGGCCTTGGCCGCAGTCAGCGACGGCGTCCACCCAGTACTGGCCGGCCGGCTTCAAGACCGCCTGGCCGCAGCCACCTCGGGCCGATCTGCCTAACCGCCGAAGCCGATCTGCATAACCGATCAATGTAAGTCATGGGATGTCCCGCTGTCAGTCAGCGAGATTTCATCGATCCGTCAGAGTCTCAGGACGTCCCACCTCCCCCGCCCCAGAGGAAACCGCATGAACCGACGGCACCTGATCGGCGCGGCAGTCGCGCTGGCATTCGTAGCCACCTGCACCACCGCCCACGCAGCACCCGCAGGCAGTCCTGTCGCGATGACGACTGGTTTCTATGTCGACCCGAACTCCAACCCGGCGACCTGGGTACGCGACCACCCGTCCGACACCGCCGCCGCAACCATCCGCACCAACATCGCGGAGAAGGCCGGTGGCCGCTGGTTCGGCAACTGGAGTGGGAACATCCAGCAGGCGGTGTCGCAGTTCGTCGGCGCCGCGGACACCGCTGACAAGTTGCCGATCCTGGTCGCGTACAACATCCCCGGCCGCGACTGCGGTGGCGACTCCAGTGGTGGCGCCGGGTCGCCCGAGGCCTACCGCACCTGGATCAGCCAGTTCGCGGACGGCATCGGCAACCGCCCAGCGGTCGTGATCATCGAGCCGGATGCGCTGGCCCAACTGGACTGCATCCCGGCCGAGGTGAAGCAGACCCGGCTCGACCTGCTCAAGTACGCGGTGAACGAGTTCGCGAGCAAGAACCCGAACACCTGGGCGTACATGGACGGCGGTAACGCGACCTGGATCGAGGCGGGCGAGATGGCGCGCCGGCTCAACCTGGTCGAGGTGAGCAAGATCCGCGGCTTCGCGCTCAACACGTCGAACTACTACACGACCGCCCAGTCCGTCACCAAGGGCAACGCGATCCGGGCGGCGCTGAACAGCCCGGCCCAGTTCGTGATCGACACCAGCCGCAACGGCAACGGCTCCAACGGCCAGTGGTGCAACCCGGCCGGCCGCAAACTGGGCGACACCTCACGCGACGGCAGCCACGTCTCCGGAACGGTCGACAGCCTGCTCTGGCTCAAGGTCCCCGGCGACTCCGACGGCGACTGCGGATCCGTCCGCGGCATCCCCGCCGGTACCTTCTCCCCCGTCCTCGCCACCAACCTGATCAGGGGAAGCTGACCCGCTCGGACTCAGGTCGCCGAGCGCAGCAGCTTGGTGAGTTCCTCGGTCAGGCGGGCAGCGATCTTCGCGTGCCCGTCGACCGAGGGGTGGACGCCGTCCGTGCAGTCGGCCTCGGTGATCCACCCGTCCGTACCGACGTACCGGAGCAGCGGATCATCGGCCGCCTTCACCGCCGCCTCGATCTCGCTCGCGTGCTTGCCGCTGAAGGGGCTGAGGGCAACGATCTTGCTGCTTCCGTACGCCGATCGCACCCGCCGCAGGTATTCCCCGTACTGCGCAGTACTCAGCGTCTCGTCGTTGACGCCCAGATTGAGTACCACCACGTCCGGCTGCTCGACCCGCTCGGCGGGCGACCCGGCGAAGTTCCACCCGAACGACTCGATCCCCGCCGGCACCTCCCCGTTCCCGGTCCGGACGACGCCCTGCCGACCAAATCCGACCTGGTACGCCGATGCGCCGAGCGCTCGCGCTGTCAGGTAGGCGAACGACTTGCTCCCGTCGGCGCCCTCCGACTCGGGGTGAGCGCTGAGCGACCGGACGCCTTGCGTGATCGAGTCGCCGTAGAACTCGAGTCGCGGCCCACCGGGTCGGCCGGCCAGGCGCAATCGGGTGTCGGCGTCGAGGACGAGTCCGGCGAAGACGACGGCGCAGCCGAAAGGCGGGTTCCAGCGATTGGCGTGTTCGTTCACGTCCTTGACGACGATCTCGACCTTGTGGACGCCTGCGTCGGTGGTCAATTCGATGACTGGGTGCTCAACGGCGTACAGGGTGGGTTCGCCCTCGTCGATCGTGACCCAGAGGTGCGGTGCGGTGGTGAGCCCGCCGATGTCGAACAGCGCCTGCACGGCGGTGCCGTTGAAGGTGAAGGAGATCCGCGATCCGGAGTTCACCGTGATCGCCAGCCCGGGCTGATGCCCCCACTGCCCCTCCAGCACGATCCGGGGATCCCCCGGCGCCACCACTTCGCCCGCTACAAACGCCACGCCACCACTCCCAGCTAGCCCGATTGACACCTCATCTTAAGTAGCCAGCCCTCCCGCGGCGGTCAGGGGCGCGGGAGGGCTGGGGGTTGGGGATCGTCAGAAGCCAGAGTTGCCGGGGCCTCGGTTGAGGGTGAAGCCGAAGGCGTTGTTGAGGCCGCCGGACGGCGTGCCGGTGACAGTGACGTAGTTGAAGGTGGCGGAGCCGGCGACCTGCAGGTCGATGCCGTAGGTGCCGGTGTTCTGGACCTTGACGTGGTCGAAGGTCATATTGGTCACGTTCTTCTGCCAGCTCATCAGGATGCCTTGGTACGTGCTGTCGATGATGTCGACGTCCTTGATCAGCACGGGCGTGGTGATCTCCCGCGCTTCGGCGTAGATCCACAGGCCGCCCTGACTGCTGTTCCAGTCCGTGTTGAAGCCGCCCGCCCGGGTGATCGTGTTGCGCTGGACGGACGTCGTACCGGAGAAAGGCTGGGCCGAGTGCCAGGTACTGATCGTGATCCCGGACGCGGTGTAGACGGTGTCGGAGAACAGGTTGTCCTCGATCCGGTTGCCGTTGCCGCCGTAGATCGCGGCGGTGTTGGCCAGCGCCGGCAGCGACGCGGTGTTGAACGTGAACGCGCAGTTCGCGACCGAACTGTTGAACGACCACATCGCCAGCGCATCATCACCGGTGTTGCGGAACACGCTCTGGTCGACGCGGCTGTTGCTGACCACGCTGCCGTCCCCGCTGAAGGTGTTGAGGTTGACGCCGTCGGCGAACATGTCGCGGATGCGCACGCCGGCCACGTACAGGCCGTTGGTCCCACTGTTGGCCCACAGGCCGACCTTCGAATGCTCGAGCCAGACGTTGTGGATCAGCGAACCGGTGCCGAAGTTGCCTTCCATGGCAGCGTCGGTGGTCACCGAACCGTCAGGGTCGCGGTAGCGGACGTCACCGGCGAAGTAGAAGTCGGCGAGCTGCACGTTGCCGCCCGTCGCGAAGAACCCGCCGCGGCCCGCGTTGCCGCGGATCGTCGAGTACCACATGCCGGCGCCGCGGATCGTCACGTTGTCGACGTTCACCCGTGCTGTCAGGTCGAACACACCTGCCGGGATCCACAGCGTCTTGCCCGCCGACTTGGCCGCGCTGATCGCCGAGTTGAACGCCGCCGTGTCATCACCAGAACCGGCCACGGCTCCGTACGAGGTGATGTCGACCGAGTTGGCAGGGATCGGGTAGGCAGGCGCCACGACCTCGGTGTCGATGAGGTCGACGGTGATCGGCGTGGAGGTGTCGTTCTGGAGCTTGATCACCGTGCCGGCCGGGTACGACGGAAGCGTGGACCGGACCTCGTCGTAGAACCGGTGACCATTGCCGAGGCCGGGGTCGTTGGGGAACGGGTAGTTGCCGTAGACCCAGCTGTACGCCGACGTCAGCGTGAGGTCCTTGACCTTGGCGCCACCCACATAGACCCCGAGCGGCGCCGTAATCCCGGTACCACCGGCATTATCCGGAATCGAGTACCTGACCACGATCGAGTTGGCCGCCTTGGTCAGCGTGAACTGCGTGTACTTGCCGGCGTTGTCCAACCGCACCGCGCGCCGGCCAGACGACTCGGATGCCACTGAGCGATAGGTGCGGTCAGGCCCGATCACCACGCCATTTGTGCTGCCGTTCTCCGCCTCGTACTCCGTATAGGGCACCGTCGCGCCACGCGTCGCCAGGTCAGTCGATCCGGGGACTGCGAGGTCGTCCAGCGCGACATTGCCGCTGTCACCTGCGTCGTACTGGTAGCCGATCAGGTTGAGGCCGGCGCGCAACGGGAGGGACTGCTGCACCGTTGCCCAACCACTTGCGGCAGGCAACGAAACCTGGCCGGCCTTCACGCCATTGGCGTAGACGCTGAGGGTCTTGGTGCTGCCCGTCGAGTTGCTGTACCTGAGGGTGGTGGCTGCATTGCCGGTGGCGGTGACGTTGACCGTGCGGATGGCGCGGCTGCCAGTCGCGGTGAAGCCGGTGACGTAGCCGGTACCGGCGTACCCGGCGATCGCAGTACCGACTGTGGCGCCGCCGGAGAGGAAGGAGCCTTCCAATGCTGCTCCACCGGAGGGCGGTGGGTCGGTAGGGGCGGCAACGGTGAGGTTGTCGAGGTTGACGTTGCCGGAGTCGGCGCTGTCGAACCTGTACGCGATGGTGTTGGTACCGGCGACCACTGGGACTGCCTCGGCCGCAGTGCCCCACGTATCCCAGTTGGCGGTGGCCGGGAGACTGATCTGCCTGACCTTGGTGCCGTTGGCGTACAGGGACAAGGTCATGGCCACGCCGGTGCCGTTGCCGTAGCGGAGGGTGGCAGTGCTGTTCCCGGCCTTCGTAGAGCTGACAGAGAACGTGGTGGCCGCGTTGCCCTTGTTCGCGTCGGTGTAGCCGCCTACGAAGCCTGAGCCGCTGTAGCCGGGGTGATCAGTAGCAACCACCGCTCCCCCGGACAGTGTCGCCGACTCAGCCTCGAGGGCGCCTTCGGCCTGTGCTGGTGCTTCGGTGACAGTTAGCTTGTCCAGGTTGACGTTGCCCGAGTCGGCTGCGTCGAAGCGGTAGCTGAGCTGGTTGGAGCCGGTGGGGAGCGATAGGGTCGTGTGTACGTCGCTCCAGCTGTCCCAGTTGGCCGATGCCGGCAGGGTGAGCTGCTGCACCTTCGTACCGGCGCGGTAGAGAGACAGGGTCTTGGCAGAGCCGGTGCCGTTCGCATATCTGAGGGACAGGTCGTAGCTGCCTGCCGTGGGAACGCTGACCGCGGCAGTGACCGCAGCAGCTCCCTTGTTGCCGTCGGTGAAGCCGCCGACAAAGCCCGAGCCGCTGTAGCCGGAGTGATCGCTAGCGACGACCGCACCTCCGGCCAGGGTCGCGTTCTCGGCTTCTACTGTCGCAGTGAAGCCTGCGGCCGACGCCGGTTGCGTCAGATAGGAGGTAGCCAGTAGTGCGGCTAAGAGAGTGACGAACCTCTTTTTGGGCATGGCTGTGGAACCCTTCTGTCAGGGTCTTGCGGGGCGGGAACTACCTAGCCTTTGACTGCTCCACCGAGCGCGTTGGACTTCAGGAACAGTCGCTGGAACACCAGGAACAGCGCCACCGGAATCACCGTCGAGATCGCGAGTGCCGCCAGGAACACATCGAGTTCGACGAACTTCTGCAGCGCGGGGAGACGGACGGACAGGGGTTGCAGATCGGGATCGGGCAGGACCAGCAACGGCCAGAGGAAGTCCTTCCAGGCCGCGATGATCGCGAACACCGAGACCACGCCGAGAATCGGGCGCGACATCGGCAGGACGACGGACCAGAACATCCGGTACGGTCCGGCGCCGTCGACCCGGGCGGCCTCGAAGACCTCCCGGGGCAGGTTGTCGAAGAACCGCTGCACGATCAGGATGTTGAACGCGTTCGCGCCGGCCGGCAGCCAGACCGCCCAGAACGTGTTGATCAGCGAGGTCTTCAGCAACGGCGGGTCGACGATCGTGAGATACAGCGGGACGAGCAGCACGACCGACGGGACGAAGAGCGTCGCGAGCACGATCCCGGTGAGCGCCTTGCCGTAGCGGGGTCGTAGTACGGACAGGGCGTAGCCGGCCGTGGTTGCCACCAGCAACTGGACGAACCAGGAGCCGGCCGCCAGGACGACGGTGTTGAGGAAGTACTTGTCGATCTCCACCCGCGTCCAGGCGGTGGAGAGGTTGGCCCAGTCGATCCCGTGCGGCCACAACGCGAGCGGCGCGCGCAAGGTGTCCTGGGTTGGAGTGACTGCCGCCTTGGCCAGCCACAGCATCGGGCCTAGGCCGACGGTGATCAGCACGGCTAGCAGGAGGACGTGCACTGACCGCGCAGTACGCCGTACGCCGGGGCGGCGCCAGTCCGACGACGAGAGGATGCCCCGGCTCATGAGCGGCTCCAGGATCGGGTCAGGCGGAAGTAGACGGCCGACAGGATGCCCAGGGCAACGGCCAGCATGATGCTGAGCGCAGTCGCGGCGCCGTACTCGCCACCGAGACTGTTCGCGAACGCGTAGTCGTAGATGAGCAGCAGGATCGTGATCGTGGAGTTCGCCGGGCCGCCGCCGGTGAACAAGAACGGCTCCAGGAACACCTGCGACGTTCCGACGATCTGCAGGATGAAGGTGATCAGCAGGACGCCCCTGAGCTGCGGCAGCGTCACATGCCAGATCTTGCGCCAGATCGACGCTCTGTCGATCTCGGCCGCTTCGTAGAGGTCAGTGGTGACACCGGTCAGTGCAGCGAGGTAGATGATGACTGTGCCGCCGGCTGCGGCCCAGGTCGCCTCGATGACGAGTGCAGGCATCGCACTGCCCGAGTCCTGCAGCCAGGAGACCGGCCCAATGCCTACTGCGCCGAGGATGGTGTTGAAGACGCCATTGGGTCCGGCGTCGTAGAAGAACTTCCAGAGCAGCACTGCGACTACCGGTGGGATCACCACGGGCAGGTAGGCCAGTGCGCTGTAGAGACCCTTGAAGCGGCGTACCTCGCTCATCAGGACTGCAGCGATGAGCGGGACCGGGTAGCCGAACAGTAGGGCGAGCAGAGCGAAGTACAGGGTGTTCTTGACCGCTGTCCAGAGCAGTGGGTCGGCCAGGACGTCCTTGAAGTTCTGCAGGCCGACGAAGGTCGCAGGGGTGACCAGGTTGGTCTCCTGGAAGCTCATCACCACGGCCCTGAGGATCGGGATCCAGGAGAAGACACCGAAGACCAGTAACAGCGGCAGCAGGAAGACCAGCGTGCTCAGGCCACTACCGCGACCTCTGTTCATCAGGGGCTACTTCCGGTCGAGGAGGGTCTGCGCCTCGGCGTTGGCGTTCTTGAGCAGCTTCGCGATGTCCGCGTCCTTGTTGGTCAGTACCGACTGCACGACCGGGTCGAGCAGCTTGTAGACCTCCTGCGTCGACCGGACCGGCTCGGTCACCAGGGGCTGGTCGAACATCTTGTCCGTGTACGGCTTCATCTGGTCGAGCGGAACGTTCACGTACTCCTTCACCCAGCCCAGCGACTCGTCGTACGTCGCCTTGTCGAACACGGGTAGCTGCGGCGCACCCACTGGCTGCTTGGAGGCGGCAACGGTCTTCGCATCGAGTACTGCGGCGTCCTTGTCGGCCAGCTTCTTCATGTAGAAGTAGTCGATCCACTTCACGGCAGCGGCCTTCACCCCGTCGTTGGCCTTGGCACTGACCGTCGCTAGCGTCCCACCGCCCAGTGCTCCGGCCTGGTCGTTACTGGCGAGCGGGATGGTCGCTACGCCATAGTCGACGGGCTTGAGCGCGTTCTGCGTGACCAGGGAGCCGTAGTTGCCTCCCCCGGACACGTACATCCCGATCTGGCCGGAGGCGAAGGCCTGGTTGATCCCTGCCCAGTCGTAGAGGAAGTTGGCGCCCATGCTGTTGTCCGACCAGCGCATGTCCTTCAGCAACTGCAGTACCGAGGTCATCTCCGGTGTGTCGAGCTGTGCCGTCGCAGTGTCGCCGTCGAGCTTCTCCGTCCGGCCGCCGAACGCATAGTCGAGCGTGGTGAGGATCCAGCCACCTGTGTTGTCGGTAGTCAGTTCGGCGTACCCGGCCTTGCCTGTCTTGTCCGCGATCTGCTTGGCGTCCGCACGGACCTCATCCCAGGTCGTCGGCGGCTTGTCGGGGTCCAACCCGGCCTGCTTGAACAGGGTGCGGTTGTAGTGCAGCGCCTGCCCGTACGCCGCGATCGGGACGGCCCACATCTTGCCGTCCTCGGCCTTGCCCGCCTTGGCGACGTTCTCGCTGAACTTGGTCGCGTACGGGAGCGCGGAGACCAGGCCGCTGATGTCGGCGATCTGCTTGCGCTCGATCAGGCCGCGGCCGTCGGTGAACGGGACGGTGAAGACATCGGGCAGCGTGCCACCAGCAAGCTGCGCGGTGAAGGTCGTCGCGGTCCAGTTGTACTCCTGCGGCACCACGTCGATCTTCGGGTTGTCCTTCTCGAACTGCGCGACCCGGGCGTCGAAGGCGGCGATCGCGCCCTTGTCGAGGCCGGGATCGCGGGCGACCGTCAGAGTGACCGGTCCGTCTGGGACTGCTGCTTTGTCGTCCGACCCGGAGCACGCGGTCAGGCTCGCGGTCAGGGCGACCACCAGGGCGATGGGAGTGAGCTTCATGTCGTGGTTCTCCTACTTCGTGGTCAGCCAGACGGCTGCGTCGGTGGGGAGGCACTCGCCGGCCAGGGCGGCGCTGGCGAGCAGGACTTCGCCGTACGGCGGGAGCTGGATCGGCTCGCCGCCCAGGTTGACCAGGCAGAGGAAGCGCTCTCCCCGGCTGAAGGCGATGACGTCTCTTGTGTTGAGTTCGTGCCAGGCAAACTCGGCGGGCAGCTCGCGGCGGAGGTGCAGCGCCGCGCGGTACAGGGCGAGCATCGAGTCAGGGTCGCGTTCCTGCACCTCGACGGAGTGCGCGCCCCAGTCCGCGGGCTGTGGCAGCCAGGGCGTGAAGCCTTGCGTGTTGAAGCCGAAGCTCGGGCCAGTAGTTGTCCAAGGCAACGGTACGCGGCAGCCGTCGCGGCCGGGGTCGGCGCCTTCGGAGCGGTGGAAGATCGGATCCTGCAAGGCAGCGAGGGGCAGGTCCTCGACCTCGGGCAGGCCGAGTTCGTCGCCTTGGTAGACGTAGAGCGACCCGGGCAACGCGGCCGTCAGCAGCGCGGCCGCCCGCGCCCGCCGTTGCCCTTGCGCCAGGTCGGTCGGTACGCCGAACCGCTTGGCCTGGAACGAGAACGAGCTGTCCTCACGTCCGTACCTGGTCGCCGGCCTGGTGACGTCATGGTTGGACAGCACCCAGGTGGCCGGCGCGTCGACGGGCTTGTGAGCAGCCAGAGTCGACTCGATCGACTCGCGTAGCTGCAAGGCATCCCAGGGCCGGCCCATCAGGTCGAAGTTGAAGGCGGTGTGCATCTCGTCCGGCCTGAGGTAGCGGGCGAACCGCTCGGGATCGGCCAGCCAGGTCTCGCCGACGAGCACCCGCGGTTCGGCGTACTCGTCAGCGATGGCACGCCAGGAGCGGTAGATGTCGTGCAGTTCGTCGCGATCGACGTACGGGTGCTCGGTGGTCTCGCCGTACTGCGGGAAGCTGGGATCCTTGACCGGCATGGTGGCCGAGTCGATCCGGATCCCCGCGACACCCCGGTCGAACCAGAACCTGAGGATCTCCTCGTGTTCGCGGCGGACGTCGGGGTGATTCCAGTTGAGGTCGGGCTGCTCGGGGGTGAAGAGGTGGAGGTACCACTCCCCCGGCGTGCCGTCCGGGTTCTTCGTCCGGGTCCAGGTGTCGCCGGAGAAGCTAGAGATCCAGTCGGTCGGTTGTTCCTCACCGTCCTTGAACCAGAAGCGTTCCCTTGCCGGTGAGCCCGGGCCTTCTGCGAGCGCCTCTTTGAACCATGCGTGCTCGCTGGAGATGTGGTTCGGGACGATGTCGATGATCGTGCGGATGCCTCTTTGCGCTGCCTCGGCGATCAATTGCTCGGCTTCTTCGACGGTGCCGAAGGCCGGGTCGATCACCCGGTAGTCGGCCACGTCGTACCCGCCGTCGGCGAGCGGGGAGAGGTACCAGGGGGTGAACCAGATGGCGTCGATGCCGAGGCTGCTCAGGTACGGCAGTCGCGACCGGACTCCGGCCAGGTCGCCAGTGCCGTCGCCGTTCCCGTCGGCGAAGCTGCGCGGGTAGATCTGGTAGATCGCCGCGTCCCGCCACCACTGCTCGTTGCTCACCTCTTTGCTCACCCTGACTCCGTTCGATCGTGATAGGTTTAGCGCTCCACCTTGGTGGGACCGTAAGGCCGTATCCGGGCAGGTGTCAATGGGCGAGTTGCACTCGTATCCTGGCCGCGACGATCGAGAGGAGCCCCTGTGCGGGTCACGCTGAAGGACATCGCCGACGAGGCCGGGGTCAGCATGATGACGGTCTCGAACGTGGTGAACGGCAAGCGCGCCCGGGTCTCACCGGACACGATCGAGCGGATCCAGCGGATCGTCGCGGAGCGCGGTTACGTGCCGAGCGCATCGGCCCGCAGCCTCGCCGCGAAGTCGTCGCGGCTGATCGGCTTGCTGGTGCCGGCGGCCGACGAGGACAGCCTGATGATCAGCCCGCACAACGTGGCGATCGTCGGGCAGATCGAGCGGGAGCTGCGCAAGGGCGGGTACCACCTGTTGCTTCGTGGGATCGCTGCTCCGGCGGAGGTTGCTGAGGCGTTGCAGTCGTGGAGCCTGGATGGGGCGGTGCTGCTCGGGTTCCTGGATGAGGAGATCGATCGGCTCACGGCGCGCGCGGTCGGCAAGGTGTCGTTGCTGGCGATCGACAGCTATTCGGGGAATCCGTTGACTACCGGAGTACGGTCCGATGACTACACCGGTGCGCTGCTGGCGGCTCGGCATCTGCTGGAGCTCGGGCATCGGGAGATCGTCTTCGCGGGGCCGTCGTTTACCGACGTTGGTGTGGTGCACGAGCGGTTCGCCGGCTTTCAGGCGGCCTTTGCCGAAGCGGGGTTGTCGTGGCAGGAGCGGTTGGTCACGGCGACGACGACGCATGCCAGCGGTCGCGAGCTCGGGCGGCGGCTGAAGTCCTTGCATCCTTCGGCCACAGCCGTGTTCGCGACCGCCGACATTCTGGCGATCGGCATCATGGAGGGGTTGGCGGAGAGCGGTTTCTCGGTACCCTCCGACGTCTCGGTGCTGGGGTTCGATGACCTTGACCTGAGCGCTTACGTGACGCCCAAGCTGACCACGATCGCGCAGGACATCCCGCGGAAGGCGGCGATCGCAGTACAGCTGCTACTGGGCACGATCGAGGGCAAGGAACATCCCGTCGACCCGATCACGCTGGAGGTCCGGCTGATCGAGCGCGGGTCGACGGCGTCACCACCCCTCCTTGCGGGCGCGGGCCTCGAAGAGCAGGATGCCGGCTGACAGCGCGACGTTGAGCGAGTCCGCCTGCCCGAGCATCGGGATGCTCAGGGTTTTGAACCCCTGCATGCGCCAGTCCTCGTGCAGCCCTTCGCCTTCCGAGCCGACCACAAACGCAGTTCTTCCCCTGTACTCCGGTACGCGGTAGCTGCCCGTTGCCGCGGGGTCGGCCAGGTGGACGTCGAACGCGTGCTGCCTGAGCCAACTCGCTGCCTTGGTGATACTCGTGAACTCGAGCACTGGCGTGGTGAGCACCATGCCGCGGCTGGCGGCGTAGACAGCGGGGTTGGTCAGTTTGGCCCGGCGGCTGGTCAGGATGAGGCAGTCGGCTTTGGCTGCGTCGACCGTGCGAATCAGGGTGCCGAGGTTGCCGGCGTACTCGACTCCGTCCGCGACCAGCACCAGCGACGACCCGCTGAACCGGACTTCCTCGGCTCGCCATTCGGGGAGCTGGGCAATGGAAACGAGCCCATCAGACCGGTTCTTTCGGCTGACTCGGGCCAGGAGCTTCGGTGAGATCCGGTAGACCTCTCGTGCTCTCGCAGCGATCTCGGCCGCTGTTTCTGGTTGGTCGCAGGCGTCGGGACAGTAGTAGAAGGTGTCGATCACGGTCGGGGTGCTGAGCAACTGGCTGTGCTCCCAGCTACCCTCGACCAGGATCCGGCCGGGGACGCAATCCTTGCGAACGGCGAGCAGGGCGCGGCCACGCGGGTGCTGCGCTCCGATCGGCAAGGCGTCGGGAAATGACGGTGCCATGGGGTGACTCCGGTGAATGAGAACAGCAAACCGTGACCGGGGACGCCTTCGTGGGCGTCCGCACCGGCCGGTGTGCTGGGGTCGGCTAGAGCGTTTGAGGACGCACTAGCCGAGCAGTCTCATCATGCTTCGGATGGTAGGGAACGCGGAGCCCGGCGTCATCCGCTTTTCTGCCGTGCAGAAAAGCCTCGGCGGGTTGTCGGCAGGGCGATCTAGGGTGAGCCCATGTCCAACGGACCTGCAGTCGAAGCGATCGATCTGGTGAAAGAGTTCGGCACGAACCGTGCCGTCGACGGGGTGAGTTTCGTCGTCCCCGAAGGAACGGTGCTGGGCCTGCTCGGTCCCAACGGCGCCGGCAAGACGACCACGGTGCGGATGCTGACGACGCTCAGCGTGCCCACCAGCGGAACCGGCCGGGTCGCCGGCTACGACGTGATCAAGGAACCCGCGGCGGTACGGCGCAGCATGGGCCTCACCGGCCAGTCCGCCACCATCGACGAACTGCTGACCGGCCGGGAGAACATCCGGCTGATCGGCAGGCTTTACGGGTTGCCGACCAAGTATCTGAGCAAGCTGTCGGACGAGCTGCTCGGGCGGTTCCTGCTGACGGATGCGGCCGACCGGGTGGCGAAGACCTACTCCGGCGGCATGCGGCGACGGCTGGATCTGGCGGTCAGTCTGGTCGCCGCGCCGCCGGTGTTGTTCCTCGACGAACCGACCACCGGACTCGACCCTCGCAGCCGCGCGGATCTGTGGGAGGTACTGCGCGGCCTGGTCCGGGACGGCACCACCTTGCTGCTGACTACGCAGTATCTGGAGGAGGCCGACCACCTGGCCGACGAGATTGTCGTGATCGACAAGGGCAAGGTGATCGCGGCCGGGACGCCGACCCAGCTCAAGGACGAGGCCGGCCGGGCCAGCGTGGTCGTCACGGTTTCGGAGGTGGCTGACCTGCCGCGCGCCGCCGAACTCCTGCGACAGCACGCACCCGAGGTGCATGTCGAGGAGGTGAGCCGGCGACTCACGGCGCCCGCGGCCGGCCTGGGCGATATGACCCGGATCGCGGGGGTCTTCGCCGACAGTGGGATCGACGTCGACGATCTCGGCCTGAAACGCCCGAGCCTCGACGACGTCTTCCTGCACCTGACCGGCCGCCGCGCCGAACCGACCGATACCAGCGAGACGCTGACCGAGCAGGAGGCCGTCCGATGACCGCCGTGATGACCAGGCCGCCGATCCACCAGCGCACCTTGCTGCAGCAGTCGCTGACCGTCGTCTGGCGCAATCTCCTGCACATCAGGCGGATGCCCGAGATGCTGCTGGACGTGACCATCCAGCCGGTGATGTTCGTCCTGCTGTTCGCCTATGTCTTCGGCGGCTCGATCGACGTGCCCGGTACGTCGTACCGGGAGTTCCTGCTGCCGGGGATCATGGCGCAGACCATCATCTTCTCCTCCGCCATCGTGGCCATCGGGCTCACCAGCGACCTGGAGAAGGGGATCGTCGACCGGCTGAAGTCGCTGCCGATCTCACGCTCGTCCGTGCTCGTCGGGCGGAGCCTCTCGAGCCTGATCCACTCCGGTATCGGCATCGTGGTGATGAGTGCGACCGGCCTACTGATCGGCTGGCGGATCCGCGACGGGCTGGTCAACGGCGTACTGGGCTACCTGCTCCTGCTGCTCTTCGGCTTCTCGATGATCTGGCTGGGCATCTGGGTCGGGTCGCTGATGCGCTCGGTAGAGGCGGTGAACGGCTTCATGTTCACCGTGATGTTCCCGCTCACCTTCGTTGCCAACACCTTCGCGCCGACCCAGGACATGCCCCGCTGGCTGCAGCTGATCGCGGAGTGGAACCCGGTGTCGGCGCTGACCGCGGCGTGCCGTCAGTTGTGGGGCAACGGGCTGGCACCTTCACCGGACGCCCAGTGGCCGCTGCAGCACCCGGTGATCGCGTCCATCGCCTGGTCGCTCCTCTTCACGGCCGTCTTCGCGCCTCTCGCCGTGGCCGCCTTCCGCCGCCGCTCGCGAGACTGACGCCCCGGGTGCCTCGGCGGCTCGCCCGGACTGTTTGTCCACAGACTGGCCGGGCGCCGATTTCGATCCGTCGGCCGGCGTCGATAAAGTCCGTTCTCTGACTGTCTTCGGGGGCGGTCGGGCCACGGGAGGAGAGCACGATGGACGCGACATTGCTGGATGCGGAGGCCGAAGCGGCTGTCCTGCGCGTCTATCGGCAGGTCTTCGCCGTGCTCGCCCGCGAGGCCGGCGCGATGATCGTCGACCCGGAGCTGCTGGATGTGGATCAGGCGATCCTGGATGCGTTCGCGGAGGCTGGTAGCGACGGGTTGACCGTTGAGCAGGCCACGCTCGCTTGCCGTGGGTGGCCGCATGAGGTGATCGTTCGGCGTTTCGAAGTACTGCGGCAGTACGGGGCGATCACGAAGCTGGTGGACCGGCCGAACGAGTTGCGGCACCGGGCGGCCTTCGCGCCGTACGTGATGCTGATGTTCCTCAAGCGGATGTCGGTGCAGGGTGGTCAGGCCGAGCTGCACCAGTTGCTGACGCTTGAGGCACACAGTGTGAGTGATCCGAAGGCTGTCGCGGAGCAAGGGCAAGCGTCGATCCAGCGGCTGACGAAGGTGTTCCGGCTGCTGGGGAACGAGCTGTCCATCCTGGTGTCGACCAGCACGACGGCACAGTTGCGGGAGAACGCGCAGCTCGCCTGGGGTAACGAGCGGCTGATCGAGCAGGCCGAGAAGGTGCACCGGATCGTGCTCGAGCGGTGGCCCGGGTTGCATCAGGTGTGCACTTCTTTGCGGATGTCGCTGGCTGCCTATGCGGATGCTGTGCAGCTGGCGGCCGGGCGGTTGGTTGAGCGAGCCGGTACTACCCGGGCGCTGGGATTGCTGCCGATCGAGACTTGGCTGACGTTTACGCGCAGCAGCGATACCGAAGTACTGGCTGGGGTGTTGGACGGGTTGCTGTTTGACGCGGCCGCGCCGGACTTCTCCCCCGAAGGAATGCTGGAGGCCGTCGAGTCCGGCCGACGAACCGGTACTGCGCGAATGGCGCCGCCTCGACCTTCCTCAGAAACGGACGCGCCGGAGTCCGCCGCCGCGACGGACCGCGAGGACCTACGCGCCGAGGCCGAGCGAATCCTCGCCGGCCGTTCTTCAGTCAGCATCGTGGACGTAGTCGACGACGCCGGCGACTGGGTCACCGCCCGCCGAGTCCTAGCCGAACTGACCGCCGCTCACCTCCACGACGAACTCGACTACGAACTCGTCTGGGGCGACGGCATGCGCATCGACCCCACAGCCGGCACCCCCTGGGCAACCGAAGGCTCCTTCCGGCGGGTGACCCGATGACGTCGGAGACGGTCGAAAGCGGCCGCTCATACAACGCCCTCTGGTGGGCAAAGGTCCAATCGGCCGGCCCTCTCCAGGTCTCCCCCGACACCCCCGCCGTCCCAGGCCTCACCCGCGCCGCCGAGCCCGACGGCTCCTCAGTCTGGATGCTCCCCACCCTCCCCGACGGCGCCGGCCACGGAGTCCTAGAAGAACTAGGCATGCCCCCGGTCGCCGTAGAAATGCCCAACGAGACTGCCCGAGTCCTAGCCATCTGCGTAACCTGCTGCTGGCAAGACCGAAGCACCTCCCCCTGGCCCGGCTCTGTAGGCACGCTCACCCAGGTGAAGGCCGTCTACGCAGGCCTCCGAGGCCGCCCCGAACAATCCAGCGACCTGACGTTGATCATCGGCAGCCTCCGCCGCCTACACGCCACCAACTGGCTGATCTGGAACGAAAAGCTCGGCGAAGTCCGCCTAGGCCCCCGAGTAACCACCTGGACCCCCACCGCCCAAACCACCCTCCGAGAACTCTGCCGAATCCTCCCCGACCCACCCCCCGCACTCCTAGCTGCACCCAAACAGCCTGAGGTCGCCCCCGACCCCCTCCCCACCGACGCGGACGCCCCCAACCCCGCCCCCTCGCCGGATGCGGCCCCCTCGATGGACTCCGACCCCGGTACCCCTGGGCCCGACCAACCCGACCCCAGCGCCTCTTCGGCCGACCACACCCCCGCCTCCCCCGGGCCCGCCGAACCCGAGCCCAGCTCAGCCATGCCCGGCTCAGACCTACCCGACCCAGAGCCCGACCCCACCACCTCCTCGGATGCCCCCACCACCACCTCCTCCGGGCCCGCCGAACCCGAGCCCAGCTCAGGTGCGCCCGGTTCAGACGGACCTGAGACGGAGGAGGACTGATGAGCGAGCAGCATGCTCTCTTCGACTCCCTGCTGCAGGATTTGAGTGATCGGAGCAGGGACGAAGTACTCGCAGCCTTTTCAGCCGTGCAGTACGCCGCCCACCCGGTCGCCGAAGTACAGCTGGCTGGGTTGCGGGATGTGACGTTGCGCCGGCAGGTGCAGAAGATGTTGAAGCTGATCGGCCGGACACTCGTCCACGTCGACGGCACGCACTGGACTTCCGGCTACGCAGACGACATCGCCGAGACCCTGACCGCGCAAGGCTGGCAACCACTCTCAGTCGTAGACCGCGCCGTCCTGGTCCTCGTCCTCGTCCACTCCGTCGCGATCCCCCGCAGCGAAGGCATCCTCACCGGCGACAGCTGGAAGTCCGCCCGCCCGACAACAGTCGACGAGCTCCGAACCACCAGGATCAGCAGCGAGGAGCGCCGCCTCGCCCTCCAGCGACTCCGCGCCGCCGGCCTGATCCAACTGTCCGGCGACCACTCCGGCGGCCCGAGCTACATCCCAGGCCCGCAACTCCAACGCCTCACCCCGGCCGCACGGCGTCGCCTGCAGGATCAACTGATCCTCGCGGCCGCCCCGTCGAGCCCGATCGCGGAGGCCATCCGCGCTCGCAAAGGCATCACCGAAGAAGAAGGAGCGGCATGAGCACCCCCACCCCGGCTGAGGACGGGCCGTACGACATCCTCGGCTCGAAGGTGCTGCTCGGCGTCCAGGTCGTCGACCTGTCCCGGCTGTCGACCCACCCGATCCCGATGGTCGGCCAAGGCCTCGTCACCGTCGCCGGCCAGGGCCCGGTCGACTCCAACGGCGCCGGCAAGTCGTCCTGGATCGCCGCGCTCTCACTCCTCCACGCCGACGACCAGTGGCGCCTCACCAGCGGTGCGCCCGGCGCCGCTGAACTGCTCTTCACCGCCGAAGCCGCCGGCCAGGAAGGCACCTGGTCCAACGTCGACCGCGGCTACATCGTCGGTGTCTTCTCCGACCCTGACCTGACCGAGCTGGCCGAGATCGAAGCGGCCGCCATCACCGTCTGGATCCGGATCAACCGCAAAGCCTCGTACCTCGACCTGCGCTGGAAGAGCGGCCTGCACGTCCCGTACGGCGTCACCGAGGCCGAACGCGCAGCCGGCGCCGACGCGCTCTGGGCCGCGCTCCCCCACTCCAACGGCCGCACCGACTTCCACGCCAACAAACTCTCCACAGTCCTGTACGGCGGCCAGGTCCGTTGCGTCTCCTTCCTCTCGACCTCCGTACGGTCCTCGCCCACAGCCAACCTCCTCGCGGAGCCCCTGAACGAGCTCGGCCCCGCCCGTATCTTCAACGCGATCGCCACCCTCACCGGTCTCGACCACGAACTGGAGCAAGAGCAGGCCCACCGCTCCGCCGAGCACACCCAACGCGAGGCGACCAAGCAAGCAACGGCCGACCTCCAGCGCTGGGAACAGGAGATGGCCACCGTCGAGGCGGGCATCCTGCAACGCGCCGCCGCCCGCGAAGCCCTCGCCTCTGCTCGCGAGTCCTGGCTGGCCCGCTGTGCCCGACACCTCGTCGACGGCGACGCGCGCAACAGCGAGATCCTCCAAGAGCTGGGCGTGCTCGACGAGCGGGTGGCCGAGCAGGAGGCGCGACGCGAGACTGTCGACACCGAGATCGAAGCGTTCGGCAGCGAGGAGAACCTGCTCCGCGACGTCCAACTCACCCGGCAAGAGCGCGACAAGCTCGACGCCCGCGACCGTGAACTGGATCTTGCCCAACGCTCCGTCCGCGAGCAGCTCGAGCGCCTCGGCCAGGAGCACCGCCGCCTGCTTGACGCTGGACGCTCAGCCGACGGACGCGACCTGGCAGCCGCCGCCGAGGAACAAGAAGAAGCCCGCGCAGTACTAGAGGAGCACATCGGGCGCGACCACGCCGCGCGCTCCTTCGTGGACCAGGCGACTGCTGACCTGCGCGAGGCCGAGAGCGGCCAGACCGTCTCAGCTCCCCAGCAGCAAGTACTGGCGAACGCCAGTATCGAGTGCGGCGCCCTCACCGACATCACCGAGCTCGCAACGGCCGATCGTGCCGAGTGGGAGCCACGGCTCGCGCCGTACCGGGAAGCCGTTGTCGTCGACGCGTCGGACGTCGCGATCGCCACGTCTGCACTGAGCGACGCCGACTACCCCGGCTTCCTCCTTGTACTTGCCAACCGTCCCGATGCCGCTGCCTTCAAGGGCGGGCCGGTGTCGGCAGACAAGCGGTTCAAGCTGGACGGGTTCTTCGCTGCTCTGGCTTCCCGTTCGGCCAAGGAGATCATCGACGAGCCCGCCGGCGTGGTCGCCGTCGGGCAGTTCGAGGAAGCCATCACCGGCCGTACCGCGCGGATCGAGGCCGCCCGTCGTCGCCTCGACGGAGCCGTCGAGGCACGCTCAGCCGCGTCGGCCGCCCTCGAGCAAGCTCGCGCACGAGTAGACCAAGCCGAGCGCCGTACTGCGGCCGCCCGCGCGCTCGGGACCGCTGCGGACGTACAGGAGCAGATCCTCGCCCTGCGTGAGGCGAACGACCAGCACGAGACCGATCGCGAGACCCTCGCACCCGCGCTGCAGGCAGCGAAGGAATCAGCCGAGGCCGCGGCCGGCCAGCAACTCGTCCGCGACGAGCGACTGAAGAACCTCGAAGCCACTCGCCGGGATCACGACCGCATCCTCGACGAGCTCGCCGGACGACGCCTCGTACTCCTGGAGGAGCAGACCGGACTCGACCTGGGCACCCGGACCACCGCGTGGGGCGGTAGCGCCGCGGAAGCGTCCGAGTTCCTGATCGCCTTGCCGGATGACGCCGCCCAGCGCCGTACGACGGCCGACTGGAACCACCAGGCCTGCACTCAACTCGACGACGTCGTACGCCGCTGCTTCCCGAATGCACGCTCGCGAGAAGAGATCCCGTCCGAGCTGTGGGAGATCCTCAACGGCGCCGACGGCTGGGCGAACGGCACTCTCGGCGCGCGGGTAGCCCTGGTACCGGCCTTGCAGCGAACGCTCGCGAGTCACCTCGCCCAGCACGAGACCTTCGACAGCCTCCAGCAACAGCAGATCGCCAGCCAACGCGCTGAGCGGAACGCCGCCCTGGAACGCGCTCGAGAAGGACTCGGCGAGGCCGAGAGCACCGCGCGGGCTCACCGCTCATCGCTCGCGGACGGCATCAAGGCGCGGCTGCGACTGGTCTCGGCGGAATTCGACCGGTTGGACCAGCAGTACGGCGGTTACGGCGCGAAGCTCGAGTACCCGGAACCCGACCCGCCGGCCGAGCCGGACAAGCCGTGGCGCTGGACGGTCACGCCGAAATGGCGTCGTTCCGAGGGCGGGCCGTTCTCGGCGTTCAACGTCAAGGGCAACACCGCGCAGATGGACGAGAAGGCAGTGAAGCTCGTGTGTGCCGCCGCGTTGGCGGGCGGCAGTGACCGTCCGTTGCTTCTGATCCTGGACGAGCTGGGCCGCAACCTCGGCTCGCAGCACCGGCGTGAGGCCGTCGCCCTGTTCGAGCAGATCGGCCGCGACCGCAACATCACGGTCATCGGAGCGCTGCAGGACGACATGGAGCGCTACGCCCTCTCCTCGTCTCGCCTGTACGTGAAACTGCGGCGCTCCTCCGACACCATGGCCTACAACCAGGCGCCCGTGGTGAAGGGCAACGAGGAGTACTCCGCCCGCGTAGAACTCCTCCGCGACTGGCTCGACTCCTACCGCGGCCCGCGCCCGACGCTGGAACTGGCAGAGCAAACCCTCGACACCGCCGACATCTCAGCCTCAGCGCCTGACTCAACCGTTCCAGCTGACCCCGCTGGCGTTGATACCCCCGCCCCGACTGCTGATGTGGCCCCTGCGAAAGCCGCCAAGTCAGCTGGCAGGCAGAAGTCAGCTAAATCGGTCAAGCAGCCAGCCAATGAGGACTCTGCCGTGCCCGCCGAGGCGGCAAGCGAGCACACCGAGGGCGCCGGCGATACCGCGGACACCGCAGTGGTTGAGACCGGCGAGGTGGCAGGCGGCGACAGCGAGGCGACCGGGGCGGCAGGCTGAACGGGCACGGCGAGCAGACCAGCTCTGCTCTGCATTGGAGGCCGACTGCCAGCTTCAGTCGGGCCGGGTGGCCTCGGTGTCGGTTTTGGGCGGGAGGCTGCGGAAAACCGACCCCGGTGGTCAGGCCTGACCTGTGGCTCGTTCACACTGGAGGGGTGTCGTGTCAGCAGAAGGGCGTTCCTGCCCACGCCCACTGTTCACACGGAGTAGGCGGAGCTCTGGCCAACCCCTCGTGGTTCGGCGTACCGTCCGTTGCACAGGTCCAGCCGACACCTGATCGGAGGGCGTGAGATGGCATCTTGGCTACTACGCGCCCAGTGGGCTCACCGGGACGAAACGGTCGAACATCGGGCACTCCGCGTCGGGCGCACCCTGACCGCGGTCGCCGTCGCGTTTCCGGAGGTTCACCTGTGGACGCAGGACGAGCGCTGGGGCTTCCACGTCCTCGAGGCTGACGCCTCCACGCCGCTGCAGGAGATGGTCGAGGCGACCACGAAGGTCCTCTCGAACGGCTCGAGTACCACCCGCCTGCACCTGCAGAGCGCCGGTGAACTCCCCTGGCTGTTCGACCTATCCATGGGCGGCACCCTCACGACGGTCTCGGACCAGCTCACCTTGCACTGGAGCGACGACGACGCCCTGATCCAGTCAGAGCGCTTCGCGCAGGTACTCCGCGCGGTCGTCACGATCTGGGAACCCGAATGGGCCAGCATCGCCGACACCGAACTGGCCGCGGCTGCCGGCGTCTTCCGCCGCGGCATCCCGATGATGGGCTGGCTCACCTACGTCCGCGGCCTGGTAGCCGGCGCCCCCGGCATCGACATCGACCTGACCCCGTTCGAACGAGGCACCCTCCTCCAGGCGCCGGTGGCACCCGCCGACCTGACCCCGATCCACATCTGCGCCGCCGCAGCCCTGGTCGGCATCTCCCCCGAAGACCTTTAGGCCCTACGCCCAAGAGGTGAAGGCCTAAAACGCATTAGAGCCGTAAACACATTAAGGGCCACCCGAGTGGGTGGCCCTTAACAGTGTGAATGTCCGGCGACGTCCTACTCTCCCACGACCTACCGGTCGCAGTACCATCGGCGCTGTCAGGCTTAACTTCCAGGTTCGGAATGGAGACTGGGTGTTTCCCTGACGCTATGGTCACCGTAACTCTATAGAAATATCAACCAACCACACTTCAGCCACTCACCGTTCCCACCTGGGAACGAGTGTTGCTGGGGGTTGACCGTATTTCGGGAACCGTATAGCGGACGCGTACATCTTCGCAGCAGATTGTCTGTCGCCACACACGTGGTGTGGTGTTGAGACAAGCCCTCGGCCTATTAGTACCAGTCAGCTCCACACCTTACGGTGCTTCCACTTCTGGCCTATCAACCCAGTGGTCTACTGGGGGCCTTACCCGATTAACTCGGTGGGAGACCTCATCTTGAAGCGTGCTTCCCGCTTAGATGCTTTCAGCGGTTATCACTCCCGAACGTAGCCAACCAGCCGTGCTCCTGGCGGAACAACTGGCACACCAGAGGTTCGTCCACCCCGGTCCTCTCGTACTAGGGGCAGCCCTTCTCAAGTCTCCTGCGCGCGCAGCGGATAGGGACCGAACTGTCTCACGACGTTCTAAACCCAGCTCGCGTGCCGCTTTAATGGGCGAACAGCCCAACCCTTGGGACCTACTCCAGCCCCAGGATGCGACGAGCCGACATCGAGGTGCCAAACCATCCCGTCGATATGGACTCTTGGGGAAGATCAGCCTGTTATCCCCGGGGTACCTTTTATCCGTTGAGCGACGGTGCTCCCACATGCCACCGCCGGATCACTAGTTCCGACTTTCGTCCCTGCTCGACATGTCTGTCTCACAGTCAAGCTCCCTTGTGCACTTACACTCGACACCTGATTGCCAACCAGGCTGAGGGAACCTTTGAGCGCCTCCGTTACCTTTTAGGAGGCGACCGCCCCAGTCAAACTACCCACCAGGCACTGTCCCTGATCCAGATAATGGACCTAAGTTAGACAGCCAGAACAACCAGAGTGGTATTTCAACGATGACTCCACCCGAACTGGCGTCCGAGTTTCACAGTCTCCCACCTATCCTACACAAGTTGTACCGACCACCAATACCAAGTTGTAGTAAAGGTCCCGGGGTCTTTCCGTCCTGCTGCGCGTAACGAGCATCTTTACTCGTAATGCAATTTCGCCGAGTCCATGGTTGAGACAGCGCCCAAGTCGTTACGCCATTCGTGCAGGTCGGAACTTACCCGACAAGGAATTTCGCTACCTTAGGATGGTTATAGTTACCACCGCCGTTTACTGGCGCTTAAGTTCAAAGCTTCGCCGGCCTAAACCAGCTAACCTGTCCCCTTAACGTTCCAGCACCGGGCAGGCGTCAGTCCGTATACATCGAATTACTTCTTCGCACGGACCTGTGTTTTTAGTAAACAGTCGCTTGGGCCTGGTCTCTGCGGCCATCAACGCTTCCACGGGCAAGCCGTGTAACGTATCCGGCCCCCCTTCTCCCGAAGTTACGGGGGCATTTTGCCGAGTTCCTTAACCATGGTTCACTCGATCGCCTTGGTATTCTCTACCTGATCACCTGTGTCGGTTTGGGGTACGGGCGGCTCTAACACTCACTACGAAGTTTTTCTCGGCAGCATGGGATCATCCACTTCCCCTGAACGGGTCCGCCTCGGTTCTCAGGCTATGAGAGACACGGATTTGCCTATGCCTCGCCCTACCACCTTGCCCGCGGATCAGCTTGCGCCTACCATCGCCGCGGATGGACTGCCCTCCTGCGTCACTCCTTAGTGCACCTAATACCAGTTCGGGTCAACAGCTCCGCCACTCCGTCCGAAGACATCATGGTTTCGCGGTTTTAGCATCACTAGGTTCGGTCGGGTCGTGTTAATGCCGGTACGGGAATATCAACCCGTTGTCCATCGACTACGCCTGTCGGCCTCGCCTTAGGTCCCGACTTACCCAGGGCAGATTAGCTTGACCCTGGAACCCTTGATCATTCGGCGGACGGGTTTCTCACCCGTCATTCGCTACTCATGCCTGCATTCTCACTCGTGCAGCATCCACAACTAGATCACTCTGCTGCTTCACACGCTGCACGACGCTCCCCTACCCATCCACACACCTGGACGCCCGAAGGCGCCGGGTACAAGTGTGAATGCCACAGCTTCGGCGGATTGCTTGAGCCCCGCTACATTGTCGGCGCGGAATCACTTGACCAGTGAGCTATTACGCACTCTTTCAAGGGTGGCTGCTTCTAAGCCAACCTCCTGGTTGTCTGGGCAACTCCACATCCTTTTCCACTTAGCAATCGCTTAGGGGCCTTAGCTGGTGATCTGGGCTGTTTCCCTCTCGACGACGGAGCTTATCCCCCGCCGTCTCACTGCCGCGCTCTCACTTACCGGCATTCGGAGTTTGGCTGATTTCGGTAAGCCGGTAAGCCCCCTAGACCATCCAGTGCTCTACCTCCGGTAAGAAACACGCGACGCTGCACCTATATGCATTTCGGGGAGAACCAGCTATCACGGAGTTTGATTGGCCTTTCACCCCTATCCACAGGTCATCCCCCAGGTTTTCAACCCTGGTGGGTTCGGTCCTCCACGCGGTCTTACCCGCGCTTCAACCTGCCCATGGATAGATCACTCCGCTTCGGGTCTAGAGCATGCGACTAAAGCGCCCTATTCAGACTCGCTTTCGCTACGGCTACCCCACACGGGTTAACCTCGCCACATACCACTAACTCGCAGGCTCATTCTTCAAAAGGCACGCCGTCACACCCACACAAGGTGAGCGCTCCGACGGATTGTAGGCAACCGGTTTCAGGTACTATTTCACTCCCCTCCCGGGGTACTTTTCATCTTTCCCTCACGGTACTAGTCCGCTATCGGTCACCAAGAAGTATTTAGGCTTAGCGGGTGGTCCCGCCAGATTCACACGGGATTTCAAGAGTCCCGTGCTACTTGGGAAAACACTCGGAAGTCACTGTCTTACGCCTACGGGGCTCTTACCCACTACGGCTCAACTTTCCAGAAAATTCGACTTCAACAGTGATTTATAACTCCCTGACCCCACGGCATTAAGATCTGAATGCTCCCACAACCCCATATACGCAACGCACGCCGGCTATCACACGCACATGGTTTAGCCTCATCCGCTTTCGCTCGCCACTACTCACGGAATCACTATTGTTTTCTCTTCCTGCGGGTACTGAGATGTTTCACTTCCCCGCGTTCCCTCCAGAACCCTATGTGTTCAGGCACTGGTAACTGGCTTTAGAATGCCAGCTGGGTTTCCCCATTCGGACACCCCCGGATCACAGCTTGGTTGCCAACTCCCCGGGGCTTATCGCAGGCTCCTACGTCCTTCATCGGCTCTTGGTGCCTAGACATCCACCGATTGCCCTTAGTAGCTTGTCACAAAAACGACAAAAAATTACTACTGAAGATGCTCGCGTCCACTATACAGTTCTCAAAATACGGGCAGGAAAACCAACCCAATCCACCACTACCCTCGGAAAGCATCCAAACCCAGGGAAAACACACCCAGACTCGAACACCATCACCAGGAGTTTGGTGAAGGCCGGCCCCAGCCACACAGCTACACCAGATCCGCAAAGATCCGGTGCAGTAGTGACCCAGAAAAACCGATCCAAGAAACCCTAAAGTTTCATTGGCCCGATTCCTCAGGACCCAACAGCGCGCCTCGACCTTTCACCCAACCCCACTCACGTTCCACGCTCACCCTCCGAAGAGAGTTCGCAGTACTTGCTCGATCAGTTGTGATCCCGGCCTAATGGTCAATGTTCCACATTCCGAAGCATCATCGCCCTAGAACGGACGTCTAGGAAACGACGAGTAGACAACCAGTCACTTACGTGGCCTGGCTGTCAATGCTCCTTAGAAAGGAGGTGATCCAGCCGCACCTTCCGGTACGGCTACCTTGTTACGACTTCGTCCTAATCGCCAGCCCCACCTTCGACGGCTCCCTCCACAAGGGTTAGGCCACCGGCTTCGGGTGTTGCCGACTTTCATGACGTGACGGGCGGTGTGTACAAGGCCCGGGAACGTATTCACCGCAGCGTTGCTGATCTGCGATTACTAGCGACTCCGACTTCATGGGGTCGAGTTGCAGACCCCAATCCGAACTGAGACCGGCTTTTTGGGATTCGCTCCACTTTGCAGTTTCGCAGCCCTTTGTACCGGCCATTGTAGCATGCGTGAAGCCCTGGACATAAGGGGCATGATGACTTGACGTCATCCCCACCTTCCTCCGAGTTGACCCCGGCAGTCTCCTATGAGTCCCCACCATAACGTGCTGGCAACATAGGACGAGGGTTGCGCTCGTTGCGGGACTTAACCCAACATCTCACGACACGAGCTGACGACAGCCATGCACCACCTGTATAGGACCCTTACGGACCCCCCATCTCTGGAGGATTTCCCTATATGTCAAACCCAGGTAAGGTTCTTCGCGTTGCATCGAATTAATCCGCATGCTCCGCCGCTTGTGCGGGCCCCCGTCAATTCCTTTGAGTTTTAGCCTTGCGGCCGTACTCCCCAGGCGGGGCGCTTAATGCGTTAGCTGCGGCACGGAGGACGTGGAATGTCCCCCACACCTAGCGCCCAACGTTTACGGCGTGGACTACCAGGGTATCTAATCCTGTTCGCTACCCACGCTTTCGCTCCTCAGCGTCAGGTAAGGCCCAGAGAGCCGCCTTCGCCACCGGTGTTCTTCCTGATATCTGCGCATTCCACCGCTACACCAGGAGTTCCGCTCTCCCCTGCCTACCTCTAGTCTGCCCGTATCGGAAGCAGGCTCGGAGTTGAGCTCCGAGTTTTCACTCCCGACGTGACGAACCGCCTACGAGCCCTTTACGCCCAATAATTCCGGACAACGCTCGGACCCTACGTATTACCGCGGCTGCTGGCACGTAGTTGGCCGGTCCTTCTTCTGCAGGTACCGTCACTCTCGCTTCGTCCCTGCTGAAAGAGGTTTACAACCCGAAGGCCGTCATCCCTCACGCGGCGTTGCTGCGTCAGACTTTCGTCCATTGCGCAATATTCCCCACTGCTGCCTCCCGTAGGAGTCTGGGCCGTGTCTCAGTCCCAGTGTGGCCGGTCGCCCTCTCAGGCCGGCTACCCGTCGACGCCTTGGTAGGCCATTACCCCACCAACAAGCTGATAGGCCGCGAGCCCATCCCCCACCGCCAGAACTTTCAACCCACCACCATGAAGTAGTGAGTGATATCCGGTATTAGACCCCGTTTCCGAGGCTTATCCCGAAGTGAAGGGTAGGTTGCTCACGTGTTACTCACCCGTTCGCCGCTCGTGTACCCCGAAGGGCCTTACCGCTCGACTTGCATGTGTTAAGCACGCCGCCAGCGTTCGTCCTGAGCCAGGATCAAACTCTCCGTTGAAATCTATATGTAACCCACCCGAAGGCAGGGAACAGACTACTTTGAGTGATCCTTTGATATCTCAGAAACAATCAAACTGACTTGAATCATAATTTCTCAAAGGAATCCGAACACAGACAAAGAACAACCCCACACCAAGAACCAGATAGGCCCCCAGTGATAGGAGATCGCCCAATGCCGTGAAACGGGATAAAACAAATTCGGCATTGACTTTCGGCACGCTGTTGAGTTCTCAAGAATCGGACGCACACCGCGCTTCACTCTTCCAAGTTCAGCTCCGGGGCAACCCGCCAAACATTACTGTTTCGTCCGCGGCCGGTCAAATCGGCCTCTTTCGTCCCAGTCTCTCCGTGACTCAGCGGCTGAACACCCGCCAGAGGCGTGTCTCAGCTACTAAGAGCTTCGGGGAGTTCGGAGCGACCGGCCGCTTTCGCGTCCCGCACTCGCTCCAACAAGAAGAACATTACTGAGATTCACGGTGAAGATGCAAATCGGGGGCCGGACCTTGGCCGAACCCTTGCAAAGCCTCTCCGGCCCACCCAGCGCCGTCCCACTCGTCACACCAGTCACCCGCGTCTCCGCGAGCCACACCTCCATGATGCCGCACCCGTTCAAGCCGGAGACAGCGAACGGGTGGAAGCCGGCGTACCGACTCCCACCCGTTCGAGCACTGCATCGTCCAGTAGACGCCTCTCGGCGAGTGGCCGCTCGTAGCGGCTAAGTGTGAGGCCCGGGGGTCTTGCACTGAACGACATCAGGTGTAACCCACTCCCCCACGAACCTATTCCCGGTCGCTCAGCCCACCCGTGAGCACTCGATCTCCTCGCCCTCTTGGACGAAGATCAGCCGGCCGTCAGTCAGCCGCAACTCGCTGCCCAGCCAGCGTGCGGCGTACCGGCCGTCCCCTCGCGAAGCGAACCTCAGCGCCGGCTGTCGCCCGAACACCGCCTCGAGTCCGCCGTCTGCCACGGTGACCTCCAGCGACAGCTTGCCTCCCAAGCGGTACGTCCCCGCGACGGCTTGGAGCTCCTCGTCGCTGACCTCACTCCGCTCACTGACCTCCGCCGGGTAGCCCTCCCACCCGTACGCGGCCGCGATCCGTGCGATCGCTCTGTCCACCAGGTAGCTGCCGCTGTCCCCATTCGTCATGACGGCTGCGCCCTGGCCCGTGTCCCGGTACGCGACCAGGTAGCACTTGAAGCCCTTGTTCGATCCGCCGTGCCCAAAACGTCTACCGCCATCGCCCAGGAACGCCCCGAGCCCGAGTGCCTCCATCGCGTCCCACGGATCGCCGATGGTGATCTGCGGTGTGAGCAGCTCCCGTGCCCGCTCCTGCGAGATGAGTGCTCCTGGTGCGCCCAGATACGCATCGCGTACGCCGTGTGCGAAGGCGGCGAGATCACTCGGAGTGGTCCAGAGCCCGGCGGCGGCCAATTCGGGATACGAGTGCCATCGGTCAGGTACCGGGCGTCCGAACTCGTCGTGAGCCGTCGCGGCACGGTGATGGAGCTCCTCGGGGAGCGGCTGGGCGTAGTCGCTACTCGACATGCCCAGCGGGTCCAGGACGAGTTCCCGCAGCAGCTGGCGGAACGGCGTACCGGTCACGTCTTCGAGGAGTTGCTGCAGGACGACGGTACCGCCGCCGGAATACCGGAACTGCGTGCCCGGGACGAGGTCCACGTGGACCCCGAAGGTGTTCGCCGGGCGTACTCCGTCCAGGATCTGTACTGCGGTCGGCAACTCAGCGCCTTGTGGATAACCCGGGAATCCGGGCACCGTCAGGCCTGCGCTGTGGCTCGCCAACTGTCGCAAGGTGACGATCGGGCGCCACTCGCCGGTCGGCGGAACCTGCCAGGACGTGAGCCGTTGATTGACGTCCTCGTCGAGGTCGAGCACACCGCGCTCGACCAGCCGGAGCATCGCGAGGACGGCTACCGGCTTGCTGATCGAACACGCCTGGAACAGGGTGTCGTCGGTGACCGGATCGTCGCGACCGGCCTCCATGACGCCGGCACTGCCTTGGTCGACGATCTCGCCGCCGTCGATCACCGCCCAGCTGACGCCTGGAACCTTGAACTCTTCCAGGTCATTGCCGATCTCGTCCCACAGCACGTCTGCCAACGCCGTCGCCTCCCCAGTCGGTTGCTTCGGAGCCTAGCCGGGCGTGGCGCGGACGGGGGACGCGGACAGCGCGGCTGCGGATGCCGAAGCATCCGCAGCCGCGGCCTAGGTCAGCGGGACGGTTGTGGTGCGTCGCAGTCGATCTTCGGATTGGCACCGATGTAGTTCAACGGGCCGGCGAGGATCGTGACGACGATCGTGCCGACCTTCGCGCAGCTGGCGTTGTCGTTCTTGAAGTAACTTCGCTGAGCGGCCGCGGCGAGACCGATCAACAACCACACGATCACAACGATCGTGATGACGCGAGAACCAGTCGTAGAGGCTCTACGAGTGCGCATGTCCACCTCCTGGCAAGAGCACACCCCCGTGGATCCACCCTCTGGTGCCCTTCAGTGACACAGCGAAAACGTCGGCGGCCGCTGTCGATTCCGGCGCCGGTCACTCGTCAGCCAAGTACACGCTCACCACGGGCGTTCCGCCGGCAGGGCAGTGCTGCCGGAAAAGAAGGGAAGCACCATGAGCAAGTACCTGTACCTGTACCGCGGTCCGGCCACGCCGATGGAGGACTTCACCCCGGAGCAGGGCGAGCAGCAGATGAAGTTGTGGACCGAGTGGATGGGCAAGGCCGCCTCGGCCATCGTCGACCAGGGCAACCCGCTGGCCCCGAAGGCCTCGGTGCGCGACGACGGCTCGGCCGCCGAACCGAGCGACCAGAACGGCTACACGATCGTCGAGGCCGACAGTCTGGACGCAGCCCGGTCCCTGCTGGACGGGCACCCGTTCCTGTCCGAGGGCAAGGGCCGTTTCGCCGTGGAGATCTTCGAGATCCTGCCGATGTAGCCGGGCCCGGAGGCGACGGGCTCAGACCTCGGCGAAATCGAAGTACGGCTTGATCTGGGTGTTGACGTAGTTGCCGATGCTGGGGGCGGCGAGCAGAGCGGCGTACGTCGGCTGCGGCACTTCGTAGTACTGATAAGTGCTGCCGTTCACATACTCCAACTCGAGCGTCCCACTGGCCACGTCATACCCCACCGACTTCACACTCGCCGAGTTCACCGGCCGTCGCCTCATCCACTCTGTCCCTTCAGATCTCGGCAGACGACAGTACGCCCGACGGCTCGAGTCAGCTGGTGAGATCTGTCAGATCCACCGCGTTGATCAGACTTGCGATGTCGGGATTGGAGTACAGATCCAGGCCCGTCAGTTCCTTGCTCGCCCCAGTTTGCCGAAGGAGCAGTTCGTCGCTCGCGTCGTTCACGATGGTGGTCGCACTCGCAGTCGACCACTGAACGCCGACCAATGCCTGCCTCGCGAAGCGCCCGGCGAGCACCGCCTCCACATTCAGCCGCCCGTACGCATCAGATCCCATGGTCCGGATCGCGACGACGCGTACGTGCGTGAGACCAGGAGCGACGGCTAGTGCCTCCTTGACGGTGACCAGCACATAACCGCAGACCATCAGCTTGTAGAAGTCGGCGAGCTCACGCTTCGTCAGCTTCTTCAAGGTGAGATTGCCCGCTGGAGTAAGGGCTGGTTTGCGTTCGGGAACCGCGCTCGGGGACGGAACCAGGACCACCACAGATGCCTCTGTTCCGGACACTCCGACGGGCGCCGCGGCAGCTTCATTGTCTTCGAAAGCTTCTCCCAACGTACCCACCACAATTTCCGGGTCGTTGTTCAGGAGCCGTTGCCAAAGGCTGTCGAGTTCAGTCTGATACGCGTAGGCGGCCCATTGATTGGCGTCGACGGCGGCCGCGATCTCCATCTCGGCTGAGGCTTGGGCTGTCCGCTTGGCGTCGGCACGGGCGGATCGATTGAATAATCCGATTCCAGCTAATGCTGCCCGCTGATGCCGCTTTAGCGTCGCGGCGGCATCGACACCCGCTGGTGGCGGAGCAAGTGGACGCTGCGCAGGCGGGAAGTCGGGTCGATGTAGCTCGAGGACCTGCTGAAGCGCTGCGGCCAACTCCTTGCCCTGTTCGATCTTCGCGGCCAGAGCAAGGCTGCGCGTGGCTGATCCTGAGGATGCCCGTTGCCTCGGGCGCGAACTGCCCCCGAGTGAGGTGTAGAAGCCCACGGGGCCGGCTCCGGAGGAAATTCCGGTTCCGCCGGCGCCAAAATGCACACGCGCGGCACGAGGCCCGACACTTGTCCGCAATCCTCTGCTGGACGCTCTTATTCTGACGCCTGGCGCCAGCTTCACAGAGAAACCCACGGGCTCACCCTATTGAGCAAAGCTGAATTTGTCTTCCCTTCGAAGGCTAAGAAATCGCAATCCGTTATCTTGCTTCATCCTGATCAGCGGTCCCCTCGCGAGGTCCGGCGACGGCCGCGACGGTAGGTCGGAGCCTCGCCAGCACGCGCGTGAGTTCACTGAGCATCGCGTTCAACTGGTCGACGGCTGCTTCATCCAAACCAACTGGCGCGTCCGTTTGATGGCCGATTGTCGCGGCGAATCTGGTCTTTGCTTCTGGTGAGGCTAGGTGGAGGGAGGTGTCGAGTGCCTCTTGGAGTTGGGCGCTTGGCACCATCTCGGGGCGCTTGCGCCATTTGGCCACGGTGCGCGGCGAGATGCCCAGGTGTTCGGCGAATGCCTCGCTGGTCAGCCGCATCGCCGCCTGTAAGGCGCGTGCGTGCCGGCCCGTCCAACGGTCGATGACTGTCATCGGCCCCGCTCCTCCCAGCTTTTTCTCGATCACTCTGTGCAATCAGATTACGTCGATCGAGTGAGCTCGTGGGTGCACCTTCGGTGACCTGTGGATACAGCTTCAGTTCATGGTGGGGCGGTACCGGGGAGCGTTGACTGTCGCTATGGACGAGATCAGCGGCAGACCCGCGACGATGCTCCGGCCACCGCCGCCACGAAGACATTTGAAGGTTGCCGCGGCGGCCGGGCCGCGGCGCTTCCACCTGTACCGGCATACCGACGTCTCAGGTGTGAGCGGCATCGGTGTCGTCGCCGAAGGCGTGGAGTGGTCCGACGGCACCGTCACCCTGCATTGGGGTGGCCGGTATCCGACCACCACCGTGTGGCAGGACGGAATCGACGCCCTGCTGACCATCCACGGGCACGAGGGAGCCACGGAGATCCGATGGATGGACGACTGATGAGCTCGGTAGGGCCGGCGTCTCCCCTGTTCCGGCGCCGGTCCTACCGACTAGACGGATCAGCCTTGGCCAGAAGGCTGATCGCCCTGATCATCGGCCTGCTCGGCCGGCTGATCGCGATGCCCGGACAATTCCGGTACTACGAGCGCCAGCGGGCTCTGCTCGCTGTCCCAGTGATGCTCGAGCGCCTCGATCGGGACGTCGTTGGCTGCCGCGGACAGCCGGGTGAGCGTGCCCAACAGGTCCACGCACTGGGCGACCTCGCCCGGATTGTTCGCCAGCCACCAGACGACGGCCGAGCCCGGCGTGGCCAACACGTCGTCGCGGAGATAGGCGCGTTTGTCCTGCTCCAGTTGACGTTCCAGGAGCAGCGTCTGCGCACGACGCTGAAGGGCGGTGATGTTCTGGAGGTGCTTGAGGTCGGCGTCGGACAGCTTGAGCCGTACCTCGGTGGCCCAGGTACGGACCTGGCCTTTCTCGTCGATGTCCGGGTCGCCGAGCAACGACGCGAGACGGTGCTGGTTCAACGCTTCCTCGGTCGGCTGCTGGCTTGCCGTCAGCGCCTTCGCCCTGCTGAGCAAGGCATCGACGGCGACAGCGCCGAGATCCGCATGCCGCAGACCGGTCATCACCGGCGACCACTGAACGATCGCGGAGAACTGGAAGTGGTAGTCGGGCGACGCCGACGGGAGCCGGATTCCAGCGACCGTACGGGTGGGCGGCGCGGTGAAGACAGGTTCGCGATCCACCGGTTTCGGGGCGGGTGGAGCGGGAGCCGCGACAGGTGCCGGCCTCTCCTGCTTCCACACCATCGCCATGCCGATCAGCACCAGCGTCGAAAACAGCGCGGCCAGCCAGCCCGGCAGGTCCAGGATCATCCCAAGAACAGAGGAAGCCGCAACCACAAGAGCAGCCGTCAACAGAGCTCGCTGAGTAGACGTCATCGAGGATCGCCTTGCTTGAGCGGATTGCCTTGACCGAAATGCCGGAGGTACCCGAGTCTCGCCACGGCTACGCGCCTTTCACCCCCGCGCTGATCACCTCACATCACCAGAGCCACAAAGAGTCTGCCATGCATCACACACCGTAGCCACGTGAAGCGTGTCGCCCACCCACGGGGCGACCTGCCCTGCGGTGACCTGCCGAGCGGCCTCCCTTCCGCGCGCCCGAACCCTCGACCCTCGCGCTGTCTAGGGTCGACTCTGTGAGCGCACCCTCCGACGGAGTCGAACGGCTGACAGAGTTCGCCATCCGTGCCCGGACAGCCGCCGCAACCAGCGGCACCGGCACCGGCACCGGCCAGGCTGCCGAGGCCGGCTCAGCCATTGACGCCGGCTCGGATGAGCACCGGCGGCTGCTTGCTGCGATGACGGATCGGCCTGCCAACGAGCGGTGGCAGCTGCTGGCCGATGCGATCGTGCGGGGTCAGTTGGCGGACGTAGTACCGGCAGACAACCAGCACCAACAGGCTGCACGTGCAGAACTGATCAATGCGATGGCGCACGAGGGCTGGGACGATCCGTCGTCTGGCTCCGTAGACGCGGCCGACGAATCCATTCGGGCTGCCGACGCTGCAACCAGCCGCATCCGGGAGCATTACGGCGTTCACACGCAGCCGTACCCCGCCGCCGAACCAAGCCGTAACGCGCCTAATCTGCCCCTGGCTGGGGATTCAAGTCGGTCGGCGTCAACAGCTGACTCAGATCAAGCCATCCGAGCGGCCCTCACGGGGCAAGCTCGCCCCGGCGCCACCCAACTAACTCGCCCCGGCGCCACCCAACTAAACCGCACTGACGGCCCCGGCGGTCACCGCCACCAGCCGACCACCACCCGCGACCCACTCCAGCGAGGCTGACGCCCCGCACTCCCGGTAGGCAAGCTTGCTCCGCTCCCTGAGAGCAGCGTCAGCACCGCGGATGGATTCGTCGGCCGCCTCTGCTGTCACCAATGGCGTCGGTGCCCGCGTACTGGGTGCCGCGACGGCAAGCGGCGTACCGGGTGGGGCTACCCGCGTAGTCCGCGCTCGATCGCTGGGTGCCGCGACGACAAGCGGCGTACCGGGTAGGAGGTGCACCCGCGTAGTCCGTGATCGGGTCGGCGGCGGCTAGTACTGGGTGTTGCGTGGGGTCAGCCGGCTAGGGAGCGGAGGGCTCGGCGGCTGGGGGTTAGGAGGACTGGTTTGTAGGGGCAGCGGGCGTCGGTGAGGGTTTCGTAGGCGCTGATGGCTCGGTTGGCGGCGTCCCAGCCTTGTTCGGCGGGGCTTTTGCCCAGTCCTCGGTTGCGGATCAGTGCGCCGTAGAAGGCGGAGCAGAAGACGGTGGCTTCGTACCAGCCGATCACTGTGCTGGTGCCGATGTAGGTGATGTCGTCCTGGAGGCAGTCGCGGATGGCGCGTTGCCATTTGCCGATGCCCGTTTTGCAGCCGTCGGCGATAACTACGCCGCTGGCGATGCCCCAGGAGCGGTCCAGGAACCAGTCGGCCAGAGCGGTCAATGAGACCTGGGTCTGGCCGTCGGTGGAGAGGAACGACGGCTCGTCGCTGTGGTCACCGTGTGCCATCACGTGCAGGACCGTCGACGGGGTGGTGAGCGCGGAGAAGGCCGTCTCGTGGTCGCGGGTCCGGACGAAGTTCACGTCGATCACCGGGCTGTTCCAGCCGGCGTTGATATTGCTCGTGATGCCCTGGACGAACGTCATCGAGGCGTCGAAGGAGCTGTCCAGGCCGAGGTCCACCAGCGTGATCAGTCTGTTCTTCATCCGCCCACCCCTCACGTGCTTTCCGGTCCCGCCGAACCCATGATGACCCAGCCCACCGACAATCCGCTGCCCGCGTCTCGGCTCTCAGTCTCGCCCGCCTGGACCGCCCGCTCCAGGGCCCGGGGAAAGGGGTTGCCGGCCCGGTGGATACGGTGATCGGCAGGATGTCGGCGGCTCGTCTGGAGGATCGATGATCAGCGTTCCAACTGTCACTCTGAGCAACGGAGCAGGGCTGCCGCGGATCGGGCTGGGGACCTCTCCGATGAACGACGCCGATGCCGAGCGCGCCGTCGTACAGGGTCTCGAGGTCGGGTACCGACTGGTCGACACCGCTGAGAACTATCGCAACGAGGTCGGCATCGGACGGGCTTTGAAGGCGTCCGGGATCGCCCGGGAGGACCTGTTCGTCACCTCCAAGTTCAACAAGCGGTGGCACAGCGTGGCGGGGGCGCGGACCGCGTTCGAGGCGAGTGCGGAGAAGCTCGGACTCGACTACCTGGACCTGCTGCTGATCCATTGGCCGAACCCGGACCAGGACCAGTACGTCGACGCCTGGCGCGGGCTGATCGAGCTGCGCGAGGCCGGGCTGGTGAAAGCCATCGGTACGTCGAACTTCAAGCCGACCCACCTCCAACGCCTGATCGACGAGACCGGCGTCGCCCCCGAGGTCAACCAGGTCCAGCTGAGCCCGATGTGGACCAAGGAGTCGGAGCGGGAGTTCCACGCGACCCACAACATCGTCACCGAGGCCTGGAGCCCCCTAGGCAAGGGCACCGACCTCCTGGACCACCCCGCGGTCACAGCAGTCGCCAAGGCTCACGAGAAGACGCCCGGCCAGGTCGTACTCCGCTGGGAGACGCAGCAGGACGTAGTACCGGTCCCCAAGTCCGCGAACCGCGAACGCCTTGAGCAGAACCTCGCCATCTTCGACTTCGAGCTCACGCCGGACGAGCTGGTCGCCTTGTCAGCCCTGGATGGCACTGGCAAGACCGCAGCCGACAGCGACCGATTCGGCCACTGACCGGCTACGGCTTGCCTGGCCGCCGGATCAGGTGGTGAAGGAGCCGGTGACGACCGAGTACGACTCCACGCCGTTCTTCGACGACCAGAGGCGGATGCGGACCAGGGTTCCGTCGGTGACGGAGAAGTTGCAGAACGACCAGCCCTGGTAGTCGGCGACCGTGGTGTCGTCGAAGCACTCGTGGGCGTCGTACCAGAAGCCGACCTGGCTCTGATAGAGCTGAATGGCAGCGCGAGCGCTGTAGCCGTCGGCCTGGTCGTCGTGCACGCCGAGCCATTCGCCATCGGTGCAGTAGACCGCCGCGCTGAGCCGCGAATTCGTCAGCTCCTTGGACTGATGGGCGTAGCAATTGGCCATCGTGTTGGCGTACGCCGGCGCAGCGGTCAGCGCTGATGCGACCAGCACCCCGGCGGCGCCGAGCGCGGCCGAGGTACGTCGAAGAGTTGTGGACATCGAGGCGGCTCCTGAGGACGACGGTCTTGATCGAATCGCGATCCTAGGCACCCAGCGGCCCCGAACGGACATAATCCACTGGCCAGAACCGGAACCTGTTCACTACCTGCCACCAGACGCGCTGCGGCCCCCGGGGGATGTGGGAAGTTCCCGGGGGCCGTGGCGCTATCAACGAGGGGTCAGCCAAGAGCTGACATCAGAGGGTCAGCTGCAACCCGAGGTGGAGCCGCAGCCTTCGCAGACGTAGCAGGAGCCGGAGGGGCGCATCTTTGTGCCGCAGGTGAAGCACAAGGGGGCGTCTACCGAGGTGCCGGTGATGAGTTCGAACATCTCGGCGGTCGTGCGGACCTCGGAGGAGGCCGGCTTGGCTGCCGCGGCGTCGATCGAAGCGTCGTGGAGCTCGACCTTTTCGGTGGCGGCCTCGACCTCCGCCAGGCCCTCGACGGACTTCAGCGACTCGGGCTCCGACACCTCGACCGGGGTCGGCTCGTAGGAGCCGGTGTCGAGCTGGCGGGAGCGCTCCTCGGCGGAGTAGATGCCGAGGGCCGAGCGGTCGTCGAAGGACAGGTGGTCCAGCGCCAGCCGGCGGAAGATGTAGTCCATGATCGACTGCGCCATCCGGACGTCCGGGTCGTCGGTCAGACCGGCCGGCTCGAACTTCAGGTTGGTGAACTTCTGGACGTACGTCTCCAGCGGAACCCCGTGCTGCAGGGCGATCGAGATCGCGATCGAGAAGGCGTCCATCACACCGGCCAGGGTCGAGCCCTGCTTGCCCATCTTCAGGAAGACCTCGCCCAGACCGTCGTCGGGGTACGAGCCGGCCGTCATGTAACCCTCGGCGCCGCCGACGCTGAAGGACGTGGTGCGCGACGGACGGGACTTCGGCAGACGCTTGCGGATCGGCCGGTACTCGACGATCTTCTCGACCACCGGCTCGGCCGCGGCAGCGTCGGCGGCGGCGCTGGCCTTGGCGGACTTGGAGTCCGACAGCGGCTGGCCGACCTTGCAGTTGTCGCGGTAGACGGCCAGCGCCTTCAGGCCGAGCTTCCAGCCCTGGAAGTAGACGTCGGCGATCTCCTCGACCGTCGCCGTCTCCGGCAGGTTGACCGTCTTCGAGATCGCGCCGGACAGGAACGGCTGGGCCGCCGCCATCATCCGGACGTGTCCCATCGGCTTGATCGCGCGCTCGCCCATCGCGGTGTCGAAGATCGAGTAGTGCTCGGTCTTCAGGCCGGGTGCGTCGACGACGTGGCCGTTCTCCGAGATGAACTCGACGATCGCCTCGATCGTCTCCTCGGTGTAGCCGTACTGACGCAGCGCCCGCGGCACCGTCTGGTTGACGATCTGCATCGAGCCGCCGCCGACCAGCTTCTTGAACTTGACCAGCGAGAAGTCCGGCTCGATCCCGGTCGTGTCGCAGTCCATCATGAAGCCGATCGTGCCGGTCGGCGCGAGCACCGAGGCCTGCGCGTTGCGCCAGCCGTTCTTCGCGCCGATCTTCAGCACGCCGTCCCAGGCGGCCGTGGCGTGCTTCTGCACGTCGGCGTCGATCTCGTGCACGGTACGGATCGCGTCGTTGGCCGCGGCGTGCTTGCGCATCACCCGGGTGTGCGCGTCCTTGTTGCGCTCGAAGCCGTCGTACGGGCCGACGATGCCGGCCAGCTCGGCGGAGCGCTTGTACGACGTACCGGTCATCAGCGAGGTGATAGCGCCCGCCAGTGCGCGACCACCGTCGGAGTCGTAGGCGTGCCCGGTCGCCATCAGCAGCGCGCCGAGGTTGGCGTAGCCGATGCCGAGCTGCCGGTACGCGCGGGTGGTGTCGCCGATCGCCTCGGTCGGGAAGTCGGCGAAGCAGATCGAGATGTCCATCGCGGTGATGATCAGCTCGACGGCCTTGACGAAGTTGGCCGAGTCGAAGGTGTCGTCGTCCTTGAGGAACTTCAGCAGGTTCAGCGACGCCAGGTTGCAGGACGAGTTGTCCAGGTGCATGTACTCCGAGCAGGGGTTGGACGCGGTGATCCGGCCCGTCTCGGGAGTGGTGTGCCAGTCGTTGATGGTGTCGTCGTACTGGATGCCCGGGTCGGCGCACGCCCACGCGGCGTGGCTGATCTTGTCGAACAGCTCGCGCGCGTCGACGGTCTCGATGATCGAGTTGTCGATCCGCGCCCGCAGGCCGAACTCGCCCTTCTCCTCGACCGCGCGCATGAACTCGTCGGTCACCCGGACCGAGTTGTTCGCGTTCTGGTACTGCACCGAGGTGATGTCGCGGCCGCCGAGGTCCATGTCGTACCCGGCGTCGCGGAGGACGCGGATCTTGTCCTCCTCGCGCATCTTGGTCTCGACGAACTCCTCGATGTCGGGGTGGTCGACGTCCAGCACGACCATCTTGGCCGCGCGACGGGTGGCGCCACCGGACTTGATCGTCCCTGCCGACGCGTCGGCGCCGCGCATGAAGCTGACCGGGCCGGAGGCGGTACCGCCGGAGGACTGCAGCAGCTCCTTCGACGAACGGATCCGGGACAGGTTCAGGCCGGCGCCGGAGCCGCCCTTGAAGATCAGCCCCTCTTCCTTGTACCAGTTCAGGATCGAGTCCATCGAGTCGTCGACGGCGAGGATGAAGCAGGCCGACACCTGCTGCGGGGAGGTGGTCCCGACGTTGAACCAGACCGGCGAGTTGAAGCTGAAGTACTGGTGCAGCAGCATCCAGGTGAGCTCGTGCTCGAACACCTCGGCGTCGGCCGGGGTGGCGAAGTAGCCGTAGTCCTCACCGGCCTTGCGGTAGGTCTTCACGACGCGGTCGAGCAGCTGCTTGAGGCTCCACTCCCGGTTGTCGTGGCCGACGGCGCCCCGGAAGTACTTGGTGGTGACGATGGTGGAGGCGTTCACGCTCCAGTAGTCGGGGAACTCGACCCCGCGCTGCTCGAAGACGGTCTCGCCGGTCTTCCAGTTCTGCTGTACGACGTCGCGGCGCTCCCACGTCACGTCGTCGTACGGGTGCACACCCTCGGTGGTGAAGATGCGATCGATGGTGAGTCCCGCGGGCGCGTTCTTGGCCCTGCGGAACCCGGCCGTCGACCTCTTGGTCGACCCCGAATGGCCGGTCACCGTCTCTGTCATGTTGGCTCCTCGCCTGTTCAATGTCGCGGTCTGTCGGGACCGCCCCGTTGATGGTGCTCTGCTACCGCTGGTGGTGCCGGTACTGCTGATTCCCCGATTTATGTCTGTATCGACGGCTCGGTGCCCTCGGGCTCCTTCTCGGCCCGGAGCAACGCGATCTCCGTCTCGAAGTCGTCGGCCGACTCGAACTGCCGGTAGACGCTGGCGAACCGCAGGTACGCGACCTCGTCCAGCTCCCGCAGCGGCCCGAGGATGGCCAGGCCGACCTCGTTGGCCGGCACCTCCGGCGAGCCACTGCCCTTCAACGTGTCCTCGACCTGCTGGCCCAGCCGGGCCAGGGCGTCCACGGTGACGGGCCGGCCCTTGCAGGCCTTGCCGACTCCTCTGATCACTTTCTCCCGGCTGAACGGTTCGGTGGCGCCGGAGCGCTTCACGACCGTGAGCTGCATCTGCTCGACGGTGGTGAACCGCTTCTCGCAGACCGGGCACTGCCGCCGGCGGCGGATCGCTCCGCCGTCCTCGGCGACCCGGCTGTCGACCACCCGGGAGTCCACGTGCCGGCAGTAAGGACAGTGCATGGCGGACCACTCCTCCCGTGAGCGTTCACCCCCTGCCTGGGGATGAATCTGTGGATCAGCTGGGGACAACTTGTGGATGACCTGTGAGTAACCAACCACTACCTGTGGATGACTTACAGGGGTGTAACTACTACATCTAGGGATGCTACGTCCGGCCGCCGACAGTTTGCAAGAACGTCCGGATCTCGCGCGCGTCTCCTTGTTCCAACACCCGCACGGGCCCGTGTACTCCCGCGTGGCGCCACCGCGAAGACCCTTTCGAGGAGCAAAATGCGCGGCCCGGACCGGCTGCGATCCGGCCGGCGGGATGGGCGAGGATAGGGCGCATGAGACCCGTCATTCTCGATGTCGACACCGGGCTGGACGATGCCTGCGCACTCCTCCTCGCCGCCCGGCACCCGGAGCTCGACCTCAAGGCGGTGACCTGTGTGGGCGGCAACGTCGGCCTCGACCAGGTCGTCGTCAACACGCTGACGGTGCTCGACGCAGCCGGCCGCCCGGACGTCCCGGTCGGCCGCGGCGCGGCACTCCCCCTCCTGCAACCGGTACGGACGGCACCGCACGTCCACGGCGTCGATGGCCTCGGCGACCTGGACTGGCCGCGCTCAGCCCGTACTCCGGACGCGCGGCACGCTGTGGAACTGTTGCGCGACGCGCTGCTGGAGGCTGCGCGGACCGGCGAGCTGGTGACCTTGATCCCGCTGGCGCCGATGACGAATATCGCGTTGCTCCTGCGGACCTACCCGGAAGCCGCCGCGGGATTGCGTGAGATCGTCTTCATGGGTGGCGCGGCCGGAATCGGCAATGCGACGGCGTCCGCGGAGTTCAACATCTGGACCGACCCCGAGGCAGCCGCCATCACGCTCGGTGCGGCGAGCGAACTCGGCATTCCGATCACGATGTACGGGCTGGATGTCTTTTACGACGTGGTGATTCCGCTGGACGAGGCGAAGGCGCTCAACGGATCGCCAGCGGCGGACCTGGCTCGGCGGATCATCGAGAAGCGCAGTGAGCTGTACAAGTTGGACGGCGCGAGTATCGGCGACGGCGGTGCGGTCTGCGCGGTGATCGATCCCGAAGGACTGACCACGCAACCTTTCCCGCTGCGGGTCGAGCTTTCCGGGAGCTGGTCGCGGGGGCGGACGATCGTCGATACGCGGGATTGGTCGGGCGACCTCACGACCGATCCGTTCGGGGTGGCGCCTCCGGTGGTACAGGTCGCTACTGCGGTGGATGGCCGGCGGTATGCCGACCTTTGGCTCGCGACGGTGCGGTAGCCGTCCGGTTTCGGTCAGCGGGTTGTTCTGACAAAGCGGGCGTGATTGCATGGCAAGCGTTTGCCAGAGCCGACCTCACGAGGAGTCTTTCGTGTCCGCAGCCGCTCAGGAACGTCGCCGGTACGCCGTGGTCGGATTGGGGGCCCGGGCGCAGACCTTCGTGAACGCGCTGGCCGGGCCGTACGCCGATCGCGCTCAGTTGGTCGGGTTCTGCGATCTGAACCAGACCCGGATGGCGGTGCACAACCGGTGGCTGGCCGAGAAATTCGGGGCGGCGGCGGTTCCGGAGTACGAGGCCGGTGATTTTGCGCGGATGCTGACCGAGCAGCGGGTCGAGACGGTCGTGGTGACGTCGATGGACCGGACTCATGACGATTACATCGTCACCGCGCTGGAGGCCGGGCTGGACGTGATCACCGAGAAGCCGATGACGATGGATCCGGAGCGTTGCCGGCGGATTCTCGCGGCGGCCGAGAAAGCGCCGGGATCCGTGCGGGTGGCGTTCAACTATCGCTACAACCCGGTGCACGAGAAGGTCCGTGAGGTGCTCGCGTCGGGCGCGATCGGCGAGATCGGGTCGGTGCATTTCGAATGGCTGCTCGATGTGCGGCACGGCGCCGACTACTTCCGCCGCTGGCATCGCGACAAGGCGAACGCCGGTGGATTGATGGTGCACAAGGCGACGCATCACTTCGACCTGGTGAACTGGTGGATCGATGCGGAGCCGGTGACGGTGTTCGCGGACGGGAAGCTGTTCTTCTACGGCGATGTGAACGGCAAGAAGCGTGGGCTGGCGCGCGATTACGAGCGGGCGGCTGGGGCGTCGGCCGCGGCTGATGATCCGTTTGCGATCAAGCTGGCGGCTTCACCGCAGTTGCGCGAGCTTTATCTGGAGGCCGAGCACGAGGACGGGTATCACCGGGATCAGAACGTGTTTGCGCCGGGGATCACGATCGAGGACGACATAGCGGTACTGGTCAGGTACTCGACCGGTGCGTCGCTGAGCTATCACCTGACCGCGTATTCGCCGTGGGAGGGCTATCGGATCGCCTTCAATGGGAGCGCCGGGCGGTTGGAGTTGCTGGTCCGGGAGAACACTTTCGCGACTCCGCCGGAGGACCAGCAGCACGCGACCGCAGTACAGCACGGCGACGCGAAGCCGGGTGAGACCGAGGCGCTGCTGACTCTGCATCCTTTGTGGGAGGCGCCGCAGACACTCCTGCACGGCGAACTCGGCCAAGGCCATGGCGGTGGCGACGCACGGCTACTTGAATCGCTTTTCGGCGACCCGGTTGAGGATCCGCTCGGCCGCGGTGCGGACCATCACGACGGCGCGCGCTCATTGCTGATCGGGCTGGCTGCCAACAAGTCGTTCGAGACGGGTCAGGTAGTACAGGTCTCGTCTCTGCTCGGGTAGTACAGCCTGCTCTACCTCTGATCGTGCAGGCTGCCGGATCGTTCGGGGCGGCGACACAGACAAGGCTGTTGGTGCAAGCAACAACCGCCCAGCAGGGAGTGTCGCCATGTCTTTCACCCACACCACCTCCACCCGTACTCCGCGGCTTCGCCGACGTACCGCGCTCGCCACGGCCGCGGTCACAGTCAGCCTGGTCGCGGCTGCCGTGGTGTCCGCCACGCCACCGGCCGTTGCCGACAGCAACCTTGTCGCGGGCCGGTCCGGCGATGTCGTACAGCAGGGTCTGAATCGGCTGGTCAAGGACGACAAGTTCCCGGGCGCGCTGGCCGCCGTACGGGATCGCGATGGGCGTACCCACAACTACACGGCCGGGGTCGCGGACTTGAAGACCCACGCGAAGGTGCCCGTCGACGGACAGGTCAGGATCGCCAGCAACACCAAGACGTTCGTCGCGACCGTCGTGCTGCAGCTGGTCGGTGAGGGCAAGGTCGAGTTGGACCAGCCGATCGAGAAGTACCTGCCGGGCGTGGTTCGCGGCAAGGGCATCGACGGGCACAACATCACCGTCCGCCAGTTGCTGCAGCACACCAGCGGCCTGCCCGACTACGACCAGGACATCGCTGCCGACTACCTTCCCCGGCAGCACACGTACTTCGAGCCGCGACAGCTGGTCGATCTGGCACTGGCTCACGGAGCTTCGTCTGCGCCTGGTACCGAGTGGAGCTACAGCAATACCAACTACATCATCGCGGGGCTGATGGTGCAGAAGGTGACCGGGCGTCCGCTCGGCGAGGAGATCACCAAGCGGGTGATCAACCGGATCGGGCTGCGGCACACCTACTGGCCGGCGGTTGGGGACCAGACGATCCGCGAGGCTCACCCGAAGGGCTACTGGATGACGGAGCCCGGCAAGCCTCTGGTCGACGTCACCGAGCAGGAGCCGTCGATGGCTTGGGCGGCCGGGGCGCTGATCTCTACGCCCAGCGATCTGAACAGGTTCTTCAGCGCGCTGATCGGCGGCAAGCTCCTCGCGCCCGCTCAGCTCGAGCAGATGCTGACGACTGTCGAGGCTCCGGACGCTGGTCCGCGTGGCGCGGCGAGGTACGGGCTCGGCATCCAGACCTTCAAGCTGAGCTGCGGAGGCTTCGCCTGGAGCCATGGCGGCGACGCGCCGGGCTACGAGACCCGCAACGCCATCACCACCGACGGCCGCCAGGCAACCGTCGCGGTCACCACCCTCCCGACCAGCCTCGAGCTGGCCACCGCCGTCGAGGATGTCGTCGACGCCGCGCTTTGTGACTAGATTCCCAGGAATGATCGAGCAATTCCGCACGGACCGTCTGATCATCCGGCGGTTCAGCCCTGCCGACCTGGATGGTTTCTGTGCCTATCAGGCCGATCCGCGGGTGCGGAGGTATGTGCCGGGTGATCCGATGGACGTCGGCGCAGACCAGCTGATCGTGGAGGCCTAGGAATTCCAGGGCAGCAGACGCTGGGTTCGTAGCTCGGCGAGCCCTGGGTCGACTGCGAGGGTGGTCGCCTGGTCGAACGGCCAGCGTGGAGTCGGGTCCAGCTCTGGATCCTGGTCCTGCGCCTCGAGCAGGTACTGGCGCAAGAAAGTTGGCAGGTCCGAGGCGATCGCATAGGCGAGGGTCTCGTAGTCGGACTGGTCGACGAAGAAGATTGCGTCGCCTGGGTGGTGGGATCGACTGGCGTCGAGGATGTAGTAGTCGCCACATCCGTCTCCAGCTACCGGGATCCAGCGGCGGTCGCGCCAGCTGGGCCTGTCCTCGATGTACGAGGAGATGTCGAGGAAATTCCTGCGGCCGGTGAGATTGGCACCGAAGAGGCCGCCTGGGCCGGCGAAGCTCCCGTTGCAGACCGAGAGCCAGCTTGTGAGTACTTCGGGGAGGTCGAAGCCGAGGTTCTCGCGGAGTCGGCTCAGATCGGCGGCTGTCGCTCCAGCCGGCGGCCAGTCGACGTCGGGCGGGAGATCAGCCTCGGCGATGAGCCTCAGGACGTCGTCGAATTCGCTCACCGCACGAGCGTCGCCGATGGCCGGGTCAAGCGGTGGCCGTACGGGTCAGCGGATGGGGATTTGGAGGGTTTGGCCGGGGACTACGTCGGTGGGGGTGTTGAGGTTGTTGAGGTCGGCGATCTTTTCGACTACCAGGGCGGGGTTTTCGGTGGGGTTGGTTTCTTGGGCGATGGACCAGAGGGACTGGCCGGCGCCTACCTGGACCTGGATGGTGTGGTCGAACTGGGGTTGGGGGTCCAGGACGCCGGCTACTCGGAGGCCTAGAACTGCGATGGCGGCGCCGAAGATCAGGACTGAGAGGGTGGTGAGGAGGAGTTTGCCTCGGCGGGTCAGTTGCAGAGCGGAAGGCTCGATGTCTTCTGACCAGGCGGCGCGGCGGGTGGTGCGGGTCGCGGGGCGGGGCTCGCGGAGGAGGTCGGTGCCGGAGCAGGCGCGAACCGGGATCGGCTCGGTGGTGGTGCCGGGGATGCGGCGGCGCCGGCGGGTTTCGCCGGGCTGTGTCACCTCGGGCGTCATCACATCTGTTGTCAGGGCTCCTGACGCCAGTGCCGCTGTGCTCATCGGATCCTCCAGACTCGATTGATACATCTCCCACCCCGCCGCCCCGCACTTGTCACGGGCCAACTTCGGTGTTGATCTCTGTCTACCTGGGGGCTCCGACAGTTTTCGTCGGGACCACCTCCAGCGACCAACCCGAACACCTGTTCGATCGAACGCCTGTACGAATGATTAACCGAACCACCCGCAGGACGCAACCATTTCCAACCAGGACACGCCGCAGAAATTCCCGGCCGCCGGGGCTCTATAACCTGACACGCGAACAAACGTGCGAACCGACACGCCTTCGAACAGATGTTTGAAGAATCTCAGGATTCGGTCTACGGTCTTCTCAATCGACAAAGCCTGGCCGGTGCCCTACCACCGGCCCGACCCGAGGAGAAGCCTGACCATGGCCAGGACGCCGAGCGGTTCCAGCAAGGACGATCGACCTGTCGCGGGAGCAGCCGCCAAGACGGTCTCCGAGCTGCCCGACGGTCCGGCCGACGCGACCGGTCTGACCCCTCGGCAACGCCGGGTGCTGGACGTGATCCGTGATTCCGTCGACAGCCGCGGCTACCCGCCGTCGATGCGCGAGATCGGCGAGAAGGTCGGCCTGACCAGTTCTTCCTCGGTCTCCCACCAGCTGAAGGTGCTCGAGCAGAAGGGCCTGCTGCGCCGCGACCCGAACCGACCGCGCGCGATCGAGGTCCGCTACCCCAACGAGGTCGCCGACGTGGCCCGCCGGGGTTCGGTCGGCGCCGTCCGGCAGACGTCGTACGACGAGACCGGCGCGGGCGACGCGCACCCGGACGCGGTCTACGTCCCGGTGGTCGGCCAGATCGCCGCCGGTAACCCGATCCTCGCCGAGCAGGACATCGAGGAGGTCTTCCCGTTGCCCAGGGCAATGGTTGGCGAAGGCACCTTGTTCATGCTGAAGGTCAAGGGTGAGTCGATGATCGACGCGGCCATCTGCGACGGCGACTGGGTGGTCGTGCGGCAGGAGCAGACCGCGGAGAACGGTGACATCGTCGCCGCCATGATCGACGGCGAGGCGACCGTGAAGACGTTCAAGAAGACCGCCACCGAGATCCTGCTGCTCCCGCACAACCCGGCCTTCGAGCCGATCGACGGCAAGGACGCGGTCATCCTCGGAAAGGTCGTAACAGTTCTGCGGCGTGTCTGACATCTCAGACGGCGCGCGGACTCGCGCGTGTCGTGTCAGGATTGAGTTATGACGACTGTCTATGACTTCAGCGCCACCCGGATCGAAGGCAATGAACAGTCTCTTTCCGATTTCCGCGACCAGGTGCTCCTGGTGGTGAACACGGCTTCGCAGAGCAGTCAGACGCCGCAGTACACCGGACTCCAGAAGCTCTACAAGACCTACCGCCGACAAGGGTTCTCGGTCCTCGGGTTTCCCTGTGACCAGTTCGGTCACCAGGAGCCCGGCGACGAGATCGAGATCGCGAACTTCGTGTCGACGATCTATCACGTCACGTTCCCGATGTTCGCCAAGATCGACGTGAACGGCTCCAAGACACCGGAGCTGTACAACTGGATGAAGCGTGAGCAGGGCGGACTGCTCGGGGGCCGGATCAAGTGGAGCTTCACCAAGTTCCTGATCGGCCGCGACGGCGGAGTGATCGCGCGCTACGCGCCGACCGCGACGCCGGAGAAACTGACGGACAAGATCGAGGCCGCGCTTGCGGTGCCGGCTCCGAGCCGGCGCGAATCAGGCGACTGATTCACCGGCGGTAGCTGGCATCGATTCCGGGACACCCCTGGAATCGATGCCGTTCTTTTGTCTGCGACAGTGAGTCATCCCCCGTCGCACTGCAAACCAGAAAAGCACTCCCAGCGGCGGCACAGCCATGCCGTCAGCCGGCTCACTGATCGTTTGGACAGTCTTACGGTCATGTCCGAAATAGGTGGCCGCAGCCTGTAGACGTTCCGGTCAAGACCGCTTTATGGTCGGTGGAACCGTCGCAGGGAGAACCGCCATGATTCCGCGCCGCCGCCCGCTTCAGCGCGCCCTGAAACTGCTCGCAACCCTCGCCATCCTCAGTACCGCCGCCATCCCGCTGACCGCCCAGGCGACCCAAGCGGCGTCACCCGATCCGGTCAAAGACCTCGGCGCCCCGCTCAGCTCATTGACCGTGATGGAGGGCGCCTTCGGCCATGAGCCCGACGGGCGCGACGTCGTTTACGCAGTACCGGCCGGTGAGAACGCGGCGCTCAACGTCGTCGACCTGCACAGCCGCGAACTCCTCCGCGCGATCCCACTTCCAGGGGCAGCCGGCGCGTGGGCGATCACCGTCGCGACCGACGGCAGCGTGTACGTCGGCAGCTACACCAACGCACACCTCTACCGGTACCGCCCCGACACGCACACGGTCACCGACCTCGGCCAGCCGATCCGCGGCGAGACCTCCATCTACGGCCTCACCTCCGGCCGCGACGGGGCGGTCTACGCCGGAACGTTCCCCAATGCCCATGCCTTCAAGTACGACCCGGTTGCCAACAAGGTCACCGACTACGGCTCGTTGGACCCGGTGCAGCAGTACGTCCGCGCCACCGTCTACGACCCCGACCACAACGCGCTGTACGCCGGCCTGATGACCCCGGTGGCCAGGCTGATCCGCATCGACCTCAACACCGGCGCCAAACAGGACGTCACTCCCCCGGGGCTGGTGGCGAAGGACTTCCAGGACCTCGACTACGCGGACGGTCGCGTCTTCGGCAACGCCAGCAACCACCTGATGGTGCTCGACGCGACCACCCAGCAGCAGATCACCTACACCGACGCCGCGACCGGTACTCCGGTCAACGACTACCCGATCGGCGCCCGCGGCGTCTCGAACGCCGGCCCCGGCGGCGTCTACTTCACCAACAACATGGCGCTCATCCGGTACGACACCGCCACGGACACGGTCGGCCGGGTGCCGTCCGGCGTCCAGCTCGCTCGCGGTGCTGCGATCGGCTACGGCTGGTACACCGAGAACGGCCGGCCGATGCTCTACGGGCTGGGCGGCAACTACTCCGGCGGTACTTGGCGCTACGACCCGCAGACCGGAGTACTGGATCAGTGGACGTCACCGTTCCAGTACGTGGGCGCCCCGTTGATGCACACGATCGCGGACCCGGTCACCGGCAAGATCCACGTCAACGCGTTCCTCAACGGTTCCACGACCAGCTACGACCCCAAAACCGGGCGCGCGACGCTGACCGCAAGGCAAGGGCAGGTCGAGGGCTGGAACTGGGACTCCACCAAGAACCTGTATGTCGGGGTCTATCCGTACGGCCAATTGTCGATCTGGAATCCGAATGCCCCCGAGAGCCCGGCCAATCCACGGGTGCTCTTCCAATTGGTCGACAGCGATCTGCAGAACCGTCCGGTAGCAGTCGTTCCGAAGGGCGATCGCGTCTATCTCGGAACCACTCCCGGGTACGGAGAGTACGGCGGCGCCCTGACCGTCTACACCATCTCGACCGGCCACCTGTCCGTCTTCCGCAACGTCGTCCACGACGAGACGATCGCCTCGGTCCTGCCCGTCGGGTCACAGGTGTGGGCCGGCTCGAGCATCGACAGTGGGCAGGGCACGGACCCACGAACCACTGAGGCGCACTTGGTCAAGGTCGACCCGACGAGCGGCGCGGTGAGCGTGGACGTCGTACCGGTGCCAGGCGCGGCCAGTATCACTGAGCTGAGCATCGGGCCGGACGGCAACATCTGGGGTCTGGCCGACGGTACGGTCTTCGTCGCCAACCCGACGACGGGCGAGGTCATCCGCCGGATCCCCGTCTTCAACGGCAAGACCGGCTCGGCAGACGGTGCGTTGTCATGGCGTGATGGCTACCTGTACGCCGTAACGGGCAGCCGACTGTTCGTCGTGGACAGCCTGAGCGGCACCACGACCGTCATCCGCGATCGTGGCCTCTACCGGCTGACCCAAGCGCCGACCGGCATCTACTACATGCTGCTCCGGCCGGATGGTTACACGAACCAGACCAACCTCGCGTCCTACACGCCGCCGGCCGATCCCTGCCCCCATTCGGATCTGCGGCCGACCGTGTGGACCGGCAACATCGACAGCCATGTGGTCAATCGCAACCTGCGGTACGGCTGCACGCTCATCGATGAACTGCCGAATGCCGAGGCCGATTGGCCGAGCCATAAGGCGTACGTCACCGCCGTCGGCAGCAAGACGAGCCAGTTGGTGCAAGCCGGCTCGATCACCTACGCCGAGGGCTACGACATCCTGGCAGCCGCCAACCGCTCAGCCGTCGGGCGCTAACGCGTCGGACGTCAGGCGCCAACGCGTCGGGCGCTAGTCCTCCGAGATCGAGGAGCTACCGAACGACCGAGTCCGGATCGATGTCCAGCCGGAGCCCTCGCCAGACGGGATGGCGGAGGCGGCCGTCGCCGGCCCAGCCGGAGTAGGTGACCTCAGCGACCAGGAGCGGGTCGAGCCAATGCGCGGCCCGCCGGTCACCGCCTGGGATGGTGGAGGTGTCGAACGGCGAGGTGTCGATCTCGAGAGCGGCGAGTTCGGCACCCAGCACCTCCAGCATCGCGAAGTCGAGCCCGGAGCCGACCTTGCCGATCAGCACCAGCTCCCCGCCCGGCGAGTCGTAGGCACCGCAGTACAGAGAGCCGATCTTGCCTTCGCGGTTGCCTTCGCCGGGATGCCAGCCGCAGAGGATGACGTCGCGGGTGAGTACCGGCTTGATCTTGATCCAGTCGGAGCTGCGTTTGCCTGGTAGGTACCGCGATTTGCGTCGCTTGGCGACGACGCCCTCCAACCCTTGTGAGGACGATAGGTCGAGCGCCTCGTCCGGATCGGAGTACGCCGGTGGGATCTCCCAGAACGGGTCGCCGAGGTCGAGCGAGTCGAGCAGCGCCCGACGATCATCATATGTTGCCTCTAGCAACGACTCACCGGCGTACCGGAGTACGTCGAAGACCCGGACCGAGACCGGCACCTGGTTGATCAACTGGGCCAGATGCCGCGGATCGCGCACATGCATGCGCCGCTGCAGCAATCCGAACGACGGCGCGCCGGACTCGTCGAGCGTGACGATCTCGCCGTCCAGTACTGCGGGCAGCTCCAACCCCGGCGCCTGCGCGAGCCCGAGCAGCTCCGGATAACCCCCCGACACGTCCCGGCTGTTGCGGGACCACAACCGGCAGCCGGTCTCGTCGACCTCGGCGATCACCCGGATGCCGTCCCACTTCAACTCGTACGACCAGCCCGCCCCGGACGGCATCGTCCCGAGCGCCGCCATCATCGGCAGCACCGGAGGAACCGTCCCAGCCATCGGACGTGTCACCCGATCCCCTGCAGTCGCGAGCAGGTGCTCGGTGAGGTGCCGTGCCGAGTGCCGCGCAGCACGCAGGGGATCGGGTGACACGTCCGCTAGTCCTGGAGTCTCTTCAACGCGGCGAGCACCTTCTCACGATCGGCGGTCGGCCACATCGGGGGCAAGGAGGCGCGCAGATAGCCGCCGTATCGAGCGGTAACGATGCGCGGATCGAGAATCGCGACCACACCTCGGTCCGAAGTCCGGCGGATCAACCGGCCGGTCCCCTGCGCGAGCAGCAAGGCGGCGTGCGTCGCGGCGACGGCCATGAATCCGTTGCCGCCCGCCTCGTCGACTGCCCGTTGACGCGCCGCCATCAACGGCTCGTCGGGGCGCGGGAACGGCACCCGGTCGATGATCACCAGGTTGCAGGTCGAGCCCGGTACATCGATGCCCTGCCACAGCGACAGCGTCCCGAACAGCGACGTCTCGGGGTCGTCCACGAACTCCCGCGACAACTCCCCCAGCTGCGCATCGCCCTGGCACAGCACCTTCAGGTCGGTCGCCTCGCGGACGGCAGCCGTCGCCGCCTCGGCCGCACGCCGGGACGAGAACAAACCGAGTGTCCGCCCACCCGCGGCGGTGATCAGGTCGACGATCTCCTCGAACTGCTTCTTGCCGAGCCCGTCGCGATGCGGCGGCGGCAGGTGCTTGGCGACGTACAGGATGCCTTGTTTCTCGTACTCGAAGGGCGAGCCGACGTCGAGCCCACGCCACGGCAGCGGCCCGGTCTCCGACTCGGTGTCGACGGAAGGCATCTCGTCGTCGCCAACAAGCTTGTCCGAAGGCCGCAGCCCCACCTGCCGGGCGATCGCGTCGAAGTCGCCGCCGAGGGTGAGCGTCGCCGAGGTCAGCACGACGGTTCGGTCCTTCAGCACCAGCTCGCGCAACAGACCCGCCACAGTGAGTGGGGCGATCTGCAGCTGGCGGCCGAATCGTTCCCGATCGACCATCCAGACGACATCCATGTCGTTCAACGCCGCGACCCGCTCGGCGACGTCGAAGATCTCCTTGACCGCACCCTTCGACTGCCGTTTCGCGCCGTCGGGGTCGTCGTCCTTGTCGTCGGACTTCTTGTTCAGATCGGAGTAGACCGACCGAGCTGCGTCGCGAACGAGCGCGGCCGCCTCCAGTACTACGCCGTTGGCCGCCTCGATCCGACCCTCGCGGGTCTCGTCGAGCGCGGCCCGGAGAGCGTCCGACGCATCGATCAGGTCGTCGGCCTTGTCGTCGTCGATGAATCGGCGAGCGCGTTTGGCAGCTCGCTCGACCATCTGCGGGGACAGCTCGTCGCCGGCCGCGCCGGTGACTCTGGCCGGCAGCTCGTGCGCCTCGTCGACGATCACCACGTCGTGCTCGGGAAGCACGGTGCGGTTCTCGAACGCGTCGATCGAGAGCAGCGCGTGGTTGGTGATCACGATGTCGGCCTTGCGCGCCTGCTCCTTGGCCTTCTCGGCGAAGCATTCCTCGCCGTACGGGCACTTCTGCGCTCCGAGGCACTCACGGGCGGCGATCGCCACCTGCTGCCAGGCCTGGTACTGATGTGAGGGCGCGTGGTCGCGGTCGCCGGCCTCGCCGTCGATGAGCTGCTGCTCGGCCCAGTCGCGCAACTCGAGCACCTGCTGGCCGACCGGACCGGCCGGCGGCATGTCGATCAGCATGCCGTCGTCGTCGGGGGCGCCCTCACGGATGCGGTGCAGGCAGGCGTAGTTGTTGCGGCCCTTCTGGATCGCGTACGACGGGCGGCGCGGGAGCAGCTTCTCGGTGGCGTCGAGCAAGGCCGGCACATCCCGGTCGACCAGCTGCGACTGGAGTGTCAGGGTCGCCGTCGAGACGACCACCCGGCGGTCCTCCACCGCGTGGATCAAGGCAGGCACCAGATAGCCGAGCGACTTGCCCGTCCCGGTCCCGGCCTGCACCAGCAGATGCGATCCGTCGTGCATGGATCCGTTCACCGCTTCGGCCATCTCGACCTGGCCCGGACGCGTCTGTCCGCCGATCGCGGAGACCGCAGCCTCCAGTAGTTCCCGCACATCTACACCCACCGCATCACCCTAGCCGCAGCCAACGACATTCTTCGAAGCCGGATCGCGAGGCCTGTGGACAACCAGTTGAGCGGGCGGCCGCAGGTTTAGGGAAAGCGAGGGGTTGTCGGTGAGCGCGTCGATGCGGGTGGGGGGAACGGGAGGCCGCGAGGTGGTGCGGGGTGGTCAGACGACGGCGCCGCGGTCTGGTTCGGCGTCGCGGTCGCGTTGTTTGACCTTCGGGCGGGGCGGGGGCGCCGGGTAGCGCTTCTCCAGCTCGACCAGCAGCGGTGCTGCAGTGAGGTTGGAGGAGTAGGTGCCGACCAGGATGCCGAGCAGCAGCGCGAGCGCGAAGTCGCCGAGCGATTCGCCTCCCAGGAAGAGCAACGCGGTCAGGATGAACAGCGTGCTGATCCCGGTGTTGATGGTGCGCGGCAGCACGTTGATGATCGCCGTGTCGACGACCGGGCCGAGGCTCTCCGTCGAGCGCGCGTTCCGCGTCTCCCGGATCCGGTCGAAGACGACGACCGAGTCGTTCACCGTGTAACCGATGATCGTCAGCATCGCGGCCAGGAAGATCCCGTCGACCGGTTTGCCGGTCCAGGCGAAGACGCCGACCACGACCGCGACGTTCTGCAGCAGCGCCAGCACCGCACCCGCCCCGAAGGTCCAGCGGAACCGGATGGCCAGGTACGCGAGCTGTGCCAGCAAGGCGACGCCAAGTGCGATCAGCGCCTTGTCACGCAGTTCGCTGCCGAGCGACGGGCCGATGCTCTCGTTGCGGATCAGGGTCGTACCGCCGCCGATCTCGGAGATCGAGCCGCGGATCTTCTCGGCCTCGTCATCGCTGATCGTGCCGGTACGGACGGTGATGTCGTCCGTCCCCGAGGACTGGACGATCGCGTTCGGGTAACCCGCCTCGGCGACCGCGACCCGGGCCTGGTCCGGGCTGATCGGCTGGGCCGTGCTCACCTCGAGCAACCGGCCGCCGGTGAACTCGATCCCGAGGTTCAGCCCGCGGATGCCGACGCCTGCCACGCTGACGATGATCGCGACCGCGGTGATCACCAGCCAGCGGCGGCTGTGCTTCATCAGCGGTGGCTTCTTGGCCTCCAGCCAGGTCCGCACCCGGCCGTGCCCGGCGATGCCGCTGAGCCCGGGCCGGTTCAGCACGAACTTACGGGAGACGACGAACTCGGCCAGCACCCTGGTGATGACGAGCGCCGACAGCATGGACGCGATCACACCGATGCTGAGGGTGACGCCGAAGCCGCGGACCGGCCCGGCGGCCAGGAAGAACAGCAGTCCGGCCGCGAGCAGAGTGGTGATGTTGGAGTCGGCGATCGCGGACAAGGCGTTGTCGAAGCCGCTGCGCAGAGATCTCCTCAGCCCATCGGTCCGGCCCCCGATGTAGTCCTCGCGGGCTCGCTCGAAGACGAGCACGTTGGCGTCGACCGCCATCCCGATCGCGAGCACGAAGCCCGCGAGGCCGGGCAAGGTCAGGGTCGCGCCCATCAGCGTCAGCGCGGCGTACGAGAGACCGGCGTAGGCGATCAGGCCGAAGACGGCCATCAGGCCGACCAGCCGGTAGACGATGGTGATGAACAGGGCGGTCAGCGCGACGCCGATCAGGCCGGCCAGCGCGCTGGCCTGGATCGCGTCCTTGCCGAGCGACGGGCCGACGACGCGCTGGTCGATCACCTTGACCGGGACCGGCAGCGAGCCGCCCTCGATCAGCGCGGCCAGGTCCTTGGCCTCTTCCTCGGTGAAGCTGCCGGTGATCGTGCTGGTCCCGCCGCCGATGCCGATGTTGCAGAGCTGGCTGCCACCGCTCGGGTCGACCTGTGGGGCGCTGATCACCTCGTTGTCGAGCACGATCGCGACCTGGCGCTTCGGGGTGTTGACGGGCTCACAGGCGGCCTTGCCGGTGATGTTGGCCCAGATCTTGCCGCCGTCGTCTTTGAAGTTCATCTGGACGAACCAGCCCTGCGCGACCTGCTGCGGATCGATCAGGCCGTCCGCGCCACTGATCTTCTCGCCGGTCATCGCGGGCTTGGCCAGTCGCAGGAAGCCCGGACCGTTGTCGCTGGGCAGGTACAGCTCACCCGCCGCGGGCGTGGCCGGCTTGGTCTCGACCACGTCGAGCACCTCGTGGAAGGTCAGCTGGGCGGTCTTGCCGATCACCTTCGCCGCCTCGCGCGGGTCCTGTACTCCCGGCAGTTCGACGATGATCCGCTTCTCGCCCTGCCGGCTCACGCTCGGCTCGCTGACCCCGAGCGCATCGATCCGGCGCCGTAACACCTCGAGCGACTTGTCGGTGGTCTCCTTGTTCGCCTTGACCGTCGGCGAGTCGCTCGCCTCCAGGACGATCTGCGTTCCTCCGCGCAGGTCGAGGCCCAGTTCGGGCTTGGCCGTCAGGACGACGTACGTGGACGCCGCTAGGACGAGGAACGCGAACAGAGCGCGAACCAGGGACGACTTCACTTTGGAGCCTCCGCAGAGTGTTGGCACCTGTCAGTACAGGTGTCGTGACACAGAGCTATCCACTCGGGTGTGGAAGGCACAGTGTACGAACGCGCACAAGGGCTGTCACCGCAGTGCCGTGGCAGTAGTGGGCTGCCTGATTGATTGACGGGTCAGGTGAGGAAGCCCTAACTTCACTCGCACTCACTCCGTAGTCCCTCGTGGACCGAGTGTGATCACCCCTCCGCCCCGGTGGGTGATTCAGAGTTCCCCAGGAGGAACCCGTGCGTCGAAGCATCCGTCTGACCCTCGCCGCCGCCATCGTGCCAGCGATCGCCTTGACTACCGCTCTGAGCAGCGCCAGCGCCGCTCCCGCGCCCGACCCCAGCGGCCGGATCATCCTGATCCAGCCGGCGTCCGCCGACCCCGGTGTCACCCCGGTCAAGGACACGTACATCGTCGAACTCAAGCAGGGCAGCCAGCTCGCCAAGATGAAGCTCGGCTTCACCCCGCAGCGCCAGTTCAGCACCGCGGTGAACGGCTTCAGCGCCAAGCTCACCGCCGCCCAGCTCGCCGCTCTGCAGAAGAGCCCCGACGTCGTCGCCATCTCGCAAGACGTGTCCTACAAGGCGATCGACACCACCCAGACCAACCCGCCGTCATGGGGTATCGACCGGATCGACCAGCGCAACCTGCCGCTGTCGAACTCGTTCACCTACACCCGCACCGGCAGCGGCGTGAACGCGTACATCATCGACTCCGGGATCGACGCCGGCCACCCGAACTTCGGCGGCCGGGCGACCTTCGACTTCAACGCGATCGACTCCAACAACACCGACTGCCTCGGCCACGGCACCCACGTCGCGGGCACCATCGGCTCCACGTCGTACGGCGTCGCCAAGGCGGTCCGTCTGCACGGGGTGAAGTGGCTCAACTGCGCAGGCAGCGGTACGGCGTCCGGTGCGATCGCCGCCGTCGACTGGGTCACCGCCCACGCGGTGAAGCCAGCCGTGGCCAACACGTCGTGGAACTTCCCGGCCAACACGACGCTGGAGACCTCGCTGCGCAACATGATCCGGTCCGGCGTCTTCCTGGCCACCTCGGCGGGCAACACCGGCGCCAACTCGTGCAACCTGCTGCCGCGCAAGATCGAGACCGCCCTGGTCACCGCGGCCTCCGAGCGCAACGACGCCCGCGCGTCCTACTCGAGCACCGGTGCCTGCGTAGACGTCTACGCGCCGGGCTCGGCCATCATCTCCACGCTGCCCGGTAACACCACCGGCTCCTACAACGGCACCTCGATGGCCACGCCGCACGTCGCCGGCGTCGCTGCCCTCTACCTGCAGACCAGCCCGTCGGCCGCCCCGGCCACGGTCAAGTCCTACATCGAGAACAGCGCCACCCCGAACGTAGTCAGCGGTGGCACGACCGGCGGCACCGTCAACCGCCTGCTGTTCAGCAACGGCCTCTAAGCCCCTGCCGAGGGTACGCCGTACCGGCTCCGCCCCGACCGGTACGGCGTACGCGGGGCTACTCGTCTATTCCGTTCTCGATCGCGTAGCGGACCAGCTCTGCGCGGTTGTGGAGCTGGAGCTTGCGCAACGTGTTCTGTACGTGGTTCTCGACTGTCCTGTGCGACAGCACCAGCCGCGTAGCAATCTGTCGGGCCGTGAGCCCTCGCGCTACCAGGCGTAGTACCTCTGTCTCGCGCTCGGTCAGCTGCGGCACCTCTGGCCCAGCTCCCAGCCGCCGGTACTCCCCCAGCAGCAACCCGGCCAGTCCTGCGCTGAATACGGCGTCGCCTTCGGCAGTACGGCGTACTGCGTCGTCGAACTCGTCCACTGATGCCGACTTGACCAGATACCCCGAGGCGCCGTTCTTCACAGCAGCCAGTACGTCGGCCTGCTCAGCGCTGGCCGACAGGACGAGTACCCGAGTGTCCGGGAGCTCCGCAGTGATCTCCCGGGTCGCATCGACGCCGGAGCCATCGCCCAGCTGCAGGTCCATCACAACCACGTCAGGCCTGGTCGCCAGGGCGATCTTGACCGCGCTCGCCACGTCCGACGCCGTCGCGCAGACGTCGTACCCACGACTCCCCAGGTCCCGAGCGACGCCTTCCCGCCACATCGGGTGGTCGTCGACGATCATCACCCGGGTCATAGAACACTCACCTTCATCTCCCACTCGGTACCTTCGCCCGGCGCCGTCCGGACCGTGACCTTGCCGCCCAGATCGGCGATCCGGCCGCGAATCGACTGGCTCACTCCGAGGTGTCCGCTGGCGTCGAGCCGGTCCGGAGTCGTCCCGACCCCATCGTCGCGGATCGACAACAACACCTCGGTACCCAGGTCCTCGACCACCACCCACGCCTGCGCGTCCGGCCCGGCGTGTTTGCTCACGTTGCTCAACGCTTCCTTGACGACGGCCACCAGCTCGGTCGCCCTCGCCGTCGGCAGCAGCACCTGACCAGCCGGTACCACCACGTCCACCCGAGTCGTTGCCAGCGGCAAGAGCAACATACAGAGGTCGATCCGGCCGCGATCGCCGGTAACGGCCCGAGTCGCCATCAGGGTGCGCAGGGCAACCTCCTGCTCCGCGGCCAGCGCAGCCAGCTCGACCGCCTCGCCACCGATCGCGTTGCCCCGCCGCTGCACCTGGGCGAGTACCTGGAGCACACCGTCATGGATGGAGCGGCTGAGCCGGAGCCGCTCGGCAGTCGCGCTCTCCGCCGCGATCGCGTCGCGCAGTCGCGTCGTGGCCCGGCGCATGGTGCTGGCGGCGTACCCGACGACCAGGCCGGCGACGAGCAGCAACTGGACGTTGCTGAGGATCCTGGCTGCGTTGTCGACGCCCCGGAGCGAGAGCAGGGCCAGGCTGATCGTCGCGGCGCCGAGCAGGCCGCCGTCCCGACCGCGCGAGATGGCCAGCGCGAGCACCGGGCCCGCTGCCCAGACGGAGGTCAGGACCGAGGCTCCGCCCTGGATGTCCCGCAGCGGCTGGGCCAGCAGCGTCAGATACATACAGCCGACGGTGACAATCAGATCAGCGAATGCCAGTCGCGTATTGCGACGGCCCCAATGCCGGCTGTAACCAATGGACGCAATGACCGTCCAAACACCCATCACGGCCAGTTGAATGACCGCGCCGGACGGCCGCGCAATTCCGTCCCAGCGGCTCCAGACACCGAAACAGGCGAATCCCCAGGTGATCCCCCGGAAGACCACCAGCGCCCGCCACAACGGCAGCATCAGGTCGACCACCTCGCCGTCCGAGCGAGCGGTGTCGGCGCGCAGGCCACCCCGGGACAAGTCCATAGCGCACAGTCTGCCAATCGCCGCCCTCGCGACGCTGCGTCGCCCTACTCCAGTGTGTTGAGTGGTCTTACTCATTGCGTGCGCGCATGTTTCCCCGCTGTTGCGCGGAAAATTCTGCCAAACCACTTCAGCAACGCTGATTTTCCCCGTACTGTCGCGCAGAAGTACACGCTCGGGGGAGCCATGAACACGTCGCGTCACCACGCGCGGCGTGCTTTTTCAGTACAGGGAGGGAATCGTGCGCAAAGTATCCGCCGGGCTGTTCAGCCTGGCTCTGGCGACGACGTTCGGCTTGAGCATGGCCTCAGCCGGCAACGCCGCCCAGCTGCCGGCTGGGGCCGCCGCCGCACCGTCGGTGAGCGAACCCGTAGCCACCTCGGACGAGCTGCCGAACCCGGCCGAGGACAAGCGCCGCGACCTGCGTGAGGAAGCCCTCACCAAGGTCCTGAACGGAACCGCCAAGGCCGAGAAGCGCGGCGCCAGCACGGTCGTCAAGCTGGGCAAGAAGGACGCCGGGGTCAAGGGCAGCCTGAAGGCCGGCAAGACCGCCACGGCGGCCAAGGCCAAGGTCGACCAGTACGTCGAGCTGAGCCGCGAGAAGACCGACAAGATCTTCGTCGTCCTCGCCGAGTTCGGCAACGAGCGGCACCCGAACTACCCGGACAAGGACCAGGCGCCGGCCATCCCCGGCCCGGCCACCTTCGAGGGGCCGCTGAACAACCAGATCCCCGCGCCGGACCGAGCGGTGGACAACTCCACGGTCTGGCAGGCCAACTACGACCAGCAGCACTACCAGGACCTGTACTTCGGCAACGGCAACTCCGTGAAGAAGTACTACGAGAAGCAGTCCTCGGGTCGCTACAGCGTCGACGGCGAGGTCACCAACTGGGTCAAGGTCAAGTACAACGAGGCCCGGTACGGCCGCTCCAACGGCTACCCGTGCGCCGGCAACGTCTGCAACAACACCTGGGCGCTCGTCGCGGACGCGGTGAACCAGTGGGTCGTCGATCAGAAGGCGGCCGGCAAGACCACCGCCCAGATCAAGGCCGACCTGGCGACGTTCGACCAGTGGGACCGTTACGACTACGACGGTGACGGCAACTTCAACGAGCCCGACGGCTACATCGACCACTTCCAGATCGTCCACGCCGGTGGCGACCAGGCCGATGGCGACCCGCAGCAGGGTGAGGACGCCATCTGGTCGCACCGCTGGTACGTCGGTGTCACGGGCGGCCCGGCCACCAACCCGGCCGGCGGCGCGCAGATCGGTGACACCGGCCTGTGGGTCGGCGACTACACGATCCAGCCGGAGAACGGCGGCATCAGCGTCTTCGCGCACGAGTTCGGCCACGACCTCGGTCTGCCGGACCTCTACGACACCTCCGGTGCCGCGGTCGAGAACGGCGTCAACTGGTGGTCGATCATGGCGCAGAGCCGGGTCAGCAAGCCCACTGACGGCGGCATCGGCGAGCAGGCTGCCGACTTCGGCGCCTGGGAGAAGCTGCAGCTGGGCTGGCTGGACTACGAGATCGTCGCGGCCGGCCAGGACCGCAAGCTGGAGCTCGGCCCGCACGAGTACAACTCGACCAACCCGCAGGCCGTCGTGGTGACGCTGCCGAAGAAGCCGGTGACCTCGCCGCTGCAGCCCCCGGCTGTCGGCGCGAAGAGCTGGTGGAGCGGCAGGGGTGACAACTTCAACCGGACGATGAGCCGCCAGGTCGTGGTCCCGGCCGGTACCACCTCCCTCACCTTCCAGGCGAACTATGACACCGAGGTCGATTACGACTACGCCTATGTCGAGGTGAACGACGGGACCGGCTACAAGGCGATCCCCGGCAACATCACCAACCCGGCGACGGGCAACGGCATCAACGGCGCCAGCAACGGCTGGAAGCCGGCCACGTTCGACCTGTCGGCCTACGCCGGCAAGACGATCGGCCTGCAGTTCCGCTACGCCACGGACTCGAACACCGGCGGATTCGGTATCCACCTGGACGACATCAAGGTCACCAACGGCGCCACCACGGTGCTGACCTCGGGTGCCGAGACGTCGCCGGAGGGCTGGACGCTGAACGGCTTCAGCTCGGTGGGGTCGACGCTGACCACGCTGTACGACAACTACTACATCGCCTCGCACCGCAACTACGTCTCCTACGACGAGAACCTCAAGACCGGTCCGTACAACTTCGGTTGGGCCAACACGCTGGGCGACAAGGTGGAGCACTTCCCGATGCAGGAGGGTCTGCTGATCTCCTACTGGGACACCTCGGTGGACGACAACAACGTCAACGTCCACCCCGGTTCGGGCGAAATCCTCCCGATCGACTCGCACCCGACGCCGATCAACCGTCTCGACGGTGGCCTGTGGCGTCCGCGGGTCAGCGGCTACGACGCGCCGTTCGGACTGACGAAGGCCGACTCGTTCACGCTCCACCTGAACGGCCAGGCCAGCTACATCCGCGGCCAGGCAGCTCAGCCGCTGTTCAACGACAGCCTGTCCTACTGGGACGCCACGCAGCCGCAGAACAGCGTCAAGGTGCCGAACAACGGCGTCAACATCCGCGTGACGTCGCGCGACAACACCTCGATCAAGGTCCGCATCTCCAAGCGGAGCTGATCACCGCACGACACAAACCAGCGGCCCCGGGGATTCCCCGGGGCCGCTGGCCTTTGTTCTAGCTGGTACTACGGATCAGGCGGTGACCGCGTACTGCGCGAGATCCCCCGCCAGGTCCGCGTGGACCCGGGCCGTCATCCGCGTGCCGTCACCGGTGTGCTCCAACTGGTCCACCGCGCCCTCGGAGTGGATCCGCGAGACCAGGTCGCCCCGGTCGTACGGCAGCAGCAGCTCGACCGCGACGTCCGGGCTCGGCAGTGACGCCTCGACCAGAGCGCGCAGCTTGTCGATGCCGTCACCCGTGTGCGCGGACACGACGATCGCGCCCGTCTCCCGGTGCAGGATCGGCGCGAGCGCCATCGGGTCGGCCAGGTCGCCCTTGTTGATCACGATGATCTCCGGGACGTCCGAGGCGCCGATCTCGGTGAGCACCTCGCGGACCGCGTTGATCTGCGCGATCGGGTCCGGGTGGGAGCCGTCCACCACGTGCAGCAGCAGGTCCGCGTCCGCGACCTCCTCCAGCGTCGAGCGGAACGCCTCGACGATGTCGTGCGGCAGGTGCCGGACGAACCCGACGGTGTCGGTGAACGTGTAGACCCGGCCGTCACTCGTGGTGGTACGACGCGTGGTCGGGTCCAGGGTCGCGAACAGCGCGTTCTCGACCAGTACCCCGGCGTTCGTCATGTTGTTGAGCAGCGAGGACTTGCCGGCGTTCGTGTAGCCCGCGATCGCGACCGACGGGATCGAGTGCCGGCGACGCTCCTGGCGCATCGTCGACCGGGTGCCCTTCAGGTCCTTCAGCTCACGCCGCAGCTTGGCGATCTTGGTGTTGATCCGGCGCCGGTCGGTCTCGATCTTGGTTTCACCAGGACCACGACCACCGATACCGCCACCTGCCGCACCGACGCGGCCACCGGCCTGGCGGGACAGGTTTCCACCCCAACCACGCAGCCGCTGCTTCATGTACTGCAGCTGGGCCAGCTCGACCTGAGCCTTGCCTTCCTTGCTCTTCGCGTGCTGCGCGAAGATGTCGAGGATCAGCGCGGTCCGGTCGACCACCTTGACCTTCAGCTTGTCTTCCAGGTTGCGCAGCTGGGCGGGCGCGAGCTCGCCGTCCGCGATCACCGTGTCAGCGCCGAGCGACGCGACCAGGTTGCGCAGGTCGGCCACCTTGCCGCTACCGATGTAGGTCGCGGGGTCCGGCTTCTTGCGCCGCTGGATCACGCCGTCGAGCACCTCGGAACCAGCCGTCTCGGCGAGCAGCTTCAGCTCGGCGAGCGAGTTCTCGGCGTCCTCCGCGCTGCCGTCCGTCCACACGCCGACCAGCAGCACGCGCTCGAGCAGCAGCTTCCGGTACTCGACCTCGCTGATGTCCGTCAGCTCGGTCGACATCCCCACCACGCGCCGCAGCGCCTGGCGTTCCTCGAGCTCTAGGCCCTCGGTGTTCTCCTCAGCGGAGTAGTCGTTCTGGTAACCCGACGAAGTGTCCTCGTCGTCGAGCACGTCGTCCTGGAGCAGGTCGAGGTCGACGTCGGTCTCTTCGTATGCGTTCGATTGGGTCGTCATATACCTTCCATCGTGGCACGGCTCACCCACACAGGCGAGCCGATTACCTTTCCAACGACCCCGCGGCGCGCTGAATTCCCGTTCAGGCAGGCAGCCAGGCCCGGTCGAACTCGCCGCGGGCGTGGATGACGGCCGGGCCGGTGAGTTCCAGGTGATTGTCTTCGCGCCAGTTCACGGTGACAGAGCCGCCCGGTACGCCGATGAGGTACGTGACCGGGGTGGCCTGGCGGGCGGCTCGGGCGGCGGCTACTGCGACGGCGCAGGTGCCGGTGCCGCAGGAGCGGGTCTCCCCCGCGCCTCGCTCGTGAACTCGCATCTCGACCTCGTTCGGGCCCTTGCGGACTACGAACTCGATGTTGACGCCTTGGGGGAACGCGGTTGCCGGGGACCAACCGGGCTGGTCGCAGAGGTTGCCGGGCTCGTCGAGCGAGTCGACGAAGGCCACGGCGTGGGGGTTGCCCATGTCGACGTGGATGGCGGGCCATTGGTGGCCGTTCGCCTCCACGACGATGCCTGCGGGGCCGGGGAGGGTGGGTTCGCCCATGTCGACGGTGATGGTGCCGTCGTCGTTGAGCACGACCTCCTTCACCCCGGCACGGGTACCCACCCGGACGGGCTTCTCGCCGACCAGGCCGGCCTCAGCCAGGTACCGGACGAAGACCCGGACGCCGTTGCCGCACATCTCGGCGATCGAGCCGTCGCCGTTGCGGTAGTCCATGAACCAGTCGCCGCCGTCCTCGACGTACGACTGCTTCGACCCCTCGATCACCCGCAGCACACCGTCCGCGCCGAGCCCGGCATGCCGGTCGCACAGGAACCGGACAACACTCGCATCCAGATCCCCGTGCACGGAGCCGTCGGGATCGGGCAGCAACACGAAGTCGTTCTCCGTGCCATGCCCCTTCAACCAGGGGAAAGTGCTCATAGGTAGATCGTACGGGCGTACCGTTTCCGCATGGGTGAGCAGGTGGTCGCGTACTTCTGGGAGCGCGAGGACGCGGATCAGGTGGCCGGGCAGCTTCATGCCGTCGTGCGGCGGGATCGGTTCCAGGGTGAAGACGACGATGAGGACCACCCGTGGATGGTCCTCGTGCCGGCTGACGCCGATCTCGCAACGGTCGAGCCGCTGGTCACGCAGTACGACGGCTGGCTCGACGCGGGTGATGCCGGAGCACCACCGCCCGTCGAGCCGCCGCCGTTGCCTACTGCTCCTAAGAGGTTGAACCGCAGCTAACTAGGAGGTCAACCTAGATGCCTGCTCCGGCTGCGGCGCGGCGCGAGGTCGATCCCCACGCTTGCCGTTGGACCCCTTGGTGAGTTGAAGTCTGTTGACGCAAACCGCCTTGGAGCGGAGCGAAGGTTCAGCGCAGCAACCTTGACAGTTCTATCTCAATCAGGACATAGACCTCAGGACGCGTCGAGCCTCCTGCGCCTCTCGTGCTGGTATGCACTCAGAAAAGACTCGGCCTTATTGACGACCAACTGCCCGATTCAACTAGTCTCAGTTGACCCGATGGTCACCGGTCAGGTCGCATCTCGCCTCGGTCGCCGCGGACGTGCCCCTGATTTTGGTTGGCAGAACCATAGTTGGAGCGAACTGTTGCTGCGCAGTAGCTGATGCCAGCCCGAGGGCTAGACAGCACCAGTGCCTTGCGTCAGGATCAGAGTAAGGGGAAGTACCAATTAGGTGGGGAAAATGCCAAAATCCATGGTCGAACTTGCTCGATGGGCCGAGCCAACATCGACGGTATTGCTTTTAGGCGCAGGAGTATCTGTGCCTTCAGGCGCGCCGAGTTGGACACAGCTCCGCGATAAACTGGTTGCCCGGCTTCGACCTAACCTCTCTGTGCCTGGAGATTTGCCTCTCATAGCTGAGATATTGGAGCGCGAAGTAGGGCGCCGAGCGCTAGTCGAGCAAACAATCCGTCTAGTTGACGTCGACCCTGTCGGCGGTATCCGAACATTACCTAAATTTCCCTGGCGATCAATCTACACGACCAATTATGATCGACTGATAGAGAAATCGGCTGAAGACGCAGGTGTTCAGCACGCTTCAATCCGGTCGCGCTTCGACTTGCCGGAATTGGAGCATCGCGCAAGTCTGCCGATATTCAAGATTCACGGATGCATCAGTCAGGATCGAGTATTCGGGAATCCATCATCAATGATCATAACAAGGGGCGACTACCGCAAGGTGCGTTCCTGGAAGAGTGACCTACTGCGGCGCATGCAGACCGACATGGAGTCTGGTCGCGTCCTGATAATGGGTCAGAGTCTCACAGATCCACACCTTGACGAACTCATCGAAGACGTTCTCGCCCTGCAAGAAGAGATAGGACGGAGAGACAGGGCCGCCGTATTGTTACACAATGCACCCAAAGAAGTCGTCGACATGTTCGAGTCGCGCGGGCTTTCAGTAACTGAAGGCGACATCGACTGGTTCATCTCAGAATTAACAAAGGTTGACAGATCGCCCGGCGGCAAACCCGCCGCACTCATCGAGATCGACGAACCGTTACTTACCGATACATTATCGGCGATTACAATTGATATATCCCACGCAGTCCGCATTGAGACCCCCGCTAGAAAGATGTTTAGCGGAGCACCTGCTTCTTACTACGACATTACCCATGAGCGAACTTTTTTGCGCGATGCTGTATCAGAAATATCCTCACGCCTAGATAGAAATAGTGTTGCAGTGGTTGTTGGTCCAGCCGGGTTTGGCAAGACGACCCTTGCACGACAGGTCGGTCTGAACTGTCGCGACCAAGGCCTTCACGTCTGGGAACACAGGACAGACTTACCACTCGACATCAATGAATGGAGGATCGTAAATCGACGGATGGAAGAGACGAACCAGGATGGCCTTCTAATCCTCGATAATGTGACGACCTATCAACGATCGGTCAATGAACTGCTTCGCATGCTGGCACGTTCGGCCGAATGGCGCCTTAAAGTACTCGTCACCGCTGAACAGCATCGATGGGGCCGTCTTATCAAGCATCAAAAACTACTTGACCCACAGCCGCTCCAGGCACAGCGGCTGTCGAAGGCAGAGATTAACGGCTTGGTCGATCTTGCAAGACGAAGCGAAGAAATCCGCCAGGTCATTCCGGATGAATATTTCTCACTATCCCCCAAGCAGCAGACAACATTCCTTCAACGCCAGTGCGCATCGGATGTATTCATCTGTCTCCGTAACATCTTCTTTAGTACAGGCTTCGACACCATCGTGTTGGAGGAATTCGCCACGCTGGAAGGCGACCTACAAGAAGTTTATAAACTTGTAGCTGCCTTAGAAGCCATTTCCGGCGGAAGCCATCGGCAGCTCATTCTGAGGATGCTCGATCTCGACTATCGTCAGATTTCCGAGGTCTTAGAGGACCTCAGTGGCCTGATGGGTGAGACCTACAGCAATCTAGCTGACGGAATTTTCATCTGGCGCACCAGGCACCCGGAGATCGCCGACATAATCACTCGCTACAAGTACGCCGACCCCGACGATCACCTCGCATTGATCAAGGATCTAATCGCCAACCTACGTCCAACAATTGATATTGAGAAGAATGCTATCCGCGGGCTGTGTAACAGCCCACTCGGGCTAGATTTTATTCGCGACGATGCCGCAAGGCTAGAAATCATCGAACAGTTGGTTGGCATGCTCCCGCAAGACCATGTTCTACGTCACAGGCTCGTTCGCGAGTTCGTACGATCAAACGCGTTCGCTGAGGCTGAGCAGGTACTCGAAAAGGCGATTAAAGACGTCGGAATGGATCCACCGCTGCTGCGATATCGAATCGATTTGCATCGATTGCGAGCCACGGAGTCCTCAAACCTCTTGCCAGAAGACAGAGAGGCACTCTTGCGATGGGCTTGGTCGGAATGCAAAACCGCCTTAGATTACTACTCCGACAATTGGTACACTTATAGGAGTTTGACGGAAGTCGCCACCGACTGGTACTACATGACCGGAGACTACACGTGGCTCGACACTGCACACGTAGAGATCATTGCGGCTCAAGAGCGCCTATACGAGCCTGAGCTAAATGAATACTCGACTCGCATCGAGAGGCTGAAGCGTGACATCTCGAAGTAGTACATCATTACATGTCACGGCACGGTCAACGTATTGCGCGCCATATTTCAGTCTTGCGCCTGCTCAGTTCCTTGCAAGAGAACCGGGAACTGAGCAGGCACAATTATTCCCTATGTTGGCCGACTAACGTGGCCAGAGCTGGTTGACCGTGCCGGCCGCACCGCCACCGCGGCGTTTCGGCTCGGCTGCGGCGAGATAGCCGCCTTGAGGCAGTACTTCGAGCGCCGCGACCGCACCGATCTCGGCGGCCGAAGTGAGCGCGTCACCCGATGGGACCAGCGTGTGTCCGTAGGGCTTGAGCGCAGTCCCGTAGGCGTCGATGAACGGCGGCTCGGCGCTCACGGTCACCGTGTTGCGCTGCGAGGCGCGAGGGGCGGCAATGGCGTCGGGCAGCGTCATCCCCCGGTCCAGCCGGTTGGTCAGCGTCTGCAACACGGTCGTGATGATGGTCGAGCCGCCTGGCGAGCCGAGCGCGAGGAACGGCTTGTTGTTCTTCAGCACGATCGTCGGCGACATCGAGGACCGCGGCCGCTTGTTCGGCTGGATCCGGTTCGGGTCGGCCGGGTCCGGTACCGCCGTGAAGTCGGTCAGCTCGTTGTTCAGCAGGAAGCCACGGCCCGGGACGAGGATGCCGGAGCCACCGGTCTGCTCGATCGTCAGCGTGTACGAGACGATGTTGCCCCACTTGTCCGCGGCCACCAGGTGCGTGGTCGACAGGCCTTCGGTGTCGGCCTTGTCCTCGTGCGCGATACCGGCCGGGCAACCGGAGTACGAGCCGTCCGGCGAACCAGGCTGCAGCGGCTTGACCGATGCCTTGGCCGGGTCGATCTGGCAGGACCGCTCAGCGCCGAAGCCCTTGGAGAGCAGCTCCTTCTGCGGTACGTCGACAAACGCCGGGTCGCCGACGTACTTGCCCCGATCGGCGAATGCGAGCGCTGATGCCTCGAGGTACGAGTGCAACGCCTGCGGGGTCGACTGCGTCGACAACTTCAACGGGGCAAGGATGTTGAGCGCCTCGCCGACCGTCGTACCGCCGGACGAGGACGGCGCCATCCCGTACACGTCAAGGCCGTCGTAGCTGACCTTTGTCGGCTCCCGCTTGATCACCTTGTACTTCGCCAGGTCGGCCGTGGTCAGGTGGCCGGGCATCACCGGCAGCGTCGCGCCCGGAGCCTTCGGCGGCGTCTGGACGACCGTCTGGATCTCCTTGGCCAGCGCGCCGCTGTAGAAGGCCGACGGGCCCTTCTTGCCCAGCAGCTCGTACGTCTTGGCCAGATCCTTGTTCTTGAACACCGACCCGACCAAGGGCGCATCCCCGTTGGGCAGGTACAGCGCGGCCGTCGGCGTGATCGCCGAGAAGCGGGCCTTGTTGTCGAGCGTCTGGTTGCGGAAGGTCTGGTCGATCACGAACCCGCGATCGGCCAGGTCCGCGGCCGGCTTCAGCGCCTTGCCCAGCGACAGCGTGCCCCACGACTGCAGGGCGGAGTCCCAGGTCGCGAGCGTACCCGGGATGCCGACCGAGACGCCGGACGTCACCAGGTCGGGGAAGAACGTGTAGGGGTTGCCGGTCGCCGGGTTGATGAAGGCGTTGGCGGGCATCGTCGCGGGCGCGGTCTCGCGGCCGTCGATCGTGTAGACCTTGTGCTTCTTCGCGCTGTAGTACACGAAGTAGCCACCGCCGCCGACACCGGCGGAGTAGGGCTCGGTCACACCGAGCGCGGCCGCTGTCGCGACGGCCGCATCGACGGCGTTGCCGCCGCGGCGCAGTACGGAGACGCCGATGTTGGTCGCGTCGGCGTCCACGGAGGCGACGGCGCCACCGAAGCCGACCGCGGTGGCGTACTTCTTGGTGGGCTGCGCTGCGTGCTCATCGGTCTGGGTCGCGGCAGCGCCGCTGGAGGTGGGGCCGGTCAGGGCGGCTGCAGCACCGCTCGCTGTCAGGCCACCCAGGACGAGCGCACCCGCTGTCAGGGTGGCGGCCAGGCGTTTCGGGGTCACGGGTCCTCCGCAGGATCGGCGTACAGGGACAGGCCCTTGCCTACCCGCTCAACCGCGTGTCCGCCAGTCGTGGCGCGTCCGTCTTGTCAGTTGAACTCGTCAGTTGAGCGTGCAGGAGGCCATGAAGCGGCGGAGCAGGTCGTCGTTCCAGTCCTTGTTGCCGGCCGGCAGCTGGACCAGCAGCCAGCGCTCGCCGAGCAGCACCTGGCCGGTCTCGCGGCCGTCGCTGGTTCCGAGGTGGAAGACCTTGCCGGCGGACTCGGACACCCGGATGCCGTCCAGGCTCCGGGCCGCGTCGATCGCCTGGACGTCGAGCCCACTGTTCGGTTCGAGCTCCGCGGTCCGCGTGGTCGGCGGGGCCAGCTGGACATGGTTGGCGTCGACCGGCGCCCGCAATGCCCAGCCTTCCGGCGCCAGCGAGCAACTGATGTTGTTCCAGGCTCCCTTGTTGGCGACCAGCGTGACGGCGGCGCTGAAGGTCGACATCGTGCCTTCGTCGGCTTTCGGGCTCGCGGCGGGCGTCGCCATCGAACGGCCGGCGTCGGCAGCCGCCGCCGGCTCATCGGGACCGCCTGCGACCTCCGACTGGCCTGTCCCCCACCACTTGACCTGGTTGCCCACGGCCAGCACAGCGGTCGTCGCCGCGGCGATGCACAGTACGCCGGTGACGCGACGGCGCGCCCTGATCCGGCGCAGCGCCCGGCGGCCACGCGCCACGTCCGCGTCCACATCAGCTGCCGGCAGCCCGTCGACCGCATGGTCGGCGAACTCCGCCAGCAGCTTCTTCACGTCGTCCACTTGTCCGTACTCCCCGTCGCGGGATCCGTGGCCGGGTCGTCGGCCATCAGATCCTTCAGTCGTTTCAAAGCTTTCGCGGTCTGACTCTTCACGGTGCCCTCGGTGCACTCCAGGATCCGGGCGCAGGTGGAGACGTCGAGATCCTCGAAGTACCGCAGCACCAGTACCGCCCGTTGCCTCGGCGCCAGGTCCAGCAGCGCCTTGCGCACGGCCAGTGTGTCCACCGGATCCGTCTGCTCGGACAGCCGCGGCTCGAACGTCTCGGCGGTCACCACCTCGGGGTGGCGGCCGGCCCGGCGACGCTCGTCCAGGAAGGCGTTGACCAGGATGCGGTGTGCATACGGCCCGGCGCCTTCGTGCCGGATCCGGTGCCAGTGCACATACACCCGCGTGCAGGCGGTCTGGACCAGATCCTCGGCGGTGTGCACATCCCCCGCAGTGAGCAACATCGCCGTTCTCATCAGTCTGCTGCGGTCCGCGATCACGTACTCGCGGAACTCGGCCTCACGGTCACCCCCTCGCATCGACAGCCCCCAGGCCCTCTTCCACCTCAACTACGCCGGCGGGGGTCGGATGGTTGCCTCTGATCGCCTGAATTGCCTGGTCTACAAGGTCGGGCGCATCCCAAGGCAGCCAGGTGATCCGGGGATCCTTGCGGAACCAGGAGTCCTGTCGGCGGGCGAACCTGCGGGTGGCCTGGGCGGTCCGCTCCCGCGCCTCGGTCTCGGAGAGTTCGCCCCGCAGCAATGCGATCACCTGCGAGTAGCCGAGCGCGCGATTCGCCGTACGTCCGTCCAGCAAGCCCTTGCCCAGCAGGTCTTTCACCTCGTCGACGAAGCCGTTGTCGAACATCCGGTCCACCCGGCGGTCGATCCGCTCGTCGAGGACCGGCCGCGGGACGTCGAGCCCGAGCTGGACGGCGCCCGGGTAGACATAGGTGTGCTCGGGCAGCGTTGCGACGTACGGGCCGCCGGTGATCTCGATGACCTCGAGGGCGCGGACGATGCGACGGCCGTTGCTCGGCAGGATTTGCCCGGCCGCTGCCGGGTCGACCTCGGCCAGCTTCTGGTGCAACGCGCCGGAGCCGTGTTCCTCGAGCTCGGCCTCCAGCCGCTCCCGTACTACGGGGTCGGTGCCGGGAAACTCGAAGTCGTCGAGGATCGCCCTGACGTAAAGCGCCGACCCACCGGCCAGTACCGGAACCACCTGACGCCGCAGACAGTCGTCGATCGCCGTCCGGGCCAACTGCTGGAACTCGGCCACCGTCGCGGTCTGCGTCACGTCGAGGATGTCGAGCAGATGATGCGGTACGCCGGACCGCTCCGCCGGTGTGATCTTCGCCGTACCGACGTCCATTCCGCGGTAGACCTGCATCGCGTCGGCGTTCACCACTTCCCCCGGCAACTGCTTGCACAGGGCAACCGAAAGGTCGGATTTTCCGGCCGCCGTGGGACCGACGACGGCGACGACGAGTGACTCGACCATCTCCTTAGTGTGACAGTGCGGGCCCCCGGGCCTGGCGACCGGCGTGAACTCTGGGCCAAGGAACGGGCACCGGGCTTGTGGGTGACCCCCTGTGTTCGGTAGGAACGGGGGCAAGAGTTACGGTCCGGACCGCATCGGCGATTCGGGGGGCCGAAACACATCGCAGCACCTGACTCGGGAGGAACAAACGTGTCGAATCCGTTCGAAGAAGAGACCGAAGCAGCCAAGGACGCGGTCGAGGAGAACGTCGACCAGGTCGACGCCCTCAAGCGCAGCGGCGGCGACGTCGAGGTCGGACCGAACAAGAGCGGCGGTGACGTCGAGTTCAGCGGCGACGGCGGCGAAGAGGGCACGGACTCCGGCGGCGACGTCGAGACCGAGCCCCGCGATCTCGCCTGACCCGCCTCCCACACCTGGGGCCCTGTTGGTGGGAAGATCACCGCTAGCTGTCTGTTAGTAGTTCACTACGCTAGGAATGGGAGCCCCCGAGATGGGCATCTTCGACAAGTTCAAGGGCAAGGCCGAGGACCTCAAGGAAAAGGCCGGCGACCTGGTCGACCAGCACGGCGACAAGGTCGGCGAGGGTCTCGACAAGGCCGGCGACTTCGTTGACGAGAAGACCGGTGGCAAGTACGGCGACAAGATCGACCAGGGCGTCGACAAGGCCAAGGACGGCCTCGACGGGCTGGACGGCCAGGACGACGACATCGCCAACAAGCCTGCCTGAGCTTTTCACCCGAGGGCCGCAAGGGGATCCCCCTTGCGGCCCTCGGTCTTTTCTGTCCTGGCGGGCGCCTAGGGTTGGCCGGTATGGATCGGTTTCAGGTGATTCCCGCGGCCTATGTGGTGTTGCGGCGTGGCGACGAGGTGCTGTTGTTGCTCAGGGCCAACACCGGCTACATGGACGGCTTCTGGGCGACGCCGGCCGGGCACGTCGAGCAGGGCGAGTCCGTACTGGCGGCAGCGATCCGCGAAGTGCGGGAAGAGGTCGGGGTGGAGATCGCCCCGGCCGACCTGGTGCCCGTCACCGCGATGCACCGGACCGGTGGCAACGGGTTGCCGATCGACGAGCGGGTCGACTTCTTCTTCACCACCACCCGCTGGACCGGCGAGCCGCGGCTGATGGAGCCGGGCAAGGCGGCCGGGCTGGACTGGTTCTCACTCGACGAGCTGCCCGATCCGGTCGTACCGCATGAGGCCCGGGTGCTCGCAGGTCTACGCGGCGGCGCTCTGCCTGCGGTCATCGCGCAGGGTTTCGAGTAGTTCGTCTGGCGTTCACGTTGGTTAGGACAAAGGCGTTCTAGAGTGCCAGACGATGCGCCGGGCGTGAGGCACCGGCATCTAGGCCGGAGGCACGGATGGGCGAGCAGTTCGATGGGACCAGCAGGCGGCGGATTCTGCAGGCGGGAGCTTTGGGCGCGGGGGTTGCGGTCGCCGGGGTGACCGGCGTACCGACGGCTTCAGCTACCGGCGCCGGCGCTTCGTCGAGCCGGCCCGATGTCGAGGACACCCGCTTCACGCTGGCCGTCGTACCGGACACGCAGTACATGTTCGACGAGGACCGGGGCGACTCCGCGCCGCTGACCGCGACCTTCGAGTACCTGATCGACCAGCGCGGCGTGGACAACATCGTCTTCACCGCACACCTCGGCGACGTCACGCAGAACGCGCAGGCCCGGGAGTTCGCGCAGGCCGACCCGGTGTTCGCGGTGATGGACCGGGCGCGGATGCCGTACAGCGTGCTCGCCGGCAACCACGACATCGACGGCAGCAAGGACGACCAGCGCGGCGATTCGCCGTACCTGCACGTCTTCGGGCCGCAGCGGTTCAAGCGGATGAGCACCTACGGCGGCTCGACGCCCGACGGCTACAACTCGTACCACGTGTTCCGCGCGGGCGGCCGGCAATGGTTGCTGCTGGCAATGGATTGGCGGCCGTCCGACGCCGGCTTCGCCTGGGCCCGCAAGGTGATCGCGGACCACCCGGCGCTGCCGGTGATCCTGACCACGCACGAGATCGTGTACGCCGACGACGACCAGGGCGTGGCGTACTTCTCCGATCACGGCAACCGGGTCTGGGACCAGCTGATCAACAGCAACGACCAGATCTTCCTGACCATGAACGGCCACTACTGGCCGCCCGGCCGGACGATCCGGAAGAACGCCGCCGGGCACGACGTGCACCTGCACATCACCAACTACCAGGACCGGTACTACGGCGGCGGCGCGATGATCCGCCTCTACCACTTCGACCTGGTCCGGAACACGATCGACGTCGAGACGATCAACCCGTGGATCCTGGCGCAGAAGCCGGCGCGACGGTCGCTGCTGGCCGAGCAGGAGGTCGAGCTGACCAGCGACGTCAACCGGTTCAGCCTGCCGATCGACTTCGCCTCCCGCTTCGCCGGGTTCGCGCCCGAGCCGGTACGTCCCGCGCGGCCGGCCGCTGAGCTGGTGATCCCGGGAACCGTCGCGTACTGGCGGCTCGACGGGCCGGTCGGCTCGCGCGTCGTCGACCACTCGGGGCGGGGCAACGACCTCACGCCGGTGGTGTTGCCGGGGAGCGCTGCGGACAGCCTGAAGGCGTCTGCCGAATTCCACCCGGACCAGCCGGGTCATGCGAGCTGGGAGTTTGGCGGCGGCAGGAACCCGAATCGGGGCGCCTACCTGCGGACGGCGGACAACGCGCCGCTGAACCGGCTGACGTTCAAGGGCGGCTACACGATCGAGGCGTTCGTGAAGCTCTCCGACGACGGTGGGGATCACTCGTGGGAAGGGCTGCTGAGCCGGCTGGGTACGGGCGCTGACGCTGGCAAGACGGGGAGCGACCCTTCCGAGCCGGTCGTCAACCTCGCCTTCTCCGGTGGGCGGGAGCTGCAGTGGGCCGTCTACCCGCTGGACAAGAACGACACGTTCACCAACTGGGGACATGAAGAGGTCGCGGGTCGCTGGTTCCACCTCGCGGTGGTCAACGACGGGCGGCACACCACGCTCTACATCGACTCTTCGGAGTTGCTGCGCAACCCGTCGACCCGCTCCAACGGCCTCTCGACTGTCGGCAAGCCGTGGCTGCTGGGCGCCAACCACTACGCCAACAAGATCGAACAGTCCTTCGGCGGCCACATCGGCGAGCTGCGCATCGTCGACCGCGCACTCGACCTGGACGAGTTCCTGAACGCCTGAGGCTGCCGCGGTTTGCGCTGTTGGGCCAGGGCGGCCGGTGGTTTTGGGCCGGCTGGCGGGTTTTGGTGCCGCTGGCGTGATGCTTCACGCCAGCGGCACCAGAACCTGCTAGCGCATCTGTGAGCGGATCAGTTCTGCCTGGGCTGGGAGGAGATCCAGTTCCGCCTGGGTCAGGGTGGGGTTGCGGCCTCGGGCTGCGAGGGCAGCGTCGAGGCCTGGGGTCAGGTCGATGGAGTTGGCCAGGTAGACGGCGAGGGACTCGCGGAGCATCTCGGTCAGGGAGGCGAAGGCGGGGTCGAGGGCTACCTGGGCGAAGATGATCGCGGTCATCGCGAGGTCGAACTCCGGTGAGCCCTCTTCTGCATTGCGCCAGTCGATGACGACCGGGCCGGCCGGGGTGAGGATCACGTTGTACGGGTGGAGATCGCCGTGCACGACGACGTTGCCGCGGGTGCCGCTCGGCGGTGGGATCGCATGCAGGCGGCGGTGGAGGTCGGCGTGCATGAGGCCGAGGTCCGATGGTGAGATGTCGCCGGCGATCGCAGCATCGGCAAGCGTCGGCCCGGTGAGCCGTTCGATCACCATGTCCGGCCCGTCGACCTGACGCACAGCCGGTACCGGGTAGTCGTACTTCGCCACCCAGGTCATGTACTCCGCTTCATCCCGCACCGGATGCCCATCCCGATACCGCCGCAACACCCACGCCTCGTCGATGGCATAGACATCAGCATCCCGCCCAGCCGCAAACGGCTCGGCCCCCTCCGGCAACAACCCGCCCGCGCGACCTGCGGGCGCAGCCTCGCCCGACTCCGGGGCAAGCTCACCTCTCCCCGACTCCGGGGTGAAGGGCGGCAGCGGCTCCGGGGTGTCGGCCAAGTCAGTTGACCGCGCAGCCGCCGGTCGCCGGCTCTAGCGGGGCCGGGGCGCCGATGGGGGGCATGCCGAGCATGACGCCGGGGGTGCCGTCCGAGGTTGGGGCGTCTTGGGCTCGTTGCCAGGCGTCGCCGGCGCGCGTACGGCGTACTGATCCGAAGACGTCCGCGACCAAGTGGTGCGGGGCCGCGTAGGTAACCTCGACCGTTGCCATGTCGCCGGGTCGTGGCTTCTCGACGCCCTCGGGCAACGTGAAGTGGACCAGGCGGTTATCGCGAGCGCGGCCCGACAACCGATGCGTGGCGGCGTCCTTGCGGCCCTCGCCCTCGGCGATCAGCACCTCGACGGAGCGGCCGACGATCTTCTTGTTCTCGTCCCAGGCCATCTCGTCCTGCAACTCGACCAGCCGCAGATACCGCTCCTGTACGACCTCGTGCGGCACCTGCTCCTCCATCGACTCGGCCGGCGTACCAGGACGCTTGGAGTACTGGAAGGTGAAGGCCCCCGCGAAGCGTGCCTCGCGGACCACGTCGAGCGTGCCCTGGAAGTCCTCCTCGGTCTCACCGGGGAAGCCGACGATGATGTCGGTCGTGATCGCGGCCTCCGGCATCGCGGCCCGGACGTCGGAGATGATCTTGAGGTAGCGATCCCGCCGGTACGAGCGGCGCATCGTCTTGAGGATCTGGTCCGATCCCGACTGCAGCGGCATGTGCAGCGACGGCATCACGTTCGGCGTCTCGGCCATCGCCTCGATCACGTCCGCGGTGAAGTCGCGCGGATGCGGCGAGGTGAACCGGACCCGCTCCAGCCCTTCGATGCCACCGCAGGCCCGCAGCAGCTTCGAGAACGCGTACCGGTCGCCGAACTCGACGCCGTACGAGTTGACGTTCTGGCCGAGCAGCGTCACCTCGAGCACGCCCTCGGCGACCAGCGCCTCCACCTCGGCGAGCACATCGCCCGGGCGGCGGTCCTTCTCGCGACCGCGCAGCGCCGGGACGATGCAGAACGTGCAGGTGTTGTTGCAGCCGACGCTGACCGAGACCCAGGCGGAGTACGGCGACTCACGCCGGGTCGGCAGCGTGGACGGGAAGACGTCGAGCGACTCGAGGATCTCGACCTGCGACTCCTCGGCGATCCGGGCCCGCTCCAGCAGCACCGGCAGCGAGCCGATGTTGTGGGTGCCGAACACCACGTCCACCCAGGGCGCCTTCTTGGTGATGGTCGCGCGGTCCTTCTGCGCGAGACAGCCACCGACGGCGATCTGCATGCCGGGGTTCTTCGCCTTCGCGGGCGCCAGCTGGCCGAGATTGCCGTACAGCTTGTTGTCGGCGTTCTCCCGGACCGCGCAGGTGTTGAAGACGACCACGTCGGCGAGGTCGCCCTCGGGCGCGCGGACGTAACCGGCGGTCTCCAGCAGGCCCCGCAGACGCTCGGAGTCGTGGACGTTCATCTGACACCCGTGGGTGCGGACCTCGTATGTACGCATAACAGCCACCAAGAGTACGTGCCTTGGTGGGGTTTCCCCTACCGGGGATCGGGGCCTTGCAACCCCTGACCGCGCGACCCGGGTAAACAACAGTGGAGGGCATGAACAGTTCCCGTCGTCAGTTCCTCGCCCGTACCGCCGCCGGAGCCGCTGTGGTGGCCGGCAGCGCCTTCACCGCCGACCACGCGGTCGCCCTCAGTTGGCCGTCCACCACGACTCGCACCCACCGGATCACCGCGCTGACCGACGTCACCGTCATCAACCCTTCGACCGGTCGGCGCGACAAGCACCAGACCGTACTGATCAGTGGCGATCGGATCATCGGGGTCGGCCGCCTGCCGGTCCCCCGCGGCGCCACCGAGATCAACCTCAGCGGCAAGTTCGTCATCCCCGGCCTGGCCGACATGCACGTCCACTCCCTCGGCGACGAGCACGTGTCGCCGCCGCTGTACCTGGCCAACGGGCTCACCACCGTCCGTGAGATGGCCGCGCCCGACCCGGTCGTCTACGACTGGCGCGACCGGATCGATGCGGGCACCCTGCTCGGTCCGCGGATGGTCGTGGCCAGCCAGATCATCGACGGCGATCCGACCTTGTGGGATCCCAACCTGCTCCATGTGCTGGTCGTGCACGACGAGGCCGGCGCGCGTTCCGCAGTACGGCAGGTGAAGGCTGAGGGGGCCGACTTCGTCAAGGTCTACTCGCGGCTGAGCCCATCGGCGTACCGGGCGATCCTGGACGAGGCGCGCCGGCAGGGGCTGACCGTGCACGGCCACGCTCCGGACCAGGTCCCGATCAAGGAGGTCAGCGACGCCGGCCAGCGCAGCATCGAGCACATCCACTCGCTGGGGCTGTCGGTGTCGAGCCGGGAGGCTGAAGTCCGGCGGATGCAGCAGGCGATCGCGATCAAGACCGGTGACTACAACGGCTGGTTCCGGCAGATGCACCCGATCGAGTGGATCGCCGCGAACACCTTCAGCCGGGCTCGCGCGGCCGACGTCTTCGGCACGCTGCGGCGCAATCGGACCCGGGTCACGCCGACGCTGACCATGCACAAGGTGCTGGACATGCCCGACTTCACCGGGCCGGACCCGGCGACACGGAAGTACCTGAGCGAGGACTCGATCGGCACCTATGACTATGTGATCGAGAATCTCTACAAGGCGAACCGCGACGCCGAGGAGATCTCGCATCAGCGGCAGATGTGGGAGTACCGGCAGCGCTTCGTCCGCGAGCTCTTCGCCCACGAGGTCCCTGTGATGGCCGGCACCGACACCGGTACGCCGTACATGGTCCCGGGCTTCGCCCTGCACGATGAGCTCGAGCTGCTCGTCGGCGCCGGTGCCACCACCCAACAGGCCCTGTACGCCGCAACGGTAGAGCCGGCCAAGTTCCTCGGCATGGCCGCCGACCTCGGGTCCGTTGCGCCGCGCAAGCTCGCCGACCTCGTCGTCCTCGACGCCGACCCGCTGCAGGACATCCGCAACACCCGGCGGATCCACACCGTCGTCACCCGCGGCCGGATCATCTCCCCGGCCGAGCGGGCCCGCATGTTGGCCGACGTGGAGGCTGCCGTCAAGACCCCACCCGCCGCGACCGCACTCGCTGCAGGTGGTTGTTGCGGAACCGGCCGTCCCGGACACTAACGCCCAGACTCGAGCTGGCTGTGACGACTCCGTCACAGCCAGCTCTCACTTATTGCAGATCGTTACCACCGTGGGACCGGGGATCCGTGCGGGTCACCCTCCGGCTCCGCTAAGTTCTCGCCATGAGCGATTCCTCCGCCGTCGACACAGTGACGACCACAGGTCTCGTCGCCCTGACGAACGTGAACAAGCATTTCGGCGACCTGCACGTGCTGAAGGACATCAACCTGTCCATCAACCGCGGCGAGGTGGTGGTGGTGATCGGCCCGTCCGGGTCGGGCAAGTCCACCCTCTGCCGGGCGATCAACCGGCTCGAGCCGATCGACTCGGGCACCATCACGCTGGACGGCCAGCCGCTGCCCAGCGAGGGCAAGGCGCTGGCCAAGCTGCGCGCCGACGTCGGCATGGTGTTCCAGTCGTTCAACCTGTTCGCGCACAAGACGATCCTGCAGAACGTCACCCTCGGCCCACTGAAGGTCCGCAAGAACGACGCGAAGGCCGCGGAGCAGCGCGCGATGGAGCTGCTCGAGCGGGTCGGCGTCGCGAACCAGGCGTCGAAGTACCCCGCCCAGCTGTCCGGTGGCCAGCAGCAGCGGGTCGCGATCGCCCGGGCGCTGGCGATGGACCCGAAGGTCATCCTGTTCGACGAGCCGACCTCGGCCCTCGACCCGGAGATGATCCAGGAGGTCCTCGAGGTGATGATCGACCTGGCCAAGCAGAGCATGACGATGGTCGTGGTCACCCACGAGATGGGCTTCGCGCGCAGCGCGGCCAACCGGGTCGTCTTCATGGCCGACGGCGAGATCGTCGAAGAGGCCAGCCCCGAGACCTTCTTCACCAACCCGACCTCGCGCCGTGCCCAGGACTTCCTCGGGAAGATCCTCAAGCACTGACGAGACGCCCGGCGGGCCCCCTGGGCCGGCCGCAACTGCAGTAAAAACACACGAAGGGGATCCCATGAGAATGCGCAACGTGGTCGCCACTCTCGGCGTCGCTGCGCTCGCGCTGAGCGTCGGCGCCTGTGGCAAGGACGACACTGCCGCAGGTGGCGGCGGTGGCAGCACCACCGGTAGCTGTGGCGAGCCGCACAAGTTCACCGTGGCTCCGGCCGCGGATGTGGCCGGCAGCGCGACCTACACCAAGATCAAGGCCCGCGGGCACGCGGTCGTCGGGGTCAAGGCCGACCAGCCGAACCTCGGTTACAAGGATGCCAACGGCAAGCGCTGCGGCTTCGACATCGAGATCGCCCAGATGGTCTCGGCCCAGCTCGGCTTCGACCCGGCGCAGATCGAGTACAAGGAGATCCCGTCCGCGAACCGCGAGACGGCGATCGCCGGTGGCGAGATCGACTACTACGTCGGCACCTACTCGATCACCGACAAGCGCAAGAAGCTGGTCGGCTTCGCCGGTCCGTACTTCATCGCCGGCCAGGACCTGCTGGTCCGCAAGTCCGACACCTCGATGGACGCCGGCAAGGACGCGCTGAAGGGCAAGAAGGTCTGCTCGGTGACCGGCTCGACGCCGATCCAGAAGGTCAAGGACGAGAACCTGACCGAGGCGAGCAACATCTCGGAGTTCAAGACCTACTCCGAGTGCGTCTCCCAGCTGCTGGACAAGAAGGTCGACGCGGTCACCACCGACGACGCGATCCTCAAGGGCTACGCCGCGAACGCGCCGGACGACCTGCGGGTCGTCGGCAAGCCGTTCAGCACGGAGAAGTACGGCATCGGCGTACCGCTGGCCGACAAGGCCCTGCGCGAGAAGATCAACGCGGGCCTCGAGACCGCCGGCACCGACGGCACCTGGAAGTCGATCTACGACGAGACGCTGGGCAAGTCCGGTTCCGCCGGCACCCAGCCGCCGGTCGAGAAGTACTGATCCACCCTGCAGTCCAGGGCGACCCCGGGTTCGCTTCCGGGGTCGCCTTGGTGCACTACGTCGGGAGTTCTTTGAGTGATTGCGGTGTCCAGGTGCGTGCATCGCGGTGCTTGAGGAGCGTCCTCGATGCGGAGCATCGTGGATGCTTCGCAAGTGCCGCGAGGTGCGTGCCTGGGCGCCGCAAGCGCCAAAGAACTCCCGACGTAGTGCACCAAACTGTCTGAACTCTTCTGGAAGGTCACGATGCTCTCGGTCCTCACCGACAACTGGGAACTGTTCCGGGACGGCTTCTGGACCACGATCAAGCTGTTCGTGGTGTCCGGTCTGCTGAGTCTGGTCCTCGGAACCGTGCTGGCCGGGTTCCGCGTCTCCCCGGTGCCGGCGCTGCGTGCCATCGGCACCGGCTACGTCAACATCCTGCGGAACACGCCGCTCACGCTGGTGTTCGCGTTCCTCGTCTTCGGCGCACCCAAGATGGGGATCGAGCTGCCGTCGTACTTCTGGTCGGCGATCGTCGCGCTGACCGTCTACACCTCCGCCTTCGTCTGCGAGGTGGTCCGATCCGGCATCAACACCGTCTCGCCGGGCCAGTCCGAGGCCGCCCGGGCGGTCGGGATGACCTTCCTGCAGGTGCTCGGCATCGTCGTACTCCCGCAGGCGTTCCGGGCGATCCAGCCGCCGCTGATGAGCGTGATGATCGCCCTGCTGAAGAACACCACCATCGCGGCCGGCTTCTCGGTGCTCGAAGCGGGCGCCATCCCGGCGGCGATCGCCGAACGCGGTGAGAACCAGATGCTGACCCTGGTCTGGATCACCATCGGCTTCCTGATCCTGATCATCCCCCTGGTCTTCCTGCAGCGGTGGGCCGAGCGACGGACGGCGGTAGCGGCATGAGCGCCGTGCTGTACGACGTACCGGGCCCCCGGGCGCGGGCGCGCAACATGATCCTCAACGTCGTCGTCGTGGTGGTCCTGCTGGCCGCGGTCGCCTGGATCGTCTACCGGCTGAACGACACCGGCCAGTTCCAGAGCCGGCGCTGGGCGCAGTTCCAGTACAAGTCGATCCAGGAGCAACTGCTCACCGGTCTGCTGAACACGCTGAAGGCCGCCGGCCTGGCCGCGGTGCTGGCCTTCCTGTTCGCCGCCGTGTTCGCGGCCGCCCGGATCAGCGACCACAAGTGGGTCCGGGTCCCGGCGACCTTCGTGGTCGAGCTGTTCCGGGCGATCCCGGTGCTGATCCTGATGTTCTTCTTCTACTACGGGAACCTTCAGTTCCATCTGGGCCTGGGCCCGTTCTGGGCGGTCGTCTTCGGCCTCACCCTCTACAACGGCTCGGTCCTCGCGGAGATCTTCCGGGCCGGTATCAGCGCTGTTCCGAAGGGCCAGCGCGAAGCGGCGTACGCGACCGGCCTGCGCAAGAACCAGGTCGTCCGGCTGATCCTGCTCCCGCAGGCGATCCGGGCGATGCTGCCGGCCATCGTCAGCCAGCTCGTCGTCCTGCTGAAGGACACCGCGCTGGGCTTCATCATCACGTACAACGAGCTCCTGTACGTGGCGAAGCAGATGGGTGGGCGGCTCGAGTTCGGCTTCCCCTACATCCCGACGTACATGGTGGTAGCGGTCGTCTACATCGGCCTGTGCTCGCTGCTGTCGATCCTGGCCCGCTACCTCGAAGGCCGCACCCGCCGCAGTCGCAAGATCGCGCCCGGCACGGATGTCCCCCCGGCGGCCCCGCTGTCCGACGGCTTCTCCCGCGAAGGCAACGCGTTCCCCGACCTGGGTGGCAAGGACTCCAACTGACCCAGCACTCCCCAAGAGCCCCGTACGCCTGGCGTACGGGGCTCTTGACCTTTCACCCGCCGGCGCGGCGGACGGCTTCGAGAGCTGTCTGGTCGTCGATGCCGAGTTGGCGAGTGTGGTGGAGGTAGGTGGTGGCGAGCTCGTCGAGGCGCTGGCGCTGCTCCGTCTTTGCGAGCCGGGGTGGGGTGTCGGCGACTCGGGTGCCGCCGCCTCGGCGCGAGGTGAGCAGGCCGTCGGCTTCGAGCTCCCGGTACGTACGGGCGACCGTACCGACGGCGAGGCCTAGGTCGCGGGCCAACTGGCGCAGCGGCGGGAGGCGGTCGCCGGGAGCTAGTACGCCGGAGTGGATCAGGTCCGTGAACTGCTTGCGGAGCTGCTCGTACGGCGGTGTCGGGTCCGACGCGGAGACGACGAGTGTGGTCACACGGAGGTCCTCTGGACATGCGGCTGGCCGCTGGGCTGCAGGACCGCGGTCGCGCTCCAGACCAGCAGCGCCAGACCACCGGCGGCCGGCACCAGGAGCGCCCAGCCGATCGACTGCCATGAGGTCGGGACGCACTGCATCGTCGTCAGCGTCATGATCGCTACGAACGTTGTTCCTAGCAATGGAACAGTGATCAGTACGCCGCAGGCGCCGGTGATGGCGGTGGCCGAGAGCCGGCGAGCGTGGTCGTCGGCGACGAGCTCCCCTGCGGCGTCGACCGGTCGCGGCCTGCCGACTACGCGCCGGATCCCTACTGCGGCTGAGAGCAGACCGAGTACCACCGCGATGCCGAGCGGGACGGAGTAGAAGGATCCTGGCCAGGGGCTCTTGGTGGCGGTCATATCGCCGCAGGTGCGGGAGAGGGCTCGGCCGGCACGACCCAGGCTGTCGGCGGACGCTACCGAGGTTGTCCAGAGCAACAACGCCAGCTCGACGATGCCCGCGACGGCAACCGATGCAGCGAGACGGCGCGGGAGGTAGTTGGCCGCTGAACGGGTTTCGACTGCTGCCCGGCGTACCGGCCCTGCAGGGCGAGGCGTCCGCAACTCCCCGAGAACCACGCCGAGCACAACCCCCAGGCTGAACACCGGCGCCGCCAACAGGAGTCCGCGGTCCGGCCCGAGCGTCCACGCGACGACGCCCCCGGCGACCAGACCAACTCCCACCCCGGCCCACCGCCACAGCCCCGCTGAACGCAACCCGACCTCCGGTGCTGCCTTCAACGGAACGAACATCAACGTGATGAGCACCAGGAGCACCACGACTACCCCGAGAACCGCGACGGACATCTCTTCCCCCTTGTATCAACCACCTGACACAAGAAGGATGCGACCTCTATCCGCCTTGTGTCAACTAGCTGATACAAGGCGGGTGACGTTCAGTAGCTGTTGGTAGGCGCGCGGTAACACCTGCTTGTCAGGCTGCGAGCAACAACACGACCACCTACCTCGGGGAGATGTTCAAGATGTTGCGCCTGACAACTACTACAGCCGTTGCCGTGGGCATCGTTGCCTTCGGCATCGGTGCGGGGCCGGTGCACGCCGTCGCGACGAGTACGGGGGTGCGGCCGATGTGTTCGGAACCGCCGGTGATGAAGGTCTGGTACGACGCCGACCAGACCGGCTCCTGGGCCAACGCCTGGCTGGAGAAGCCGCCCTCCTGCAGCACCAACAGATGGGCGCACATCGCGCTCCGGCTCTACTGCATCGAAGGCACGCCGAAGAAGCTGCTCGCGAACAAGGCGAACAGCGGTGAGGCCGCCGTCGAGACCGCCTGGACGCTCCTGCCGAAGACCTGCACGAAGTTCCGCGCATACGGCGATCTGGCGAACATCGCCGGCATCGTGCACTCCGACGTCTGGTCCTGGCGCTACGGCTACCCGCCCGCGTGAACCCTCAAAAGGAGCACATCATGTCCAGAACTTCCCGCAGGGCAGTCGCTCTGTTCGCCATCGCCGGTACCGTCGCCGCCGTCACCAGCCTGCCCGCCGCGGCCGACGAACGCTACATCGGCAAGCTCTGCTCCACCGTCGAGGTGGACGAGGCCGGCAAGCAGTTCTTCACAGTCTGCGACACCCAGTACGACAGCACCAGCATCGAGAACCACCGGATCCACTACGTCACGCTGAAGCCGGTCAAATGCCCGGTCCGGGCGAACTGGTGGCGCTTGCGCTCTGCAACCAACGGCGGCACCACCGACACCGTCCAGGAAGAACACGACGGCTGCGCCACCCTGACCACCGTCACCTCAGGCCCGAAACGAGCAACCACCTCCGCCACCATCACCCTCTGGACCTCCCCTCTCAAACTCACCGAAACCGCCTCCTTCCGCCCCCTCTGAAAGGCGAAGCCCCATGCACAAATCCCTAACAGCCCTCGCCGTTCCGACCTTCGCCCTAGCGACGATGCTCGTGCCACCTGCACAGGCATCGGCTACCTCCACCGGCTGGCCAGAGAACTGCAGCTACGAACGAACCGGCGCCGCGACAGCAGAAGCCTCCTGCTGGGCCGGCAGCGGCTTCTACCGAGTAGTCCTCATCTGCCGCTCGATCGGCCAGCCTCCCAAATGGTTCTACGGCAACTGGCAAACCCCCTCCCCCCTCCACCACTCCAAAGGCTCCTGCCAAGGCGCCCGCACCCTCTCAGCAGACGACGTAGGAATCGAAGAAAAAGCCGACTGACCGCCTACTGCCACCCCTCACCGAGACCGCGGCTGTCGACCGACGATCTGTAAATGGGTGGATTTCTTGAAGTTCTGAAACCGGCGTACGACTTCAACGGACGAGCGAAGAGGCGAACCTACTGGCTTGGTCCTGGCCGGCTGGTTCGCCGCCTTCATCCTGCCCGCAGCCATCGCCGACCACCTAGACCCAACCCTCACCAACAGCTGGAGTTCGTGATGTTCAGCGTGTGGTCGTCGCGTTAGCCGGACCGCCACCACTCACAAACCTCAACTGATCGCATCGGGCCAAGCATGCGCAGGCGTGCTCCGGGGTGGAACGGCAGGTTTGTGAGTGGTGGCGGTCCGGGCCTGCCGCCCAACATCACGAACTCCGGCTGTAGCACTAGGCGAACTGGCCCTGGGTGGGCATGCGGGCGGCAAGCTTGGAGGCCGCCCATCTAAAGCGGAGGTACCGTGAAGCTCCACGACGGTGCCGATCCGCGCATCATCTGCGAACCGTATTTCGGGCAAGCACTATCTGACACCCTAGGCAGCAACGTCACCCAGCAGCACCACGACTTCTTCGACGAGGCCGTCTTCTCAACCGGCCGCGACAGCATCCTGTGGCCAGGCTGTGGTGTCCACTTCCGGTGGGACCGCTGATCCGCAGGATCGTCCTCTAAGTCAGCTACAAACGCACCGCGCAACGTAAGGCCCGACACTCTGCTGAACCACCGCGGCAGTAGCTCTTCTCCGTAGTTCTTCTCTGTAGTTACCGATCTCACCGCGGCTGGGACCTTGCGCTTGTCTCGATCTGAGACAGAGTGGGAAGGCGGACGCACCTTGAGTGATGGCCAGGGAGGCCGCTGTGGAACGAGCGCACTGGACCGAAGCACCTCGGACTGGCCGGATGTTGCGGCAGGCCAGGGATACCTTCTTGTCGTCCGGCGATCTCGAGCCCGGGCTGGTGCGCGAATCGATCCAGGCATCGTGGTTGCGGTCGTCCCGGCTGCGGGTGGACGCCGAGACCGTCGACCCCAGCTACCTGGGTCTGGAGGGGCCGACACCGCTCGCGCTGTCGGCTGCTCCGGTCCTGAGCGCCCTGGCCGACGAGCTCGCGAACGAGTCGGTCAGCATCATCCTGACCGACCAGCACGGGCTCGTACTGCAGCGGACCTGCCCTGATCCGTCGCTGATCAGGCAGCTCGACCGGGCGTCCCTGTCCCCCGGCTTCAGCTACGCGGAGGAGCAGGTCGGTACGAACGGCATCGGGACCACCTTGGAGGCCGGCGTCCCAACGATGGTGACGGGGAGCGAACACTTCACCGGGCCGCTCGGTGATTTTGCCTGTGCGGGGGCGCCGATCCACCATCCGGTGACGGGCTCGCTGCTCGGCGTACTGGATCTGACGTCGTCGGTGGCACACTCGAACGCTTTGCTGATGTTCTGCGCAAGGTCGACGGCTCAGAAGATCGAGCAGCAGTTGCTGACCAGGTCGGGCGCGAAGGAGTTGGCGCTGTTCCGCGACTACCTGGCCGCATGCCAGCACTCCAGCAGCGGGGTGATCGCGCTCAGCGGTGACCTGGTGATGATGAACAGCCAGGCGCAGCAGCGGTTCGACCCTGCCGATCAGACTGCTCTCCTGGCCCGCTCGCGCGACGCTGCGGGTTCCTCCGAGCCGTTGACGCTGGTTGCTGATCTGCCGAGTGGGCTGGTGGCTCGGCTGGACTATCGGCCGGCGTTTGCCGGTTCGAAGTTCGCTGGTGGGGTGTTACGGATCCAGGTGCAGTCGGGGTTGGACGCGACTACTGGGGCGGCGCGCAACGTAGTACCGGTGATGCCTGGGCTTGCTGGGCGCAGTGCTACTTGGCAGCGGGTGTGTGAGGCAGTGGACACCAGTCGGCGCAACGGCTCGTGGGTAGTGCTCGAAGGCGAAGGCGGTGTCGGCAAGATCGCGTTGCTGCGCTCGGTGAACCAGCTACGCAATGGCAGTGGGCTCTTCCGGGTCATGGATGCATCCGAGTGCGGCCCTGGGTGGCTGGACACGGTTGCTGATGAGTTGTCGGCCGGGGCGGGATCACTGGTCATCCGCCGCGCGCATCTGCTCGACAGTGATTCGGTGAGTGGGCTGTCGGAGCTACTGCTCGAGCGCGCAGACCAGCAGAGCGAGTTGTGGGTCGCACTGACGGTGCATAGCGAGCCGCGCAACCCTGACGTGGATGCGCAACTGCTGCCGCTCTTCTCCCACACAGTGCAGGTACCACCCCTGCGGCACCACCTGGAAGACATGCACAAGCTGGTACCGCACCTGCTGGGCCGCCTCAACCGCGCGAACAACCTCAGCATCTCCCCCAGCGCCCTGGCCCAGCTGATGCGACTCCCCTGGCTCGGCAACGTCGAGCAGCTCCGTCGCGTCCTCCTGCGCATCGCCCAGCAACGGCGCTCCGGCACCATCGACCTGGACGACCTGCCCGGCGAGTGCCGAGCCATCACCCGCCGCCGCCTCAGCCAGCTCGAGTCCCTCGAGCGCGACGCCGTCGTGAAGGCCCTCGTCATCCACCGCGGCAACAAGGACAAGGCCGCCAGCGATCTGGGCATGTCCCGAGCCACCATCTACCGCAAGATCCGCGACTACGGCATCAACCTGACCATCTGAAAACTGGCCATCTGAAAACGCTTTGCCACGCAGCTCGGCCACGCTGGAGACTTGGCCGGGATGAGTGACAACAGCGCTTCAGACGGTCGTGCGGGCATCGACGTAGGCCTGGTTCGGCGATTGATCAAGGCCCAGTTCCCGCAGTGGGGCGACTTGCCGATCACGCCGGTCAAGGTCGACGGGTGGGACAACCGGACCTATCGGCTCGGCGACTCGTTGACGGTGCGGCTCCCCACGGCTGCTGGTTATGCGCCGGCTGTGGACAAAGAGGATGAGTGGCTGCCTCGCCTGGCGCCGCACCTGCCGGTCGCGGTGCCTGAGCCGGTCGGCAAGGGTGTCCCTGGCGAGGGATACGCCTTCAACTGGTCGGTTCGACGCTGGCTGGATGGCGAGACGGCGTCGGTTGAGCGCATTGAGGATCTGACCGGCTTTGCTGTCTCCGTGGCTTCGTTCATCCGCGCGTTGCAGCGGTGCGACGCTACTGGTGGGCCGGCGGGTGGGGCGCACAGCTTCTTCCGGGGCGCGCCGCCGGTGCATTACGACGATGAGACTCGGCGTGCGCTGGTCACCTTGGCCGACAAGGTGGACGTCGCGGCTTGTACCGAGGTGTGGGAAGCGGCGATCGGATCGTCCTTCGCCGGGCCGCCGGTGTGGTTCCACGGGGACATCGCGCACGGGAATCTGCTGGTCGCCGACGGAATGCTGTCGGCTGTGATCGACTTCGGTACTTCGGGAGTCGGCGACCCCGCTTGCGATCTGGTGATCGCGTGGACTCTCTTCTCGGGCAAGAGTCGCGAGGCGTTCCGGCGTACGGTCGCGCAGGACGCGGGGACCTGGGCGCGGGCGCGCGGCTGGGCATTGTGGAAGGCCCTGATCACGGACGATCTGTACGTCGTCGAGCAGGTGCTGGCCGACTCAGTCTGAGTTGACCAGGTCCGCGCGGGAGGACGCGTTGAGTTTGCGGAGGACCTTGGCGACGTGTTGCTCGACTGTGCGGGGTGAGAGGAACAGGGCGTCGGCGATCTCCCGGTTGGTGTGGCCGCGGCCGAGTAGGCGGGCCACCTCCTGCTCGCGCGGAGACAGCTCGGCGCCGTAGCCGCGGCGGCCTCGGCGGGAGGGTGCGGCGATCCCGTGGTTGCGTAGCTCGTGACGGCAGCGGGCAGCATCTCGCAGCGCGCCCAGGCGGTCGAAGGTCTCTGCCAACTGGGCGAAGGCGTCCGCTGGTTCCTTCAGGGCAAGCCTGCAATGCGCTGCCCGCTCGGCGACCAGTGCGGCGAAGTACGGCGCCGGCAGGGCCTCGTACTGGAGCTCTACCTCTCTATACAGCCCAACCGCCCGCCTGTAGTCGCCTTCGTACTCCGCGAGCTGCGCCCGCCCGCAATGCAGCGCCACCCGTGCCAGTGGCGCCTCCAGGCCGCTCGTGCAGTCGTCCAACTCCCCCAACAGCTTCCGTACCTCGTCATCCCGTCCGTCGGCGAGCAAGACCGCCACGGCCGTCGGTACCAGCTCGCCTGCCCAGGACCACACCTGTTTGCCACGCAGGAGATCCAAACCGCGGTTGACCGTCGATACCGCCGCCTGGAGCTCAGTACGGGAGAGCTGCATCCACGCAAGCAGACCGAAGCTGCCCAACGCGATCGGGGCGATGGCGTTGGCCGGTTCGTCGATCCCGGTGGCGCCCAGGTATGCCTCGGCCTCGGCCCATTCACCACGCGCGACGGCCAGGGATGCCAGTACCAGGGACAGCTCGCTGGTGAGCGGGAACAGGTCGCGGTACTCGTCCAGTAGCTGACTCGCGCGCTCGTCGAGCCCGGACCACTCACCGGTGAACCAGTCGACTCTCGCTTGGGTAGCGCGCGCAGTACTCACGACGAAAGGTGCTCCGCAGTCGGTAGCGAACTGGAGACCGCTACCAAGGAAGTCGGCGGCTTTGGCGTAGTAGCCGATCGACATGCACGCGTCGGCGAGGTTGCAGTGCGCCCTGGCCAGGTGTCGCAGCTCTGCCCCACCGGCCCGGTCAGATCCCAGCTCCGCGACCTCAGTCAGGACGAAGGGATCACCGGCGTGCAGTCGCGAGGCCAGCAGGTTCGCCCGCAGTGAGGTGATCAGCACTGGATCGGTGGCCCGGTCGAGGCGCTCGTCGGCCCGCTGTGCCCACAGCCCGGTCTCGTCGAGTGCGGACGCCCCCAGCCAGCATTGGGCCAGGACGGCGATGGCTCGCGCCTCCAGGTCCGGCCGGTCGCCCAGGTCTCCAAGGGCTCTCTCGATCTCGGCCCGGCCGGCCGCGATGCCGCCCGCCGCCCGGATCATCAGCAGGCCCGCGTAGAGGCGCACCTCGCCGCGGATACCCGGAGACAGGCGCTGGTCGGTCAGTAGTCGCTGCAGCGTGTCCATCGGGTCCCGCTGATCCAGGCCCGTGTAGGCCACCGACCCCAGCTTCGACGCGAGTCGGTCCACTGCCTCGACGCACAGGTCGGGCTCGGCAAGAAGGCGCTGCAGCAGCCGGGTAGCAGTCGAGGCGTCGCCGATCTCTCCCGCCCTATCCGCTGCAGCCTCTCCGAACCGCCGCCAGTCCTGCGTACGGCCCGCTAGCCGACTGTGCTCGGCCAGCTGGAGCAATGGCTGTGGAGTGGCCTCGGCAAGGGTTTCAGCGATCCTCCTGTGCAGTGCCTGCCGGTGCGGACTGGGCAGGCTGTCGTAGACCGCCTGCCGACCTAGAGCATGGCGGAAGTCGTAGCGGCCGTCACCCGAGTCCCGCAGGACTCCTGCTGCCAGTGCAGACGTAAGCGCCGCATCCACGGCGTCCTCGGCCAAGCCGGTCACCTGCCTGAGCAACTCACCCGTTGCCGGAATCCCCAGCGCTGCCGTGGCATAGCTGACCTCCCGAGCCTCCTCCGCCAGCCCGGAGAGCCGTTCAGCCATCGCATCCCGCAGCAGGGCCGGTACTTCGACATGCTCGAGCGCCCGCCGCGCAGTACCCCCGTCGACCGGCAAGGGCAGCGTCCGTACCGCCTCCTCGATCACTGCGGGGATCCCGGCCGTCCGGTCGTACAGCAACTCGGCCAGGTCAGCCGCGATCGCCTCCACGCCCAGTACTCCGGCGGACAGCGACCGTACTCCGGCAAGGTCCAGCGGCTGCAACGTGAGCACAGCGCTCGGCAACCCCACCGGCGGCCGGTACTCCGCCCCCAGCGGCGGCCCCGAGGTGAGGTCCTCCCGTCGGTACGTGACCAGGATCGACAGGTTCTCCGGCGGATCCGTCATCAGGAATCGCAACAGCTGGCGCGACCCGTCATCCGCCCAATGCAGATCCTCCACCACTAGCAGGGCCGGACCGGCAGCGGCCAGCAGCTCGCGGATGGCCCGGAACACCTGGTGCCGCTCGGTCGCTGGGTCGGCAGCGGGCCAATGCGCGTCGGGGAACCGGTCCGCGAGCTCGGGCAGGAGGGGGCGCAGTACCGAGGTCAGCCGACTCAGCGGAGTACCGGAGTGGCGTGGATAGCTCCTTAGCGCCTCCACGACCGCGCCGTACGGGAAGGGCTCTCGCAGCGGTTGGCAGTAGCCGACCATGAGGTGCCTGTCGCGCACGTCAGGCTCCCGGAGCAACTCGCTGACCAGGCGGCTCTTGCCGATCCCTGCCTCGCCCTCGACCAGGGCAACACCGGACCGGCCCGCGGTGGCGGCCAGCAGGCGTAGCTCATCGCCGCGGCCGACCAGCACTGGCGAACTGGTCCTGGTGATCGGTGCTCCAGCCATCTGCGCTCCCGTGGATGTGGGGGCGAGCCTACGTCGGGAAAGGGATTTCTGTGAGGGTCGCGACACCAATAGTCACGTACCCCTACCTACTACTGCCCGGATTGTTCCCGCACCGGCCCGCCACGACAGTGATCGGACCGGCTGCCCCAACTCACTCCGCCCTGGGCGGCCGGGGACCGAACGGAGAGCTCATGAAACTCGTGCGGACAGGGGCCTACGGGGCCCTCGCGTGCCTGGCGCTCGCAGTAGTTGCCCCACCGGCTCAGGCGGCCGCCCCACCGCCGGCGCCGAGCCCGACCATCCGGGGCGCCGGTGCTCCCGGCACCATTCCCGGCAGCTACATAGTCGTGCTGAAGGACGGCGCCCGCGCAACGGCGTCCAACCTGGCTTCTAAGTACGGCGGCAAGGTCAAGCTGACCTACACCACCGCACTGCGCGGCTTCTCGGCCTCGTTGACCGAAGCGGAGGCGCTACGACTCGCTGCGGACCCGGAGGTCAAGTACGTCGAGCAGGACGGCAAGGCCCACGCCACTGACCGGCAGGCCAACCCGACCTGGGGACTCGACCGGATCGACCAGAAGACCCTGCCGCTCGACCAGGGGTACACCTATGCGACCAAGGCGGCCAACGTCACGGCGTACATCGTCGACACCGGCATCTACAAGCAGCACTCCGAGTTCGGCGGCCGGGCCACCGACGGCTACGACTTCATCGACAACGACGCGATCGCCAACGACTGCAACGGGCACGGCACGCATGTGTCCGGCACGGTCGGCAGTACGACGTACGGCGTGGCCAAGGGCATCTCGCTGGTCGGCGTACGGGTGCTGGACTGCCAGGGCAACGGCGAGTGGTCGCAGGTGATCGGCGGGATCGACTGGGTCGCCAAGAACGCGAAGAAGCCGGCCGTCGCGAACATGAGCCTGTCGGGCGAGACGAACTCCTCGGTCGACGACGCGGTCAAGCGCGCGGTCGCCGCGGGCGTCACCTTCTCCATTGCCGGCGGCAACAACAACGGCGGGGACGCCTGCAGCTACAGCCCGGCCCGGACGCCGGAGGCGATCACCGTCGGCGCCACCGACAACCAGGACAACCGGTCGAGCTTCTCCAACATCGGCTCCTGCTTGGACATCTTCGCCCCGGGATCGGGCATCACCTCGACCTGGAACAACGGCGGCACCAACAGCATCAGCGGTACATCGATGGCGGCGCCACACGTCGCAGGTGCCGCGGCGCTCTACCTCGCGGGCAACCCGTCCGCCACGCCGGCCGCTGTCGCCTCGGCGCTGACCAGCAACGCCAGCGCGGGCGTGGTGAAGAACGCGGGCAGCGGCTCCCCGAACAAGCTGCTCTACACCGGCTTCATCGGCGGCGGCGACCCCGAGCCGCCAACCTGTGCGGGTGGCTCCTCGACCGAGGACGCAGCCATCCCCGACGCAGGCGCCGCGGTCTCCACGTCGGCCACGATCAGCGGCTGCGACGGGAACGGTACGTCGAACACCAGCGTCAAGGTGGACATCAACCACAGCTACACCGGCGATCTCCAGGTCGACCTGGTCGGGCCGTCGGGCGCTGTCATCAACCTGCGCCGGGCCGGCGGCATCGGCTCCCCCGACGGACTGCACCAGACCTTCACCGCCAACACCTCGGGTGAGACCCGCAACGGCACCTGGAAGCTGCAGGTGAAGGACGTCTACCGCTTCGACACCGGCACCCTCGACGGCTGGTCGCTGAACTTCACGCCGTCGGCCGCCAACTACGAGGGCGACACCGTACCGGTGAAGTCGTCTACCCCTGGCGCCAACTTCGCCGGTGGACAGGACGCGACCGTCAGCGAGTTCCCGTCCATCATCGCCGGACTGCGTGAGGGCGGCACCCGTCCGCAGGGCCAGACCTGCACCGGTACGGCGATCGCGCCGCGCAAGATCCTGATCGCGGCACACTGTGCGGACGCGGTCGGCGCCAAGAGCTTCCTGTACGGGCTCAACGACCTCAACGCCGGTGGTGGCACCCGGGTCGGCGTGGTCTCGTACACGAAGCATCCGAAGTACGTGAACTTCGACCAGGGGTACGACGTCGCGGTGGTCACCACGAACGCGGACATCCCGGTGCCCGGCGGCAAGTACGCGTCGTACGCGACCTCGGCCGACAACGGTCTGGAGAAGCCGGGCGTCACGGCGCAAGGCTTCGGCTACGGCAAGAAGGACTTCGACGACACCACCCGCGACGTCACGCTGGACAAGGCGTCGCTGCCGATCGTCGACGGCTCACAGGTCTGCAACGGCGTCGGCGCCGGCTTCAAGCCCGCGACGATGATCTGCGCCGGGTACGCCGACGGCCGGGTGTCCATCCTGCCCGGGGACAGCGGCGGTCCGCTGATCGTCCAGGGCAAGGTGATCGGCGTCGCCTCCTGGAGCCGCTCGGACTTCAAGTGGTACAGCGTCTACGGCCGGCTCACCAACGACATGGGCGACTGGGTCAAGACCCAGGTCGGCGACGCGCCGCCCACCGGCGACTTCGGCGTCGCCGTCTCACCGTCGTCGGTGAAGGTTGCCCCAGGCAAGTACATCTCGACCACGGTGACCAGTACCGCGGGATCGAGCGGTGCGGAGAACCTGAGCCTCACCGCGTCGGGTCTGCCGACCGGTGCCACGGCCACCTTCCAGCCGGAGTCGATCAGCTCGGGCAATGCCGCCAAGCTGACCCTCGAAGCCGGCGCCGGCACACCCGCGGGCAACCACACCGTCGTGGTCACCGCAACCAACTCCGCCGGCAAGACGGCCACCGCCAACGTGACCCTGACGGTCGAGGGCAGCCAGCCCCCGACAGGCGACGTACAGGTCACCGCTACGCCGTCCAGTGGGTCAGTCACCCAAGGCCAGCTGGCCCAGACGGTGGTCAAGGCCTCCGGTGGTACGGGCAACCTGACTCTCACGGCCACCGGCACTCCGGCTGGTACGCAGGTCTTCTTCAACCCCACCACCATCGCCCAGAACGGTACGAGCAACGTCTGGTTCTTCACCAGCTTCCAGACGCCGCGGGGCACCTATGCCATCACTGTCACGGCCCGCTCGGCCGACGGCAAGACCGGCAGCACGAAGTACAACCTCACCGTCCGCTAGGACGGCCTGACGGGCTCCCGCTTCACAAGCGGGAGCCCGTCAGGGCAGTAGTTCGAGAACCTTGGCGATGATCGTCAGCGCCGGAGTGGCGATGTCGGCCGCCTTGCTCACGGTGGTCTTGATCCGCTCGAGTTGCGTGCGGGTCTTGCCGCCGTCGGGCGCTCCGGTGTCGAGCTCGCCGGCCACCTCGTTGATCAGCTGCGCGACCTGCTCGCGTTGCTCGTCGGTCAACTGCTCGCTGGTCAGCACGAGTCGCAGCAGACCCGCGAGGTCGGTACCGGCGCCGTGGCTGTTCTGGAAGTCGGTGATGACCGTGTTGACGGGCCGGTTGATGAAGGTCGTCTGGCCGTGGAAGTTGAAGTTCTCGGTCATCGCCTGTCCTCCGCTGTGGATGAATACGGTGGCGCCTTTGAATTCGAAGCCTCCGGCGGCGGCCGGGACCACCTCGGCCCGCAGCCGCTGCCCGGCCGCCATCAGACTCTTCCGTAGGGCCAACCGGGCCGGCAGATTCTCGCTGACGCCCTGACCCTCGTCGTTGAGAATCCGGGACAGGTCCCCGAGGAGCTCCCGGAAGGCTCCCAGATCGGCGTTCCGGACCGGAAAGACGAAGCGGTCACGACTGTCGCCGCCGCGCAGCTGAAGCACCAGGCAAGGTAGGTCTCCCGGCCGCACCCCGAGCTCGCGGGCCACCTCGTAGGCGCCGAGCTTGTCGTACGGCGTCCAGTTCAGCCAGCGCAGGGCCGAGAGCATCCGGTACAGGTCGGGGTCGAGGCTGTCCTTCCAGTACCGCTTGACCGTGCGCCACTTCTGCGGGCGCTCGAGGACGGAGATCTGGAACAGCTCGCCGGACAGGGCGTTCAGCTCGTCGAAATGCGTCCGGACGAAGGTGGCCAGCTCGACATCGGCGTCGGTGTAGAGCAGTACGCCATGAAGCTTGGTGGTCTTCGCCGTCTTCAACTCGGCGTACTGGAGCTGGGCGAACACCTGCGTCGGGTTGGGCGCCGGCAACAGCTCGTACATCCCCATCGGCGGGTGCTCGATGCAGAGGACCACCACGTCATCGTCCAGCAGACCGGCCGCCGAGACCGTCTCATCGAGCTCGAACACTTGGCCGGTGGCCGCATCCTCGAGCCAGATCTGGAGCAGCTCCAGGTCCTCGAGCGGATCGGCCACCAGCCCGGCCGCTTGCGCAGCGGTCAGGGCGGTGGCCGTCAGCTCGCGGATCGACAGGGCCTCGCCGACCTCGACAGAACAGGCGACGGAACCGACAGTCTGGTCGAGCTTCTCCCAGCGCTGCCTCGCCGGCGCCGACCGGTCGAAGACCTCGCTGTCGGCCATCAGCCAGGCGATGTCCTCGCCGAAGGCCGAATAGCCGACGAGGTCACCCTCGCGTACGGCGACGTACAGGCGCATCCGCTCCCCTGACGTGATCGGCGCCGGACCCCCGGCGGTTGGTCAGCGTAGCGTGTTGAAGGAGTCCCGGAGGATCTCTATCGCCTCGGTGGTTTCTTCTTCGGTCAGGGTCATCGGTGGGGCCATCCGGAGGACGTTGCCGTAGAGGCCGCCCTTGCCGATCAGCAGGCCGCGGTTCATCGCTTCTTGCTGGAGCTTGACGGTGGTGGGCGCGTCCGGCTTGCCGTCGGCCGGGTTGATCAGCTCGGTGGCGAGCATCAGGCCCTTGCCGCGGACATCGCCGAGTTCGGGGAACTCGTCCGAGATGCCACGAAGGCCGTCGAGGAGCTGGGCACCGCGCTTGGCGGCGTTGGCCTGCAGGTCGTTGTCGACGAGGTAGTCGATCGTCGCCTTCGCCGCGCTGGTGGAGATCGGGTTGCCGCCGAAGGTGGACAGGCTGTTCGCGCTGAGGCTGTCCATCAGCTCGGGGCGTGCGACCACACCACCGATGGCGAACCCGTTGCCGAGACCCTTCGCGAACGTCATCGCGTCCGGTACGACGTCATGCGCCTGAATCCCCCAGAAGTGGTCGCCGGTCCGGCCCCAGCCGGTCTGCACCTCGTCGGAGATGAAGAGGATGCCGTACTCGTCCAGCACCTCCTTGAACGCGGCGTACAGGCCGTCGGGCGGGGACGAGAAGCCGCCGACCCCCTGGATCGGCTCGACGATCATGCAGGCGACGTCGCCCGCAGTACCGGTGTCGATCACGTTGCGCAGATCGTCGACGCAGACCTTGATGTACTCCGCGTCCGGCAGGTCCTTGAAGGGGCTGCGATAGCGATAAGCGCCCTGCACGTACTGGACGTTGACCGGCGACAGGCTGCTCGCCGACCAGCCACGGTTGCCGGTGATCGCGACCGTGCCGAAGCCGCGGCCGTGGTACGAGTTGCGCATCGCCAGCACCTGGTTGGAGCGGCGTTTCTGAGTGGCGAACAGCATCGCCGCCTCGTTCGCCTCTGTGCCGGAGTTGGTGAAGAACACCTTCGCGTCCGGGATGCCGGACAGCTCGGCGATCTTCTCGGCCAGCTCGATCTGCCGCCGGATCAGGTAGACGGTCGAGGTGTGCGCGATCCCGGTCGCCAGCTGCTCGCGAACCGCGTCGGAGATCTCCGCGATGTCGTACCCGATCGCGTTGGTCAGGATGCCGGCGAAGAAGTCCAGATACTCCTTGCCCTCGCCGTCGGTGACCCGGCGGCCGGATCCCTTGACGATCTCGATCGGCTGCTCGTAGTACAAGGCGAGCCAATCCGGCATGACGGCCTGGTGACGCTCCCACAGCTCCGCATGTGTCATGACTTATGCCTACCTCATCCAAGAGCCGACCGCTATCAGGGCCCGGCGGTGGCCTAGGGTAACTCCTCGTGACAATGCCGAGTATCGCTCACCTTGACATCGAGTCGCTGCGGCATTTCGACGAGGTGATCGCCGCCGGAGCCAGCTCGATGGCCGGCTGGCGGGTGCAGTCGGTGGATCTCACCGGGCGGACGGCGGTACTGCTCAAGCTGTCACCGATGGGCTCACTGTTCCTGGGCTGCCCGATGGAGGAGACCGCGGCCGACTGGGTGCGCGACGGCGGCGGCCTGATCTTCCCGACCATCCCGGAGCTCCCCTTCGACCCCTACCGAGGCAGCCTGTACGACGCGGACGAGCTGTATGCGGGGCTCTCCTCGGGGTACGAAGCCACCCCGGATGCCCAGATCTACGCCTGGTCGAGGCAGTACGACGAGCGCGGCGACACCAGTCGCACCCTGGCGGCCGCGTTGCACGACCACTCGATCGCCGACTCGCTGCACGAGTTGCCCGACGGCAGACCGTGGATCGGCGTGATGGGCGGCCATGGGATCGCCCGTACCGACCCGACGTACCGGTCAGCCGTCCTGCTCGGCCGCACGCTCGCCCGGGCTGGGCTGACCGTCGCAACCGGCGGTGGCCCCGGTGCCATGGAGGCGGCCAACCTGGGGTCGAGCCTTTCGGCGTACGACGATGCAGCGGTCTCCTCCGCCCTCGACATGCTCGCCGGTACGCCGTCCTTTCGCCCGTCGATCGCCGACTGGGCTATGACCGGTCTTGCCGTCCGTAAGGCTTTCCCGGGCGACGGTGGAGTCTCCATCCCGACCTGGTTCTACGGGCACGAGCCGCCGAACGTCTTCGCGAGCTCCATCGCCAAGTACTTCTCCAACGCCCTCCGCGAGGACGTCCTGCTCAGCCGGGCCCGCGGCGGCATCATCTACCTCCCCGGAGCCGCCGGTACGGTCCAGGAGATCTTCCAGGCCGTCACCCCCAACTACTACGGCGACGCGGTGATGCAGACCCCGATGATCCTGGTAGATGTCGAGCACTGGTCACGCACGGTCCCCGTCTGGGACGTCCTGGGCCGCCTGGCCGCCGGCCGACCGATGGAGTCTTCGATCCACCTGGTCGACTCGATCGAGGAAGCCGTCGACCTGATCTGCTCCTAGTTCTCTCAGGCGACGCGGGACGGCGTGAACTGCATCTGCGGGTTCGCGTACGCCTCCTGCGACTCGACGAGCTGCAGCTCGCGCTCGCCCGACTCGTGCGTGCGGGTGAGTAGGTCGAAGACGCTGGAGGTCGTCCGGGCAAGTGCATCCGCGAGATCGCCCGTACGGCGGTAGTGGGCCGTGAAGAGCGCAGCCGTCACGTCGCCCGAGCCGTTCGCCTTCATCGGGATGTACGGGGTCTGGACTAGCCAGGCGCCGCTGTCGTCGACGGCGAGCATCTCGATCGTGCCGTCCTCGCGGTCGGGCCGCTCGACGCTGGTGACCAGCACCGTGCGCGGTCCGGTGGCCCGTACCAGCTCCACCGAGGCCAGCGTGGACTCCAGGGTGTCCGGCTCAGTACCGGTCAGGAAGCCCAGCTCGAACTGGTTGGGCGTGATGATGTCGGCGGCCGGTACCACCCGATCGCGCAGCAGCACCGGGATGGCCGGGGCTACGAAGCACCCGGACTTCGCATTGCCCATCACCGGGTCGCATGAGTAGACCGCTGCCGGGTTGGCCTTCTTGACCCGCTCCACCGTCTCCAGGATGACGTCGGCGATCCCCTCACCGCCCTGATAGCCCGAGAGCACCGCATCGATCTGCGGGAAGACGCCACGCTCCTCGATGCCCAGCAGGACCTCGCGGACGTCGTCCGGGCTGATCATGGGTCCGCGCCACTCGCCGTAGCCGGTGTGGTTCGAGAAGTTCACCGTGTAGACCGGCAGCACCTCCACACCGATGCGCTGGAGCGGAAAGACGGCTGCGGAGTTGCCCACGTGGCCGTAGGCGACCGCGGACTGGATGGAGAGGATCTTCACCGCTCGATCATGTCACTTCCGCCTGGCGCCAGACCCTCGGCCCGGCTCCACCGTCTGTGCTACACAGGGACCTGGGTGGCCGAAGGGAGCCGGCGATGACTGTCCACGACAGACCTGCGTCGTCACCGGCCGCGCGTGCCGAGGCGCTGAACGCAGTGGCCGAGGACCTTGCCGGTGAGCTTCAGCTGCAGCCCTTGCTGGAGCGCATCCTGCAGCGCTGCACCGAGCTGATGGGCTGCGACGCAGGCTCGATCTCCAGCGTCGACGAGGCAGCAGGCACGTACCGGAAGCAGGCCGACATCGGCATCCGCTGCCAGTCCGGCCGGGTGTTTCCGCTCGGGGAGGGGATGACGGGCGAGGTGGTCCGTCGCCGGGGACCGGTCTGGTTCGACCGGTACGACGATGTCGTCGGCGGACACATCAGCGACGAGGACCGGGCGACGCTCAAGAGCGTGATCGGCGTACCGCTGGAGTGGCGCGGGCGGATCATCGGCGCGTGCGTCGTCTTCTCCCGGGACGCCGGGCGCCGGTTCGAACGCGCCGACGCCGACCTGCTCCGGGTGTTCGCCAAGCACGCGACCATCGCGCTGGTGAACGCCAACTCGTACGAGGCAGCGGAGGAGCGAGCCCGGCTCCAGGCCGCCTCGGCCGAGCGCGGGCGGCTCCTCGACGAGGTGCACGACCTCCTCGCCCAGGGACTCGTCGGCATGATGTCCGGGCTCGAACGCGCTGAGCAGCTCGCTGGTGGAGAGCTGGCCGGCGAGCTCAGGCAGGCTCAGGAGTCGGCGCGGGACACTGTCTCCTCGATCCGCCGGGCGCTCCTCGGCGCGGGCAGCTCCCCGCTGGAGGGCCACAGCCTCGACGACGTACTACGTTCCGAACTCGCCTGGGCATCCCGGGCCCGAGCAGTCGACGCCCGACTAGTAGTCGCCGGTACACCGGTAGCGCTCGACCGTGCCCTGGCGCAACGGGTGTTGAGCGTTGCCCAGGAGGCGATCACCAACATCGTGCAGCACTCACGTGCCAAGACCGTGCGGGTCGGGCTGGCCTACGAGTCGGCCTCGCTCTCGCTACTCGTCCAGGACGACGGGCAGGGGTTCGCGGCTGGGCAGGGGCTGCGGGAGCCGGATGAGTTCCGTACCGGCCTTGGGCTGCGACGCATGGTCGAGTTGGCGCAGGGGGCCGGGGGTTCGCTGTCGCTGGACTCCATGCCTGGCTGGGGAACGAGTATCCGGGCCGTGTTCCCGTATCAACGGGCGGTGGTGGCTAGCGACGTACGGGTGGACGTACTGGTGGTTGCTGCTCAGCCGATGCTGCGGGCTGGGCTGTCGCGGCTGCTTGCTTGGTCTGAGCCGCCGTTCTCGGTAGTCGGCGAGGCTGCTTCGACAGCAGAGGCGCTGGAGGCAGCGGGGAGGCTACGGCCGGCAGTGGCCGTTGTTGCTGTCGATGAGGGCGCGCTGGGGTTGATCCGTGCGCTGGTGGAGGGCGAGCATGCGCCTGCGGTGATCGCGGTCTGCCGGCCTGGCGATGACCAGGCCGTGGTCGATCTGCTGCTGGCCGGTGCGCATGGATGCGTGGAGACCTCGGCCGATGGCGCTGCGTTGGCGGGAGCTGTTGCCGCAGCTGCTCGCGGGGAGTCGATCGTGCCGCACGGTGAGGTGTGGGAGGGCCGGCTGACCAACGTGGACGGGCTGACCGCTCGCGAGCGGGAGGTCAAGGCCCTGATCCAACAGGGGTTGGGCGATCGAGCGATCGGCGAGCAGCTGGTGATCTCGGTCAAGACGGTGGAGAAGCACGTCAGCGCAGTACTGCGGAAGACCGGCGCGCGTAGTCGCTCGGAGCTGATCGCCGGGTCGCACGGGCGGCTGAACCGGTAGGGATTTCCCCCAGTGAAGACGGGGGATTTCCTCGCTGACACCGGGTTGCGCCTCTTCTAGCGTTGCGGCTGGAGGAGGTGCCGCGATGGCGGTTGTCCCGCTGAAGGAGATCGTCGATCGAGCGCTGGCGGAGCGGTACGGCGTACCGGCGATCAACATCGTCAACGACCTGACCCTTGAGGCCGTGCTCGCGACCGCGGTCGACCGTCGCTCGCCGATGATCGTCCAGACCTCGGTCAAGACCGTGCGGTCGATCGGCTCGGACGTATTGATGGCGATGTGGCGCGGGATGACAGCGGGCATCGAAGTACCGGTGACGCTGCATCTCGACCATTGCCCGGATCGCTCGGTGATCAGCGACTGCCTGGCCAAAGGCTGGAACTCGGTCCTGTTCGACGCCTCCGCGTTGCCCGTCGAGGAGAACCAGCGGCAGACCATCGAGGTGGTCCGCGAGGCGCACGCCGTCGGCGCCCATGTCGAGGGCGAGATCGAGTCGATCACCGGGGTCGAGGACGGCATCGGTTCCGATGCGGAGGCCAAGCGGCAGACCCTCGAGGTGTCGCTGACCTTCATCAAGGAGACCGGCGTCGACGTCTTCGCGCCCTCGATCGGCAACGCGCACGGCATCTACTCCAGCGCGCCGGAGCTCGACGGGCAGCGCGTCACCGATCTCGTCGAGGCGACCGGCATCCCGATCGCACTGCACGGCGGCAGCGGGATGACGGACGCGCAGTTCCAGGACTTGATCGCCCGCGGCTGCGCGAAGGTCAACATCTCCACGGCGCTCAAGATCGCCTATATGAAGGCGAATCTCGACTATCTGCGCGACGCCGAGGCCCGGGACTCATGGGATCCACCGTCGCTGTTCCGGCACGTCCGCGCCGATGTGGTCACGCTGGTCGACGGCCTGGTCGACCGGTTCGGTAGTACGGGGAAGGCATGGTGAGCGCCCTCATCTTCGACGTCGACGGCACGCTGGCCGACACCGAGCGCGACGGTCATCTGCCGGCTTTCAACCAGACCTTCGCCGAGTTCGGGCTGCCGGTGCACTGGTCCGAGGACGAGTACGCCGAGAAGCTCCGGATCGGTGGTGGCAAGGAGCGGATGGCCAGCCTGCTCACCCCGTCGTTCGTGGCCGAATCCGGGTTGCCTGAGGAGTGGGAGGCACAGGCGAAGGTGGTGGCGCGGTGGCACCGGCGAAAGACTGAGCTGTACACCGCCAGGGTCTCTGATGGCGCCCTGCCCGCCCGGCCCGGAATCGTGCGGATCGTCGAGGAGGCGTACGCCACCGGCTGGCAACTCGCCGTCGCGTCGACCTCTGCCGAGGCTTCCGTCCGGGCGGTGCTGGAGCATGTCGTCGGTACTGCTCGGGCTGCTGACTTCACTGTCCTTGCCGGCGACGTCGTACCGCGGAAGAAGCCTGCGCCCGACGTCTACCTGCTCGCTCTCGAACGGCTCGGACTGCCGGCTGAGCAGGCGATCGCGATCGAGGACTCGCTCCCCGGGCTCACGGCGGCCCATGCCGCGGGCATCGCCTGCGTGGTGACCGTCAACGGCTACACCGCTCATGAGGACTTCGCCGAGGCGGCCTTCGTCGTCGACTCGCTCGGCGACCCGGAGCTCGAGCCGATCACGGTGCTGGCCAATCACAGCGCCGCCTCCCCCGGCGCCTACGTCACCCTGGCCGACCTGGCCGCTGTCATCCATCGGAGGCACTGATCATGGCTGATTCGCTTCCCGAGGTCGAGAGGGTGGTCAAGACGATCGCCCGGACGGCCGTGGACAACGAGAAGTACTTCGGCGATCTCGACGCGGTCGTCGGGGACGGCGACTTCGGCTACTCGCTCGCACGAGGCTTCGAGATCGTGCTGACCGACTGGGACGGCTTCGACCGTACCGACAGCTCCACCTTCCTCAAGAAGATCGCCGTCGTCATCACCAGCCGTATCGGCGGTACGTCCGGACCGATCTGGGGCACGGGATTCCTGCGCGCCGCCACCGCCGCGGCCGGCAAGACGGAGCTGGACGGACCGACCGTGGTGGCCATGCTGCGCAGCGCGGCCGAGGGAATCATGGCGCGCGGCGGCGCCAGCCTCGGCGAGAAGACCCTGCTCGACTCCCTCGTCCCCGCGACCGACGAGATCGAGCGTCAAGTTGCCCAAGGCAACGACACGCTCACCGTACTCCGCGCTGCCGCGACCGTCGCCCGGACCACGGCCGACGACACGGCGAAGCTGCAGGCCCGTCGCGGGCGGGCCGCCTACACCGGCGAACGCAGCATCGGCAGCGTCGACGCCGGTGCGATGGCGGTCGCCGTCCTGTTCGAGGCATTGGTGCAAGAGTGGCAAGGAGGCCCCTCGTGAAGAAGTTCGTCAACGACCCCAAGAACTTTGTGCCGGAGATGCTCAAAGGCATCGCGCTCGCCAATCCGGACACGCTCAAGTACGTCCCGGAGTACAACCTGATCATGCGCACCGACGCGCCGAACCCGGACAAGGTCTCGGTCATCCAGGGATCGGGCTCCGGCCACGAGCCGGCGCACGTGATGGTCGTCGGCAAGGGCATGCTCGACGCCGCTTGTCCGGGCGACGTGTTCGCCGCGCCGCCGATGGACTACGTGCTCGAGACCAGCAAGCTGCTCGCCTCACCGAAGGGCGTACTGCATCTGGTCAACAACTACACCGGTGACCGGATGGCGTTCGACATGGGCCGCGAGATGGCCGAGGCCGACGGCGTCACGGTGAAGACGTTGATGGTGGACGACGATGTCGCGGTGTCGGACTCGACGTACACGGTCGGTCGTCGTGGGGTGGCCGGCAACTTCTTCGTCATCAAGGCGGTCGGCGCGGCGTCGGAGTCCGGCGCGGACCTGGACGAGCTGGTCCGGATCGGCGAGAAGGTCAACTCGGTGACCCGCACGATGGGGATGGCGCTGACGTCCTGTACGCCGCCGGCCAAGGGCAGCCCGCTGTTCGAGCTCGGCGACGACGAGATGGAGATCGGCGTCGGCATCCACGGCGAGCCCGGCCGCCGCCGGGAGAAGCTCGCCGACGCCAACACCATCATCGACGAACTACTCGAAGCCGTCGTCACCGATCTGCCCTACGAACGCGGCGACAACGTCGCGCTGATGATCAACGGACTGGGCGGCACCCCGATCAGCGAGCTCTACATCCTGTACGGGCGTGCGCACGACCAATTAGCCGGGCGCGGCATCACCGTCGGCCGCAGCTACGTCGGCGAGTACTGCACCTCCCTCGACATGGCCGGAGCATCCGTCACCCTCGTGAAGCTCGACGACGAGATCACCTCGTTGCTCTCGGCACCTGCGGAGGTAGCCGTTCGAGTCTTCTGAGGCCTCGGCCAGCCGATTGGGGTGCGGTTCAGTCTTGGCCGGTGAGCCAGCGTTCGGCTTGGTCGAGCCAGTTGTCGACCTCTTCGACGTCGTAGCCCTCGGCCAGCCGGACCGGGGTGAACTGCACCTTGCGGATCTGCCGGATCGTCACCGGCCGCTCGACCGGGTCGCCGTTGACAGTCGCCATCACCCGATCGACGAAGGCGTCGACCTGCTCGACGTCGTACCCCTCGCGGAGCCGCACGGCGGTGAAGGCCGGCTCCTCCCGGTGCTGCGTGCTCGGCGTCCGCCGCGCGACCGGCCGGTCCGGCATCCACTGCTCGGCATCGGCCAGGAAGTCGTCGACCTCGTCGGCCGAGTACCCCTGTCCGAGCAGCGGAGTACGAAGTACTGCGCCTCGCAGCTCCGGCACCGTCACCGACGGAGCAGTGGTGCGGTTGACCGTCGCCAGGATCCGCTCGACCAGCGCATCGACGTCCGCACGGTCGTACCGCTCGCCGAAGCGCTTGACGGCGAACTCCGGGCGGAGCACGCGGTCAGTCCTTGTTGGCGGCGGCGAGCTGGCCGCAGGCGCCGTCGATCTCCTGGCCGCGGGTGTCGCGGACGGTGGTCGGGATGCCGCCGGCCTGCAGGCGACGGACGAACTCGCGCTCGTCGGCCGGGTCGGAGGCGGTCCACTTGGAGCCGGGCGTCGGGTTCAGCGGGATCAGGTTGACGTGCACCCAACCCCAGTCGCCGCGGGCGGCCAGCTTCTCGGCGAGCAGGTCGGCCCGCCAGGCGTGGTCGTTGATGTCGCGGATCATCGCGTACTCGATCGAGACGCGGCGCTTGGTCTTCTCGGCGTAACCCCAGGCGGCGTCGAGTACCTCGTCGACCTTCCACCGGTTGTTGATCGGGACCAGCTCGTCGCGCAGCTCGTCGTCCGGCGCGTGCAGCGACAGCGCCAGTGTGACCGGGATGCCCTCGGTCGAGAGCTGGTTGATCCGCGGCACCAGGCCGACGGTCGACACGGTCACGCCACGGGCCGAGATGCCCAGACCATCAGGGGAAGGCTCGGTGAACCGGCGTACGGCGCCGATCACGGCCTTGTAGTTGGCCATCGGCTCGCCCATGCCCATGAAGACGATGTTGTTGACCCGGCCCGGGCCACCGGCGATCTCGCCACGAGCCAGCGCGCGGGCACCGTCGACGACCTGCTCGACGATCTCCGCGGTGCTCATGTTGCGGGTCAGACCCGCCTGGCCGGTCGCGCAGAACGGGCACGCCATCCCGCACCCCGCCTGCGATGAGACGCACATCGTGGTGCGGTCCTTGTAGCGCATCAGCACGGACTCGACCAGCGAGCCGTCCAGCAGCTTCCACAGCGACTTGCGCGTGGTCCCGTTGTCGCACTCCATGTCACGGACCTTGGTCAGCAACGGAGGCATCAACTCGGCGACCAGCTTGTCGCGCGTCGCGGCGGGCAGATCGGTCATGTCCGCCGGGTCATCGGTCAGCCGGGCGAAGTAGTGGTTCGACAACTGCTTGGCCCGGAACGCGGGCTCGCCGAGCGCGGTGACCGCGGTCCGGCGCTCCTCCCCGGTGAGGTCGGCCAGGTGCCGCGGCGGCTTCTTGGCACGGCGCGGCTCATCGAAAACGAGCGGGAGGGAGGTAGTCATCGCCTCCCATTGTCGCGCGGCCGCTGGCCGATTCACAAATTCACATCCCCGACGTGCCGGGGATCACAGCTCGGTCGCGTCGGCCTTGCGGTCGGAGTGGCCGAGCTGGCGGTCCGGCGCGATCCGGTCCCGGACCAATTGCTTCAGCAGCGGCAACTCGATGAACCCGCCCTCGGCCTTCCGCGACCAGAGCAGCTCACCCTGCAGCGAGATGTCGAAGATCCCACCGGTCCCCGGTACCAGCGCCACCTCCCCCAGCTCCTTCGGGAAGGTCGTCAGCAACTCCTGCGCGGTCCACGCGGCCCGCATCAACCACCGGCACTGGGTGCAGTACTGGATCTCCAACCGAGGCTCTGTGCTCACGGCCTCAACCTACATTTCGCACTGCATGGGCCGACGCGGCGACCGGAGTCGCCGCGTCGGCTCAGGGTCAGGCGGAGTAGCCCTTCGGCGGGATCAGGGTGGCGAGCTGGTTGAAGGTGAGCCAGTACGTCGCCGGGCCGAAGCCGGCCGGGTCCGCGATCAGCACGGTCGAGTCACTGGTGTCGTAGCCGATCACCGTGAAGTAGTGCCAGATCGTGTAGTTCGGGTAGCCCGGCGGGTGGTTGCTGGCCGGGGCAACGATGTTCGCGACGATCGCGTAGCCGCGGTCGATGTCGTACTGGATGTCGTACCAGAGCAGGTCACGCTGCGCCTGCGTCGGCGGATCGTTCGGCATCTCCTTGGTCTCGTAGTACCCGGTGTTCAGCCGGTTATTGAGCACGCCGGTGACCAGGCCGATCCAGTCGGTGCCGTCCTCGTCGGTGCCGAGCTGGTTGGCCAGCTCCTGCTGGCTCGGTGCGGACATCCGGGCCGACAGGGCGATCCGGGTGGCGGCCGGACCACACCAGTAGCCGGTCTGCTGGTACTGGAAGTCGATGCTCAGCGAGCGCAGCGTCTGGGTCGAGTGCCCGAGCGTCGGCACCTTCTTCGCCGCTGCGGCCGAGTTGGCGGCCAGCGCGCCGCTGGAGAACGCAGTACCGGCCTTGGCAGCGCCGGATTGGGTGGTAGCCGCCGGACCGGGTGCCACTGAGGCCGATGCGGCCATCGGAATCGACACACCGGCTATCAGGGCCAGACCGCATGCCGCGGCCTTCAACTTCATCGTCGTACGCCTCCCGAGCCTCACGGGCGGCTGGAACAGATCACTGTTCATGTGAGCTCCTCAAGCCCTCGACGCGGCGGCCTCCGTGGCCGTCGCACATGTCAGTGGATTCCTCCCGGCCGGGCTTGTAAACCCACGCTCCGGGCATGAACGAGCACACTCAGCGACTGCCAGCGCGGTGTTTCCGCAGGTCAGAGCGTTGTCAGCAGGTTTCCGCAGCGTTTTGAGAGCGGTGAAAATTTCACCGCCGATTTCGACTCAGATCGAATCCGACGGGGAATGGGTCTCTGGGCGGGGCAGTTGGACTCTGCATGGACTCACTCGCCGGTACTGCGCTCGCAGGGGTTCCGCTGTCGGTTTTGGACCGGTCCCGGACGCGAGCGGGCGAGACGGAGGCCGAGACGCTTCGCGGGACCGTTCGACTCGCGCAGCAGGTCGAGGAACTCGGGTACCACCGGTTCTGGGTGTCGGAGCATCACAGCGTGCCGGGCGTGGTCGGTTCGGCTCCGACTGTGCTTGCGGCGGCTGTCGCGGCGTCTACGTCTCGCATCCGCGTTGGTACTGGTGGGGTGATGCTTCCCAATCACCAGCCATTGGTTGTGGCGGAGCAGTTCGGGGTACTGGAGTCGCTGTTCCCGGGGCGGATCGACATGGGGCTCGGGCGGTCGGTCGGCTTCACCAACGGGATCCGGCGGGCGCTTGGCGTCGAGAAGGATGCGGCGGAGGACTTCAGCGATCAGGTACAGGAACTGCTCGGCTACTTCTCAGGGACGCAGCAGAGCCATCCGCAGGTGCACGCCCGTCCCGGTGAGGGCCTGACCGTACCGCCGTTTGTGCTGGCGATCGGGGAAGGCGCTGTGCTGGCAGCCTCGCTCGGACTCCCCCTGGTGATCGCGGGGGTCAAGGGCGAGCAGGAGCTCTTGAGCCTCATTAATCGCTACCGCACCGACTTCAAGCCTTCTGCTTGGGCGGGTGCGCCTTACGTAGTACTGGCCGCGACAGTGGCCGTGGCTGAGACTACTAAGGCGGCCAGGCGACTACTGCTGCCTGAGGCCTGGTCCAGCGCCTACTCACGGACCCGTGGGGTCTTCCCGCCGTTGCAGGCGCTCTCTACGGTGCTCGGGATCGACATGACCGAGAAGGAGCGCGGGTTCTTCGAGTCGTCGCTGAGCGGGCAGATCTACGGAACGCCCGCCGAAGTGGACAGCGCGCTGGGCGGGCTGGTGCAGCGGACGGGCGCAGACGAAGTACTGGTCACTACGAACACGTACGACCGTGCCGACCTGGTGGAGTCCTACCGCCTGTTAGCTGAACTCGCCGGGCTCAGGAGTCTCGCTAGCCGCTGATCCGCTCCTGGAGACGGTTGCGGACGTCGGGCCACTCGTCGGCGAGGATCGAGAAGACGACGGTGTCGCGCCATGAACCGTCGGCCAGCTTCATGTGCCGGCGGAGGACGCCTTCGCGCGTGGCGCCGAGCTTGGCGATCGCGGCCTGCGAGCGAGTGTTGGCGAGCCCGGTCTGGATCTTCACCCGGCCGAATCCACAGTCCTCGAAGGCGTGCTGAAGCAGCAGGAGCTTCGCCGCGGGGTTGACCTTCGTGCCCCACACGGCCGGCGCGTACCCGGTGAAGCCGAGGTGGGTGCGCTCGTTGTGCAGGTCGACATCGGCCAGGCTCGACGTGCCGACAACGGTGCCCTCGGCACCCAGCTCGCTGTCGGCGGCCAGCCGGACGACGTACGCGACGCGGTGAGCGGCTGCCGGGATCCAGGTCTCGCGCATGTGCCCGACGCTGGTCGGCATCGCGGCCGGACCGCCGCCGAAGCCACCGGCGTACACCTGCTCGCTGGCGATCGCGGCGTACAGAGAATCGATGTCAGAGGCAACGAGTCGGTCCAGCCGGACGATGCCACCGTGGAGGGGGCGGCCGTCGGGTGCGATGGTCATACCGCCATGCAACCCGGCGCCGCCGCATTCGTCAAACGAGTAGATGTAGCAACAGCCAGACCGCCGGAGCCGTTGCCAGCAAGGAATCCAGCCGATCCATCACGCCGCCGTGGCCGGGCAGCAGGTTCGACATGTCCTTGATCCCGAGGTCGCGCTTGATCATCGACTCGGCCAGATCGCCGACCGTCGCGGTCAGCACCGCGATCCCACCGATGATCGCGCCGACCCACCAGTGGCCGTCGAGCAGCCAGACCACGGAGCCGATGCCGGCGCCGATACAGGCCAGAGTGGAGCCGGCGAACCCTTCCCAGGACTTCTTCGGGCTGATCGTCGGCGCCATCGGGTGCTTGCCGAACAGAACGCCGGCCACGTAGCCACCGACATCGCTGGCCACCACGACCAGGAAGAAGGTCACCACGCGCTGCGGGCCGTCGTCGTCCGGCTGGACGAGCAGGATCGCGAACCCGGCCAGCAGCGGCACGTAGCCGATCAGGAAGACGTTGGTGGTGATGTCGCGGACGAAGCCGATCGATCCGCCCGGCATCCGCCAGAAGATCGTCGCCAGCACGGTCAGCGCCATCGCGATCAGCAGCGCCAGCGGGCCGCCGTAGTACGCGGTGATGAGCATCGCCGTCGTACCGATGAACAGCGGGATCCGGGACAGCTTGGCGCCGCTGGCGTGGAACACCCGGACCAGCTCGTCGACGGCCGCGATGACCGCGGCCAGCACGACGAGCACGAACAGAGCCTTGTACCAGAAGAGCGAACCGATGATGACCGCACCGAGACCGACCCCGACACCGATCGCCGCGGGCAGGTTGCGCCCGGCGCGGCTCGGCGCGGGGGTGCTCTGGTCGACGCCCATCACACCTCGAGCAGTTCGGCTTCCTTGTGCTTGAGCAGCTGGTCGATCGAGTCGACGTACTTCTTCGTCATCCCGTCCAGCCGCTTCTCAGCACTCTTGCCCTCGTCCTCGCCCGCTTCGCCGTCCTTGACCGACTTGCCGATCGAGTCCATGGCGTGCCGGCGGATGCTGCGGACCGAGATCTTCGCGTCCTCGCCCTTGGTCTTGGCGACCTTGATGTACTCCTTGCGGCGGTCCTCGGTGAGCTGCGGCATCGTCACCCGGATGACCGAGCCGTCGTTACCCGGGTTGACCCCCAGGTCGGAGTCGCGGATCGCCTTCTCGATCGCCGCCATCGCGCCCTTGTCGTACGGGGAGATGAGGACGGTACGGGGGTCCGGCACCTGGAAGCCGGCCAGCTGCTGCAGCGGCGTCGGCGAACCGTAGTAGTCCGCCACGATGTTCGAGAACATCGACGGGTGCGCGCGGCCGGTGCGGATCGCGGCGAAATCGTCCTTGGCGACCTCCACGGCCTTCGCCATCTTCTGCTCGGCTTCGCGGAGTGCTTCGTCGATCACGACATTCCTCGCTTCCTCGGGGCCGCGTCGGTGCGGCCTGATCCAACCCTACGAACGCTGGTGTACCACTCCACGGACCTGCGCCCGTGTGTTGGCCGTGATCTTAGTGGGTGCGCTACTGCCCCGGGGAGACGACCGTGCCGATCTTCTCACCACGGACGACGCGGGCGATGTTGCCCTCCTCGAGTCCGAAGATCACGATCGGCAGCGCGTTGTCCCGGGCCAGGCTGATCGCGGTCGCGTCGGCGACCCGCAGGCCGCGGGCCAGGAAGTCGTCGTACGACAGCTGGTCGAACTTGACCGCGTCGGGGTTCTTCTTGGGGTCGGAGTCGTAGACCCCGTCGACACCCTGCTTGCCCATCAGCAGCGTCTCGGCGCCGATCTCCAGCGCGCGCTGGGCGGCGACCGTGTCGGTGGAGAAGTACGGCATGCCGGAACCGGCGCCGAAGATCACCACGCGGCCCTTGGACAGGTGCCGGTCGGCCTTGCGCGGGATGTACGGCTCGGCGACCTGGCCCATCGTGATGGCGGTCTGGACCCGGGTCTCGACGCCCAGCTTCTCCAGGAAGTCCTGCAGCGCCAGGCAGTTCATCACCGTGCCGAGCATGCCCATGTAGTCGGCGCGGTTGCGCTCCATCCCGCGCTGCTGCAGCTCGGCGCCGCGGAAGAAGTTGCCACCGCCGACCACCACGGCGACCTGTACGCCGGAGCGCACGACCTCCGCGATCTGCTTGGCGATGGAGTTGACCACGTCGGGGTCGACGCCGAGCTTGCCACCGCCGAACACCTCACCCGACAACTTCAGCAGCACCCGGCGATAGGCCGGGTCGAACGGCTCAGAGGCCGGATTCGTCTCGGTACCCAGGGTTTCCGTCACGACTCCGGCCTCCTCGTCGACTGCTTTTATTGGTGTGGTCGGGGAACCGTCAGGCTCCGACCTCGAAGCGAGCGAACCGCTTGACGGTCACGCCGGCCTCGTCGAGGACCGCCTTCACGGTCTTCTTGTTCTCCTGCACCGACGACTGCTCGAGCAGCACGACCTCCTTGAAGAAGCCGTTCACCCGGCCTTCGATGATCTTCGGCAGTGCCTGCTCCGGCTTGCCCTCTTCGCGGGCGGTGGCCTCGGCGATCCGCTTCTCGCTCTCGACCGTCTCGGCCGGGACCTCGTCGCGGGTGGTGTAGAGCGGACGCATCGCGGCGGCCTGCATGGCAGCGCCACGGGCGGCCTCGGCGTTGTCGCCCTCGAACTCGACCAGCACGCCGACCTGGGCCGGGAGGTCGGCGGCACGCTTGTGCATGTACGCGGCGACCTTGCCGTCGAAGACGGCGACCTTGCCGAGCTCGAGCTTCTCACCGATCACCGCGGCCAGCGCCTCGATGTTCTCGGCGACGCTCTTGCCGTCGGCCAGCTTCTCGCCGAGCAGACCCTCGACGTCGCCGACCTTGCTGGCCGACGCGTGCGCGACGATGTCGGCCGCGAGCTGCTGGAACTGCTCGTTCTTGGCGACGAAGTCGGTCTCGCAGTTGAACTGGACCATCGCGTTCTCCGCGGCGGCGACCAGGCCGTTGGTGGCGGAGCGCTCGGCGCCACGCTTGGCGGCCTTGGCGGCGCCGTGGATGCGCAGCTCCTCGATCGCCTTCTCGAAGTCACCGTCGGTGGTCTCGAGTGCCTTCTTCGCGTCCATCATGCCCGCGCCGGTGGCGTCGCGGAGCCGCTTCACGTCTGCGGCGGTGTAGTTCGCCATTCCTCGATCTCTCAGTCTTGTGTGGTGCGTCAGCTGATGGGATTCGCCGCTCGGACTGCGCCGGCGGCTATGTCATCGCCGGGCGCGGGGCCGGGGTGCCGTAATACGGCGACCGGCCTCCGCGCCCAGCGGATGACAGAGCGGTCAGGCCTTCGGAGCCTCGTCCGCGGCCGGTGCCTCGGTCGCCTCGGCGGCCGGAGCCTCGACAGCGGCCTCCTCGGCAGCCGGAGCCTCAACCTCAGCGGCCGGAGCCTCAGCGGCGGGGGCCTCGACAGCAGCCTCGGCGGCGGGCGCCTCGACAGCGGCAGCCTCAGCGGCGGGGGCCTCGTCGGCCTTCGCCTCCGTGGTGGCGCCGTTCTGGCTCTCCAGCAGCTCGCGCTCCCAAGCGGCCAGCGGCTCCTCGGCACCCAGCTCCTCGCCGGCCGCGGCCGCACCCTGGCCACCGCGCGACATCAGACCATCGGCGACGGCGTCGGCGACCACGCGGGTCAGCAGGCCGACCGAACGGATCGCGTCGTCGTTGCCCGGGATCGGGAAGTCGACCTCGTCCGGGTCGCAGTTGGTGTCCAGGATGCCGATGATCGGCAGCTTGAGCTTGCGCGCCTCGTCAACGGCGAGGTGCTCCTTCTTGGTGTCGACGATCCAGACAGCGGCCGGAACCCGGCCCATGTCGCGGATGCCGCCGAGGGTCTTGAGCAGCTTGTCGTGCTCGCGACGCTTCTGCAGCAGCTCCTTCTTCGTCACACCGGAGGCGGCGACGTCGTCGAAGTCGAGCAGCTCGAGCTCCTTGAGACGCTGGAGCCGCTTGTTGACGGTCTGGAAGTTGGTGAGCATGCCGCCCAGCCAGCGCTGGTTCACGTAGGGCATGCCGACCCGGGTCGCCTGCTCGGCGATCGCTTCCTGGGCCTGCTTCTTGGTACCGACGAACAGGATCGCGCCGCCGGAGGCGACGGTGCTCCGGACGAACTCGTAGGCGCGGTCGATGTACGACAGCGACTGCTGCAGGTCGATGATGTAGATGCCGTTGCGCTCGGTGAAGATGAATCGCTTCATCTTCGGGTTCCAGCGACGGGTCTGGTGCCCGAAGTGGACGCCGCTCTCGAGCAGCTGCTTCATGGTCACGACGGCCATGAGGTTCCTCCTGTCGTGCCGGCCCGGCGTTGCACACTCGGACGGCACAGTCTCGGTTGGTCCGCAGCGGACCGGGTTTGGTCCGTTGCGCCTGACGCCAGCGCGCACCGACCCCGGAAAACCGGGACCGAGTGGTGCGCCCCCACCGCCTCCAGTCAGTACTGAAGTCAGGTTCGGGGCATGCGGGCGTGCGAAGTCGCCCCACTCACGTGGGACGCCACCAAAAGTCTACGGGAAACCCGCCACCCAAACCTAACCGGCCCCACTTGTCCACACCCCACCAATTCCCCACCCGCATCCCACCCTCCCAACGGCACATTCCTTGTATGACCCCTTTCCTCCTCGCCGCCGCCTTCCTCCTGCCCTCAACCGCCCCCTCCACGCCACCGACCGCCGGTCCGCCAACCCCGCTGACCGCCGCCCCGGCGCAGCCGGGCGCGGTGTGGCCGCTCACCCCTCGACCCGAGGTCGTCCGCGGCTTCGAACCACCGCCCAAGCCCTGGCTCCCCGGCCACCGCGGCCTAGACCTGCGCGGCTCCCCCGGCCAGCAGGTCCGCTCCGCCACCTCCGGCACGGTCACGTACGCCGGCCCCCTCGCCGGCCGCGGCGTCATCGTCATTACCGACGGCCCACTCCGCACCACCTACGAACCGGTCATCCCCACAGTCCGCAAAGGCACCCACGTCACCCCAGGCACCCCGCTAGGCCACCTCTCAGCAGCCGCCTCGCACTGCACCCCAGCAACTTGCCTCCACTGGGGCCTACTCCAAGCAACCACCTACCTCAACCCACTAACCCTGCTCCCCCACCGCCCAGTCCGCCTACTCCCGAACACTCCACACAGAGCTCCGCCACTCCACCCCACCAACACGCCGACCGACCCTGCCGACACTCAGCCGAGCGGCACCCCACAACCACGCCCACCTCAGCGCACCCAGCCGACGGCGCAAGCCTCTCCCCAAGGCGGCCTCGCCTCGACCGTGGTCGTCGGCCTGGCAGCCGCGGCCACCCTCATCGGCAGCATTCTCATCAGGCGGCACTGATGCCCCGCCAAATCGACCCCGGATCAGCTGCCCGGGACTCGTGCCTGCCAGGCGTCTTCGTCTTTCGAGCGGCGCTCGACACCGGCCGGCAGCTTGCCCTTGGCCAGGTCGGTCAGCGTCGTGTGCTCCAACACGTCCCGCAGGCTCGCCCGCGCCGCGATCCACACCCGCTGCAGCACGACAGCCCGCTCGTTGTACGCCACGCTCTCCGGCCGAACCCCCGAAATGCTCACGATCGGCCCGTCCACCGCCCGCATGACGTCGGCCACCGACACCTCGTTCGGGTCGACGGCGAGCTTCCACCCGCCGGACTGACCGCGCTGGCTCGACAACACGCCGGCCCGCCGCAGGTCGGCGAGGATCCCCTGCAGGAAGCCGTGCGGAATCCCCTGCGCCCGACTCAACTCCTCGGCCGACACCACCGAAGGATCGTCGGCCACCCACCGCTGGGTGATCTCGATCAGCGCCCGCAACGCATAGTCAGACTTCGCCGAAACCCGCATACTCCGCAGTCTGCCGTATCGAGGCCCTCGGTCAGGCCCGTGGATGCGCTTGTTCGTAGGCGCGTCGCAATCGATCCCCCGACACGTGGGTGTAGATCTGCGTGGTCGCCAGCGAAGCGTGACCGAGCAACTCCTGCACGCTGCGCAGGTCCGCACCGCCTTCGAGCAGGTGCGTCGCCGCCGTATGCCGCATGCCGTGCGGCGAGAGATCCGCGTCGACCGCCTCCATCCGGGCATGCACGAGCCGCCGCACGGTCCGCTGGTCGATCCGAGCCCCGCGCGCTCCGAGGAACAGCGCAGGCCCACTTCCCGGCCGGAACAACTTCGGCCGCGCCCCGTCCAGCCACCCGTCCAGAGCAACCCCAGCCGGTACGCCATACGGCACCGAGCGTTCCTTGCGGCCCTTGCCGAAGACGCGGATCACCCGCCGGCCCGCGTCGACGTCGTCGACATCGATCGCGCACAACTCCCCGACCCGGATACCCGTTGCATAGAGCAACTCCATGATCGCCAGATCACGAAGCCCGACCGGGCTCCCGTCATCGGCGGCGACCGCCGCGGCGTCGAGCACCGCCCGCGTGTCGGCCTGCCCCAGTACGCCGGGCAACGACTTGTGCGGTTTCGGGCTGGCGAGCAACGCGCCGGGATCGGTCTCGATCCGCCCGGTCCGCTGCGCCCAGGCGGTGAAGACCCGGGCGGCGGTCGCGCGCCTCGCCATCGTGCTGCGCGACTTGCCGAGGCTCTGCTGCTTGGCCAGCCAGGACCGCAGACCACGGATGTCGAGCCCGCTCAGATCATCGTGACCAAGCCGAGTCAAATGCTCGATTAAATCCATCACATCGCCCATGTAGGCTCGGACCGAGTGTTTGCTGAGGTCTCTTTCCGCCGTCAGATGCCGTTCGTAGTCAGCCAGTAACACAGCGAAATCTTCCCGCCTGGAAGGCGTTGCACTGACCTCGTCCGGCACCATGTGCTGACCATGCGGGAGTGGCCACGGCATCGCAAGCCACCGCGCGGCAGAACCGAGGAGGTCTGGCCCGAATCCCCACTGGTCGACTACTGTTCGGCCCGATTGCCCTAGTAGCAACGGAGGCACCCCTGACCATGGCCCCCTCAGCGAACGGACAGACCGTAGGCCGGCGCCTGCCGGTCGAGTCGGCGTTCACTCGAGTCGAGGATGCGCGGCACCGTCTGCCGCGCTTGTTCGGTCGTCGCGACCTAGTCGTACTTGGACTGGGTGTGATGATCGGGTCCGGCATTTTCAGTCTCAGCGGTAAGCAGGCGGCGAACGTCGCCGGCCCCGCCGTGATTGTGTCGTTCCTGATCGCGGCGGTGGTTTGCGTATTGGCTGCGGCCTGTTACGCGGAACTGTCGTCGACGATCCCCGTCTCAGGTAGCGCGTACACCTTCAGCTATGTGACCTTTGGCGAGATGTGGGCCTGGCTGGTCGGCTGGGCCCTGGTGCTCGAGCTCGTCACCGCCGCCGCCATCGTGGCGCGGGTCTGGTCGGCGTACTTCCTCGCGACCCTGGACGGGTTCGGCGTCAGCTTGCCCGCCAGCGTGGCCCAGTTCTTCGGCCCCGACGCCAAGCTGAACCTGGTCGCGCCGCTGTTGCTGCTGGTGCTGACCGCGCTGATCGTCACCGGCACCAAATTGTCGTCCCGCGTGCTCACCGTCGTCGTGATGGCGAAGGTGGCCGTGATCCTGCTGGTCGTCGTCGTCGGCGCCACGCACATCAACTTCGACAACTACAAGCCGTTCGTCCCGGACGCGCGCCCCGCACCGGCGACGGCCAGCCCCACTCTGCTGAGCTGGATCCTGGACTCCTCGTTCGGCTCGTTCGGCCTGATGGGCATCTTCACCGCGGCCAGCTCGATCGTCTTCGCCTTCATCGGCTTCGACCTGATCGCGACCGCGTCCGAGGACGCCCGCAGCCCGCGCAAGACCGTGCCGCAGGGCATGCTGCTCGGCGTCGGCGCCGTCACGATCCTGTACGTCGCGATGGCGGTCGTCCTGGTCGGAATGCGCCCGTCCAGCCAGCTGGGCGGCGCCGCGCCGGTGTCGGAGGCGATGTCGGCCGTCGGCGAGGGCTGGGCGGCGAACGTGGTCAATCTCGGGGCCTTGCTCGCGTTGATGACGGTGATCATGGTCGTGTTGATCGCGCAGAGCCGGGTGCTCTTCAACATGGGCCGTGACGGCCTGCTGCCGAAGAGCCTGGGCCGGGTCAGCCGGGTCTACTCCTCGCCCGCCCGTGCGGCCACCGCGGCGGGAGCGGCGGCGATCGCGCTGACGCTGTACCCGAAGGTGCTCGACCTCGAAGAGCTGCTCGTCATCGGTGCGCTGTTCTGCTTCGCGTTCTGTGCCGTCGGAGTGCTGACGCTGCGCCGGACCGAGCCGAACCTGGAGCGTGGCTTCCGGGTCCCGATGGTGCCGCTGATCCCGCTGCTGTCGCTGGCCGCGACACTGTGGCTGATGCTCAACCTGCGGACCAGTACGTGGACGAAGTTCGCGATCTGGATGGCGGTCGGCCTAGCGATCTACGGCCTGTACGGCCGCTGGCACAGCCGGCTGGCGAACGAGGACAGCTGGGACTTCGACATCGGCGACACGGACCCGGGCACGGGCGGTCTGCAGGCGATCCGGAGCGAGTCCGACACCGGCGAACTCCGGGCGATCCGGACGCCACCACCGTCGAAGCAGTCGACGCGCGGCAAACACATGCGGAACTGACGACTTCGGGGCCTGTTATCCACAGGCCCCGAAGTCGTTTTCGCGATCGGTACGAACCTCGGCATGTTCTTCAGCCGGAGGTGGTCATCGATGCGAACCACGGATGCGGTCGGGAAGTACGGCGAAGATCTCGCCGCCAGGTACCTCGTGGAGAACGGCTTCACGATCCTGGAGCGCAACTGGCGCTGCGGCCAGGGCGAGATCGACATCGTCGCCAGGGAGCACCGGACCCTCGTCGTCTGCGAGGTGAAGACCCGGCGCGGGCTGGGCTACGGCAGCCCGCTCGAATCCATCACGTACCGCAAGCTCAGCAAGCTGCGCCAACTGGTCGGCCACTGGCTGCGGGAGCACGACGTGCGGCCCGGCGAGGTCCGGATCGACGTCGTCGCCGTGCTCCTCCCGTACCGCGGCGCGCCGAGCGTCGACCACGTCAGGGGCGTGGCCTGATGCCGCTCGCCCAGGCCTGGTCGGTGGCCCTCGTCGGCCTGGAGGGCCACCTCGTCGAGATCGAGGCCGACATCGCGCAAGGCTTACCGAAGACCACGCTGATCGGCCTGCCCGACACCTCGCTGTCCGAGGCGCGCGACCGCGTCCGGGCAGCCGTCGTCAACAGCGGCGAGAAGTTCCCGGACCGCAAGGTGACCATCGGCCTCTCCCCCGCGACCTTGCCGAAGACGGGGTCGCACTACGACGTCGCTATCGCAGTCGCCCTGCTCGCAGCCGCCGGCGTCGTCGACAACGAGCGCCTGCGCCACGTGGCGATCATCGGCGAGCTCGGCCTGGACGGCCGGATGCGGGAGGTGCGCGGCGCGCTCGCGATGACCCTGGCCGCCTCCCGGTCCGGCTTCGAACGCGTCGTCGTCCCCGAGCTGAATGCGGGCGAGGCGCGGCTGGTGCCGGGGATCGAGGTCTACGGGATGCGATCCCTGCGCCAGGTGCTCGCGTTACTCCGCCAGACCGAGATGCCCGACGAGGACCCGCCACGGGCGGAGCCTCGGCTCATCTCCGAATCGCTGACGCGGGTTCCCGAGGTCGATCTGCACGACGTCCTCGGCCAGCGCGAAGGGCGCAAGGCGATCGAGGCGAGCGCCGCCGGCGGCCACCACATCTTCCTGCACGGCCCGCCTGGCTCAGGCAAGACGATGCTCGCCGAACGCCTGGCCGGCCTGTTGCCGGATCTCAGCACTGACGACTCGCTCGAGGTGTCCGCGGTCCATTCGCTGGCCGGGCTACTCACCAACGACGCCGAACTCGTCGTGCGGCCGCCCTTCATCGCTCCCCACCACACCGCGTCCTTGCCCAGCCTGATCGGCGGCGGCTCCGGCATGCCACGCCCCGGCGCGATCAGCTGCGCCCATCGAGGGATCCTCTTCATCGACGAAGCACCCGAGATGCATCCACTGACGCTCGACACGCTGCGCCAGCCACTCGAGTCGGGCTTCATCGAGGTGCACCGGGCGGCAGCGGTCGCGAAGTTCCCAGCCCGCTTCCTGCTGGTCCTCGCGGCCAACCCCTGCCCCTGCGGCCTCGCCGGCACGCCGAACAACATCTGCAACTGCACACCGCAGAACCTGAAGCGCTATCGCCAGCGGATCAGCGGCCCGATCAAGGACCGCCTCGACATCCAGCGCCAGATCCTCCCCGCCGCCCGAGGCGAAGGCGAGGGCGACCGCCCCGAATCCACCGCCGAGGTCGCAGCCCGGGTCCGCCTTGCCCGCGAACGCCAAGCCCACCGCTACCAAGGCACGTCCTGGTCCCTGAACAGCGAGATCCCCGGCCCGATCCTCCGCCGCGAATACCCCATCGACGAAGCCAGCCAACGCCTCCTGGAAGACCTCTACGCCGACGGCCGCCTCACCGCCCGAGGCTTCGACCGAGTCTCCCGCCTCGCCTGGACCCTCGCCGACCTGGCCGGCGCCCCCATCCCCACAGTCCCCCTAACCCACACAGCCTTCCAACTCCGCACCGGCGCCCCACTAACCCCCTTAACCGACGAACGCCCCCTCAGAAAGCCCACCTCATGAACACGTCTACGCAGTTCTCGTCAGTCAACTCCTCGGATGCAAGGTACGAAGCAGAGCGGTTGGCTCGGGCTGGGTTGGTTCGGGTGGTGGAGCCGGGGGATCCGGCGGCGGCTTCCGCGTTTGAGGGGATGGAGGTGGTGGAGCTGTGGGAGGCGTTGCAGGAGGGGCGGCCGATGTTCGAGCGGTGGTCGGCTCGGGTGGCGGAGGCGCGGCCGGAGGTTGATCTCGAGCGCGCGGCGGCGGCTGGGGCACGGTTCGTCATCCCAGGTGATGACGAATGGCCGGAGCAGGTGGAGGTGCTGGCCGACGCCGGTCTGCAGAGCCGTCGGGGCGGGGTGCCGTTCGGGCTGTGGGTTCGGGGCCCTGCGCAACTGCGGGAGACGCTCGCGAAGTCTGTTGCCGTGGTGGGCGCTCGTGCCTGTTCGGCGTACGGGGAGAACGCGGCCTCCGAATTGGCTGCGGGGCTTGCTGATGAGGGCGTGACGGTGGTCTCCGGAGGCGCTTATGGCATCGATGCCGCGGCGCATCGCGGAGCCCTCGCGAGTGGCGGTCCGACCGTGGCGGTGCTCGCTTGTGGAGTCGATGTCAGCTATCCGAAAAGCAACACGGCTCTGTTCGACCGGATCGCCGAAACAGGCTTGCTGGTCAGCGAACTTCCGCCCCGGTGCTCGCCCACCAAGCTACGTTTCCTCGCCCGCAACAGACTCATCGCGGCCACCACTCTCGGCACCGTCGTCGTCGAGGCGGCCATCCGGAGCGGCGCATTGAACAGCGCAGGCTGGGCCGAGCAATGTGGCCGCCAGGTACTAGCCGTCCCCGGCCCGATCACCTCCCGGATGTCCGAGGGTGTCCACCTCCTCATCCGCGAACGCAACGCCGCCCTAGCCACCAACGTCGCCGACATCCTCGAAGCCATCTCCCCCATCGGCACCCACACCAGCACCTATCCCCACGCGCCAGCCACCATCACCGACCACCTGGACCACGACCTCAACCGCACCCTCGACGCCGTCCCCGTTCTCCGCCCCGCCGACGCCACCCGCATAGCCACCACAGCCGGCCTCGACGTGGACACCACCCAGGAATGCCTAGAAACCCTCGCCGAGTCCGACCTCATCGAGTACACCCCCACCGGCTGGCGCCTCTCCCCCACCCACCGACAATCCCTCTAACAAGAGCTATGGGGCTTGGACACCGCCTCACTTGGTCGGATCGCGTTGCGCTATTCGAAGTGCAGGTCTAGTTCGGCCTTGAGATTAGGGAGGTGGGTGGCGACGGCTTTGATGAGGGCTTCGCCGACGGCGCCGGCGGAGGCGCGGTCGATCGTGATGGGCAGCGACCTGTCCGACAGGCCGGGGAACGCCGCACGGGCGGGGACCTTCGCCACCGCGGGGTTGCTGGTCGTCAGGTTGACGATCAGGCCGGCCTGGGGCGCGGGGGCGGGCAGGCAGAGGATCAGGGTGACTTTGTCCTTTCCGCTGGGTACCCGCCGCGACGGAGCGCCCTTGAAGGACATAGGCGCTGAGAGCACCTGGATCTGGAGAGTGTCCCGGATCCGGGCGATGGGAACTGCGTAGCCCTTGCTGTAGTCCTCCGTCGCCGCCACCAGGAGTCCGACCACCTGATTGTTGAGGTTCACCACGACCGAGCCCGAATCACCGTGCTCGGCGAACGGTCCCTCGTTCGCGGTGATCTCGAGCAGGCCGGTGAGTTCATATGTCCGGTCGCCGTCGACGAACGACACGGTCTGATGGCTAGCGGTGACCTTCCCGTGCGTGATGCCGGTCTCCGAACCGCGCTTGCTGACCGGGTAGTGCCCGACCTCGTCGTCACTGACGTCGTGCTCACCCAGCACAACTCCCAGCCCGATGATCTGTGCCAGGAACTTGTCGTCGTACTGCAGCAGATCGCGAAGTCCCCGTGCTCGTCCTCCTTGCCGCTGACGGCAAGCTGCACCCAGCCGATCCGGTCGTTGTCGATGTCGTACGGCTGACCGACCCCCGTACCGATTGCCCCAATGACGTGCTCGGCGGACAAGGCGTACGTACCGCCGTGCTTCAGCGCCGCGTTGTTCCCGTCCGGCCCGCCGTCGGGTCCGGCGTATGTCACCGCGCAACCAAGACTTCCGTAGATGATGTCCACCCCGGACACCCGCTCGGTATAACAGCCACCCTGCAGCGGCCGGATCTTGTCCTTGTCGTAGTACGCGTCCACCTCGACAACGTCCTCAACACCCACGGGCTAGGTTCGACGAGTGGCGACTTATGGGGATCTGCCAGTGGAGCTGGAGACCGAGCGGTTGCGGTTGCGGCGGTGGGTGGTGGCGGACGCTGAGGAGTACCGGGGGTTGTGGCTTGAGCGGGATCCACGGGCGGTACGGCGGATCGATGCGGAGGGGCGGCCGACGGTTGAGGAGATTCGGGGGTGGCTGCTCGAGAATCCGCTGGCGGCGGAGCCGGGGTTGGGGTTGTTGGTGGTCGAGCGGCGCGATAACGGGGAGTTCGTCGGGTACTGCGGGCTGACCGTGGGACGCGGGTCGTTCGAGGAGCCTGAGATCGCGTACGAGTTGGCTCGGCGGGCTCACGGGCAGGGGTATGCGACGGAGGCGGCATGGGCGATTGTCGAGGCCGCGGCGGCGACGGGGCGGCTTCGGCTGTGGGCGACTGTGCGGGAGTGGAATGCGGCGTCGTTCCGGGTGCTGGAGAAGCTCGAATTCCAGGGCAGCGGGCGGGTCGACGAGGACGCCGAGCGCGGCGACACGATCTGGATGACTCGCGAACTCGCCGGCCATAACCGGTGACCTTGAACAGGTTCTGGTGACCTTGGACAAGTTATTTCTTGTTCAAGGTCACCAGAGGGTGTTCAAGGTCACCGGTTACGGCTGGTCAGCGGCCGAAGTCGCTGTCTTTGGGGACTTCCAGGTCTGACTTGGCGAGTTCTTCGATGTTGACGTCGCGGAAGGTGACTACCTTGGCGTTCTTCACGAAGCGGGCCGAGCGGTAGACGTCCCAGACCCAGGCGTCGGCCATGGTGACTTCGAAGTAGACGTCGCCGCCTTCGGTGCGGACCTTCAGGTCCACCGCGTTGCACAGGTAGAAGCGCCGTTCGGTCTCCACGACGTACTTGAAGATCCCGACGACGTCCTTGTACTCCCGATAGAGCTGTAGCTCCATATCGGTTTCGTACTTCTCAAGGTCGTCTGCACTCATCGGCTCTCCGCTCCGGTGGGACTGGACACATTCTGTCCCATATCGGGCCGCATACTGCGGCGGACATTCTCGAACCGCCGTCGATGTTGTGGACACGGGCCGTATTCGTCCAGCGCCGCCTGGTGTTCAGGGGTGCAGTACCCCTTGTGAATCGCGAAATCGTACTGCGGGTACACGTCGTGCCAGTGCTGCATGATCCGGTCCCGGGTCACCTTGGCGATCACCGAGGCCGCCGCGATACACGCCGCCACCCGGTCCCCCTTCCAAACTGCCAGACCTGGTACGCCGAGCCCGTCCACCCCGAAGCCGTCCGTCAGCACGTACTGCGGGCGCAGGTCGAGCAGGAAGATCGCCCGGCGGAGCGCCTCCACGTTGGCGACGTGCATGCCCAGCCGGTCGCATTCGGCCGCCTCGATCGAGACCACCGACCAGGCCAGGGCGCGTGACCGGATCTGCTCGTAGCACCGGTCACGTGCCTTCGCCGTCAGCAACTTGGAGTCGGCGAGCTCGGGGATCTGACCGCGCTTGCCGTCCGGCAGGATCACCGCGGCCGCGACCAGCGGGCCGGCACACGGTCCGCGGCCGGCCTCGTCGACGCCTGCGATCGGGTCGAGGCCGACCCGGCGCAGGGCACGTTCGTACCCGTAGAGCCCGGCGTCACGCCGGATGGTGCTGCCGCGCGGTAGAGCGCTCATCCATCAACTCACTCGAGAGGCGGTCGCCAGCGAGAGGCTCACTGGTGAGGCGGATAGCTCACTTGGGAGGTGGTGTGAGGGAGATCGAGGGTTTGTCGGGGGCCGGACCGGGTGCCGGTATCGCCTTGAAGGTATCCGGTACTTCGAGTTTGTCGAACCGGTTGGCCGGCCAAACCACCAGAATGGCCCGCCCGGTGATCTTGTCCATCGGTACGAAGGCAGCGTCCCCCGGATTGCCACCGTCGGGACCGGTGTCGCTCAGGTGCACCCGGGAGTCACCCGACTCGGACCGGTGGTCGCCCATCACGAAGACCCGGCCGGCCGGAACGGTGACCTGGAACTCCATCGCCGACGGCGCGTCACCCGGATACAGGTAGGTGCCCTCTTCGAGCGGCTGGCCGTTCACCATCAGCCGGCCCTTGGAGTCGCAGCAGGCGACCTTGTCCCCCGGCATCCCGATCAGGCGCTTGATCAGGTGACCGTGGCTGGAGTCCGGCAGCAGGCCGACGACCTCGAAGAACCGGCCGATCGACCCACGCTTCTGGCCGCTCTCCTCGTCGCCCAGCCAGCCGCCCGGATCCTCGAACACGACCACGTCGCCGCGTTTCACGTCGGTCAGTTTCTCGACCACGACGCGGTCGCCGACGAGCAGCGTGTTCTGCATCGACTCGCTCGGGATGATGAACATCTGGCCGACGAAGGCCCGCAGGATCGACGAGACGATCAGAGCACCGACCACGATCAGCACGAACTCGCGAGCAGCTGCCGCGAGGCCTGAGCGGTGGGCGGGTTTCTCTTTCGTCGCGGTCGGTGTCTCAGTCACTTCTTCAGCCCCGGCTTCTTGAAGGTTTCCGGAGGACGCAGCATCGTCATCCGGTCAGACGGCCAGATTACGCAACAGGCACGGCCAACCACGTTGTCGACAGGGACGAACCCGCCGCCGGGCCCGCCCATGTGGGCGCGGGAGTCCGCGGATTCGGCCCGGTTGTCACCCATGACCCACAGTGAACCAGGCGGCACAACGACGCTGAACGTCGTGGTGGACGGTTTGGCGTCCTTGAGCAGGTACTCGCGCTCGTCGAGCGGGATCCCGTTGACCGTGATCCGGCCCGCCTTGTCGCAGCAGACCACCTTGTCGCCGGCCACGCCGATCACCCGCTTGACCAGGTGACCCTCACCGCTGCGCGGCAGGATGCCGACGAACTCGCCGACCTGCCGCAGCGTGCCGGGCTCCTTCTGCTCCTCGTTCAGCCAGTGGCCGGGGTCCTTGAAGACGATGATGTCGCCCCGGTCCACGTCACGGTGCAGATAGCTGACCTTCTCGGCCAGGATCCGGTCGTTCGTGGTGAGCGTGTCGTACATCGACTCCGAGGGCACGTAGAAAGCCTCGGCTACGAAGAGTCGCAGCACGACGGTGATGACCAGCGCGAGCACTGTCACGGTGGTCATCTCCAGCAGCAGGCTCATCAGCGGGTTGCGCTGTTTGAGCCTGCGGTGTCGTCCTTTACTGCGACGAGCCCTCCTGGCTGGCGGGCGAGCGCGCGTCGCGGTGCTCGGCGCCATTCCTGACCGTCGTCAGTAGACGATCAGGAGGCCGGGATGTCCCGCTTCTCCTTGATCTTGGCTGCCTTGCCGCGCAGCTCGCGCAGGTAGTACAGCTTGGCGCGGCGCACGTCGCCGCGGGTGACGACCTCGACCTTGTCGACGATCGGGGTGTGCAGCGGGAAGGTGCGCTCGACACCGACGCCGAAGCTGACCTTGCGGACCGTGAAGGTCTCCTGCAGGCCACCACCGTGGCGACGGATCACGACGCCCTTGAACACCTGTACGCGGGAGCGGTTGCCTTCGACGACCTTGACGTGCACGTTGACCGTGTCGCCGGCGCGGAAGGCGGGGATGTCGTCACGCTTGCTCGCGTTGTCGAGCTCGTTCAGGATGTTGCTCATCAGGTGTCTCTTCCTCGCGCGTGCCACAGGTCACCCACGAATGCTCGTTTGTGAGAGTCGAAGATTGTTGTCATGCGGTGGTCACCCCCTGTGGCAGGAGCACCGAACGGCAACAGCGACCAAGTTTGCCACACGGCGCTCACGCCACGAAATCAGCCCGGGCTCAGCGCCGCCGGCGACGCTTGGCGAGCAGGACCAGCACGACCTTGTCCGTCTGCTGTTCGCGCCCGGTCTCGCGGTAGCCGGCGTTGCGGTACAGCTGCAGGTTGCGCTCACTCTCCGCGCCCGTGGTCAGCTCGTACGTCGTGACTTCGGCCGGAGCCGTCTTCTCGGCCACCTGCAGCAACTTGGCGGCGATCCCCTGCCGCTGCCAGTCCGGAGCGACCATCAGCCGTCCGATACGGCCCACTGAGCCGTCTATGCCCAGTTGGACCGACCCGACGATCCTGCTTCCCGCCATGGCCTTCCAGACCGGCCCCTGGGCGAAGCGGGCGACACACTCCTCGAGAGACTCCTGCAGGGGCGGAATGCGGAGGTCGCCGTAGACCTGTGCCTCGGTGATGAAGGCGGCCCGCTGCAACGTCAGCAGCTCCCCCGCGTCCTCCGGAGTCGCCGGGAGCACCCGCACCTGCGCAGCCGGGTCATCCTCAGCAGGCATGGAGCTGCCCCAGGCGGCCAGCAGGTCAGGCCTGCGCTCGGCAGTACGGCGTACGGACTCGTCGTGGCGCCATTCGGAGATCAGCTTGTGGTTGCCGGACAGGAGGATCTCCGGTACTTCGTGCCCGCGCCAAGCCGGTGGCTTCGTGTAGACCGGGTACTCGAGCAGGCCATGCCCTGAGTGCGACTCCTCGGCCAGCGACTCCGGGTTGCCGATCACCCCAGGCAGTAGGCGAGCAATCGCCTCCACCATGACCAGTACTGCGACCTCCCCGCCATTGAGCACGTAGTCCCCGATGGAGACCTCATCAACGCGCATCCGCTCAGCAGCGTGCGCAGCGACTCGCCCATCGATCCCTTCGTACCGTCCGCAGGCGAAGGCCAGCCACGGCTCCGCCGCGAGCTCGTACGCCAGGTCCTGACTGAAGGGCCGACCAGCAGGCGTAGGCACGATCAACCGCGGCTGCGACGGACCATCACCGGGCATGACCGTGTCAAACGCCTCGCCCCACGGATCCGGCTTCATCACCATGCCCGCGCCACCGCCGTAAGGGGTGTCGTCGACAGTGCGGTGCCGGTCGTGGGTCCAGTCGCGCAGGTCGTGCACACGGACGTCCAGCAGACCGCTCTTGGCCGCCTTGCCGACCAGCGAGACGTCCAGCGCCGCCAGGTACTCCGGGAAGATCGAGAAGACGTCCAGCCTCATCGGCCCGAGTCTCCAGGCTCCGACGGGACCACCTCAGCACCCTCGGGATCGAGCAGGCCGGGCCGGTCAGCCACCACCACGTAGCCGGTGTCGAGGTCGATCGACGGGACCAGCTCCTCGACCAGTGGGACCAGTACTGCGTTGCCGGCCGGCCGACGGATCTCCAGCAAGTCCTGCGAGGGCAGGTGGATCACATCGATGACCTCACCGGCCTCCACCCCATCGGTGGTCCGCACCTTCAGGCCGATCAGCTCGCGGTCGTAGTACTCCTCCGGGTCCTCGGGCCGCTCGTCCTCGGCGATCTCGGCCTGTACTTCCAGGTTCCGCAGGTTTTCGGCGGCGGTACGGTCGGGCGACCCGACGAACTTCACCAGCAGCCGCCCACTGTGCCAGCGACTCGACTCCACGGTCAGCGTCCGCGGCGGCGTCGAGACCGTGACGAGCTGCGCGCCGTCCGCGAACCGCAGATCGGGGTCGTCCGTCCGGACGATCATGCCGACCGCGCCCTTGATCCCATGCGCCCGGCCGATCCGGCCGACAATCACCAGCACTTGCGGTTCCTACTTTCCAGAAGAGCAGTGAAGGGCCGCACCCAGTGGGTACGGCCCTTCAGGGACTGAGTGAGGGTGTCTGGGAACTCCGCGCCGTAGCGAGCATGTGCTCGGTGCGGTAGCTCGCCGTGCTGGAGGGAAGGCCTCGATGTTTTTCCATCGTGGCCTTTGCTCCAGTGCGGCGAGGTGCCGTGCCGAGTGCAGCGCAGTAGGCGCGGAGTCCCCAGACACCCTCAAAGTTCAGCGGCGCGGGCGCCGGTTGAACTCGTCGACGAAGTCGATGCGGACCGACTGCTCGGAGCTGAGCGCCCCGACCACGGTACGGATCGCCGTCGCCGTCCGGCCGTTGCGGCCGATCACCTTGCCGATGTCGTCGGGGTGCACGTGCACCTCGAGAGTGCGTCCACGCCGCAGGTTGCGCGACCGGACGCTGACCTCGTCAGGGTTGTCCACGATGCCTCGGACCAGGTGCTCGAGCGCCTCGGTCTCCATCATCGTCAGGCCTTGGCGTCGTCGGCCGGAGCCTCGGCGGCAACCTCAGCGGCCGGAGCCTCTTCGGTCTTCGCCTCGACGGCGTCGTCCTTCTTATCAGCCTTGGCCTCGGCCTTGTCAGCCTTCGGCTCCGCCTTCTTGGCGGCGGCCTTCTTGGTCGTGACGGCCTCGGTCTTCAGCGTGCCGTGCGCCTCGGCGAGGGCCTCGTTGAAGATCTCCTGCTTGTCGCGCTTGGGCTCCTTGACCCGCAGCGGCGCCGGGGCGTCGAGGCCCTTGAACTTCTGCCAGTCACCGCTGGCCTTGAAGATGGCCGCGACGGCCTCGGTCGGCTGCGCGCCGACGCCCAGCCAGTACTGCGCCCGGTCCGACTCGACGTGGATGAACGACGGCTCAGCCTTCGGGTTGTACTTGCCGATCTCCTCGATGGCGCGACCGTCACGCTTGGCGCGGGCGTCCATCACGACGATGCGGTAGTGCGGCGCACGCTTCTTGCCGATGCGCTTCAAACGGATCTTGACTGCCACGTTTGTGGTGTCTCCCTCGGGATTCATGTCTTGGTTGAGCGGCACACCGGCGTCGTGGGGACAACGGGTGACCACTCGGATGGGCCGAACCGGGACGTGGAGTTAGAGGGCTGCACGCGATCCGGACGGACTCAGCCCATCATTCTGCCAGATCAGCCGCCCGGCGACCAATCCGCCCCAGCCCCGAAACGCCCGGGCGCGGGGTACGGGCTCTCAGGCGGCACGGAGTCGCCGGTACTACGGCCCGTCAGGCGCGGAACGCGGCCAGCTCGGGGAGCTGGTCGACGTACCCGTCGAGGAGCTGGTGAGCCGCCGTGACCGAGTCGATCAAAGGGTGCCAGGCGAAGGCCCGGATCGCCGCCGAGCGGGAGCCGGAGGTAGCCGCCTCGATCGTCGAGCGTTCGACGGCCTTCACCGCGCAGACCAGCCCGGCCTGGTGGTCGGTGAACTGCGAGACGGTCACCGGCCGCGCGCCGTTGGCGTCGACCGTACAAGGGATCTCCACGACCGCATCCGCGTCCAGATGATGCAGAGTGCCCCGATTGCGGACGTTCAGGATCAGCGATGCCCGCTCGTTGTGCGCGATCGCCCGCATCAGCGACAGCGCGACCTGCTCATACCCACCCGCTGACATGTCCCGCTCGTCGCGCTCCCCCGCGTCGGCGATCTCGCGACTCTCGACCATGTACGTCGATTCGCGCTCGGCCCGCGTCTTCTGCCACAACTCCAAGGCGTTGCCCGGCTGCTCCGCCGTCTCCGCATAGAACCGTGACTGCTGCTCCAGCAAGAACGTCCCCCGCGTCTGCTCCACCGCCTGTACCGCGGCCAGCGTCTCGCGAGCGAAGTAGTAATAGTGCAGATACTCGTTGGGGATCGACCCCAGCGACCGCAGCCACTCGACCCCGAAGAGCCGCCCCTCCTCGAAGTCGCCGAGCGCTGCCGGGTCAGCCAGCAACGCCGGCAGATGATCGACCCCACCCGACTCCAGTCCGCGAAGCCAGCCCAGATGGTTCAGCCCTGCGTAGTCGTAGAAGACCGACGAAGGGTCCAGCCCTAAGGACAGAGCGGCCCGGCGCCCGAGCCCGGACGGCGAGTCGCAGATCCCGATCACGCGATCACCCAGGTACGGGATCATCGCCTCGGTCACCATCCCGGCCGGGTTGGTGAAGTTGATGACCCATGCCTCCGGCGCCAGCGCGGCGATCCGCTGGGCGATGGCGGTCGCCACCGGCAACGTCCTCAACGCATAGGCGATCCCACCGGCACCGACGGTCTCCTGACCCAGTACGCCGAGATCGAGCGCGACCCGTTCGTCGATCGTGCGCCCTTCGAGCCCACCGACCCGGATCGCGGAGAAGACGAAATCGGCGCCCCGGATCGCCTCGTCGAGGTCGGTCGTCTCGGTCACCACCGGCGCATCGGAGTACAGCGCGGCCTGCTGGCGGAGTACCGACCCGATCGATGCCAACCGCGAACGATCGGTGTCGTAGAGCACGACGGAGGTGATCCGGCCGTCGCCGCGATCGCCGAGCAATGCCTGATAAACAAGGGGAACCCGGAACCCGCCGCCCCCCAGAATGGTCAGTCTCACGCGAGCACCACCTCGACCCCTGCCTCGACTAGTTGGGCCCGGGTCGCCGGATCGGCGTCGGGCTCGGTCACCACCATGGAAAGTTCGGTCGGCTCGCACACCTTGGCGACGCCGTGGCCGGGGAACTTGGTCGCGTCGGCCAGCAGCACCACCCGGTCGGCGGCCTTGATCATCGCCCGCTTCACCGGTACTTCGATCATCGTGCTGTCCATCACCCGGCCGTCGGGGCGCACCCCGCTGGTACCGAGGAACAGCCAGTCGACATGGATCTGGCGCAGCGACTCCTCCGTCAGGTATCCGACGAGTGACCGGTAGCTGCGCCGGACGAAGCCGCCCAGGATGATCAGCTCGATCTGCTCGTCGTTCTGCAACTCCTCCAGGACGGCGAGGTTGCTCGTCACGACGGTCAGTGAGCGGCCGTGCAGCTGCTGGGCGACGCGCAGCGCCGTAGTACCGATGTCGAGCAGCAGTGACTCGCCGTCTGCGACCAGGGCGGCCGCGCGGCGGGCGATCCGGTCCTTCTCCGTGGCGTGCACGGCGCTGACCTCGGCGAACGGCTCGTCACCGCCGTCGACGGCGAGCGCTCCGCCGTACACCCGGGTCAGCCGGCCCTGCTCGTGCAGTTGCTCGAGATCGCGCCGGATCGTCGCCTCGCTGACCCCGAGCTGGGCAGCCAGCACTTTCACACCCCCGGCCCCGTCGGCCCGAAGCGCGCGAACGATCTGGTCCTGCCGCTGCTTTGGCAACACACGGAGACGGTATCACGCAAACTCCGTCACACTCGCGCATCAATTTGCAGAGGTATTGCGTAGTTTGCTCAAACGATCCACACTGGCTGCACGAATTTGAGCGACCCTGCAGGAGTGTGCTGCTGATGAGTGAGCTGGACGTGGTGGTGTCCGGCCTGGTCTTCCACGACCTGGTGCTCGGGCTGCCGTCTGCGCCGCGCCCCGGCACCGAGGTCTGGGCGGACGCCTCCGCCGAGAGCCCGGGCGGGATCGCCAACTTCGCGGTCGCGCTGGCCCGGCTCGGGCTGCGCACCGGACTGGCCGCGACCTTCGGCGCCGACGATCTCGGCGGCCGGCTCTGGGACCGGCTGACGCAGGGCGAAGGCATCGATCTGACCCTCTCCCGCAAGCTCGACGGCTGGCAGACCCCCCTCACGGTGGCCCTTGCCTACGACAACGACCGGGCACTGGTCACCAGGGGTACCCCTCCCCCACTGTCGGCCGACGAGCTGCTCACCACGCCGCCGGCGGCCAGGGCCGTCGCCGCTCACATCGGTCCCTGGCCGAACGAGTGGCTCGCCAAGGCCCGGGCGGCCGGCAGCGTGGTCTTCGCCGACGTCGGCTGGGACCCCACCGAGCAGTGGGACCCCGCAGTACTCGACCAACTGGAGCACTGCGACGTGTTCCTCCCTAATGCGGGCGAGGCGATGAGTTACACCCGCACGAGTACGCCGACCGAGGCGCTCGAGCGGCTGGCCGAGAAGGTACCCCTGGTGGTCGTCTCCGACGGCGCCAACGGAGCACTCGCGCTCGACGCGGGCTCCGGCGAGCGGGTCGTAGTACCGGCCGTACAGGTCTCGGCGGCGGACACCACCGGGGCGGGTGATGTGTTCGCCGCCGGGTTCATCGCGGCGACCCTGTGGGAGCTCCCACTCGCGGAGCGCCTCAGGTTCGCCGCACTCGCCGCGGCGCTGTCCGTCACCAAGCTGGGCGGCGCCGACGCGGCCCCGACCTGGGCCGACCTCAGGGCCTGGCACCAGCAGCACCCAACAGAACAATCTCTTTCAGGTCAATCCCTTGCCGCGCTGATCAGCGCACACTTCGGTCCCGCACCGCTGCGCGACCAGTCAGGAAGGTAGAACCATGGAGCTATCCCGTCGGACGCTGCTCGCCGGAGGCTTCGCGGCCATGCTCGGCAGCACAGTCGTCGGCTGCTCGTCGAGCATCAACACCGGCTCGACCAAGAAGAACGCGACCGGCAACATCGCGCTCTGGTGCTGGCCGGGCGGCCTGGGCAAGTCGGTCCTGGACGACACGATCGCGCACTTCCCCGACCAGCACATCAAGTACTCCGAGGTCGGCGGCGACTTCAAGCAGAAGCTGCTCACCACCTTCAACGGCGGGACGTCGATCCCCGACATCACCGGCGTCAAGGGTGAGGACATCGCCTCCCTGCTGCCGCAGGCCGACCGGTTCGTCGACCTGAAGACGATCGGCGCCGACTCGATCCTGGGCGACTACCTGGAGTGGAAGGTCAAGCAGGCCACCACGTTGGACGGCAAGGTGATCGGCATCCCGATCGACATCGGGCCGACCGCGCTGTTCTACCGCGAGGACGTCTTCACCGCCGGCGGGCTGCCCGGCGACCCGGCCAAGGTGGCCGAGCAGCTGAAGACCTGGGACGACTTCCTGGCCGCCGGTGTCGAGCTGAAGAAGTCCAACCCGAAGGCGCCGATCGTCGCCGACGCCACCGACCTGTACGGCACGATCGTCAATCAGGGCACGGCGCGGTACATCGACAAGGACAACAAGTTCATCGGCGACCAGGACCACATCCGCAGGGCGTGGGACATCGCGGTGAAGGCGGTCACGCTGAAGGTCGACGGCAAGGTGCTGGGCGGTTCGGCGGACTGGAACGCCGGCCTCGACCAGGGCACGGTGCCGACCATCGTCGGCGCGGCCTGGGTCGCACTGGACATCAAGTCCGCGTGCAAGACGAGCGTCGGCAAGTGGCGGGTCGCCGCGACGCCGAGCGGCCCGGCCAACTTCGGCGGCTCCTTCCTCACCATCACCAAGAACGCCGCCGATCCGGCCGCCGCGCTCGAGGTGATCAAGTACATGCTGAGCCCGGACAACCAGGCCAAGGCGTTCGCGGACGCGCAGATCTTCCCGTCCGCGCCGGCCGCCTACGACAAGCCGCAGCTCAAGGCGGCCGACCCGTTCTTCGGTGGGCAGGTGCCGATCGAGGTCTTCGGCCCGGCGGCGAAGGCGATCCCGATCGCGTACGAGGCTCCCCTCGACAGCGCACTCGCCACCCCGTTCACCGACGGGCTCAAGCTCGTCCAGGCCGGCAAGAAGACGTCGGACGCGGCCTGGGCGGAGGCCGTCTCGAAGGCGAAGCAGATCGGCAAGCGTCAGGGCGTGCAGTGACTCTGACCGCGACAGCCCCCAGCAGACCGGCCGGTACTACGAAACCGCGGCGCCGGCGCAGCATCCGGTCGTACTGGCGCTTCTACCTGGCGCTGTCGCCGTTCTACGTGATCTTCATCGTCTTCGGGCTGTACCCGGTCGCGTCGACGATCCTGCTCGCGTTCCAGAAGTGGGACGGCCTCGGCCCGCGGACGATGGTCGGGTTCCAGAACTTCCGCTTCCTGGCCGAGGACAGCACGTTCTGGCTCGCGCTGTGGAACACGGTCGTGCTGTTCGTCATGTCGACCGTGCCCACGCTGGTGATCGCGATGGCGCTCGCGGTGATGCTGCATTCGGCGGTCCGGTTCAAGGGCGTCTACCGGATCGCGTACTTCATCCCGAACATCACCTCGCTGGTGGCGGCGGCGATCTTCTTCGCCGCTGTCTTCAGCACGAACTTCGGCCTGATCAACTCGATCCTGCGGTCCCTCGGGCTGCCGACCGAGGACTGGCTGCGACAACCGTGGGGGATCAAGATCGCGATCTCCACGATGATCGTGTGGCAGTGGGCCGGGTACAACACGATCATCTATCTGGCCGGGTTGCAGGCGATCCCGACCGAGCAGTACGAGGCCGCGAAGGTCGACGGCGCCGGACCGTTCCGGACGTTCTTCTTGATCACGCTGCCGCAGCTCCGGCCGGTCGTGCTGTTCACGGTGATCATGTCGACGATCGGCGGGCTGCAGACCTTCACGGAGCCACAGGTGATGGTCGGCAACACCGGTGGTACCGGGCAGAGCGGCATGACGGTGGTCATGTACTTCTACCAACAGGCCTTCTTCGCCAACGACTACGGGTACGCCGGGGCGATCGCGTTGAGCATCTTCATGCTGGTGCTGCTCTTCACGGCGATCAACTGGAAGCTGCTCGGCGGAAGGGGACGCCAGTGAAATCGCGGATTCGTTGGCCTGGGCTGATCATGCATGTGGTGCTGGCGATCGCGGGGCTGCTGTGCCTGTTCCCGTTCTATTGGACGCTGGTGATGGCGACCAATACGACGTCGGACATCTATCGGTACCCGCCGAAGTTCACCTTCGGGTCGCAGCTCGACGACAACATCCACGAAGTCCTGCAGAACGTTGCGTTCTTCTCGTCGATGGCGAACACGCTGGTGGTGGCGGTCTCGACGACATTGCTGGTGCTGTTCTTCGATTCGCTGGCGGCGTTCACGTTCGCGAAGTTCCGGTTCCCGGGGCGGAACGCGTTGTTCGTGATCCTGCTGGCGACGATGCTGCTGCCGGCGCAGCTGGGCGCGGTACCGCAGTTCCAGACGATGGCGGCGTTCGGCTGGGTCGGGTCGTTGAAGGCGCTGATCATCCCGGCGTCGGCGAACGCGTTCGGGATCTTCTGGTTGCGGCAGTACTTCCAGAACTCGATCCACGACGAGTTGGTGGAGGCGGCGACGCTCGATGGCTGCGGGTTCTTCGGGATCTACCGGAATGTGGCGTTGCCGTCGGCGCGGCCGGCCTTGGCGTTCCTCGGGATCTTCACCTTCGTGGCTTCGTGGAACGACTACTTCTGGCCGTTGATCGTGCTCACCAATCCCGATCACCTGACGCTGCAGGTGGCGTTGTCGTCGCTGAACCGCAGCCACGGGGTCGACTACAGCATGGTGATGACGGGTGCGCTGATGGCGATGGTGCCGCTGATCATCGTCTTCGTGATCTTCGCCCGGCAGTTCATCAAGGGCGCGACAGAAGGAGCTATTCGAGGATGAATGGGCGGCGGGTTGCGTAGGCGACTCCGGCGATGACGAGCAGGTTGCCGAACAGACCGGCGAGCAGGTCGGACGCCGACTTGCCTTCGGTCAACGCCGGTACCGCGGCGACCATGCTGATGACGGCGTAGGTGACCGCGGTGGCGGTGAGCCAGCTCCTGGTCCGCGCCTCGATGGCGGCGATGGCGAGCCAGCCGAGCGCCACGATGACGAACGGCTCCAGCAGGGCGAGCTTGGTGACGGTGGAGAAGGAGATGCCGTCGTTGTGCTGGACCAACGTCCCCAGCAACAAAACGATGCCACCAGCAACGATCAACGCGAAGGCGGGCGCCCGGACCGGCCACGGTCGCGGCTGTGGTTTGAGCACGACGACGATGGCCACCGCCAGGATGAGCGCGACGAAGCCGGCGACGAGCCACTCGGCGGTCTCCTCCGCGGCCAGCCCGCCGGCCAGGAACAGGAAGGCATCCTCGCCGATCGACAGGACCGCACCCAGCGCGATGCCCATCGCAACCGGCATCCACCGCGCCGCCAGACCCGCGGCCAGCACGACGACCGAGGCAAGAATCTCCGGATCGAACCAACTCCGGTAAACCCGCCACCCGGTATTCGAGTCATCCGACCAGATCCGCCGAGAATCAACAGCCCCCGGCCAGTTGACGATCACCAGCACCACCGCCCCCACCACCAAAACAACAACCACCCACCACGGAACCACCGAGGATGCCGGTGCCGCCGCCGCGGGTGCTGGAGTCGCCGCCGCGGCGGGTGGCGTGGTCGTCGAGGCAGGTTTGGGGAGGGGGTGGGCGTTGGCTAGGTCTCGTAGTGCCTGTTGGTTGCGTTGGGCCTTTGCGTGTTGCTGGGCGGCGTACGAAGGTGGTGGTGCGGGCGGAGCAGCGGCGGGCGCGGCTGCCGGCGGTACGGGCTTGTTGGGCTGGGCTGAGCCTCGTACTAGGTCTTGTAGGGCGGGTGGGGTGTCGGTCAGCGCTCGGGTGGCGGCTTCGGAGACCTTGCGGCTGTCGTCGTTCGTCAGTTGTGTGAGGGCTTGGTAGGCGGCAAGAGCCAGGCCCTGGTCCTCGCTGGTGAGGCGTTCGCGGAGGTAGTCGACTACGCCGAAGCGGGCGGCCGACAGGGGGCTTGCCATCGCTTCGAGCAGCTCGGGAGCCAGTAGCCGCGGGGTGATTCTGTTGGAGCGGGCGATCAGGAGTTCGCCTTGGGAGCCGAAGGTCCACATCTGGGGATTCTGGTTCGGGGTGATGCGGTGGACCTGGTCCGTCACGTAGCCGACCAGTTCGGTGAGGCCTACCCAGCCGTCGCCGTCCTTGTCCGCATCGCCGGACTTGAGGCCGTCCACGACAGCACTGGTGAAGACGGACGGCTTCGGCGTACCGGCAGCCAACTGCCCATCCTCGAAGGCGTACTCCATCGCGCTCGACGCAGTGACGACCACCCGCCCGCGCCCGCCACCAACCCGATCCTGACCGGCGAACGCGTCGCGCACCTGCGCCTCACCCGTCGCGCGCACAACCAGTCCGCGCGGGAATGCACCGCCGTAGCAACAATCCAGGAACAACGCGATCCGCTGCGCCCGACTGTCTGCCATCTGCCGGTTCACGAAGTCCGCGGCAACCGCCGTCGACGCCAGCCGCGTCGGCTTGGTATCCGCGACCGCCAGGAACAACTCACCGGCCGCGTTCTTCACCCCGTGGCAGGAGAAATGCAGCAACAGCAGATCCTCCGGCGACCGATCCGAGAAGAAGTCCTCGACGGCGTACCGGATCGTCTGCGCCGACTCGTTCTGCAACACCCGCACGTCGAACCCGCCGACCTCCGGATCCCCCAGTACGCCGGCCAGCGCAGCCGCATCCCGGGCCGGCGCCATCAGCCGGCTCAACCCGGGATCGTTGTACTCCGCGTTCGCGATCACCAACGCGATCCGCGCCCCACCCATGTCAAGCCCTCCCCGTCCCCCTCCCCAGGTCGACACTCCAACAATGCGCCGGTGTCAGCCTCGACCACAAGGCGTGACGCCTGTCCGAGCCAGGAAGGGGCCGAGGCGGGCTCCGGGCGAACTAAGCTGCGGGAACCGTTTGGTGCAGGGGTTACGTCGGAGGGGCGTCATGGTTGGCAAGCGAGGGCGCGTGATCGGCCGGATCGCACCGGGAATCGTCGGCGAGGTGATGTTGCCGGTCCGCGGTGCCACCGAGGCCTTCTACGCTTACCCCGCGACCGACGAAGTGATCGAGGTCGGCACCCCGATCGTGGTGGTCGAGTACGACCCACCACGCACGGTCTACGTCGCCCGCGCCATCTGAAGAATTCTGTTCCCTGGAGGGGAAATGCTCTGGACGTACCTGATCACCGGCGCCGTCGCGCTGGTGGTCCTCCTGATCCTGTTCCGGATGGTCTGGCGGGTGGCAGAGCCGAACGAGGCGCTGATCATCTCCGGCCTCGGCGCGCACTCGAGCCAGGAGCAGATCAACGAGACGCTCGGCTTCAAGATCGTCGTCGGCCGCGGTACCGCCGTGCTGCCCGGCTTCCAGACCGTTCGCCGGCTGCCGCTCGACATCCGGGCCACGCCGCTGACGGTCACCTGCGTGTCGAGTCAGGGCATTCCGCTGCACATCAAGGGCGTCACGGCGTACAAGGTCGGTGACGACTACGGCTCGATCGCGAACGCGGCCCGGCGGTTCCTGGAGCAGAGCGACGAGCAGGTGATGAGCACGATCCACGAGCTGTTCGCCGGTCACCTGCGGGCGATCGTCGGTTCGACCACGGTCGAGGAGATGCTGCACGACCGGGAGACGCTGACCACGAACATCCGCGGCTCGCTGGCCGGTGACATGGAGAAGCTCGGCCTGGTGGTCGACTCGCTGCAGATCCAGGAGATCGACGACGAGTCCGGCTACATCAAGAACCTCGGCCGTCCGCAGGCCGCAGCCGTCGAGGCAGCGGCCCGGATCGCCTGGGCCGAGCGGGACCGGGAAGCCACCGAGCGCGAGCAGGTCGCCGAGGCGGCCAAGGCGGCTGCAGTACGGCAGAGCTCGATCGCCCGCGCCGGGTACCAGGCCGAGGTCGACCAGGCGAACTCGAAGGCGTCGCAGTCCGGCCCGCTGGCCGAGGCGCTGGCCCGCCAGGAGGTCGTGGTCGCCGAGACGGAGACCGCGAAGCTGAACGCGTCGCTGGCCGAGAAGCAGCTGGAGTCGTCGGTACTGAAGCCGGCCGATGCCGAGGCGTACAGGCAGCGCACGCTGGCCGCCGCCGACCGCGACGCTCAGATCGCCGCTGCCGAGGCGCAGGCTCGCGAGGTCACCCTTCGCGGTGAGGCGCAGGCGAAGGCGACCGAGCTGAACGGTAAGGCCGAGGCGCTCGCCGTCCAGGCCAAGGCGATGGCCGAGGCGGCCGGTATCAAGGCACGGGCCGAGGCCCTGGCCACGAACACCGACGCCGTCGTCGCGCAGCAGCTCGCCGAGGCCTACCCGGAGATCGTTCGCGCGGCCGCGTCGTCCTTCGAGAAGGTTGGCAACATGGTCGTGCTGAACGGTGCCCAGGGCATCGAGGACACCCTGGTCAAGACGATCACCATGGGCGGCTCGGGCTTCGCGCTGGCCAAGCAGCTGATCGAGTCGCTGTCCAGCAACGGCAAGACGCCGACGCTCGAAGCGGTACCGGACGAGAACACCCCGGCCTGACACCTGTGGGAAGCCTTTCGACCACAGGTTAATCACTAACGATTCACCCGCGTGATCAGTTCCTAAGTCACGAAACCTGCGTTAGCTTGTGAGCACATCACTCCAAGCGTCAGGGATCTCACCATCCGTGACAGGTCGCCCCGAAGGACTGATCACCGTGCCCGTCCGACGAATTCTCGCTGTTCTAGCCTCGCTCCTGGTCGGTGCCGCCACCCTGGTGGCGGTACCGACCGAGGCGATGGCCGCGCCGAACTTCAAGGCCCCGTTCCCGTGTGGCCAGCAATGGACCTACAGCCACCACTCGGCCGAGGTCCGCCGCGCGCTCGACTTCATCCGCTCCGACGGCGGAGTCACCAACGGGACTCCCGTACTGGCCTCCGCGGCCGGCACCGCGCACCGGTTCTCCCAGCCCAGTGGAGCCGGCAACTACATCGCCGTCGAGCACGGCGGCGGCTGGAAGACCTACTACTTCCACCTCTCCTCGTACTCCGTTGCCGAGGGCGCCCAGGTCTCCCAGGGCCAGCAGATCGGCGTGACCGGTGCCACCGGCAACGTCACCGGCCCGCACATCCACTACGAGCAACTGCTCAACGGGGTCGGCCAGAACATCGTCATCAACGGAACGGGCCTGTCCTACCCCGGCTCGTACGGCTCGGCCTTCCTGACCAGTGACAACGGTTGCGGCAGCCAGCCCGGCAAGCCCTTCATGACCTGGGGTTCCGGCGTCCGGGTCCGCTCCGACGCGCACCTGAGCTCGCCGGTCGTCGCCACCCTGAGCGGTCCGACCTCGGTCCGGGTCCTTTGCCAGAAGCAAGGAGACACGGTCAACGCGGAGGGCTACACGAACAACTGGTGGGCCAAGCTCGCCAGCCCGGCCGGGTACATCAGCAACATCTACATCGACGATCCGAACGCGGTACTGCCAGGCGTTCCGACCTGTTGAGTTGAGGCGGGCCGGGCCCACACCCTGGGGGTGGGCCCGGCCATCCTGCTATGCGGTGTGCAGTGTGAGCCCGTACGTGCTCAGGATCTCGTTGACCGGCTGGAACCAGGTCTCACCACCGCTGCTGCAGTTGCCCCAGCCACCAGAGGTCACGCCCTGGGCCTGGTCACCGGTGATGAACGAGCCACCCGAGTCGCCGGGCTCGGCGCACACGTTGGTCCTGGTGGCGCCGTAGAAGAGCTGGCCGTTGCCGTAGTTCACGGTCTCGTTCTTGCCCGTGACGGTGCCGCAGTGCCAGTGCGAGGTAGAGCCGCTGCGGCAGACCGACGTACCGATCGGAGCTTCCCAGGAGCCGCGGACCAGCGCGTCGCTGACCTGTCCCCAGCCGAGCACTACCGGTACGGTCCACCAGCCACTGTCGATCTGAACCCACGAGTAGTCGTTACCGGGGAAGGACGAGCCCCGGAAGACGCCCTGGTTCGAGTGATCCCAGCCGAACGTCCTGGCGCCGACACCAGGCGAGCAGTGGCCGGCCGAGACGAATCCGCCGTACACGGAGAAGCCGATCGAGCAGCGGACGTTGCCGGTGTAGTACGGGTCTCCCCCGACCGTACCGGCGGCGAAGGTACGCGGCGCCTGGGCCGTGACCTCTTGGACAGTGACCGCTCCGGCCTTCGACAGCTTGACCACGAACGCATTGACGGCCTGGGAACGCTTACCTGCTTGGACATTCACGACGACACTGCCTGTACGAGGGTCAGCAGCCCAGCCACTCACTGCGGCCGGTACTGCCTTCCCAGCCAGCTTGTCGACAGCAGCCTTGCGCTGGTCGAGCTGCTTCGCAGTAGCCGGTACTACCGACACGTCGGCGCCAGTAGCCCGTACTGCGTCCGCTACGGCTGAGCTGGTCACTCCGACGACCAGTCGCTGCCGAGCGGCGTCGTACCAGGTACCACCGAAAGCGGCTCCCGCTGCGCGCTGGGCGAGCGGGACGAGCTTGGTGGCGACCGACTCGGCCTTGAGCCGGTCCTTGGCCTGCTGCTCGGTCAGACCGAGGTCAGCCTGCATGGCGGTCGCCTGCTGCGGTACTGCGAGTGGCTGGTCAGGCGATGCGGCCATCGCTTGGGATGGGACGGCTACCGCGCTCGCTACAAGCACGGCGACAGCAAATACCTTCATCGGACTCTCCTCACCTAGGGGCGGTTCGGTGCGGTGAGAGCGCTCTCGAAACCGAGAGTGTCCTAGTGATTACAAGTCGTCAAGGTGTTGACCGAAAGCGGTCAGAGTCCCAGGTGGGCGAGGACGGCGAGGACGCGGCGGTGACCCGAGTCGGTCGGCGGCAGGTCGAGCTTGAGGAAAACGTTGCCGACGTGTTTGTGGACGGCGCCTTCGCTGATCACCAGCTTCTGCCCGATCGCGGTGTTGCCGAGCCCCTCGGCCATCAGCGCGAGCACCTCGCGTTCGCGCGGCGTCAGGCGTTCCAGCGGGTCGCTGCGCTTCACCATCAACTGGCTGACGACCTCGGGGTCGAGGACCGTGCCGCCGGCGGCGACCCGGCGTACGGCCTCCATGAACTCGTCCACCCGGGAGACCCGGTCCTTGAGCAGGTAGCCGACTCCCTCGCTCCCGGCGGCCAGGAGCTCGGCGGCGTACACCTCCTCGACGTACTGCGAGAAGACGAGTACCGGGAAGCCAGGTCGCAGCCGGCGCGCCTCGATCGCGGCGCGCAGCCCCTCGTCGGTGAAGGTCGGTGGCAGCCGGACGTCGACCACCGCGATGTCCGGCTGGTGCTCGGCCACCGCCTTGGCGAACTCGTCCGCGTCACCCGCGACAGCGGCCACCTCGAACCCGGAGTTGCCCAGCAGCAGGCCGAGCCCCTTGGCAAGGATCGGGTTGTCCTCGAGGATCACTACGCGCACGGCAGGATCACCTCGACCGTCGTCGGCCCACCGATGGGGCTCTGCAGTTCGATCTGACCGTCGATGGCTTCCACGCGATGCACCATGCCACGCAGCCCGCTCCCCCGGCCCAGCAGGTCGGCCTCCTCGTTGATCCGGGCGCCGCCGATGCCGTCGTCCGTGACGGCCAGGTAGAGCTCAGGGCCGCGCCGCTCCAGCAGTACGTCGACATGGCCGGCCGCGGAGTGCTTGGTGATGTTGGTGAGGGATTCGGCGACTACGAAGTACGCAGCGGCCTCTACTGGCGCCGGGACCGTGCCGAGTTCGCCTACGCGCAGTTCAACCGGGATGGGGCTGCGGGCGCACAGTGCAGCGACCGCACCGGCCAGACCGCGGTCGGCCAGGATCGGCGGGTACATGGTTCGCAGTACGCCGCGTAGCTCGGTCATTGCTTGCTCTGCACCGTCCCTGGCATCGTCGAGGATCTTGGCGGCCTTCTCCGGGTCGTCTGCCATTACCTGCTTGGCGACCCCGATCCGCATGGCCAGCGAGACCAACTGCGCCTGCGTACCATCGTGGAGGTCCCGCTCGATCCGGCGCAGCTCAGCGCCGTGCGAGTCGACAGCACCGGCCCTGGTGCGGGTCAGCTCCTCCACCCGCTGGCTGAGCCTCGCCGTCTCCAGCTCCTGGGCACTGGGCGCCAGCAGGCCGAGTACTGCCTTGGCATGACCGCGTGCGGTGGCCGGGGCGACCCAGCCGAGGAAGGCGATCCCGACCAGGATCTGCAGCGGGCCGAAGGTCAGCGCCTTCCACCAGGAGTCGATCGGGACGCCCAGAATGTCGGCGTCTCCGCCGGCGAACGGCCAGATCACCATGCTGATCACCGCTGACGGCACCGAGAAGATCGCGAAGATCGCCACGAAGAACTCGACGATCACCACTGGGGGCATCAGCAGGAGCCGCAGGCTGCGGATGAACGACTTGTCCTTGAACAAGGTCACCACATCGCCTGGCTGCCGCGGCAGAGCGTCAGGCAACGAAACGGCGTCCGGCAGCTTGAGGTAGCGCGACGCCCGGTACCGCTCGCTGTTCGCCAGCTTGACCAGCCCGGCGGTGGCGCCGGGGATGAACCAGCCCAGCAGCAGGCTGATCGGGAGTGCGGCGAGCAGCGTGATGCCCTTCAGGTACCGGATGAGCAGGTACCCACTGGCCGGCCCACCGCGGGCCAGGATCTTCGTCAGCATCACAGGAGCCTTTCCGTCGTCGTCAGTATCGATCCTGACGCAACAGGGCGGCTCACGTCGGTACAGCAGGCTCTACTCTTCACCCGGGTGCCCGGGGCCCCATCATGCCTGGGACCCCGGGACCGGCGGTGCTACGCGCAGACAGGAACCCCAGGAAGTTTCGGGTTCGGGTCGGAGATGTAGATGTTGGACATATAGCCGCCCTGGTCGCGCAGCTTGGCCCACCAGTTGTTGGTGGTGCCCTCCGCGGTGACCGTGTCGCCCTGCTTCTGGCAGGTCACGAAGACCTGGGTCGGGCCGGGCAGTTCCGTGATGATCGAGGCGGTCAGCTTCGGCTCCGTACGGACCCGGACGCCGGAGCCGTAGGTGGTGAAGTTGTACGTCGGCGGGTTGCCGCCGTTGACCAGCTGCATGTAGTAGGTCCAGTTCCAGTTCGGACCGGGGTCCGTGTGGGTCTGGTTCGGCAGCTCGGAGTGACCCTTGATGTGGGCCCGATCCTTCGGGATGCCCCGGCGCTCGGCGATGTTCCTGGTCACTGCCGCCGACGAGCGGTACATGGCGTCGGTGAACCAGGACGGCTGGTCCACGAAGCCCTCGTGCTCGATCCCGATCGAGTACCCGTTCTCGGAGCCGACGTGCCAGGCGGTGTCCTTCTCGGCCACCATCTGGGTGACCTGGCCGTCGCTGGACCGGATCACGTAGTGCGCGCTCACCTGGGCCGCGGAGTTCTTGAACCAGCTGATGGTTCCGGCGTACGAGCCCTGGGTGACGTGGATGACGATCGTGGTGATCGCCTTGGTCCGGCCGACCCGGTAGTTGCAGGTGCAGGCCGCGTTCCAGATCGCGCCCGGGTAGTCGACCGCCTGGATCGACGACGGGCTCTTGGTGCCGAGCGGGGCCACCTTGGCGTACGCGCCGCGGTCCGGGGTGACCTTCTTGGGCTGGGTGCCGACCGAGCCGACGCCCTCACCGATGATCCGGTAGACCTCGTCGGTGTAGAGCCGGCCGGTCGGTGCGTCGGCGGAGTGCGAGTACTTCGCGACGACGGAGTACCACTTGGCCAGGTCGGTGCGGGCATTCCCGCTGAGGCCGGCCTGGTCGGCGTACGAGTCGAGGACGGCAGCGGCGCCGGTGATGTTGGCCGCCGAGTCCTTGGACAGCTGCTCGACCGGCAGGCCGGTCAGCTTGGCCGCCTCGGACAGCGTCGGGTTCTGCGGGTTGCTGGCCAGGTGCATCAGGCCGTAGCCGTTGTCCTGGCTGGGCAGGCCGTTGTGGCCGTCCAGGTGGGACTCGGCATAGCCGATGCTGACGAGTACTTCACGGGGTACGTCGTACTTGATGGCGGCTGCGTTGAAGGCCTGCGCCAGGTCACCTGGCACAGCCGATCCGGTCTGGGGGCCGGTTGGTTCGGGCGCTGGTGCGGCAGTGCTTGGGAGCGCGCCGCTGAGGGCGATGGCTCCGGCAGCGGCTGCGGCGAGCAGCGCGGTCAGTCTGGGCACTCGGGCGGTCTTACCCATGGGGGTTCGTTCCTTCCCTTGCGACGTCCACCGCGCCTCCCGCGACGGACGTCCCACCGAGGGGCGTCGGCGGGTGCGACTCACGGTAGGGCAAAAACTTCCGTCGCGGCCAGTAGTTACGTGAATATTTCCCGTCACGGGGTGAAATTGTTCGATCACTCAGCTGTTTCGCCGTGATCCTGCCACTTTTGCGTGTCAGGGGCGGTAGACGCGGCCGCGCAGGACGATGCACTCGGGGTGGCTGAGGACGGCCGGGTTGGCGCGCGGGTCCTCGGCGTACACGACGAGGTCGGCCGGGTTGCCGGGGGTGAGGTCGGCGGGGGCGCCTAGCCAGGTACGGGCGGCCCAGGAGCCGGCGGCGAGGGCCTGTTCGCCGGACAGGCCGATGGTGGTGAGGGCCTGGATCTCCTGGGCGACCAGGCCGTGCCCGAGTACGCCGCCTGCGTCGGTCCCCGCGTAGACGGGCACCCCTGCCTCTACGGCGGAGCGCAGGGTGTCGCGGCGACGGGCGTACAGGTCACGCATGTGGTCGGCGTACACGGGGAACTTGCCGGCGGCCTGGTCGGCGTACAGGGGGAAGTTCTCGAGCTGGATGAGCGTCGGGACGACGGCAACGCCACGGGCGGCCATGTCGTCGAGCATGTCGGGCAGTAGGCCGGTGCCGTGCTCGATGCAGTCGATGCCTGCGGCCAGCAGGTCGGGTAGGGCGTGTTCGCCGAAGACGTGCGCGGTCACCCGGGCGTTGAGCTCATGGGCCCGAGTGATCGCTGCAGTGAGCGCCTCCAGCGGCCAGCAGGCGGTCAGGTCGCCCGCGTCGCGGTCGATCCAGTCCCCCACCAGCTTGACCCAGCCGTCGCCGCGGCGGGCCTCCTGCTCGACGTACGCGACCAGCTCCTCCGGCTCGATCTCCCAGCCGTAGTTGCGGATGTAGCGCTTGGATCGGGCGATGTGCCGGCCGGCCCGGATGATCTTGGGCAGGTCCTCCCGCTCGTCGATCCAGCGGGTATCAGCGGCCGAGCCCGCGTCCCGGACCAGCAGGGCCCCGGCATCCCGGTCGACAGTCGCCTGCTGCTCCTGTACGTCCCGGTCGACCGGGCCATGGCTGTCCAGGCCGATGTGGCAGTGCGCGTCCACCAGGCCGGGCACGATCCAGCCGCCCGTACTGACGGTGGTGACATCAGCAGTGGCGGGCCGGTCGACGACCAGCCCGCCACTGAGGTGAAGCTCTTGCTGCTCACCGGCCGGCAGTACCGTGCCGGCGAGCCGTAGTACACCGGTCTCGGTCATTGCCAGACCGTAACCGGTACTGCGTTATCCGTGCGAGCCGCTGCCCTGGGTGCAGGGCGTGGGGTTGGTCTCGGCCGCGCAGGGCGAGCCGGACGGGGTCTCGGTCGGGGTCGGCGTCTCTGTCGGGGTGGGCGTGGGGGTCGGAGTCGGGGTCGGCGTCGGAGTCGGCGTCGGGGTGTCCGTCGTCGGCGGCGGCGTCGGCTTGCCGGTCGGCGTGTGCGTCGGACGGCTCGTCGGGCGGCCGGTCGGCGTCGCGATCGGGTCCGGGATCGTCGGCGGCTTGTCGGTCGACGCCGGCACGCTCGGCTTCGTGGTCGGCGGTACGGGGGTGGTCGGGTCGTCCGGCACCTCCGGCACCTCGCGCGGGTCCACGTTGGTCTCCACGTTGCCGGTCGTCTTGGGCGTGGCCAGTTTGCCGGTGAGGTTCGGCACCAGGACCGCGCTCTTGCTGTAGACGCGCATCCAGCGCAGGACGGTGGCGACGAAGTCCTTGGAGTGCTGGTACCGCAGCAGCGAGGCGACCAGATCGCGCGGGCGCTTCAGGTCGTCGCCCTCGGAGCACAGGTAGACCGCGACGGTGGTGACGGCGTCGTACACGTTGTTCGGGTTGCGGAAGCCGTCGCCGTTGCCGTCAGCCCCGAACTCGTTCCAGACGCCCGGCACGATCTGCATCGGGCCGACGGCGCGGTCCCAGACCAGGTCGGCGTCGTACCGGCCCTTGTCGGTGTCCTTGATCCGGCCGATGCCGCGCTTGCCGTTCAGCACCGGGCCGAGCAGCTTGCCACGGGTGGTGCCGGCCACGTCGACCCGGCCACCGGAGGCGTGGTCGGACTCGACCTTGCCGATCCCGGCCAGCAACGGCCAGGTGAGCCCACAGTTGGGGCGGACCACGGCGAGATTCGCGGTGGCGCGGCGGTAGGCGGGGAAGACCCCGCGGGGGATGCCGTTCACGGCACCGGGTCGTCCCGGCCGGACCACGGACCGGCCGTCGGTGGCTCCCTGGACGGGCACGTCGGCCCGGGCAGGTTTGTCAGATCCGATCCGGCCGTCCACTCCTGGACGCTGCGGGACGATCATGGTCAGTTCGTCGAATTCACCGCTGTTCAGTCCGGCCCCAGGCGAAGGGGCGACCGGGCTGTCCGCCGCGAGCTGGCCGGAGGCACCGGCTCCGCCCGAAGCGACTGTGACGATCGCCCCTACCAGCAGGGGGGCCGTGCACAGTGAAGCGATGATTATTTTGACCCGACGGTTTCCACTACGGGTTAGGCGCATAGTTCCCCCAACGACCCACGCGCCAGAAAGTTACCGAGAGTCGACGGAAAGTTACCTGAGCCGATAGCCCAGCGGTCCGAGATTTGCGCCGAACGGCTGACCGTCACGCTCAGCAGGGCCCTGTCAGACCCTACGGATCAGCCCCAGCGATGGGAAATCTTAACGGTTCACGACCCGATTCCGGTCTCAGGGACCGGTCAGCGGGCCGTTTCGGGCCCCGGCCCGGCCTGCGAACTCAGGCCTCGGTCGCAGCCTCAGGCCGGGTGCAGCCTTGCGAGTTCAGGCCGGGGTGGAGGTCAGTGAGCTCGCCGGACTCGGTGAGCCCGTCTCCGACGGCGCCGGGGTCGGCGAGTCGCTGTCCTGCGGGGCCGGGGTGGTCGGCGGCACGGTGCAGGTCGGGTCCGGCGCTGGCGGCGCGGTCGGCGGCGGTGTCTCGTCCGGCTTGCACGGAGTCGGCGTCGGGGTGGGAGTCGGCGTCGGGGTCGGCGTGGGCGTGTCCGTCGGCGGCGTCGTCGGTTGAGTGGGCGGCGTCGTCGGCTTGGTCGGCGGCGACGTGGGCGAGGTCGGCGTCGTCGGCCTGGTCGGCTGAGTCGTCGGCCTGCTCGAAGTACCGCCGTTCGGGCCCTTCGTCGGCTGGGTCGTCTTGGTCGGGCTCGGGGTCGGCGTCAGCGTCGGGGTCTTGCTCGGCGTCGTGGCCGGGGTGGTCGGCGGCGTCGTCACCGGGGTGTTCGGCGGCGGGGTCGGGTCGTTCTGCACGTTCCCGTTGTCGTCCGGCGGGGCGATCGGGTCGGTGCTGTCCGGGATGGTCACGGGGGTCGCGCTGTAGGTCTGCATCCAGCGGAGCACGGTGGACACGTAGTCCATCGAGTGGTTGTAGCGCAGTACCGCCTGGACCAGGCCCTCCGGGTCCTTCAGGTTCGCGCCGCCGGCGCAGAGGTAGTCACCAGCCGCACGGGCCGCGTCGAAGATGTTGTGCGGGTCCTTGACGCCGTCGCCGTTGCCGTCCGCGCCGAAGGACTTCCAGGTCCCCGGGATGAACTGCATCGGGCCGACTGCGCGGTCCCACTTGGTGTCACCGTCGTAGACGCCCTGGTCGGTATCGGCGATCGCCGACATCCCCGGGCCGCCGTCGAGCACCGGGCCGAGGATCTTGCCGCGGGTGAGACCGTTCGCGTCGACCCGGCCACCGCTCGCGTGAGCGGACTCGACCTTGCCGATGCCGGCCAGCAGCGGCCAGGTGATCCCGCAGTTGGGCTGCGCCACGGCCAGGTCGTTCGCTGCCTTCTGGTACGCCGCCAGCACGGTGCCCGGGATGCCCGATACGTCGCCCGTGACGCCGGTGGTCGGCTGCTGCGGGCTGTCCACTGCTCCGGTGACCGGAACCTCGATCTGGGACCGCTGCTCGGTCGGGATGCTGCCGTCGACGCCCGGGCCGGATGGCAAGGTACCGGCCAGCTCGTCGAAGACGGTGTCCTGGCGCGGCTGACTCAGCGCCTGGGCGTCGACGATGAACGTGTTCGAAGTGACTCCACCGGCCACGAACACGACGACCAAGGCGGTCGGCGGCGCAATACAGACCCAGACGGCGGTCAACTTACCCCGCCACGTGTCCAGGTTCTTGAACTGCTGCCTCATCCGAACCGTCCCTCACGACGTAGTCCGCAGTACATCAGTGCTTCGGGCGTAGTGATGATCTTAGCGGTCGGTGGGGCCTGGGCAACCGGGGACGATCGGGCCCGTGTTGCTGGCCGATCGGAGACTTGCGCTCTGTAACCGATCGTGCGGGCGGAGCGGGCGGCTACCTGGCGTGGCGGTCGCCCGCTCCCGGTCAGTTCCCGCCCAGCATCTTCTTCAGGTCGTCGGGCAGCTCGAAGTTCCCGTCCTTACCGCCTCCGCCGAAGGCCGCCGGGAGCTGACCGGCCGCAGGTGCGGCGGGCTCGCTCGGGCCCTGGTTGGCGCGCTTGGCCGGGTTGCCCGAACCGCGCTTGGGCTTGCCCTTCTTGGCCTGCTGCTTGGCCTTCTTCCCACCGCCGGCACCACCCATGCCAGGCATCCCGGGCATACCGGGCATTCCCTTGCCGGACGCCATCGCGGACATCATCTTGCGGGCCTCGAAGAACCGCTCGACCAGGCCGCTGACGGTGGCCACCTCGGTGCCCGAGCCGTTCGCGATCCGGAGCCGGCGGGACCCGTTGATGATGTTCGGGTCGGTCCGCTCGGCCGGGGTCATCGAGTGGATGACCGCCTCGATCCGGTCGATCTCGCGCTCGTCGAAGTTCTCCAACTGGTCCTTGAACTGGGCCGCGCCGGGCAGCATGCCGAAGATCTTGGTCAGCGGGCCCATCTTGCGCACCGACTGCATCTGGGCGAGGAAGTCGTCCAGGGTGAAGTCCTTGCCGCCCTTCTTCTGCAGCTTGGCGGCGGTCTTGGCCGCCTCCTCGGCGTCGAACGACTTCTCCGCCTGCTCGATCAGGCTCATCACGTCGCCCATGCCGAGGATGCGGGACGCCATCCGGTCGGGGTGGAAGACGTCGAAGTCCTCGAGCTTCTCGCCGTTGCTGGCGAACATCACCTGGCGGCCGGTGACCTGCGCGATCGACAGCGCGGCACCACCACGGGCGTCACCGTCGAGCTTGGACAGCACCACGCCGTCGAAGCCGACGCCGTCGAGGAAGGCCTGCGCGGTGGTGACCGCGTCCTGGCCGATCATCGCGTCGACGACGAACAGGATCTCGTCCGGGGTGACCGCGTCGCGGATGTCCGCGGCCTGCTTCATCAGCTCCTCGTCGACACCCAGCCGGCCGGCCGTGTCGACGATGACGACGCTGTACTGCTTGCTCTTGGCCTCGGCCATCGCCTGCCGGGCGACGTCGACCGGGTCACCGACACCGTTCCCCGGCTCGGGCGCGAACACCGGTACGCCCGCCCGGTCGCCGACCACCTGGAGCTGGGTCACCGCGTTCGGGCGCTGGAGGTCGGCCGCGACCAGCATCGGGGTCTGGTGCTTGGTCTCCTTCAGCCACTTCGCCAGCTTGCCGGCCAGCGTCGTCTTACCGGCGCCCTGCAGACCCGCGAGCATGATCACCGTCGGCGGCCGCTTGGCCATCCGCAGCTCACGCGTCTGGCCACCGAGGATCGTGACGAGCTCCTCGTTCACGATCTTGATCACCTGCTGCGCCGGGTTCAGCCCGCCGCGCACGTCGGCGCCGCTGGCCCGCTCCTTGACCGCCGCGATGAAGTCCTTCACCACCGGCAGCGCGACATCGGCCTCCAGCAACGCGATCCGGATCTCCCGGGCGGTCGCGTCGATGTCGGCGTCGGTCAGCTTGCCCTTGCCGCGCAGATTCTTGAAGGCGGCGGACAGGCGATCAGAAAGCGTGTCGAACACGAGAACACAGTCCGTTTCTTCCGGTGGAGCAGAACGTCACCAGTACCCCTCAGGCAACTCCCCGAGTCTACCGGCCCCGGTAGTACCTCCGCCGTCCCGGCATCCTGTGGATAACAAACGGCGCCGATCGACGGCGGTCGCTAGCCTCTCAGGACACACGAGTTGGACCAGCAGGGGTGACCGACGATGCTCGGCGACGAGTTCAGCCTGCACTACGTGATGGCGTTCCAAGCGCTACAAGTCACGGTGATGACCGAACTGCTGCAGGTCCAACGCGAACTGCTGGACCTGGCAGACACCCTGTCGGATGAGACAGATCGGTCATATGCCCTCGAACGAGTACATCAGCTGGCCGAGGATTTCGGACTGAAACGGATGAGCCTGGAGCGGCGCGAGGCCGAAATCGTGCTGTACTCCATGGACCATCGTGCTGGAACCAAGGCTGAACGACTGGCCACGATTGCTTCCACGCGTCAGAAGATCTGGGAAATCGCCGACCGGGCCGGCGATGACGCACACGCGATCCGCTATATGACTCGCACCCTCGATGGACTGGAAACGACATCGAGTTCAGCAGCAGCTCCCCCTGGAACGACGACTACGACCCACGAGACGTCTACAACCCGCCGCTGCGCCCTGTGGATAACTCCAACCACTCCTCAGAGCCCGCCGATATCGTGTCCCCCATGCCACTGGACATCGCCGCGTTCAATTCGGCGTTCTCGCGTGCCCGGGACAAGATCAGGACGGAGCCGGAGACGGACATCGCCGCGCAGCAGGCTGCACTTCGCCTGCTGGTGCCAGATGACGCGTCCGAGCACGATCGCTCGTGGACCAAGATCCTGATCGACCGACTGGCCGAGCCGCCTGACCCAGAGCCGGAGTGGAGTGCTCTTTACCACGAAGCCGGACAGGTTCACGCGGATGCCTATCGCTTCGGTGCTCCGGTGGAGGAACAGATCGCGGCGCTGGAGGAAGCCCGCCGCAAGATCTTCGAGATCGCCGACCGGGCGGTACCGGAGGAGGCACCTCATATCCGCGCGATGACGCGGTCGCTGGAGCACATCGAGCGAGAGTTGCGCGAGCCCAGTTGGCCCGTGCAGCCCACGCCCGATCAGACGGAGTAGCCGATGGCGGATGTCGGCGACCTGGTAGCGCGAGACTCCGCCGTCTACCAGGAATTCGCGCGGCTGTATCAGCTGGCGCGGGATCTGCGGCCCACCGGCACCGATCGCTGGAGCGGCAACCTCTATGCGACGCCAGGTGGAAGCTGGGGCGGCTACAACCCCAGCACTGGCGACATTCGCTTGTCCGGTCCGCTCGTACTTCGCCATCTCGTCGACCCGTCCTCGACCGCACAGGAGCGTGCCGAGGCGATCGCGACCGTGCTGCATGAGGCAACTCACGCTGGGATGGCCGTGGACGCGCCGAACGAACCGAACGCGGTACGGACCGAGCACTCGATCGGCGCCATCGAGGGATTCGCCGAGCTCCGGACGATGAGCGATTTCGACCTGTACGCCGCCCAGGCGGGGTACCCGGAGCTGAAGCTACGCAAGCCCCAGTACCCCGGCGCCTTCGCCGCGATGGACAGCCTCGCCGAGCAGGCTTCCGGACCGGCGAAGGATCGTGACGCCTTCATCGCTGAGGGCACTCGCGGGCCGGGAGTCATGCATTTCGATCAGTTGGCTGATGGAGTGGTGCGTAACCGGTTGGCCGAGGTCGTTCCCTTTCATGAAGAGCATCGGCGCGCGGTACGGGCGGCGTTGATCGGGGCGATGTTGCATCGAGGATGGCCGGTGCTCAAGCACATGCCGGCCGAGACCGGGGTGACCATCGCTGGGGAGATTCGGCAGAAGCTGAATTCGAAGGTTGATGAGATTCGGCGGCATTACCGCGCATCGCCTGGGGAGGTGTTTCCGGTGGATGCTCCTAATGCGCAGGTGGGGCGGGAGAGGGTGCTTGATCGGGCGAAGGGTGGGGCGGGTCCGCGGAGGCAGGTGGATGGGGCTGGTCGCGCAGGATCTGCCAAGACCGGGCCGGGGAACACGGGACCGAGGAATACGGGGCCGGGAAATACGGGGCCGGGGAACGCCGTGGCTGGGAAGGGAGATCCGGGTGTGGGGCATCCGAGTCTGCGGTTTTTGAGTGGGCAGGCTGGGGCGGCGGGGGCTGTTCGGGGGCGGCCGGTGTTGGGGGATGGGGCTCGGGGGCGTGGGACTGGTGGCGGGCCTGGGCAGGGGCGGGGTGAGCCGGAGCGGGGGTAGGGTCTCTGCTAACCGGAAGATTTGGGTTAGTGGTTAGGGAGGGTGTTGTGGGGCGGGACAGGGTTGTGGTGGATGGGCCTTCTAATTTGGGGTTGCGGCCGCCGGTTTCGGGGGCGGTGCCGGGGTGTTACAAGTTGGCGGGGGCAGTTCGGGATCAGGGGTTTTTGGGGCGGATCGGGGCGGGGGACGCGGGGGTTGTGACGCCGCCTCGGTATGACCGGGGGGATTGGCAGCCTGGGGATGGGGTGTTCAACGCGGCGGCGATGGCGGGCTACACGGTCAAGTTGGCTGATCGGGTTGGTGCGTTGGTTGATGAGGGCAAGTTCGTGGTGTTGCTTGGTGGGGAGTGCAGCAACCTGCTCGGGCCGACGCTCGCGTTGCGGCGGCGGGGGCGGTACGGGGTGGTTTATCTGGACGGGCATTCGGATTTCCGTACCGTCGACAACGACGCGTATGTCGGGGCCGCCGGGGGCGAGGCGCTCGCGTTGGTGACCGGGCGCGGGCAGGACGATCTCACCGATCTCGAGAACCTCAAGCCATACGTGCGCGACACCGACGCCGTGATGCTCGGCTATCGCGAGGACGAGGCCTACCTGGACAGCCTCAGAGCAGCGGGCATCCCGGACTGGTCGGCTCGCACGATCATCGACAACCCGTCAGCCGCGGCGATCGGCGTGCTCAAGCATCTCGAGCGCGATGACCTGGACGGCTTCTGGGTTCACCTCGACGTCGACATCCTCGACGCGGAGGTGATGCCAGCCGTCGACAGTCCGGACCCAGGTGGGCTGCAGCACGAACACCTGCGCCAGCTCCTCAGGCCGATCCTCGCCTCGCCGAAATGCGTCGGCTTCGACATCGGCATCTTCGACCCGGACCTGGACCCCGACGGCCGCTACTCCGCGGAGCTCACCGACACCCTGGTCGCAGTACTGACGGACTAGAAGGCCCGCCATCCACGGAAGAACTCAGAACCTCCAACACCCTCCGGTGACCTTGAACACGAAATAACGTGTCCGAGGTCGCCACGAGGTGTTCAAGGTCGCCACAACTCCCTCCCTCGGTACGGGGTGGCATGGCGGTGGTGAGTCGGAGGCTCATTCCCAGCGGACCGGTAGGCCGTGTGCGCCCGAGCTGCCCAGGACCTGCCGCGAACCGCCCGGCCAGGTCTCGAGCACGATCAGGAACTCGACCTCCGAGTCGGGTGTACGCCGGTCGTGCTCGAGCCGTAGATGCGCGAGCGGCGCCGAGTCGCGAGCCTGCTCCCCCAGAGCCGCGATCAGCCCGAGAGCCTCCGTCTGCTCCTCAGCCCGAAGGTAGAACCACATGACCGAGTGCCAGATGACCGTGACGTGCCCCTCGGACAGTTCGACGTTGCGCAGGAACGACACCGCATCCTCACGCCGTACGTCGGCAGGCACCGACCGGGCGATCGCCAAAGCACCCCGCAGCCGCTCCAACCGCTCAAGCTGATCAGGCCACACGTAGGAGGTCAGCGTCAGCGCACCGTCCTCACTCAACGCATCCACCGGAGCAACGTCGCTACCGACCCGCTCAGCGATCCGCAACCCCGGTGCGGGCACCATCGCCCGCCCCGACCAGGCATCCGCAAACACCACCGGGCTATCCGCCTGCCCGAAGCTAACCCCATTCACCAGGTAGCAGTACTGGTCCGCCCGCAGGTTGAGCCCAGCACTGGACCCGATCTCCAACAGCCGCACCGGCAACTGCACATCCTCCAGCAACCGGAGCAACCCACCGTAGAGAGCGATAGACCGCCCGACCTCGTTCGTCTGCGGCACCTGGCTCAACAGGCTGCGTAGCTCCGGCACCCGCGCAGATAGCAGCTGCTCGAACGCCTCCCAGCCGAGCACGGGGTCCCACTCGCCCCCGACGCTCGGGTAGAACACTGCAAGCTCAGGAGCCTCCCTTGCCAGCACCATGCGATGCACGGCGCCCAGCAAAGGCAGCGCGACCACGTAGTCCTGTGGCAGGTCCTCGCAGCCGGCCAGGATCCGGCTGGACACGCCACCGAGCTCATAGTCGTCCACGACCCGCCGGAGCAGGTCCGCGTACATAGGCGAGCCAAGCTCTTCGAACTGCTCGATCTGGCGCTGGAAGTTCGCTACGAGGTCCACCTGGACGAGACTAGAAGCTCAAGCGATCCAGCACCGACTTGGCCGTCGTGCGCGCGTCCTCGTCCTCCAACGGCGAGCCATCGCGATCAGTCAGGTAGAAGACGTCCACACACTCCGCACCGAGTGTGCTCACGTGCGCCGACCTCACGTCCGCCCCTGTCGCGGCAATGGCGGCAGTGACGTCGTAGAGCAGCCCTGGCCGGTCATGCGCCCGCACCTGCAGCACAGTCGCCGTCTCGGATGCCCCTGGCAACAAGTCGACTCGGGAGGCTGCACTCTTGCCCCGGGAGGCGTCCCGCGCGGCCAACCGGCGTACGAGATCGCTGTCGTCTCGCAGAGCCACCGCAAGCCGGTCCCGCAACCGCACTGGGTCAGGTGCCGCACCAGCGACGGACCACTGCGAGATCCCCAGCCCCTCAACAGACGTAACAACAGCAGACCGTACTGCGAGACGCTCCACCGCGAGCACTCCGGCCACCGTCGACAAGGTCCCCACCTGGTCGGGTACGGCGACGTTGACCCGAACATCGCCACGATGCTCCGACACCGTCACACCCAGCCGTCCCACACCGACCACCTGGTGCAACTCGGGCACCGGGATCGGCGGAGCGTCGGTCCACAACCCAGCCCCTCCCCCGGACAACTCACCACGCACGCGCCGAGCCAACTCGCCCACCAACCGCATCCGCCAAGGCGAGGCGGCAGCCGGACCGGCAGCCCGTGCATCGGCGTAGGTGAGAGCTTCCAGCAGGTCAAGCGTCTCGGTGTCGCCCACGATGCCCGCGACCAGCTCCACGGTCATCGGATCGTCCAGGTCGCGCCGAGTTGCCACCTGCGCCAGCACCAAGTGCTGCCGGACAAGCAGGGTGATCGTGTCGACGTCCGCCTCAGCAAAGCCCAGCCGGCGAGCGACAGTGGTTGCGATGACCGCTCCGGTAACACTGTGGTCGCCCTCGACCGCCTTGCCGAGGTCATGGACCAGTGCAGCGACCAGTAGTAGGTCAGGGCGCCGTACATCCCGAACCATCTTGGATGCCTCGACACAGGTCTCCAGCAAGTGCCGGTCAACCGTGTAGCGGTGCACTGCCGACTGCGGCGGCCGGAAGCGAACCAGGTCCCACTCGGGCAGGATCCGCGTGATGTACCCAGCCTGGTCCAACGCCTCCCAGACCTCCAGGAGACCCGACCCAGCTCCGATCAGCGCACAGAGCAGCCGCCGAGCCTCAGCAGGCCAGGGCTCCGGCAACAGCGCAGCAGTGCCCGCCAGGCGAGCACAGACGGCCGGAGACAGCACGAGGTCCCTGTCGGCAGCCACAGCCGCAGCACGCAGTCCAAGCGCCGGATCCCTTTCAGGGCGGGCATCCGGCATCAGGACGACCTCGCCCTCGTGCTGCCCGACTCCCTCGTCCAGTGCCAGCAGCAACGGTCCACCGGTGCGGTTACGGCGTCGTGAGCGAGGCGGACGGGCCATCAGGCTCTCGATCCGCCGCCACGACACATCGCACACGTGCGCCAGGGTCCTGCCGGTCGAATAGATGTGCCGCAGCAGGGCATCGCGATCCGGCAGGCCAAGCCCAGCAGCGACTTCACCAGCCAGGTCAGCGACCACCCGGTCCGTTGCGCGGCCGGCGACGGAGTGCAGCTCGTCCCTGATGTTCAGCAGGTCCAACCGGGCCCGCTCAACCACCGGATGCGGTACGTCGATAAGCCAGGAGGCGACCAATGCCCGCAGCACGACGGCGTCCCGCAGCCCGCCGTACGCTTCCTTCAAGTCAGGCTCTGCGAGGTGGGCGAGCTCCCCGACCGTGTTGGCCCGGTCCCGGCACGCCTCGGCCAGCGCGGGCAGCCGCGTCTTCGCAGTACGACGCCAGTCCGCCATCAGCAGCGACCGGAGCTGCAGTGTGAGGTGTGAGTCGCCCGCAACGTGCCGCGCGTCCAGCAGCCCCAGGGCGACTCGTACATCATCCGCTGCGGCCGACGAAGCCTCAGCGATGGTCCGGACGCTGTGGTCCAGCTTGGTCCGCGAGTCCCAGAGCGGGTACCAGATCTGGGCGGCCAGTTCGTCGATCTGCGGGTATCCCTCGGTGTGCAGAAGCATCACGTCGAGATCGCTGTACGGCGAGAGCTCCTCCCGGCCGTAGCCGCCAACTGCGACCAGGGCAACGCCCTCGGTAGGAGTACCGAGGGCGTCACACGCCTTGGAGAGGAGCAGGTACAGCAGCGCGTCGGCCTCTTCGGCACGCACGCGCCGCTGTGCTGCTCGATCAACCATCTACAGCGCGTCTCCGTCCAGCTCACCGGTACGGACCCGGACGATCGTCTCGACCGGGGTCACCCAGACCTTGCCGTCACCGATCTTGCCGGTCTGCGCGGCCTTCACGATCACGTCCACCACGTCGGCGCCGTCACCGTCCTCGACGACCACCTCGAGCCGGACCTTCGGGACCAGGTCCACCTCGTACTCCGCACCTCGGTAGACCTCGGTGTGGCCCTTCTGCCGGCCGTAGCCGCTCGCCTCGGTGACCGTCATGCCGGTCACCCCGAACGTCTCCAGCGCGGCCCGGACGTCTTCCAGCTTGTGCGGCTTGACCACCGCGGTGATCAGCTTCATACGTTCGCACCTTCCTTCTCAGCAGCGTCGGTCTCGGTCTCGGCGGCCACCGGCCGGGCGATCGCACTGTGCCCCCGCAGCCCGGAACCCGCGGCCAGGAAGTCGTACGCCGTCTCCGCGTGCTCGACCTGGTCGACACCGGCGACCTCGTCGTCCTCGCTGAGCCGGAAGCCGATCGTCTTGTCGATCACCTTGCCGAGGATGAACGCCACTGTGAACGAGTAGACACCGACGACCACGTTCGCCAGCGCCTGCTTGCCGAGCTGGCTCACGCCACCACCGTAGAACAGGCCGTTCACCGCGGACGGCGCCGCGGCGCTGCCCAGGAAGCCGATCGCCAGCGAGCCGAACAGACCGCCGACCAGGTGCACGCCGACCACGTCGAGCGAGTCGTCGAAGCCCAGCTTGTACTTCAGCGAGACCGCGAAGGCGCAGATGGCGCCGGCGAGCACGCCGAGGATGATCGCGCCGACCGGCGTGACCGCACCACAGGACGGGGTGATCGCGACCAGACCTGCCACAGCACCGGACGCCATCCCCAGCGTGGTCGCCTTGCCGTGCCGGATCCGTTCCACGATCAGCCAGCCGATCACGGCGGCGGCCGTGGCGACCTGCGTGTTGACGAAGGTGACCGCGGCGGTCGTACCGGCGCTCAGCGCCGAGCCCGCGTTGAAGCCGAACCAGCCGAACCACAGCAGGCCGGCGCCGAGGATGACCAGCGGCAGGCTGTGTGGACGCATCGGGTCCTTGCGCCACCCCACCCGGCGCCCGAGCACGAGGGCCAGCGCCAGCGCGGCGGCACCCGCGTTCACGTGGACCGCGGTACCACCAGCGAAGTCGATCGCTTTCAGCTTGTCGCCGATCCAGCCGCCGTTGCCGTCGTCGAGGAACCAGACGGAGTGCGCGACCGGGAAGTACACCAGGCAGGTCCAGCCCGCGACGAAGGCGATCCAGCCCCGGAAGGTGGCCCGGTCTGCGATCGCACCCGAGATCAGCGCCGGGGTGATGATCGCGAACATCAACTGGAAGGCGACGAAGGCGAGCGTCGGAATCGTGCCACTGACCGCGTCGGGAGCGATCAGGCCCTTCAGGCCGACCGCCGAGAAGTCACCGATCACGTGCCCGTTGTCACCGGTGAAGGTCAGCGAGAAGCCGACCACCACCCACAAGATGGTGACGACGGCGATGGTGATGGCACTCATCATCATCATGTTCAGCACGCTCTTCACGCGCACCATGCCGCCATAGAAGAAAGCCAGGCCCGGTGTCATCAAGAACACCAGCGCGGCACTTACCAAGACCCAGGCGGTATCGCCGGCGTTGATCTCCATCAACGTCATCCCTTCCATCGATCTGGGGGGTGGCCCGCGTCCTCATCAGGGGGAGCTCCACAACGCCGGGAAGCCCGCGCACGGCCACACCGCAAACGGTGTCGGCGCGCCGTTTCAGAAGATCGGTCCTGATGTTTCAGGGATGTGACAAAGCGCCGCCTTAAGTGACATCGGCGTGACATCGGCCGTCTTGTGGCACTCTGGCCTCACCACACGGCCCGCAGCCGCGCCACTGCGACCGTCCGAAGCTGGGGAAGTACGAAATGGGGAACAACAGCGGGGAGAGGCCACGTCGAGGCAGGCCGCGGGACCCGGACGCCGAACCGAGGATCCGCCGGTACGCCGTGCAGTTGCTGCTGGAGCGCGGGTTCGACGGGATGACCGTCGACGACGTTGCCGAGGCGGCCGGCGTCGGCAAGGCAACGATCTACCGGCGATGGGCGAGCAAAGAGCTCCTCGCCAACGACGCGATGGCCCAACTGTTCGACATCGAGATCCCGGACGCCGATACCGGGTCGATCGCGGGTGACCTGCGCCAGGTCTACCGCGACGCCTTGATGTTCGTGAACACCAAGGAAGGCGTCGCGCTGATCCGGCTCGCCGTCACCGAGATGAACCGCGACGAGCAGTTCACCGTGTTCTACCGGGCGTTCCTGCAGAACCGGATCGCCTTGACGGCGGCCGCTCTGGAGCGGGCCCGGCAGCGCGGTGAGCAGATCCGGCCCGGGGCCGATCCGGTCCTGATGGTGCAGTGGCTGGCCGGCGTCCTGATCCTGCGGGCGATGACTGGTGAGCCGATGCCGGCCGTCGAGGACACCGACCACCTGGTCGAGATGACGATGAGGTCGATCGTGGACGGTTAGAACAAGCTCACAGCCGCAGACGGTCAGCCTCGGATGCCTGGTCCGAGGGCGAGGCCGTCGAGGTTGAGTTCGGTGACCCGGAGGACCTGGCCGGTCCGCAGGTTCCAGGCCAGCAGCCAATCGGTGACCTGGAACAACGCGGTCTCGCTGTCGTACCAGCCGAGCAAGAAGCAGCAGCCTGGTTCACGGATCCGGTCCGGAGCGGTCCGGCCGGGCGTCGGCGTCGCCGCCGGAGTCTCGCCGAGAACGAGCAACCGGTCGTCGCGCGGTTCGAGGGTCGAGATCGCGGCGATCGCCTGCGGGCGGGACACGACGGTGGGCACCTGGGCGATCTGGTCCGCGACGAACATCCGCCCGACCATGTTGCCTCCAGCAAACGTTTGACCGGCCCACTGGGCCACCGGCAGCCGCGGCCTGCTGACCTCGACCCAGCCGTTGTTCCCGGCGTACTGGCGCAGCGCCACTTCCCCCTCCCCACCGTCCAGCCGGTACGGCGCGGTCACCTCCTCGGCATCGTTGCTCACGGCAACACCTCCGACGAGAGGCTGCTTGGTCGCCGCCACGTCGACATCGAGCTGGTACGCCGTACCGGGACCGCTCACCAACAGCCGGATACTGTTCGCCAGCCAGGACACGCTGCGAATGTCCTGCGAGGGCAACGGGATCAGCCGCGTCTTCGCGGTACTGGCGTCGACCACGTACACCCCGCCGGGCTGCGGGAAGGCGGCAAGCTTGCCGTTGGGCGCGACGGCTCCCGTGCTGAGTGGCCGGCCGCTCGCGATCGGCCGCAGCTCGCGATCGTCGCGCGCCCAGTGCGATTCGGAGCTGAGGAAGAGCGGCAAGTAGTTGCCCCCTCGCGACGCCACCGTCACGGCCGCGATCCGGTCCATCGGCCTGGTGCGCAGATCCGGGGTGTCACCCGGCAGGCTCAGCAGTTCGCCCAGCGGCGTCGACACGCGATCGAGGAAGCGTTCGCTGCCGGCGGGTGGGGCGTTCCAGTACGTGATGCCTGAGATCTCACCGGCCGGCGGGATGTAGCCGGGCGGGGTCGGCGTGGTGTCGGGTGGGGTGATCGCGCTGTTGCCGCCGCCCAGTGTCATCACGAGCACCCCGGCGACAACCACCAGCAGCAAGGCGATCAGCACGGCGATGATGCTGCGCCGCTGCCGGCGGCGATGGGCGAATCCAGCCGCCCAGGCCGCGTCGGCCAGCTCGGGTTCGGGGAGCCGGTCGGAGGCCTGTCTCAGCATGAAGGGGACCTCCTCGCGCTTCACCGCGGTTCCCTTCCGGTGACGTCGCGCCAGTCCGGAGTACCGAGCTCTAGCCGGAACCGGCTGAGGGAGGACATACCGGCGGTGTGCACGGCGGAGCTGGACATGCTCAGTACTTCGGCGACCTCGAACTCAGTGAGCTCCTCCAGGTGCAGGAGCACCAGTACCGCGCGATCCTTCGGGGTGAGAGCCGCCAGCGCGATCTTGACCGGATCCTCTTCGTCCTCGAAGGGCTTGACGCTGCGCGACCACCGCGACATGGCCGCGTTGTAGAGGTGCCCGAGCACAAAGGCATCCGGGTCGTCGACCTTGCCCCAGCGCAGCGACAACCGGGTGAAGGCATGCAACAGCTCCTCCTCGGCCCGGTCGAGCTCGCCGTACACGAGGTACGCCGCACGAAGCCACCTGCCTTGCCGCGCATCGACGTACGCGGCGAACTCTGGGTCGACTATGTCGCGCATCCACCCTCCCTAGGTCATTCAATACCCAATTGGGACGGTTGTGACCGCACGAGACGCCGGAGGTTCGGTTGGAGAGTTGCCAGGACGCCGGCCGCGACTCCACAGCCGATCCACAAACCGGTCGGGCCCACTACTGAGAGGAGTTGAGTGCCGAGTAGTGGGGCCACTGCGGTGGCTACACCCCAGCTGAGGCCGTAAGTAGCCAGGTAGCGGCCCCGGGCGTGCTCCGGAGCTATCTCGGCGACTACTGAGAGGGCGCGGCCGATCAGGATCAGGTCGCCGAGACTCCAGACGACAGCGGCTGCCAGGAAGGCGGGCAAGCTGTGGGAGAAGCCCGTGGCGACTAGACCGGCTCCTAGCAAGACGTAGCCCAGGGTCAGCGCTTGGAAGTCGTCGAGCGCCAGCAGCCGGCGGGTTCGGAGTACCGGCTGTACTGCGACCTGCGCGATCGCAGAGACGGCCAGGATGATCCCGACGCCCGAGGCCGACACGCCCCGGTCGAGCAAGGTGAGAGGTAGCCCGAACACGATCACCATGGCGAGTACTGCGAACACCGTGCCCGATCCCAGCACCCACAGCAGCCTCCGGTCGCGCCAGACCGCCGCAGCCGCCGGTGCCACCTGCACCCCGCCCGGCAGCGCGATAGCGACCAGCACCGCACAGGCCAGACAGCTAACGGCATCCGCGACGAACAGCCACCGCAGATCCCACTGCCCCAACCAGGCCGCCAGCAGGCCGGCCACCACAGCCGCCACCGCCATCACCGCGCCCAACAGCCCGTACGCCGCCGGCCGGTCCACAGGCTCGGTCACATCGGCGATGATCGCCTGACTGGGTGGCTCATAGATCTCGAACGCCAACCCCAGCACCACTACGGCCGGTACCGCGGACCACATGCTCCCCGACGCGGCGATCCACAACTGCCCGACCGCACAGCCCACCAGGCCGAGCACGATCGTCCACCGCCGCCCCAGCCGATCAGCCAGGTGTCCACCGAACACCCGCGATGGCAGGGTCGCGACGCCGAAGGCCGTCAGAACCAGTCCTGCCTCCGCGACGCTCGCGCCGAGCTCCACCGTCAGCACCACGGCCAGGAACGGCAGCGTGAACGCCCCCAGCCGATTCACCCCGCGCGCGATCACCAACACCCAGACAGCGGTAGGCAACCTGTGATGACTAGCAAAGCCGGTATGGTTGGTCACGACAGCGACCCTACGAAACCCCGGAGTGACTGGTCAAGTGAACTTCGATAGTCACATCCTCAACACGCTGACCGCCGCCGTGGCGCTGGTCAACCGGCTGACGCCCGGCCAGTCCGGCGGCGCGCCCTTCGCGGTCCCGGCGGACCTCACCGAAGCCACGGCCGACGCCCTCGGCGACGACGGCCGGCGCAGACCGACGGTGACCACCGCCGATGCGGAGCAGCTGACAGCAGTGGCGACCAGGATGCGCGTCATCTTCGAGGCCTCGCATGGAGGCGATACTGATCGCGCAGCCAAGGAAGTCAACACTCTGCTGCTCGACACCAACGCCCGGCCGCAACTGGACCGCTCCGGCTCCCCCGGCTGGAGCCTCCACTTCCACGGCGCCGACGACACCCTGGCCAACGGCTGGGCGGCCGGCTGCGCGGCAGGGCTCGCCATGGCTCTCGGCAGCGACCTGGCAGGCCGGCTCGGAGTCTGCTCCGCGCCGGCCTGCGACCGGGTGTTCATCGATGCCTCCCGCAACAGTGCGCGGCGGTTCTGCTCACCTCAATGCCAGAGCCGCGTCAAGGCAGCAGCGCACCGGGCTAGGCAGAAGTAGCTCCCCGGGTGCGGTAGGCCTCCACGGCATTGCGGGTCTCCTCCCCGATCAGGTCGGCGTTGATGGCGGCACCCGCCGTCATACCGGCGGCTGCGGAGGTGATGACCTGGCCCATCGGGTCGGTGACATTGCCGGCTACCCAGACACCGGGGACCTCGGTAGCGCCCATGGGGTCCGAGTCGATCGCAGTACCGACTACTACTCCCCTGCCTTCACGTGTGGTCGCCTTCAGCCCCAGGTCGGCCAGGAAGTCCGCACGAGCCTCCAACTGCGTCTGTATGGCGAGCGCCTGTCGCGGGATGACCCTGCCACCATCCAGGCGAACCCCTGTGAGCTTGTCGTCGGTCACCTCGAGCGACGCGACTTTCCCTTGCACCACAGAGATCCCACGAGCAGCGAACTCCTCCCACTGCTCCTCGGTCGGCTCCAGCACGTCATTGAGGAACAGCGTCACGTCCGAGCTCCACTGCCGGAACAGCAGCGTCTGATGCCCAGCCATCACGCTAGTAGCCAGTACGCCGATCGCCTGGTCGCGTACCTCCCACCCATGGCAGTACGGGCAGTGCAACACGTCCCGCCCGAACCGCTCGGCCAACCCGGCCACCTCGGGCAGTACATCGACCACGCCAGTAGTGACCAGCAACCGCCGAGCCTCCACCGCCTCGCGCCCAGCCAGCTCCACCACGAACCCGTACTCCGAACTGCCCGGCCGCACGCCCGTCACGGTGTCGGTCACCACCTCCCCGCCGTACCCGCTGACCTCAGCACGCCCGATGGAGTAGAGCTCCGCAGGCGGGACACCATCCCTGCTCAAGTAGTTGTGCACGTGCTCTGTCGGCGCATTGCGAGGTGTGCCGTTGTCGACCACCAGCACCGACCTGCGCGCCCGGACCAGCGCCAGCGCACCACTCAACCCGGCGGCTCCCCCGCCGATCACCACCACGTCGTACCGCTTCACGGTGAACTCCTTCGTCGTCGATCTCCTGTCCCGACCATCCGCCGTTTTCTCGAAAACGACAAACTTCTTTGCCAGAATGGCAAGATGGAACCTGATCTCGACGATGTCCTCGAAGCAGTCGGTCCGCGCCTGCGCGCACTCCGGGTCGAGCGCGACACCACGCTCACCCAGCTGTCGGAGACAACCGGCATCTCGGTCAGCACGCTGTCCCGGCTGGAGTCCGGCCAGCGCCGCCCGACGCTGGAACTGCTGCTACCGCTAGCCCGTGCCCACCAAGTGCAGCTGGACGAGCTCGTCGACGCGCCACCGACCGGCGACCCGCGGGTGCACGCCAAGTCGTTCAAGCGGAACGGCGCGACGATGATCCCGCTGACCCGGCGTCCAGGTGGCCTGCAGGCGTTCAAGCAGATCGTCCCGGCCGGCTGGAATGGCAACGACGTGGAGCAGCGCGTGCACGAGGGCTACGACTGGATCTACGTGCTGTCCGGGCAGATCCGGCTGGTGCTCGGCGATAAGGACTTCATCCTGCATGAGGGCGAGGTAGCCGAGTTCGACACCCGCGTGCCGCACTGGTTCGGTAACCCCGGACCTGGCCCGGCGGAGATGCTCTGCCTCTACGGTCCCCAGGGCGAACGGATGCACGTCCGCGCCCGCTCCAAGTAGGTAGTACTCTTCCCGCTGCGTTTTGCTTGCCCCACCCCACCGCCCCGAGCGCGTGACCCTATGAGAGGACCTCGTCCCGTGAGCGTTGCGTTGTTCACCCTCGGCGGCACCATCTCGATGGCAGGCCGGACACCCGATGGCGTGGCCCGGCTGACCGGTGCCGACCTGACCGAGGCAGTACCCGGCCTGGCCGGCCTACCGGTACCACTGGAGGTCCAGGACATCGAGGCGGTACCGAGCGCCAACCTCACCCTCGCCAAGATGCTCGACGTAGTCGACGCGGCCTCGAAGGCGATCAGCAACGGCGCTACCGGTGTCGTGGTGACCCAGGGCTCGGACACCTTGGAGGAGACGGCCTTCCTGGTCGACCAGGTCTGGCCGCACTCGCAGCCGTTCGTACTCACCGGTGCCATGCGCAACCCGACCCTGGCAGGCCCTGACGGCCCGGCGAATCTCCTCGCCGCCGCCCGGGTCGCCTGCTCCCCCGCTGCCCGCGATCTAGGTGCACTGGTCGTCTTCAACGATCAGATCCACGCAGCGCGTTGGGTACGCAAGACCCACAGCACCAGCACCGCCACCTTCGCCTCCCCCAACGCAGGGCCTATCGGCCAGCTTGTCGAGGGACAGGTCCGCATCCTCACCCGCCCGAGCCGGCAGGACGGAGTACCGGGTCGCGCTGAGCCTGCGGATCTCGATGCCGCGCAGGTGGCGCTCTACACCGTCACGCTCGACGACGACGGCGTACTGCTGAAGGGGCTGGCCGATACACATCAAGGGCTCGTCGTAGCGGCGTACGGCGTCGGCCATGTCCCGGCAGCCCTGGCACCCGTGCTCGGCGAGCTGGCTGAGCGCATCCCCGTCGTACTGACGTCACGTACCGGTGGTGGGTCCGTACTGCGTAACACCTACAGCTCACCTGGCTCCGAGTCGGACCTACTCGCTCGCGGCCTCATCGACGGCGGTTTCCTCGACCCCTACAAGGCACGGGTGCTGTTGAGGTTGCTACTGGCAACAGGCGAGGGGCAGGACGAGATCATCGGAGCTTTCGCGCAGCATCACTGACCTGGGCCGCCTTGGTGGTCAGGTAGTTCTGCTCCGGCAAGCTGGTGGTCCGCCGGGCCGCCGCCGTGAAGTGTGCCGCGGCGGCCTCATAGTCCCCGAGCATCTCGTACAGATGCCCACGTACTGCGTCCAGCCGGTAGTGCCCGTCGAGCTTCTCGTCCAGCGGCTGCAGTAGCGCCAGCCCCGCCTCCGGGCCGGACACCATCGCCTGGGCGATCGCACGGTTCAGCGTGACCATCGGGTTGCCCGACAGCTGTTCGAGCAGGCCGTACAGGCCGAGGATCTGGGCCCAGTCGGTGTCTTCCGGCCGGGCCGCCTCGTCATGCAGGGCAGCGATCGCGGCCTGCAACTGGTACTCGCTCAGTGGGCGCTGCTGGAACGCCTCCACCGCCAGCGCGACCCCTTCGTCGATGTACTCCTTGTTCCACAAGGAGCGGTCCTGCTCGGTCAACGGGATCAACTCACCCGCCGTACCGGTCCGGGCCAACCGCCGGGCGTCGTTGAGCAGCATGAGCGCCAGCAGGCCGGCGACCTGAGCATTGTCCGGCAGTAGGTGATGCACCATCCGGGTGAGCCGGATGGCCTCGCCGGACAGATCAGTGCGGTGCAGGTCGGCGCCACTGCTCGTCGTGTAGCCCTCGTTGAACACCAGGTAGAGCACGTGCAGCACCTGCGCCAGGCGCTCCTCGTCCTGCGACAGCTCGAACGGCAGCCCCTTGAGCTTCTGCTTGGCCCGGCTGATCCGCTGCGCCATCGTTGCCTCAGGCACCAAGTATGCGGTGGCGATCTCGGCCGTCGTGAGACCACCGACCGCACGCAGCGTCAGCGCGATGGCCGAGGCCGCGGTGAGCGCCGGATGGCAACACAGGAAGAGCAACCGCAGCGTGTCGTCCTGCTCCTCGACCTCCTCGGCCGGCACCTCCCGGTACGCCGCCAGCTCCTCGCGCTTGCGTCGTGCCTGCTCCTGCCGGATCTCGTCGATGAACCGCCGCGACGCCGCCTGGATCAACCACCCACGGGGGTTGTCCGGCACGCCGTCGGCAGGCCACGTGCGAGCCGCCGCGATCAACGCCTCCTGCACAGCGTCCTCAGCCGCGGTGAAGTCCCCGGTACGCCGTACCACCGCGCCAAGCACCTGCGGCGTCAGCTCGCGCAACAGGTCCTCGAGTCTGGTCTCCTGGGCAGTCATCTCTCTCCGGATATGCTCGCGGGTATGGCTGGGGACAAGGTACGCGCTTTGACGTTCGGCGAGGTCGCTGAAGAGTACGACCGGGTGAGGCCGGGCTATCCACCCGAGCTGTTCGAGGCCGTGCTTGCCTACTCGTCACCCGCTACGGCGCTGGAGATCGGGGCCGGTACTGGTAAGGCAACCATCGTGTTCGCGTCCGGTGGCGTACGGGTCGTTGCCCTGGAGCCCGATCCCGGCATGGCGCTCGTACTGCGGCAGCACGTGGCTTCGCTCCCGGTGACGATCGCCATGGGTTCGCTGGAGTCGTACGAGCCCGAGGAGCCGGTCGATCTCGTCTACAGCGCCCAGGCGTTCCACTGGACCTCCCCGGCGACCCGCTGGGCTCGTACTGCGGCTGCGCTGCGGCCCGGCGGCTCATTGGCGCTCTTCTGGAACATCGAGCGGCTGGCCGACTCCGAGGAGCGCAGGCAGGTCGAGACGATCCTGAGCGAGTACGAGCTGAAGTGGCCCGGCGAGTGGCCGGAGTCGGATCACCTGGAGCCGTACGCGGAGATGGCGGAGCTGCCGGAGTTCGGCGAACTCAGGCAGGAGATCTACCGCTGGCAGCGCACGCTGGCGACGGCCGACTACCTGGCGCACCTGGGCACCCAGTCGGCGTACCTGATGCTGGAGGACGAGGAGCGCGACGAGCTGCTCGACCGGCTGCGCGCAGTACTGCCCGAGCCGGTCACCCTGGAGATGGCGACGATCCTGTACCTCGCCAAGCGGGTCTAGCTACTCGAGCCAGTACTAGTCGAGCAGGGCGTCGACGAACTGCTCGGCGTCGAAGGGGGCCAGGTCGTCGGCGCCTTCGCCGAGGCCGACCAGCTTGACCGGGACGCCGAGCTCACGCTGGACGGCGATCACGATGCCGCCCTTCGCGGTCCCGTCGAGCTTGGTCAGCACCAGGCCGGTCACGTTGATCACCTCGGCGAACACGCGGGCCTGGGTCAGGCCGTTCTGGCCGGTGGTGGCGTCGATGACGAGCAGCACCTCGTCGACCTCGGCGGTCTTCTCGATCACCCGCTTGACCTTGCCCAGCTCGTCCATCAGGCCGGTCTTGGTGTGCAGGCGACCGGCCGTGTCGATCAGGACGACGTCGGCGTGCTCCTCGATGCCCTGCTTGACCGCGTCGAACGCGATGCTGGCCGGGTCGCCACCCTCGGGTCCGCGGACGGTCCGGGCGCCAACTCGCTCACCCCAGGTCTGCAACTGGTCGGCCGCGGCCGCACGGAACGTGTCAGCGGCGCCCAGCAGAACCTGCTTGTCCTCCGCGATCAGCACCCGGGCAAGCCGGCCGACCGTGGTGGTCTTGCCGGTGCCGTTGACGCCGACCATCAAGACGACGGCGGGCTGGCCGTCCGTGCGGTCGACCTTCAGCGAACGGTCCAGCGTCGGGTCGACGAGCGCGATCAGCTCCTCGCGCAGGATCGTCCGCGCCTGGTCGGCGGTGACACCCTCGACGCGGACACGGGTCCGCAGCTTCTCGACCAGCTCCTGGGTCGGCGCGACGCCCACGTCGGCGGTGATCAGGGTGGTCTCGATGTCCTCCCACGCCTCGTCGTCCAGCTTGTCGCGGGACAGCAGCGCGAGCAGGCCCTTGCCGAGCGACCCCTGCGAACGCGCCAGTCTCGCCCGGAGGCGGACCAGGCGGCCCTGTGCCGACTCGGGCTTCTCCAGCGTTGCCGTGGCGGGCTCGGGCAGCTCGGTGTCCTCAAGCGTCCGCGTCGGCGTGTCCCGCGGCTCCTCCGCGTCGTCGCCGACCCTGGGCTCGGTGAGCTCGGGCGCCGGCTTGGCGGCCGGCAGCTCGGCCTTGCGGCGACGAGAGACGACCAGACCGGTGGTACCACCGACCAGCAGGACGACGACCACCACGATGACGGCGATCAGCGCCTGGTCCGCGAGCAGAGTGACTAGCTGAGGGTTCGACACGCCCCCCATCCTTACAGACCACGCGATCCACTCCGGCAATCACCGCAGAAGTGCGGATTTAAGGAAGTCTGAAGAGTGCGCAACAGGATGGCTCCCAAAGCCGGTACGACACCGGCCACGAACAGGGGGATGTCATGCTTCGCACAAGGAACAGAGTGACGGCCGTCGCTGTCACCGCGGCGGTGCTGACCGCTGCCGGAGCGGTCGCGTACGCGGCGATCCCGGACGCCAGCGGCCGGGTCAGCGGCTGTTACACGACCAACACGACCCTTCTCGGCCCGGCCAAGGGCTCATTGCGAGTCGTGGACAGCGGTGAGCAATGCCGCACCGGTGAGACCCCGATCACCTGGAGCCAGACCGGCCCGCAGGGTCCGGTCGGAGCCACCGGAGCAACGGGCGCCACCGGCGCGACCGGTGCGCAGGGTTCGACAGGTGCGCCAGGCGCCACCGGCCCGGCTGGACCCGTAGGACCTGCCGGGGCGGACGGTTCGCCGATCTGGGCCGTGATCGAGGACGGCTTCAACGGTCAGGGCCCGACCGTCCGAGTGGCCTACGGCAGCCACGCGACCGGCGCCGAGTTCACCTCCAACGGCAGCAGCGTGGTCACCTTCGACCAGCCCGTCGCCCAGTGCGCCATCCAGGTGACGGCGCGGGCCGACCACCCCGCGATCACCGCGCGGCCCTCCGACCAGAACCCCAACCAGGTGCAGGTCGTCCTGCTGGGCGACAACGGCGCGGTCAACCGGCCGTACTCGATCACCGTCTCCTGCTGAGCCGGTAGCTCATTGGGCGTCCGAGACCGCGTAAAGGGTCTCGGACGCCAACGGGAGTGCCAGCGTGTGGGTCGAGGACGGGGCCTGAGCTGGGTGGTGGGTGAGAAGCAGGACGGAGCGGGCGCCGGCTGCGGCGTACAGGTCCGCCAGGAGGGCTCTGCCAGTCTCGTCGTCCAGGTGCTCGGTCGGCTCGTCCAGGACCAGGATGTCGAAGTCGGCCAACAGCAGCCGGGCAAGGGCGAGCCGCTGTCGTTCTCCGCCGGACAGGCGGGCGCCGTGCTCGCCGACCATCGTGTCGAGGCCGTCGGGCAGGCTCTCGACGAAGTCGCCCAGACGGGCTTGGTACAGGGCCCGCCAGAGTCGTAGGTCGCTGGCGCCGGGCCTGGCGAGCAGGAGGTTCTCGCGGATGCTCGTGTCGAACACGTGGCTCTCCTGGGTCAGCAGACCGATCACCGAGCGCACGTCGTCGCCGTTGAGGTCGGTGATCCGGGTGCCGCCCAGTGCGACTTGACCGGCGGTGGGCTCGAGGAAGCGGAGGAGGACGGAGGCCAGGGTGCTCTTGCCTGAGCCGCTCGGGCCGGTCACCACCACTCGGCTGCCGGCGGCGACGGTGAGGCCGACATCCCGTAGTACCGGGCGGTCGGGGTAGCCAGCGTCCAGGTGGCTGATGACGAGTTCGCGGCCTACTGGTAGCTCGGTTGGGGTGGTGGGCTCCGTGACTGGGGTTGGGGCGCTCAGGAGGTCCTGCACTCTTGTCAGGGAGGCTTTGACCCGTGTGGCGATCTGAGCCGTCGCGGGGATGCCACCGAGCGCGTCCGCGAGGGCCAGCGGAGTCAGTACCAGCACCGCGAACACCGGCCCCGAGATGTCGGCCTGACTGCCGAACACCAGTCCAGCGAGGCACGCTCCGCCGACACAGAGCACCAGCAGCGCGTTCCCCAGCCCCGCACTCCAAGCGGACCGCCGCTCAGCCGCCGCCAGCCGCGCATCCGCCGCCGCAAACTCGGCCAGTACCGCGTCCGTCGCATTAAAAGCGACCACATCAGCCGCAGTCAGCAGCGTCTCAGTCGCCCCAGCCGCAACCTCTCCCCTATCCCCCGCAATCGCCTGCTCAGCCCGCCTAGCACTACGAGCCGTAACCCAAGGCACCACCGAGCAAGCAACCGCCACCGCAACACCCACCGCGGCTCCCGCCGCTGGCAGCAACACCACCAACAACCCCACCGTCGCCAACGCCGTCACCCCGGCCACCACCACCGGCAACACCACCCGCAACCACAGGTCCAACACCGCATCCACATCAAGCAACAACCGAGCCAGCAAATCCCCACGCCGCAAGCTCCCCAGTCCAGCCGGCGCCAACTCCTCCAACCGCCCAGTCACCCGAGCCCTAGTAGCCCCCAACACCCGATACGCCGCATCATGCGCCGCCAACCGCTCGACATACCGGAAAACTCCCCGCCCCACCCCAAACGCCCGCACCCCCACAATCGCCACCAACAACACCAACACCGGAGGCTTCGCCGCCGCGGTGGTGATCAGCCACGCAGAGGTCGCCAACAACCCAACCGCTGCCCCGGACGCCAACACCCCAGCCATGACAGCCAACCCCAACCGCCACCGAACCCCCCGCTCCGGCCGCACCAACCCCAACCACCCAGCCCCGCGCCCACCCCATCCCACCAAGCTGCTCACCTCGCGACTCCTATTACCGATCCGAGGCTCTCCCGAAGGCCGAGCGAGGGCTGGGGGTTGGGCTGGCCCACCTCGATCACCCGGTCGGCTGCGGCGAGCAGCGCCGGTCGGTGGGCCACCATCAGCACCGTGCGACCTGAAGCTCTCAGGCCGCTCACCACCGTCGCCTCCGCCTCGGCGTCCAGCCCGGCGGTGGGCTCGTCGAGCAGCAGCACCGGCGCCTCGGTGACGAGTGCTCGGGCAAGAGCGACCCGCCTGCGTTGGCCTCCCGACAGCAGTTGCCCGGCTTCACCGACCTGCTGCGCCGGATCCAGCTCCGAGGCTCCTGCATCGGCCAGCGCACGTAGTACCTGGGTGTCGGTGGCGTCCGGGCGGCCCAGGCGGATGTTGTCGGCGATGGTGCCGGTGCGAAGCCCCGGCCTCTGTGGCACCCAGGCGAACTGCCGGCGCCAGTCCTCGGGGGTGAACTCGTCGGCAGCACTCCCACCCGCGATCACCACCCCGCGCTCGGGTACGACGAAGCCCAGCAGAGCAGCAAGGACAGTCGACTTCCCAGCACCGCTCGGCCCGGCGAGAGCGACCACCTCGCCTGGCCAGAGGTCTAGATCGAAGCCGTCCAGGGCAGCCTCGTCCCGGCCGGGGTACCGCACGGTCACGTCATGCAGGTGCAGCGAAGTCACCCGCAAGTCCGGTACGTCGGTACGCCCGCCCCTCTCCGGCAGCGGCGTCTCCAACACCCGGAAGACCTCTTCGCTAGCCGCAACCCCATCGGCGCTCGCATGGAAGTGCGCACCGACCTGCCGCAGCGGCAAGTAAGCCTCCGGCGCCAAGATGAGCACCAGCAACGCCGTCTCCAGCCCCAGCTTGCCGTCGATCAGCCGCAGCCCGACACCGACCGCGACGAGCGCCACCGAGATGCTCGCGAGCAGTTCCAGCACGAACGACGACAGGAACGCCAGCCGCAGACTCTTCATCGACGCCACCCGATGCCGGTCCGTCACCTGCCGGACAGCCCTCACTTGTCCCTTCGCCCGCCCGAACAGCTTCAGCGTCGGCAACCCAGCAACCACGTCAGAGAAGTGATGAGCCAGTACTGCGAGCGCATGCTGCCTCCGACGACTGTGCGCCTGCGTAGCCCAGCCCACCAACGCCATGAAGACCGGGATGAGCGGCAACGTCACCACCACCGTCCCGGCCGCGATCAGGTCACCAGTAGCCATCCACCCGACCACACCGGCCGGCACTGTCGCCGCAAGCACCAACTGCGGCAGGTACCGAGCGAAGTACGGATCCAGATCGTCCAAACCCTTGGTGAGCAAGGTGGTCAGCGCACTACTCCGCTCACCGCTCAGCCAAGCCGGCCCCAGCTTCAACGAGTGCTCCAGCACCTGCCGCCGCAACGTCGACTTCACCGCAGCCGCCGCCCGCTGAGCCACCACCTCCTGCACCCACACCAACACCGCCCGAGCCGCCACCACCCCCGCCAGCAGCCAAGCCACCCGCCCGACCCCATCGCCCCGCAGCACCACCCCCGCGATCGCATGAGCGAGCAACACCGCCTGCACCACGATCAGGAACCCGGTCGCCACCCCGATCACCACAGACCCGACCAAGAACACCCGCGCAGCCTTGGCCCGCCGCAACAACCGCGGATCCAACGGCTTCACGACACCGCCACCCGCTCCACACTGACCCGCTTCTTGAACACCCAGTAGGTCCAGCCCTGGTACAGCATCACCAGCGGCGTGAAGATCCCCGCGATCACCGTCAACACCTTCAACGTGTACGGCGTAGAACTGGCGTTGGTAACCGTCAGACTCCACGCCGGGTCGAGCGTCGAGGGCATCACGTTCGGGAACAAGGCCACGAAGAGCGAGACGACACCCAAAGCGACTGCGGCGGCTGTTCCCACGAATGCCCAGCCCTCCCGGGCCATCCGATTGGCAACCAGCCCAGCGACCAGAGCGACTGCCGCCAGCCCAGCAACCACCGCCGAAGCCCCGCTTCCGTACTGCGAGTGCGCCCAGGCCAAGAAGCCCACCACCAGCACCACGGCGGCCAGGCCTGCCATCGACGCGAGTCGGTTGGCTCGCTCCCGCAGATCGCCGGTCGTCTTCAGGGCCAGGAAGATCGCGCCGTGGGCGATGAACAACGCCGTGAACGCAACCCCGCCCAGCAAGGCGAAGGGGTTGAGGACAGTGCCCAGGTTGCCGACGAACTCATGTGAGGCGTCCAGCGGCACACCGCGGACGAGGTTCGCGAAGGCGACACCCCACAGCAGCGGCAGCAGCGCGGAGCTCGCCGTGATGATCGTGTCCATCCGGCTGCGCCACACCAGATCGTCACGCTTGCCGCGGTATTCAAGGGCAACCCCGCGCAGGATCAACGACACGAGGACCGCGAACAGCGGCAGGTAGAACGCGCTGAAAAGGGTCGCGTACCACTCCGGGAAGGCGGCGAACGTCATCGCGCCGGCCACGATCAGCCAGACCTCGTTGCCGTCCCAGACCGGGCCGATCGTGGTGATCACCGCACGCCGCTCCGGCTCGTCCCGGCCGAGCACCCGGAGCAGGATGCCCACCCCGAAGTCGAAGCCCTCGAGCACGAAGTACCCGATCCACAGCCCCGCGATGATCAGGAACCAGACAGTTGTGAGTTCCATTGAGATCCCCTAGTACGCGAACGAGAGCGGCTTGTCGGCGTCGTCCGGCGAATCGCCGGGTGGATCGCCCGGCGCCGGCGACGTACCGGCGAGCCCGGCCCGGATCGACTTGAGCATCAGCTTGACCTCGACCACCGCCAGTACGCCGTACAGCAGCGTGAACCCGATCAGCGAGATCAGCACCTCGGACATCGTCGTGCCCGGCGAGACCCCGGCCGACGTCGGCAGCAACCCGAACACCAGCCACGGTTGCCGCCCCGTCTCGGTGAACACCCACCCGAAGACGTTCGCCAGCAACGGCAGCAGCGGCAACGGCACCGCCAGCCAGACCAGCAACCGATGCGGCGCCCGGCCCTTCCTGGTTGCCCAGAGCAACAAAACGGCAAGCGCGGCGGCGGTCATCCCGACCCCGATCATCAGCCGGAAGGTCCAGTACGTGAGCGGGACGTTCGGCTTGTACGAGCCGGGGCCGTAGAGCTTCTCGTACGACTCCTGCAGATTGTTGATCCCCTTGACCTCACCGTCGAAGTGCCCGGTGGCGAGGAAGGACAGCAGGTACGGAACCTTGACCGAGTAAATTTCGCGAGAGCCATCCAAAGTTCCCACGGTAAAGATCGAGAACGGGGCAGGTTTCTCCGACTCGTAGAGTGCCTCGGCCGCCGCCATCTTCATCGGCTGCACCTCGGTCATCACCTTGCCCTGCTGGTCACCACTCAGGGCGACCCCGGCGCCGGCCACGATCAGCATCACCGCGCCGAGGCGCAGCGCAGTACGGAAGGCGCCGGTGTCGACGCCCGGCCGGCGGACCAGGTGCCAGATCGCCACCGCCGCGACGAACGCGCCGCCGACCATGAAGGCCGCGAAGATCGTGTGCGGGTAGGTGACGAGCACGACCTTGTTGGTCAGCACCGCCCCGATGTCGGTCAGCTCGGCGCGGCCGCGCTCGGCGTTGTAGCGGAAGCCGACCGGGTTCTGCATCCACGAGTTGGCGGCCAGGATGAAGTACGCCGACAGCTGGGTGCCGAGCACCACCATCCAGATGCACGCCAGGTGAACGCGCCGAGGCAACCGGTCCCAGCCGAAGATCCACAACCCGATGAAGGTCGATTCGAGGAAGAACGCGAGCAGCCCCTCGAGCGCGAGCGGCGCTCCGAAGACGTCGCCGACGAAGCGCGAGTAGTCGCTCCAGTTCATCCCGAACTGGAACTCCTGGACCAGCCCGGTGACGACGCCCATCGCGATGTTGATCAGGAACAACTTGCCGTAGAACTTGGTCAGCCGCAGGTACTTCTCCTTGCCGGTCCGGTACCACGCGGTCTGCAGGCCGGCCGTCACAGCGACCAGCGACAGCGTCACCGGGACGAAGAAGAAGTGGTACACGGTGGTGATCGCGAACTGCCAGCGAGCCAGGTCGAGCGTGTCCATCGGAGCCCTCCCGGGCGATCTACGACGTTACGTAGTAGATGCTAGCGCAGATCTACTACAACGCGTAGTTATACTGGCCACATGTCCGCCGACGAGAAGGCTCCCCGCCGCCTTGGAGACCTCGAGCGGCTGGTGATGGAACAGCTCTGGGCCGCCGACGGCGCGCTCACCGTGCGCGAGGTGCACGAACGGCTGTCCGGGACCCGCGAGCTCGCCTACACCACCGTGATGACCGTGCTGGACCGGTTGGCGAAGAAGCGGCTGACCGAGCGCGAGCGCGACGGCAAGGCCTGGCGCTACAAGGCAGCCGCTCCCCGGGAGGAGCTGGCCGCGGACCTGATGAAGGACGCACTCGACCGGGCCGGCGACAGGCGTGAGGCCCTGGTCCGGTTCGTCGGGCAGGTCAGCGACGAGGAAGCAGCGCTGCTCCGGGACGCGCTGGCTCGGCTGGAGGCGCGGGAGGGGTGATCGCCCCGCTCGTACTTGCGGCTCTGGCCCTGGTGCTGACCGGGCCGGTCCCCGCGTTCATGGCTCGCGCCGGGTGGCCGTACCGGATCCCCCGGGCCGCAGTGGTCCTGTGGCAGGCGATCGCGCTGGCCGCAGTACTGGCTGCCTTCGGGGCTGGGATCGCACTCTCGTACTCGACAGCTGGTGAGCCTGGTGAGCCACGGTTCGACCCGTCGTCACCACGAGACCTTGCTGCGGCTCTAGTACTGGCCCTGACCGCCCTGGTCGGCATCCGGCTGCTCTGGGCGGTCGGACGCGTCGCTGTCGGGACCAGAGCGCGCAGGAAGCGTCACCGCGACCTGGTCGATGTACTGGCGACACCGGACGGGCTGATCCCCGGTCTGCGGGTGCTGGCCGAGGAGACGCCACTCGCCTACTGCCTGCCGGCCCTGCGCGGCGCCCGGGTGGTCGTGTCGGTGGGTGCGCTCGACAGGCTCGACGACGGCGAGCTGCGCGCAGTACTGGCGCACGAGCAAGCGCATCTGCGGGCGCGGCACGACCTGGTACTGGAGGCCTTCACAGCACTCCACATGGCCTTCCCCCGCTTCGTCCGGAGCGACGTCGCGCTCGACCAAGCGCGCACGCTGGTCGAACTGCTCGCAGACGACGACGCGCGACGCCGCAACGGCCCACTCCCGCTTGCCCGGGCACTGGTCGCACTAGCGGGCTCCCCAGCACCAGAGGCCGGCCTAGCCGCCGCCAAGTCCTCCACTGTGCTCAGAGTCCAGCGACTGGCCGACCCTGCCCCCAACGCAACCCTGCTGTCGACCGCCGCCTACACAGCAGCAGTACTCCTCTTGGTAGTCCCCACCTTCACCGTCGCAGCACCGATCGTGAAGGCAGTCATCCACGCGGTCAGCTAGGCGCGTACCGGAGCAAGACCCCGTTGGTCGCCCACGGACCGGCCTCGATCAGCTCCAGCGAGAACTGGCCACTGGGGAACACGCTCTTGCCGCCGCCCACCACAACCGGGCAGACGCGCAGTTGCACCTCGTCGACGAGTCCAGCCGTCAGCAAGCTGTGGAAGAGCGAGATGCTCCCCCACAACACGATGTCCTTGCCCTCCTCGGCCTTCAGCGCCGTCACCGCGGCCACCGCGTCCGGGACGACCTCACCCGGCTCCCACTCACCCCAGGGCGCCGCCTCAAGGGTCGTCGAAGCGACCACCTTGCGCAGCGCGTTCAGCCGCGGCGCGAGCCGATCCGTTGCCGTCGGCCAGTAATCGACGAAGAGCCGGTAGGTCGTCGCACCGAGCAGCATGGTGTCGACGCTCTCGAGCAGCGCCAGGTTGTCGTCGTCACTCTGATCGGTGACCGCGGCGAAGAAGTCGAGCGAGTCGCCCGGCCCGGCGGCGTACCCGTCGAGCGTGACGAATTCCTGGAAGACGAGTCGTCTCATCCCAGCAGACTAGAGGCCGATCTTCTTACCTTCACCCCGAGCGACCGCCAGCAGGACGAGGCCTGACAGAACCAGCAGGATCACCATGGTCAAAACGAACGTCAGCACTTGCTTACTTCTCCCCGTTGCATTGCCCTACCCGAACCCTCACACCAGGTGGACGTCCCTACCCGCCGAGAAGTTCCCCGAAACCCTTGGCTACTTCATCAATTCGCCAGTCCAGAGTCCCCGGCGTCACGACGAGCTCGACCCATGACCAGCCCGGTACGTCGGCCGCCTGCCACGTGTACGACAGCGACTCACGCGTCGCCTCCATCCGCAGTACCGACGCCAGCTCGATCTCGGCGGCCGGTCGCGGCGCGTAGACCCGGAACGAGTTGGTGTGCGGCGGCTCCGGAAACACCCGGAATCCCGTGCCCTGCAAGGCTTCTGCCAACTCGACCGCCCGCTGGTGGAGCTCATCCATCTGCGGCAGCACCGTCCGCAGACCCTCGCGCGCGGACACGGCGTACGGGAAGAGCGTGTAGACGTTCCCACCGAGCCGGCGCTGCCAGCGGCGTACCTCTGCGATCACATCCTCGGGCCCGGCGAGTGCTGCTCCGCTCAGGCCACCCAGTCCCTTGTAGAAGGAGACGTAGACAGTAGCGGCGAGTGCGGCGACCTCTGCCAGGCTGTGCTCCAGGTACGGCGTGCTCTCCCACAGGCGAGCGCCATCCAGGTGCAGTGGAACGCCACGCTCCTCACAAGCCGCAGCAAACACCACCAGCTCGTCCCAGGTCGGCAGTACGAACCCACCGTCGCGCAGTGGCAGCTCCACCGTCACCGCAGCCAGCTTGCCCGGGATAGCGGCAAGCTCATCCGGCCGCGGCTGCCGCGGCTCGGACGTCATCCGCTCCATCCGCAGGTGGTGCACCTCTTCCAGCGCGTTCAACTCATGCACCAGCAGATGAGACAACCCGTGTACTGCGATGCGCTGCGTCCCCGCGCGATCCGCGAACACCCGGAGCACACTCTGCTGAGCGAGGATTCCACTGGGCAGGAAGACGGCAGCAGGCTTGCCGAGCAGCTCGGCGACCTCCTGCTCGAGCAACTCGACCTCACCGCCGTTGCCGTAGCCGTCCCGCTCATCCGACGTCGCCGCGTCCGCGAGAGCCCGCAAGGCGTCGGCCGGCGGGACCAGGCGGCCGCCCAGCCAACGGGTGCAGTCAGCGGCCGCTGCCTTGCGTCGTGCTTGCAGATCCTCGGATGCGTCGGTGGTCGCGTAGTTCACGCTATCCATCCTCTCGGACGAGGCAACCCGATTTCAGACCTGGGTGGTGACGATGTGCGCGCCCTGGACGGTTTTGATCTCCACCGACTTCACCTGGTCGATCGGTACCAGCACGCCACCGCCGAAGCGGCTGCCTTCCTTGGCGGCCTTCTCCGAGATGACCCAGCTACCGGCCACGTAGACCCGGCCGGTCTTGTCGGTGATGAGCATCTCGCACTTGTCGCCGGCCTTCAGGTTCGTCAGCTGGACATTGACCCAGGCCCAGCCGGCCCGCGGCTCGACCGTCGTCGCCATCGTGACCTTGGTCTTGGCGTCGGTGGCCGTCGCCTGCTTGGAGCCCGCCGGGGGTGGCGTCGCGCCGGCGACCGGCTCGTCGACGGACTGGCGGCCGATCAGTACGCCGCCGCCCAGTGCTCCGGCCACCACTACAACTGCCGCGGCGACCAGCAGCCACGGACCCCGCTTGCGCGAGCCCCCGGCGGTCTGCTCGGCTACCTGGTGCCCAACAGGCTCGGCCTCGGCAGCCTCAGAGCGCACCTGGCGCAGCGTGCGCTGCAGCAGCAGGTCACCGTCCTCCGGCGGCCCGTCGAGGAACGCCTCGGGCGGTACCTCACCGAGGAACTCCTTCATCTCCTCGAACCCGGCCAGCTCCTCGCGCGCCTCGGCGCAGCCGGACAGGTGCTCGTCGACCTCGCGGATCTCGTCCGGCTCCAGCCCGCCCAGCACGTAGGCGCCGAGCTGCGAGTGATCGTGCTCGCTCATCGGGCCACCTCCGCTTCCGGTCCTGCCATCACCGCGCGCAGTGCTCGGAGGGCGTAATACGATCTCGATTTCACGGTACCCGGCGGAACACCGAGTTCCTTCGCGGCCTCGGTCACTGACCGGCCGCGGTAGTACAGCTGGACAAGTACTTCGCGATGCTCGGGTGACACCTGGTCGAGTGCGTCCATCACCACCATGGTGTTGACGACGGACTCGGAGTGATCACCCTCCACCGGCGGCCGGTCCTCGACCTCAGCCACCTCGGCCGGCCGGACTGCTCGCGCCCTGGCCCGGTCGGTGACCAGGTTGCGCGCGACCGTCAACAGCCAGCCACGTACCGACCCCTTGCCGTCCATCAGGTCGTCTGCGTGCTTCCACGCCCGGACCAGAGTCTCCTGGACCACGTCCTCCGCGGCAGCCCGATCGCCGGTCAGCCGGGTCGCGTAGGCCAGCAGGCTGCGGCCGTGTTCGGCGTACAGGGAGCGGATCAACGCCTCGGCCGCGTCCGGACGGCGGTCCGTGTCAGCCACCGCAGTCCTCCCGACCTCGATCGACTTGGTCGATCGTACGATAGGGGATCGCGCCGCAGGACCCCACGCGGGGCCCTGCAGTACGCGGCAGTCGGCTGTGGCCATCACGTCAACTCGCCAGAGCTCAGTAGCCGTAGCCGGCGCCAGAGTCCGACGAGGTGTCGGTGGTGATCTTCTTGCCGTCCGCGCCGACGACCCACCAGGTACCGCCGACGGCCTGGCCCTTGGCTTCCCCTGCCTTGCCGTCCTTGGCGAACTCGTACACCGGCGAACCTGCCAGCGTGAGCTGCTTGCTGCCGTCGGTACGCGTGACGGTGCCGACGAGGGACGCGTCCACCCCGGCCAGTTGCGGCGTACCGGATCCGGCCAGTACTGGCGGCCACATCGCCGCGCAACCGCCGTCGCAGTTCGACTTCGACGGGTCGGACGTGTCGTTGTCGAACACGTACAGCGTCCGGCCGGTGCCGTCGACGACGACCTTGCCGAGGTTCCCGACGTCGGCGGTGGCGAGCTTGGTCTGCGACGACGCCGCGTTGTTGGAGGCCGCGGCGGGCTTGTCGTTGCCGCCACCGCACGCGGTGAGGGCAGACAGTCCGAGGACTGCCGTTCCGACGACGATGGCAAAGCGCTTCATGGTCCTGCTCCCTTGGATTGTGTGTCTGTTCGACACCATCCACACGGATGCCTGAGCCAACCGGTTCACGGGAGAAGGCCTGGTTATCTTTACGTTATGAGCACTCAGGAGAATCTGCCGGCCGCTGTCCGGCGAGCACTGGCCGCGGTCGACGCCCTCGACGCCGACGCCTTCGTCGCGGCGTTCGCGCCGGACGGGTTCGTCGACGACTGGGGCCGGCAGTTCCGCGGCCCGGAGCGGATCCGGTCCTGGAGCGACAGTGAGTTCATCGGCAAGAACGTCACCTTCACGAGCACCGAGGTGTCCACGCCCGGGAACCCGGTCACCGTCGTCACCCAGGTGGGTGGCGACGGCTTCAACGGGCCTTCACACTTCACGTTCGACGTACAGGACGATCAGCTCGCGTCGATGACGATCACGGCCTGAAGACGATCTTCCCGGTACGACCTGGCCGCCGCGCGTGGTCGAGTGCCTCGCGGTACTCGGTCACCGGGTAGCTCGCCTCGACCTCGGCGCTGAGCACCCCCTGGGCAACCAGTTCCGCGAGCTCGCCGTACGTCGAGGCGATCTCTTCCGGCGTGGAGTTCTGCAGCCAGTTGACGATCCAGATCCCCCGCAGCTTCAGCTGCCGGTAGATGGAGTCGCCCAGCCCGACCGGCACCGGCTGACCGGTGACGGACGAGTAGCTGACCAGCGTCCCCTCGAACTCCAGCGCCGACGCCAACGCACCGACCGTGGCATCGCCGGCCCCGTCGAGTACCAGCTTGAGCTGCTGCCCGCCGAGCTCCGCCTTGATCCGCTCAGTCAGGTCGTTGCCATCGACAACAACCAGGCCGGCGCCCTGACGACGGAGCCGATCCGCCGCCTCTTCACTCCGTACGACGCTGAGCACCTTCAGTCCGGCCCGCTTGGCCAGACCAAGCACGTACTGTCCGACCGTCGAACTGCCCAGGTTCTGGCCGACCCAGTCCCCCGGCTGCAGGTCGACGTACCGGGTGAGCAGCAGATGCGCGGTCAACGGGTTGGTGGCGACCAGCGCGAGCTGCGCGGGATCCCCCTCGTCCGTCACCGGTACTACGTTGCGCGCGTCCACGACAACCTCGTCGGCCCAGGTGCCTTGCTGGTAGTTCGGCAGGATGATCACCCGGCGGCCGACCAGTGCCTGGTCGACCGACGCCCCCGCGGCGGTCACCCGGCCGACACCCTCGGTGCCGAGCGCGAACGGCGGCTTCGCCTGGAAGCCGTACTGGCCGGCGGCGATCATCAGGTCGACCGGGTTGATCACCGCGGCCTCGATCGCGACCAGCACCTGGTCCGCACCGACGGTCAGATCAGGATCGGTGACCAAGGTGATGTCCTTGTCGATGTCACCGATGGCGTTGAGAATCAGCTGGCTCATATCTGTAACCCCTCTTGGATTGTCAGTTCTTGATGCTGAGGACCATGCGGAAGCGGGCCGCGCCGGACAGCATCCGGGCGTACGCGTCGGCCGCGTCCTCCAGCCCGACCGGCTCGACCATCGGCCGGACGTCGTGGGCGAGGCTGAACGCGAGGTTCTCCTCGTTCTCCAGCGGGGTGCCGGTGAGCGACCCCTTGATGCTCTTGTTCCCGAAGAGCAACTGGACGGTGGGGACCTCGATCGGGTCCATCGCGGCGCCGACGACCATCAACGTGCCGCCCCGGACGAGTCCGTCGAGCAGCGGCGTCATCGACGCGCCACTGGAGGCGGTCGGGATGATCACCTTGGCGCCGCCGAGCGCCTGCAACGCCGCGGCCTGGTCGACCGCGGTGCTGTCGATGTACTCGGTCGCGCCGAGCTTCAGGGCCAGCTCGCGCTTGTCCTCACCGCGAGCGATGGCGACGACGCGCAGGCCGAGCTTGGCGGCGTACTGGATCGCCAGGTGGCCGAGGCCGCCGATGCCCTGGATGGCGACCAGGTCGCCGGGCCAGAGGTTCGACTTCCGCAGCGCGTTGTAGACGGTGATACCGGCGCACAGCAACGGCGCCGCCTCGACCGCGTCGAACTCCTCCGGTACTGCGACCAGCCCCGTGGCCCGCGTTGTCACGTACTCCGCGTAGCCGCCGTCGATCGAGTCGCCGAGGATCTGCTGGTCGGTGCAGTAGACGAACTCACCACGCCGGCAGGACTCGCAGACGCCACAGTGGCCGCCGAAGTACCCGACGCCGACCCGCTGGCCGACGGTCCAGGTGGTGACGCCCGCGCCGAGTGCGTCGACCCGGCCGACCACCTCGTGGCCCGGGACGATCGGCGTACCGACCGGGTGGTGATGGAACAGGTTGTCGACGCCGACGACGTCGCTGTGACAGATGCCGCAGGCCTCGACGGCGATCCGGACCTCACCCGGTCCCGGGTCGGTCAGTTCCCGCTCGGCCAGGCTGAAGACGCCCTCGGTGGCGTGCACCGCGCGATAGGTGGTCATTATTACTCCTAAGACGGTCGGTCATCTTGCGATGGTCAAAGGAAACCCCTCGTCGACCGAGGGGTTCTGGGTCAGCCCTTGAACAGGCTGGCGAAGGTGATGCTGAAGAAGCTCTCGAAGGGTTCCGTCGACTTGTACGCGCGAGCCTGGATCAGCGTGCCTTCCCAGGCGCTCAGCAGGTAACGCGCGGTCTGGTCAGCGTTGAGCTCCTTGCGGATGCTCCCCGCCTCCTGCCCCTCGGCGATCGCGCCGGCGAGCAGGCCGCTCCAAACCTCCAGACCGGTCCGTACGCCGATCCGGATGGGCTCGCTGTGGTCGACGATCTCGGTCCCGAAATTGCCCAGCAGGCAGCCCCGGGTGATCCCGAAACTGATCACTTCGTCCCGAAGGAACTCGAAGTGCTTGCGAATCCGGGCCACCGGCTCGACCGACTTGTCGGCCAGATCCCCCAGCCGCCGCCCGTCGCCATAACGCTCCAACGCCACGATCGCGAGCGCTTCCTTGCTCTCGAAGTGGTTGTAGAACGACCCCTTCGGAACACCCGCCCGGTCCGTGATGTCCTTCACCGCCGCCGCATTGAACCCCCGCTCATGAAACTGAGCCAGCGCCGCCTCAACAATCTCTTCCCGCATACTCCGCCGTGCCATGAACCCAATATGACCGACCGTCTTGAAATAGTCAAGGTAGGGTCCCCGACCATGACTTATGGGTGGGGACCCGGCGAGGGCGCCGAGGGGCCGGGCAGTGGTGGTTCGCCCTGCTGTGCCGCCCAGAAGCGCGCAAAGCTCTCAAAGCCGATCTACCGAGAACTGTGGCGAAACTCCGCGGTCTGTTCGGCTGACCCACCCCAACGCTCAGCGTCTGGTGCCGTCACCACGCTGCCCTGGGGAATCCTCGCCGGACCTGGGGTGGACTCTGCCGCCGTGGCTCAACCGGTTTGGGGAGGGTTCTGTCCGGAACCGGGGAGCCGAATGTGCCGATCAGGGTGCATTTCCCTCCCCACTCGGGCAAATCGCGAGCGGCGGCCGGGGCGGCTTCAGCCTCCCGTGCGGCCCGGACGGTGCCCATTGTCGCAACCGAAGAAATCGTCCGCTTCCCGGGCCATTTCGCAAGCATCGACTCTTCGTAGTCGCTGGTGCTGTGCGACCAGCTCCTCGGCAGTCATCCGTTGCCGGTGGGCCAACGGGCGCAGCTCAGCGACTTCGGTGCCGTTTCTGGTGATGCGATAGGTCTCGCCTGCTTCGACGGCAGCTAGCACCACGGTGGATCGATTGCGGAACTCGTTCTCCGTGATGACCCTCATCCGACCAGTCTGTCAGGCGGGTTCGTGCTCGCGGATTCGCTGGCTGATGACCGCGGAGACGCCGTCGCCTCGCATGGTGACGCCGTAGAGGGCGTCGGCCACCTCCATCGTGCGCTTCTGGTGGGTGATGACCAGGAGCTGGCTGTTCTCGCGGAGTTCTTCGTAGATCTCCAGGAGGCGGCCGAGGTTGGTGTCGTCGAGGGCAGCTTCGACCTCGTCGAGGATGTAGAACGGCGACGGACGGGCCTTGAAGAGGGCGACCAGGAAGGCGACCGCGACCAGGGAGCGCTCACCGCCGGAGAGCAGCGAGAGCCGCTTGACCTTCTTGCCGGGCGGGCGGGCCTCGACGTCGATACCGGTGTTGAGCATGTCGTCGGGATCGGTCAGCACGAGCCGGCCCTCACCACCGGGGAACAACCGGCTGAAGACGTGTTCGAAGGCGACCTCGACGTCGCGGTAGGCCTCGGTGAAGACCTGCTCGACCCGGTCGTCGACCTCCTTGACGATGTCCATCAGGTCCCGCCGGGACTTCTTCAGGTCCTCGAGCTGCTCGGCGAGGAAGCGGTGCCGCTCCTCCATCGCGTCGAACTCCTCCAGCGCGAGCGGGTTGATCCGCCCGAGCTGACCGAGCGCGCGCTCCGCCGTCTTGAGCCGCTTCTGCACCTTCACGCGGTCGAACGGCTCACCCTCGAGCTCGAGCGTGTTCTCGTCCCCGTCCTTCACCAGCGGCGGTACCAGCTGATCCGGCCCGTACTCCGCGACCAGCGCCTCGACCTCAGTGCCCAGCTCGCTGAGCGCCTTCTCGTACAGGGCCTCCAGGCGCATCTTCTGCTCGGCCCGGGCCAGCGCATCGCGGTGCACGGTGTTGGTGAGCTGCTCCAGCTCGCTGCTCAGGTTTCGGGTGGCAGAGCGGGCCTGTGCCAGCGCCTGCTCTCGCTCGGCCCGCTGAGCCTGGATGGCCGACCGCTCGGTCGCCGCAAGCTGCAGTGAGTTCTCCAGGCGAGCCAGTACGTGACCAGCAGCCAGGTGGACGGCCTGCGCGGCCTCGGACTGCCGCGCCCGCCGAGTCGCCCTAGCGATCGCCCGAGCCCGGGCCTCCCGCTCCTGGCGAGCTGCACGCTCCAGTGAGTCGGCCCGGCCGGACAGGGCCCGCGCACGCTCCTCAGTGGTCCGCAGCGCGAGCCGTGCTTCCATCTCGCCCGCACGGCCTGCCTTGGCGGCCTCGGCGAGCCGGTCACGCTCGGTCGGGTCGGGCTCGTCGCCTTCGTCGTCGCCGTACTGCTCGACGTCGCTGAGACGCTTCTCCAAGTCAGCGAGGCCGGACAAGTTCTTGTCGCGCTCCTCTGCGGCCGCAGCGATCGCCTCAGCCATCCGCTGGGCCTCACCGCGAGACGCCTTCGCCAGCGACCCGAACTGGGCCAGCTGCTCGGCCACCGCGGCCATCGAAGCGTCCGACTCGTGCAGCCGGGCCAGGGCGATCTCGACGGACTCCTTCTGGCTCCCCCGCTCACGCTCCATCGCGGCCAGCTCGAACCGCAGCCGCTCACTCCGGGCAGTGGCCTCGGTCAGCTTCTCGGACGCCTCGTCGACGGCCGACTGCACCTCGATCAAGCTCGGTGCCGCGTCAGAACCGCCGTACGCGAAGTGCGCACCCAGTACGTCGCCAGCGCGGGTCGCCGTGGTGATGTCGGGCAGGTGCTGGACCAGCGAGCGCGCAGCCGGTACGTCCTCGACGACAGCCACCTTGCGGAGCAGCCGCCGGAGCGCCGGGCGCAGTGTCTCGGGGCAGTCGACCACGTCGACCGCGTAGGTCGCGCCGTACGGAAGTGAGGGCCAGCTGGAGTAGTCGTCGGCCGGGGCGTCCCCGAGGAGCAGCCCAGCGCGGCCGAGGTCGTGCTCCTTGAGGTGCCCGACAGCGTTCAGCGCGGCCTGCGTGTGGGTCACTGCGACGGCGTCGGCCGCCTCGCCCAGCGCTGCGGCGATGGCAGTCTCATAGCCGGCGCGGACGCTCAGCAGCGCCGCCACGGAGCCCATCAGGCCGGTGATCTGCTCGGAGGCGGCCAGCAGGGCGCCGGCGCCGTCCTTGCGGTTGAGGCCCATCTCCAGGGCGTCCTTGCGGGCCGTCAGCCCAGCGCGCTCGCGCTCGGCGTCGCGCTCCTCGGCGCGGAGCTTGGTGAGGCGCTCGTCCAGCTCGTCCAGGACGCTCTGGGCTGCCTCGTACTCCTCGTCCAGCCCGCGCTCACCGGCATCGAGGCCGGCCACCTGGGTCTCAAGAGCGGTGAAGTCGTGCTGCGCCTTGGCGGCTCGCGCCTCGGCTTCGTGCTGGTTGGTGGCGAGTCGGCCGATCTCGGACTCGGCGGCGGCCGCGCGGCTCTTCAGCGCGTTCACCTGGCCGGTCAGCCGGGCCAGACCCTCGCGACGGTCGGCGGCGGCCCGGATCAGCGCCGCGATCCGCTTCTCCTCCTCGGCGTGCTCGGCCTCCAACTTCTGCCGGTGCTCGATCGCCTGCTGCAGGAGCTCGGAGTGCGCCTCGACCTCGGCCTCGATCTGCGCCTCGGTCTCACGGACCCGGGCAGCCTCCAGCTCGAGCTCTTCGGGGTCGCGTCCGCTGCGGGACTCCTCGGCCTCGTCGTTGAGCGAGCGGATCCGGTCGGCGGCGATCCGGGCGGTGCCCTTGATCTTCTCGCTGAAGCCGGACAGGGAGTACCAGGTGTCCTGCGCGGCCTGGAGGGCCGGCGCGTCGGTGCGCAGCGCGTCCTCCAGCTCGGCCTCCATGTCCCGTGCCTCGCGCAGGGCGGCCTCGATCTGGGCGCGCTTCTCGGTCAGCGCCGCCTCGTCCTTCAGCTCGGCCTCGAGCGCGGACTGGGCCTGCACGATGTCGTCGGCGAGCAGCCGGGAGCGGCCGTCGCGAACCTCGGCCTGAATGGTCACCGCGCGCCGGGCGACCTCTGCCTGGCGTCCGAGCGGCTTCAGCTGGCGACGGATCTCGGCGATCAGGTCGCCGAGCCGGTGCACGTTGCCCTCGGTCGACTCCAGCTTGCGGAGCGCCTTCTCCTTGCGCTTGCGGTGCTTCAGGACGCCGGCGGCCTCCTCGACGAAGCCGCGGCGGCCCTCGGGGGTCGCGCGCAGGATCGAGTCGAGCTGGCCCTGGCCGACGATGACGTGCATCTCGCGGCCGATACCGGAGTCGCTGAGCAGCTCCTGGACGTCGAGCAGCCGGCAGTTCTGGCCGTTGATCTGGTAGTCCGAGCCGCCGTTGCGGAACATCGTCCGCGAGATGGTGACCTCGGTGTAGTCGATCGGGAGCGCGCCGTCGGTGTTGTCGATGGTCAGTACGACCTCGGCCCGGCCCAGCGGGGCGCGGCCGGACGTACCGGCGAAGATGACGTCCTCCATCTTGCCGCCACGCAGCGACTTGACGCCCTGCTCGCCCATCACCCAGGCGAGACCGTCGACGACGTTGGACTTGCCGGAACCGTTGGGCCCGACGATGCAGGTGATCCCCGGTTCGAAGTTCATCGTCGTGGCCGACGCGAACGACTTGAAGCCTCGGAGCGTCATGCTCTTGAGGTACAAAGCGATTGCTCCCAACCCGTGAAAGGACAGACGATACCGAAAGGAACCGTCATAACCGCAATCGCGCCACTTGACGCCCTGTGACGCTGCCGCTACCGGGGGAAGTAGTTCCAGAAATCACTGTACCTACAGCGGACGCGCAGAATCCGCAAGGAAACGCGGCGGAGGCCCGGACGGGGGCCGCCGCCGTCTGTCAGTGCGGTCGGTAAAAGGTGGTGCGGCTTCGGTGGGTCAGACCGAAGCAGGCTCGCGCAGAGCCTCGTCCACTGTCAGCAGACGCCCGTCGTGTACGGCTGCGACCAGATGGTCGTTCTCAGCCTGCAGGCGCATCACGTGCGCCTCCAGATCGGCGACACGCCGGTTGAGCAGACGTACCTGCTCGAGCATGCGCGGGTCAGTGCCTCCAAGGTGCCCTAAAAGAGCCTTGGCCATTGTGCTGTCCTCCGGAAGGGTTCTGGCAGGTGGCGCCCCTGGGGTCCGCGGAGCGCAGAATTGTGTGCCGTCTTTCAGGGTGACACCGGGATCGGGTTGGGTCAACCTGGGCTACTGGAATTAACGATTTCCCGCTCACCACCGGGCGTGTCGCGGTACCGGCTGACACTTCGGGCAGCGGAACGAGGAACGGTTCATGAACGGTTCCCGACGGATCGGGCGGCCGTCGCGCGGACAGGGCGAATCCTCTTGCCCGTAGACTGCGAGACCCCGCTCGAAATAGCCGGATTCCCCGTTCACGTTGACATACAGGGCATCGAAGCTGGTCCCGCCGACGGCCAGCGCCTCCCCCATCACCGCCTTGGCGTGACCGAGGATTTCCCTTGCCTGCAAGGGTTTCATCGTCTCGGTCGCCTTGGCGTAATGCAGCTTGGCGCGCCACAACGCCTCGTCGGCATAGATATTCCCGATACCGCTGACCAGCGTCTGGTCGAGCAACGCCCGTTTCAAGCCGGTTTTCTTGCGCCGCAGCGAGGCGACGAAAAGCGCCTCGTCGAACAAAGGATCGAACGGATCCCGGGCGATGTGCGCGATCTCGCCGGGCAGTTCGGCGCCGCCCTCGGAGTACGACAGACCACCGAACATCCGCTGGTCCAGAAAACGGACCTCTCCGCCCTCATCGGCGAACCGGAATCGGATCCGCAGGTGCTTCTCGTCCGGCGCACCGACCGGCTGCACCCGGAACTGCCCGCTCATCCCCAGGTGCGCCAGGACGGCGTCCCCGGACTCCAGCGGCAGCCACAGGTACTTCCCACGCCTCGCCGGGGCCGCGAACGTCTGGCCCTTGAGCTTGGCGACGAAATCGTCCGGCCCGGCGAGGTGCCGCCGGACCGGACGTGGATGCAGTACTTCGACGGCGTCGATCGTCCGCCCGGCGGTGAAATCCGCGAGTCCGCGGCGAACGACCTCTACCTCCGGAAGCTCAGGCACCTCAGGGTTGCTGTGAGGGGTCTGTGCTGTCGGGGTGGGCTGCCCTGAGCGCCTTCCAGGCGGTCTCGGCAGCTTGCTGCTCGGCTTCCTTCTTGCTCCGGCCGATGCCGTGCCCGTAGGTGTCCGAACCGATCCGCACCCGCGCCTCGAACGTCTTGGCGTGGTCAGGACCGGACTCGGCGATCACGTACTCCGGGACGCCGACACCCAGCTGGGCCACCAGCTCTTGCAGGCTGGTCTTCCAGTCCAGGCCGGCGCCCAGCCGCGCAGACGACTCCATCAGCTCGTCGAACAGCGTGTGCACGACCCCGCCGGCCACCTCGAAGCCACGGTCGAGATAGACCGCGCCGATCAGTGCCTCGACGCAGTCGGCCAGGATCGACGACTTGTCCCGCCCGCCGGTGGCTTCCTCGCCACGCCCGAGCCGAAGGTACTTACCCAGCTTCAGCTCGCGAGCGACACCCGCCAGCGCGCGCATGTTGACCACAGCGGCGCGCAGCTTGGCGAGCCGGCCCTCGGAGAGGTCCGGATGGTTGCGGAACAACGACTCCGTGACGATGACGCCGAGCACGGAGTCCCCGAGGAACTCCAGTCGCTCATTGGTCGGCAACCCACCGTTCTCGTACGCGAACGAACGGTGGGTGAAGGCGTGCTCCAGTAAATTGTCAGCCAGCGATACGCCGAGCCGCTGGTTCAGCTCGGCGTAGAGCCCCGATTCGTTGGCAGAGTTCACTGGGTTGGTGCCGTTTAGCTCTCGACGACCTGGCGACGCTCACCCTTGGCGCCGTACTGGCCGCAGGTGGGGCACACGGTGTGCTGCAGGTGCTTCGCGCGGCAGGCGGGGTTCACGCAGGTGACCAGCGAAGGCGCGGTGGCCTTCCACTGGGCCCGGCGGTTCCGGGTGTTGCTGCGCGACATCTTCCGCTTCGGAACGGCCACGGTTATGACTCCTCGGTTCGGCCGGGGGCTTGCGACCCGGCCGGCTGGCTGGTGACTTGGAAAAGCTTTCGGGAACTGCTGGTACTACTGTTTTTCATCCTGCGGGAGCAGGCCCTGCAGAGCGGTCCAGCGGGGATCGACGCCGTCCTCGTGCTTGTGACCGGGCTCGTCCGCCAGCCGCACCCCACACTCGGGGCACAGACCCAGGCAGTCGTCCGAACACAAGGGCTGGAACGGCAGCGCGAGCACCACCTGGTCCCTCAACGCCGGCTCGAGGTCGATCAGATCGCCCTCCATCCGGCTGGCCTCGTCCGGCTCGGCGTCGCTCTCCGGGTAGACGTACAGCTCCTGGACGTCAGCGAGGAACTCGTCCTCGATATCGACCAGGCACCGCGCGCACTCCCCGACCAGCCGGCCACTGGCCGAACCGGACACGAGCACCCCTTCGACCACCGCTTCCAGTCGCAGATCGAACTGGATCGGTTCGCCTTCGGGAACACCGATCACGTCGATTCCGAGGTCGGCCGGTGCCGGTGCCGTGAAGGAGACTTCGCGCTGGGACCCGGCGCGGCGTGACAGCTCGTGGGTATCGATCACGAGTGGGGACCGCGGGTCCAAGGCGCTCAGGACATCCCTTTCAGGCGTAGGCAGGCAGAATCTCGGTCTCAACAAGACCAGTGGACAACATTACCAACTCCGGCCCGTCTGACCCAATCCGGGGCAGCCTACAGCGTGGCGAGCAACTTCGTGTGAACGCTCGGAGGCAGGAACTGGTCTACCGGACCGCCGAGTTTCGCAATCTCCTTGACCAGGCTGGAGGAGATGAAAGCGTTCTCCGGCGCCGTGGGCACGAAGACGGTGTCCACGCCGGACAGCTTGCGGTTCATTTGGGCCATCTGCAGCTCGTAGTCGTAGTCGGCCCCCGACCGAAGCCCCTTGACGATCACACCGGCGTTCTCGGCCCGGCAGTAGTCGACCAGCAGCCCCTCGAAGGTGCCGACCCGGACGTTGCCGTACGGCGCGGCGATCTCGGTGAGCATCGCGACCCGGTCCTCGACCCCGAACAGCCGCTGCTTGGACTGGTTCACGCCGGTCGCGACGATCACCTCGTCGAAGGCGGCCGACGCCCGGGCGATCACGTCCAGGTGGCCGTTGGTGGGCGGGTCGAAAGTACCGGGGAACACAGCCCTACTCATGGCGGTGACCGTACCAAAGCCGGGCCTCGCCGTACTTGCGATCCCGCAGCGCGGCGAACCCCTCGGGCCACTCCCACGGCTCGCGCTTGGCCCGCTCGACCACGACAACTGCGTCCTCGGCCAGCCAGCCGCGTTCCACCAGCGTCGTCAGGACTTCCTGCAGCTCGGCGGTCTCCAGCTTGTACGGCGGATCGGCGAAGACCAGGTCGATCGGGTCGCCCGAATTGGTGCCCGTGGCAACCTTCTCGACGGGTCGGGTGAGGAGGGTGGCGCCGGGGAGCCCGACCGCCTTGATGTTGGCCGAGATCACCTCTGCTGCCTGGCGATCGGCCTCGACCAGGACGACCCGGGTGGCCCCGCGGGACAACGCTTCCAGGCCGACGGCGCCTGATCCGGAGTACAGGTCGAGGACCTGCAGGCCGTCGAAGCTGCCGAATTCCGCTTCCAGGGAAGAGAAAAGCGCTTCCCGGACCCGATCGGCGGTCGGCCTGGTTCCGTTGCCAGGTGGGACGGCGATGCGCCGACCGCCCGCCACTCCCCCGACGATGCGCGTCACGTTTTCTCCAGGTAGTCGGTGGCTTCTGACTCCAGCGCGCTGCGCACGAAGGCCCGTAGTACGGGGTACTCCGTGAGCTCGGCGTCGACCGAGATGAGCGAGTGCGCGACGTGCCTGGCCGTCAGGATGATCTCCTCGTCGCGGAGCACGCTGAGCAGCTTGAGACTGCTCCTGCGGCCGGACTGAGCGACGCCGAGCACGTCGCCCTCACGCCGCGTCTCCAGGTCGATCCGGGACAGCTCGAAGCCGTCCGTCGTCGCCGCGACCGCCTCCAGCCGCTGCATGGACGACGAGCCCGGCCAGACGTAGCTGACCAGCAGGCAGAGCCCAGGCACCTTGCCCCGGCCGACCCGCCCGCGGAGCTGGTGCAGCTGGGAGATGCCGAACCGGTCCGCGTCCATCACCACCATCGTCGACGCGTTCGGCACGTCGACGCCGACCTCGATCACGGTGGTCGCGATCAGTACGTCGATCTCGCCGGCCGCGAACCGGGTCATCACCGAGTCCTTCTCGTCGGCCGGCAGCCGCCCGTGCAGGATCTCGACCCGCAAGTCGCCCAGCGCCGTCTCGAGCACCTCGGCCACCTGGATCACCGAGATGGCCGGCCGGGTCTTGGCCTTGGACTCGCTCCGCCCGTCGTCGCCGTCGTTGAGCTCGCCCTGGGCGAATTCGCCTTCCTCGTCGGCGGCGTTCTTCACGTCGTCGCCGATCCGCGGGCAGACGACGTACGCCTGATGGCCCTTGCCGACCTCCTCACGGACCCGCTGCCAGGCGCGCTCCAGCCACTCCGGCTTCTGCAGCGCAGGTACGACGTTGCTCTTGATCGGCGACCGTCCGGCGGGCAGCTCGGTCAGCGTGGAGACCGCGAGGTCGCCGAAGACGGTCATCGCGACCGTCCGCGGGATCGGCGTTGCCGTCATCACGAGGGTGTGCGGGGTCGCGTCGCCCGACTTCTGACTCAGCGCGGCCCGCTGCTCGACGCCGAACCGGTGCTGCTCGTCGACCACGACCAGCCCGAGATCGGCGAACTGCACCTTGTCCTCGAGCAGCGCGTGCGTGCCGACGACGATCCCCGCTGCGCCGCTGGCCGCGTCCAACATCGCCGTACGCCGCGCTGCCGCGTTCAGCGACCCGGTCAGGAGTCCGACCCGGGTCGCCTGCTCGGCCCCGCCGAGCATGCCCTGCTCGGCCAGCTCACCGAGCATCTTGGTCAGCGTCTTGTGGTGCTGGGTCGCGAGCACCTCGGTCGGGGCGAGCAGTACCGCCTGGCCGCCGGCGTCGACCACGGACAGCATCGCCCGGAGCGCCACGACCGTCTTGCCGGAGCCGACCTCGCCCTGCAGCAGCCGGTGCATCGGGTGCGCCCGGCTGATGTCGGCGAAGATCTCGTCGCACACCTCGGTCTGCCCGTCGGTGAGCTTGAACGGCAGCCTCTTGTCGAACTCGTCCAGCAGGCCGCCCTTGGTTCTTTGCCGCGGAACGGCCTTGAGCGCATCCGTGACCGCCCGGCGCTGGGCCAGGATCGTCTGCATCACCAGCGCTTCCTCGAACCGGAACCGCTTCTGGGCGATCTCGATGTCCTTCTCGGTCTCCGGCAGGTGCGCCTTCTGCAGCGCCTCGCGCAGGCCGATCAGCTTCTCCTTGCGCAGGATCAGCTCGGGGATCGGGTCGTCGACGTCCTCGAGGTTGTCCAGCACGATCTTGACGCTGCGCTCGATCGTCGCCGTCGGCAGCTTCGCGCTGGCCGGGTAGAGGGGCCGGAACGGCTTGGCCCGGCGCTCGATCTCCTCCTCGGTCAGGTCCTCCTCGTCGAGGATCTCGGTGCCCGGGCCCTTGAGCTGCATGGTGTCGCGGAACATCGTCACCTCGCCCCAGAACAGGGCGGCGGTACCCGCGACCAGCTTGTTGGCCAGCCAGGGCTGGTTGAAGAAGGCGAGCTCGAGGTCGTTGCGGCCGTCGGTGACGACCACCTTGGTGATCGTCTTGTGCCGGCGGAACTTCTGCACGTCGTCCGGGCGGATCTCCTGCTTGGAGTCCAGCGAGCGGACGGTGACCTTCTTGACCCGGCCGCTGACGGTCGCCTGGTCGCCGACCTGCAGCTCGTCGAACGGGGTCAGCTCGCCCTTCTTCAGGTACCGCCGCGGGTAGTGCCGCAGCAGCTCGCCGACGGTCTCGATGCCGAGCACCTCGGAGAAACTCTTGGCCGTCTTCGCCCCGACGAAGTCGCGGAGCTTGCGGTCGATGTCGGTCTTCATTCCACCCCGATCAGCAACGGGTACCTTTCCTGTCCTCCGTCGTACACCACGACATCGACATCCCGGCGAATCCGCCGCACGTGCCGCACCACCGCGTCGACCAGGCCAGCCTCGACCTCGCGGCCGGTGACGACCGTCATCAGCTCGCCACCGCCGCCCAGCAGCCGGTCGACGACGCCGGTCGCGGCGGTCTCCAGATCATCGGTGATCAGGCTGAAGTCGCCGTCCACGACGCCTAGCGCGTCGCCGATGCGGCAGGTGCCGGCCATCGTCCAGGCGTCCTTCACGGCGATCGTCACAGCGCCGTGGCGGGTCTGCCCGGCGGCGGCCGATAGCTGGACTACTGCGTCGTCGAAGCTGCGCTCGGGGTCGTGGACCGCGATGGCCGCTAGTCCTTGCACCTGGGCGCGGGTGGGGATTACTGCTACCCGGATGCCGTCTTGTCTTGCCGCTGTGGCTGCTGCCTCGGCTACTGCGATGGAGTCGCTGTCGTTGGGGAGGATGACGATCTCCGGTGCGCCGGAGCGCTCGATGGCCTTCAGGAGCTCGCCTGTCGAGCACCGCCGGCCGGGGCCGCCGCGGACGACCACTGCGCCCGACTCTTCGAACAGGTCGGCCAGCCCGTCACCTGCGGCCACGGCGATCACTGCACGGTTCGGGACCGGCTCGCGGTGGGCCATGTCGGCGAAGTGGGTGACTCTGATGCGGTACGGGCGTCCGATCCCGATGCCGAGCTCGATGGTCGCGCCGACGTCGTCTGTGTGCACGTGGACGTTCCAGAGCTCGTCACCGCCGACCACCACGACCGAGTCGCCCATCCCGGCCAACTGCTTGCGGAAGTCGGTGATCTGCTCGTCAGGCGCCTCCAGCAGATACATCACCTCGTACGCCGGTCCGTCTGGGTCCAGGTCGGTCCCAGCCGCCCCTACCAACTCCTGCGGCGCCACCCGAGCCGGTACGCCGCTGGTCGCCGCCGGAGCTCTGCCCGACAGCACCGACTCCATGGCGCCCAAGATGACGACCAGGCCCGCGCCCCCGGCGTCCACCACACCCGCACGGCGTAGTACCTCCAACTGCTCGGTCGTCTTGGTCAGCGCCACCCGCGCGGCTGCCACAGCCGCCAGACACACCTCTGCCAGGCTCTTCCCCGCATTAGCAGCCTCCAGGGCCGCCTCTCCGGCCCTCCGAGCCACAGTCAGCATGGTGCCCTCGACAGGCTGCGCCACCGCGCTGTAGGCCGCGTCAGCCGCAAACACCAACGCATCCGCAAACGCCGCAGCCTCACTCATCCGAGCATCCGCCAACACACCATTTGAAGTCTCTTGCTCTGGTGGGAGGTTCTCTGCCAGGCGGAGACCGCAGGCGCGGACCAGCTGGGAGGTGATGACGCCGGAGTTGCCGCGGGCGCCTAGGAGGGCGCCTCGGCCGAAGGCTTGGACTGCTTCGGCGAAGGTGAGGTTGCCGGCCGGGAGGGCGTCGCAGGCGGCTTCCCAGGTTAGGTACAGGTTGGTGCCGGTGTCGCCGTCGGGGACCGGGTAGACGTTGAGTTCGTCGATCTCGACCCGGGCGCGCCCGAGCTCGGACAGCGCGGTACGGGCCCAAGCTCGCAGTACCGCCGTCGTCAGCACCTCTCCACGCACATCCACGCCCGGAAGGCTAACCGGTCCGGGCCTGCCGGCGGACGTCCTACCATGTGGCGTGCTCTCTTCGCTCTTCTCGGTGGCTACCGACAGCTATGACTTGGCGGTCCGCGAGATCCGGGACGAGTTCGGCCCCCGGGTGAAGGTCGAGCGGGTCAGCGGCGACCTCGGGCGGATCACCGAGAACGGGCCGCCGATCGAGGAGCTCGCCGCCGCCTGCAACGACGGGCGGATCGTCTTCATCCGGCATCTGACCACCGAGATCGCCGGCTTCGGCGTCAGCGAGGTGCCGCCGGGACACGAGTTGGCGGAGCTGATCCTGGCCGAACTGCCGCGCCATCCGCAGGCTCTCGCGGTACAGACCTGGACAGACGGACCAAGCAGCGGTGGCTCGTACTACCACCTGCTGGAGCCTGCGCTGACTGAGCGCGGGATCGAGGTCAGCCGAGCCGGTCAGGAGCTCGTCGTCTCCTGCTTCGCCTCCAAGAAGACCGTGCTCATCGGCCTCAACCGCCTGAACCTCAGCCTCTCCGACTGGCCCGGCGGCCGCATGCGCCTCGCACGCTCGGACGACCGGGTCTCACGCTCGGAGTTCAAGCTGGAAGAGGCGATCCAGACCTTCGACCTGCAACTCCCCCACGGCGGCAAGGCACTCGACCTGGGTGCCAGCCCCGGCGGCTGGACCCGGATCCTGCGCCAGTACGACCAAGAGGTCTGGTCCATCGACCCCGGCGACCTCGAGCGCCGGGTAGCCGCCGACCGCGGCGTCCACCACGTCGCCACCACCGCCGGCGAGTTCTTCCGCCGCAACCAGCTCCGCTTCGACGTCGTCGTCAACGACATGCGCATGGACCAGCTGATGAGCGCCCGCGTCATGCTCGACGCCATCCCCCACCTCCGCCGCGGCGCCCTAGCCGTAGTCACCCTCAAAGGCGGCGCCCGAAACCCCCTCGACGCCGCCCGCCGAGGCATGGACGTCCTCCGCAAGAACTACGACATCCACTCAGCCCGCCAACTCCACCACAACCGCAACGAGCTGACGGTGATAGCCAGAGCCAGGTGACTGCTACGTCACCTGGAAGTCCAGGGTTTTGGTCGCTTTGGGGCCGGCGTCCGTCGTGACGGAGATGGTCACGTGGTACAGCCCCCGGACCTTCAGCGAGTCCCTGCTGATGTCGATGCCGCTGCCGCAACTCTCTCCGCGCACGCTCTGCACGGTGGTGCTGCCTCGCTTGACCACCCACGTGGGGTAGCAGCCCTTGCCCAGTTGCTGCCCTGACTCGTCGTTGACCCTCGCATAAGCGGTTGGCGCCGACCCGGCGCGGTACTCGTTCGGCCCGATCTTGCCGTTGGTGGTCATCAGGACGGTGATCGCCAGGGTCCCCGGCGGCGGTACGCCGACGCTTGACGAGGTCGAGGAATCCGGCGACGACGTCTCCTCGGTCGGAGACGGGGTGACGGTCTGGGTGGTCGTCTCGGTCGCGGTGACCGTGGCGGTGGTGGTCTCGTGCGCCACCACGGTGGTCGGTGGCGGGGCCGGGTTGATGCTTTCCGGGAGCTTGCCGTTCTGGCCGGCGACGATGGTGAGCACGGAGCCGATCAGGGCTCCGATCACCGGGATGGTGGCGATCAACGCCGGATGCCGGTGCCAGGCATAGTCCTTGGCCGGGTCCTTCGCAGGCCCCTTGGCCGGGCCCTTGGCTGGTTTCTGGGCAGGCGCGGGCGCCTTGGTCTGATCCACTGTGGTTCCCCCCACATGCGAAAAAGTGAAGGCACCACCTTGGACCCAAACGGCGTGGGCGTCCATAGCGGAGAGTGACGGGAACAGCAGTAGGCGCCCGGGATGTTCCCGGGCGCCTCTGGGGCCCTACACGGAGGACGGCCTGGTGAGGCCGGTCGTACTAGCCGACTACGCGCTGAACCTTGCCCGCCTTGATGCAGGACGTGCAGACCTTCAGCTTCACGGGCGTGCCCTTGATGACCGCGCGGATCGGCTGGATGTTGGGGTTGAAGCGACGGTTCGTACGAGCCTTGACCCGACGGATCATCGCGCCCTTGCCCAGCCGGGCAACGCTCTTGCCGAACATCGGCTTCTTGTCGCAAATATCGCAAACTTTAGACATGATTCTCCGTGATTAGGGTCGAGACACCGACAGACCATGTTACACAGCTGCTGATGCGTCCACCAATTCGGTGTCAGCCGAGGTCCGCGGCTGTCAGCCAGGTCACATCCTGGGCCGACAGCTCCACCGACAAGCCAGGCAACGAGGTCCGCGTCTCGCTGAGCTGACGCGGGCCGATCAGCGGAAACACCGGGTACGGCTGGTGTAGCAGCCAGGCCAGCGCGATCGCCGTCGCACCCACACCATACTTGTCGGCCAGTTCCTCCGCGCGCCGGAGTCGCTCGAAGTTGCCGTCGGAGTAGAAGCAGCGCGCCAGCTCCTCGTCCGACCGGTCCTCCGGCTTGGCCCGTCCGGTGAAGAACCCGCGCGCCTGACTCGACCACGGGAACAGCGCGACCTGCCGCTCCCGGAGCCACGCCTGCGACTCGTCGTCACTGACATGACGGCAGCCGGCCCACGGTACGTCGTACGCCCGCGCCAGACTCAAGTGATTGCTCAGCAGCGTAAAGGCCTGCTTCCCCTGAGCCGCCGCATACGCATTGGCCTCGTCGAACCGAGCCGTCGACCAGTTGGACCCACCGAACGCCTTGATCCGCCCGGCCTGGAAATGCGAGTCCAGCACATCGACGAACTCCCCCACCGGGATCTCTTCGTTGTCCCGATGCATCAGGTAGAGGTCGACGTGGTCGGTCTGCAGCCGCTCCAGCGACTCGAACAGCTGCCGCGTGATCGACTCCGGATCGCAGTACGGCGTATGCGCACCCTTCCCGATCAGCACGATGTCGTCCCGGTTGCCCCGCGACTTCACCCACTGCCCGAGCAGCTTCTCGCCCCGCCCGCCGCCGTAGACGTACGCCGTGTCGAAGGTCGTCCCGCCGCGCTCGACGAAGTCGTCGAACATCGTCGCCGCGTGCGGCAGCGTCAACTGGTTGTCGACGCCCATCACCAGCCGCGACACCTGCTTGCCGAGCCCTGGTACCTCGCCGTACGTCATCGACGCATCGTCACGCCGTGCCAGCGGCCGCCCGGTGGTCGTCGGGATCAGGACGTCGTCGCGCTCGCTCGCGTACTGCTGCCCGATCAGCTTGCGCCACTCGTCCTGTACTTCGAGATTGCCCAGCGTGTCCGACCACGCCATCTCCGGCGCCTGGCGCGACTCGATCGCCGCCGCCACCGCGTCCGCCTCGGCCGTGTAGATGAAGGCCGGCTCCGCGGAGATGTCCCGCGGCTCCTCCCCCACCTTGTGCAGCGTCACGTGGGTCGGCTTGCCGTCGCCACCGAACCACGGGTCCTCGATCACGAGGTACCCCTCGCTGCCGAGCACCCGTACCCGGTTCTCGTCGTTGAGCCGGACGCCGGTGCTCACCTGAGCGGTCATCCCGCTGTCGAAGAAGAGCGTCGCGACCGACCATTCGTCCACCCCGGTCTCGCCGACCTGACCGACCGCGGTGACCGCCGCCGGATCGGCGTACGGGGCTCCGATGGCGGCGCCGGCGATCAGTCGCGCGTACGAGACCGGGTAGCCGCCGACGTCGAGGATGCCACCGCCGGCCAGGTCGTTGGCGAAGATCCGGCTCTCGGCGTTGAAGGACGCCTGGAACCCGAACGACGCCTGGATCTGGTGCACCTTGCCGACCGCGCCGTCACGGACCAACTGGGCGACCAGCTTGGTCTGCGGCAGGCAGCGGTACATGTACGCCTCCATCAGGAAGACGTCGTGGCGGATCGCGGCCTCGATCATCGCCGCCGCCCAGGACCGGTTGATCGCGAGCGGCTTCTCGCAGAGCACGTGCTTGCCGGCCTCTGCGGCCTTGATCGCCCACTCGGGATGCAGCGGATGCGGGGTGGCGATATAGACGGCATCGACGGTGTCGTCGGCGAGCAGGTCGCCGTACGACGCGTGCCGGTGCGGGATGTCGTACTTGTCGCCGAACGCGTCGGCCGAGGTCTGGCTGCGGCTTCCGACCGCGGCCAGTTCACCGGTCGCGGACGCCGGGATCTGGCTGGCGAACCTGGACGCGATGTTTCCGGTTCCCAGAATTCCCCAGCGGAGTTTGCTGTTCTGCACAGAGGTTCCCCTCATCGAGGTGCGGTCAATTGGGTCAGAATTTCATGGCACCGGCGGCGATGTCGGCGATGAAGTGGCGGCCTCCGATCAGGAAGACCCCGATCAACGGAATCACACTCATCAGGGCACCCGCCATCACCATGCTGTAATCGGTGCCATAGACGCCGTTCAGCTGCTGCAAGGCGACCTGCAGGGTGAGCTTGTTCGGGTCCGTCATCACGATCAACGGCCACAGGTAATCGTTCCAGACGTTGATGAACGTGAAGATTCCGAGGAAGGCCAGGCCGGGCCGCAGGACCGGCAGTCCGACGGTCAGGTACTGCCGGAAGAAGCCGGCGCCGTCGACCTTCGCGGCCGAGATCAGCTCGTCGGGGATCGCGCCCTTGGCGTACTGGCGCATCCAGAAGATGCCGAACGCGTTCGCGGCGCCCGGGATGATCAGCGCCTTCAGCGACCCGATCCAGCCGAACTCGGCCAGCGTCACGAACTGCGGCACCAGCGACAGCTGGGACGGGATCATGAAGGTCGCGAGCAGCAGCCCGAAGAGCAGGTTCCGGCCGGGGAACTCGTACTTCGCGAACGCGAACGCGGCCAGCGAGTCGAAGAACAGCACCAGCACGGTGACGCCGAGGCTGGCGATCAGCGTGATCAGCATCGAGCCGAAGAAGTCGATGTTGTCGAGCACGTGGCCCATGTTCTCGAACAGGTGCGAGCCGACGAACAGCTTCGGCGGGTAGGTGAAGATGTCCGAGGTGGTGTTCGAGGCCATCACGAGCATCCAGTAGAACGGGAAGATCGAGACCAGCACGCCGAACATCAAGACGACGTGGCCGACGACGGTACGGATTCTCTCAGTGCGCATCGGTCAGCTCCTTGTCCTGAGCCCTGTCGCGGGCGACCTTCGCGTCGATCCGGCGGGCGGCTCGCTTGGTGATCCGTTCGTCGTCGTTGCCGCCGATCAGCCGCCAGTTGATGATCGAGAACAAGACGATCAGGATGAACAGCGCCCAGCCGATCGCGGCGCCGTAGCCGAACTGGTGCTTGCCGAACGCGCTGTCGTACAGGTACGAAACGATCGTCAGACCGCCGTCGCCGGGGCCGCCGATCGCGCCGCTGCTGCCGAACAGCACCTGCGACTCGGTGAAGATCTGCAGCCCGCCGATGGTGCTGGTGACCGCGGTGAAGAGGATGACCGGACGCAGCAGCGGCACGGTGATCCGCCAGAACGTCTGCCGCGGTGAGGCGCCGTCCATCTTGGCCGCCTCGTAGACGTCGGACGAGATCGCCTGCAGACCGGCCAGGAAGATGATCGCGTTGTACCCGGTCCAGCGCCACAAGACGATGCTCGCGATCGCCACCTTGATCCCCCACGGCGCGCTCAGCCACTCGATCTTCTGCAGCCCGACCGACTGCAGGAAGGCGTTCAGCAGGCCGAAGTTGTTGCTGAAGACGGAGCCGAAGACCATCGTGACGGCGACCACCGAGGTGATGTTCGGGACGAAGTACGCGATCCGGTAGAAGCTGCGGAACCGCGTCGCGTTGTGCAACGCGTTCGCGATCACCAGGGCCAGCAGCAGCATCGGAACGGTCGAGATCACCCAGATGATCAAGGTGTTGGTGATGGACTTCCAGAAGCTCGGATCGGTGAGCAGATAGCTGTACTGCTCCAGCCCGACCCATTTCATCTGGCCGATGCCGTCCCAGGAGTGGAACGACAGCCAGATCGAGAACAGGATCGGGAACGCGCCGAAGACCGCGAACAGGATGAAGAACGGCGACACCGCGGCGTACTGCGGGAGCGCGCGACGGTACTTGCCCGGCGGCCGGTCCGGCGCTGTCTCCTTGGTGGACACCGCTGAGGTGCTGATCGCGTTGCTGACAGCCATCTCAGATCGCCCCCGCCCTGGTGAGTTCGCGCTTGACCTGGATCTGGCCGTCTTTCCAGGCCTGGTCGGACGACTTGCCGCCGACCTCGACGTTGACGAGTTCGGCCGCGATCGGATCGCGGATGATCGAGTCGTACGGGCTGAAGTACGCGCCCGGGTACTTCTTGGCGGAGTCGGCGAAGACGTCGACGATCCGCTGCCCGCCGAAGAACGGGTCGGGCGCGGTCAGCCGCGGGTCGGTGTAGCTCGCGGGCGTGGACGGGAAAAGTACTGGGTCCTTGAACGCCTCGGCCTGGTTCTTGGACGACTCCAGCCAGCTGATGAAGGCGAACGCGGCCGCGGGATCCTTGCAGTACTTCGTGATGGCGAGGAACGACCCACCACGGTTGCCGGCGCCGCCCGGGGTCGCACACACCCGCCATTGCCCCTTCGTCTTGGGGGCGGCGTTCTTGGGACCGAGCTGTGCCCACCAGACCGCACCGACGTACGCGACGAGCTGGCCGTTGGTGACGACCGCGTTGGCGTCGGTACTGCCCGACTGGGCGTTGGCCGACAAGCCGTCCTTGACCACCCGGACCGCCAGGTCCCAAGCCTGCCTGATGTGATCGCCGTCGCCGATGTACTGACCATCCGGGGTCATGTAGCGCTTGGTGAGCTGGGCGATCGCGTAGTCGAAGACCGAGGTGATGTTGTCGGTGATCGACGACCCCGGTACCGCCTGCTTGACCTTCTTGCCGAGCTGGATGAAGCCGTCCCAGTCGGGTGCCGCGGCCTGCACGTCAGCGGGCTCGGTCGGTACGCCGGCCTTCTCGAAGATGTCCCGCCGGTAGAACAGCGCGGTCGGGCCGGTGTCCATCGGGTAGGCCATCATCTTGCCCTGCGGTGTGATGCCGAGCTTCCACTTCCAGTCCAGGAAGTCGCCCTTGAGCTTGTCCGCGCCGAGCTCGTTGAGGTCGTGGAACTGGTCCGCGTTCGGGAAGTAGGTGGCGACGTCGTCGTTGATCGCCATGATGTCCGGGACCAGCGACTTGCCCGCCAGCGCGGTCAGCACCTTGGTCTTGTAGTCGCCGCCGATCCGGGTCATCGAGAGCTGCTTGCCCGCCGCGCCGGGGATCGCCTTCTCGGCCTCGCCGATCAGGGAGTCGTTGACCGAGCCGACCCAGGTCCACATGCTCAGCTGGTCGGCGGCCCCGAGCGAACTTCGTGATCCACAACCGGTCAACCCGGCCGCCGCGGCGCCCGCCCCGGCGCCGAGCACCAGGAACTGTCTGCGTGTCACTGTCATGAACCGCCTCACCTACACCTTCATCACTGACCGGTTGGGGAGTCCTCGTGTTCATTTCCGCTAGAACTTGTCCACAAATGTTCGGACATGCTTAAGGTAAGCGCATACCAACTGAACCGGTCAAGGGCTCATCCTGTGCCCGACCGAGCCAGTCGTGAACGCCAGTCTGGAACGACCGGGGCGCCTGACAGGATGGATGCCATGCCGCTTGTGGAGATCGAGACAGTTCTGTTCGACGCCGATGGAGTGATCCAGCAGCCGACCGTGGACTGGCGCGGGACGCTGTCGGGGTTCGTCGCGGCGGAGTCGGCCGACGAGTTCGTGCTCGACCTGATGGTCTCGGAGCGGCCTTCGATCGCCGGCAAGGGCGACTTCCGCGAGGCGGTCGCCGAGGTGCTCGAGCGCTGGTCCTCTTCCGCGTCGGTGGAGGACGTACTGCAGTTGTGGCACCGCTTCGAGGCCGACCCGGTGGTGGTCGGGTGGATCCAGGAGTTGCGGGCGGCTGGGATCGGGTGTCATCTCGCCACCAACCAGCAGTCGTACCGGCGGGCGATCATGAACGACGAGCGGCACTACGGCGACTGGTTCGACCAGAGCTTCTACTCGTGCGACCTCGGCCTGGCCAAGCCGGATCCGGCGTACTTCCGCGCGATCCTGACCGCGGTCGGCAAGCCTGCGGCGACGACGCTGTTCATCGACGACAACCAGCCCAACATCGACGGCGCCCGCGAGGCCGGGTTGCATGCCGAGCTGTACGACCTGTCCGAGGGGCACGAGGTTTTGCGTGCACTGCTCGCGCGCTACGGGCTGACGGTCTCCCTCGCGTGACCGCGGCTCAAGGGGCGGCTGACGAGGAAGAGCGCGACCAGTAGCGGCAAGGTGACCAGGAAGGCCGTCCGTAGGTCGACCACTCCCGCTAGTGCGGCCAGTACGGCCGGGGCGAGCAGGATGGCCACGCCCGACGCCGAGGCGCCGAGTGCTGCGAGCCGGGCCGAGCTGAGTCCCGGGGTGGCGACCAGTGCGGCCAGGGTGACCGGGTAGAGCGGTGCGACGCCGATTCCTGCCAGTACTAGGCCTGCTGTGACCACTGCCGGAGTACCGAACAAGCTGACCAGCAGCGTCCCAGCGACCGCCAGCAGTCCACCCGGCACGATCGGAGACCAGCCGCGGACATGTACCGGTCCTATTGCCCGCCCTACGGCCATACCGATCGGAAAGGCGCTCCCCAGCAAGGCGGCGCCGGCAATAGTCAGCCCCGAGTCCAACAGCCGGGCCACCGCCCAAATCACAAAACAAAACTCCACCGCAACCGCTAGTACCACCCGAGCCCACCCGCGCCCGACCTGCATGAGGACGCGGCGCTCCAACCGCTGCGGCGCTACGACGGCCTGTTCGTGAGTTACCCCCGGACGCGCAATGACAGCCAGCACCAGCAGCGGAGGCACAGCTACAAGCATCGCCAACCGCCCAGTCGAAACCACCTTGTCCGCCGCCCCAATAGCCAGCGGAGCCAAAATCCCGGAAGCGCTAGCGAACGCGTTAACGCGGGTCAGCTGAGCCGCCGCCGTTGGCCCGCTCAACAACAACGGCGCAATCAAAATCAGCAACGCCCCACCCAGCCCAACCCCCAGTCCCCCGGCGATCGCCAGCCCATACGTCGGAGCCACCGCGATCAGCACCCCGCCCACCGCACAAACAACCGCCCCAACCCGCAACACCACCCCGATCGCCAAGACTTTGAGCACCCGCGGCCCCACCACCGCCACCACCAACAACCCCACCGCAAACGCCGAAGACAACAACGCCAACCGATCAGCCGGCAACGCGAGATCCCGAGCCAGCACAGCCACACAGGCCCCCAACCCCGCCAGCAAAAACCCCAACGCCGAAAGCCCCACCCCAATCTCAACCCCAGCAGAAACCCCACCCCACCCACCCAAACCACCGCGCCCTACCCACCCGCCCGCAGCACCGGCCCCATCTCGCCCACCCGCAGCTCCGCCCCCACCCAGCCCGCCCGCGTCACCGGTTCCGGCTTGCATCTCGGGGCGGGTCGCCTCTGCGTTTCCGCTCCGTTCTAGGCGGCTCACTCCCCCGTCCGGTTCAGTAACTCGGCTAGGTCGTGCAGGTCGGCTAGCTGGATGTCGCCGTCTAGGCCCTTCAGGGCTGCGGTTATCGCGCCAGCGGCTCGGCCGGCCGCTAGACCGACCTCGGCGTCTTCTACCACCAGGCAGTACTGGGCATCGACGCCGAGTAGCTCTGCGGCGCGGAGGTAGCCCTCGGGGTCTGGCTTGCCTTGGGTGATGTCTTCGATGGCGATCAGGAGGGGCGGCTCGATGCCGGCGGCTCCGAGGCGGGCCTTCGCCAGTTGGTGGTCAGCGCTCGTCACGACCGCCCACGGAAGGGCGCGGCGGTCTAGGACGGCGAGTACTTCGAAGGCTCCGGGTGCGGCAACTACGTCGGAGAGGTCGTCGTACTGGAGTTCCATCTGGCGGGCGGCTGCTGCCAGCCAGGCGGCGCGGTCGAGATGCGGGAGCATTCGGACGGCGGTTGATTCGGCGGGAGCGCCGTGGGCCTGCGAGAGCACCTCCACCGGGTCTACGCCGTACTCCGCCGCCCAGGTCGTCCACGCGCGCTCGACAGACGCGTCCGAGGTGACCAAGGTGCCGTCCATGTCGAACAACACGGCTCGCAGTTGCCCCAACTCCATCGACGCCTCCATTAAACTCGTACTCCGAGCATAAGCCAGGGGGGACCCATGACGGCAAGAGGCGACGTGAAACCGGCAGTGCGACGCGGCCAGTGGCAGACGGCCGCCGACGTCCTGGCCCTCATCGCGCGCCAGCCCGGCATCACCCGCGCAGCCGTCGCCAGGGAACTCCGCCTGAGCACCAGCTCCACCACCGAGCTCACCGCCCGCCTCCGCGACCTCCACCTCCTCACCGAGACCCCTGCCCCGAGCCAGGGCCGCGGCCGGCCGACGACCGTACTCCGCCCGCATCCGCGGGGCCCGGTGGTCCTGGCGATGGAGCTGCAACTGGCCGACTGGCAGAGCGCAGTCGTGTCGCTGGACGGCGTACTGATCGAGCAGCAGTCCAAGCGCCACCGCAACCGCCGGCCTGACGCAGTACTGGCCGTACTGCGAGCCGAGGTCGAGCGAGCCAAGGCGCAGTACGGCGAACGCCTACTAGCCGTCAGCCTCGCAGTGGCGGGCACTGTCCGCGAGAACCGGCTGATGCAGGCCACGACGCTCGGCTGGAGTGAACTGGACCTCAGCCCGGTAGTAGCCGGCACCGGTCTGCCACTGCTCGTCGGGAACGACGCAACCCTCAGTGGAGTGGCCGAGGCGCGCACTGGAGCAGCAGCCGGGGCAGGGACCGCGCTGCACCTCATAGTCGAGGTGGGCGTCGGCGGGACGCTCATCCTCGACGGCATCCCGGCCAGTGGGGCGACTGGCGCCGGGGGCGAGTACGGGCACATGCCGTTCGGTGACCGCAGCCGCTCCTGCCCCTGCGGCGCCCGCGGTTGCTGGGATCTCGAGATCGACGGCCGGGCGCTCGCCCGCCACCTGGGCGATCCGGCGCCCGACGACCCCTATGCGTACGCCGAGGAGCTGCTCCAGCGCATCGCCGAGCAGCCCGTCCGGCGCGCCGTCGACCGGGTCGTCACCGCACTCGCGGAAGGGATCGCCGGCCTGGTCAACGCGAACGACCCCGCAGTGGTCACCATCGGCGGCCTGGCTATCCCCCTGCGCGCCGCGGCCCCGGCCGTCTTCGCCAATGCGTACACCGACGGCCTGATGACCTTCCATCGTTCCGCGCCGCCGCCGGTTCTCGACTCGACCCATCAGGAGACCGGCCCACTCCTGGGTGCGGCCGCGCTCGGCCTCGACCACATCACCACCGAGTCCACGCTGGCCCACTGGAATGACCGATTCTCCAGAACCTGATCGGCCGGATCTGGGCGGCAGGCGGCCGAGCCGAGCTCCACGTCTGGGCCGGCGGCTTCCACGGCTTCGACGCCGTCTTCCCGCAAGCCCAACTCTCCACCGAAGCCCGCCACACCCGCACCGCCTGGCTAGCCCGCACCCTCACCCGACTGCCCGCGACCAATCAGCCCAGCAGTCAGACCAGTCGTCGACCCACCAGCCGACTCAGTCTCTTTCGGCGGCAGCCGGATCCTCGGCATCGCCGGTGAACTGATCCCCGGCCTCGCCGCTCCCGATTCCGGCCTCGCCAGCCCCCGTCCCGCCGGTCCCGGTCTCCGACTCGGAGACCTCCACCCCGGTCCCGTCCTCAGATTCGGGCGTGGGCTCGGGCTTGGGGGCCGGGATGATTGGGGGTTCGAGGACGGCGAGGATTTTGATGATGTCGTGGCGGTGGTGCTGGATCTCGTGGGCGGTGTGGCGGATGATCCAGCTGAGCGAGCGGGGCGCTCGTACCGGGTAGTTGTAGAGGCCGAGCTTGCCCAGCTGTGGCGGCGTCAGCACCCGAGCAGCAGCCCCGAACTCGCGGGCGAACCGCATCAGCGCGGCCGCCACCTCCATCGGGTCCTGATCCTCGTACTTCTCCTGCTTCACCCGTCCGGTCCGGTCCATCGGCGCGTACACCGGCCGGTCCTCGGCCAGGCACTGCGCGATCCGGAAGCGCTGCGTCTCCAGTACGTCGCGCACGTGGCAGGCGTACTCGATCGCCGACCAGACCTCCGGCTCCGGGCGGATCCGTACGACGCCCGGATCCTTGCTCGCGGCCGCCTTGGTCAACGCCATGCTGCTCTCCGCCGACTGCCGGATCAGCGTCGTCACCGTGCCCTGCAGGTCACCCGTGTCGTAGTTGAATCCGCATTCGTCGCACAGTCCGTCCACCGGGGGGCGGCTCTTGGTCACTGATCACTCCTGTTTCGAAACTCCCACGCGTGGTCCACCGGCCCGATCCCACCACCGAGCGCGAAACCGGCCGCCACCGCCCCACTGATGTAGTCCTTCGCGGCGCCGACAGCAGCCGGTACGTCGTACCCGCGGGCCAGGTACGACGCGATGGTGCTCGCCAGTGTGCACCCAGTCCCGTGCGTGTGCTGGTTATCGGCTCGCGGCGCACTGAACTCCAGCCGTACGCCGTCCCCGTGCAGCACATCAACAGCCAACGAGCCGCTGTCATGCCCGCCCTTCACCAGCACCCAGGACGCCCCTGCGTCGAGCAGTACCTTCGCCGCGATCTCGCGATCCTCGAGACTGTGAACCTCGACCCCCGCCACTGGACCCAACTCGGTCAGGTTGGGCGTGAGCACCGTCGCCAGCGGAACGATCTCCGCCCGCATCGCCGTCATCGCGTTCCCGGCGAGCAACGCATCCCCATGCTTCGACACAGACACCGGATCCACGACCACCGGAACGCCGTCAGGCAACGTCCGCAGCAACCCAGCCACCACCCGAACCATCCCCGCCGACGCCAACATCCCCGTCTTCACCGCGTCGACCCCGATGTCGTCCACCACACTGCGGAACTGCGCCACCACCTGCTCCGCCGGCAACTCCCAAGCCCCCTGCACCCCAACACTGTTCTGCGCCGTAATCGCGGTAACCACGCTCATCCCATGCACCCCATTGGCCAACATCGCCTTGAGATCAGCCTGAATCCCCGCTCCCCCACCGGAGTCGGACCCGGCGACGGTGAGCACCCGCGGCGGCGCGGCATTCATAAAAGTTCCTCAGCTCCGGAAGTGGGTGTGGCCGGTGGGGCCGGTGTAGGGGGCGCCGTCGACGGTGACGGTGCCGGAGGGGTGGATTTCATTGCCTACGGCAACGGTGCCGATGACGGTCCAGGTGTCGGGGACGTCGGCTGGTTCGAAGGTGCCGACCAGGGCATGGTCCTCGCCGCCGGTGAGGACGAAGGTGAGGGCGTCGGCGCCGGTTGCCGCGGCGACCGCTTGGAGGGGTTCGGGGATGGTGAGGGCGGCGGAGCGGATGTCGATCAGGACCTCGCTGGCGACCGCGATGTGGGCGAGGTCGGCGAGCAGGCCGTCGCTGACGTCGCACATCGAGGAGGCTCCGGCCAATGCGGCGCGCACGCCCTCGGCGTACGGGGGTGCGGGCCGGCGATGCGCCTCGACGACGGTACGGGGCGAACGGAAACCACGGTTGAGGACGGCGAAACCTGCCTCGGCCCAGCCCAGCCGGCCGGCCACAGCGACCTCGTCGCCGGGGCGCGCGCCGGAGCGGAGTACCGGAGCTCGGCCGTCGAGGGAGCCGAAGGCGGTGACCGAGACGATGATCTTGTCCGACTGGACGGTGTCGCCGCCGACGATGCTCACGCCGAGCAGCTCGCACTCGTCGCCGAGGCCCTGCTGCAGCTCGAGCGCCCAGGCGGTCGGCAGGTCGGCCGGCCCGCCGAAGCCGACCACGATCGAGGTCGGCCGGGCGCCCATCGCGACGATGTCGGCCAGGTTCTGCGCGGCGGCCTTGCGGCCCACGTCGTACGCCGACGACCAGTCCTGGCGGAAGTGGCGGCCCTCCACCAGCAGATCGGTCGTGATCACCATCCGGCCGTCCGGCACGGCCACCACGGCCGCGTCGTCGCCCGGTCCTACCAGGACGTCCTCACCTTGGGGAAGGCTCTTGGTGGCGGCTTCGATGAAGCCGAACTCACCGGTGCTTCCCAACGTCTCTGTCACGTCAACAGACCTCCCATATGCCAGGGGCGAGTCTAGGCGGTACGGTGACGTGGCAACGACGAGTACGCCGGACCCTTGCGCAGTACTGTGGTCCCGACCAGCTGAGGACGACTGAGTGGAGAACGACGTGGTGGTCCAGGCCTACATCCTGATCCAGACCGAGGTCGGCAAGGCGGCCGACGTCGCAGCCCAGATCGCCGAGGTCCAGGGCGTCACCCTGGCCGAGGACGTCACCGGTCCGTACGACGTGATCGTGCGCGCCGAGGCCCGCAACGTCGACGAACTGGGCAAGCTGGTCGTGGCCAGGGTGCAGAACGTGCCCGGTATCACCCGCACGCTGACGTGCCCCGTCGTCCACATCTGATCCCGATCGCCGCGGTCCACGGTCGGCGCGCCCGTCTCGGTGCCGCGTCGGCCGTCATCGTGTTCGCGCTGGCCGGCTGCAGCCCCGGGCCGGCCAAGATCGCCGTACCCTCACCGGGGCCCGAGGTCGCTGACGCCTGTACCGCGCTCATCCAGGCGATGCCGGCGAAGGTCCTCGACGCCAAGCGCCGCAAGGCCGAGCCGGCGAGCGCGCTGACCACGGCGTACGGGGATCCGGCGATCGAGGTGACCTGTGGCGTCGCCCCGCCCGCCGGGATGGCAGCGGCCCAGTCACAGTGCTTCGAGGTGAACGGCGTCGGCTGGTACGCCCAGCAGGTCACCAACGGCTACCTCTTCACGACGATCGGCCGCAAGCTCTACCTCGAGCTGGCCGTCCCGAACAAGTACGCCCCCGAGGCCAACGCCCTCACCGACGTCTCCGACGCGGTCAAGGCGCACAACACCCTGATCACTCCCTGCACGTGACCGCCCTGGAAAAGTCAGTGCGAGTGCACGTCCGGTTCCTGTCGAGGGCATCGACGTAGCTGGTGAGAGGCACCAGAGTTGGTGCCAGGAGACGGGAGACACCGATGAAATACATGATCCTCACCTACGCCTCGCAGCAGGACTACGACGGCATGGGCGGCAAGGACACCGGCAAACCGGCCTGGACGAGCGAAGACTTCGCCGCGATGGGCGCGTTCATGGACAAGTTCAACGCCGACCTCGCCGAGTCCGGCGAACTGGTCGAGACGCGCGCGCTGGCCGCGCCCGTGCTGACGAGAAGGTTCGGCTCGAAGGACGGCGCGTCAGTGGTGACCGACGGCCCGTACGCCGAGACCCAGGAAGTCCTGGCCGGCTACTGGATCGTCGAGTGCGAGAGTTTCGACCGCGCCACCGAGATCGCCGCGCGGCTGGCCGACACCCCCGTGCCGGAGTTCGTCCGGGCCACCGCGTACGCCGATATCCGGCCGATCGCGGAAGGCCAGGAGGACTTGGTCGGCTGATGGCCGAGCCGGTGGCGGAGGAGCTACTGCGGGAGCTGGCGCCGCAGGTCCTGGGTGCGCTCGTCCGGCGCTACGGGCACTTCGACACCGCGGAGGACGCTGTCCAGGAGGCTCTGCTCACGGCCGCGCGACAGTGGCCGGAGCAGGGTCGACCGGACGATCCGCGTGCCTGGCTGATCACCGTCGCGTCCCGGCGGCTGATCGACCTGCTCCGCAGGGAACAGGCGCGGCATCAACGGGAGGACACGGTCTCGCAGTGGGTGCTTCCCGACGAATGGCTGGCGCCGGCCGCGGACAGGCCGGTCGAGGCTTCCGACGACACCTTGATCCTGTTGTTCCTGTGTTGCCATCCAGCACTGTCGGCCGCCTCACAGATCGCGCTCACCCTGCGCGCGGTCGGCGGGCTGACCACGACCGAGATCGCCCGGGCCTTCCTCGTTCCCGAGGCGACGATGACCCGACGGATCACCCGGGCCAAGCAAGGCGTGCGGAATGCCGGGGCCCGGTTCTCGCTGCCACCGGACCATAGCGAACGCCTGGAAGCTGTGCTGAAGGTCATCTACCTGATCTTCAACGAGGGCTACGCCAGTACGGCCGGGCCGGAGTTGCAGCGGGTCGAGCTGGCAGCTGAGGGAATCCGGCTGGCCAGGATGCTGCACGCATTGTTGCCTGATGACAGCGAGGTGACGGGCTTGCTCGCGCTGATGTTGCTCACCGACGCTCGCCGCCCGGGTCGGACGGGTGTGAACGGCGAGCTGATCCCGATGGCCGAACAGGACCGCTCACTCTGGCTCCGCGGCAGTCTTGACGAAGGTGTCGGGCTCATCACCGGAGCACTGCCCCGCGGGCCGGTTGGTGAGTATCAGCTACAGGCGGCGATCGCTGCGGTTCATGGCGAGGCACCGTCCTGGAGCGATACCGACTGGCCGCAGATCGTCGCGCTGTACGAGGTACTGCTGCGACTGAGCGACAACCCGATGGTCGCGCTGAACCATGTAGTCGCGGTGGCGATGGCGCAAGGTCCGGAGCGAGGACTGGAGTTGCTCGGTGAGATCGAGAGCGATCAGCGGATCGCCCAGGATCACCGGTTGCATGCCGTACGGGCCCACCTGCTGGAGATGTCCGGCGACCCGGCCGGCGCGCGGACGGCGTACGAGCTGGCGGCAACCCTGACCACCAGCCTGCCCCAGCAGCGCTACCTCAACGGGAAGGCTGCCGCAGCCAGCTCGAGCTGAGGTGTGCCCTTCGGGGCAGTCAGCGCAGGCCGGTGGGTCGGGTCATTGCGAGGGTGAGCAGGCGGTCGACGAGTTCCTTGTAGTCGACGCCTGAGGCCGCCCACAGTTGCGGGAACATGCTCTTCGGGGTGAAGCCCGGCATGGTGTTGATCTCATTGATGATCACCCGCTGGTCCTCGTCGAGGAAGAAGTCGACGCGCGCCAGCCCCTCGGCCTCGATCGCGTCGAAGGCGGTCAGCGACTGGGCCCGGATCTCCGCCGCGATGTGCTCCGGCAGGTCGGCCGGGATCGACAGCGCCGCGAACTCGTCGCCCTCGGGCAGGTACTTGGTCTCGAAGTCGTAGAACTCGTGCCCGCCACCCGAGACCGCGATCTCACCACAGACGCTGGCCGCCGCGGGGGCGTCGTTCAGCCCGCCCAGGACCCCGACCTCGATCTCGCGCGGGTGCTTGGCGGCCGCCTCGACCAGCACCTTCGGATCGTGCGCCCGCGCCTCGGCGACAGCGTCGTCCAGCTCGTCGAGGCTGTTCACCTTGCTGATCCCCAGGCTGGAACCGCCACGGGCCGGCTTCACGAACACCGGGTACCCGAGCTTGTCGACCGCCTCGCGGCAGGCCTGCGGGTCGCGGCTCCAGTCGCGGTCGCGGATCACGACGTACGGCGTGACCTCGAGTCCGGCGGCCGCGAAGACGACCTTCATGTAGTGCTTGTCCATGCCGACGGCGCTGGCGAGCACTCCCGAGCCGACGTACCGGATGTCCGACATCTCGAGCAGACCCTGGATCGTGCCGTCCTCGCCCCACGGGCCGTGCAGCAGCGGGAAGACGACGTCCACCTCGCCGAGCGTGTTCGGCACCTCGCCGGGTTCGTGGACGACCAACTCGCGATCCCCGCTGAACACCACCGGCATCGCGGTCACGTCGACCTCGGGCAGCTTGCCGTCGGTGATCGACAGCCGGTCGGGGTCGCCGCTCTCCAGCACCCAGTGTCCGCTGGCGGTGATACCGACCGGTACGACGTCGTACTTGTCCCGGTCGATCACCTGCAGCACGTTGGCCGCGGTGATGCAGGAGATCGCATGTTCGCTCGACCGCCCACCGAACACGACGGCGACCCGGGGCTTGCTTCGTTCGTTCGAGTACTGACTCACCGAGTCGACGATAGCGTCAGCTCAGCGGTCCCAGGTGACGGGTAGGGCGGTCACGCCGTACACGAGGGTGTTGTCCTTGTAGGTGATCTCCTCGAACGGCACGGCCAGTCGCAGCGTCGGGATCCGGGTGTAGAGGCGGGTGTAGACCTCCTGCAACTCGACCCGGGCAAGTTGTTGCCCAAGGCACTGATGTGCGCCGAACCCGAAGGCCAGGTGCCGGGAGGCCTTGCGGGAAAGGTCGATCCGGTCCGGGTCGGCGAAGGCCTGCTCGTCCCGGTTGCCCGACTGGATCGCGGCGATCAGGAACTCGCCGGCCTTGATCGTCTCGTCGCCGATCTCGATGTCCTCAAGCACGTGCCGGAAAAGGCCGAACTGGACGACGGTCAGGTAGCGCAGCATCTCCTCGACCGCTGACGGCCCCAGGTCGGGGTCGGCGCGCAAGGCGTCGAGCTGCTCCGGGTCGCGCAGCAGCGCGAGGGTGCTGAGGCCGATCATGTTCGCGGTGGTCTCGTGGCCGGCGATCAGCAGGGTGATGGCGAGCGTGACGAGTTCGGGCATCGTCAGCGGCTGGCCCTGGTCCTCGGCCCGAGTGATCAGGCGGGACAGGAGGTCGTCCTCACGGTTCTCGAGCTTGGCCGTCACGAGGCGGGCCATGTAGTCGTTGATTTCGTCGCTGGCTCGCATCACCTCCTCCTCGGGACGGTCGACCGAGACCAGGATTGCGCTGCGCGCCTGGAACTCGCTGCGATCGGCGTACGGGACACCGAGCAGCTCGCAGATCACCAGCGACGGGATCGGCAGCGCGAACGCCTGGACCAGGTCGACCGGTCCCTCGCTCGCCAGCATCGCGTCGATGTGTTCCTCGACCAGCTCCGCGATCCGGGGCCGCAGCGCTTGGATCCGCCGTACCGTGAACTCGCTGGTCAGGAGGCGGCGCAGGTACGCATGCCGCTCGCCGTCGGCCTGCAGGATCGACCCGGACTCGACTTCCCGATCCAGGTCCGCACCCGGTACTACGTGAGCCGACGGCGCGGACCGCGAGCTCAATCGCGCATCGGGCAGTACCGCGCGCACATCGGCGTACCGGGTGACGAGCCAGGCGTCGATACCGGCCGGGGTTGAGACCTTCGTCGGGCCGTCGGCCTCGCGCAGCTTGGTGAAGCCGCTCGCCGGGTCGAACGGACAACCGGCCGGACGGGTGGCGGGGAAGTCGGTCATCGGCAGGATCCTCGCTGTCTATGGTTTGAACACTGGCAGAATTTTGGTAGTAACTACCATATGACTGTATTGACCATTTGAACCCAGCTGTCGGCGTGTTCGGATCCGTTACGCTGCCCGCACGTACTAGCAAGGGGCACGGCTATGGGGCTTCGGGAGCTGAAGCGGGAACGGACCCGCCGGCTGATCTCGGACAAGGCGTTCGAGCTGTTCACCGACCACGGCTTCGGCCGGACGACGGTCGAGCAGATCGCCGCGGCCGCGGAGGTCGGGCCGAGCACGCTGTACCGGTACTACCCGACCAAGGAGACGCTGGTCCTGGAGTTCGTCGAGGACAGCATGTTCGGGGCGCTGAACTGGTTCCGCGAACAGCCCGCCGAGCTGGACCTGCCGGACGGCCTGCAGCGGGTGATCGAGCTGGTACTCGACCAGTTGGAGCGCAACCCCGACCGGGTCCGGGCCGTGTACGAGCTGGCCGCGGCGACGCCGTCGGTGGGTGCACGTCTGGCCGAGGTGACCTGGCGCTGGCGCAACGAGCTGACCGTGGAGCTGGCCGGGCGGCTGGCGGGTGACTCAGTGGAGTTCACCGCTGCACTGGCGGCGGGCGCGGTCATGAACATCATCGAGGTGGTCGTGCAGACCTGGGTGGACAACCCGGACGGCACGGAGGTCAAGGACCTGGCGCACGAAGCGATGGGCCTGCTCCGCGGTGGTGGGATCCCGCTGCCTACAGTGCAGGCATGACGCCTGACCTCGACCCCTCGACCGTTGTTCCCGCTGGCATGACGCCTGATCTCGACCCTTCCACCGTTGTCGTCCACGCCGGCCGCCCCGCTCGGGTGCCGGATGCTCCGCTGGGTGAGTCGCCGGTGTTCAGCTCGACGTACATCGCGGGTGGGAACCGGGGGTACGGGCGCTTCGACAACGACGCGTGGGCCGCGCTCGAGACGACGCTCGGGGCGCTTGAGGGTGGGCGCGGGCTGAGCTTCGCTTCCGGTATGGCGGCTGCGGCTGCTGTTTGCGACCTGGTGCCGGTGGGTGGGCGGGTGGTTGCGCCGCAGCACGCGTATAGCGGAGTACTGGCTCTGCTGGATCAGCAGGCGGCTACTGGGCGGCTGACCGTCACGCGGGTGTCGATCACTGACTCTGCGGCGGTGTCGGCGGCTGTGGTCGGTGCGGACATGCTGTGGATCGAGTCGCCGACTAACCCGGCTATGGAGGTCGCGGACATTCCACTACTGGCCGCGGCGGGGCGTGCTGCGGGGGCGACGGTTGTAGTCGACAACACCTTCGCGACGCCGCTACTGCAGCAGCCGTTGTCGATGGGGGCCGACATCGTGATGCACTCGGCGACCAAGTTCATTGCTGGGCACTCGGACGTAGTACTGGGTGCTGTCGTCACTGCGTCCGATTCCCTCTGGACTGCTCTGGAGTTGCGGCGCCGGAGCCTGGGGGCGATCCCTGGTCCGATGGAGGCGTTCCTGGCTCTCCGTGGGCTCCGTACGCTCGCCCTGCGTCTTGAGAAGGCACAGTCCAATGCAGCCTTCCTGGCCCAGCGCCTGCTGGAACACCCCCGGGTAAGCCTCGTCCGCTACCCCGGCCTGGCCGACGACCCCGGCCACGCTCTCGCCGCGACCCAGATGTCCGGATTCGGCGCCATCCTCGCCTTCGAGGTGGGCGGCGATGCCGCCTACGCCCAGAAGATCTGCGAGAGCACCACCCTCTGGGTCCACGCCACCAGCCTCGGCGGCGTCGAATCCATGCTCGAACGCCGCCGCCGCTGGGCCATCGAGGTCCCCACCATCCCCGAAGACCTGATCCGCCTCTCAGTAGGAATCGAACACCCAGCTGACCTCTGGGCCGACTTGCACCAGGCACTCAGCTAGCCCACGCGACTTGCCGAAGCTGACTGCGAGGGAGTTGCTGGCGGATCCGGCGCCCCGGGGCGGGCCGAAGCTGGTGAGCTGGAGTTGGCCGGGGTGCTGGTGTTGATGGCTCCTGTGCACGCCGACAGGAGGTAGTCGGCTAACCGAGGTGCTGCTGCGCTTGAACAAGCGGTCGCACAGCACCGATCGGCGACTACCTCCTGTCGGCGTGCACGGAATCTCTCAGCGCTTCATTACCGAGGCTGAGGCGACGGTGATGGCGCAGAGGGCGACCGGGAGGATGAAGGCGATGTTCAGCGGCATCCAGTGAGCCAGGCCGCCGATTAGGGCGGGGCCGGCCAGGAGGCCTACGTAGCCGAGGCCGACCACCTTGGCCATCAGGGCTCCGGAGGCTCGGGTGTCGAGGTTGCCTGCTGCGGTGAAGAGTTGGGGGACGCCGCCGGAGAGGCCTAGGCCGAAGAGGGCCCAGCCGGCTAGGGCGACCGGCACCCACGGGACCACGATGACGGTAGTGAGACCGATGGCGGCCAGCAGGGCGCCGTACCGGACTATGGCTGCTGGGCCGACGATTGCGGCGACTCGGTCCGTGGCGAAGCGGCCGATGGTCATGGCGACGGCGAAGGCGCCGTACGCGTAGGCCGCGGTGCTGGTCGACGTACCGAGGACGTCTCTGAATTGCAGTGCCGCCCAGTCGTTGGCAACACCTTCCGCAAGCATCAGCGCGAACGCCAACGCGCCAAGCTTCCACACCAGCTTGCTCGGTGGAGCAACCCGCTCCGGCTCATCGGCAGCGGCCTCCGGCTCGGCAGGCGCCTCGATCAGGAAGCGACCGGCAGCGAGCGAAACGATGATGACGACCACCCCGGACACGCTCAAAGACACAGCAGTCGGTACGTCCGCCTTCAACGCCGCCGCTCCGATCAGCGCCGCGAACGCACCACCGATCGACCACATCGCATGGAAGGCAGCCATGATCGGCCGCGGGTACGCCCGCTCGACGACAACCGCCTGCGAGTTCATCGCGACATCGATCGACCCGTTGCCGAATCCAACCGCCAGCAACGTCAGCCCCAGCGTCCACCAACTGTTGGCCAGCCCCGGACCGAACAACGAAATGCCCAGCAGTACGCCAGCAGCAGGCACCAGCCGGCGTTGACCAAGCCGGTCAGCCAGTGGCCCCGCCACCTGCATCCCGATGAACGCCGCGCCACCCAGGATGAGCAGCAACAGTCCGAGCGTGCTGTGCGAGATACCGGTCGCGTGCTCGACGTTCGGGATGTGCACGACCCACATACCGACCGAGAAGCCGTTCAGGCCGAAGTAGATCCACGTGGCCACCCGGGCCGCGCGCGGCGGCGCGGCAGTGGCGGTATCGACGCTCAAGAGAGCCCTTCTACGGTTGGCTGTGTCATTTCCAGGTGGGCAACCTCGACCAGTACTCCGCGCTGCGCGAGCAACGTGCGGGACTCCTCGGGTGCGGTGGAATCGGTGATGATCAGGTCGGGACGGTCGGCCGGGCAGACATACGCGAGCGCAGCGCGATCCCACTTGGCGCCGTCTGCCAGCACCATCGAGCGCGTGGCCACCGCCATCGCCTGCTGCTTGACCTCAGCATCCCCAAGGTCGAACGCGGTCATCCCCGCATCCAGGCTGAACGCGCACGGGCTCAACACCGCCACGTCGAACCGCAAGGCCCGCAGCGAAGCCAGCGTGAGGGGCCCGACCATCGCCAACTCCCCCGGCCTCGGCTCGCCACCCGGCATCAGGAGCCGCACCCGCGGAGCATCGATGAGCTCCTGCGCGACATGCAGCGACAGCGGCATCACCGTGACCGCGCGATCGCGGAGCAGCTTGGCGACCTCGAGAGCCGTCGTACCGCTGTCCAGCACGATCGTCTCGCCGTCCTTCAGGTGCTCGACCGCGGCCCGCGCGATCGCCTGCTTCGACCCCACCTCGGCGGTCGCCCGCGCAGCGAACGGCGGCTCGATCCCAGTCGGCATCGCGGCGACCGCGCCACCGTGGACGCGCTTGAGCACACCCTGCGCCGCGAGGTAGTCGAGATCACGCCGGACCGTCATGTCCGAGGCGCCTGTCGCGGTCACCAGTTCGGCGACGCCGACCCGGGTTTCGACCCTGAGACGCTCGACGATGACCCGCTGCCGTTCCGTACTCTTCACCTGAGGAAAACTATCATCGGCATGTTCATTCAAACAACCTGATTGTTTGAATGGTGGAACCCAGTGTGAGGTTGGCCCCCAGTGAACGAGCTCCGCAAGGCCCGGTACGCCGTTGCCGCGGTCTTCTGTGTGCACGGCTCGGTGGTCGGATCGTTCGCGACCCGGGTGCCGTGGATCCAGGACCATGCGTCGGTGAGCCCCGGCCAGCTCGGTCTGGCGCTCGCCTTCCCGGCGGTCGGCGCCTCGCTGGCGATGCCGCTGGCGGCGCGGATCACCCACCGCTTCGGCAGCAGGACCGCCCTGCGCGGGCTGATCGCCCTCTTCACGCTCACCTTCGTCCTCATCTCGCTCGCGCCTAACCTGGTTACCCTGTGCGGCGCACTGTTCGTGTACGGGGCTACAGCGGGCATGGCCGACGTCGCGATGAACGCCCTGGGCGTCGAGGTCGAGCAGCGGATGGGCAGGTCGATCTTGTCCGGCCTGCACGGCATGTGGAGCGTGGGGACACTCATCGGCTCCGGGGTCGGCACACTGGCGGCCCACCTCGATGTGAGCGCCCAACTGCATCACGCGGTCGCTGCCGTAGTACTGACTGTCGCCGGTACTACGGCCTGCCACTGGGTGCTCGACCTGCAGCCGACCGAGGACGAGGAGGCGCCTCCACGCTTCGCCCTGCCGCCCAAGTCCGCGTGGTTGATCGGTGCGGTGGGCTTCTGCGCCGTCTTCGCCGAGGGCGCCAGCCTGGACTGGTCTGCGGTTTACCTGCGCGATGTGCTGACCACCTCGGCCGCTGTGGCCGCAGCAGCCACCACAGGCTTCGCATTGACGATGGCCGCGGCCCGGATCGCCGGTGACGCAGTGGTCGACCGCTGGGGCGCAGTACGGACCGTACGGATCAGCGGAGCCGTCGCCACGCTCGGCGGCGTACTAGTGGTGCTGGCCGGCCATCCACTGGTAGCTATGGCCGGCTTTGGCCTGCTGGGGCTGGGGGTAGCGGTGGTGGTGCCGCTGGCCTTCGCCGCAGCCGGTCGTACCGGCCCCAACGCCAGTCAGGCGATCGCCGGAGTCGCCACGGTCACCTACACCGCGGGCCTGATCGCTCCGTCGATCATTGGCGGCATAGCCCAAGCCAGCAACCTCACCATCTCCTTCATCCTGGTGACGCTGCTCGCAACGGGTATCGCGGTCTTCTCCTCCGTCCTACGGCCTGCCGGCGTGCGGGACACTCACCTCGACGGTTGAGACCAGTCCGGTGCGCTCCGGACTCAGCATGTGCTCGAAGCCGCGCCACTGGGCGCTGAGCATGTACAGCGTGGTGCCGTCGGGCCCACCGAGCATGCAGGAGAAGGCGCCTCGGTCGAGGTCGACCGTCTCGAGCACCTCGCCGCGCTCCCGCACGCGGACGCATCGTTGGGCGGGCACATCGGCGTACCAGGCAGCGCCTTCGGCATCGAGGCAGATGCCGTCGGGGTGACCGTCGGGGAGGTCGGCCCAGACGCGGCGGCTGGACAGGCTGCCGTCGACTGCGATGTCGAAGCCGGCCAGCTGGCCTGCGTGCGACTCGGCGACGATCAGCGTCGAGTCGTCGGGCGTGATCGCCATGCCGTTGGCGAACCTGATGCCGTCGGCAACTTGCCGGGCCTGCCCGTCGGGCGTCACGACGACGACCACGCCGGGCTGGCTGAAGTCGAACCAGCCGCCGTTGACGAAGACGTTGCCACGGCTGTCGACCACGATCTCGTTGAACATGTCGGCCAGCCCGCGCAGGTCGGCGTACGGGACCAGGTTGTCGTCCTTGTGCTGGAACAGCGTCGTGCCGGCGATCACGAGCAGCGTGCCGCCGGGCGTCCAGTCGATCGAGAACGGGATCGTGTCCTTTGGCACGGTGACGACTACCTCACGCACGCCGTCCGCGTCGATGGCGAGCACCTCGCCGGTCCCCCAGTTCGCCAGCCACAGCCGCCCGTCGTGCCAGCGCGCCGATTCGCCGTACCCGAGCCCGTCCACCAGAAGCTTTGTCATACCTCTAGTACGAAACGGGCGGTCGGGTTTCGACATCAACTGCGCCTGGCTGTCACGATCGCGTACTCGTTGGAGACCTTGAAGGCCGCCGGGTCCTCATTGATCTCTTGTACTGCGGCCAGCAGGCGCCCGTCGAGCTCGGCCCGCAACTCCGCGCCGTCGGGGCGCGAGGCCAACGCCTGCGCCGCACTCACTGCCATCGGGTGCTGCGCCGACTTCTCCAAGTACTCCTCGGCCGACGTCCCGGTGAGGTTCATCGAGCGCACCTCGACCTCAACCCCGAACCCGTACTTGCCGAAGGCGTCTCGCAAAGCCGCCTCGTCGTGCCAGGCAAGCGGCTTGGGCGCGGCCGGGTCAGCAGGCTTGGGGGCACCGAAGACCTCGGCCATGAACTTGCCGGCGGTGTTGTTGATCGCCATCATCGAGCCGCCGGGGACCCACGAGGTCAGCCGGATCAGCCCATCGGGCGCCGTCACCCGGGTCATCTCGGCGATCGCCGCGTCGGCGTCCGGCGCGAAGATCACCGCGAAGATCGACAACAGCAGCTCCGCAGTACCGTCCTCCACTGGGATCGAAGCAGCATCGCCGGCGATGAACTCAGCCTGCAACCCGCGCTCGGCAGCACGCTTCCGAGCGACCTCCACCAATCGAGCGGCCGGGTCGACTCCCGTCACCACCGCGCCACGCTCGGCAGCCAGCAGCGCCGCGTTGCCCGTCCCGGTCCCCAGGTCGACGACCCGCTTGCCCGCCAGCGGCTCAGACATCGCCACCACAACCTCAGAGATCGGCAGCAACGCCTCCCCCGTCGGCTCGTACTGCCCCAAACCCCAGTCGAGCTCCACAGCCCACTCCCTCTACCCCGAAGACCTGTCCGCCCCAGTAGACCACCACCCCTTGCAGCCAGCACCCGTTGCTGGGAGGGATCGCCCTTGCAGTTGACACTGTGGGAAGCCGGAGAGTGAGAGGGCCATGATGAACATCGGAGAATTCGCCCGCCTCGGCGGTGTCACCACCCGCATGCTGCGGCACTACGACGCCCTCGGCCTGCTCGTCCCCGCCCACGTCGACCCGCACACCGCCCGCCGTTCGTACGACCTGGCGCAGCTGCCAACACTCCACCGCCTGCTGGCCCTCAAAGGTCTCGGCATCCGGCTGGACGAGCTGGGCCCGCTGCTGTCAGAGGGCGTCGACCCAGCGGAACTGCACGGCATGCTCCGCCTCCGCGAGGCCGAGCTGGAACGCCAGGTACGCCAGCAGCGGCACACGCTCGACCGGGTGAAGGCGAGACTCCGACTGATCGAGCAGGAGCCCCCGATGCCCGTCGAAACCAAACACGTCGAACCCATCACCCTCGCCGCCCTCTCAGCAGACGCCCCAGACGCCAGCCGCCAACAAACAGGCGCCGTCGTCCAATCGCTGTTCGAGCAGGTCATCGACCAGATGGAGACTGGCGGCGCCGACCGTACGACACCGATAGCTCGCTACCAGCCGTCCGCTGAAGCCCCCACCGTCCATGTCATTGCCGGCTACGCACTAGCGGGCAATGAGATCCCCGGGCTGCACGACCACGTGCTGCCCGCCGCCGAGGTAGCGGCAGTCGTCCACCGCGGACCGATGAACACCATCTCCAGCGCGTACCAGGAGCTCGCCCAGTGGGCTGAATCCACCGGGCGAACTCCCACGACACTCACCTGGCGCGAGTACTACCTTGAGGCCGCCGGCGACGACCAGAGCGACTGGATCGTCGAAGTACAACTGGAACTCTGACAGCTACTTGTCGGTGGCGAAGGCGTCGTCGAAGGAGCCTTCGGGCTTGTCGAAGGCCAGCGCGCGGATGGTGTTGACGGCCTCGGCGGCGCCGACCTTGCGCTCCATCCCGGCGTCTTCCCACTCGACCGAGATCGGGCCCTCGTAGCCGATCGAGTTGAGGACGCGGAAGCAGTCCTCCCAGTTCACGTCACCGTGGCCGGTCGAGTAGAAGTCCCAGCCGCGCCGCGGGTCGCCCCACGGCAGGTGCGAACCGAGCCGTCCGTTGCGCCCGCCGCCGACCCGCATCCGGGTGTCCTTGCAATCGACGTGGTAGATCCGGTCCTTGAAATCCCACAGGAACGCGGCCGGGTCGATGTCCTGCCAGACCATGTGGCTCGGGTCCCAGTTCAGCCCGAACGCCTCGCGGTGCCCGATCGCTTCGAGCGTCAGCGTCGTGGTCCAGTAGTCGTAGGCGATCTCCGACGGGTGCACCTCGTGCGCGAACCGCACGCCGACCTCGTCGAACACGTCGAGGATCGGGTTCCACCGGTCGGCGAAGTCCTTGTACCCGGCTTCGATCCGCTCGGCCGGTACCGGCGGGAACATCGCCACGTACTGCCAGATCGACGACCCGGTGAAGCCGATCACCGTCTTCACGCCGAGCTTGGCCGCGGCGCGAGCGGTGTTCTTCATGTCCTCGGCCGCCCGCTGCCGGACGCCCTCGGGATCGCCGTCGCCCCACACCCGCGACGGCAGGATCGCCTGGTGCCGGAAGTCGATCGGGTCGTCGCAGATCGCCTGCCCCACCAGGTGGTTGGAGATCGCGAAGACCTGAAGACCGTGCCGCTTCAGGATCTCGTGCCGGCCGGCGATGTAGTTCTCGTCGTCGATCGCTTGCTGGACGTCGAAGTGGTCGCCGGAGCAGGCGATCTCGACACCGTCGTATCCCCAGGAGGACGCGAGACTGCAGACCTCCTCGAAGGGCAGGTCGGCCCACTGACCGGTGAACAGGGTGATCGGGCGTGGCATGTGCAGGCTCCTCAGTTCAGTTTTCGACAGTGATCCAGGCGCCGTCCGCGGCAGCGGATCGGAGTACGGCGTCGACGAGATGGGCAGAGCGGGCACCGGCCGCGAAGTCCGGCAGGCCGTCCGGTTGGTCGCCGTCCAGCGCAGCCGCGTAGGTGTCGGCGACAAAGGAATCGAAGGCGTCCTGGTAGCCCTGCGCATGGCCGGCAGGCAGCCGATTGATCCGCGCGGCGGGCGGGCTGAGGGTGTCCGGATCGCGGGTCAGCAGCTGACTCGCCGCACGTCGCCCGACCCACAGCCGATCCGGATCCTCCTGGTCGAAGCCGAAGCTCGACTCGGTCCCGGAAACCTCCAGATACAGCCGGTTCTTGCGACCGGCCGCGACCTGGCTGACGACGACCGTCCCGACGACACCGGCCGCAGTACGGAACTGCGCGGTCGCCAGATCTTCGGTCCGTACTTCCACCCCGCCGCGATTCGCGCGAATCGTGCGGGTCTGCGCGCTGACGTCGGCGATCCGGTCACCGGTGACGAACTCGGTCAGGTCACACCAGTGCGAGCCGATGTCAGCGAACGCCCGAGACGGACCGCCCGCGGTGTCGTCCACCCGCCAGTTCTGATCGTTCTCCCCCGCGAGCCAGTCCTGCAGGTAACTCCCGTGCAGGCTGGTGATCTGGCCGGCCTCACCCTCGGCGATCCTGGTCCGCAGCTCGCGCACCATCGGGTGGTACCGGTAGACGAACGGCACCGTGGCGACGCGGCCAGCCTCCAATGCGGCGGCGAGCAGGCCTGTCGCGTCCTTGGCAGATGTCGCCAATGGCTTCTCGCAGATCACGTGCTTGCCCGCTTCGAGCGCTTGCAAGGTGACCGGCAGGTGCGTGTTGTTCGGCGTACAGACGTGGACGAGATCGATGTCGGCGGCAAGCAGTTCGTCGAGCGTCGCGAAGCCTCGCTCGGCGCCGGACGCCTCGGCCGCAGCCTCCGCCCGCTCGGGACTGGACCCGACCGCACCGACGATCTGGGCGCCCGCGACCAGCGCGGACCGGCCGTGCACGCGGCCCATGAAGCCGCCACCGACGATCCCGACCTTGAGCTTGCGCGCTGTGGTGGACATGACGGCGACGCTATGTTGAACTTTTGTTCCCCGTCAAGCAAAAGCCTGGCGGCCCGCGACGAAAGTGCTGCCGATGCGCGAGTTCGGTCCCGCCCACGGGGTACTGCGGCTGCTGCTCGACGGGCAGCCGCGGACCCGCGCCGAGCTGATCGACCTGAGCGGACTCGGGCGATCGACAGTCACCGTCCGGCTCGAGGAGCTGCTGGCGGCCGGCTTCGTCGTACCGTCCGGCGAAGCGGCATCGAGCGGTGGCCGGCCGCCGGCCAGGTTCGCGTTCAACCCGTCGGCACGGTTGGTGCTGGCGGCTGATGTCGGTGCGACTCACCTCTCAGTGGCGCTGACCGATCTCAGCGGCACCGTCCTCGGCAGCACCACCGCTGCCCTCAACATCGCCGAAGGCCCCGAGACAGTCCTCGCCGCCCTCACCACCACCGGTCGCGCGCTACTCGAGGACGCCAGGCGCTCAGATGCAGACCTGGCCGGCATCGGCGTCGGATTGCCCGGCCCGGTCGAGCACGCCACCGGCCGCCCGAACCACCCGCCGATCATGCCCGGCTGGGATTCGTACGACGTCGTCGGCCGGCTCACGAACGAATTCGGTTCCCCTGTCCTGGTCGACAACGACGTCAACCTGATGGCCCTCGGCGAGCATGCAGCCCAGTACTCCGACGTCGAACACCTGCTGTTCGTGAAGGTCGCCACCGGCATCGGCGCCGGCCTTGTCACGGGCGGCCAACTGCACCGCGGTGCCCAAGGCGCGGCCGGCGACATCGGCCACATCCAGTCCCCCGGCCACACCGAGCTCTGCCGCTGCGGCAACACCGGCTGCCTGGAAGCGGTCGCCTCCGGCGCAGCCATAGCCACCCAGCTACGAGCCGCGGGCCTCGACGCGACCAGCAGCCAGGACGTTGTCGAACTGGTCCGCGCCGGCAACACAACCGCCACCCATTCGGTCCGCCAAGCCGGCCGCGAGATCGGCACCGTACTGGCCGCCTGCGTCAGCCTCATCAACCCATCGGTCCTGGTGATCGGCGGCTCCCTCGCCCAAGCCGGCGACCACCTCCTGGCCGGCATCCGCGAAGCCATCTACGCCAGATCCTTGCCCTTGGCCACCACCGAACTGAAGGTCGTCCCCTCCCGCATCGGCCAACAAGCAGCAGTCCAAGGCGCAGCCGCAATGGTCCTTCAGCACACCCTAGGGTTCTAGCCCCAGCGTTCCGACTTTGCGGAGCGGGAGACCAGGCTGAAGAGCATGTCCTTGGGGGTCATCTCGCCGGCGACTACCTTCGTGACGTGTTCGGCGATGGGCATCTCGACGTCGTGGTGGTGTGCCAGCTCGGTGATGGAGGCGCAGGATTTCACGCCTTCGGCGACCTGACGAGTGGCGCCCGCGATCTCGGCGACCGTCATGCCCTGGCCTAGTTTTTCGCCGAAGGTGCGGTTGCGGGAGAGCGGAGACGAGCAGGTCGCGACCAGGTCGCCCAAGCCCGCGAGGCCCGAGAACGTGTGCTCGTCGGCGCCCAGCGCAGTACCTAGGCGGGCGGTCTCAACGAGCCCGCGGGTGATGACGGATGCGCGTGCGTTGTCGCCGAAGCCGAGGCCGACAGCCATACCAACGGCGAGGGCGATCACGTTCTTGGTGGCGCCGCCGAGTTCGCAGCCGATGACGTCGTTGTTCGTGTATGGACGGAAGGTCGGCGAATGGCACAGCTTCTGCAGCCGGGCGGCCGTGCCCTCGTCGGCACACGCCACGACGGCCGCAGCCGGTTGTCCCTCGGCGATCTCGCGAGCGAGGTTCGGACCGGAGACGACAGCGATCCGCTCGGGGCCGGCGCCGGTGAGTTCCGCGATCACCTCGCTCATGCGCTTCGTCGTACCGACCTCGACGCCCTTCATCAGCGACACCAGCGGTACCGCCGCCGGCAGCACGTCGGCCCAGTCGCGCAGGTTGTCCCGCAGCGACTGCGACGGAACGGCGAGCACGATCGCCTCGGCTCCGTCGGCGGCGAGCGCCGGGTCATGCGTTGCGGTGATGGCGTCCGGCAGCCGCAGACCAGGGAGGTAGTCGGGATTCTCATGCTGCGTGTTGATCGCCTCGCACAGCGATTCGCGACGCCCCCAGACCGAGACCTGATTGCCGGCCTGGGCCAGGACGATGGCGAAGGCAGTCCCCCAGGACCCAGCGCCGAACACCGCAACCTTGGTCATCGCGTCTCCCCATCCTCACGGTTCTTGTGCTTGCGCGGGTCATAAAGCTCAGCAGGCGGAGTCTCCCCACGCAGTACGCCGAGCTCCCCGGCGACCCGCTGCATGATCACCTCGGTTGCTTCGTGCAACAGCTCGTTGGTGATCGGCTTGCCCTGGAAAGCACTCAGGTCGACCGGCTCACCCGCGATCACCCGCATCGTCTTGCGCGGCAGCAACCGCACTCGAAGGCTCCCGTACGAAGCGAAGACCTCCTGCGCTCCCCAGTTGGCGATCGGGATCACCGGACAGCCGGTCATCAACGCGATCCGGGCGGCGCCGGTCTTGCCGGTCATCGGCCAATGGTCGGGATCACGCGTGATCGTGCCCTCGGGATAAACGCCGACGCATTCGCCCTTCTCCACCGCTGCAACAGCGGCCCGGAACGCGTCCGCGGCCTCGGCCGAATCGCGATAGACCGGAATCTGTCCGGCGCTGGTGATGATCCGGCCGGCGATCGGCAGCTTGAACAGCGACGCCTTGCCGAGCAGCCGCGGAATCCGCCGGCATTCCCAGATGTAGAACCCGAGCACGAACGGGTCGAAGTGCGAGATGTGGTTCGTCACGAACACCATGCCACCGGTCCGCGGCACGTTCTCGCGGCCGCGGAAGTCCCGTTTGGTCCAGGTCAGCATGAAGGGTTTGACGATGGCGACGACCAGGCCGAACCAGAACCCGCGGCGTGGCCGGGGTCCCTCGGTGGTGCACTGGCCGTTCACTGCTGCCTCCTGGTGGCTGTGGTTGCCGTCGGTCATGGGAGAATCCTGCCTGATGGCAGACCTACAGGTCGCTCCCTGGACCCTGGTGATCCCGGTGAAGCGTACGGCGATCGCGAAGAGCCGGCTTGCTTCCGCCTACCCGCAGCACCGGCCAGAGCTCGCTCGTGCCTTCGCAGTCGACACTACTGCGGCCGCACTCGAGTCTCCTCTGGTCCGCGCCGTCCTGGTTGTCACGGATGACCCAGTGGTCGCAGCGGACGTCACGGCGATCGGTGCGCGCGTAGTACCGGATGTAGCGGGGGCAGGGCTCAATGGGGCTCTGGAGCACGGTGCGGCGTTCGCTGCTGCCGAGTACCCAGAGGCCGGAGTAGTGGCGCTTTCAGCAGACCTACCGGCACTCAGGGCTTCCGAGCTAACCGCTGCGTTGGCAGCGTGCACAGCAGAGCGCAACTTCGTCATAGACGAGCCCGGGACCGGTACTACGATGCTTGCCGCCGCCCCCGGCAGTCCCCTCACCCCGCTCTTCGGTGTGGGCTCTGCCCAGGCCCACCAGGCCTCAGGAGCTCTACCGATCGAGCTGACGAGCATCGAGTCGCTGCGGCGTGATGTGGACACAGCGGCGGACCTGGCACACGCAGTACAGCTAGGTGTTGGTCCTCGAACGGCTGACGTGATGTCGCTCGTCATGGGCGCTGCGACAGGCACTGAGGGCCTGGCCTGCTGAAAGGCCGCTACGGTAAAGGCATGCAAGCAACTGTCAGCCGCTACGACGCTACGACGGCATCCGGCGCAGTGTTGACCGACACCGGCATCGAGCTGCCCTTCGACTCCGAAGCCCTCGTCGGCACTCCGGTGCGCCTGCTCCGCCTCGGCCAGCGGGTCCGCCTGACCACTACCGGCAGCGGCGCGGGTCTGGCGATCTCCGAGGTCCACTTCATCACCTTGCCGTAGGCAACTCGGCAAACAAGCAGCAACGGCGAAGGCCGGTCGCCCCTGGTGTGGGGAGACCGGCCTTCGCTAGTACAGCGGGTACTACGAGGTGCTGACGGGTCAGCGGGCGGCTGCGCGCTTCGCCGGAGCCTTCTTGGCGGGGGCCTTCTTGGCCGGCGCCTTCTTGGCAACGGTCTTGGCCGGGGCCTTCTTGGCGACCGGGGCCGTCTTCTTGGCGGCGGCCTTGACCGGGGCCTTCTTGGCCGGGGCCTTCTTCGCAACCGTCTTGGTGGCAACGGCCTTGGCCGGGGCCTTCTTGGCGGCGGCCTTGACCGGAGCGGCCTTCTTGGCCGGGGCGGCCGTCTTGGCCGGAGCAGCCTTGGTGGCCGGGGCCGCCTTCGGTGCAACCAGCTTCGGCAGCTTCTTCGCGCCGGAGACAACGGCCTTCAGCTCCGCGCCGGCGCGGAACTTCGGAACCACGGTCTTCTTGGCGCGCTTGGTCTCGCCGGTCCGCGGGTTGCGGACCATGCGGGCACCGCGCTCGATGGCCTCGAAGGCTCCGAACCCGGTGATGGCGACCTTGCCGCCCTTCTTGGTCAGCTCGCGCTGGACGGTGTCGATCACCGACTCCAGGGCGTGCTGGGCCGAACGGCGATTTCCGTCGAAGTGCACTGCGAGCGCTTCGACCAACTGGCTCTTGTTCACTGTCTTCCCTCCGTGAACGATGGCGTCGAGCACAGCGCTCGATCTTCCGTGAACGTTATGGACTCTTCGGCGTGTGCACAAACACCAACGCGGCAATTCGGCCTTGTTTCAGGCGATTTGGGCAAAATTTTCCCTCGAATCGCCACTTGGGCGGCTTCTGAATCCCTTCAGAGCAACGAACCGGCGACCAACGGTGACCTCGGCCACAACCCCGTTAGGCCATTCTCAAAGGCCTCCGGGGGCGCGCTACAACCAGCCGCGGCGCTTGAAGATCAGGTGCAGACCACCACAGACCATCGCCATCAGGCCGACCGCGAACGGATAACCGAACTGCCAATGCAGCTCCGGCATCGAGTCGAAGTTCATCCCGTAGACGGTGCCGATCAGGGTCGGCGCGAACAGGATCGCCGCCCAGGCAGAGATCCGCTTCACCTCTTCGTTCTGGTCGTTGCTGGCGACCGTGAGGCTCTTCATCTCCTCGTTCTGCTGCTGGGCGACCAGGGTCGCGTTCACCGTCAGGATGTCCCGCAGCAGTTCGCGAAACGCGTCCACCCGCTCCACCACCTGGGTGACGTGGTCGGCCACGTCGCGCAGCGAACGTTGCAGTTCCTCATCGACGCCGTACTTGTCGAAGCCGGCGCGCAACGAATCCAGCATGCCGACCAATGGCCGCGTCGCGCGCTGGAACTCGATCACCTCACGGGACAGCTCATAGATGCGCCGCGACACCTTCGGGTCGCCGCGGAACACCTCGGTCTCGATCTCGTCGATGTCGTTCTCGAGGCCGGCGACCACTGGCGCATAACCGTCGACGACCTTGTCCATGATCGCGTAGAGAACAGCCTCGGTACCGCGCCGCAGCAACTCCGGATCGCGTTCCACCCGGCGCCGGACCGCGGCCAGGTTGGGCGCTTCCGCGTGCCGGACCGTCACCACGAAGTCCGGGCCGACGAACACGTGCACCTCGCCGAACTCGACCTCCTCGGTCGCGTCCCGGTACCTGGCGGCCTTCAGTACGACGAACAACGTGTCGCCGTAGCGCTCGAGCTTCGGCCGCTGATGAGCCTGGATGGCGTCCTCGATCGCCAGCTCGTGCAGGTCGAACTCCTGTGCCAGCGAGGTCAGCTCGCGCCGGTCAGGGCGGTACAGGCCGATCCAGGCAAGGCTTTTCGGCGACTCGTGCAGCACCTGGTAGGTGTCGGCCAGCGACTCGGGTGACGCGACCCGCGAGCCGTCGCAGTAGATCGCGCTGTCGACGACGCTGTGCCCCTTGGGCTTCGGAGTCGCGGCGGGCGACGGCTTCTGGTCAACGGGCGCCGGCGCGGCGGTGGTACCGGCGTACCGGCGGGCGGCGGCGCGAAGCGACGGGGTGCGGCTGAACGCACGCAGGGTGCGCAGGCGGATGTCGGACATGACAAGTCCTCCAGGTGCGAGGTGTGGGATCGATGGAAGAAACACATCGCCCGGCCCCGCGCCGCAGGTCACCCCGCGCGGATCCGCGACGGGGTGACCTGACCTGTCAGAAGAGGATTCAGCGCCTCAAGGCCGGACGAGATCCGTATGTCTGGAGGGTTCGCTGCTCATGGCGCCCCACCTCCAAGATCTCGGTCCTGCCTTGTGCTGACAACTTCGCAAGGATAACACCGGAGTTATCGGTGAAACTGTGCGATGCGTTACGCCTTGGCCGGAAGCGTGGCCGGCTTGAAGGCCGGCCGGGTGGCCTCGTACGTGGTGATGTCGGCCTCGTGGGACAAGGTGATGCCGACGTCGTCGAGCCCGTTCAGCAACCGGTAGCGGGTGTAGTCGTCGATCTCGAACGGCGCCGAGACGTCGCCGGCCGAGAGCGTCTTGTTCTCCAGGTCGACCGTCACCTTGGTGCCCGGGTCGGCCTCGATCGCGGTCCACAACTGCTCGACGACGTCCTGCTCGACGAGTGCCGCGAGCAGGCCGGCCTTGCCCGAGTTGCCGCGGAAGATGTCGCCGAACCGCGACGACACGACGACCCGGAACCCGTAGTCCAGCAGGGCCCAGACGGCGTGCTCGCGCGACGATCCGGTACCGAAGTCAGGCCCGGCGACGAGCACCGAGACCCCTTCGTACTCGGGCTGGTTGAGGACGAAGGCCGGGTCGTTGCGCCAGGCAGCGAACAGGCCGTCCTCGAAGCCGGTGCGGGTGACCCGCTTCAGGTAGACCGCCGGGATGATCTGGTCGGTGTCGACGTTGCTGCGCCGCAGCGGGGCCGCGGTGCCGATGTGCTGGGTGAAGGCTTCCATGATTCCTTTGTCCTCAGACGTTTTCGGGGACGACGACATCCAGCGGCTGCAGATCCGCTGGCGCTGCGAGGGTTCCGGTGACGGCCGTGGCCGCGGCGACCAGCGGCGAGACCAGGTGGGTACGGCCACCCTTGCCCTGCCGGCCTTCGAAGTTGCGGTTCGAGGTGGAGGCGCTGCGCTCGCCCGGCGCCAGCTGGTCCGGGTTCATGCCCAGGCACATCGAGCAACCCGCCCCACGCCACTCGGCGCCGGCGTCCTTGAAGATCCGGTCCAGACCTTCCGACTCGGCCTGCAGACGCACCCGGCCGGAACCCGGTACGACGAGCATGCGGGTGCCGTCGGCAACCTTCCGCCCGGCCAGTACGCCGGCCGCGGCCCGCAGGTCCTCGATCCGGCCGTTGGTGCAGGAGCCCAGGAAGACGGTGTCGACCTTGACCTCGCGGAGCGGAGTACCGGCGGTGAGGCCCATGTACTCGAGGGCGCGCTCGGCGGCGATCTTGTCGTTGGGCTCGTCGAAGTCGTCCGGCGACGGCACGTTGGCCGACAGCGGGACGCCCTGGCCGGGGTTCGTTCCCCAGGTGACGAACGGGGCGACGTCCTCGGCGCGCAGCACGACCTCGCGGTCGAAGGTCGCGTCCTCATCGGTGGCCAGGCTGTTCCAGTACTCGACCGCGGCTTCCCAGTCGAGACCCTGCGGCGCGTGCGGCTTGTCCTTCAGGTACGCGTAGGTGGTCTCGTCCGGCGCGATCATGCCGGCCTTCGCGCCCCACTCGATCGACATGTTGCAGATCGTCATCCGGGCTTCCATCGTCAGCGCGCGGATCGCTTCACCGCGGTACTCGACGATGTACCCCTGGCCGCCGCCCGTACCGACCTGTGCGATCAGCGAGAGCACCAGGTCCTTGGCCGAGACACCGTCGGGCAGTACGCCGTCGACGGTGACCGCCATCGTCTTGGGGCGGGCCTGCATCAGCGTCTGGGTGGCGAGCACGTGCTCGACCTCGCTGGTACCGATGCCGAAGGCAATCGCGCCGAACGCGCCATGCGTAGAGGTGTGGCTGTCACCGCAGACCACGGTCATCCCGGGCTGGGTCAGGCCGAGCTGCGGGCCGATCACGTGCACGACGCCCTGGTCCGGGTCGCCGAGCTTGTGGATTCGGACGCCGAACTCCTCCGCGTTCTTGCGCAGGGTGTCCACCTGCGTCCGCGAGGTCAGGTCGGCGATCGGCTTGTCGACGTCGAGCGTCGGGACGTTGTGGTCCTCGGTGGCGATCGTCAGATCCGGGCGGCGCACCTGCCGGCCCGCCAGCCGGAGGCCGTCGAAGGCCTGCGGACTGGTCACCTCGTGCACCAGGTGGAGATCGATGTAAAGGAGGTCGGGCTCTCCGTCGGCATGGCGCACGACATGCGCATCCCAGACCTTTTCCGACAACGTCCTACCCATCAGGCACTCCTCTAGATAGATTCTTAATCCCACCCCACCGCCCCGCACGGGTTTTGTGGTGGTGTTCTCTCGCTCACAGTGCGCCGGAACCGGCTGCAGAAGCGACTTGCGTTCCACGATTCGAGACGGCAATATCGTCTCATGGACAACTCTAGCGGAGTCGGCGTTCTCGACAAAGCAGCTCTCGTTCTGTCCGCACTCGAGTCCGGACCGGCGACCCTGGCCGGACTCGTGGCGGCGACGGGACTGGCCCGGCCGACGGCACACCGGCTCGCCGTCGCTCTCGAGCACCACCGGTTGGTGGGCCGGGACATGCAGGGTCGCTTCGTGCTCGGGCCACGGCTGAGCGAGTTGGCCTCCGCTGCCGGTGAGGACCGACTGCTGGCGACAGCCGGTCCGGTACTGGCGCGACTGCGCGACATCACTGGTGAGTCGGCGCAGCTTTTCAGGCGCCAGGGTGAGTACAGGGTCTGTGTCGCGGCTGCTGAGCGCCCGTCCGGCCTGCGCGACACCGTGCCGGTCGGCAGCCAGCTGACGATGGCCGCTGGATCCGCCGCTCAAATACTGCTTGCCTGGGAGGACCCGGAGCGGATGCACCGCGGTCTCCACAACGCCACCTTCAACGCGGCCGCCCTGGCCGGCGTACGCCGCCGCGGCTGGGCCCACTCGGTCGGCGAACGCGAGCAAGGCGTCGCCTCCGTCTCGGCCCCGGTCCGCTCCCCCTCGGGCAAGGTGATCGCCGCCGTCTCCGTCTCCGGCCCGATCGAACGCCTCTCCCGCCAGCCCGGCCGGATGCACGCGCCCGCCGTCATGGCCGCCGCCGAACGCCTCTCCGAAGCCCTCCGCCGCGCTTCCGAGTAGTTCACCCGGTACTACGAAACAGCCCGTCGCCTCCCGGCGACGGGCTGTTTCGTTGTCCGGCTTGATTACCCAGCCTGATTGCTCAACCGTCGACGCCGGTCAATGTCTCGATGACCCGGTCGACGTGAACCGCCAGCGCCTTGCCGACCGGCATCAGCTCGGGCGTGGAATGCGCCAACTGCGCATGCCCGAGGAACGCGGCGTACGCCAGCAAACTGCGGTCACGGGCCCGATCCTTCGACAGACCGAGTTCACCGAACAACGAGTTGAGATAACCCAGTCGCCGCTCGGTCACCCGTGCCAGCACCCGCGCCACGGGAGGATGCGTCGCACTCGCCTGGAGCGCGAGCTCGACCGAGCCGGCACTTGCTCCGGAGTCGTCCAGTACCGCGGTGAACACCAGACGCAGGAGTTCCCGGAGCCGGCTCGCAACGTCAGGCGCCTGCCCGGTGGCTGCGATCACCCGGTCAGTATCGCGTTGCTCCCAGCGCTCGAGAGCTGCCTCGATCAACGCGTTCCGATCGGCGAAGTGCCAGTAGAAACTGCCCTTCGTCGTACCGAGCGCCTTGGCCAGCGGTTCCACCGCCACCGCCGCCAGCCCACCACGTGCCAGCGCGTCGAGCGCCGCCACCGTCCAGTCGTCCGCGGTCAAGGACGCGCGCTTCCCATTCGCCATGACCATACGCTACCGTATGGTCAATCCTCCATACGGAGGCGTATGGAAGGAGTGCCATGAACGCATCCACAGTCATCGCCGCCGAGGTCCAGGACCGCGAGGAGCGCACTGCCCCTCGCTTCGTCATCCGCGTCGTCCGGCGCTATCCGCTGATCACCTTCGTTCTGCTGGCCTGCCTGTTCGGCTGGTCGCCCTACATCGCCGCCTTGTTCGGCTGGGGATCCCATCCGGAGAACCTGCCGCTCGGCCCGCTCCCCGCTGCACTGATCGTGGTCGCCTGCCAAGGCCGCGCCGAGCTGCGCAGGTGGGCGCTCCGGCTGCGCAGCTGGCGCGCTGCTCCGAAGTGGTACCTGCTGGCCATCTTGGCGCCGCTGGCGGTGCACCTCGTCAACGTGCTGGTGAACCACGCGCTCGGTGCGCCGTGGCCCACCGCCGACCAACTCGCGACCTGGCCGTCCGCCCTGGCATCGTTCGTCGTGTTACTCGTCCTGGTCGGCATCGGCGAGGAGGCCGGCTGGATCGCCTTCGCGGCTCCGATCCTGCTCCGCCGGCACGGTCTGCTGGCCGCCTGGGCCATCGCGTCGGCGATCCGGATCGGGTGGCACCTGCCGCTGATGATCAACGGCGATCTGTCCTGGACGCTCGGGGTCGTCGGCAACGCGGCGTTCACGATGCTGATGCTGCAGCTCTTCATCGCCGGCGGTGGCCGCTGGAGTCTGGTGGCGGTCTGGCACGCGAGCCTCAACGCCTTCGGCAGCGGCTTCTTCTTCCAGTTCGTCAGCGGCGCCGACAATGCCCGGCTCGGCGTGCTGCTCTCCGTCGCGTACACCGTTGTGGCGACCATCACCTGCCTCGTCGTGCGGCAGCGTCGCAGCCAGTAGGACAGCACCCAGCCAGTATTACGAACAGCCCGTCGCCTCCGCGGCGGGCTGTTTCAGTTCTCCTGCACTGCGGGTGGCGTGCTTGCCGAGGCCGTGGGGCGGGATCACGATGAGCTCAGGGGTACTGCTCTTCGGGAGGTACTGCGATGGTGCGGGACTGGATGACTGTTGGCTGGAAGTTGCTGATCGTTCGCGGGGTGATCGGCGTCGTATTCGGGATCCTGGCGATCGCCTGGCCGATCTCGACCGCGATCGCGCTGGCGTTGCTGTGGGGCTTCTGGGCGTTGATGGACGGGATCGGGTCGCTGACCCAGGCGTTCCGGCCGGAGGCACGGGGCAGCCGACTGTGGTTGATCGTGCTCGGTGTGATCGCGTTGGTCGCGGCCTTCTTCGCCATCTTCAGCCCGGCCGTCACGGCCGTGACGCTGACCTGGATCCTCGGCATCTGGCTGATCGTCCGGGGTGTGTTCGAGGCGATCGGGGCCTTCACCACCAACCACGTGACGCCGAGGTGGTTCCTGCTCCTCGGAGCCGCCTTCTCGATCCTGCTCGGCATCCTCTTCGCCGCCAACCCCGGCAAGGGCGCGGTAGGTATCGCGGTCTTCCTCGGAGTGGTCGCGCTGCTGTGGGGCGCGACGTTCCTGGTCGCCGGTCTGTCGATGCGCCGGCTGATGGCGAGCACCCCACAGTCGCAGGTGTGACGCTCACCTCACCCAAGTACTGCGGGCAAAAACAAGCGCCCCTCACCTGGTGGTGAGGGGCGCTTTTCTCTGGTAGCCCCGACGGGATTCGAACCCGCGCTACCGCCTTGAGAGGGCGGCGTGCTAGGCCGCTACACAACGGGGCCAGAGGGTTGTCGACCGGTTCCGGAGAGCCGACCAACGAGGATGAACTGTACCTAACTTCCAGCGATACGGTCCAATCGCTGGGGTACTAGGACTCGAACCTAGACTAACTGGACCAGAACCAGTCGGGCTGCCAATTACCCCATACCCCAAAGCTTGTTACTGCGATTGTCAGTGCGTTTCCGCCCTCACAACCTGGCCCGCTGAGCCTATCGCAGCATGCCGCCAGAAACCAAAACGAGGTCAGCGTCCTCAGCTGTCACTCCCGTCACAGCAGTCGCCGCCCCGGACCACGATCCGAAACCAGTGAGGTCGCGAGCGGCAGTTCGCACCGCGTCGCCATTCCCTGCTTGCGGGCCAGCAGCACAGCGATCGCACCGAAGGCGGCGAACTTCACCACATCGACGATGACCAGCGACCAGGGTGCGTCGGACGCCCCGAGGCTGTCGCCCACGCTGTTCGTCAGAGCCGCGTAGATGAAGGTGATCACGTTGTTCGCCGCATGCGCCGCGATCGGCGCCTCCAGCCCACCGGTAAGGACCGCGAGCAACCCCGCCACCAGACCGAACGCGAACCGGTCCAGGAACAGCGCCGGGCTCTCCCACGGCCAGACCCCGTGCGCCATCGTGAACAGCACGGTCGTCACCAGTACTGCGACCAGCGAGCTCCGCACCACCGCACCGACCGCCTGCAGCAGATAGCCGCGGAAGAAGTACTCCTCCCCCGCTGCTTGGAACGTCGACGTCAGCAACGTCACTGCGATCACGCCGGCCGCATCCGGGGCCACGCCGGACCCGCCGCCCAGGACATCGACGCCGCCGAGCTCGATGACGCCGAGCATCACCAGCTCCACCACCACGGCCGCGACGCCGAACACCGCGAGCGGCCGCCAGCGGACCTTGCCGGTCACCGAGGACAGCAAGCCCGGCGTCTGCTTGTTCAGCTTGGTCGCGACGATCATCGTCAGCGGGATCAGCACGATCAGCGACAGGTTCGTCGCCAGCAGGCCGAGCCACGACACGGTCCCCTTGGGGTCGGTCCGGATCGACTGCTGGATCGACAGCACCAGCACGCTCCAGAACATCCAGCCGACCAGCACGGTCAGTGCCCCGAGGAGCACGAACGCGGACGGCGTGACGTTGTTGCGCAGCAGCCGGTGGTACGGCTGCGGGCCGGTGTCCCGGGGGTCGAGCGACGCCCCGGGACCCGGCGTACCGGCGTACGACATCACTCCGCCGGGAGGCTCGCGCGGGCCTGCTCGATGCGGCGGAGCGAGCGCTCCCGGCCGAGCAGTTCCAGCGACTCGAACAACGGCGGCGAGATCCGGCGGCCGGAGATCGCGACCCGGACCGGGCCGAACGCGTTCTTCGGCTTCAGCCCCAGACCCTCGATCAGCGACGCCCGCAACGCGGCCTCGATCGCCTCGGTCTTCCACTCGCCGACCCCGGCCAGCGCCTTGCCGGTCGCCTCCAGTACCGCGCCGGCGTCGCCGGTGAGCACCTTGGCGGCCGAGTCCGGGTCGATCGAGAACGCCTCGTCCGGTACGAACAGGAAGCCGAGCATCTCGACCGATTCCGACAGCGTGTTCATCCGCTCCTGCACCAGCGGCACGGCGGCGCTGAGCAACTCCAGCTGCTCCGCCGACGGCTCGGCCGGCAGAATGCCCGCCTTGGCCAGGAACGGTATGACGCGCTTGGTGTACTCGGCCGGGTCGAGCATCCGCATGTGGGAGGCGTTGATCGCCTCGCACTTCTTCGGGTCGAACCGGGCCGCGTTCGCGTTCACCTTGCGGATGTCGAACGCCTTGATCATCTCGTCCATGGTGAAGACGTCGCGGTCGTCGGCGATCGACCAGCCCAGCAGGGCCAGGTAGTTCAGCAGCCCCTCGGGCAGGAAGCCGCGCTCCATGTACTCGCCGAGGCCGGCGCCCGGGTCGCGCTTGGACAGCTTCTTGTTGCCCTCGCCCATCACGAACGGCAGGTGCCCGAACCGCGGCGTCCGGCCGGAGCCGATGCCGATCTCGGCCAGCGCCTCGTACAGGGCGATCTGGCGCGGGGTCGAGGAGAGGAGGTCTTCACCACGGAGTACGTGGGAGATCTCCATCAGCGCGTCGTCGACCGGGTTCACCAGTGGGTAGAGCGGGTAGCCGTTGGCCCGGACGAGCACGTAGTCGCCCAGATTCTCCGGCAGGAAGGTGATCTCGCCACGGACCAGGTCGTCGAAGGTGATCGGACGATCGGGCATCCGCAGCCGTACTACGGGACGCCGCCCCTCGTCGATGTACGCCTGCACCTGCTCGGGCGTCAGCGCGCGGCAGTGACCGTCGTACCCACTGTGCTGCCCGGCGGTACGAGCTGCCTCGCGGCGCTGGTCGAGCTCCTCCTGCGAGCAGTAGCAGTGGTACGCCTTGCCCGCGGCAAGCAGCTTCGCCACGACGTCGGCGTACGTGTCCATCCGCTCGGACTGCAGGTACGGGCCGTACTCGCCGCCGACCTCCGGGCCCTCGTCCCAGTTCAGGCCGAGCCAGCTGAGCGAGTCGAGCGTGTACTGCAGCGCCTCGGGGGTGTTGCGGGACTTGTCGGTGTCCTCGATCCGCAGGATGAGCTTGCCGCCGTAGTGCCGGGCGAAGGCCCAGTTGAACAGCGCGCTGCGGATGTTGCCGACCGTCAGCAGCCCGGTGGGCGACGGTGGGAAGCGCACTCGCACCTGGTTGGGCTCCAAGCCGCCGAGGACATCGTCGTCGGTCAGGGCAGGCTTGTCAGTCACGCACGATCACCTTGTTCGTCAGAGTTCCGAGTCCTTCGACGCTGACGGCGACCTCGTCGCCGGGCAGCATCGGGCCGACACCCGCGGGGGTGCCGGTGAGCACGACATCGCCAGGCAGCAACGTCGTGAACGAGGTGATGTAGGCCAGCACCTCGGGAATGTCGAAGATGAACTGCGAGGTCCGGCCGTCCTGCTTCGGCTCGCCGTTCAGCGTGGTGGTGACGCGGAGGTCGGCCACGTCCAGGTCCGTACTGATCCACGGGCCGAGCGGGCAGAACGTGTCGTACCCCTTCGCCCGGGCCCATTGGCCGTCGGACTTCTGCAGGTCCCGGGCCGTCACGTCGTTGGCGATCGTGTAGCCGAAGATGACCTCTTCGGCCCGCTCCTTCGGCAGGTCGCGGCAGATCCGGCCGATCACGATCGCCAGCTCGCCCTCGAAGTGCAGGTCGTTGGTCTGCTCGGGGTAGACGATGCCGTCCCGCGGGCCGACCACGCTGGTGTTCGGCTTCAGGAAGATCAGCGGCTCCTTCGGCACCTCGTTGCCGAGCTCCTCGGCGTGCGCCTGGTAGTTGCGCCCGACGCAGACCACCTTGCTGCGCGGGATCACCGGGGCGAGCAGCCGGACGTCCGCCAATTGCAGTTGTTCGCCGGTGAACTGGACCGGCCGGTACAGCGGGTCCGAGTCGAGCACTGCGACGGTACCGGTGAGCCCCTCGGGGTCATCGGTCTCGACGACGCCGTACTTCGGTTCGTCGTCGACGGAGAATCTGGCGATACGCACGTGCAGCCTTTACTTCGAGGTGGGTCGACTACTGGAGTCAATACCAGAGTCACGATCGCCCCGAGCCTACCGTCGTGCCGGGGTGAGACAGTTATCCGGTGACGACTGACATCCGGCTGGCGCTGCCCGCGGAGTACGACGCAGTGGGCGAGCTGACCGCCGAGGCCTATGCGGTGGACGGTTTCATCCCGCCCGGCTCCGACTACGGGCTGACCCTGCGCAACGCGGCCGACCGCGCGGCGAAGGCGGAGTTGTGGGTCGCTGCCGACGGTACGGAACTCTTAGGCACGGTCACCTTCTGTGTACCTGGCTCGGTGTACGCCGAGATCGGCCGCGACGGCGAGGGCGAGTTCCGGATGCTCGGGGTGGCGGCGACTGCGCGCGGCCGGGGCATCGGTACCGCGCTGTCCGAGCACTGCGTGGACCGGAGCCGTTCACTGGGCTACCACCGCGTCGTCTTGTCGAGCGCCAGCTACATGACCACAGCCCACCGTATGTACGGCCGCCTCGGCTTCACCCGCCTCCCCGAACGCGACTGGTCCCCCCGCCCCGGCGTCGACCTGTACGCCTTCTCCCTGGACCTATGACCGTCGTACTGGACCCCTCCGACTGGCAACCGCTCCAAGCAGCCCACGCGCTTCGGGTAGACGCCTTGCTCGCAGGTCATCTGGAGCGCAAGGCCCGCGGCGAGAAGCACCCGGTCGAGGACTTCCTCTTCACCTACTACCCCACACGCCCCAAACAACTCCGCCTCTGGCACCCCGGCCCGGGCATTGGTTTGCGCGGCGCTCGGGCTTACGAGGGCAAACGCGGCTACCTGTACGCCGATGACGTGGCTCGGCTGGACCCGGCCGAGATCTCCCGCCGCTCCGACTCCATCACCTGGATCGGAAGGTTGCTATCAGCAACCGCCTCCCGCCAACCCCAATTCGGCTGCTTCGGCCTCCACGAATGGGCCATGGTCTATCGCTCAGACGAGACACGCCACGACTGGCCGCTGCGTCTGGGCAGTGAAGCCACCAACCAGGTCGTGAAGTCAAGCAAAATCGCCTGCTCCCACTTCGACGCCTTCCGCTTCTTCACCGAGCCGGCCCGGCCTCTCAACGTCCTGCAGCCCACTCGTGAGTCCCAGCCCGCTTTGGAGCAAGGCGGCTGCCTCCACGCCAACATGGACCTCTACAAGTGGGCGACCAAGTTGATGCCGTTCGCCCCCAGTTCGCTCGTTCTCGACTGCTTCGAACTAGCGCGAGACATCCGCACCCTCGACATGCGCGCGTCGCCGTACGACTTCACCGCCCTCGGGTACATCCCGGTCGAGATCGAGACCTCGGCCGGTAAGTCCGAATACGCGGCCGCCCAACGCTCGTTCGCCGTTCGCGCCGACCCGCTTCGCCGGCAACTCATCGAACTCTGCGAACGCCTGCTCCAACCTGTCGCCACCAGCTGAAGCTAGGCCGTCAGGTCGGCGAAGACCACGAGATTGGCTTCGAACTTGCCGGATACGTAGTCGAGTCCGCCGCAGGTGATCAGCCGCAGCCCGGCGTGGTCGAGATCGCCGTACACCGCGGAGCTCGGGAAGGTGGACTTTGGGTACTGCTTGACCCGGACCACCCTGAATGCCGCCGCGCTGCGATCGTGGCGGATCACGGTGATCTTGTCGCCTGGCCGCAGCCCGCGCAGTCCGGCGAAGACGCCCGGCCGGCCGGACCAGCGGACGTGGCCGACGATGACGGCGGGGCCTTTCTCACCTGGAGTGGGGGCGCCGGTGAACCAGCCGGCTGGGAATCCGTTCGGCGGTACCTGCAGATCGCCGGTGGACTTGAGGCCCAGGCGAATCAGACTCGAATCCACCCCGATCGCGGGTATGACAACCCGGATCGGGGTGGACGGCCGCATCGGAGCCGGCCGACGGTGGCCCTGGCCGGGGGGTCGTGGCCGGGACGGTCCGGCTGGCTCCGTGCGGAGTACTGGGTTGGGTTGGCGTGCTGTCTCTTCGTCCTGCGCGACACTCGTGCGGTGAGCCGCGGTCGCGGCCGGTGTGCTGACGTGGGTGTTCGGCCTGGGTGTGAGGACGGTGGTGGTCGGCGCAGCGGTCCCGCTCGGTACGTCGAACTGCATCGGGTCGGTGTGAGTCGGCCCCGTGCCCGACTCACTGCTACACCCCGCCACGACAAGAGCCGCCACCATGAGCATGACCGCTGCGCCGGTCCTCACGGCGTTGTCCAGCCGAACCATGGGACGACCGGAGGCTCGATCAGCCAGATCGACCAGCCGGACGCATCCCCCGTACCAACAGGCCCCCGCGGCGTCTTGGTCACCTGCGGCGGCTTAGGCCCGGTCGGCGGCGTTGTGGGTGGGGTCGTCGGTGGTGTGGTCGGCGGCGTTGTGGGTGGGGTCGTCGGTGGTGTGGTCGGCGGCGTCGTGGGCGGCGTCGTGGGCGGAGTCGTGGGTGGGGTGGTCGGCGGCGTCGTGGGCGGAGTCGTCGGCGGCGTCGTGGGTGGGGTGGTCGGTGGCGTCGTCGGCGGTGTGGTCGGCGGCGTTGTGGGCGGAGTGGTGGGCGGCGTCGTCGGTGGTGTGGTCGGCGGCGTCGTCGGTGGCGTGGTCGGCGGCGTCGTGGGTGGCGTGGTCGGCGGAGTTGTGGGTGGGGAGGTTGGTGGGGTGGGGGTGCAGAGTGGTTTGGTGACGGTGTTTGTGTCCAGGGTGACGGCGCCGTTGCGGGCCAGTAGGCGGCCGATTGCGGTGGCGCCGGTCTGCATCGTGATCGACGTCAACGCCAGGATGGTGCCGCGGAAACTGGTGGCGGTACCGATCGTCGCGGAGCTGCCGATCTGCCAGAACACGTTGCAGGACTGGGCTCCGTTGGTCAGCAGCACCTGGCTGCTGGAGGCCGTGGTAAGCGTCGAGCCCGCCTGGAACACGAACACCGGCCCCGCGTCGCCCTCGGCATCCAAGGTGAGGGTCCCGGTCAGCCCGATCGAGGACGCCGAGTTGTAGACCCCCTGGGTCAGGGTCTTGCCACCCAGGTCGTCGGTGATCGGTGACGGCGGCGACTCCCCTGCCGCGACGTTGTAGGCCGTGACCAGGTCGTCCTTCGCGCCTTGGGTGACGCTGTCCCCGGCATGGTTCGTCCCGGTGATCGTCATCGTCCCCGTCCCGCTGATCGACGGGTTGGGGAAACTGCCGATGTCGCCGTTCAGCGTGGTCGGCCCGGTATTGGTGATCCCCGACCCGCCCAGCACCACGAAACTTCCGGCCGTACCCAACGGCACCTGGACCGCCGCCGCCTGGGCGCTTCGTCCGGTGACCAGCATGCCTCCCGCGGAGACTGCGACCGCTGCGGCGACCGCCAGCACGCTCAGCCGCCAGCCGCCTCGGATCGGCCCGTGCCTGGAGAATTTCATGATCGATTCACCCTCAAGTCCATCGATAAGTGCCTGATCCGGCAGGCAGCACCGCGTGCCGCGCCGGCAGTCTTCGCGAGGGAGGGTCCGCTGCTACACGGACGACGTCTCGAGGGCCGGGCAGAGGCCGGCAACAGGACATCGGGAGACCGCCATCGGCGGGAACACCAGGTCCCGCCGCGAGTTGATGGCGCGTTCGCACCCCGTTCGATCGGCGGCAGTCCACAGAGGCCGCGATACGCCGATCACAATTCGTAACTGAGGCTGACGTTAGGTCACCAATCACTACCTGTCAACAACTCGACGGATGCCATCGGCAACCAGTCCGGTTAGTTGCCTGATTCAACTAGTGCGGGCCTCCGGCGCACGCGTCCGCGCTCAACTGGCGAGAGGTGATTAATCAAGGTTGTTCAATAAGCTTGAATAAGGCACACTCGATGGTATGGCTCGGGTGGAACTGCATCGGTGGCCGGGGCACCCGGATGGGTTCACCCGGGCTGAGCGGCTGGGCGGGTCGTATGAGTTGTACTTTCCTGATCCGCTGGTCGGCCGGGACTTCGACCTCAGCGATGAGGTGCTGGCCGCGTTGGAGGATGCGGCCGGGGATCTCGCGCGGCTGGATGCGACCGCGGCGGTACTGACGAACAGCGAGGCGTTGGCCCGGTTGTTGTTGCGGGCAGAGGCCGTTGGGTCGTCCCAGATCGAGGGCTTGGTGGTGGGAGCTCGGCGGTTACTCAAGGCCGAGGCATTGCGCGACAGTGGGCGGCATCATGACGTGACGGCCGAGGAGGTGCTCGGGGCGGTCGACGCGATGATGTGGGTGAACGAGTCGGTCCGGATCGGGGACAAACTAGAGGTTGAGCATCTGCTGGAAGCGCATCGGCGGTTGATGGCGCATTCGCCGAATCCTGAGTTCGGGGGTGAGGTGCGTTATCTGCAGAACTGGATCGGTGGGCGCTCCCCCGCTGAGGCGTATTACGTGCCGCCGCCGGCTCATGTGGTGCCTGAGTTGCTGGCGGATCTGATGGCGTTTGTTCGTGAGTCGCCGTTACCGGTGCTGGCGAAGACGGGGATTGCGCATGCGCAGTTCGAGACGATCCATCCATTTGCCGATGGCAACGGTCGGACCGGGCGGGCGCTGATTCATATGGTTTTGCGGGCGGAGGGGCTGGTCGAGCGGAGTGTGCCGCCGGTGTCGCTGTCGCTTGCCACGCATGCGACGCAGTACGTCGAAGCGCTGACTGCGTTTCGGCATACCGGCAAGGCCACCAACGCGCGCGCCCGCAGTGCTGCGAACGAGTGGCTGCTGATGTTCGCCACCGCGTGCAGCCATGCGACCGGCGAGGCCGCACGATTCGAACGCACCGCCGCGGACCTCAAGACTGCTTGGCGCGAACGAGCTGCGCCGGTGCGTGCGGGATCCGCCGTTGACCTCCTGATCGACACTCTGCCGGCCGCACCCGTCCTGACGCTCGCCGCCGCGGCTGAGCTGATCGGCAGGTCGCAGCAGGCCGCGAATCAGGCGCTGGCACGGCTGACCGAGGTCGCCGTTCTGCGCGAGATCACCGACGGTCGCCGCAACCGTGTGTATGAAGCTCCTGAGTTGATCGATGCCTTCACCCTCCTCGAACGCCGCTTCGCCAGCCCGGCGGCCGACACCCAGGTCGCGGCGCCTAGCAGACCGGTTCCGTCAGTGCCACGACCAACACGCTGAGCTGATTGACTTTCCTCGCTTCCTCGATGAACAATTCGAACACATGTTCGAGAGCTGGACCAAATCGGGGAGTGTGAGGATCTGTGATGCCGGAGCCGTTCGACTGGGAGATCTTGCAGCGGCCGTCCGCCATGGCGATGGTGCGCGGGCAGCTCGGCTTCAGCTGGATGGTGTTGTCGGGCCGGTTGGCGGCGCTGACCGACGAGGAGTACTTCTGGCGGCCGAGCAGTGAGGCGCTGACGGTGGTGCGCCGGCAGTACGCGGGGCGGTTCAGGTCGCTCGGGTCGGGCGAGTGGGTGGCGCAATGGCCGGACGAGCCGGACCATCGCGGGCCGCGGACGATCGCCTGGCTGATCGCGCATCTGACCGAAACGTTCTTCGAGCGTTGGGAATGGACCTTCGGCGCGAGCCGACAAGGGCGCGCTGACATCACCTTGCACGGCAACGCCCAGGACGCCGTCGCGTGGCTGGCGCACTGGGTCGAGGCCTGGCGCGACTCCATCGCCGAACTGGAGGAAGACCAAGCGATGACCGTAGGCCTCAGCCAAGCCACCGAACTGGACGCCGCCGAGCCCTTCGGCCACGTGGTCCTCCGCCTCAACCGCGAACTCATCCACCACGGCTCAGAAATCATGACCCTCCAAGACCTCCACGCCCTAGCCGCCTGACCTCCTCCCCCCATCCCCTGGTCGCCGAGGCGGAGGCCGCTCCATCCACCGCTCAGGAGCGCGCCTCGGCGACCAGGCCTGCGCCACCCGGCCGGTCCAGAATCAGGAGAAAGCCTTGGCGGCTAGGTCCCAGACCTGCTCGAAGGCGTTGATTTCGGTGGGGTTGAAGCGGTTCTTGGTGACGGCGACCGAGATGCCGGTGGCGGTGTCCGCGTAGGCGGCGCTGCCTCCGATGCCGACCATGCCGAACACAGTCGGCGCAACAGGCCGCATCCCAACCTGGCCGACGGTGTAGCCGAGGGCGTACTGGGCGGGGCCGCCGGTCATTTCGTCGTTGCCGGTGGTTGAGAGGGAGGAGATCTTCTGGAGGCGGGCCGGGCTCACCAGGCGTACGCCGTCGACGTCGGTCAGGAGGGCCGCGTACATGCGGGCCAGCGAGCGGGCGGTCGCGGTGCCCCACGCGGGGATGTCGGCCATTGTCACGGCGGCATTGTTGGCCAGGGCCGCGTTGGGGAACAGCGATCGGGGGCCGGACTTGAAGAGTGGGAAGTCGGGTGGCAATGAGGCGAACATCGCTGCGCCGGCCGGGTCGTCCTCGAAGTGCGCCACCCGGCCGAGCTCGGAAGCCGGTACGCCGAAGTACAGCTCGTTCTCGATGCCGAGTGGCTCACCGACAACCGAGGCGAGCACAGTGGAGATCGGTGACCCGGTCGCGCGCCGGACCACCTCGCCGAGGATGAAGCCGAACGTCACCGCGTGATATCCGACGCGAGAGCCCGGCACCCACCATGGCTCCAACGAAGCGATCAAGCTGCACATCGCGTCCCAGTCACAGAAACGCGACAACGTCAGATCCGCCGGCACAGCCGGTATGCCGGCCGAGTGCGTCAGCACCTGCCGCACCGTCGTCGACTCCTTGCCATGAGCCCCGAACTCCGGCCACGCCGAAGCCACCAACGTGTCGTAGGACAACACCCCCTGCTCGACCAGCACATGCACGACGGTCGAGGTCACGCCCTTCACCGTCGATGCCGCATAGAACAGCGTGTCCGACGTCACCGGCCGCCCAGTCCGGTGGTCAGCGACGCCGGCCACGGCATCCACGATCAACTCCCCATGCCGGTAGACAGTGGCCTGCACGCCGTTCTCCGCGCCCGACGCCACCAGCCCCTCGATGACGTCCACAACTTGCTCCTGCAACTCGTTCATACCAGCTCCTCGTTGACGACTCTCAGTACCGGGTCGGAGCCGCTGCGGCAAACTTGACATGGTGCCGAGATGCGTTTTTCACACAAGATGTGCGACACGCGGCGAGTCGAGGCACTAGATGTGGGGTTCGGCGAGTTAAGGTCTCTCCACTGGTCGTCAGGGGAATCCGGTGAGAATCCGGGGCTGCCCCGCAGCGGTAAGCGGACAAGCAGTTCCCGTGAGCCCGAATACCTGCGACCGGTGCGCGTGCCGCCGGCACGCGCTGTCCGAGACCTCGAGGGCGGGTCGCAGGGCGAGACAGCAGCAGACCGTCGGGTTGGCGCGCAACAGCAGTGCAGCAGCAGTACTGCGCGGGCAGCCCACGGGTGGAGTCTGGGCTCCTCGACGATCTGCGTCGCGCGTCCCGTCATGCGCTCAACCGGGTCCCGGTCGTCAAGAGACTCGCGTGGAGAGAGCGCTTGTGACCATCGTTTCTGCAGGTCAGTCGGCCCAGGCCGCACCCCCGAACCAGCTCACCGTCGTACGCCGGGACGGCAACAGCACCGCCTTCGATCCGACCAAGATCTCGGTCGCCCTCAGCAAGGCGTTCCTCGCCGTCGAGGGCACGGAGGCCGGTGGCAGCCACCGCGTCCGCGACCTGATCGCCGACCTCACCGCCAAGGTCGTCGACACGCTGACCAGCCGTGGTGACGCCCGGCGCAGCGTCCAGGTCGAGGACATCCAGGACCAGGTCGAGCTCACCCTGATGCGGGCCGGCGAACACCAGGTCGCCCGTGCCTACGTCCTGTACCGCGAAGAGCGCACCAAGGCCCGTACGCCGGAGAACGCCGCCGAGCTCAGCACCACCCCGGTCATCACCGTGAAAGCGGCCGACGGCAGCACCGCTCCCCTGGACGTCGACCGCCTCCGCGTCATCGTCGCCGAGGCAGCGGCGGGCCTCGACTCCGTCGACGCCGAGCTGATCCTCAACGAGACGCTCGGCTCCTGCTACGACGGCATCGCCCAGCACGAGGTCGAGCTGGCCTTGGTGATGGCGGCTCGCGGGTACGTCGAGACGGAACCGGAGTACAGCTTCGCCGCCGCCCGTCTGCTGCTCGACCAGATCCGTCGCGAGACCCTCGGCCGGGTGCACGGTGAACCCCGCCAGGCGAGCCAGGCCGACATGGCCACGGCGTACGTCGACTACTTCCCGAAGTACATCCAGACCGGGATCGAGGCCGGGCTGCTCGACCCCGAGTTGGCCACGTTCGACCTGGCCAAGCTGGCCGCGGCGATCCAGCCCGAGCGCGACCTCGACTTCGCCTTCCTCGGCCTGCAGACCCTGTACGACCGTTACTTGCTGCACATCGACAAAACCCGGTTCGAGCTCCCGCAGGCCTTCTTCCTCCGGGTCGCGATGGGCATCTCGCTGAAGGAGGAGAACCGCGAGGACCGCGCGATCGAGTTCTACGAGCTGCTCAGCTCGATGCGGTTCATGTCGAGCACGCCGACCCTGTTCAACTCCGGTACGACGCGTCCGCAGCTGAGCTCCTGCTTCCTCACCACCGTCGACGACGACCTGTCCGGCATCTTCGCCGGCATCCGCAACAACGCGCTGCTGGCGAAGTACTCGGGTGGTCTGGGCAACGACTGGACCCCGGTCCGCGGGATCGGCGCCAAGATCCGCGGCACCAACGGCGAGTCGCAGGGCGTCGTACCGTTCCTGAAGATCGCCAACGACACCGCCGTCGCGGTGAACCAGGGCGGCAAGCGCAAGGGCGCGGTCTGCGCGTACCTCGAGACCTGGCACATGGACATCGAGGAGTTCCTCGACCTGCGCAAGAACACCGGTGACGAGCGTCGCCGCACGCACGACATGAACACCGCCAACTGGGTGCCCGACCTGTTCCTGCAGCGGGTCGAGTCCGGTGGCGACTGGACGCTCTTCTCCCCCGACGAGGTCCCGGACCTGCACGATCTGTACGGCACCGCGTTCCAGACGGCGTACGAAAACTACGAGCACAAAGCCGACAAGGGCGAGATCCGGGTGTTCCGCCGGGTCAAGGCCGTCGACCTGTGGCGCCGGATGCTGACCGTGCTGTTCGAGACCGGTCACCCCTGGATCACCTTCAAGGACGCGTGCAACCTGCGCTCGCCGCAGCAGCACGATGGTGTCGTGCACTCGTCGAACCTGTGCACCGAGATCACCCTGAACACCACCGTCGACGAGACCGCGGTCTGCAACCTGGGCTCGGTCAACCTGGTCGCCCACCTGACGGACACCGGTCTCGACGCCGAGCTTCTGAAGCGCACCGTCAAGACGGCCGTCCGGATGCTCGACAACGTGATCGACGTGAACTTCTACACGACGCCGGAGTCGGAGCGCGCCAACCAGCGTCACCGTCCGGTCGGCCTCGGCCTGATGGGCTTCGCGGACGCGCTCTTCGCGCTGCGCATCCCGTACAGCTCCGACGCGGCCGTCGCGTTCGCGGACAGCTCGATGGAGCAGATCAGCTACCACGCGATCGAGGCGTCGAGCGATCTCGCCGCCGAGCGCGGCCGATACCAGACCTACGAGGGCTCGCTGTGGAGCCAGGGCATCCTGCCGATCGACTCGCTCGAGCTGCTGCGCCAGGCGCGCAACGGCGACCTGACCGTCGACACGAGCAAGCAGCTCGACTGGGACGCGCTGCGCGGCAAGGTACTACGGGATGGCATGCGCAACTCCAACGTGCTGGCGATCGCGCCGACCGCGACGATCTCCAACATCTGTGGGGTCAGCCAGTCGATCGAGCCGATCTACCGCAACCTGTTCGTGAAGTCGAACATGTCGGGTGAGTTCACCGTCGCCAACCCGTACCTGGTCGCGGACCTGAAGGCGCGCGGGCTGTGGGACCAGGTCATGGTGTCCGACCTCAAGTACCACGACGGCATCCTGTCCCAGATCGACCGCGTACCGGCCGACCTGCAGGAGCTGTACGCGACCGCGTTCGAGATGGACCCGCTGTGGCTGGTCAAGGCGGCGTCGCGCCGGCAGAAGTGGCTCGACCAGGCGCAGTCGCTCAACCTCTACATGACGGCGCCGTCGGGCAAGGCGCTCGATGAGCTGTACCGGTCGGCGTGGCGGTACGGGCTCAAGACCACGTACTACCTGCGCTCCCAGTCGGCCACGCACGTCGAGAAGTCCACGCTGCAAGGCACGGATGGCCGGCTCAACGCAGTACCGGTCACTCCGCCGAAGCCTGCTCCCGAGGTACCGATGGACGACTCGTTGCTGGATGCACCCAATGTCTGCCTGATCGACGACCCTGACTGCGAGGCCTGCCAGTGACCACCACCAGCAATGTGACCGGGCTGGGCTCGATCGCCGTCGGCGCATCCCGGATCGAGGTCGCCGACAAGGCGATGATCAACGCGCGGGCGGACGTCAACCAGCTGCTGCCGCTGAAGTACCAGTGGGCCTGGGACAAGTACCTTGCCGGATGCAACAACCACTGGATGCCGACCGAGGTCTCCATGCAGGCCGACATCGCGCTGTGGAAGTCGAAGGACGGCCTCACCGAGGACGAGCGGCTGATGCTGAAGCGCAACCTCGGCTTCTTCGCCACCGCGGAGTCGCTGGTCGCGAACAACATCGTGCTCGCGGTCTACCGCCAGCTCACCAACCCCGAGTGCCGGCAGTACCTGCTCCGCCAGGCGTTCGAGGAAGCCGTGCACACGCACACCTTCCAGTACATCTGTACGTCACTCGGGCTGGACGAGGGCGAACTGTTCAACATGTACCGCGAGGTGCCGTCCATCTCCGACAAGGACGCGTGGGCGCTGAAGTACACGCAGCACCTGGAGGACCCTGACTTCAAGACCGGGACTCCTGAGTCGGACACGGACTTCCTGCGGGACCTGATCGCGTTCTACGTGGTCTTCGAGGGCATGTGGTTCTACACCGGGTTCGCGCAGATCCTGTCGCTCGGCCGGCGCAACAAGATGGTCGGGATCGCCGAGCAGTACCAGTACATCCTGCGCGACGAGTCGATCCACCTGAACTTCGGCATCGACTGCATCAACCAGATCAAGCAGGAGAACCCGCACCTGTGGACAGCTGAGTTCCAGGCCGAGGTACGGCAGATGCTGACCGAAGCGTGCGAGCTCGAGGTCGCCTACGGCCGGGCCACCATGCCCAACGGCATGCTCGGCCTCACGGCGGACCTGTGCGAGCAGTACATGCACTTCGTCACCGACCGGCGCGCCGAGCAGATCGGCATCGCCCCGATCTTCGGCGAGACCCGCAACCCGTTCGGCTGGATGTCGGAAATGATGGACCTGAAGAAGGAGAAGAACTTCTTCGAGTCCCGCGTCATCGAGTACCAGTCCGGCGGCGGCCTCAGCTGGGACTGAAGTAGTCACCTAGAACACCCACCGGCGACCTTGAACAGGTTATTACCTGTTCAAGGTCGCCATGTGGTGTTCAAGGTCGCCCGATCTGGTTCAGCTGTGGGTTTTGGCCAGCAGTTCCAGTACTTCGGCTGTGGTGCCGGATTCGCCTAGGCGGGGGAAGATCCAGGTCAGGCTGTTCTTGTGGGCATCCTCGTTGAGGTCGGTCATCGCGTCGGTGGCGAGGGTGACGTTGTAGCCGTGTTCGTAGGCGGCTCGGGCTGAGGACTCGACGCCGATGCTGGTGGCGCGGCGAGGGCTTTCGGTGCGGCCGGGGAGGCTGTCGGCGGGAGTGGTCTCGACGCGGACCAGTACAACGGGGAGTTGCTTGGCGCGGAATGCATCAGCCAGTTCTACCGAGCGGGCGACCACATCAGCGGTGGTCAGCGGCGTACCGGGGAGGGCTACGACGGCGTTCTGCAAATCTATGACTACGAGTGCGGTCTTCGGGTCGAGGGTAGTGAGTGCCACTGGGAATGACCTTTCAGCTGGGTTGGCCGATCCGGCGGAGCGAGCGGTCCAGGAGGGTGATGATCAGCAGCAGGGAGCTGGTGATCAGGAGGAAGAACGACAAGTGGTGGAGGCCGGTGGTCGAGGCGCCGGTCTTGAAGAAGGTGGCGTTGGCGGCGGCGGCCATGAGCGCGCCCAGGTAGGTACCGGTACGAAGCAGGCCGGCCGATGAGCCCATCCGGGCCGGATCCGCTTGGTGGTAGAGCGCGTTCTGATTGGCGAGGCCGTTGAGTCCCTACGGGAATCCGGCCGTGATGCCGAGTCCGACGAGCAGCCAGAGAGCGCTCCCCGACTCAGCCAGCTGAAGGCCGGCAACGGCGAGCAGCAAGATGATGCTTCCGGCAACAAGTTTGCCCCGTACCTGAGCCCGCCGCCCCGTGATCGCGGTGATCACGATCGCGGCGCCCGACATCGGCAGCAGCACCAGCCCGGCGGACGAGGCACTCAACGAGCGGCTCTCCTCCAGCCATTGGGCGAACCCGTAGAGGAACGAGTAGCTGACCACGAACGACAGCACCTGCCGCGCATAGGTCGCCAGCAAGGGCGCATTGCCACCGAGCACGCGCAGGTCGATGAACGGTTCCAGCGTCCGGAGTTCGCGCCAGGCGAAGGCTGCGCCAAACCCAATGGCGAGCACCGGCAGGTACAGGCGATTCACGGCAGGCAGCATCAGGAAGACCATCAGCGACACCAGCATCGCCGCGAACAACACGATCCCCGCGTAGTCCAACCGCTGCCCCGTCCGTACGCCGGTCGAGCGCCGAGGCAGCCAGAACCAGCCGAGCACAACGCAGGCGACCGACAGCGGCACGTTGATCGTGAAGATCAGATGCCAGCCACCCAGCCCGATCAGCACTCCACCGAGCGTCGGGCCGATCACCGCGATGACCTGGTTGGCGATCGAGAGGGCACTCAGTACGCCGGTCGGGCTCTCCTGGCCGGTGCGGTCGGACTCGCTGCGGATCAGCGACATCGAGGCCGGGTACGCGGCCGAAGTACCGAAGCCGAGCAGTACTCGGGAAGCGATTAGGAAGCCGAGGCTCGGCGCCAGCGCACCCATCAACCCGGCGACTCCGACCAGCGCGGTGCCGATCAGGTAGAGCCGCCGCGGTCCATAGGTGTCGACCAGTTTGCCCATCACCGGCTGGCCGACCGCCGTCGCGAGGTACAGGCCCGTCACCAGCCAGGCCGTCTGGGAGGGCGGGATGCCGAACGCGGCGCCGATCGGGATCAGGGCGACCGCGAGCATCGAGGAGTTGATCGGGTTGAGGATCGAGCCGAGCATCATCGGCGCGATCAGCTTGCGATCGAAACTCGCAGAACTCACGCCTGGGTCACTTCATCCAGCAATGCCAGCGCCTCGATGACGGTCTGCCGTTGCGCCTCGGTGCATCGCTCCTGCAAGGTCGTGGCCAGCCACTCCTGCCGGACCTGCCGGTCGCCTTGCAAGCGGTCGGCGCCCGCCGTGGTCAGCGAGATCAGCTGCTTGCGGCCGTCGCCGGGATCAGGGGTCCGCTCGACGAAGCCCAGCTCGACCAGCGCCGCGACCGTCGCCGCCATCGACTGCGGCCGCACCCGCTCGGCGACTGCGAGATCGCTCGCCGACGCCGGGCCGGTCTTGTCGAGCCGGCTCACCACCGACTCCTGCGACGGCGTCAGATCCGTCGTCGACGCCACTGCGCGCAACCGGCGGCGCAGGCGACCGAAGGTCACCCGCACCTCGCTGGCCGCCAGCGCGGCGGACTCCGAGATCTCCATGGCTTCGACCCTAAACTCTTCAGTCCAGACTGTCCAGTCCAGACTGTCTATTTTATCGTTGGCGCAACCAACAAACTTGGCGTATCGTTGGTGCCACCAACAAAGGAGCGCATGATGATCGAGCCGTTCACGATCGACGTACCGCAGGCCGACCTCGACGACCTGACCGACCGCCTCGCCCGCACCCGCTGGCCCGACGAGCTGCCGGACGTCGGCTGGGACTACGGGATCCCACTCGCCCGGGTGAAGGAGCTGGCCGAGTACTGGGCGACCGGTTTCGATTGGCGCAAGCACGAGGCGCGGCTGAACGAGCTGCCGCAGTACACCACCGAGATTGACGGGCAGCGGATCCATTTCGTGCATGTGAGATCAGCCAGGGAGGATGCTTTGCCGCTGATCCTCACCCACGGCTGGCCGGGATCGTTCCTCGAGTTCGAGCAGCTGATCGAGCCGCTGTCCGCAGAGTTCCACCTGGTGATCCCGTCCATTCCAGGCTTCGGATTCTCCGGACCGACGCACGAGAAGGGCTGGGATGTCCCCCGAGTCGCCCAGGCCTGGGCGGAGCTGATGAGCCGCCTCGGCTACGACCGGTACGGCGCCCACGGCGGCGACTTCGGGTCCGGCATCTCCCGCGCGCTGGCCGGCATCGCACCCGACAAGGTGATCGGGGTTCACCTCACCTACCTGCCCGGCCCGCCGCCGCCCGGCGTGACGTTCGACCTCGACGAGGAGGACACCCGGCGGCTGGCCCGGATCAAGGAGCTGATCGCCAGCAGGCCGGCGTACCAGTCACTGCAAGCGACCCGGCCGCAGACGATCTCCTATGCACTGACCGACTCCCCCGTCGGCCAGCTCGCCTGGATCGCCGAGAAGTACACCGAGTGGACCGATCCGGAGTCCCCGATTTCCCGAGACGAAATCCTGACCAACGTCTCGCTCTACTGGCTCACCGGCACAGCCGGATCATCAGCCAGACTCACCAAGGAAACCGCCGGCATCGCCCCACCGACCTGCCCGGCCCCCATCGCTGTCGCGGTCATGCCGCACGACATCACGCTGGCCGTCCGGGCTCACGTCGAGTATTTGTTCGACGTCCGCCAATGGACCGAATTCGACCACGGCGGCCATTTCTCCGCCCTGGAAGTCCCCGAGGCTCTGGCCGCCGACATCACGACCTTCTTCCAAGGGCTCAGCAGTAGCTGACCTCGAGGACGCCGATGATCTTGTCGAGACGGGCGGCGACCCGGCCGGCGTCGAAGCCGTTGCCTTCGACAACGATGTGGAGGGTGCAGGTCTCCAGGCAGAGCTTGAGTTCGCGGACGTCGTACGGGTTCAGCTGGACGGCGATCCGGGCGAGCAGGCCGCGGGTCTCCACGATCTGAGCCGTGAAGGTGGTGAGGATCCGCTCCGGTACGACGTAGGTCTCGACCGGGTCCAGGGTTGCCAGGGTAGTCATCGCACGACCTCCTTGTGGCGAAGCAGACCGTAGGTGACGCCGTCGACCAGCGCCTCCCAGGAAGCCTCGATGATGTTGTGGCCGACCCCGACGGTGAGCCAGGAACCCTCACCATCGGCGGTCTCGATCAGGACTCTGATGACCGCGTCGGTGCCGTGACCCTGGTCGAGGATCCGGACCTTGTAGTCGACCAGGTCGAACTTGCTGACGACCGGATAGGCGCGCTCGATCGCTGCCCGCAAGGCGTGGTCGAGCGCGTTGACCGGACCATTGCCTTCGCCCGTGACGATCTCGCGCTCACCATTGGCGACCAGCTTCACCGTCGCCTCGGAGACCGCTTCGCCGTCGGCGCGCGACTCGGTGATGACCCGCCACGACTCGACGTCGAAGAAGCTCACCCGTTGCCCGGCGACCTCTTCGGTCAGCAGCAGTTCGAAGGACGCGTCCGCAGCCTCGAAGGTGTAGCCGCGCGACTCCATCTCCTTCACCCGGTCCGTCACCCGGCTGACCAGATCGCGGTCGTCGCCGAGCTCGAAGCCGAGCTCGCGGCCCTTCAGTTCGACGCTCGCCCGGCCGGCCATCTCCGAGACGAGCATCCTCATGTCGTTGCCCACCAGGGCCGGATCCGTGTGCTGGTAGAGATCGGGATCCACCTTGATGGCACTGGCGTGCAGTCCCGCCTTGTGGGCGAAGGCTGACACACCGACGTACGGCTGCCGGGTCGACGGCGGCACGTTCGTCACTTCGGCGATCGCATGCGCGATCCGGTACGACTCGGCGAGCCGTCCGGGCGGGAGGAGTTCCATCCCGCGCTTGAGTTCGAGGTTGGCCACGACCGCGAGGAGATCGGCGTTGCCGGTACGTTCGCCGTACCCGTTGATGGTGCCCTGTACGTGCGTGCAACCCGCCTCGACGGCAGCGATCGAGTTGGCGACCGCGCAGCCGCCGTCGTTGTGGGCGTGGATGCCGAGGCGCGCGCCGGTGTTCTCGAGTACGTCGTGGACGATGTCCTGCAGCTCCCGCGGAAGCGTTCCACCGTTGGTGTCGCAGAGCGCGACGACGTCGGCGCCGGCCTCGGCCGATACCCGGACCACCTCCAACGCGTAGGCACGGTTGGCCCGGTAGCCGTCGAAGAAGTGCTCGGTGTCCAGGAAGACCCGCTGGCCGTGCTCACGCAGGTGCCGCACGGTGTCGGCGACCATCCGCAGGTTCTCGTCGAGCGTTGTGCGCAAGGCCCGCTCGACGTGCGCATCGTGGCTCTTGGCAACCAACGTGACGACGGCCGCGCCGGACTCGCGCAGCGCCGCTACCTGCTGGTCGTCGGCTGCCGGCGTACCGGGCTTGCAGGTCGCGCCGAACGCGGCGAAGGTCGCGTGCCGCAGGTGCAGCTCGGTCCGTGCCCGCTGGAAGAACTCGGTGTCCTTGGGCACCGCGCCCGGCCAGCCACCCTCGATGAAGCCCACCCCCAGGTCGTCCAGGTGCTGGGCGATGGCGATCTTGTCGGCCACTGACAACGCCAGACCCTCCTGCTGCGCGCCGTCGCGCAGGGTGGTGTCGTAGACGTGGAACTCGTCGGTTGTGCTCACGGAATCGCCTTCCGATGGGGGCTGCAGGCAAACACTTCAGGCATCGCTTCAGGCAAACAAAAAACCTCCCGCAAGGTGCGAGAGGTCTGCGCGCTCAGGTACAGCTGGCTGAGCGCGCCTAGTTAATAATGATCACGTAGGTCTTCATGACATTTGGCAGTCTGCCATAGGAATTCCACGGCGCGGCCGATTGTCTCGAAACGCGAACATCCAGTACGTCAGCCTGTACTACGTCGCCCACCGGAGTACTGAATTACGCGGTGAGTGACCAGCCCGGGTCATCCCAGGCAGCGTAGAAGTCCTCCCGGCTGAGCGGGCGCAGACCCCATTCCTCGCGATTCAGGCCTTCCTCGGTGAGCGCGCCGTCCTCGTCCTCGAGCCGCTGCCACCAGTACCGCAGTACGGTGCCGTCCTCGCCGACCTGCAACTGCCGGACGATGACCCACTCGCGCTCGTGCCAGACCGCCTCGAACAGCCAGTCCGTGCCGTACTCGTCCGCGCGGGCCCCGAAGGTCCGGGCGCCGGTCCCCCGATCGAGGTCGCGGATCAGCTCCACCGAGGCCCGATAGGCCCGCACGGTGTCCGGCTGCCAGCCGCGTTGATCAGCCAGCTCCGCGTAGTACGCCTCAACCTCATCCGGAAAGCCGCTCATACCCTCGCCCTCGACTGGCTGCCAATCACTCGACCCTACCGGGCCGACCCCGGTCGAGGCCTGAGAGGATCCTGATGAAATCCGGTGGGTCGAAAGGACACGATGAAGCAATCCCCGTTCCGGCTGGCGTCCCTTGCCTGCGGCATCGCCGCACTCGTGGTGCTGGCGCCGACCTGGTTCACCTTCGGCGGATCGCCGGGACACGAGGCTTACCGCGCCAGCGGCTTCGGCCTGACCGGCGTGATTCCGGGTCAGGACCACTCGCCGACCGGAGGTGTCGGCGTCCTCATGGTGCTGGTCTGCGTGGTGGCCGCGATCGCGATGCTGGTGATCCCGCCCGACGACAAGGCCGCCATGGTGCTGGCCGGCGCCGGCCTGATCGCCACCGGCGTCATCCTCGCTGATCGTGGTCAGCGGATGGTCGGAGTATCAGCCACTTGGGCGCCCTACGCGGAGGCCGCGATCTGGCTGGTGGCGGTCGTCGTCTGCCGCCGGGCGCAGCCGCCCAGCAAAAAGCTCCGGCGACCCTGAGGTCACCGGAGCCTTTCTGTGCTGGGGTCAGCAGACCTTGGTCATCCAGCCGTGCGTGTCGGTGGTACGGCCGTACTGCAGGTCCAGCAGCGCTGAGCGGACGGCTGCGGTGACCTTGCCACCCTCGCCGTCTGCGACCTGGACCTCGCCACCGTTCCACTTGAGGGAGGCGACCGGGGTGATCACCGCGGCGGTCCCGCAGGCGAACACCTCCTGGATCCGGCCGGACGCCGCCCCGTCGCGCCACTCGTCGATCGAGATCTTGCGCTCGGTGACGGTGTAGCCGAGGTCGGTGACCAGCTTCAGGATCGAGTCCCGGGTGATGCCCTCGAGGATGGTGCCGGACAGTTCCGGCGTGACGACCGTGCTGTCGTCGAGTACGAAGTACAGGTTCATCCCGCCGAGCTCTTCGATCCACTTCTTCTCGACCGCGTCGAGGAAGGCGACCTGATCGCAGCCCTGCTCGATGGCCTCGGCCTGGGCGAGCAGCGACGAGGCGTAGTTGCCACCCGTCTTCGCCGCGCCGGTACCACCGGGGGCGGCGCGCGTGTACTCCTCGCTGAGCCAGATCCGGACCGGCTTGACGCCCTTGGCGAAGTACGAGCCGGCCGGTGAGGCGATCGCACAGTACGTGACCTGGGCCGACGGCCGGACGCCGAGGAACGGGTCCGAGCCGAACATGAACGGCCGCAGGTACAGGGAGGTCTCGCCACCGGTCGGGACCCAGGCCTTGTCGAGCTCGATCAGCTGACGCAGCGAGTCCAGGAACGCCTCCTCCGGCAGCTCCGGCAGCGCGAGCCGCTGGGCGGAGCGGTTGAACCGCGCCGCGTTCGCCTCGGGCCGGAACATGTGGATCGAGTCGTCGGGGTGCCGGTAGGCCTTCATCCCTTCGAAGATGGTCTGGGCGTAGTGGAACACCGAGGTCGCCGGAGACAGCTCCAGCGGCCCGAAGGCGGTGATCCTCGCGTCGTGCCAGCCACTGTCCCGGGTCCAGGTGGCGATCGCCATGTGGTCGGTGAAGTACTGCCCGAATCCTGGGTTCGCCAGGATCTGGGCGCGCTGGTCGTCGCTGGCCGGTTGGGTGTTTGGCTCAACGGTGAACTGCAAATCCGCGCTCATAGGCGCACCGTACCTGTTGGAGAAGTGGTCATGCGAGCCCTCCGCTGTCAGCCCGCGGCGCGCTTGGCGATCGCGTCACCGATCTCCGAGGTGGTCCGGGGCGCGCCCGTACGCTCCTCGATGTCGGCCGTCACGGCCGCCTCGATCGCCGCCGCCGCCTCGGTCAGGCCGAGGTGGTCGCAGAGCAGAGCGGTGGACAGGATCGCTGCCGTCGGGTCCGCTTTCTGCTGGCCGGCGATGTCCGGCGCGGAGCCGTGCACCGGCTCGAACATGCTCGGCGCGGTCTTGTCCGGGTTGATGTTGCCGCTCGCGGCCAGCCCGATGCCACCGCTGATCGCGGCGGCCAGGTCGGTGATGATGTCGCCGAACAGGTTGTCGGTGACGATCACGTCGAAGCGGGCCGGGTCGGTGACCAGGAAGATCGTCGCCGCGTCCACGTGCAGGTAGTCGACGGTGATGTCGGGGAACTCGACCGCGACGGCGTCGACGGTCCGCTTCCAGAGGTGACCGGCGTATACGAGCACGTTGTTCTTGTGGACCAGCGTCAGCTTCTTGCGCGGCCGCGCCTGCGCCCGGGCGAACGCGTCACGGACGACCCGCTCCACGCCGTACGCCGTGTTGACGGAGACCTCGGTCGCGATCTCGGCCGGGGTCCCCACGCGGAGCGCGCCACCGTTGCCCGTGTACGGACCTTCGGTGCCCTCACGGACGACGACGAAGTCGACCTCGCCGGGGTTCGCCAGCGGCGAGCCGACACTCGGGTAGACCTTCGACGGACGCAGGTTCACGTAGTGGTCCAGGGCGAACCGGAGCTTGAGGAGCAGGCCGCGCTCGAGCACACCGGACGGCACTGTCGGGTCGCCGACGGCGCCGAGCAGGATCGCGTCGTGGCCGCGGATCTCCTCGAGCTCGGCGTCCGGCAGCGTCTCGCCGGTCTCGTGCCAGCGCTTCGCGCCCAGGTCGTACTCCGTGCGCTCGAACGTGACGCCGTAGTTCGCGCTGACCGCGTCGAGGACCTTGAGCGCCTCGGCGGTGACCTCGGGACCGATCCCGTCGCCACCTACTACTGCCAGCTTGAACGACTTTTGCGTGCTCACTTCTTGGGTTCTCCCCCGTTGTCGCGGCGGTTCATGGCCTCTTGGACTGGTTGGGTCTCGGCCTGGCGTGGGGCTGGGCGGCGACGGCGGGCGGCCTTGCGCTCGCGTCCGTCGACGACCTTCCAGTTGGCCGGATACATGTCGTACATGCTGCTCTCCCGTTTGGTCTGGTGCTTGTCACAAACGGCCGACGACTGGCATTACCGGGCGGGAGGTACGCCGAAACCCGCGCCGGGGAGGTCGGCCTTAGCGGACCCCGGCGCGGCAGCGAATAAGACGTACCGCGAACTGCATGATGGGTCCGAAGATACTCTGGCGTGCGACTATTTCGCCACAATGCGGGCACGCTGTCCCGGTATGTGAGATACCAGTGACACGACTGGACCAATGCTGTGCAAGTCTCAACCGGTGAGTGCTCCCCCAGAACTGCCGCCGCTGGTCTCAGCGGCCCTCAGCCTGTCCGGACGCCGTGGATTCGTCAGCGCGACGCGCAACGAGACCGGCCGATTGCTCGCCACCCTGGCGGCTTCCCGGACCGGAACGCTCGGCGAGGTCGGTACCGGCTGCGGCGTCGGGTCGGCCTGGCTGCGGCACGGCGCGACCGACGACACCAAGATCGTCACCGCCGAGAGCGACCCGCAACTGGCTCAGGTGGTCAAGGAGCTCTTCGCCGACGACGGCCGGATCGAGGTCCTGTCGGCGGACTGGACGGCACTGATCGAGCGCGGCCCGTTCTCGTTGCTCTTCGTCGACGCCCGCGAGGCCAAGCTGTCGGCCCGCGACGTGATCGCGGAGGCAGTCGAGCCGGGCGGCTTCGTAGTACTGGACGACTTCACCCCGTCCGCCGTGTGGCCGCCGATGTACGAAGGCCGCGTCGACACCCTGCGCCAGGAATGGCTCCAGGACAAACGCTTCACCACGGTAGAGATCATGGTCGCCACCGACGCCGCAGTCCTCCTCGCCACCAAGCGCTAGGAACTCCTTCGACGGGTGGTACCCCGCCCACGCCGGCTCGTACCTCGCCTGCTCCCCACCCCCCAGCTCCGTGGCTCCTCCGTCGCCACTCCCGCTGCCTTCGCCAGGGGGTGAGGCGCGCGGGACTTCGCCCCACCCCTCACCAAGAAGTCCACCACTGCGTTCCCCACCGGCTCCCCGATGGACCAGAGCTAGGCTTTTGGCGCTGGACCGCGCTCATCTGAACTGGGAGTAGACATGCAAGCACTGAAGCTTTCGAACGGCGCTGAGATCCCCGCACTCGGGCTGGGGGTCTGGCAGGTACCAGAGGGCCCGGTCACCGAAGCGGCGGTGACCGCGGCGCTCGAGACCGGGTACCGGCTGATCGACACGGCTCAGGCGTACGGCAACGAGTCGAGCGTCGGCCGAGCGCTCCGGAGCAGCGGCGTACCGCGGGAGGAGATCTTCCTGACGACGAAGTTCCTCCCGAGCCACCGCGATCCCCTGGCCGAGATGGAGAAGAGCCTCGAACGGCTCGACACCGACTACGTCGACCTGTACCTCGTCCACTGGCCGCAGGGCGGGCCGACGGCCGCCTGGTCCGGCATGGAGGCAGCCCACGCCGCCGGCCTGGCGAAGGCCATCGGCGTCTCCAACTTCAGCGCCACCGAACTGGCCGAGGTAATCAAGGCCAGCGAAGTAGCCCCCATGGCCAACCAGTTCCAGTACAGCCCGTTCCTGGACCGCCGAGCTCTGGTCGACGCCTGCCTAGCCTCCAACGTAGTCCCCCAGGGCTACAGCCCCCTGGGAACCGGCGAACACCTAGACGACCCAGTAGTAGCCAAGCTGGCAGCCGCCACCGGCCGCACCCCCGCCCAGGTCCTGATCCGCTGGTCCCTCCAACGAGGCGTCTCAGTCATCCCCAAGTCGTCCACCCCTAGCCGAATCCAGGAAAACTTCGCCGCCTTGGACTTCGAACTAGACGAGGACGCGATGGCAGCCCTGGACGCCCTAGACACCTCCGGTCACACCGCAGACGCAAAGGCCCCCGGCCAGAAGTGGTGGTCCTGACCACCTCATCGACCTGATCGATGACGGGTTTTCGTACCGCTGGCGGCCTGCATCACGCCATCGGCCACAAAACCCGCCAGGCCGTACTCCGGAGTACCGGGCTGAAAAGCAGGTGGGCCCGAGCGCGCTCCCGGTGGGAGGGCTCGGGCCCTGGCCGGCCGCCATGCGCCTGCGGGCGGCAGGCCGGACCTGTGCAACCAGTTTGCCTTTCCCCTGGGGCCACAAGCGACCCCAGGGGTGTTTTAACTTCTCAGACCTCGAGGTCGACCGCGCGAGCGGTGTCGGCCTGTACTGCGGTGGCGATGTCGTCCAGCACCGACGTCGGGATGCTGGAGTCGACGCTCAGCGCCACCAGCGCCTTGCCGCCCTTGCGGTCGCGGCTGACCTGCATGCCGGCGATGTTGATCTCGGACTTGCCGAGGATCCCACCGACCTGGCCGACGATGCCGGGCCGGTCCTCGTAGCTCAGGAACGCCAGGTGCGCCGCCAGCTCGACCTCGAGGTCGAAGCCGTCGATCTCGACCAGCCGCTCGGACTGCTTGACGCCGACCAGCGTGCCGGACACGGACACCTGTCCACCGTCGGCGAGCGTGCCGCGCAGGGTGATCAGGTTGCGGTGCTCCGGGCTGTCGTGGTCGGTGACGAGCCGGACCTCAAGCCCACGCTCGGCCGCCAGCAGCGGCGCGTTCACGTACGACACGTTGTCCTCGACCACATCGGCGAACACGCCCTTCAGCGCGGCCAGCTCGAGCACCTTCACGTCGTACTGCGTGATCTCACCACGCACCTCGACGTCCAACTGCTGTGCGACCCCACCAGCGAGAGCGGTAAAGATCCGCCCCAACTTCTCAGTCAACGCGATCCCCGGCCGGACGTCCTCGGCGATGACCCCGCCCTGGACGTTGACCGCGTCGGGCACGAGCTCACCCGACAGCGCGAGCCGGACGGACTTGGCGACGGCGATACCGGCCTTCTCCTGCGCTTCCTCGGTGGAGGCGCCCAGGTGCGGCGTGGCGACGACATTCTCGAACTCGAACAGCGGCGAGTCGGTGCACGGCTCTTTGGCGAAGACGTCGAGCCCGGCCGCGGCAACCCGGCCCTCCTTCAGCGCGGAGTACAGCGCGGCCTCGTCGACGATGCCACCGCGGGCGGCGTTGACGATGATGACCTCGGGCTTGACCTTGTGCAGCTGCTCGTCGCCGATCAGCCCGATCGTCTCGGGCGTCTTCGGCAGGTGCACGGAGATGAAGTCGGACGCGGCCAGCAGCTCGTCCAGCGACGCGAGCCGGACGCCCATCTGGGCGGCGCGGCCGGCCTGCACGTACGGGTCGTACGCGATCACGTTCATGCCGAAGGCGGCCAGCCGCTGGGCGACCAGGACACCGATCTTGCCCAGGCCGACGATGCCGACGGTCTTCTCGAACAGCTCGACGCCGGAGAACTTCGACCGCTTCCACTCGCCGTTCTTCAGCGAGAGGTCGGCGGCCGGGACGCGGCGGGCGGCGGCGAGCAGCAGCGCGACGGCCAGCTCGGCGGCGCTGACGATGTTGGAGGTCGGCGCGTTGACGACCATCACGCCGGCCTGGGTGGCGGCCTTCACGTCGACGTTGTCGAGGCCGACGCCGGCGCGGGCGACCACCTTGAGCTTCTTGGCGGCGGCGAGCGCCTCGGCGTCCACCTTGGTCGCGGACCTGATCAGGATCGCGTCGACGTCGGCGATGGCCGGGATCAGCTCGGCGCGGTCGGCGCCGTTCGCGTGCCGGATCTCGAAGTCGGGGCCGAGCGCCTCGACGGTGGCCGGGGACAGTTCTTCGGCGATCAGGACGACGGGCCGTTGAGCGTCAGTCATCAGAGATGTCTCCTGCAGAAGCGGTTGGGGGCTCGAAGAGTCAGAGCACCGCGCTGTGCCCGCTGAACACGATGTTACCTGGTCGCCGATCCGGCTGCCCGCAGGGTCTCATCTCAGTCGCAGGGCTGCGGATCCCGTACCGCGACCGCCCGGTCGACCAGCAGCCTGCCCTTCTCCCGGACCAGCTGGTACCGGTTGTCGAGCCGGTTGCAGGTCTGGCCGAGCGCGCCGGCGCTGTTCGGCGAGAACAGCACGCTGTACGTCACCCGGGCGTTGACCGTCTCCCCCACCTGGGTCACCTCGATGATCCGGGGACCGAACAGGTACGACGTCTGGTGGTGCTGGCGGTCCTCCTCCTCGGTGAGGTTCTTGGCGAGTCGCGTCGAGTAGAGCGCCCTCAGACCGACGAAATCGTGCCTGTTCGTGGTGGTCATGAACGCGCCGATCAGCGTCTGGACCTCGCCCGCGAGCGGCGTGTTGGCCACGGTCAGCTCGGGCACGATCGCGGCCTGCGGTCCACGCGAGCGGACGCAGGTGCCACCGGGTTCGGGGGTGATGCCGGGCTGGCCCGTACCGGCGTACTGGCGCAGTTTCGCGGCCGGGACGATCGTCGCCGTCTGCACCGTGTCGCCGGTGATCAGGCCGATCACGCGCCCGGAGCCGTCCAGGGCCGGCCCGCCGAGTTTCGTTGCGTTGAGCACCGATGCCAGCGGCGTGGGGCTCTTCGCCGTACCGAGCGGCTGGATCGTCTGCGACCCGTTGGCGATGAACCCGACCACCGCCCGGTCAGCGCTAGCGGGTGGCTCCTTCGACGCCAACTCAGCTGCGGGGTTGGGCAGTTGGCCGATCATCCGCAGTACTGCGACGCCGTCGGCGCTACTGCCGAGCACGTTGGCCCGGCGGACGTCACCGGTCGACGTCACCAGCGCGACGGCCATCGGCTTCTTGATCGCCGAGGCGGCGGTCAGTACCAGCCCGTCGTCGAGCAGTACGCCGGTTGCGATGCCGGTGCCCTCGCAGGTGGTGGCGAGGATCTTGACGACGCTCGGACCGGCCGTCTCGAGCACCCCGGCCGCGTTCAGGGTCAGGCTGTCCTGGCGGATCAGCCAGCCGGCGCCCGCGCCCAGGACTAGTACGAAGACGACCAGCGGAACCACGAATCGCGGCCGGAACCTCGGCGGCAACGGCGGCTGCGTGGTCACGGCCGGCCGACGAGGCGGTGGCGCCTCGATCGAGGTCAGCGGAGTCAGTACTCCGGACGGGACGCGGCGAGGCGGCTTCGGCAGCTCTCGCCTGCCGCTGTCCACCATCGACTACCCCCTGATCACCCGCTTCGGCCCGTTGCGTCACCGATTGTGTCAAACGCCCGGCCCACCACGAGGGTGGGCCGGGCGTCCGGCGTACAGGTGTTGCGTGTTCCTGGACCAGGGGTCAGCGAGCCGCGCTGCCCTCGACGTAGTCGTCGTCGTGCGACTTGACCCATGCCATCAGGCCGCGCAGCTCCTTGCCGACAGCCTCGATCGGGTGCTCGGCGCTCTTCTTGCGGAACTCGGCGAACTCCGGCGCGCCGGCGTCCTGGTCGGCGATGAAGCGGGCCGCGAAGGTGCCGTCGGTGATGTCGCCGAGGACCTCCTTCATCCGCTGCTTGACCGACTCGTCGATGATCCGCGGGCCGGAGACGTAGTCGCCGTACTCGGCGGTGTCGGAGACCGACCAGCGCTGCTTGGCGATGCCGCCTTCGTAGATCAGGTCGACGATCAGCTTGAGCTCGTGCAGGCACTCGAAGTAGGCGACCTCCGGCTGGTAGCCGGCCTCGGTCAGTACCTCGAAGCCGGACTGGATCAGCTGCGAGACGCCACCGCAGAGGACGGCCTGCTCACCGAACAGGTCGGTCTCGGTCTCCTCGGTGAAGGTGGTCTTGATACCGCCGGCGCGGAGGCCGCCGATGCCCTTGGCGTAGGACAGCGCGAGGTCCCAGGCCTTGCCGGACGCGTCCTGCTCGACGGCGACGAGCACCGGTACGCCGCGACCCTCGGAGAACTCACGACGGACCAGGTGGCCGGGGCCCTTCGGCGCGACCATGAAGACGTCGACGCCGGCCGGGGGCTTGATGTAGCCGAACCGGATGTTGAAGCCGTGGCCGAAGACGAGCGCGTCGCCGTCGACCAGGTTCGGCTCGATGGCCTCCTTGTACAGGGAGCGCTGGGCCGGGTCCGGCGCGAGCACGACGATCACGTCGGCCTCCTCGCACGCCTCGAACGGGGTGAGCACCCGCAGGCCCTGGGCCTCGGCCTTGGCGCGGCTCTTCGAGCCCTCCGGCAGGCCGACCCGGACGTCGACGCCGGAGTCGCGCAGCGACAGCGCGTGGGCGTGGCCCTGGCTGCCGAAGCCGAGCACGGCCACGTTGCGGCCCTGGATCACCGACAGGTCGGCGTTGTCGTCATAGAACATTTCTGCTGCCACTTGGAGCTCGTCTCCTTGATTTCTTTTTGATGAGGGTTGTAGCTCAGGCCTGGCGGGCGGGAGCGGGACGGTGACCCGGCGGCGGGTGCGGCACCGGGTGATTCGGGTTGGCCGGGTTGGCCGGTGTGCTCGGGGCGCTCGGGGTGCCGTTGGTCGTACCGGCCGGGCGGGCCTGCAGCGTCGGGGACCCGGTCGCCACGTGTGGCGGCGGTACCGGGACCGGGCGCAGGGTGCGGTCGGAGATGGAGCGGCTGCCCCGCCCGATCGCGACCATGCCGGACTGAACCAGCTCGCGGACGCCGAAGGGTTCCAGCACCCGGAGCATGGCTTCGAGCTTCTCGGGGTTACCGGTGGCCTCGATGGTGATCGCGTCCGGCGCGACGTCCACCACCTTCGCACGGAACAGCTGGACGGTCTCCAGCACCTGTCCGCGGCTCAGGGTGTCCGCCTTGACCTTCACCAGCAGCAGTTCACGCTGCACGGTGGCGGTCGGCTCGAGCTCGACGATCTTGATCACGTTGATCAGCTTGTTCAGCTGCTTGGTGATCTGCTCCAAAGGCTGCTCGTCCACGCTGACCGCGATGGTCATCCGGGACACCTCGGGGTGCTCGGTCGGGCCGACGGCCAGTGAGTCGATGTTGAACCCGCGGCGCGAGATGAGCGCCGCGACCCGAGCCAGAACACCGTGCTTGTTCTCGACCAGGATGCTCAGGGTGTGCTTGGACATTTACAGCTCCTCCCCATCCCACTGCGGGGCCAGGTCGCGGGCGAACTGGATGTCGTCGTTGCTGCTGCCGGCCGCCACCATCGGCCAGACCATTGCGTCGCGGTGCACGACGAAGTCGACCACGACCGGCTGATCGGTGACCGACATCGCCTTGTCGATGGTGGCGTCGACCGACTCCTTGTCGGAGCAGCGCAGCCCGACGCAGCCCATCGCCTCGGCCAGCTTGGCGAAGTCCGGGATCCGGGCCGAGTGCAGGTCGGTGTTGGAGTACCGCTTGTCGTAGAACAGCGTCTGCCACTGCCGGACCATGCCCAGCGACTGGTTGTTGATCACCGCGACCTTGATCGGGATGCCCTCCAGCGCGCAGGTGACGAGCTCCTGATTCGTCATCTGGAAGCAGCCGTCGCCGTCGATCGCCCAGACGGTCTTGTCCGGCCGCGCGACCTTCGCGCCCATCGCCGCGGGCACGGAGTACCCCATGGTGCCGAGGCCGCCGGAGTTCAGCCAGTGCATCGGCTTCTCGAACGGCAGGTAGTGCGCGGCCCACATCTGGTGCTGGCCGACGCCGCTGGTGTAGATCGCGTCCGGTCCGGCGATCTGGCCGATCCGCTGGATCACGTGCTGCGGGGACAGACTGCCGTCCTCCGGCTCGTCGAAGCCGACCGGGTACTTCGCCCGGACCGCCTCGAGCTGGGCGCGCCAGGTGGAGTAGTCCGGGGTCTTGCCGTTGCTCGCGATCTCGCTGTTCAGCGCCGCGATCAGATCGACGATGACCTCCTTGCAGTCACCCACGATCGGGACGTCGGCGTGCCGATTCTTGCCGATCTCGGCCGGGTCGATGTCCGCGTGGATCACCTTGGCCTCGGGCGCGAACGAGCTCAGCTTGCCGGTCACCCGGTCGTCGAAGCGGGCGCCCAGGCAGATCAGCAGGTCGGACCGCTGCAGCGCACCGACGGCCGAGACCGAACCGTGCATGCCCGGCATGCCGAAGTGCAGCTCGTGCGTGTCGGGCAGCGCACCCCGTGCCATCAGCGTGGTGACGACGGGGATGCCGTGCTGCTCGGCCAGTTCCTTCAGCTCGACGTGTGCCTTGGCGCGGATCACGCCGCCGCCGACGTACAGGACCGGCTTCTCCGCGGCGGCGATCAGGCGGGCCGCCTCGCGCACCTGCTTGGGGTGCGGGCGGGTCACCGGGCGGTAGCCGGGTAGCGAGAGCTCGGTCGGCCAGCGGAAGTCGACCATCGCCTGCATGGCGTCCTTGGTCACGTCGACCAGGACCGGGCCGGGGCGGCCGGTGCTCGCGATGTGGAAGGCCTCGGCGATCGTACTGGCGATCTCGTTCGGGTCGTTGACCAGGAAGTTGTGCTTGGTGATCGGCATCGTGATGCCGCGGATGTCCGCCTCCTGGAAGGCGTCCGTACCGATCGCCGCGCTGGCCACCTGGCCGGTGATCGCGACCATCGGCACCGAGTCCATGTACGCGTCGGCGATCGGCGTCACCAGGTTGGTCGCGCCCGGGCCCGAGGTCGCCATGCAGACGCCGGTCTTGCCGGTCGCCGAGGCGTAGCCCTGGGCTGCGTGGCCGGCGCCCTGCTCGTGACGTACCAGGATGTGGCGGATCTGGGTCGAGTCGAGCATCGGGTCGTACGCCGGGAGGATCGCGCCGCCCGGGATGCCGAAGACGGTGTCCACTCCGGCATGTTCCAGTGCGCGGATCAGAGCCTGTGCTCCGGTCAGCTGCTCACTCATGGTGCCTTCCCTTGGTCGTCACTGCTGCTACTACTGCCAGACAAAAGACTGCGGCCGATACAAAGAAAAAGCCCCCTCCGCCGGGTGGGCTGAAGGGGGCGCGCTCGACTCGAAGGTCGCGTCAGTCGGCGCGCCGCACAAGTACGAGAAGAATCGATCGCATGCAGTCACCTTCGCCGACTCCTCTCGATCCGGTCAAGCCTGACACAGGTCCATCTCATGAGTTGAGACGGCCGTCTTACGTTTAAGCCAGTTTAGGAGATGCAGACAGCGCCTTGAGAGGCGGAGGTGACAAGTCGCCGGTACTTGCCCAGCACGCCCCTGGTGATCGCGGGCTCCTTGGGCGTCCAACCCTCGCTGCGCCGTTGCAGCTCATCGGCATCCACGTGCAGGTCGAGGGTGCGGTTCTTGACGTCCAGGGTGATCCGGTCGCCGTCGCGGACGAACGCGATCGGGCCGCCGTCGACCGCCTCGGGCGCGACGTGGCCGACGCAGAGTCCCGTAGTACCGCCGGAGAAGCGGCCGTCGGTCAGCAGCAGCACGTCCTTGCCGAGGCCGGCGCCCTTGATCGCGCCGGTGACGGCCAGCATCTCGCGCATCCCCGGGCCGCCCTTCGGACCTTCGTAGCGGATCACCACGACGTCGCCGGGCTTGAGTTCGCCGACGGCGTCCATCGCACCGCGCTCGCCGTCGAAGACGCGCGCAGTACCTTCGAAGACGTCCTCGTCGAAGCCGGCGCTCTTCACCACGGCACCATCCGGGGCGAGGCTGCCCTTGAGAATGGTGATGCCACCGGTGCCGTGGATCGGCTTGTCCAGCGCGCGGATGATCGTGCCGTCGACGTCCGGCGGGGCGATGTCGGCGAGGTTCTCGGCCATCGTCTTGCCGGTCACCGTCATGCAGTCACCGTGCAATAGACCGGCGTCGAGCAGCGCGCGCATGACGACCGGGATGCCGCCGACGCGGTCGACATCCGTCATCACGTACCGGCCGAACGGCTTCAGGTCGCCCAGGTGCGGGACCTTGTCGCCGACCCGGTTGAAGTCGTCGAGGGTGAGGTCGACCTCGGCCTCGCGGGCGATCGCGAGCAGGTGAAGGACGGCGTTGGTCGAACCGCCGAGCGCCATCACGACGGCGATCGCGTTCTCGAACGCTTCCTTGGTGAGGATCTGCCTTGCCGTGATCCCTTTTGTGAGCAGGTTGACCACCGCCTCGCCTGACTTGCGGGCGAAACCGTCTCTACGTCGGTCGACCGCAGGCGGTGCTGCCGAGCCGGGCAGCGACATCCCGAGCGCCTCGGCCGCGGAGGCCATCGTGTTCGCCGTGTACATGCCACCGCAGGCGCCCTCCCCCGGGCAGATCGCGCGCTCGACGGCGTCGACCTCCTCGCGGGTGATCAGCCCGCGCACACACGCGCCGACGGCCTCGAAGGCGTCGATGATGGTGACGTCCTTGTCCCCGAGCTTGCCGGGCATGATCGATCCGGCGTACAGGAAGACACTCGCCAGATCGAGTCGGGCCGCGGCCATCAGCATGCCCGGCAGCGACTTGTCACAGCCGGCCAGCAGGACGGATCCGTCGAGCCGCTCGGCCTCCATCACCGTCTCGACCGAGTCGGCGATGATCTCGCGGCTGACCAGCGAGTAGTGCATGCCGACGTGGCCCATCGAGATGCCGTCGGACACGCTGATCGTGCCGAACTCGAGCGGATACCCCTTGGCCGCGTGCACGCCGTCCTTGACCGCCTTCGCGAGCCGGTCGAGGGACAGGTTGCACGGGGTGATCTCGTTCCAGCTCGAGGCGACCCCGATCTGCGGCTTGGCCCAGTCGTCGTCCCCCATCCCGACGGCCCGCAACATGCCCCGCGAGGCCGTCGCCTCCAGCCCATCGGTGACCGTGCGGCTTCTCGGCTTGATATCAACCATGGGGTCACTCTATTCCGTAGTCAAATAATTACTATGGGTTGCCAAAGTCGGTAGGTATGTAACAAGGTGGCTGGTGTTCCATCACCTACCGAAGGAGTTCCTACGATGCGCCCTCCCTGGAAGAAGCTCGCGCCCGCCCTGTTGCTGGGTGGTGCACTGCTCTCGGCGAGTTCGGTCACGGCGGCGGCGGTACCGGCTGCTGTCCCTGCTGTTTTGCCTGCTGTTGCTGATGTGCGTACTGCGATCGTCGACGCCGCCAACGGTGAGATCGGGCAGGGCGAGACGCCACCCGGCAGCAACTGCAACCCGTACGGTCCGTGCGAGGCCTGGTGCGCGCACTTCGCGACCTGGACCTGGCGGCAGGCCGGGATCACCATCCCCAACTACGGCTTCACCGGTGACATCTACACCTGGGGCCAGGGCAAGGGGCGCGCGCACTCGACCAACACCGGTATGCAGCCGGGTGACATCGTGCTCTACGGCACCGGGCCGCAGAACACGAACACCAGCGTGCACACCGGTGTAGTGGTTGCTGTCGGCAACGGCAAGATCACCACGGTCGAGGGCAACGCGAGCAACGCAGTACGGAAGTTCGGCCCGTTCGACCCGACCCACGCCAAGGCCGCCGGGCGTCCCGGCAACATCTACGGCTGGGTCGCCGCGCAGTAGATCTCTGGTTGGCCATCCAACGTGCCTGGATGGCCGCTCCTCAGTCCAGAACGAGCATCAAAGCTTCGAAGCCGGTCGCAGACCTGCTGGAGTGCCCGGTCCCCGTGGTGTCCTCCACCAGCAGCACATCTCCCGGCCGCCCGATCACCGTCTCCCCGGACGCAGTCACCTCACACTCACCAGCCAGTACTACGACCAGCCGCCGCCCCGCCTCCGGCTGCTCAGGATGCCCCCCACCCGCCGGCCCCCGCACCACCATCGCGGCCGACGCCTTGAGCGGCGCCGAAGCACTCAACTCCCCCACCCCCGGCACCGCAGGCAACAACTCCGGCCCCCACCCCTCAAACCGAGCCTTGCCATCCACATCCGCAAACAACCGCCACATCGTCATGCCACCCACTACGAAGCCCACACCCACACCGGATCAGCCATTCCGCCGGCTCTCGGATCAGCCATCCCCGCCCCGGATCACCCATCCCAGCCGACCCGGATCACCCATCTCCGCGGCCATCAGATCAACCGCCTGCCAGGCCCCGGACGAGCGCTCCCTGGTCACCCACGACGCGGACGCCTTCCTTCGCCAACCACCCGCGACGCGAGCGCCCGGCCTTCACCGACCACCCGCGACGGGGACGCCTCCGCTTCACGAACCCCGCAACGCCTCCGATTCGTCAGCCGCCGGCGACGCTGGGGAGGATGAGGAGTTCGTCGCCGTCGGAGAGCTTGGTGTCGAGGGCGTTGAGGTCGCGGATGTTGTCGTTGCCGAGGAAGACGTTGACGTGACGGCGGAGGGCGCCTTGCTCATCGGTCAGGCGACGACGCAACGCGGGATGCTCCGTCTCCAGCACGGCGAAGACCGAGCCCACAGTTACCTCGCCGGAGACGTCGACCTCCACCCGCTCCGCTCCCCCGGCGAACGGTCTCAGCACCGTCGGGAGCTTGACCGCCACGGACATCAGCCGAGCACCGCCGCGCGCACGGTCAGTACGTCGGGCAGATGGCGAGCCACCTCGGTCCAGTTGTCGCCGGCATCCGCGCTCGCGTAGACACACCCATCACGCGTTCCGACGTACACCCCAGCCGGGTCCGCTTGGTCCACGCACAGAGCGTCGCGTAGTACCGGCGCATATGACGGAACGTCCGGCAGGCCATTCGTGAGCGCCTCCCAGGTCGCACCGGCATCACGAGAGCGATAGACGCGGCATTTCGCGTCGGTCGGGATCCGGTTGCCGTCCGCGATCAACGGGAAGACATAGACGGTCGCCGGCTCATGCGGATGCACCACGATCGGGAACCCGAAGTCCGACGGCAGTCCGTCCGCGATCGACTTCCAGATCACGCCACCATCGTCCGAGCGGTAGACACCATGATGGTTCTGGGCGAACAACCGCTCCGGTACGTCGGGATGCCCGGCAAGCTTGTGCACACACTGGCCGAACTCCGGATCCGGGTCAGGCATGAAGTACGCCTTGATGCCGTGATTCGCCGGCTCCCACGACTCGCCCCCGTCGGCCGTCTGGTAGACGCCACCGGTCGACATCGCGACGCTCATCCCTTGCGGATCAGTCGGATGCGGCAGCACGGTATGGATCGCCTGGCCGCCGAATCCCGCACCCCAGTCCTTGCGATGCGGGTGATCCCACAACCCGCGGACCAACTCGAAGCGGACTCCACCATCGGTCGACCTCCAGAGCGAGGACGGTTGCGCACCGGCGTACACGACTCCGGGCTGGTCCTCCGGCGCAGGCTGGATCTGCCAGACGCGCTCCAGCGATGCGTCGTCACCGGTCTTGAAGCCGATCGAGCCCTCCGGCGGCTCGTCCCACGTCTGGCCGAGGTCGTCGGAGTGGAAGACGGCCGGCCCCCAGTGCTCGCTGGTGCCACCCGCGAAGAGCCGCGGCCGCTCGCCACGCGTGTCGATGCCGACCGAGTAGATCCCCTGCATCTCGAACTTCGGCCCGTCGAGTGTCCACTCGCGGCGCTCGGTGTCGCTCCGGCCGATCCAGAGCCCCTTCTTGGTCCCGATCAGCAACACGGTCTCGGACATCTTTGTCCATCTCCATCAGTCTGCACAGGTGTACCGCGCGGTCGGTCTGCGCGGCTGCGGCACCGCGCAACGGGTCAGGTCAGCGCGGCGGCCCCGCGACGACGTTGATCAGCGGTACGCCGGTGACGTACCGCTCGAGTTGGGCTCGTACCAGTCGGGCGACGCGCGGAGCGAAGGCGGTCGAGGCGCCGCCGCGATGCGGGTTGATGAGGATGTTGGGCGCGGACCAGAGCGGATGGCCCGCGGGCAGCGGCTCGGGATCCGTCACGTCGACGGCAGCGCTGATCCTCTTGGTGGTCAACTCGGCGAGCAGCGCCTCCGTGTCGACCACGACGCCGCGGGCGACGTTGATCAACAGCGCGCCGTCCTTGAGCCGAGCGAGGAACTTGGCGTCGACCATCCCCCGCGTCTCGGGCGTCGCAGGTGTCAGCAGGACGACGACATCGGCGCGCGGCAGCAGGTCTGGCAGGTCGGTGATCGGGTGGACGCCTTCGCGGGCCCTTCGCGCGACGCGGATGATGTCGCACTCGAACCCGTCCAGCCGCCGCTCCAACGCCTCCCCGATCGAGCCGTATCCGAGGATCAGCACGGTCCGGTCGGCGAGCGAGTCGTCCAGCTCCTGGTACGACGACGGCCACTCGCCGTGCTCCTGGTTCCTCACCGCCTGCGGCAACCGGCGGTACGACGCCAGAATCAGCCCGACCGCCAACTCGGCCGTCGACGCGTCGTGCACACCCCGCGCGTTGCACAAGGTGACGCCGTCCCGGAGTTGCGGCAGCAGGTTCTCGAAGCCGGCCGTCTGGGTCTGGATGACCTTCAACGCGGGCATCTCGGCGATGACCTCGATGACCTCGGACGACCCCATGTAGCTCGGCACGTAGAACTCGACAGCGTCCAGCGCCGGCCGCGCGCCGCCTGCGTAGTACTGCGCGTCGACGCCCGCGGGCAGCCCTCCGAGGAACCCGTCCGGGTCCTCCCACGGCAGCAATGCCTTCACCAAATCACCCATGCCCGCAACTTACTCGCCTGCACGGACAGGATGAAGCGACCTCCCGCTCGATCCACAGGACCACTGGATCGAGTGGTCCTAAAGTGCACTCCAAGTGCACTAGAAGTGCACGGAGAATTCCGTGCCGACGACAATTTCGCGTCGTACTCTGAACAGGTGCCTACGACATCGGATCTGGCCTCGACTCTCGATCACGATCAGGCCGTCGGGCGGCTGCGGTCGTCCTACCAGCGCATCCCGGCGGGGGCACCGGTCCGCCTCGCGAAGCGCAGCTCCAACCTGTTCCGGCCCAGAACCGCGGTCGACACCCCGGGCCTGGACGTCTCCGGGCTGACCGGGGTGATCTCCGTCGATCCGGTCGGCCGCACCGCCGACGTACAGGGCATGTGCACGTACGAGGACCTGGTCGCCGCGACTCTCCCGCACGGCCTGACGCCAATGGTGGTCCCTCAGCTGCGCACGATCACGCTCGGCGGCGCCGTGACCGGCCTAGGCATCGAGTCCTCGTCATACCGGGCTGGTCTCCCGCACGAATCAGTGCTCGAGATGGACATCCTCACCGGCGACGGCGAGATCGTCACCGCCCGCCCCGACGGCGAGCACGCCGAACTGTTCCGCACCTTCCCCAATTCGTACGGCTCCCTCGGCTACGCGACCCGCCTGCGGATCGAGCTCGACCGCATCTCCCCGTACGTCGCCCTGCGGCACGTCCGGCTCGGCCTGGACGAGCTCGGGCCGGCCATCGAGTCGATCGTTGCCGACGGCACGTATGCGGGCGAGCCGGTGCATTTCGTCGACGGCGTCGCGTTCAGCCCCGACGAGGCGTATCTGACACTGGGACGGAACAGCGATACCGCAGTACAGGTGAGTGACTACACCGGTCAGCAGATCTTCTACAAGTCGATCCAGCAACGATCGACCGATGCGCTGACCGCGCACGACTATCTGTGGCGCTGGGACACCGACTGGTTCTGGTGCTCGGCGGCCTTCGGCGCGCAGAACCCTTATATCCGGCGGGTCTGGCCGCGCAGGCTGAGGCGCAGCGACGTCTACCACAAGATCATCGGCCTGGAGAACCGCCATCAAGTTGCCGCGCGCATCAATCGCCGGCGCGGCAACCCGGACCGCGAGCGGGTCGTCCAGGACGTGGAGATCCCGGCGTCGCGACTGGCCGGTTTCCTGCGCTGGTTCGACGCCGAGGTGGGGATGCGCCCGGTCTGGCTGTGCCCGCTGCGCCTGCGCGGCTCCTCGGCCTGGCCTCTCTACCCGCTCGAGCCCGGCGAGACCTATGTCAACGTGGGCTTCTGGGGCACCGTCGCGATCGCTCCTGGCGCCGCCGACGGTGACGTGAACCGGCGCATCGAGGCGGCGGTCGCCGACTTCGACGGGCATAAGTCCTTGTACTCCGACGCTTACTACGACCGTGACACCTTTGACCGGCTCTACAACGTACCGGCGCTGACCGCGGTGAAAGAACGCTACGACCCCGACGCCCGGCTCACCGGGCTCTACGAGAAGGCGGTGACGCGCCGATGACGGCAACGATCCCGACGCAGATTTCGATCGCAGCAGCGCTCACCGCGGTGGCGCCCGAAGGACTTCCCTTCCGCTTCACCGCGTACGACGGCAGCGCGACCGGACCCGAAGACTCCCCGATCCACATGCACCTGGCCACCGAACGCGGCCTGTCGTATGTGTTGACGGCTCCCGGTGACCTCGGACTCGTTCGCGCCTACGTGCAAGGCGATCTGGAGATCAAGGGCATCCATCCGGGCAACCCGTACGACCTGATGAAGATGATGCTCAACCACGTCCACTTCGAGCGCCCGACCCCGTCGGAGGCGCTGCGCATCGTCCGCGGCCTCGGCTGGAGCCACCTCAAGCCGCCGCCCCCGCCGCCGCAGGAGCACCTGCCCAAGTGGCGCCGCACCTTCGAAGGCCTCCGCCACTCGAAGACCCGCGACAAGGCCGCGATCCACCACCACTACGACGTCTCGAACACCTTCTACGAGTACATCCTCGGCCCGTCGATGACGTACACCTGCGCCGTCTACCCGACCGCCGACGCAACCCTCGAAGAAGCCCAGTTCGAAAAGTACGACCTGGTAGCCCGCAAGCTGGACCTCAAACCCGGCCAACGCCTGCTGGACGTAGGTTGCGGCTGGGGCGGCATGGTCCGCCACGCGGCCCGCGAGTACGGCGTGAAGTCCCTAGGCGTAACCCTCTCAGCCGCCCAAGCCGAGTGGGCCCAAGCCGCGATCAAACGCGAAGGCCTAGAGGACCTAGCCGAAGTCCGCTTCTCCGACTACCGAGACGTCTCGGAAACCAACTTCGACGCCATCAGCTCCATCGGCCTCACCGAACACATCGGCGTCCGCAACTACCCGTCCTACTTCGGCTTCTTGTTAGACCACCTGAAGCCCGGCGGCCGCCTCCTGAACCACTCCATCACCCGCCCAGACAACCGCTACCGCCCCACCGGCGCCTTCATAGACCGCTACATCTTCCCCGACGGCGAACTAATCGGCTCCGGCCGCATAATCGCCGACGCCCAAGACGCCGGCTTCGAAGTCCGCCACGAAGAAAACCTCAGAGAGCACTACGCCCTAACCCTCAACGCCTGGTCCAACAACCTTGTAGCCCACTGGGACGAAGCCGTCGCCGAAGTCGGCTACCCCACCGCAAAGGTCTGGGGCTTGTACCTAGCAGCCTGCCAAGTCGGCTTCGAACGCAACAACACCCAACTCCACCAGGTCCTAGCCGTAAAACTAGACGACCAAGCCAACGCCCACTTCCCCTTGCGCCCAACCTGGGGCAGCTGAACCGGTTACACAAGGGGTCTCTGCCGACCAGGCAGAGACCCCTGCTCTTGGACTCAACCGATCATGGCTACGACCAGCGGCACCGAGTCAGCGGCCAGATAGAAATGGCCCTCGTAGTATTCGAGATGGAAGTTGTCCCCCGGCCCCGCCGACTCGACAGCGAACGACTCGAAGTTTTCGCCAAGAAGGGCCAGATACTTCGCACCTCCAACAAATTCCAGCACACCTGAAACGGGCTCAGCGCGGAGGCTGACCAACAACTCGCCGGCCGCCCTCACGACGAGGCGCTCCAACGCCCCGTCGTACGGTCGTGGATCCGCAACTGGTTCGAGCACAATCTCGCCGCTCCCAGTTTTCAGTAGGTCGGCCAGCATCGCAAATTCGGAGCGCCTTCCGCTCAACTCGAATTCACCGGTTCGAGACGCGTAGAGCAGGTGCATCACCCGGTCACCTCACTTGTCAAAATAGTCTCCCTTCCGGACCGTCGAAACGTCGATCGGAGTGTGCGGATCCCTTAACGGGCCTTCTCTCACTGTCCGGCCGTTGATCTGGGTTTCCAGATTCAGATGCTCTCCGAGCTTCTTGACGTGCGCACTCTTGGGATTCACATCGAAACGCGCGATCTTCGTAATCGTGGATCCGCTCTCATCAACCGACTGCGAGATGAACTGAACTGCTCCACTGCCCGATCGCCCGACAGATGCGCCATCACCGACATGATCGATGGCCCGATCAATGGCGGTATCCATCGAGATCTTGCAGTTGTGCACCAGAACCGGAACTGAGCCGGTCATCACATAGTAGGTGTGGATGTTGGCAACAGTCAGGTTATGGACCCTTGCGACTGCCTGGTACCGCCGCACTGAGGTGACCACCACGCCACCATCGGTACCGAAACTCTCGAATCGGCTGCCCGGAGTCAGTTGCGACGCATTGATCCACTTGGCTCTGTCGGGGACGTAGATGGAGTGTCCGGCAGTCGCCGTCAAGACAGCGGACCGCTTCAGCCCATCTGCGCCCACGACGGCGACTGAGATGTCCACCAAGTCCTTCGACCCCTGACCGATGATCGTCCGGACCACCGGCTCGGCCGAGGTCTCGCCCGATGCGGGATCGGTCGCCATGACCTTGTCGTCCAGCCTGAGCTTCTCGATCGGCTTTCGGGAGCCGTCGGCCAGCAAGATCAGCGTTCCGGGTGCAAAGGAGTTGATCGAGCAGGTTTCGCCGACCACCGCTTCGGCCTTGTGGAGTTCTTCTTCGGCTTTGCGGACGCCCTTGATGCCGTCGAGCATTTCGTCTACCAGGCCTTTTATTCGGCCTATTAGTTTCCAGGCTTTTTTGGCGTGGAGGAGGTATTTGCTGACTAGCTTGCCGGCTATGCCGCCGACGAAGGAGGAGAGGACGGTTACGCCGGTGGAGATGCAGGCGCCTACGTCGCCGTTGGTGAAGCAGTTGAGGGCGTCAGTGATGCCCAGTTCGTCGGCGACGATCTTGACCAGGTCCTTGACGACCTTCTTGATGCGTTGTTTGGCTTCTTCCTTCGCCTTCTTGTGGTGGCTGATCTGCTGGACCGCCTCGTGGCGGTTCTGGGCCTTGACCTGTTCGTAGGTGGGGGTTTTCGGCGGCTTGTAGTGCAGGCGGGGTGCGTGCACGCCGTCGTTACCGGGGTCGTCGGGGAAGAGTTCCTTCAGGCCGTCGGGGTCGCTGAAGGTGGCCGGGTTGTTGTTGCCGTAGCGGTAGCCGTTCAGCGTGATCGGGTCGGTGACGTCGATCAGCGGGTCGACGCTGATGAAGCGGCCGAGTTTCGAGTCGTACTCCCGGGCGCCCAGGTGGGTGAGCCCGGTCGACGGATCGTCCACCCCGTTGACGAAGCCGTGGGCGTTCGGGTCCCAGGTGGGCGACGTCGTACCGCGGGTGTTGCCGAACGGGTCCATGTACCGCCGAGAGACCGCTGCGGTCAGGCCGTCGACCGAGACCGATGCGGTGCCCTGCGGGTCCGACATCAGGTACTCGACCGACTGACTGTTGCTCCGCATCGCGACGGTCGAGCCGTTGAACTCGTAGTAGCGCGTCGACGAGACCGTGTCGGCCGCCTTGTCCCAGCGCACCTCCGCCGACGGCAGGTAGAGCGTGGCGCCCTTGGGGTCGTGACGGATCAGGCGGCTGCCCTCTGCGTCATACACATAGCTGGTATCCCCGCCAGGACCGGAGACGGACGCCAGGTGCCCCTCGACATCCCAGGCAAAGGCGTCGGTATCTCCACCAACCGTCCGCGTGGACATGTTGCCCGAGGCGTCATAGCCGTAGGTGTCGGCCGACGTACCGGCCGGCCCCGCGGTGTTCACGCCAGTGACCGCGTGCGGCCGGGCAGCTGTAGCGGCGGGATAGGCGGAGGTCGACGTCGTGTCGCCTGCCGCCTTGTGGTCGATCAGCGACGTGCGGTTGCCCGACGCATCGAAGCGATAGGACTGCCAGTACGGCGCCGGCCCACCCAACGTCGAGGCCGATCGGGCGTCCGCGCAGCTACCGGCCGGCGTCCAGGCTTCCGTCGTACGCCGGAGGTAGTCGTTGGTGAAGCACTGGCGGTCGACCGTGGCACCCATCGTGTGGGTCACCGACGTCACGTTGGCCGCGTTGTCGTAGGTGTAGTCGAACTTGTCGTCCGACGGCACCTGCCCGCTGCGATCCACCGACATCTGCTGGAGCCGGCGCGTTCCCTGCTCGTACGCGAAGGACTGCCAGATCGACAACTCCGACTTCTGCCCCATCGTGTACTGCAGCGTGTCGCCGTACTCGCTGTACTTCACCGCGGAGACGTACGACTGCCAACCACCCATCCCGCGGACATTGCCGAACTCGTCGTACTTCATCTCGATCGTCTCGTCCGGCAACCCCGGCGTCGTCGGCAGCTTCGCCTTGTTGACGCTGCCGTCCGGGTTGAAGCTGGTCGTCGACGCATAGGTGCCGGCCAGCTTGCCCTCGGACGCCGGGATGACGACCTGGGTGGCGGTCGGCCGGTCCAGCGAGTCGTACGCAGTCACGGCCGATACGTAGTTGTTGCCGTTGATCGTCCGGGTCGACGAGGTCAGCAGCCCCTTGCCGAGCGTGTCGTACACCCACGACCCCAGCACCGGACCGGTTGCCGAGCCACTGCGGACAGCCGTCTTGCGGTCCAGCTCGTCATACGACAGGAACAGTTGCTGACCGCGCGCGTCCTTGGTCGAGGTCACCCGGTCCGCGGCGTCGTACGTCGTCGTCGTGGTGCCCTTGTCCGGATCGACCGAGCTGATCTGCCGTCCGCGCAGGTCGTACCCGTACCGCCAGACGCTGCCCTCGGCGTTCGTCACCGTGTCCAGCTGCTCGTCCGGCGTGTAGGTGTACTTCGTTGAGTCGTAGTCACCGGTCGCAGCGACTCCGTGGTACTGCCGCAGCTCACTGAGCTTGCCCCGGGCATCGAGCACCTGAGTCGTGGTGGTGCCACCGGTCGGCGGAATGACCGTGACTGTGTTGCCGCCGTAGCTGGTCTGGGTCTTCCACCGCTCGTGCCCCTGGACCTCGAAACTCTCCAGGACGGCCCGGTTGGCCCCGTCGTACGTGGTCACCGTCTGGGACGGCAGGTTCTCCTCGTTGACGTCGAACAGCACGTTCGAGGGCGCGGAGCTGTTGTCGAAGTACGGGCCGGTCGTGGTCTTGGCATTGCCGCGCCGGTCGTAGGTGGTGTCGGCCAGTACCCGACCGGTGCCGGTCGCCGCCGGCGTCTGGACCTGACGTTGCCGCAACTGCCCGTCGAACAGGGTCTTGCTCGTCTTGTAGGTCCCGTCCGGCTTCAGCTCCTGCGAGGTGATCACGTTCGGCGCGGTCTTCGACAACGAGTACCCGAAGATCATCGAAGCGGTCGCGCCGCCGGACTTCGACCGGTTCGGCAGCCAGACGCCGGTCAGCCGGCCGAAGGCGTCGTACGCCAGATCGGTACGCCGTCCGTTCGGGTCGACCTCGGCGACCGTCGCACCGAAGGCCGGGTCGATCAGGGTCGAGTTCACGTACCCCTTCGCGTCCTCGACCGCCCGGGCCGTGACCGGGCCGCCGGTCGCCGGCGTGAAGGTGACCTTGCTGGTCAGCCGGTTCAACCCGTCGTACGTCTCCTTGACCCGCCCGAGCGAGTCGTACACGGTCCGGGACCGCTGCTCGTACTGCGGGCCGTTCGACCAGCCGCTCAGCGACTCGAGCTTGGTCACCAGCCCCTGGCTCGGGGCCGCGTTCAGATCCGTGTGAGCGTCATAGAAGGTCCGGTCGTCCGAGATCACCTGGGCCGGCCGGTTCGGTGTCACCGCACAGCCGACCGAGACGGTCTCCTCCCGGCTGACCGTGGTCAGGATCTGCGCATCGAGGTTGCGGGCGTAGCTGAGCCGGGTACACCGGTCGTCGTTGCCGGCGGCAACGTCGCCCCGGTCGTTGATCTCGGTCGCCATCCCCAGATCGTCGAACTCGGTGTCGAGTGCGGTGATCCGGTACGTGCCGTCGCTCAGCCGGGTCCGGGTCGAGGTGGACTTGGTCTGCAGCATCGTCGCGGCCCCACCCAGCGGGGAGGTGACCTGCTTGGTCCACGGGGTGTTGATGGTGGCACTGACCTCCGGACCGCTCGCCCCGTTGTAGGTGATCTGCTCGCGGGTGAGTCCGTTGAGTCGCGGCGAATCGACCAGCGCGTTGCCCTGGCTGTCGGTGACGCTGACGTTCTTGCGGGTCGACCCGTCGGCCTTCGAGTAGTCACCGTTCATACCGCGGAAGAAGGTGTACTGCGTTCGCGTCTGATCGGCCGGCTCCAGGCCGCCGGTCCTGACCTCGACCTTGGAGTACCCGCGCCAGTCGCCCCAGCTCCGGTACGCCGGCAAGGTCAGCTCGTTGTCGTCGTAGTGCCAGGCCGGGGTGTCCAGATAGTCGTAGTAGGTGCCCTGGTCCGGTGCGTCGGCGCTCATGTCGTCGACGACCACACTGGTCACGACGTACTTGTTGAACCAGTGCATCGTCGGCTTCTCGGCGCCGTCGATCCCCCAGAAAACCGGGAAGCATCGCTTGGTGTTGGTCGCCGGATCCGGCCGGGCCGACGACGTGCACTCCTGGTCGCTGTAGTTGACGTTGGTGACCTGCCCGGACTCCGACTCGATCGCGGAGATCCGCCACTTCACCATCGCCGGCGCGCCGTCGCCGATCGCGTCGACCCGGTTGGGCTTGTCGATACCGACGAAGGACACCGACGGGTTGGTCAGCGTTCCGCCGGCCAGTCCCTGATGGGTGATCGTGCGCAGGAACAGCGACCGGTTCTCGACGCTCGAGGTCGGGTAGTCCTGGGTCAGCGTCCAGCTGTCGACCGGCGAGAAGGTCGAACCGTTCCGGATTCCGGTGGTGATCTTGGCCAGCCGCTTGCGGGTGAAGAACGACGGCGAGGTCCGGTTCGGGCAGCTGGTGGTCGACGTACAGATCTGGTCGAACGGCGTGTCCGGCCAGGCGTAGGCGTTCGCTGCGGTCAGCTGGTTCTCGGCGCAGGTGATCGCACCGCCGGGCAGGCAGCGCTCGGCGACGTCGAACCAGACCCGGGCAGGCGCCACGGTCGTGGTCTCGGTCGCGCCGATCACCTTGCCGTAGTCGATGAACCAGGGGTAGCTCGCGCGCTGGTACTGCGATACGCCGGTGTTGTTGTTGCGGCCGTAGTAGTTGTTCTCCTTGACGTACCGGTACCGCATCAGGTTGCCGTTGACATCGATCACCCGGTCGACGTTCCAGCGCCAGGCCTGCTGGCAGTACGACGCGGCGAAGGTCGCCGCGTGACAGGGCTCGCCCGTCTGGTTACCGAAGACCGGCACGGTGTTGACCGAGTCCGCGCGGTCGGTCCCGGAGATGACCGGATTGCTGCCGAAGTAGTACTTCGTACCGTCCGACGTGGTGACCAGCCAGTGCTCGCCACCCTTGGCGCCACTGGCGTTGTCAGCGTCGAACAGGCGCTGGATCCGCGACCCGTCGTCCTTCTCGAGCCGGAAGGTGTTGGCGTCCATCTTGACCAGCTCGCCGGAATGGCCGCCGAGCGACAGGACGGCGTTGTCGGTCTTCCAGCACAGGTCGCCGGTCTTGGTCGTGGTGTTGCTGTCCTTCATGTCATCCGCGCAGGACACGTACTTACGCTCGATGAAGCCGGTCTCGAGGCTGTGGCCCTCGCCGACCCACGACGTCTGGTTGTTGCTCGAGGCAATCTGTCCGTCGACCGAGCCGGAGCTGTAGCCGATCGACAGATCTGGGCGCGGACCGGCCGTGCCCGGCGGAACACGTAGCGGATAGTTCCAGCTGAAGTCACCGGTCTGGACGCTCACGTTCCAAGCGGACGACGGGGCCAGCGGGGTCGCGGCGTACGAGCCGGCGGATCCGGAAGCACCGGCCGTGACGGCGAAGGTGCTGAACGACGTGCCGGCGCTCTTGGCCAGCGGGTTCTGATTGGGGAGGGCGACCTCGGCCGTGACCGTCTGCTTGTCGCTGTCGTTCGCCGAGCCCGGCACGACTCGGCCCTCGGCGCAGGTCCCTCCGGCCGTGCACTTCAGCTCGACCAGGCGCAGGCGGTTCGCCCACCCACCACCGAAGGCCGTCGCGAACTTCGAGTAGTCGACGTTCACCTTGACCCCGGCGGCCTGCGGCTGCGCGTCGGTACGGGCCAGCCGGATGACGACGCCTTCGACCCCCAACTTGGTGGTCGCCGCCTGATCCAGTACGTCGACCCGCACCGACGGTTGCGCCGCTACCGCCGTACCGGTCTTGGCCGACTTGGCCTGAACCGTGGTCACCGTGACCGGCGAGCTCAGCGCCTTCCCTGCCAGAGACAGCACTGCGGCCGTACCGGCTGCCGTGCTGGTCGCGCTCGGCCAGACCGGCGCCGCCCCGGCCCTCGAGGCGGCTTCGGCCTGTTGCGCGGACTTGTCGACCCCGGCCTGTTGCGGCTGGAAGGCCTTGCCCGGCGTGGGCTTCTCGGATTTGACGGCCGGCGCCGGGCGGGACGGCGTCTTCGCCTCGGCCTCCGGGACGTAGGACGCAATACCTGCCACCAGGCTGACGCCCAGCACAGTCACCAGGGCCGCGTTGGCCCGACGTTTGATTCGCATCAACAGGTCCTCAACTCGTGGGCGTGGAGTCGTCGTAGTTCTGGCTGAGTGCGGCCTCGTCGATCGGGCCCGGGTAGATCCGGACGTCGTCGACCTGTCCGTCGAGGAAGTGGTTCTGGACCCCGGCGTCGAGAGCCGACCCGATCCGCAGCTGGCCGGTACCGTCGGGTGCCGTCACGGTTCCGGGGACGTCGATGGTCGTCTCGAAGGCGTCGTCGTCCAGCGTCAGACTGAGTTTGCGGTCGGCCGAGTTGTAGTAGCCGGTGAGATAGATCCAGTCACCGAGTTCGTAGCCGATCGCCGGGCTCTGGACGACGACCTGACCGGTCCCGTCCGGATCCGGGATGGCGAAGCTCCAGACCGCCTTGCGTTCGTCGGGATCGGTCAGATCCCAGTGGTCGAAGCCGAGCATGAAGCCGCCGGTGCCGGCCCGGTCCTCGCTGACTGCGACCTGCCGGGTCGCCTTGGCGCCGGCCTTCACCCGCGCGCTGACGGTGAAGCTGCGGCTGGTGTCGATGATGTTCGACGCGGCGGTGGCGATCGACGAGGTGCCTGGCAGGGATACCGACCAGTCGTTCGGGCCGGTCGCCGTCGAGTCCCAGCGGTCACTGTGCGCCCAGCTTGCCGGTGTACCGACGGTGAAGTCGTGAGCCTTTCCGCTGGTGTCCTTCGAGGTGGTACCAGTGCCCTCGTCGAGGTACCAACGGCCGGTGAACGGACCTGTCTCGACCCGGATCGTGAGGGCGTTGGAGTCCTTGCTCAGGTTGCCCGCCCGGTCGACGCTCCAGGCTCTGATCACCAGCGGGCCGGCCTTCGTCGGGGTGAACCGGAACGTTCCGCTCTTCGTCGCGTCGATCGGCACCCACTCGGTCCCCGGCTCCAGCTTGTCGATCGCGTACAGGAAGTGGTTCGGGTCGTTGGTGGTGACGCTGAGCTTGACGTCGATCGGCTGCTGGAGCGGGAAGACGTCGTCCGGGGCCGTCGTGGTCACGGTGATTTTCGGCGGCGGCGGCTCGGTCATGTCGACGATGAACCAGCAGTAACCCGACCAGGCCGAGTAGTCGATGCCGTCGTAGGCCCGGGCCCGCCACCCGATCAGCTGGTTCTCGGGGAGCGGGGTCACATCCGCACCCGGGCTGAACTCCTTCAACTTGCCGCTGGCTTTGGTCATGCTGCTGCCGGTCCAGAGCGTCGACGTGGCACCGCTGACCCGGAACTCGAAGTCGACCCTGGACGGCTGGAGGTCCGGGTCCACGATCGTGACCGTCGGGACCGGGCTGTTCTGACTCACCTTGGCCGGTGCGGTCGAGGTCGGGCAGCCCATCGTCGGGCTGGTCGCGTGCGCATTGGACAAGGTCGGCACGTGGTTGTAGATGACGTCGAGCCGGACCGCCTTGCCGAACCGCTTCCAGGCCGTCGGGTCGGACTCACTGGCCGCGCGGAGTCCGAGGTAGGCGTACTGGCTTCCGCCCCCGGCCTGTTCGGCGATGATCGTGGTCGCGTCGAACTCGAGCCACTTGCCACCCGGCGTACAGCCGTCCCTGCCGACCGCGTCGTTGACCGAAGAGACCTCCTTCAGCCAGGTGGCGGTGCCGGAGCCGCTGTTCCAGGTGATGCTGGGAGTGATCGCCGAGGTCTTCCACAGCTGCACCTCCTTCTTGGTGCAGCTCGCGGCCCAGGTCTCGTAGCCGCTGAAGACGGCCTTCGTGATGTGCGTGTACTGCAGGCCCGCGATCCGCATGTGGTAGATCAGCCGCTTACGGCTCCACGGCTCGAAGTCCTGGTAGCCGACGCCCTCCGGCCCCTCCCACTGCCAGGAAGCGGTGGTCGGATTGTGCTGGTTGATCATCGCCCGGCCGACCTGGCTCGAGTGGAACGCCGGGTCGAGGTAGATCGGGTACTTGACCGCGGCATCGTTCACCAGCGCGGCGGCCGGGCTGACCTTCAGCGACTTCTTGCCTACCTCGAGCGGAACCGGTACGACCTTGTCGCCCTCGAGCGGCAGCTCACTGCGGTCCTCGTCGGTGGGCGCCTTGCCCGCACCGCGGGAGTCCCACATCACCGGCGCCGGGCTGGTGAAGATGACCTTGCCGAACTTGTCCTTGGCCAGCACGACCCCACCAGCCACCTTCGCGACCTGGAGACTGGGCGCCTTCACCGCGAAGTCGAGCCGCTGCAACTGCGGAAGCCTGGCGGCCTGCGGCGTCTTCACCACTAGCACTTCGCTGTAAGAGCTGGTGTCGGCCGTGATCTTCAGATCGACATCAGGAAAGACGTTCTGGTACGTGACGTTGTCGCCGCTGATGGTCGGCTCAGGCAACGGGACCGGCCAGCTGAGCGTCAGCTCATGGCCGTCCGACTTCATCGAGATGAGCTCGCCGGTCCCGCCCCCGGAGAAGCTCATCTCCATCGCGGCCGCCTTGGGCCGTACCCGCCCGTCCGCTCCCTTGCTCAGCGACGCATCGAGATCGACCCACTGCCCGTCCCGCTTCGTCCGCAGCGGGATATTGCTCTGCTCAAGGGTGAAGGTCCCGTCCGGATTGGCGAACGTCCGAGCCGTCTCGGTGCGCTTCTCCACCACCTCGACCCGCTTCTTGGAATCAACAGCGCGCTTGGACGCCGTCTGCTCCCCTTGCCCCTGGTCCTGCGCCACAGGCGCGGCAACAGCCGCTTGCCCGGACTCGGGCGCAACGGTCACCCATCCCAAGACTCCGACCGCCATGGCACAAGCCCCCGCCACAGCACGCCTGGCCCTCCGATACCCGCCAACGGACAACGTCCACCCAGCCATAGCCCCACCGCTCTCGACTCCCCCGAGCCACAGATGCGATGGAACCTTAAGCCAGCAATCCGATCCCCCAACACCTACAACTTATACAGTTCACCCATACAATCAGCGGCCCGCTAGCAGCAGAATCCCCACCCCACAAGGCGAACCCACTGCCAATAGCTGCAATCAGCCACCGTCGGACGTACCAACACCCAGGTCCAGCCAGGCCGGTCCAGTGAGGCTCCAGCCAGAATCTGCTGGAGCCTCTCTCGAACTGAGATCGAGGTCGGACCCTCAGCGATCAGCTGCCTGCAGGTCTCATGCCGCCTCAGCCACAACGAGCACCAACTCTGACGGCTCGTCCGGGTGATCGCTGTAGAGAGTTACCGAACACCGCTCGCCGGGAGCGGGCACCTCCAGGCTCAGGGAACCGCCTGGATCGGTGATCGCCATGGACGCGTCGGAAAATCTCAGCACGCCAGTGAACGCCGCACGGAGGCCCGGTGGCTGATAGCTTCCCGAAACGCAGGTCAAGGTGGCAAAACCGCTCGCGGCGGGCAGAACCGCTACGTACAGCGAGTCCGCGCCGGCATGTACAGACTCGACTGCCGGCGACCATCCTTCGTGGGGATCCGCGCTGTCTGACGACTCCACCACCAGGAGACCATGAGCGAAGCGCCAGGAGACGGAGGCCAAGAGATCCTCTTGGTTCACCAGATACTTATCCAGGAGGAAACTCATAAATCCCTTTCCCAAGCCCTCGAACATACCCACCTTGCGACAAAGTGCAGGCCCTGCAGTGAGGATAGAGCGTCCACGGCCCCCGTGGACTGATGGACCGTGCAGGAAAATGATCCCCGGTCCAATGTTCGTCGCTCCATCCTGAAACTTTGGCGCCGCAACTGTGACAGCCGTTTCTGTCCCCGGATTCATTGACGAATCGCTGCTCGTGCGGAAGAACCTTGTCACCCCGCGCCGCACTGATACCTTCCGCTTTGCTTTCGGGCCCGAGCGTGAGCCTGCAGAGGTCGTCTTCGCCATTATGCACGAGGACCGGGACGCCACCGACCACGACATAGTAGGTATGCATGGTAGCAACCACCAGGTTGTACACACGAGCAGTCGCGACATACCGCTGAACGCTTCGCACGATGGCAGTCAGGTCTTTGCCAATCACGTCCAATCGATCGCCGGCCTGCAGCTCTCCTGCCTTGACCCAACTGTTGATTTCAGGCAGATAGAAGGTATGTCCCGAGGTGGCGGTGACGTGCACCAGGGAACTCTTCCCGTGCTTCCTGGACACCGTTATCCAGATATCGGCCAGATCTTTCTCGCCCTGGCCAACGATAGTTCCGACGACTCCCTTTCCTGCACGATTGCCGACTGGCGTGCCGGCGGCCATCACCTTGTCTCCGACTTTCAAACTCTCAATTGGTCTCGTCGACCCGTCCGCCAAGAGAACCAAGGTGCCCGGCGTGAACGAATTACATCGGCTGACCGTCTTCTGAAGTTCCTCTTCCGCCTTGCGGAAGCCCTTGATGCCGTCGATGGCCTCGCCGATCAGGTCCTTTATTCGGCCGACCAGCTTCCAAGCCTTCTTCGCGTGGAGGAGGTACTTGCTGAGGAGTTTGCCTGCTATGCCGCCGGCGAAGGAGGACAGGACTGTCACGCCGGTGGAGATGCAGCCGCCGATGTCGCCGTCGGTGAAGCAGTTGAGGGCGTCGGTGACGCCGATCTCGTCGGCGATGATCTTGACGAGGTCCTTGACGACTCGCTTGATGACCCGCTTGGCTTCTTCTTTTGCTTCGCGGTGGTGGGTGATCTCGGCGACCGCCTGCTGCTGTGCTTCTTCTTCGGCCTCAGCCGGTGTAGGCGGCTTGACCGGCTTGACCGGCTTGGTTGGCTTGGTCGGGTTTCGTGGGCCGCCTTCGGGCTTGACGATCAGACCGTCGGGTCGCTGAACGTTACTGGGTTGCCGGTGGAGTACGAGTAGGCGTTCAGGGTTTGCGGGTTGGCTATGTCGACCAGGGGGTCGACGCTGATGAAGCGGCCTAGCTTGCCGTCGTACTCTCGCGCGCCCAGGTGAGTCAGACCCGTTGACGGGTCGTCGACGCCGTTGACGAAGCCGTGGCTGTTGGGTTCCCAGGTTGGGGATGGGGTGCCGCGAGCATTGCCGAAGGGGTCCATGTAGCGGCGGGGGATGTCCGTGGTCGAGCCGTCTACCGAGACAGTCGAGGTGCCTTGCGGGTCGGACATCAGGTATTCGACCGTCACGGCGTCGTTGCGCATGGCGACGGTTTTGCCGTTGAAGTCGTAGTACCTCGTTGACTTCACCTTGTCGGTTGCCCTGTCCCACCGGACTTCGGCCGAGGCCAGATAGAGCGTCGAGCCCTTCGGGTCGTGACGGATCAGGCGGCTGCCTTCTGCGTCATAGATGAAGCCTGTGTCGCCGGCAGGGCCGGATACCGAGGAGAGGTGCCCCTCGGCGTCCCAGGCGAGGATGTCGGTGTCGCCGCCGACGGTCCGGGACGACAGGTTGCCCGTCGCGTCGTAGGCGTAGTTGTCGACCGACGTACCGGCCGGGCCGGCGCCGTTGACCGCGGTGACCGCGTGCGGTCGCGCAGCCGTCGCGGCGGGGTAGGTGTAGGTGGATGTGGTGTCGCCGGCTGCCTTGTGGTCCACAAGACTCGTGCGGTTGCCGGACTTGTCGTAGTTGTAGGACTGCCAGTACGGCGCCGGCCCACCGAGGGTGGAAGCGGAACGCGTAGCGGCACAGGTCCCCGCAGGCGTCCAGGCTTCCGTCGTACGGCGGAGGTAGTCGTTCGCATAGCACTGCCGGTCCACGGTGGCGCCCATGGTGTGCGTCACCGAGGTGACATTGGAGGCGTCGTCGTAGGTGTAGTTGAAGGTGTCGTCGGCCGCGACGATCGTGCTTCGGTCGACATCCATCTTGGCCAGCCGGCGGGTGCCCTGCTCATATTCGAAGGACTGGTAGATCGACTTCTCCGAAGCCTGCCCCATCCGGTACTGCAGCGGGTCGCCGTACTCGCCGTACTTCGTCCCCGCCACGTACGACTGCCAGCCACCGATACCGTCGGCGTTCCCGAAGGCGTCGTACTCCATCGTGATCGTCTCGTCCGGGAGACCTGGAGTACTGGGCAGCTTGGCCTTGTTGACGCTGCCGTCCGGGTTGTACGTCGTCGTTGCGGTGTACGTCCCGGCGAGCTTGCCCTCAGACGCCGGGATCGTGACGCTGGTACCGACCGGGCGGTCAAGGAGGTCGTAGCCGGTGATGGCGTTGACATAGCTGTTGCCATCGACAACGCGGGTCGACGAGGTCAGCAGCCCCTTGCCGAGCGTGTCGTAGACCCATGACGCGAGCACGGTACCGGTCGCCGAACCACTGCGAGCCGCCGTCTTGCGATCCAGTTCGTCGTACGAGTAGAAGATCGACTGGTTCCGCGCGTCCTTGGTGGACACCAGCCGGTCGGCTTTGTCGTACGTCGAAGTCGTGGTGCCCTTGTCCGGATCGGCCGACGAGATCTGCCGGCCCCGGATGTCATACCCGTACCGCCAAACGCTTCCCGCGGCGTTGGTGACCGTGTCGAGCTGGTCGTCCGGCGTGTAGGTGTACTTCGTCGAATCGAAGTCCCCACCCGCGGCGACACCGTGGTACTGCCGTAGCTCACTCACCTTGCCGCGGGCATCGAAGAGCTGCATGCTCGTCGTGCCGCCGGTCGGCGGAATGACAGCGGTCGCATTGCCGCCGTAGATCGTCTGCGTCCGCGACTGCTCGTGCCCCTGAACATTGAAGACCGAGAGCACCGGACGGCTCGCACCGTCGTAGGTGTTCACCGTCTGCGCGGGCAAGTTCGGCTCGTTCGCGTCGAACAAGGTGTTCGTCGGCGCCGACTTGTCGTCGTAGTACGCGCCCGTAGTGGTCGCGACGTTGCCGTAGTAGTCGTACGTCGTGTCCGCCAGGACCCTGCCGACCCCGGTCGCAGCCGGCGTCTGCACCTGACGCTGCCTCAGGAGTCCGTCGAAGAGCGTCCTGCTGATCTTGTACGTCCCATCCGGCAGCAGTTCCTGCGTGGCAACGACATTCGGCGCCGTCTTCGACAGGAGGTAGCTGAAGGTCATCGAGGCAGTCGCGTTACCGGCCTTGGACCGGTTCGGCAGCCAGACCCCGGTCAGCCGCCCGAAGGCGTCGTACGTCAGGTCGGTACGCCGCCCGTTCGGATCGACCTCCGCCACTGTCGAACCCCACGCGGGGTTGATGATCGTCGAGCTGACATAGCCCTTCGCATCTTCGACCGCGCGGCCGGTGACCGGTCCACCGGTGGCCGGCGTGTAGGTCACCGCGCTCGTCTTGCGCCCCAGACCGTCGTAGGTCTCCTTGACCCGGCCAAGGCTGTCGTACGTCGTCCGCGACCGCTCTTCGTACTGCGGCCCGTTGGACCAGCCGCTCATCGTCTCGACCTTGGTGACGAGGCCGTCGACGGGAGCCTCGTTGAGATCCGTGTGACCGTCGAAGTACGAGCGCTCGTCCGAGATCACCTGGGCGGGCCGGTTCGGGGTCGCGCTACAACCGACCGATACCTTCTCCTCCCGGCTGACCGCGCTCAGAATCTGCGCCGCCTCGTTGCGGTTGTAGGTGAAGCGGGTGCAGCGATCGTCGGCCGTGGTGGCGATGTCGCCGAGGTCGTCGACCGAGATCGGCATCCCGAGGTCGTCGAATTCGGTCGCCGTGCCGACCGTCCGGTACGTCCCGCTGCTCAGCCGGGTCCGGACGAAGGTCGACTTCGTCTGCAGCAGGGTCGAGACCGCACCGTCGTCAGCTGCGGTCTGCTTGGTCCAGGGCGTACTGATCGTGCCGCTGACCTCCGGACCACCGGCACCGCTGTAGGTGATCTGTTCGCGGACGAAGCCGTTCAGCCGAGGCGCGTCGACAATGGCGTCGCCCTGGCTGTCGGTGACGCTGGCCGACTTCTTGGTGGTGCCAGCCTTGTTGAGGTAGTCACCGTGCATCCCGCGGAAGTAGGTGTACTGGGACCGGGTCCGGTCGTTGACCGGGCCGGTCTCCACATTGACCTTCGAGTAGCCTCGCCAATCACCCCAGCTGCGGTAGGCGAGCACAGTGAGCTCGTTGTCGTCGAAGTGCCACGCGGGAGTGCCCAAGTATTCGTAGAAGGTGCCCTGATCCGGTCCGTCCGTACTGGCGTCGTCCACGACGACGCTGGTCACCACGTACTTGTTGAACCAGTGCAGCGTCGGCGCCGCGCCGCCCTCGATCGTCCAGTAGACGGGGAAACATCGCCTGGTATTGGTCGGCGCATCCTCGACACCTGGCTTCGATGTCGGCGTGCAATCCGGAGCGCTGTAGTTGACGTTGGTGATCTGCCCGGACTCCGACGCGATCGAGGCGACCCGCCACTTGTTCATGGCCGGGGCCGCGTCACCGATCGCGTCCACGCGATTCGGCTTGTTGATTCCCACGAAGGTGACTGACGGGTTGGTCAGAGTTCCACCGGACCGCCCTTGGTGGGTGATCGTCCGCAGGAACAGCGAAGGATCAGTGGTGTCGCCTGTCGGCGGGTAGTCCTGGGTCAGGGTCCAGGTGTCGACCGGCAACCAGCCGCTGCCGTTCAGCGTCTCGGTGTTTACCTTCGCCAGTCGCTTACGGCTGAAGAAGGACGGTGAGGTGCGGTTGGGACAAGATGTCGAGGAAGTACAGAGCTGGTCGAACGGTACGTCCGGCCAGTACGCCGCGTTGGCCGCGGTCAGCTGGGCGGGCGCACAGGTGATCGCTCCGCTCGGGATACAACGCTCCGCGACCTCGAACCAGGCACGGGCCGTCCCGTTCTTCGTCGTCTCGGTCGCGGTCACCTTGCCGTAGTCGATGATCCAGGGATAGCTGGCCCGCTGGTAGAGCGATACTCCGGTGTTGTTGTTGCGGCCGTAGTAGTTGTTCTCCTGGATGTACCGGTACGTCATCAGGTTGCCGTGGACATCGACCACCCGGTCGACGTTCCACCGCCAGGCCTGCTGGCAGTACGACGCGGCGAAGGTGGCCGCATTGCACGGCTCGCCGGTCTGGTTGCCGAAGACCGGCACGGAGTTGACCGAGTCGGTCCGATCCGTCCCGGAGATGGTCACGTTGCTGCCGAAGTAGTACTGGGTTCCGTCGGAGGTGGTGAGCACCCAGTACTCACCTGCGCGAGCGCCGTTGTGGTTGCCCGCGGAATACACCCGCTGGATCCGTGATCCGTCGTCGTTGCGCAGCTTGAACGTGTCGGCCGTGATCTTGACGAGCTCACCGGAGTGGCCGCCGAGCGACAGCACCGCGTTGTCGGTCTTCCAGCACAGGTCGCCGGTCTTGACCGTCGTGTTGCTGTTCTTCATGTCGTCCGCGCAGGACACGTACTTGCGCTCGATGAAGCCAGGCTCGAGCGTCTGTCCCTGACCGACCCAGGACGTCTGGTTGTTGCTTGAGGCAACCTGCCCGTCGACCGAGCCGGAGCTGTAGCCGATCGACAGCTCCGGTCGCGGTCCCGCTGTGCCCGGAGGTACCCGCAGCGGGTAGTTCCAGGTGAAGTCGCCGGTCTGGGTGCCTACGTTCCAGCCGGAGGACGCGGAAAGCGGGGTCGCCGCATACGATCCGGTCGACCCGGAGGCGCCCGCCGCGACGGCCAGCGTGGTGAAGGAAGCGGTCGCCGCCTTCGCGGCAGCTCCCTGAGCCGGTACGGCGGGAAGGTCGAGCTCCGCCGATACGGTCTGCTTCTGGCTGTCGTTGCCGGCGCCCGGCAGTACTCGCTTCTCGCTGCATGCGCCACCGGCGCTGCAGGTCAGCTCGACGATGCGCAGCCGGCTGGCCCAGTTGCCACCGAAGGCCGAGGCGAACTTCGAGTAGTCGACGCGCACCAACGCCTTGGCAGCGGTCTTCTGCGGATCGGTCCGGGCCAGTCGGAGGACGACGCCTTCGACGCCCAGACGGGCGCCGTCGGCCTGGCTCAGCACGTCGACCTTGATCGACGGCGGGGTGGTTGCCGTCTTCGTAGTACCGGCTGCGACAGTCGTCACGGAGATCGGCGAGGCAGCCTTCTTGCCGACTGCTGACTGTCCGACCGCCGTACCGGTGACCGAACTCGACGCTGCCGGCCACTCCGGCAGCGGCTGGGGTTTCGACGCCTCGACCGACTGCTCGGCGGCACGATTCGTCGACGGCTTCGCCTGGAAGTCCTTGCCAGGTGTCGGTTTCTCCTGTTTGACGGCCGGGGCCGGCCGCGGCTTCGTCTTCGCCTCGGCCTCGGGGACATAGGTCCCCACTCCGGCGATCAGACTGACGCCGAGCAGAGTGACCAGGGCAGCCCTGGCGGATCGCAAGCTGCGCATAGTGTGACGTCCTCGGGATCTCACGGTGCCTCAACGGAGTCTTGATCGATCGTGTTGTCGTCGACCGGTCCGGGATAGATCCGGACGTCGTCGACCTTCCCGTTCAGGAAGTAGTTCTGGGCGCCGTTGACCAAGGCGGAGCCCACCCGGAACTGTCCGGTGCCGTCGGGGGCGGGCTTGATCCCTGGCAGCAGAGAGATCAGCGCGCCGCCCGCCCCGGTCTTCAGCGGCGGAGTCACATCGTCCCCGTCGACGAGCAGGCTGAGCTCCCGGCTGGCCGAGTCGTACATACCGGTGAGATAGATCCAGCTACCCGGCAGGTAGGTGGCAGGCGCGGAGACGATCGTGATCTGTCCTGTGCTGTTCGGGTCGGGGATGGAGAACGACCAGCTGGCCTTGGGCTCGCCGGGGTCGGTCAGATCCATGCTCTGCAGTCCGAGCGTGAAGCCACCGGATCCCGCCCGGTCCTCGCTGACCGCGACCTGCCGCGTTGTCTTGGCCCCGATCGCGACCCGTGCGCTCACGGTGAAGCTCCGGCTGGTGTCCACGATGTCGGATGCCGTCGAGGCCATCGACGTATTGCCGGCCAGCCCGACCGCGTAGTCGGCGACAGGCAGGTCTTCGTCCTCGAACCAGCGGTCGCCGTGGTCCCACTGTCCCGTGCCGAGCTGGAACTCGTGGCGTTTTCCACTGCTGTCGCCCAGGATCGTTCCAGTTCCCTCATTCATGTACCAGCGGCCGTTGGTGATTCCGGTCGCCACTTTGATGCGTTCCTCGCCGTACTTGACGCTGCGGTTTCCGGCGCGGTCGAAGCTCCAGGCGCGGATCACCAGCGGTCCCGGCTGCCGGGGAGTGAAGGTGAAGGTCCCCGGGGAGACCGCGACGACCTCGCTGGTCGGCTCTTCGGTGTCGATCGTGTACTTGAAGTAGTTGGTGTCCGCCCGGGTGCTCGACAGGCTGACGGTGACCGGCTGGTTGAGCGGGAAGATCGTCGAGTCCGAACCCGCGACCGTGACGGTCGGTATCGGTGGCTCGGTGGTGTCGATGTAGAAGTAGCACATCGGTGACCAGGCCGAGTAGTCGTGCCCGTCCCATACCCGCGCCCGCCAGCCGGTGAGATTGTTCGGACTGAGCATGGTGACCTGAGCCTGTGGCGTGAACACGACCGCGGTGCCGACCGCCTTCGTCAGGCTGGTGCCCCGCCATCTGGGCGCGTCCGTGTTGTTGGTCCAGAACTCGAACCCGACCGAGGTCGCATCCCCGGTGTCGGGGTCCTGAACGACGACCTGAGGGACCGGATTGCGCTCGTTAACCCTCGGCGCGGCCGTGTTCGGCGCGCACCCCATGGCCGGATTCTTCGTCGCCATGCTCTTGACGGCGGGGATGTGGTTGTACTTGACCGAGATCTTCGCGTCGGTGCTGAACCGCTTCCAGGCCAGGGGGTCCGTCTCGCTGGCGCGCAAACCGAGGTGAAGCCAACCACTACCTGCGGCAGCCTGTTCGGTGACGGCGGTCAGAATGTTGAACTCGAGCAATTTGCCGCCCGGCGAACAGTTGCCACCGCTCCATCCGGCGGCGTCGACCACAGAGCTGAGGTGCTTCAGCCAGACGTTCGAGCCGGAGCCGTTGTTCCAGTTGATCGTGGTGCTGATGGCTGCGACCTTCCACGCCTGGACCTCGCGTTTTTCGCAGCTTGCGGACCAAGTCTCGAAGGCTCCGAGCTGGGCTTCGATGACATGGGCGCCCTGCAGGCCGGCGATGGTGAACTTGTAGATCAGGCGCTTGCGGGTCGGCGGACTGAAGTTCTGGTAGCCGACGCCCTCAGTGCCGGTCCAGTTCCAGTAGGAGTTCGCCGGGTACGCGCCGTCGATCATGGCCCGGCCCTGCTGCGAGCCGAACGCCGGATCGATGTGCAGCGGGTACTTCGCCGCGGGGTCGTTCAGCAGGGAGGCGGGCGGGCTGATCTTCAGCGAGTCGTGGTCGACCTCGAGGGGAATCGGTACGAGCTTGTCACCGTCGACCGGCGCCTCGGTACGGTCCTGGTCGGCCGGCGTCTGGATCTTGCCGCGCGAGTCCCACATCGCGGGCGGCGAACCGGTGAAGACGACCTTGCCCAGGCTGTCCTTGGCGAGGATCGCACCGCCGGGTACCTCAGTGACCTTCAGACCGGGGGCTTCCATCCCCAGGTCGAGACTCCGCAACTGCGGGAGGCGGGCGGCCTCCGGCGTCTTCACAATCAGTACTTCGCTGTAAGAGCTCCCCGACGCGGTGATCTTCAGATCGACATCTGGGAACACGTTCGGGTAGGTCACGTTGTCGTCGGCAACGACCGGCTCCGGCAGGGAGCCCGGCCACTTGAGCTTCAGCTCGTGACCTTCGGACTTGACCGAGATCAGCGGGTCGGTGCCTCCGCCTGAGAAGCTCATCTCCAGCGAGGTCGCCTTCGGGCGGATGCGCCCGTCCGGACCGGTCGACAGCGTGGCGTCCAGATCGACCCATCGGCCGTCCTTCTTGGTCCGGACCGGCTCGTTCGACTGCTCGAGCGTGAAGGTGCCGTCCGGGTTGGCGAACGTCTGCTCGGTCTCCGTACGCTTACCCAACTGCTCGACCCGCTTGCCGGACGCCTTTGCGCGCGTGGTCGCGGTCTTGTCGTTGTCGGCAGCGGAGGCCGGCTTCGACGCGGCGACCGGCACAGGCGTAGCCGCCGCGGTCTCCTTCGGAGCGCCCGGGACAGCATTGAGCCATCCCACAACACCGACCGACAGCGCGCAGACCGCTGCTACCGCACGCCTCGTTACTGCTGTACTGCCCGCAGGCAGACCTCTCCTGGACATCGCCCCACCGCTCTTCGACTCCCCCGAGCCACAGATGCGGTACGAACGCTAGGTGTCGCAGACAGTGACCACCAGGTACAACCAGTGCAACTACCCATACAAGTCACAAGAACCTGACCGAACACCCCATGACCTCCATCACAGCAACTCAGTCCAGGCGAAACCGAAGCGCCCGGGCCGCGCGAGTGGGCACCGGGTCGTTCCAGTTGTCGAGGTAGTTGTCGGTGGTCGACAGGGAGCGAGGCTCGAGTTTGTCGACGTAGACGGTGCCGTGGAGGTGGTCGGTTTCGTGTTGGACGATGCGGGCTTGCCAGCCTTCGAAGGTTTTGTGGTGGGGGTGGCCGGTGGGGTCGGTGTAGGTGGCTGCGACTTCGTAGTACCGGTTAACCACGCCGGTGTAGCCGGGCATGCTGAGGCAGCCTTCGTAGAAGCCTCGGCGGGTGTGGCCGTGGGCTTGGTATGAGGGGTTGATGGCGGCGAAGAAGGCCAAGGGGTAGCGGTGGCGCGCTTCTGCTACCTCTTCGGAGACTGTTGCTGGGTCCTCCAGTACTGCGATGCGCACCGGTACGCCGATCTGCGGGGCGGCCAGGCCTACGCCGGGGGCGGCCAGCATGGTGCGGCGCATCAGGTCGATGAACTCGGTCAGGAGCTTGTCGTCGACCTGGCCGTCGAACGGTTCCGCCACCTGGCGTAGTACGGGATCCCCCAGGGACACGATCGGAGCGACACCGTCGCGGTGTTCCTCCACCAGCTTCGTGATCTGATCCTTGATGTCGTTCATAGGCGGGCGGCCAACTCCTGAGGCTGTCTGGACGGAACCGGCCAGCGGCAGGGTCGCCGTACCGGCGAGCAACGCACGCCTGGTGATACTCACATGACCCTCCGCTGTCGGTCTGCTCGGACGTCTATTGGATCAGATCCCCGACCGGCGGTGTATCTCAGTCCAAGATGGGCTGTGCATAACGTCTGGGGGTTTGTGGCGTTGGAGTGGTCGATACCTTGGGAGCCTGGGGATGGGTTAGGGATGGATGGTGCTCATGGGTAAGGGTCGCTGGGTTTTGGTGGCGGTTGTGGTGGCTGGGGTGGTTGGTGGGTGCTCCGATGGGGGTGGGGATGCGCAGCCGTCGTTGTCTACTTCTTCGCCTAATGGGCCGAGTGGGACGGCGACCGGGAAGGCGGTGAAGCTGGCGGTGGCTGGGGTGGTGGCTACTGGGGTGGAGGTGCCTTGGGGGTTGGCGTTCTTGCCGGATAGCAGTGCGTTGGTGACTGAGCGGGATTCGGGACGGATCAAGCGGGTGACCGGCAGCGGGCAGGTCAGTGACGTCGGGACGGTGGAGGGGGTTGACGCGTCGTCGGAGGGTGGGCTGCTGGGGATCGCGGTGGATCCGCAGTACCCGAAGAGGCCTTACATCTATGTGTACTACTCCAGCGGGGATGACAATCGGATCGCTCGGCTCACCTACAGCAACGGCGGGATCAGTGAGCCGACGGTGATTCTGGAGGGGATTCCGCAGGCGGCGATTCACAACGGTGGGCGGTTGCGATTCGGGCCGGATGGGTTCCTGTACGCCGGTACTGGCGACGGCGCGGATCGGCCGAACTCGCAGAGCGACGACTCGCTCGGCGGCAAGGTGCTGCGGATCACCACGGACGGCAAACCCGCACCGGGCAACCCCGGTGGCAGGTTGTGGATCTCCAAGGGGCATCGCAACGTCCAGGGGCTCGCGTTCGACGGGTCGCAGTTGTACGCCGCGGAGTTCGGGCAGGACACCTGGGACGAGCTGAACGCGATCACGCCGGGAGCGAACTACGGCTGGCCGGCCGCCGAGGGGGTCAGCAGTCTGGACGGCATGGTCGACCCGATCGCGCAGTGGCCGACGAAGGACGCCTCCCCCAGCGGGATCACGTTTGCCCAGGGCTACATCTTCATGGCCGGTCTACGAGGTGAACGCCTGTGGGCGATCCCAGTTGCCGACGGCAAGCGTACGGGTGATCCGGTCGCCTTCTTCACCGGCAAGTACGGTCGCCTCCGCACGGTCGAAGCCGCCCACGACGGCTCCCTCTGGCTGACCACGTCCAACACCGACGGCCGAGGCGACCCCGGGCCCGGCGACGACCAGATCCTCCGGATCACCATCACCCGCTAGCCCCTCCGCACCCAGCCACACTGACCAGTTCTGGCGACCTTGAACACCTTGTGGTGACCTCGGACATGGAATTACCTGTTCAAGGTCACCACTAGGTGTTCAAGGTGCCGACTTCAGGTCGACGGCATGGGCAGGCGGGTGGAAATGGCGCTGGGCCCGGTGCCGTGGTGGCGGCCGGGCCCAGCGTGGTGGTGGATCAGATGCCGAGGGTCTTGTTCAGCAGTTCGCGGACCTTGGCCGCATCGGCCTGGCCGCGCATGTCCTTCATGACCGCGCCGATCAGGGCTCCGGCGGCAGCAGGCTTGCCGGAGTTGACCTTCTCCACGACGTCAGGGTTGGCCGCGATGGCTCGGTCGATGGCTTCCTGCAGCGCCGAGTCGTCGGAGACCAGGGCAAGACCGCGCGCGGCGATGATCTCGCTGACGCTGCCTTCGGACTTGACCAGGCCGTCGAAGACCTCGCGGGCGAGCTTGTCGTTCAGGGCGCCCGCCTCGACGAGCTTCTGAACTTCGGCGATCTCCGCAGGACCGACGCCGAGCGCGTCGACGTCCTTGCCGGCCTCGTTCGCCGCGCGGGCCAGCTCGCCCAGCCACCACTTCTTGGCCGCGGCAGGAGCGACACCCAACGCGACGGTCTGCTCGATCAGGGTCTGCACGCCGCCGTTGACGACATCGCGCATCTCCAGATCGGTGAAGCCCCACTCGGCCTGCAACCGAGCGCGACGAACCGGCGGCGCCTCAGGCAGCGTCGCGCGGATCTCTTCGACCCAAGAGCGCGCCGGCGCAACTGGCACCAGGTCGGGCTCAGGGAAGTACCGGTAGTCGTCGGCGTCCGACTTCTCCCGGCCCGAGGTGGTGACCCCGGTGTCCTCGTGCCAGTGCCGGGTCTCCTGGAGAATCTTGCCCCCGGCAACCAGTACGGCGGCCTGCCGGGTGATCTCGTAGGTGATCGCGCGCTCGACCGAACGGAACGAGTTCACGTTCTTCGTCTCGGTCCGGGTGCCCAACGAAGACGAACCGGACGGCTTCAGCGACACGTTGGCGTCACACCGCAGCGACCCCTGGTCCATCCGTACGTCGGAGACGTCCAGCGCCAGCAGCAGATCGCGCAGCATGCTCACGTACGCACGCGCGACCGCGGCCGCCTTGGCCGGCGGGACCTCGATCGTCTTGGTGACGATCTCGATCAGCGGGATGCCGGCCCGGTTGTAGTCGACCAGCGAGTGCGACGCACCGTGGATACGACCGGTCGCGCCACCCACGTGGGTGGACTTGCCGGTGTCTTCCTCCATGTGCGCGCGCTCGATCTCGATCCGGTACGTCTCCCCGTCGACGACGACCTCGGTCCACCCGTTGAAGGCGATCGGCTCGTCGTACTGCGAGGTCTGGAAGTTCTTCGGCATGTCCGGGTAGAAGTAGTTCTTCCGGGCGAACCGGCACCACTCGGCGATCTCGCAGTTCAGCGCGAGGCCGATCTTGATCGCGGACTCGACCGCCCGCGCGTTCACCACCGGCAGCGCGCCGGGCAGGCCCAGGCAGACCGGGCAGGTCTGCGTGTTCGGCGGGGCGCCGAATACGGTCGGGCAACCACAGAACATCTTCGACAAGGTGTTCAGCTCGACGTGGACCTCCAGGCCCATCACCGGGTCGAACTGCGCCAAAGCGTCATCGATGGACAGCACATCAGCAACCACAGTCATCGGGTGACCTCCAGCTCCGGAGCCTTCGACATCAGCACGCCACCCCACTGATCGGCATACGCCGACTCGAGCGCCGCCCCGACCAGGTAACACAGGTCGTCGCGCATCACCGGCGCCATCACGTGGAAGCCGACCGGCAGGCCGTCCTCGTCCGCGAGGCCGACCGGGAACGACGCGGCCGCGTTGCCGGCCAGGTTCGACGGGATCGTGCAGAGGTCGTTCTTGTACATGGCGATCGGGTCGTTGACCCGGTCGCCGATCGCGAACGCGGTGGTCGGCGTCGAGGGCGACACGAGTACGTCGACGTGCTCGTAGGCCGCCGTGAAGTCGCGGGCGATCAGCGTCCGCACCTTCTGCGCCTGGCCGTAGTACGCGTCGTAGTAGCCGCTGGACAGCGCGTGCGTGCCGAGCATGATCCGGCGCTTGACCTCGGGACCGAAACCGGCCTCGCGGGTCAGGCTCATCACCTTCTCGGCGTCGTTCTCGCCGTCGTCGCCGACCCGCAGGCCGAACCGCATCGCGTCGAACTTGGCCAGGTTGGACGAGGCCTCGCTCGGCAGGATCAGGTAGTACGCCGGCAGCGCGTACTGGAAGTGCGGGCAGGACACCTCGACCACCTCGGCGCCGAGCTTGGTGAGCAGCTCGACCGCCTCCTGGAAGCGGGCCTCGACACCCGGCTGGTACCCCTCGCCGCCGAGCTCCTTGACCACACCGATCCGCAGGCCGGTCACGTCACCGCGCCGAGCGGCGTCCACGACGGCCGGTACCGGCTGGTTGATCGAGGTGGAGTCCATCGGGTCGTACCCGGCGATCACCTCGTGCAGCAGCGCCGCGTCGAGCGTCGTCCGCGCACACGGGCCAGGCGTGTCCAGGCTGGAGGCCAGCGCGATCAGCCCGTACCGCGAAGTCCCGCCGTACGTCGGCTTCACGCCGACCGTGCCCGTGAAGGCGGCTGGCTGGCGGATCGAACCACCGGTGTCGGTGCCGATCGCGAGCGGTGCCTGGTACGCCGAGATCGCGGCCGACGAGCCGCCACCCGAACCACCCGGGATCCGGTTGAGGTCCCACGGGTTGTGGGTCGTCCCGTACGCCGAGTTCTCGGTCGAGGACCCCATGGCGAACTCGTCCATGTTGGTCTTGCCGAGGATGACGATGCCGGCCGCCTTGAGCCGCTTCACCACGGTCGAGTCGTACGGCGGCTTCCAGCCCTCGAGGATCTTCGAGCCGGCGGTGGTCGGGATGCCGTCCTGGGTCAGCACGTCCTTCAACGCCAGCGGCACGCCGGCCAGCGGGCCGAGCTCGTCACCCGCGGCACGACGTGCGTCGACGTCAGCCGCCTGGGCGAGAGCGCCCTCGGTGTCGACGTGCAGGAATGCGTGCACGGCGCCGTCGGTGGCACCGATCCGGTCCAGGTGCGCACTCGTGATCTCCACCGACGACGCCTGGCCCGAGCTCATCAGCTCGGAGAGTTCGACCGCGGTCTTCCGCGTCAGGTCGCTCATCTCATGCCTCCTCGGTCAGGATCCGCGGTACCCGGAAACGCTGCTCCTCGGCCGCCGGGGCGCCGGACAGCGCCTGCTCCGGCGTAAGGCACGGGACGTTCACGTCGGGGCGCATCACGTTGGTGAGCGGCAGGGCGTGCGACGTCGGCGGGATGTCCTCGGCAGCCACTTCACTGACCTGGGCGACCAGGCCGATGATCTGCTCGAGCTGCGGAGCGAGGTGGTCGAGCTCGTCTTCGGTGAGCTCGATCCGCGCCAGTCGCGCCAGATGCGCGACCTCTTCGCGGGTAATCGATGGCATGAAGGATTCCAATGGTCTACAGCGAGTTGCCGGCAGCGTGCGGCTCGCACCTACCTCTACGGACGCGCTCATCCTAGTGGCCCGTTGTGACACTTGTATTTCCGGTTTCCACAGGGTCAATCGTTCACCAGATGAGAGGGCCCGGCGTGTCACTTTGTTCCGCTCTGTAACATTGGCCGCGACAGGGCGTAATTTGCGTGGCATTCGGCTGGGAGATGATCGTTCGGTGTTCCTGCTGCGATTGATCATCCCGGACCGGCCCGGTTCGCTGGGCACCGTCGCAACGGCACTCGGCGAGGTGAACGCCGACATCCACGCGATCGAGATCGTGGAGCACCGGCGCGAGAACGGCACTGCCGTCGACGACATCGTGGTCGACCTTCCACCGGGCGTACTGCCCGACCGGCTGGTCTCCGCCTGCAACGGCGTCCCCGACGTCGAGGTGATCTGGTTCTCCCGGTACGGCGCCGGCGGCGGCCTGCACATGGACCTCGAGGCCGTCGAGCAGATGACGTCCGCTCCGGCCGAAGCGGTCGACATCCTGGTCGAGCAGGCCCCTGCGGTGCTGCATGCCGACTGGGCCGCGCTGCTGGACGGTACCGGCAGCGAGATCAAGGTCGCGCTGGAGACCAGCGCGACGCCGGAGTTCGGCGACCTGGGTGACCAGTGGCTGCCGCTGGAGAAGGCAACGACGCTGGCCGCGCCCGATCACAAGGGTCTGGCCGAGTCCGTCCTGGTCGCGGCACCGCTGGAGTCCAACCGCCGCGTGCTGGTGATCGGCCGTCGCGGTGGTCCTGAGTTCCTCGGTTCCGAGGTTGCCCGGCTGAGCTACCTGGCCAACCTCGCGGTCACCATCCGCGCCAGCGCCTAACCCTCACCCCGAACGATCATTCGCCCCCTTTTCACCCTCGTTGCTCGGCAGCGGTCACTGACCTGCTGACGTAGAGGGTGAAAAGGGGGCGAATGATCGTGTGGGTGTAGCGGTTCAGTTGAACTTGAAGTACCAGAGAGTCCAGGCGCCGGCCAGCGCCAGCAGCAGGACGGTCCCGATCGCGGCGACCAGGACCGCTGCCAGCGTGTTGTCGCCGTTACGCTCCGGCAGATCGAACTGGGTCGGCCCCCACGGGCCGCCGCCGTCCACCCGGTACTCCGACTCCGGCGGCGGCTTCGCCACCGGGGTCTCCGCCCGCTTCTCCGGGTTGTACTTCATCACACCTCACACGTAGTACGACTCGTACTTGATGCTGATCGATTGCGACGAGTAGTCATCGTTGCCCGAGTGGGTCAGCTCGATCCGCCAGCCGGCCACATAACCAGCGTACGGCTTCCCGTCGGTGTGTGCGGCGAGGAAGCTCTTGATCGCCTCCACGTCCTCGCCCTTGAGCACGCCCATCGCGTCGGCGACGGCACCCGGCAGGGCTGCCTTCACGTCGGCGGGGTCGCCGGAGGCCTCGATGTCCAGGGAATGGATCGTCTTGCTGGAACCACCGAGCGGGAAGATCCGCTGCGAGCCCGACCTGCCCAGGTCCTTGCGGCAGCTCAGCGTGCAGGTGTACTGCTTCGCCTTCAGCGCCGTGATCATCTCGGCGACGGTGGTCGGGAACTCCTTCTTGGGAACGTCGAAGGACTCCATCCCGGACTTGCGGCCGGAGAACTGGATCGAGTCGCCGTCGTTGAACAGGTTGAACTTTCCCCAGGAGGTCTCGACCTTGGCGTCCTTCTGGCCGGTCTTCACTGCCGCCTGGATCTTCGCCACCTCACTGCCGCCGAAGGTGTCGTTGCCGATCGCCTGCAGCGCGGCGTCGAAGACGACCGCGGCGTTGTTGACGTTCTCCCGGTTCGACGACCGGACCAGGGTGCTGATGATCGTGCCGTCGGCCTGGAACTGGAAGATCACCTCGGCCTGGCTGACGTCGTCGAGCTTGAAGCAGCCGCGGTGCGCACCCTCCGCGCCGTTGAACAGGTCGCTGCACTGGAACCCAGCGCTCTGCAACTTGTCGGTCGTGCCCTGCGCCTGACCGCCGGCTGCCGACTGGGTCGGCTGCGGGCCCGGGTTGGTCGTCTTGTCGTCGTCACCGAGAGCACGGACGCCGAGGAACACCAACAGGGCGATCACCACGAGGCCGATGATGCCCCCGCCGATCACGAACGGCAGCTTCTCCTTCGGGATGCCGCCCTTCCGCCGCCCGGGTCCACCTGGCCCACCCTGCCAAGGCTGCTGGCCACCCTGCCATCCGCCCTGCGGCGGCTGCTGGCCCCAAGGCTGACCTTGCTGCCCGTACTGCTGGGGTTGCCCGTACTGCGGCGGCTGACCGTACTGCGGGGGCTGGCCTTGCGGGGGCTGGCCCTGCTGAGGAGGCTGCTGACCCCAACCGCCACCTGGCTGACCGCCCTGCGGAGGCGGACCTTGCGGAGGCTGCTGACCCCATCCACCACCAGGCTGACCGCCCTGCGGAGGCTGACTCCACCCGCCGCCCTGCTGCGGGGGCCGGCCCTGTTCTGGGTGAGGCTGAGCAGGCGGGTGCTGCTGAGGTGGTTGCTGTCCCCAGCCACCACCCTGCTGCCCCGGCCGACCGCCTTGTCCCTCCGGCTGTCCCCCATGCCCGCCCGGCTGGCCCCCCGGCTGCCCAGGACCCCACGGTCCTTGTGGCGGCGTCGTCATATCTGCTCCTTAGAAACCACGTCGAGAAGGTGAAAGCTAACAGTCGGACGGATCAGTGGAGCAGCTGGATCCGTCGACTTGTCAGCCCTCGTCCGGCTCGCGATTCGTCGCGACCGCCGCGGCCGCCTCCGGCCCGTCGGTGAGCAGCACCACGAAGCCCGCGGCGTCGAGGATCGGCACCCCGAGCTGGACCGCCTTGTCGTACTTGGATCCGGGCGAGTCGCCGACCACGACGAACGACGTCTTCTTCGACACCGACCCGGCCACCTTGCCGCCGCGCGACACGATCGCCTCGGTCGCCTCGTCCCGGCTGTACCCCTCAACCGTGCCGGTCACCACGACGGACTGGCCGGTCAGCGTCTGCTCGACGGTCGGCCCGGTGCGCACCTGCCGCAGCTCGACGCCGGCCGCCTTCCACTTCCGGACGATCTCCTGGTGCCAGTCGATCTCGAACCACTCGATCACCGCGTGCGCGATGGTCGGCCCGACACCCTCGATCTGCGACAGCTCCTCCTCCGAGGCCGCCTCGATCGCGTCGATGTCCTCGTACTCCGCCGCTAGCGCGGCCGCAGCGGTCGGTCCGACGTGCCGGATCGACAGCGCGACCAGGCCACGGGACAGCTGTTGCTGCTTGGCCTGCTCCAGATTGGCGAGCAGCTTCACCGCGTTGGCCGACAGCGCGCCGGCCTTGGTGGTGAAGAACGAACTGCTCGCCAGCGCCTCCTCGGTCAGCCCGAACAGATCGCCCTCATCCGCGATCAACTCGCTGCTGATCAACGCATCGGCTGCCTTGAAGCCAAGCACCTCGATGTCAAAAGCGGACCGCCCGGCCAGGTGGAACAGCCGCTCGCGCAGCTGCGCCGGACACGATTGGGCGTTGGGGCATCGAATGTCGATGTCCCCTTCCTTCATCGGCCGCAGTGTCGTCCCGCAGGACGGGCACTCGGTCGGCATCCGGAACGGGTACGCGTCCTTGGGCCGTAGCTCCATCACCGGCCCGAGGATCTCGGGGATCACGTCGCCCGCTTTACGGAGTACGACGGTGTCGCCGATCCAGACGCCCTTGCGCTCCACCTCCTGGCCGTTGTGCAGGGTCGCGAACTCGACGGTCGAGCCGGCCACCCGGACCGGCTCCATCACGCCGAACGGAGTGACCCGGCCGGTCCGCCCGACGTTGACCTGGATGTCGAGCAGCTTGGTGGTGACCTCCTCCGGCGGGTACTTGTACGCGATCGCCCAGCGCGGCGCGCTCGAGGTCGAGCCGAGCGCGCGTTGCAGATCGACCTCGTCGACCTTGACCACGACGCCGTCGATCTCGTGGTCGACGGAGTGCCGGTTCTCCCCGTAGTACGCGATGAACTCGTTGACCTCGTCCAGAGTCGTGACCCGGCGGGCGCGGTCGCTGACCGGCAGGCCCCACGCCTTGAGCTGGTCGTACGCCTCCGACAGGCGGGTCAGGTGGTAGCCCTCGACCTTGCCGAGGCCGTGTACTACGAAGCGCAGCGGGCGGCTCGCGGAGACGCGCGGGTCCTTCTGCCGCAGCGATCCCGCCGCACTGTTGCGTGGGTTGGAGAACGGGTCCTTGCCTGCCTCAACGAGTTGCGCGTTCAGCTCGGTGAAGTCCTCGACCCGGAAGTAGACCTCGCCCCGGACCTCCAGGAAGGCCGGCGGGTCGTCGGTCTTCAGCTCGTTCGGGATCGAGTCGATGGTGCGGGCGTTCAGCGTGATGTCCTCGCCGGTCCGGCCGTCGCCGCGGGTGGCGCCGCTGACCAGCCGGCCGTTCTCGTAGACCAGGTCGAGCGCCAGGCCGTCCACCTTGAGCTCACACAGGAATCCGCTCTGGTGGATCTGCGCGACGGTGACCTCACGCTCCAGCCGCTTGGCCCAGGCCTCCATCTGCTCGGCGGAGAAGGCGTTGCCCAGGCTCTCCATCCGCTGCGGGTGCTCGACCGCGGTGAACAGCGTCGAGATCGGCACGCCGACCTTCTGCGTCGGTGAGTCCGGCGTCTGCAGCTCGGAGTACTGCTCCTCGATCCCCTGCAGTTCGTGCATCAACGCGTCGAAGTCTTCGTCGGAGATGGTCGAGGTCGCCATGTAGTAGCGGAACCGGTGCTCCTCGATCTCCCGGCTCAGCTCGGCATGCCGCTCCCGCACCTCCGGCGGCGCGGCGGGCTGCTCGGCGGCACTGGTCTCGGGAATCTCCGTACTCATAGCCAGAACCTACCGCCCGCCAGGGACATTTCTAGGCCTCTGCGGTGTCTCCGACGACTTCTGCCGTACGACCGAGAAGTTCCAGCCTGGCTCGGGCATCCGAAGGTGACGGGGAGCCCGCGAGACCGCACGCTGGGGTGATCACGACGTCGACCAGAGACTTCTGCGCCAGGCCGATCTCGTGCCAGCGACGGGTCAGGAGCGCCGCAGCTTGCTCCGCCTTGGGCACAGGTCCAGTAGTCGGTACTACGCCCGCGTACAGCGTCGTACCGTCCTCCACTGCAAAGGCAATCTGCTCCCAAGCGGCATCCGTGAGCAGGGACACGTCCACTGCCACTCCCCCGGCCCCTGCCTTCCGGAACACCTCAATGGGCGGCCGTGCCGCACAGCAGTGCACCACCGTGAGCGCAGGCGCCGCAGCCTCGATCACCCGGCTCAGCAGGTCAACAGACCCCGGCCCGTCGACAGAGCGATGCTTGCCCCACCCACTGGCAGTAGGAACAGCCCCAGCCAGTACTGCGGGCAGCTCCGGCTCATCCAGCTGCACCACAAGTTCAGCCCCCGGCACCCGTCGCCGGAGGTCAGCAATATGGTCCTGCAACCCATAAGCCAACGCCTCGGCCAGGTCGCGCCGAGCACCGTGATCCGCCAGCACCTTGTCGCCCCGAGGCAGCTCCACCGTCGCCGCCAGCGTCCACGGCCCGGTCACCTGGAGCTTCAGCGGCCCGGTGTACCCATCCGCCAGCTCCTCCAGGACATCCAGGTTCTGCAGCAGCAAGGAGCGAGCCCGCCGCTGGTCAAGGCTCGCCCGTGGGTCGTTACCGCCGGTCAAGCGCCAGCCAGCAGGTTGGAGGTCGAGAGCCAATGACGTGATCACGCCAGCGGCCCGGCTCACCATGTCGGCGTACGGGCGGGCCGGCAGCTCCGGGAGGAACGGGATGGTCACCCCTTCGAGCACGTACTTCGTCCACTCGCGCACGTCCTCGCCGGGCAGCGAGCCCATTGCAGTGGTCGCCGCTGGGCCGAAGGGACTGCTCACGTGGTGGTCCTGTTCCGTTGGAGATACCTGGTGATGCGGCCCGGGGTCCGGGAAGCGATCTGGGTCGCGCCGGTGGTACGGGTCGGCCGCCGGACCAGCTCACCGCCGCAGTTCGGGCAGACGTGCGCCATCGCCTCGGAGCATTCCGGGCAGAAGGTGCACTCGTAGCTGCAGATCACCGCGTCGGCCGTGGGGCCGAGCTGGGCGGCGCAGCGCTCGCAGGTGTCCTTCATCCGCAGCACGGGAGGTCAGACCTTCTGGGTTGCGCGCTCGACCGTGTCGATGGTGGCCGAGCCGATCACCCGGGTGCCGTCGTACAGAACAACCGCCTGGCCGGGGGCGACGGCGTCTGCAGGCTCGTCGAAGGAGACCAACACCTGGTCACCCTCGAGCCGCGCGGTGACCGCGATCTCGTCGCCGTGCGCCCGCAGTTGGGCCTTCACGTGCAGCGTCTCGGTCGGGACCGGGCCGCACCAGCGCGGCTTCGACGCGGTCAGCCGCTCGACCGCGAGCTCCGCGCGCGATCCGACCGTGACGGTCCGCTCGACCGGCGAGATGTCCAGCACAAATCGCGGCTTGCCGTCGGCGGCCGGCGTACCAATCTTCAGGCCCTTGCGCTGGCCGACGGTGAAGCCGTGGGTGCCCTTGTGCTCGCCGAGCTTGTTGCCCTGGGCGTCGACGATGTCGCCGGGTGACTCACCCAGCTGCTTGCTGAGGAAGCCCGGAGTGTTGCCGTCCGCAATGAAGCAGATGTCGTGGCTGTCCGGCTTGGCCGCGACGGACAGGCCGCGACGCTCGGCCTCGGCCCGGATCTCGGTCTTCGGGGTGTCACCGAGCGGGAAGAAGGCGTGCTTGAGCTGCTCCTGGGTCAGCACCCCGAGCACGTAGGACTGGTCCTTGGCCGGGTCCACCGCGCGGTGCAGCTCACGGCCCGCGGGGGTCTCGACGATCTGCGCGTAGTGCCCGGTGACGACGGCATCGAAGTCGAGCGCCAGCGCGCGCTCCAGCACGGCGCTGAACTTTACCTTCTCGTTGCAGCGCAGGCACGGGTTCGGAGTACGGCCTGCTGCGTACTCTGCGACGAAGGGCTCGACCACGTCGGCGTGGAACCGCTCGGCCAGGTCCCAGATGTAGAAGGGGATGCCGAGCACGTCAGCGGCGCGGCGGGCGTCGCGGGAGTCCTCGATCGTGCAGCAGCCGCGGGCACCACTGCGGTACGACTGCGGGTTGCGGCTCAAGGCCAGGTGCACACCGACCACCTCGTGCCCCGCTTCGGCCATCCGCGCCGCTGCGACGGCGGAGTCGACCCCGCCGGACATGGCTGCGAGTACCCGCATCAGTGGTTCCTTCCTACGTTCTGCAATCCGGCGGACATCGCCCGCTCGACAACGGGCCCGATGTTGTCCAGTACGGCGTCCACGTCGGCCCGGCTGGACGTGTGCCCCAAGGTGAATCTGAGCGACCCGCGAGCTCGCTGGTCGTCGTACCCCATCGCCAGCAGCACGTGGCTGGGCTCGGCGACCCCTGCGTTGCAGGCCGACCCGGTGGAGACCTCTATCCCCCGCGCATCGAGCAGGAGGAGCAGCGAGTCGCCCTCGCAGTCCTTGAACGACAAGTGTGCGTTACCGGGCAAGCGTCCCACCGGGTCACCCGACAGCATCGCGCCCGGCGCCGTCTCGGTGATGCCCTCGATCAGCGCGTCGCGCAGGGCCCTGAGCCGCGCGCCGTGCTCAGCCTGGTGTTTGATCGCGTGCTCGATGGCCACCGCGAAGCCGGCCGTCGCCGGGGTGTCCAGCGTGCCCGAGCGGACGTCGCGCTCCTGCCCGCCGCCGTGCACGATCGGCACCAGCTTGGTCTCCTTGCGGACCACCAGCGCGCCGATCCCGAACGGGCCGCCGACCTTGTGAGCACTCACCGTCATCGCGTCGACGCCCAGCTCGGCGAAGTTCACCGGCACCTGCCCGACCGCCTGGACGGCGTCGGTGTGCACGGGGATCCCGTACGGCTTCGCGAGCGCGCCGACTTCCTGGATCGGCTGCAGCGTGCCGACCTCGTTGTTGGCCATCATCAACGTGACGAAGGACACGGACTCGGGGTCCTTCTCGATCGCCCGCTGGACGTCCTCGGGCCGCACCCGGCCCAGCTCGTCGACCGGCAGCCACTCGATCTCGGCGCCCTCGTGCTGCCCGAGCCAAACAGCCGGATCCAGTACTGCGTGATGCTCGATCCCACTCAAAAGAATCCGCCGGCGACGGGGGTCCTCGGCCAGCCTGGCCCACCACAGCCCCTTGAGGGCGAGGTTGTCCGCCTCCGTACCGCCCGAGGTGAACACCACCTCGCTCGGCTGGGCGCCCAGCGCCTCCGCGATCGTCTCCCGCGACTCCTCGACCGTCCGCCGCGCGGCCCGTCCGGACCCGTGCAGCGAGGAGGCGTTGCCGGTCCGCCCGAGATGGATCGCCATCGCCTCGATGGCCGCGGGCAGCATAGGTGTCGTCGCAGCGTGATCGAGGTAGACCGTCCGGCGGCCAGAAGAGGTCATAACACCCTCAAGAGTAAGTCCTGCCCACTTGTTCCCGAACTGCCCCGTTTATTCCCGATCAGGCCGACTTTTCTGCTCAGCCGCCGTTGATCTGCTCCAGCCAGGCGTGATCCGGGTGCAGCTGGTGAATCATCTCGGCCAGCCAGGTGCGCCTGGCCGCTCCGAGCAGGGGCAGCGCGGCGGCGAGATCAGCACGATCCTTCGGACGATCGCTCTTGGCCTTGTAGGCGAGGGCCATCTCGGGATTGACGTAGCGGATGCCGTCGTCGGCCACCCAGGTGACCTCGTCGAGCGCGTAATCGAGCGAGGGGTCCCGGCGGAACACCCAGCGCCCGTCGCGATCCGGATTCAGCACCACGTCGTACTTCCAGGGCGCCAGCGCATGCTCGCGCAGCCACACCTGGTCCGCGTCGTCCGGCATTGCCGACTTGTCTGGTGACAGCGCGCGGATCCCGCCACTACCCGCCGCCCAGACGTGGTACCGGCCCTCGGCGTACTCGACCAGCTCCGGCACCTGACGCCGCCAGAACGAGACGTCCAGATCCTCATGCGGCCGCGAGACGCCGGTGAAGGCCTCGACGGCCCAGCCGCCCGCGATCCACCAGTCCAGCCCGAGTCCGCCGAAGAACTCGGCCGCCTCTTCCCGGGTGGCCGGTTCCACGGGACCGTACAGGCGCTGAAAGGCCAGCTCTTCGGGGTCCAGGCCGTCGGCGTACCAGTACCTCTGCTCCATCGTCCGATCCTGACACCTCGTCGGCCCGGACGAAATCGGGCTGGCTAGTTGTCGGCTGCGACGAATACTCCGGCGACAGGCGGTCCTAGCGTCGGTGCATGGCGACCCTGAGCGAAATCGAGACGTGGCTTCAAGACCGGCTGCCGGCGCTGCTCGCCGAGCACCAGGTCCCCGGTACGGCGGTCGGCGTGCTGTTCGGCGACGAAGTGATCGACCACGCGGCCGGCGTACTGAGCAAGGCGACCGAGGTGCCGGCCACCGCCGACACGGTGTTCCAGATCGGTTCGATCACGAAGGTCTGGACGACGACGCTGGTCATGCAACTGGTCGACGAGGGCAGGATCGACCTCGACAAGCCGCTGCGCGAGTACCTCCCGGAGTTCGTGATCGGCGACGAAGCGGCGGCGGCCGTGATCACCATCCGCCAGTTGCTCAGCCACACGTCCGGTTTCGAGGGTGATCTGTTCAACGAGACCGGCAAGGGCGATGACGCGGTCGAGAAGTTCGTTGCCACGCTGACCGGGACCAGCCAGCTCTTCGCGCCGGGCGAGATGTTCTCGTACAACAACGCGGCGTTCGCGATCCTGGGCCGGCTGATCGAGGTACTGCGCGGCAAGCCGTTCGACAGCGCCCTGCGCGAGCACCTCCTTGCTCCACTCGGCCTGCAGCACGCCGCCACCGACCCGTACGAGGCGATCCTGCATCGTGCGGCGGTCGGGCACCTCCGGCCGGCCCCTAACGCCGCACCGGTACCGGCGCCGATCTGGGCGATGACCCGTGGAATGGCGCCCGCCGGAGCGATGCTGGCGATGAGTCCGCGCGATCTGCTCGTATTCGCCAAGTTCCACCTCGACTCGGGTGTAGCGGCGGACGGTACGGCGGTACTGAGCCCTGCGAGCGTCAAGGCGATGCAGGAGCAACAGGTCAAGCTCCCTGCGCTCGGCATGATGGGTGACTCGTGGGGACTCGGCTGGGAGATCTTCGACTGGGACGGCACCACCGTGATCGGCCACGACGGCGGCACGATCGGCCAGAACGCGTTCCTGCGGGTAGTACCGGAGCATGGCCTGGCAGTGACCGTACTGACCAACGGTGGCGACACCATCGAGCTCTACAAGGCCGTGGTCAGCCATGTGGTCAAGGAACTCGCCGGACTGGAACTGCCCGCCCTCCCCACTCCCCCGGCGACTCCGGTACCGATCAACGCGGACCGGTTCGTCGGCACCTACAGCTGTGAGGCCATGGACCTCGTGGTCCGGCAGGACGAGGACGGCCGGGTGTGGCTGGATCAGCTCCCGAAGGGCATCTTCGCCGAGCTGGGCCCGACTCCGGAGCCCGTCGAGCTGGTCGGCCGCAACGACGAGAGCCTGATCGCGCTGGAGGCCGAGAACGGCATCCACGTCCCGCATGTGTTCGTCGGCGACGACGGCTCCGGGCATGCCTTGTTCATCCACAGCGGCCGGGCCATCCGCCGTGCCTCAGCCTGATCCGCCCTTCCCGTTCGGAGGCATCATGAGATCTGCAATCATCGCCGGCACACTGGTCGTGGGATTGGCCTTGTCCGCTTGCAGTTCGGGCGAGCCGACCACCGCCGGCGCAGGCAAGCCGGTCGAGGGCCAGACGCTGACCATGGCCCTCGGCGCCGATCCCGGCAACCTGGACCCGCAGTTCACCTCGCTGTCGATCACCAAGCAGGTCGACGCGTTCCTCTACGACTCGCTGGTCAACCTCGACCAGAACGGCAAGCAGGTGGCGGGCCTGGCGGAGAAGTGGGAAGGCACGACCACGTCCGCGAAATACACGCTGCGCAAGGGCATCACCTGTCTGGACGGCAGCCCGCTAACGGCGACCACGGTCGCGGCCAACATCAACTTCGTCGGCAATCCGGCCAGCAAGTCGACCCGGATCGGCGTCTTCGTTCCGGCGGGCGCCAAGGCGGTCGGCGATGACGCGGCCGGCACTGTCACCGTGACGGCTGCCGCGCCGGACGCCTTCCTGGTCCGGAACATCGGTGGTCTGCACATCGTGTGTGACAAGGGCATGAAGGACCGCAAGCTACTCAAGCAGGGCTCGGAAGGCACCGGTATGTACAAGGTGGCGGAGGCCGTGCCCGGCGATCACTACACGCTGACGCGCCGCAAGGAGTACGCGTGGGGGCCTGGCGACTTCAAGGCCGACCAGCCCGGGCTGGCGGACAAGGTGGTCCTCAAGGTCGTCGCCAACGAGACCACTGCGGCGAACCTGCTGATCTCCGGCGGGGTCAACATCGCCGCCATCGCGGGCCCGGACAAGCAACGGCTGGAGGCACAGCAACTCTTCAACCGCAGCGCCGGTACTCCGCTCGGCGAACTCTGGTTCAACCAGAAGGCCGGCCTGCCGACCGCGGACCTCGCGGTCCGTAAGGCGCTGACACAGGCCCTTGACCTGACCCAGCTCGGCAAGGTGATCACCGCTGGTACCGGCAAGCCGACCACCAGTTTCGTCGTCCCCGGTACGGGTCCTTGCAACGACGACACCGTCACCGGCAACATTCCCGGCCACGACCTCGACGCGGCCAAGGCGGCTCTCGACGCGGCCGGTTGGAAGGTGGGTGCAGGCGGCATCCGGGAGAAGGGTGGCGCCAAGCTCTCGCTCGTCTTCTACTACCTGAACAGCCTCGGCGCCACGTTGCAGTCCGGCGCGGAGCTGCTGCAGAAGGCCTGGGGTGAGGTCGGCGTCGATGTCTCGCTCAAGGCCGTGTCTACCGCGGAGATCAGCACGGTCATCCTGGCCGGTCAGGGCACCTGGCACGCCGGGCTGATCCCGCTGACGGTGAACCTGCCGAGCCAACTGGTCAGCTTCATGTCCGGCACGGGTCCGCCGAACGGCGGCAACTTCTCGTCGATCAAGAACCCCGAGTACGACGCCGCGATCGCGAAGGCGTCCAAGATCGCCGGCGCGGACGGCTGCGCCGACTGGGCGGCGGGCGAGCGCGCTCTGCTCAAGGAGGTCAACGTCGTGCCGTTCGTGAACTCCACCGTGCCGATCTTCGCCAAGGGCGCCACCTTCGAACTGAGCGACGGCGTCGCCCCCCAGACGATCCGGATGCTGGGGTGATCCGGTGACGACCACAGCCGGCATCCAGGGCAACGGGTCGGGCGGTGGCGTGGCCGGGATGCCGGCGGGCTTCGCTACCCACCCCTGGGTGCGGTTCGCGTTCCGTCGGCTGGGGCGGTTGGCCGGGTCGGTGCTGGTGCTGGTCAGCGCCGCCTTCCTGATGATCCACCTGATCCCCGGCGACCCGGTCCGGGGAGCACTCGGACCGGCCGCCGCGCAGAGCCTCGTCGACGCCCAGCGCGAGTCGCTGGGCCTCAACGACCCGCTGTGGCTGCAGTACGTGCACTACCTGCAGCACCTGTTCACCGGCAACCTCGGTACGTCGATCACCACCGGCCTACCGGTATCCGACGTGATCCGGGACCGCCTGCCCGCCACCGTCCAGCTCGCCTTCGCCGCGTTCGCAGTGGCAATGCTCATCGCCCTGCCGCTCGGCCTGGCCATGGGAGTACTCACCCGAGCCGGCCGGCGCCCGCGAGCCGAGCTGAGCTTCACCTCGACATCGGTAGTCCTGGCAGCGATCCCCGAGTTCCTGCTGGCGGTCGGGCTCGTCTACCTCTTCGCAGTGAAGCTCCATTGGTTCCCAGTCGCCGGTCGCGGTGGCTTGTCGTCGTACGTGCTGCCAGTGATCTCCTTGGCCATCGGCCCGGCCGCCGTACTCGCCCGCATCTGCCGGGTGGAGCTGCTGGCCGTGCTGCAGACGGACTACCTGCGTACTGCCCGAGCAAAGCGGTTGCCCGCGGCCACTGTCTACGTGCGGCATGCCCTGCCCAATGCAGTGACGGCCACCATCACGCTGGGCGGGCTGCTCCTGGGTGGGATGGTCGCCGGGACAGTGCTGGTCGAGAACGTCTTCGGCTGGCCAGGACTCGGCAGCACGATCGTGTCGTCGATCCTGTCCAAGGACTACCCGCTCGTACAGGGCGTAGTGCTCGTGTACGGCTTTGGCGTCTTGCTGGTCAACCTGGTGGTCGACGTGATCCTCGCTCTGCTCGACCCCCGATCCACCATTAGGGACAGCTGATGAGGGCGCGCTGGATCGCAGTACTGCGTACGCCGGTGGGCGCCGGCGCTGGAGTGCTCCTGCTCGCAGTGCTCCTGCTTGCTGTCTTCGCTCCCATCATCTGGTCCCAGCAAGCAAGTGCGATCGACACCGAGCACTTGCTGGAAGGGTCATCCGCAGCCCATTGGCTCGGCACCGACAACCTCGGGCGCGACATCTTCTACCGGGTGCTCGTCGCCTCCCGGGCGTCGATCATGCTCGCGCTGCTGGCGACCTCGATCGCGGTCGTCACCGGTCTTGTGCTGGGCTGTGCGCCGATGCTGCTCGGACGGCGGGCTGGGCGATTGACGACGGCTGTGGTGAACATCGCGGTCGCGTTTCCAGGGTTGCTGCTCGCTTTGTTCTTCGCGGTCATCTTCGGGGTGGGCGCGAAGGGCGCAGTACTGGCGATCGGATTCGCCGGGGCGCCGTCCTTTGCTCGGCTGACGCAGACGTTGGTGGCCGGGATCGCTGAGCGGGACTTCGTCGCGGCGGCGCGGATCGCCGGGGTCGGACGGGTTCGGATGCTGTTGCGCCACATCCTGCCGAACATCGCCGAGCCACTGGTGGTGAACGCGACGATCGGCGCTGGTGGGGCATTGCTTGCCTTTGCCGGGTTGTCGTTCCTCGGGTTGGGCGTGCAGCCGCCGGCCTACGACTGGGGACGGTTGATGGGCGAGAGCCTCAACAGCATCTACGTGCATCCGGCCGCGGCGCTGGCTCCTGGGGTTGCGGTTGTGGTCGCCGGGCTGGCGTTCAACCTCTTCGGGGAGGCTGTGGCGAAGTGCTTCGGAGTGCCGGTGCTGAAGGTTTTTGCGCCGGTGGTGAAGGGATCGCTAGAGCCGTTGCCGGAGACCAGGCCTGCTGCGGCTGTCGACGACGATGCCGTGCTGGTGGTCGAAGATCTTCACGTCAGCTTTCCGGGGCCGATCACGCCGGTGCGTGGGGTCAGCTTCACCATTCACCGGGGCGAGATCGTGGGGGTGGTCGGCGAGTCCGGGTCGGGCAAGAGTCTGACCGCGTTGGCGGTTGCGCAGTTGATCGAGTCGCCTGGCGAGGTACGGGCCGCCGAGTTGTCGTTCCTGGGTGCCCCGTTGCTCGGGCGGCTGGCGGTTCGCAGTACTGCGGCCGCGCGGCGGCGGCTGTTGGGGACGTCGTTCGCGATGGTGTTCCAGGACCCGATGACGTCGTTCAACCCGACGAAGCGGATCGGGACCCAGCTCGCCGAGGGTGCTCGCGAGCATCAAGGGCTGACGCGGCGCAGTGCGATGGCGCGGGCGATCGACCGGTTGCGTGCGGTCCGGATTCCTGAGGCCGAGCGGCGGGCGCGGCAGTACCCGCACGAGTTCTCGGGTGGGATGCGGCAGCGGGCGATGATCGGGATGGGCCTGATGGGGGCGCCGGCGCTGATCGTTGCCGACGAGCCGACGACGGCGCTCGACGTGACCGTTCAGCAGCAAGTACTTCAGTTGCTTGAGACGATTCGGACCGAGGACGACGTGGCGGTGCTGTTGATCAGCCACGACATCACGGTGGTCGCGCAGGTCTGCGATCGGGTGCTGGTGATGTATGCCGGGCGCATCGTGGAGGACTTGCCTTCGGCGGATTTGGCGGCCGGGGCTCGGCATCCTTATACGCGCGCGTTGCTGGCCGCAGTACCGGATCTGGAGACGCCGCTCGACGAGCCGTTGGCGGTGATACCGGGTCGGCCGGTGGATCCTGCCGCCTTCCCGACGGGATGTGCGTTTGCGGCTCGGTGTGAGTTTGCGACGGACCAGTGCGGGGTCGAGGATCCGGCGTTGGTCAGGCACGGGCCGGCGCATCAGGTGGCTTGCTGGAACCCGCAGGGAACGGCCGCCTGGCAAGCTCGGTATCTCGGCGGCGAGTCGATCCGGGCGGTGCACCGATGAGCGAACTGCGATTCGATCAGGTGACGGTGCGGTTCGGCACGGGCCGGCACGTGCTGACCGCGGTTGACGGAGTCGATCTCACAGTGCCGTCCGGCCAGGTGGTCGGGTTGGTTGGCGAGTCGGGGTCGGGCAAGTCGACGCTGGCGCGAGCCGCGGTCGGGCTCACCACACCGTCGTCGGGGCAGATCCTGCTGGACGGGGTGCCGTTGCGCCATCGCCCTGGGCAGCGACGGCCGCTGCAGATGGTGTTCCAGGACCCGTACTCCTCCCTCGACCCCCGCATGACCATCGGCGACACCATCGCCGAGGCCATCCCCCGGTCCAGCGGATCCGAGGCCGCGCTTCGGTCCGCTGCCGGCCGTCGGGAGGAGGTCGCGCGGTTGCTGGAGCTGGTCGGGCTCGATGCTGATCGGGCGGGTGCTTACCCGGGGGCGTTGTCCGGTGGGCAGCGGCAGCGGGTGGCGATCGCTCGGGCGCTGGCGGGACAGCCGGACGTGATCATCGCCGACGAGATCACCTCAGCCCTCGACGTCTCGATCCAAGGCACTGTGCTCAACCTCGTCCGCTCCCTGCAGCGGGAGCTGAAGCTGTCGATGCTGTTCATCTCGCACAACCTCGCGGTCGTCCGCTACGTGAGCGACCTGATCGCCGTGATGTACCTCGGCCGGATCGTGGAGTTCGGCCCGGCTGCCGAGGTCCTCGGCAACCCGCAACACGACTACACCAGAGAACTTCTCGCCGCCGTTCCTCGCCGCGGCACGACCTCGCTACCCCCGCTTTCAAGGAGGACTTCCCCGTGACCCGACGTCTGCGCATCGATGACCTTTCCGAGTTCGCGGTACCGGAGCAGGCAGCCCTGTCGCCGGACGGCTCACAGATCGCCTATGTCCTGCGAACCACCGACCTCAAGGAGGACAAGACTCTGCGGAGCCTCTGGCGAGTACCGGCGTCAGGTGGCGAGCCACAGCAGCTCACGCGAGGCACTGGCGACAGCACACCGGTCTGGTCACCGGATGGGTCGCAGCTGGCCTTCCTGCGGGCCAAGGACGGACCGGCACAGCTCTGGGTACTTCCGGCCGCCGGTGGTGAGCCTGAGCAGCTCACGACGCTGCCGCTCGGAGCAGGTGCCCCACGGTGGAGCCCGGACGGCACCCGGATCGCCTTCAGCGCACCGGTCGACATAGCGGCGGTTGCTGGTGAAGAGGCCGATGCACGCAGCCATTCGCCGGTTGTCACCAAACGGCTGGACTACCAGGCGGATGGCGCCGGCTGGTTGCGCACGATGCGCCAGCACGTCCATTTGCTGGAGGTCGGCTCGAAGGAGGTCCGGCAGGCCACGGAGGGCGACTGGCACGCCGGTGACCCCGCCTGGTCGCCTGACGGCACCAAGGTTGCCTTCGGAGCCGCCACTGCGCCCGACGCCGACCTCAACCCGACAGCACCGGCCTATGTGCTCGACGCTACGGATGCGAAGGCTGAGCCTGCGCAGGTTGGGCTGGCCGAGGGGCTGGCCGGTCCGGTGCTCTGGACGGCTGATGGCGATGGACTGCTGATCGTCGGCAACCAGAGTGGGCCGGTGGGACATGCTGGGTTGCTACGGCTCACGCTGGACAGTGGCGAGCTGGTGAACCTGGCGGAGGCTCTCGATCGGAACGTGATGCCTGGCGGTCCGGCGTACCCCGGGGCCCTTCCTGCGTTGAGCTCTGACGGCCTTGCCGTGTTCTTCTGCGTCCGGGACCGCGGCTGCAGTCACCTGTACTCCGTACCTGTCGCAGGTGGCACGCCTCAACGCGTGCTGGGCGAGCCGGGGCAGAACGTGTCCGGCCTCAGCATTGCTGGTGGGGTTGCGGCTCTGGTGCTCGTCACCGAGACGTCCTACGGCGAGGTGGTCACGCTGGACCTGGCGAGCGGCGAGGCGGCTCCGCGGACGACGTACGGGGAGAAGTTCGCCGACGTGGAGCACTTCGCGCGGGTGGAGCGTGAGTTCACGGTCTCGGACGGGACTGTGGTGCCGGCCTACCTGATCCGCGATCCCGCGGCGACCGGCGCACAGCCGCTGCTGCTCGACATCCACGGCGGCCCGCACAATGCGTGGAACGCGGTGGCCGATGAGGTGCACCTGTACCACCAGGAGCTCGCTGCGCGCGGTTGGACCGTCCTGCTGGTGAACCCGCGCGGTAGCGACGGCTATGGCGAGGAGTTCTACAACGGAGTGGTCGGCGGCTGGGGCACGGCAGATTCGAAGGATTTCCTCGAGCCGCTCGATGTACTGGTTGCCGAGGGCATCGCTGATCCGCAGCGGCTCGCAGTCGCCGGCTACAGCTACGGCGGCTTCATGACCTGCTACCTCACGAGCCGCGACAACCGCTTTGCGGCAGCTGTCACCGGCGGGGTGGTCAGCGACCTCACCAGCATGGCCGGTACTTCCGACAGCGGACACTTCCTGAGCGTCTACGAGCTGGAGTCGGCTAGCGACCTCAGTGCCATGTCCCCCTTCAGCCAGGTCGACCAGGTGAAGACACCGACCCTGGTGCTGCAGGGCGATGCGGATGTGCGCTGCCCGATCGGTCAGGCGCAGCAGTGGTACACGGCACTGCGCGAGCAAGGGGTGCCGACGCAACTGGTGCTCTACCCCGAGGCGAGCCACCTGTTCATCGTCGAGGGGCGGCCGTCGCATCGGCTCGACTTCAACCGTCGCATCCTCGACTGGGTGGAGCAGTACGCCGGTGACGCGAGCGGTCCCCGGCGAGCGCGGGTCGACGCCTCGCACTGGCAGCGCAGGCTGAGTACCTTGGCGGCGAAGCACGGCGTACCGGGTGCTGCTCTTGGCATCCTGCGGGGTGACGAGTTGGTGGAGGCGGCTACCGGCGTACTGAACAAGAACACCGGGGTTGAGGTGACCACCGACTCGCTGTTCCAGATCGGGTCGATGACGAAGGTCTGGACGGCGACACTCGCGCTGCAGCTCGTCGACGAGGGGCTGCTCGACCTGGACGCGCCGATCATGGAGGTACTGCCCGAGCTGCAACTCGGTGATCCCGATGTCGCCAAGCAGGTGACGATGCGACAGCTCCTCACCCACACCAGCGGGATCGACGGCGATGTGTTCACCGACACCGGGCGAGGCGACGACTGCCTGGAGAAGTACGTCGACGGGCTGGCCGAGGTCGGCCAGAACCATCCGCTGGGCGCCACTTGGTCGTACTGCAACTCCGGCTTCTCCCTGGCCGGCCGGGTGATCGAGAAGCTGACCGGCAAGACCTGGGACCAAGCACTGCGCGAGCGGATCATCGTGCCGCTCAAGCTGGACCACACCGTCACTCTGCCCGAGGAGGCGCTGATGCATCGCGCAGCGGTCGGGCACGAGGGCGAGGGTGGCGAGGAGCCTTCGGTGGCGCCGGTCTGGGGTCTGCCGCGGTCGCTGGGACCGGCTGGACTGGTCACCTCGACTGTTGCTGATGCGTTGGGCTTTGCCCGGCTTCACTTGTCCGGTGGGCTTGCACCGGATGGCACTCGGGTGCTCAGCTCCGAGTCGGTGGCCGCGATGGCGGAGAAGCATGCGGAGCTGCCGGACAAGTACTCGCTCGGCGACTCGTGGGGGCTGGGGTGGATCCGGTTCGATTGGGACGGCCACCGGTTGATCGGGCATGACGGCAACACGATCGGCCAGGCCGCCTTCCTGCGCGTGCTGCCTTCCGAAGGGCTCGCGGTGACGCTGCTGACCAACGGCGGCAACACGCGTGACCTGTACCAGGAGCTGTACGCCGAGATCTTCGAGGAGCTGGCCGGCGTCGCGATGCCTTCGCCGCTGGCCGCGCCTGCGGAGCCGCCCGTTGTCGATTTGGAGCGGCATGTCGGTCGCTATGAGCGCGCTAGTTCTTTGCAGGAGGTGTTCGTGCGCGACGGTGAGGCGGTACTGCGGATGACGACCACCGGGCCGCTGGCCGAGTTGATGCCGGAGCCGGCGCACGAGTTCGTGATGACGCCGGTCGATTCGAGTGGCGATCTGTTCGTACTGCGGCAGCCGGGGTCGTTGACGTGGATTCCGCTGACCTTCTACTCGTTGCCCACCGGTGAGAAGTACCTGCATTGCGGGGTACGAGCCACACCTAAGGTGGGCTGATGACGACTCTGGTTGAACAGTTGCAGGCTGCGTTGCCGTTGATGCTGGCGGATCTGGAGACGTTGGTGACATGCGAGTCGCCGTCCTCGGATCTTGCTGCGGTCGCTGCTAGTGCTGACGTGGTGGCGGCGGCTGGGACGGAGCGGCTCGGCGTCGCACCGGAGTACGTGGTCGTCGATGGGGTGACGCATCTGCGCTGGCGGCTCGGCGACGGGCCGTCACGTGTGCTGGTGCTCGCACATCACGACACGGTGTGGCCTGCTGGGTCGCTTGCTACGCATCCGTTTCTGGTGGAAGACGGGATCATGCGAGGGCCGGGGTGCTTCGACATGAAGACCGGCTTGGTGATGGCCTTCCATGCTCTTGCTGCGTTGCCGTCAACGGAGGGGGTGACGGTGCTGGTGACCGGCGATGAGGAGTTGGGTTCGCCGTCGTCTCGTGCGCTCATCGAGGAGGAGGCATCGGGGTGTGTCGCGGCGCTCGTACTGGAGGCGTCGGCGGAAGGAGCGCTGAAGCTGGAGCGCAAGGGTGTCTCCAACTACGAGATCCGGATCGTCGGGCGCGCGTCGCATGCCGGGCTCGAACCCGAACTCGGGGTGAACGCCAGCATTGAGGCCGCGCACCAGGTCCTTGCCGTCAGCAACCTTGGTGATCCTTCGCTGGGCACCACTGTCACGCCTACCTTCCTCGCCTCCGGCACGACGCGGAACACAGTGCCAGCGATGGGAAGCTTCCTGGTCGACGTACGGGCGCGAACCGTGGCGGAGCAGCTCCGAGTGGACGCCGCCTTGCATGCCTTAAAGCCGGTACTTCCTGAGGCGACTCTGGAGGTCCTCGGCGGCCCGAACCGTCCGCCGTTGGAGCGCAAGATGTCCGAGGACCTCTACCAACGGGCATCGGAGCTTGCCGCTTCGCTCGGCCTACCGCCTCTGCGGGAGATCTCCGTCGGCGGCGGCTCCGACGGCAACTTCACCGCAGGCGTCGGCGTTCCGACCCTAGACGGCCTAGGCGCCGTCGGCGGCGGCGCCCACGCAGACGACGAGCACGTCGTAGTAGCCGAGATCGCTCCCCGAACCGCCCTGCTGACGGCCCTGCTCGCCGACCTCCTGGACAAACCATGAACACCTCTGAGGCTGCGCAGGACAGTTTGGCTGCGGCTTCCTCAGCCGGTGTGGAGATCCGCGAACTGTGGGAACTGGCAGACCTCGATCAGGTCTACCGCTTGTACGACTCGATCTGGCGCCCGGACCCGAAGAACCCACCGGTGACCACAGAGCTCCTCCGCGCCCTGACCAAAGCAGGCAACTACGTCGGCGGCGCCTACGACGGAGATGACCTGATCGGCGCCTGCGTAGGCTTCTTCGGCGCCCCCGCCGAGGTCACGATGCACAGCCACGTAGCCGGCGTCTCGGGTTCAGCTCGAGGCCGCAACGTCGGCTTCGCCCTGAAACTCCACCAACGAGCGTGGGCCCTGGAACGCGGCGTCACCGCCATCTCCTGGACCTTCGACCCTCTGATCCGCCGCAACGCCTACTTCAACCTGACCAAACTAGCCGCCCACCCCACCGAGTACCTCCCCAACTTCTACGGCCAAATGGCCGACGGCATCAACAACGGCGACGACAGCGACCGCCTACTGGTCCGCTGGCAACTAGACGCCCCCACCGTCATCACCGCCGCCCACCGCCAAAGCACCTTGGCGGCCGCAAGCACGAACTCCGGCGCGCAGACCAGCACGGGCTCCGCCTTTTCCACGCCGAGTGGGCACCTGGGGGGCTTGTTGCGGGAGGCAACGATTTTGCTGGGCGTCGGCGACGACGGCCGGCCGGTGGTCGGCGGGTCGTACGACGCCAGGGGGACGGTGCTGGTCGGCGTACCGGGGGATGTTGAAGGGTTGCGTGGGAGCGATCCGGGAGCTGCCAAGGAGTGGCGGTTGGCGTTGCGGGAGGTGCTGGGTGGGTTGATGGCGGACGGGGCTCGGGTGACCGGGTTCGATCGTGCTGGGTGGTACGTGCTCGAACATCCTGTGAAAGGGCTGATCTGATGAAGCTGACCGGAGTCGAGTTGCGGCGGATCTCGTTGCCGTTGGTGTCGCCGTTCCGGACGTCGTTCGGGACCGAGACGACCCGGGACGCGTTGCTGGTCCGCGTCGTGTCCACCGACGCCGAAGGCTGGGGCGAGTGCGTCGCAATGAGCGGGCCGTTGTACTCATCGGAGTATGTGGACGGCGCGATCGACGTACTACGACGCTTCTTCGTACCCACGCTAGGCGCAGTGGAACGCCTATCAGCCGTCGGCGTGGCCCCCGCGTTGGCCAAGTTCCACGGTCACCGCATGGCGAAAGCCGCGCTGGAGACCGCAGTACTGGACGCCGAACTACGAGCCGAGGGCCGCCCCCTGGCGCGCGAACTCGGCGCAGTCCACGACCGCGTCCCGTGCGGCGTCTCGGTAGGCATCATGGACTCGATCCCCGAACTACTGGACGCCGTCGGCGGCTACCTCGACGAGGGCTACCTACGGATCAAGCTGAAGATCCAACCCGGCTGGGACATCGGCCCAGTAGCCGCCGTCCGCGAACGCTTCGGCGACGACATCCTGCTGCAGGTCGACGCCAACACCGCCTACGCGGTCTCCGACGCCCGGCACCTCGCCAAGCTCGACCCCTTCAACCTCCTCCTGATCGAGCAACCCCTCGACGAGGAAGACATCCTCGGCCACGCCGAACTCGCCCGCTCGATCAAGACCCCCGTCTGCCTAGACGAATCCATCACCTCGGCCCGAGCGGCCGCCGCCGCCATCACCCTGGGCGCGTGCTCGATCATCAACATCAAGCCCGGCCGGGTCGGCGGCTATCTGGAATCCGTCCGCATCCACGACGTCTGCCTGGCGCACGGCATCCCCGTATGGTGCGGCGGCATGCTCGAGACCGGCCTCGGCCGAGCCGCCAACGTCGCCCTCGCAGCCCTCCCCGGCTTCACCCTCCCCGGCGACACCTCCGCCTCCAGCCGGTACTACCGAACAGACATCACCACCCCCTTCACCCTCGACAACGGCCACCTCCCCGTCCCCACCACCCCCGGCATCGGCGTAGACCCCCTCCCCGACCAACTAGCCGCCGTCACCACCTCCACCGAATGGCTCCCCCTCTAGCCACCACCGACGCCGAGATCTGTCCCGCTCGACAGGAGGTACTACCTGTACCGCCGCCAACCACCGCATCCGCGAGCGTGATACTCGCCCGGGCAACGGACTACCTCCTGTCGAGCGGGACAAACTCGGAGCTGGTCTCTACCGGGCAGCGGGCGCGATTGTCGGATCGGACCAAATTGACGCCTGAAACTGTGCGCTTGGACGAACTAGGCTGGGTATCCAGCTTCTAAGTTCGGAAAGGTGCTGCCTTCCGTGACGAATCGACCACGTGCCAGCCTCGGTCGGGTCCTCGACGACCTGGGCGCCACCCTGCTCGAACTCGTCCACGGCGATCCCGACCAGCCGGCCGAGATCGGCGGCATCGTCATCCACGACCCGCTCGACGAGCCGGTACTCCCCCACCACGCGCTCGTCCTCGGCGTCGGCCTCCAGGAACCCTCGCTCATCGCCCGGGTACTACGCGACCTCGGCCACCAGCAAGCCGCCGGCCTCGTCGTCCGCGCCCCGATCGCCCCGGACGACGCGATCACCAAAGCGGTCACGGACTCCGGCGTCGCCCTGCTCGGCCTGACCCGCGGCGCCTCCTGGGACCAACTCGCCGTACTCCTCCGATCCCTACTCGCCGAGGGCGACGTCGGAGTTGCCGAGCCGGAAACCCTGGGCGGTATGCCCTCCGGCGACCTCTTCGCCCTCGCCAACGCAGCCGCCGCCCTCCTCGACGCGCCAGTCACCATCGAGGACCGCAGCTCCCGCGTCCTCGCCTTCTCCAACCGACAGGACGAGGCCGATCCCGCCCGGGTCGAGACCGTCCTCGGCCGCCAAGTCCCCCAGCGGTACTCCCGCCTCCTCAACGAGCGAGGCGTCTTCCGTGAGCTGTACCGAACCGACCAGCCGGTCTACATCCCACCCCTGGCAGTCACCAAGGGCGAGCACACCCTCCCCCGCGTCGCTGTCGCCGTCCGCGCCGGCGACGAGATCCTCGGCTCGATCTGGGCCGCCGTCCGCGACCCGCTGAGCGAGGAGCGCACCCAGGCCTTCTGCGACGCGGCCAAGCTCGTCGCCCTCCACATGCTTCGCATCCGGGCCGGCGCCGACGTCGAACGCAGGCTCCGCGCCGACTTGGTCAGTACTGCGCTCGAAGGCGGCGCCGGAGCCCGCGATGCGCTCGACCGCTTAGGCCTGGCCGACCAGCCGGTCGTAGTACTGGCTCTTGCTGTACCAGTCTCCGACTCGCTCGTTGGTGAAGCCGGTATGGCCACCGAGCGCCAGCGTCTGGCCGATGCGTTCGCGATGCACCTCGGCGCCGTCCACCCACGATCGGCGGCCGCGTTGGTCGGTGACATCGCCTACGGGTTGGTACCGGTCCGCGCCGATCGGTCGGATGGCGAGGAGAACGCAGTACGGATCGCCAAGGACTTCCTCGACCGGATCGGCGAGCGCGTCACCGCGACGATCGGCGTCGGCCCCGTCGTACGGGAAACCGCCCGTCTCCCCCACGCCCGAGCCGGCGCCGACCGAGCTCTCCGAGTACTCCGGACAGGCCGCGGCTCGCAACGCGTCGCCCGACTGGCCGACGTCCACGTCGAGACGCTCCTACTCGAACTGCGGGACCTCATCGAGGCGCGTGGCGACCAGCCCACCGGACCGATCGCCCGCCTGGTCGCGTACGACAGCGAGCACAACACCAACCTGGTCGAGACCCTCCGAGCCTGGCTGGACGCCTTCGGCGACGTCATCGCCGCGGCCGCAGCCGTCTACGTCCACCCCAACACCTTCCGCTACCGCCTCCGCCGCCTCGCCGAAGTCGGCGAACTAGACCTAGACGACCCCGAAGCCCGCTTCGCCGCCATGCTCCAACTCCGCGTGGTCAACCCACCCCGCCCCAACCGCCCGCTCCCCGAAGGCACCTGACTCGCACCAGCCCGCGGAACTCGCCAAGCTTCGGCTAGCTCGGCTTGCGGAGGATGCCGGTGCGGAGTTGCCAGTGTTCGCCCGACCATAGGTGGGACACGAACGCACGCTGCAGCGAGGTTTCCTGCGGTACTCGAGCGAGGTCGTCCTCCGTGAGCGGACCATCCTCAGGTACCGAGAGATGCAGGCCGAGCCGCATCATCTCGCGATCGCCCTCGCTCGGATCCTTCATCGGCAGCAGCGGGAGCAGATCGAAGCGCCGCTGGAATCGCATGATGTTGGAGTCAGCCGCCAAGTACTCCGCGAGCCCCGGATCAAGAAGCCACGAATGACAGACGAACGCGGCGACCGGTTCCTCCGGATAACACCGCTCGAACAGCCGGGTCGCCTCGGCAACCGACTCCTCCGAAGCCTGCGCATCGAGCCGCCCGATCGGCGGAACGTGCATCATCAGCACATGCCCTGAAACGCCGTCGCCGATCCCCAACTGAGCGCGCGTGAACGCATGCCGCCCGATCTCGAAATCCGTACCCCGGAACCGCAACGGCGGACTCCACAACGGAATCAGCCCCACCCCCGCCCGACCGAAGATGTCCCGATGCGTCTCCATCACCCCACCCAGCGCCGACACAGTAGCCACCGTCACCGCCTCCGGCACCCCACGCCGCGCATGCACCTCAACCAACCGAGGAACACAAGCCAACAACGCCCAAGCCCCAGCAAACAACCCCACCGCCGACGACCCCATCGGCACCGCCGGCCAAGCCTCGAACCCAGTAGACGGAACCGCCTTCCCCCACTCCCGCTCAACACTGCAAACCAGCGCAGCCGTAACCGCCCACCAATCCGCATCCACCACAGGATCCGGCCGAGCCGCCAACATCTCCTCCCGATCCCGCGCCCCCACCCCACAAAACTCCATCAACCCAACCGCCTCCTCCTCCCCCGGAAGCCTCACCCTCCCCACCCCGAACTCACCGGTCCCAATCCCCTCACCACCCACCAACTCCCGAAACCACTCCCGGGTGGCCGCCGAAAACCCCACCCGCTCCACAGCCCGGCCCAGCCCGCCATCCGGTCCATCCACGCCATCCACGCCATCCACGCCCACAACCCCGAATCCCTCCACCGAGTCCACCCACCAAGTCCCGTCATCGAGTCCCTCACCGAGATCGACCACCCCTCGACCCCACCACGGGCCGCCCCCGGCCCGCACGACTCCTGTGACCCACCTCACACCAGCCACGATGCGCGGACCGCTGGCCCGGACGGCGGGCTGGCGAACGGCGGACAGCCGCAGCCACAGGCCCCTGCACCTTGCTCCTTGCCCTCCCCCTGCACCTTGCTCCTTGCCCTCCCCCTGCACCTTGCTCCATGCCCTCCCCCGGCTCCTGCCCCTTGCCCCCCGCTCCTGGCCCCTGGCCCTACTCCTGCCCCTGGCTCTGGCCGGCCCGGCCCCCTGCCCCTGCCCGGAAACGCTCGTCATCGAGCGCCCGCCTGGCCGGCGCCACGTAGCGCCGGGGCTACCGCGACGGTGGAGGCCAGGTGATGTTCCGGCGCGCGGCCGGACGGTGTGCTTGAGGCAGGAGATCTCGACGACCGTGCAGAGGTGGGACATGAGACTGGACCGAATCACGCCCGGGCGACGTGGAGTACTAGCGATGGGCGTGGCCGCCGCAACAGCACCCTGGCTGACATCCGCAACGAACGCGGCAGCAGTCAGCGCGGTGGCACCGTCGGACTCGGCAGTCAGCGCGGCGACACAGTTGGACGGGCCGGACATCACCGTGCTTGCCAGGCGGATGGCGGCGGGGCGGATTTCTGCTGAGGAGCTGACTCGGTACTACCTGGAGCGGATCGACAGGATCGACCGGCGCGGGCCTGGGCTGCGGGCGGTGATCGAGGTCAACCCCGACGCGATCCGCGAGGCACGGCGGTTGGATGCCGAACGGCGGACTCGCGGGGTACGCGGTCCCCTCCACGGACTACCGGTGCTGCTGAAGGACCTCTTCGACACAGCGGACCGGATGCACACCACGGCCGGCTCCCTCGCCTTGGAGGGCGGCCGGCCGACGGCGGACTCGGCGGTCGCGGCCAAGCTCCGAGCGGCTGGTGCGGTACTGCTCGGCAAGACCAACCTGAGCGAGTGGGCCGGTGGCATCTCGATCACCCATCACCCTGGCTGGAGTGCTCGCGGCGGCCAGACACTCAACCCGTACAAGCTGGACCGATCGCCGAGCGAATCCAGCTCCGGTACGGCAGTTGCCGCCGCCGCGAACCTGTGCGTCGCCGGCATCGGTACCGAGACGAACGGCTCGATCGTCGACCCAGCCGCAGCCAACTCCGTCGTCGGCGTGAAACCCACCGTGGGGTTGGTAAGCCGCGCGGGCATGATCCAGGGAGTGCCGAGCCAGGACAGCGTCGGCCCGATAGCCCGTACCGTCCGCGACGCCGCGATCATGCTGGGCGCGTTGGTCGGAGTGGACAAGCGGGACCCGGCCACCGCCGCGAGTCGCGGACATTTCCAGCTGGACTACACGCGGTTCCTCGACGACGACGGGTTGCGCGGTGCGCGGATCGGCGTACCGCGTGAGGTGTACTTCGGCTACAGCAGTCATGCCGACGAGATCACCGAGCAGGCGATCGACGTGCTACGGAAGGCCGGCGCGACGGTGGTCGACCCGGCCGACATCCCGACCGCGCGGCAACTCGAGGACACCGAGACCTCGATCGTGGTGCAGGCGCACGAGGCCAAGCGAGCCATCAACCGGTACCTGTCCACGACCCCCGGCAAGCATCCGCGCAACCTGTCGGAGCTGATCGCCTTCAACCGCGAACACAGCGACCGCGAACTGCTTTACGTACGCCAAGACGGACTTGAGGCCATCCAGGCTCTGGACTTCTCCGAGGCGGAGTACCGAGCTGCCCTGGCCACCAACCATCGCCTGTCCCGCACCGAAGGCATCGACGCCGTACTACGCCAGCACAGCCTCGACGCCCTCGTCATGCCGACCAGCGCCCCTCCAGGCAAGATCGACCTCATCAACGGCGACAACTACCTAGGCGGCAGCTCCACCCCCGCCGCCCTGGCCGGCTACCCAGCCATCACCGTCCCAGCCGGCTTCACCTTCGGCCTCCCCGTAGGCATCACCTTCATCGGCACCGCTTGGTCCGAACCAGTACTCCTACGCCTGGCCCACGCCTACGAACACCATTCCCAAGCCCGCCGAACGCCCACCTACCAGCCCGCCGCCACCACCCCCTAACCCAACGAAGCCGTCAGGTATGAGTCGGCCCGGCCTGCTCTGGGAGCTGGCCGGGCCGGGGTGGTGAGGGTTAGGACTTGCGCTTGGTTACTTCTTCGGTGGTTGCCGGGAGGACCTTGTGGAGGTCGCCGACTACGCCGAAGTCGACCAGCTCGAAGATGGGGGCTTCCTCGTCCTTGTTGACGGCGACGATGGTCTTCGAGGTCTGCATGCCTGCGCGGTGCTGAATGGCGCCGGAGATGCCTGCGGCGATGTACAGCTGGGGCGAGACCGTCTTGCCGGTCTGGCCGACCTGGTAGGCGTGCGGGTACCAACCCGAGTCGACTGCGGCCCGGGAGGCGCCCACTGCGGCGCCGAGGGAGTCGGCGAAGGCTTCGATGGGGCTGAAGTCGCCGCCGGTGCCGCGGCCGCCGGAGACGATGATGGCTGCCTCAGTGAGCTCGGGGCGGCCGGTCGCCTCGCGGGGCTTGGAGTCCGTGATGCGGGCCGTCTTGGCGCCATCGGAGATCGTGACGTCGAACTCCTCCACCTCCGGCGAGGTCTCAGCCGCTTCGGGAGTCGCCGCGTTCGGCTTGACCGTGATGATCGGCGTGCCGTGGGTGACCTTGGCCTGGACGGAGTAGTTGCCGGCGAACACCGACTGCGTGGTGACCGGGCCCTCCTGGACATCGACGGCGTCGGTGATCAGACCGGAGTCGAGCTTGACGGCCAGCCGGGCGGCGATCTCCTTGCCCTCGGCGTTCGACGAGATCAGGATCGCGCTGGGCTCGATCTTGGCCGCGACCTGCTGCAGCGCCTCGGCCTTGGGGGCCACCAGGTACTGCGTCAGCTCGGGGTCGGTCAGCGCGATCACCTTGGTCGCGCCGTACTGGCCGAGCGCGGGCAGCGCGTCCTGCACGTTGTCGCCGATGAAGACGGCGACGGGCTCACCGAGGCGGCGCGCGATGGTCAGCAGCTCCGCGGTCGTCTTGCGGACCTTGCCACCGGTGTGGTCAACGAGAACGAGTACGTTCGACATGAATTGCTCGCCCCTCAGAGGAACTTGTTGGTGGACAGGAACTCGACGAGCTGGGCAGCGCCGCTGCCGTCCTCGTCGGTGACGATCGTGCCGGCCGAACGCGGCGGGCGGGCGGTCACCTCGGTGACCTCGGTCCAGGCCGACGCGGCACCGACCTGGTCGGGCGAGATCTCCAGGTCGGCCAGCGACCAGGTCTCGACCGGCTTCTTCTTCGCGGCCATGATGCCCTTGAACGACGGGTACCGCGGCTCGCCGGACTGGTCCGACACCGACAGCACCAGCGGCAGCGTGCCCTCGATGGTGTCGCTGGCGGTGTCACCGTCCCGGCGGATCGTCACCTTGTCACCGTCGACGGTGACCGACGAGCCGAGCGTGACGCCGGGCAGCCCGAGCCGCTCGGACACCATCGCCGGTACGACGCCCATCGAACCGTCCGTGGAGGCCATCCCGAAGACGACCAGGTCGGCCTCGAGCTTGCCCAGCGCCTTGGCCAGGATCAGCGAGGTCGCCACGGCGTCGGAGCCGTGGATGCCGTCGTCGTTCACGTGGACGCCGGCGTCGGCGCCCATCTGGAGGCCCTTCTTGATGGCGTCCGCGGCTTGCTCCGGCCCGACCGTGAGGATGGTCACTGAACCTTCAGAGCCGTCACCGGCAGTGTCTTTCACGGTCAGCGCGGTCTCGACGGCGTACTCGTCCAGTTCGGACAGCAGCCCGTCGACCCCGGCGCGATCCACCGTGTTGTCCTCGGAGCGGAAGCGGCGGTCCGCCGTGGCATCCGGCACGAACTTCGCGCAGACGACGATCTTCATAGCGTGTGGGACCCCTTCTGGTTAACGGTCTCTCCCAGCCTGCCACGGATGTTACTCGCGAGAAACATATGACGCGTGCGAGTCCCATCACAGTTACAGTCACCTGGTGACCGAGACGTTACCGCTCACCGGTGAAAGAACAGCCCCCGGGATCTGGCATGAGAACTACTGGTTCGCGCGCCACGAGGCCGCCTATCGCTGGATCACGGCGAATTGGCTTACTTCTGAGACCGGCCGCGTCCTCGACGCCGGCTGCGGCGAGGGGTACGGCGCGGACCTGCTGCACCGGGCCGGAGCCAGGCAGGTGTTCGGTCTCGACTATGAAGGTACGACGCTTCGGCACGTCGCGAAGGCTTATCCACAAGTCAATCTGGTGCAGGGCAATCTCGTCCAGACAGCCTTCGCCGACGGGGCCTTCGATCTGCTCGTGTCGCTGCAGACGATCGAACACCTCTGGGAGCAGCCGCGGTTCGTCACCGAGTGCGCGCGGATCACGGCGCCCGGCGCGACCATCGTCCTGAGCACCCCCAACCGGCTGACCTTTCCGAGCGGCAACTGGTACCACACCAAGGAACTCACCGGCCCGGAGTTCGTCGAGCTGGTGGCAGCGGACCTGGAGGTCGTCGAGACCCTCGGCCTCTGGCACGGCGAGAAGCTGACCGAGTGGGAGCAGACGAACGGCTCGGCCGTCGACGCACAGCTCGCCTCGGATCACGCGCAATGGCCGGCCGACCTGGTCGAGTTGGTGACGGAGACCAGCTACGACGACTTCGTGATCCGGGCCGGCGAGCTCGATGACAGTCTCGACCTCATCGTCGTCGCCCGGCCCCGGATCACCTAGCCCGCAATCACGTAGTACGCGGCATCACGTAGTACCGGAAAAACGTCAGGGGCGGATGAAGCGCTCGGCGATCTTGCCGATGATCAGGTAGACCAGCGCCGCGATGCCCCAGTTGACCAGCAGGGTGTTCTTCGCCGTCTCGAGCCGGAAGAGGTCCTTGAACGGGCCCACCAGGTCGTGCCCGCGCTCGAGCACCCACTTCACGATCTCGTTGCTCTGGTTGGCCTGGTCGAGTGCGGTGAAGAGGGCGCCCAGGGCAAGCAGTGCGGCGGCGATGACGGCGATCAGCCAGACCAGCGAGGCCAGCAGGTTCCGGAAGCGCTTGACGCCCGAACCCACCGCGGACATCGCGGCCTTGCCCTTGTCGGTGCTCGAGGAAGACGTCGTGGTCTTCTTCGCAGCAGCCGCGACAGGCTTGCCGGCGTTCTTGGGGGTGGTCGTGCCCGGTACTGCGGCAGCGCTCGGCGCGGCAGGTTGCCGGGTCACCGGCTTGGTCACCGCTGTGTCGTCCTGGGGAGGCTCGGCCGCTGCCTTCTCGCGGGCCTTCTGCTCGGCGACGATCTCGGCCGCCGTCTTCGGTTTCGCGGGCTTCGTCGCGGTCGCGGTCGTGCCGCGCCCACTTGTGGACGCCTCGGTGGACGCCGCCGGCGCGGAAGTCTCCTCAGCCTTCACGTCCGGTGTCACCGCCTTCTCGGCATCGGCGGTCTCGGCCGCCTTGTCGGGTTGAGTACCCACGTCGTCCATCTCCTCAGCCGGGGTCGGTTCCTCGTCCGTCACCGGTGCCGTCACCGGCGGTTTCCTGCGTCGGTTGCCCGGTACCGGGCGCGGCGACAGTTTGCGCCGCACCCTCCAGATCGGTGCCGACGGCACGCCGTCCGCTGTCTCCAACGTAGCCAGATCCACACCGTCCGTCACATCCGCCACCACGATCGGCACCGGATCGACTGCCCGGTGCCGCGCGTCGGTGATCGAGCCGTCGGCGGCCGCCTGGTCCAGGATGGAGCCCTGGTCCGCCTGCTCAGCCACGCTGCGTCTCCTCTTCGACGACTTCCGGGACATAGTGCCCGACTGGTGAGTAACTTGAGAACCCCTTGGTCACATCTGCCTTATCACCAGTTGTCCCCGCGCTGTTACCCCTCGCGTCTTCTTCTGGCGTCGGAGAAGACGGTTTTATGGTCGCCGCGGGCTTGCTGGGCGCGGCGGACAGCTTCGTCGGGGGCGGGTCGCCGGCTTGTAGGCGGGCTGTGGTTTCGGCGTTGGATTTGGCTAGGTCGGCGAGGTAGGCGCGGCGGGGGGCGTCTGCGGCGTACCGGGTCCGGCGGTCTCGGACCACCACGGCGGGGACGCCGACGGCTACGGAGTACGCCGGGATGTTGCCTCGGGCAACGCTGTTGGCGCCGATCACGACGCCGCGGCCGATGTCGGCGCCGCGGGTGATGGTGACCTTGGTGGCCAGCCAGCAGTCGGGGCCGATCCGGACCGGGGACTTGACCAGGCCCTGGTCCTTGATCGGGAGGTCGAGGTCCTCGGTCTTGTGGTCGAAGTCGCAGATGTACGTACCGTCCGCGATCAGCGTCGACGCGCCGATCTCGATGTCCAGGTAGCAGTTGACCGTGACGTCGCGCGCGAAGACCACCTTGTCGCCGATCCGCAGGGTGCCCTCATGGGCCCGCAGCCGCGTCTCGTCGCCCAGATGCACCCATTGGCCGAGGATCAGCCGCCCGTGCCCGGGCCGCGCGACGATCTCCAGCTTCTTGCCGAGGAAGACGAATCCCTCGGTGATCACCTGCGGATGCCGCAGCTTGAACCAGCCGAAGCGCCAGTAGCGCTTCAGGTAGTACGGCGTCCACGCCCGGTGGCGCACCACCCAGCGCAGATTCGCCGCCGTCAACAACCGCATCCGTCCAGTATGTACACCGCTACTTAGCGACTCCGGTGATGGACACGTTGTAGTAGAGCTCATCGGGTACTACCTGAGACAGAACCTTGTCGACCTTCGACAGTTGCAGCCAGGACTTGTAGGCGAACATCCGCCACCCGAACCCGAGCTTCTCCTCCGGTACCGCCGCCTCGAACGTCCGGATCGGCCACCCGACCCAGGCCGCCAGCAGCTCCTCCGTCACAGTCCGTACGTCGACAGCCCCAGCCCGCTCAGCCATCCGGGCCAATGTGTCCGGGTCGAACGTGTGGAGGTCCACGACGGCCTCCAGGGCAGCCGCCCGCGACGACTCGTCGAGCTCCGACTGGGACCGACGCCACCCGGTCAGCGCCGGCAGCTTGGTCACATTGGTCGTGGCCCACCAGGTGAATCGCGACAGCCGCCGCGCCACGAAGTCGCCGTACCGGGTGGGCTCGCCGCAGATGACGAAGCGGCCGCCCGGCTTGAGCACCCGCAGCATCTCGCGGAACGCCAGCTCGACGTCCGGGATGTGGTGGATCACCGCATGCCCGATCACCAGGTCGAAGGTGTCGTCGTCGTACGGCAGCTTCTCCGCGTCCGCGACCTTGCCCTCGATCGCGAACCCGAGCGTGTCCGCGTTGCGCTTGGCCGCCTCGACCATGCCCGGCGACAGGTCCGTGACGTGTGCCTCGGCCAGTACTCCGGCCAGCTTCAGGTTCAGCGTGAAGAAGCCGGTGCCGGCGCCGATCTCGAGCGACTTGCCGTACGGCCAGCCGTCGGACCCGGCCACGTCGGTGAACCGGTCCCGGGCGTAGTCGACGCAGCGTTCGTCGTACGAGATCGACCACTTCTCGTCATAGGTCGACGCTTCCCAGTCGTGGTAGAGCACCTGGGCGAGCTTGTTGTCGTTCCACGCGGCCTCGACCTCTTCGGCGGTGGCGGTGGGCTTCGAAGCAGACGTGGTCATCAGATTCCCTTGAACTCGGCCTTGCCGGGGCCGTTCTCGACAAAAGACTTCATCCCGATCGTGCGGTCCTCGGTGGCGAACAATGCCGCGAACTGCTGCCGCTCGATCTCCAGCCCGGTGTGCAGATCGACCCCGAGCCCGGCGTCGATCGCCTCCTTGGCGGCCCGCAATGCCAGCGCGGCACCGCGAGAGAACTGCCCGGCCCAAGCAACAGCGGCCTGATAAACCTCAGCAGCCGGTACGACCTTGTCGACCAGCCCGATCTGCAGCGACTCGGCCGCGTCCACGAAGCGTCCGGTGAAGATGATGTCCTTCGCCTTGGACGGCCCGACCAGCCGCGACAGCCGCTGTGTGCCACCGGCGCCGGGGATGACGCCGAGCAGGACCTCGGGCTGGCCGAGCTTGGCGTCATCCGCGGCGATCCGGTAGTCCGCGCACAGGGCCAGCTCGCAGCCACCACCGAGCGCGTAGCCGGTGATCGCCGCGACAGTGGGCTTCGGGATGGCGGCGACCGCGCTCAGCGCAGCCTGCAGCGGACCGGAGCGCTTGACCATGTCGGCGTACGACATGTCAGCCATCTCCTTGATGTCCGCGCCGGCCGCGAAAACCCGCTCGCCGCCATAGACCACGACGGCCCGCACCGCGTCGTCCGCGGTCGCCGCCAGCGCGGCGTCGCGGATCTCGTCCTGGACCTGCACGTTGAGCGCGTTCATCTTCGGCCGGTCCAGCCGGATCGTGCCGACCCCGTCGGCCACGGTCAGGTTGACGAACTCACCCATCACAGCTCCTCAGTCTCAGCACTACCCGCGGGTCACATCCTCGGGCACGGTACCGGACCAGTCGAAATACTCGTACTACCGGGAGCCCTGGCTAGACGTCGACGGGCTGCCCGGCGGCGACAGATCGGCGGGCAGCATCCACGATGCGGAGCGTCCGCAGGCCGACTGCACCGTCGGGCTGCGGGACCACTGCCGGCGTAGTACCGGGCACTGCTTTGCCAGATGCCCGTACTGCGCTCAGGAACTCGCCGAGCATCATCGAGTCGAGGTTGCCGCCCACTGCGAGGAAGACCTCGCCGGAAGCGTCCGTACCGCCGACATGCGACTGGAACGGCGCTATCTCCACCGAGCCGTTCGTACCCGTCACCTGCAGCGTCACGCCACCCCAGGTCGGTCCGTTGTCCGGCACGCTCCAGGAGCAGTCGATGGTTGCCAGCAGCCCGTTGTCGTACGTGATGGTGACTAGGCCGCCGGTCTCCACCGACACACCCTTGTCCTGGTGCAGCACGTGGTTGGCGACGGCATGGACCCGCACAGCCTCCGAGCCACCGGTCAGGCCGTCGATGAGGTCGGCGCAGTGCACGGTGTGGTCGACCAGCGCTCCTCCGCCGGCCAGCGCGGCGTCGGTGAACCACTGCCGCTGGGCGTACGGGATCTTCCCGTTGTTCGTCCCCGCTACCGCAAACACGTCGCCGAGCCGGCCAGCCTCTACAGAAGCCCGCAGCCGCCCGTACGACGGCGCGAAGCGCACCGGGTACGCCGTCATGAGGATCACCCCGGCTGCCTCGCAAGCAGCCAGCATGGCCTCGCCATCCGCCACCTCAGTCGCCAGCGGCTTCTCGCAGAGCACATGCGCCCCGGCAGCGGCCGCCCGCTCGACCAGTCCGCGGTGCAGCGCGTTCTCCGAGGTCACCACGACCGCATCGGGGCCCCAGGCAAACAGCTCGTCGTAGGAGTCGACGTAGGGAATGCCAACCTTCTCGGCGAACGCAGCGCCACGGGGACCGGCGTCGGGGGCCGCAGCGCCATCGGGGTCCGAGGACAGCACCTCGACGTCGGGCAGAGCGCCGAGCAACCCGGCGTACGACGAAGCGTGGGTGTGCGCGAAGGACGCGATCGCTACCTTCAGAACCGTCATGCGGGTACTCCTGCCGGGTTGAAGGTAGTCATGTCGACAGTGCGACCTGTTGCCATCGACTCACGAGCAGCCTCGGCCAGGTAGACGGCCGCGGCGCCATCAGCCGCATCTACTCGCGGTACAGCGCCACCACGCAGGGCAGAGGAGAGCTCACGCAACTGGGTCAGGTACGGGCTCTCGAACAGAGTCGAAGACGGGATCAGCAGGTCTCCCCCAACGGCCTCGCCCTGGAGCTCCTCGGCGTACCCGGTCTCCTTGCCGGAGGTGTACTCGAGCACCCCGGAGGAGCCTGCGATCGAGAAGCCGGTCTTGAACGGGGTCCCGGTGGCGCCCCAGGTCGCGCGCAGGTGACTGATAGCGCCACCCTCGTGGGTCAGCGTCACATGGGCCGCCACGTTGACCGGGCTGATCCCGTCCACGTTCGGCGGGCTCTGCACGGCGTACACGCTGGTCACCTCGCCGCACAGCCAGCGGGCCTGGTCGAGGTCGTGCACCATCAGGTCCATGATGACGCCGCCGGAGCGGGCGACATCGCGGTACCAGCCGGCGCCGGCTGGTGACGACGCCTGCCGGAAGAAGCGAGCGACGGCCACCTTTCCGATCCGCCCTTCTTTGACGGCGGAGTGCGCAGCGACGTACTCCGGGAAGTACCGGACCACATGCGCCGGGTAGATCCGTACGCCGGCAGCCGCGGCCGCCTCGGAGAGCTCGTGCGCGTCACTGGCCCGCAGAGCGAGCGGCTTCTCGCAGATCACGTGCCGGCCGGCCTTGATCGCCGCCAGTGCGATCTCCTTGTGCGTCGCCGACGGCGTGACGATGTCGACGAAGTCCACCTCCGCGAGCAGCCCGTCAAGCGTCGGAGCGAACTCCAATCCGTAGCGAGCGACGAGTTCCTCGGCGCCGGCGGCCGAGTGCACGAGCACCCGCGCGCCGAGCGCCTGCCAGGCCGCGACGTGAACGTGCGCGATGTTGCCCGCGCCGATCAGCCCGACCGTCAGGTCAGAGTCAGACATGGATGTCCTCTACTTGAGTCCGGAGAATGCAATGCCTTCGACGACGCGACGCTGCAGTACGACGAAGAGGATCAGGATCGGCAACATCGCCATCAGGGCCGCCGCCATCATCACTCCTGGCGAGATGCTGCCCTGATATCCAGCCAGGGTCGCCAGGCCCACGGCAAGAGGCATCTCATCTGGCGAGGAGGTGACCACCAGCGGCCAGAGCAGATCGGCCCACGACGCGAGCACGGTGATGATCGCCAGCGAGATCAGTCCTGGCTTGGCGACGGGCAGGACGACCTTCCAGAAGGTCTGCCACGGGTTGCAGCCGTCCAGCCGCGCGGCCTCCTCCAGCTCGACCGGGATCGTCCGGAAGAACTGCATCATCAGGAAGGTCCCGAACGCGCTGAAGACACCCGGCGCGATGATGCCCTGGATGGTGTCCAGCCAGCCGAGCCGCTGGATGATCTGGTACTGCGGGATCAGGTACACCTGACTCGGCACCATCAGGATCGACAGGATCAGCGCGAGCATCAGCCCCTTGAACCGGAACGACATCCGCGCGAACGCATAGCCGGCCATCGAGCACAGTACGAGCTGCCCGACCGTACGGCCGAGGGTGACCGCGACCGACACCCAGAACTGGTCCAGGAACGGCAGCCGCTGGAACACCTCGGTGAAGTTGCTCCACTCCAGGCCCTTGGGCAGCAGGTTCGGCGGTACCGCCTGGATCTCGGCGTTGCTGGAGAACGCCAGCTTGAGCTGCCACAGGAACGGGAACATCATCACCAGGCTGCCGATGACGAGCACCACGTGCGCGAGCCGGTTGCTGCCCAGCCGCTGCTGGTCCGCACGCTTAGTCATAGCTCACCCACCTTCGCTGCAGCCGGAACTGGAACAGGGTCAGCAACCCGACCACCGCCAGGATCAGTACTGCGACCGCCGCGGCGTACCCGCGTTCGTTGCCGACGAAGGCCGCGTCGTAGAACAGGAAGACCAGCGACTGCGTCTTGGGCATCACCGGATTGGTCGGCCCGAGCAACGCGAACAGCTGGTCGAAGAGTTGGAACCCGGCGATCGTGGTGATCACCGACAGGAAGAAGATCGACGGCGTCAGCAACGGCACGGTGATCGACCGGAACTGCTGCGACCGGCCCGCGCCATCCAGCGAGGCCGCCTCGTAGAGCTCGCCCGGAATACCCTTCAGCCCGGCCGACAAGACGATCAGGTTGAACCCGATCGACATCCACAGCCCCAGCAAGGCGACCGCGATCAGCGCGAACCACGGCTCGGTGATCCAGGACGGTCCGTCGATCCCGAACACGCCGAGCGCCTGGTTCAGTACGCCGTACTCGCCGTTGTAGATGATTCGCCAGACCAGCGAGATCGCCGTCGGCATCGCGACGTACGGGAGGAAGAAGAGCGTGCGATAGACCATCGCGCCCTTCAGCCCCGGCCGGTTCAGCAGGCTGGCGAACAGCACCGCGATCGGGATCCCGAGCAGCACGATCGCCGTGTAGACGACCGTGTTGACGACTGCCCGGTAAACCTGCGAGTCACCGACCAGCTGGCTGTAGTTGGCGATGCCCACCCAGGTCGCACCACCGAACGGCCCCGTCTCCGTGAAGCTGTCGTAGAGCGTCTTGACCAGCGGCCACAAATAGAAGACCAGAACACCCAAGAAGGTCGGCAGCACAAAGACCCAAGGCCACTTGCCGTCCTTGCTCACTTTTCCTTGCCCAGCGCCTCGTCCATCTTGGTCGCGACCTGGGGGCCGACCTCGGACATCGGCTTGGTGCCGCCGAAGGCCGCGATCAGGTCGTCGGTCTCGAGCTGGTTCCAGACGCCGGTGTCCTTCGAGACCGGGTACGGCTCGGAGTACTGCTCGGCCGCCTCGATGTAGGTCTTCAGGTTGTACTGCGGCGCGCTGTTGACGAAGTCCGTCTGCGTTCCCGTGTACGCCGGGTTCGCCGCGCCGGCCTTGGCCTGGATCAGCGCCGCGTCCTTGCCACCGAGGAAGGCGAGGAACGCCGCTGCCGCCTCCGGGTTCTTCGTCTTGGCGCTCATCACGTTGGCGATGCCGTGGATCACCGTCTTGCGACCGCCGTTGGGGGCCTTCGGCAACGGCACCACACTGAAGTCGTTCTTGTACGGTGACTTGAGCGCGGCCGAGACGACCCAGTTGCCGTTCCACATCATCGCGGCCTTGCCGTCGAAGAACCGGTCCTGGCTCTTGGTCTCGGCGTTCTGCGCGGCGGTCGGGGTGTAGCCGCCCTTGACCATGTCGGACCAGAACTGCAGCGCCTCGATCGACTTCGGATCGCCGTATCCGGACTTGCCGTCCTTGATCACGTAGCCGCCGTTGCTCAGCATCGCCGGGTAGAAGTCGGACTGGTTGCCGAGATTGTCACCACTGGCCCAGATGCCCTTGGAGCCGAGCGCCGCCTTGAGCTTCACCGCGGCAGCCTTGTAGTCGTTCCAGGTCCAGTCGGCCGTAGGCGCCGCGACCTTGGCATCGGCGAAGAGCTTCTTGTTGTACCAAAGTGCGATCGTGTCGTAGTCCTTCGGTACGCCGTACTGCTTGCCGTCGAGCGTGTAGAGGTCGTCGAGCGCCTTGGGGTAGTTGGCCGGGTCGACCTGCTTGGCCCCGATCAGCCCGTCGAGGGTGGCGAGCTGCTTGTTCGAGGCGAACAGCTGGAAGTTGGGTCCGTTCATCCAGAACACGTCGGGCAGGTTGTTCGACGAGCCCTGCGTCTTGAGCTTGGTGAAGTACTGGTCGAAGGTGGCCAGCGAGATCGACACCTTCACGTCCGGGTACTTCTGGTTGAACGCCTTGACGATCTGCTGCATCGCGGGCTGCTGGTTGACGTCCCAGATCGCGTAGGTGAGGTCGCCCTTCACCTTCGCCGGATCGTCGGGAACCTTCGCGTCGCCCGCGCCGCCGGAGTTGCCTCCGCAGCCGGCCAGGGCGAGCGCTGCCAGGGTGAGCCCGGCCAGGACAGATGGAATTCGCATGATGTCTCCTCCGGCAACCTGTTACCCGACCTGCATCGTGCCAGGTAAATTAGTAACGGTGTCTACGTTTGTATCATTGCGTGTCCATGCTCGCAACTACCCATCTCCGCGCATTATCAACACTATTGCGCTCAACTTGTGACGCAGCCGAGCACGTTTGACCTGTCATGGGCACAATGTGCCGGTGACCGAAGCCACCGCCGCCCCGAATGAGCTCGGCCCATCGCCAGATCCGGAGCTCCGGCTGGGCGCGGTGGTCCAGTCCGATGGCACGACCTTCAGCGTCTGGGCGCCGGCCGCCGAGCGGGTCGAGCTGACGCTGATCTCCGGCGACGGGAGCCAGCGCAATCTGGACCTCGCGCACACGGGCGAGTACTGGACCGGGTTCGTCGCGGGAGTCGGGCACGGGCAGCGGTACGGGTACCGGGTGCACGGTCCGTTCGACCCGACGCACGGGCTGCGGTTCAACCCAGCCAAGCTGTTGCTCGACCCGTACGCGCGTGCCGTCGACGGATCACTCGACTTCGCGTCTCCGCTGATCTACGACTCGTCGGAGGGCGACTCGGCTGGGCACGTACCGGTTGGCGTGGTCGTCGCCTCGTCGGAGCCGCCGCCACCCATCAGTCGGCCGGTTCCATGGACCGAGACGGTGATCTACGAGCTCCACACCAAGGGGTTCACCAAGCTGCATCCCGACGTACCGGAGCACCAGCGCGGCACGTACGCCGGACTGGCACACCCGTCCGTCATCGCGTATCTGACCGATCTCGGGGTGACCTCGGTCGAATTGCTGCCTATCCACCACTTCCTGACCGAGCCGGCGATCGCGGCGCGCGGGCTGCCGAACTACTGGGGCTACAACTCGCTCAACTACTTCGCGCCGCATGCTCCGTTCTCGTCATCCGGGTCGCTCGGTGAGCAGGTTGCCGAGTTCAAGGCAATGGTGGCCGCGTTCCATGCGGCGGGGATCGAGGTGATCCTCGACGTCGTCTACAACCACACGGCCGAGGGTGGCTTCGACGGGCCGACGCTGAGCTTCCGTGGGCTCGACAATCGCGCGTACTACCGGCTGACGCAGGGCGGCGCGATGTACGACGTGACCGGGACGGGCAACTCGGTCGACACCTCGCATCCGCAGGTACGGCGACTGGTGATGGACTCGCTGCGGTACTGGGTCGAGGAAATGGGGGTCGACGGGTTCCGGTTCGACCTGGCGGTGACGCTGATCCGCAACGAGCGGCATGAGGTCGACACGGTCGGGCATCCGTTCCTGGCGGAGGTCGCGGCGGATCCGGTGCTCGGGCGGGTCAAGCTGATCTCCGAGCCGTGGGATGTCGGGAACTTCGGCTACCAGGTGGGCAACTTCGGGACGCCTTGGTCGGAGTGGAACGGGAAGTACCGGGACAGCGTGCGCGACATCTGGCGCACCTCGTCGTACGGGGTGCAGGACCTCGCGTACCGGCTCTCGGGATCGAGCGACCTGTACGGCGACGACGGGCGGTACCCGTATGCGTCGATCAACTTCGTCACCGCGCACGACGGGTTCACGCTGCGCGATCTGGTGTCGTACGACCACAAGCACAACGAGCTCAACCGCGAGGACAATCGCGACGGGACCGACGACAACCGCTCCTGGAACTGTGGTGTCGAGGGCGAGACGGACGATCCTGGCGTGATTGCGTTGCGCAAGCGGCAGATGGCGAACCTGATGTCGACGCTGGTGCTGTCGACCGGCGTGCCGATGATCACGGCCGGCGACGAGTGCGGCCGGACGCAGCACGGCAACAACAATCCGTACTGCCAGGACAACGAGACCTCGTGGTTCGACTGGTCGCTGCCATCGGTCTGGTCGGATCATCTGGCTTTGACCAAGAAGCTGCTGGCGTTGCGGGCCGCGCATCCGACCTTGCGGCAATGGCACTACTTCTCTGGTCAGCCGGTGGTGCCGGGTGGGCGCAAGGATCTTTCGTGGATCGCGCCGCACGGCGGTGAAATGACCGAGAACGACTGGCACGACGGGAATCTGCGCACGATCGGGATGTTCCTGGCCGGCGACGCGATCCGCGGAACCGATGCCGACGGCAACGTTCCGGTGGACAACTCGTTCCTGCTCGCGCTCAACGCGACGGCCGAGACGCGGGACGTCGTCGTACCGGACGAGTCCTGGGCGCCGGCGTACGAGGTCGTGCTGGACACGAGCTCGAGCGGCGCGACCGAGGTGGTCGCGGGCGCCGTCGTACCGCTCGCTCCTCGCTGCCTGGTGTTGCTCCGCGCGCTCTGACTCACGCGCCTGCCCGTGTGCCCAAGGTGCTTGTTTTGCGAGTCTCTGGGGTTGTTCATCTTCGTGGGGTACCTTCTCCCGTCACCAGCTGTTCACGTCCGGGTCACCTGTTGTGTTCCGGCACTGGGGTGATGTCCGGAGGGGGCCAGGATGGCTTTGTTGCAGGCGGGGAAGCGGCACTACGAGCCGAGCAAGTACGACCACTCGACGCCGATCGGCGTGCTGCACCAGATGGTGCTGCGCTGGGGTGACGCGGAGCGGACGACGTCGCGCCGGGCCGTCCGCCGGTGGCTCGACGGGGTCGCCTTCGTCGACGTCCAGGCGCGGACCTTCGCGGAGTACTGGAACCGCCACAACGAGACCGCCCTCGCCGGCGACGGACCGCTCTGGGTCGTACTGGGCGACTCGACCGCGCAAGGGCTGGGCGCTACGTCCCCGATGCATGGATATGTGGGCCAAGTGGCAAGGGTTCTGGACGAACGCTCCAGCCGCCCGTGGCGCATCCTGAACCTGTCCCGGGCCGGCGCCCAGGCGGCGCATGTTCTGCACGACCAGCTCGCGGTGCTCGACCAGTTGGGCGTAAAGCCAGACTTGGTGACCTGCGGCATCGGCAGCAACGACATCCTCGGCACGGCGCCGAAGACCTTCCACAGCAACCTTCGCCAGTTGATCCGGCGACTGCCGTCGTACTCGGTGGTGATGGATCTCCTGCTGCCGGACAGATTCTGGGCCATCGGCGGACTCGCCAGCCCGTATGTCGCCGGTATCAACCGGACCATCCACAGCTCAGCAGCCGAACGCGGCCTGCCGGTCGCAGAGCTCTCCCGCCACGTCCGCCCGCCATGGCGCGGCAAGCTGGCTCCCGATCTTTTTCACCCGAACGACCTCGGCTACCAGCATCAGACGAACGCCTTGCTGGCCGCGCTGCCGGCGACTCTCACCCGCGCGACCAGTCCGGCGTAGCTGTCCATCAGGCTTCGGGCGTCTTGGGGCCGTCGGCGAGCAGCAGGTAGATCGAGCGGCGAGCCTCGGTGAGGATCTTGGCCGCCGCGGTGCGCTGCTCGTCGGAGCCGCTTCGGGCGACCTGTCGAGTGGCTGAGTGCAGTTCCTCGAGCAGTCCGCGCAGATCGCTGGCGGGCTCCGCGTTCGCGAATCCGGCGAACGGATCGACGGACGTCTCGCGACGCTCCTCGACGTACTGACGGCCCGCGTCGGTGAGGGTGACGAGCTTGCGGCCGGCGTCCGCGGTGACGGTCACCAGGCCCTCGTCCTCCAGTTGGTTGATGGTCGGGTAGATCGCGCCGGGACTGGGGGTCCAGCGTCCGCCGCTGCGGTCGGCGATGGCCTGCATCAGCTGGTAGCCGTGCATCGGCTCCTCGCCGAGCAGGATCAGGACGGCCGTTCGGACATCGCCGCGAGGTGCGCGTCCGCGGCCTGCGCCGCGTCCCGGGCCCCGGCCACCGCGTCCGCGGTGCATCGGCATGCCTTCTCCCATCCGCGGTCCACCGCGGCGGGGGTGTCGGTGACCGCCTCGGCGGCCTTCACGTGTGTTTTCTGGGGTGTTCATCGATTCCTCCTCGATATTGTTCATGACACTAAAGATATATCGTTAGCGTCATGAACACAAGAGGCCTGTGGAAACTTGTTCCTGCCCCTGGGGCAGGGTGTTCACTGATCCGCATGGCAGAGGCACGGGAGATCGAGGGTGAGCTGACGACCGGCGAGTTCGGCCGACGCTCAGGGCTGTCCCACAAGGCACTACGCCTGTACGACGTATCGGGGCTGCTCGCCCCGGCCCGGGTCAACCCGGTCAACGGCACCCGCCTGTACTCCGCGAGCCAACTCGAGCGCGCCCGCCGGATCAGCGTGATGCGCCAACTCGGCATGCCACTGGCGACGATCACCGAGGTACTGTCCGGCACCGACGAGGAGGGCCTGATCCGGCTCGACCGGTGGTGGGCAGCCGAGCAAGCGAGCAACGAGGCGCGCAAGGCGACCCTTGAGTACCTGCGCAACCGGATGCTCCGAACACCCGGCCCGGGGCTGGCGCCTCGAGCGGTGCTGACCCGGTTCGTGCCAGAGGCCAAGGTGGCCTGCATCCGCGCGGATTCGGATCAGCAGTCGCTGGTCGGCGTACTGGTCTCGTCGATGATGGAGATCCACGCGCACCTGGAGCAAGCCGGGGCCGAGCTGCCCGGGGGCTGGTCGGTGATCTTCCACGGACCGGTGACGCCGGAGAGCGAGGCCACCGTCGAGGTGTGCGTGCCGTTCACCGGGCTGGTGGACCCGGCCGGGCCGATCGCGATCCGGGTCGAGCCGGCCCGTTCCGAGGCGTACTGCACGATCACCAAGGACGAGTGCAGCTATCCGCGGATCATGATCGCCTACGACCTCGTCGACGCCTGGGTGCGGCGCTCCGGGTGGCTGACGACCGGGCCGGTCCGCGAGATCTACCACCCCGGCTTCCAGTACGCCGCCAGCTCCGACCTGTCTGTCGACATCGCCCAACCGATCGAAGGAACAGCACGATGAACTACGCCGAACAGACTTCTTACAGCGACCCCGGTGAGCACGCCGGGTTGTTCGACGCGCTGCCGTCGGACATTCCCGGACTGACGGCGGTGATCCGCAATCTGCTGATCCACTATCGCGGGGGCGGGATCGAGTTCACCGGCGATCGCTACGAAGAGATCAACCATCGCTGGGTCTCGGCGATGCTCGCTACCGACCAACGGCGCAACGGCACTGCGCTGGCCGTGCCGCGGGAGCCCTTTGACCGGGTTGTCGGATGTTGCCGCGACTACACCTTGATGACGGTGTCCGCCTTGCGGCACAAGGGGATTCCCGCGCGCAGCCGGATCGGGTTCAGCTCGTACTTCGCCGATGGGTTCAACCATGACCATGTCGTCGTGGAGTACTGGAACGGCGAGCGCTGGGTGATGGTCGACGCGCAACTCGATCCGGGGCCGCACTGGAAGTTCGATCCACAGGACATGGTTCCTGGGTGGTTCCGGTCGGCGGCCGAGGTGTGGTTGGGGTATCGCTCCGGTGAGCTGGATGGCGACGACTTCGGGGTGGACCCGGCGCTGCCGATCAAGGGCGGCTGGTTCATCCGGAATTATGTCTTCTTCCAACTGGCCCACCTGCAAGGCGATGAGCTGCTGCTCTGGGACAGCTGGGGCACGATGACCGGCTCACTGGATGGCGCCGACCTCGAGCTGACCGATGAGATCGCAACGCTTTTGGTTGCCGCTGACAACGGAGACGATGCGGCGTTCGAAGCACTGACTGCTCGCTACGCCGCGGATCCTGAACTGCGCCCGGGAGACCAGATCGTGCAGTTGTCGCCAGCCGGCGATCCGCCGGTGACGGTCGACCTCAAGCGTCGCGTGGTGGTGCCTTAAGCAGCTGGTGGCGGAGTGGGTGATCGTGACGACTTGGGGAGCATGGTGATTGCTACGGCGGCGAGGGTGAGGGCTATCGCGATCCAGGTTGTTGCGGGCGGGTGGTGGGCGCCGAGAGTGTCGAGGAGTACGGCGCCGAGGAGTTGACCTACGACGCTGGCGAGGCCGAAGACGAGTACTCCGACTCGGCGGACGACCGTGGTGGCGATGGCGATGATGGCTACGCCGATGAAGCCTCCGCAGTACAGCCAGGGCTTGGTCGGGAGCTCGCCAGGGGTGGCGCCGCGGAGCAGGAACTCGATCGGCAACGCGATGCAGAGCGTGCACCCGGCGACGACGAAGTTGACGAGCGCGGCAGCCCAGGGCGAGCCGGCGATGGCGCCGACGCGACCATTCAGGGCGGACTGCAGAGCGAGCGCCAGGCCTGCGATCACCGGAAGTGCGAGTAGCCAGAGGTTGCTATCGCCCGCCAGTTGGTCATGACCCGCGATGGCAACGGCGGCGACACCGGCGGCTGCGCCGATGATCCGCGGCATGGTGATCGCGCGCGGGCCGCCCGGACCGAGTCCGGCGCGATCGACGGCGAGGCTGCCGGCCGACGTACCGCCGACGACGGCGACCACGAAGATGCCGACGCCGATCGATCCGACGCTAACGCCTTGGCTGACGACGTACAGGGCACCACCGACGCCACCGAGACACTGCCACCACCGAAGGCCTTGTACTCGCAGTGCCTCACGGATCTGACTGAGTGCCCGCCGACCGCCGCGCGATGCGGGGACGATGAGCAGCAACACGAGGATGCCGCTGCCGGTCGAGATCATCGACGCGAGTACACCGTCACCGAGACTCGCTCCCAGCCCACCATTGAGCCGAGCCTGCACCGCCAGTCCAACCCCACCGACTGCAGCCAACCCGACCATCGGCAACCGCTGAACCTCGGGAACCCTCACCCGACGGATCCTCCCACCCCGCCAGCCGACCTACTCCTCCGACAGCTCAGCGAAGCACCCGGTAGCGGAGGTGAGTCGCCTCCGGAGTGTCGACGACCTTGACGACCTCGAGCTCGATCCTCTTCGGCAGCACATCGAAGAGCCGACGACCGCTGCCGAACAGGACCGGAATCTGATGGATCTGAAGCTCGTCGAGTACGCCTGCTTCGAGGGCCGTCTGCGCCGTGTAGGCGCCATGCACCAGCACCCGCCCATCCCCTGCGGCTTCCTTGGCCAGCGCCATCGCGTTGACGATCCCGTCCGTCACATACGTCACCTTCGGGTACTTGGCCACCGAGGGTGCGGGCGGCCGATGACTCGGCACGATGATCTGCACCCCGTTCCGCTCCCCACCCCAGTGATCCACCTGCTCGACAGTGTTCCGCCCAGCGACGATCGCACTGAAGTCACTCATCTCGTCGACCACTTCCCGAGCCGGCCCACTGACGTTCCCGAACTCCCCATCCGGCCCGATGAACCAGTCATGCAACCGCATGAACCCATCCCCACCCGGATTGGCCGGAGTGTCAGCCGGCCCAGCAATGAACCCATCCAACGACATCGACATATACAGAACCGAAGTAGCCACAGTCCCTCTCCTCACCCACCAAGCGCGGCCGATCCGCCCTCTCCCCCTCCACACGAACCAAGCACCCCCACATCGACAATCCGCTCCACGTCCCCTGAGAGAAGTTGCGAACGATGAACCTAGTATCTACCTTTGAGGTATGGGTGACATGCAGGAAGTGACGTTCACCGATCTGCTGCAACGGCCGACCGAGACCATCGACAAGTTGAAGGCAAGCCGTCGGCGGGCCCTGCGCGTGCACCGGCGAGGCGCGGAGGACGATCTCGTGCTGACCACTGCGTCCCGATCTGCTCAGGACGATCAGTTGGTGGAGGTCGCGACCCGGCTTCTGCGGGCGATCATGAGCGATCCGGTGGTCCGGTCGAGCCATCTGCTGGATCTCGTGCCACAGGTTTTTCCTTGGCTTCGATTCCTGCCGTCAAACGACCGAATCGAGTTCGTCCGCGAACTCATCGCGGTCATGGATGCCAGCAATGACGTCGATTCGCCCGCCCCCGTCCTTCAGTTGATCACCGAGTGGAAGAACACCGCACAGATCTATGCCGATCCCGAGCTTCTGGCGAATCTCCGGTCGGAGGTCATCGACGACGCCGGAGCCGTTCCGGCTCCCCCGCCCGAGTCGTGAGCCCGAGCAAGAAGAACGACCGGGTCGCTCCGCCGGCCGAACCCGGTTGCTGGCTTCTGAAATTCGGTACTACTGAAGCAGCCAAGGGGTGGGAGGAACTGGTTGGACAGGCGAGAGCCAACCTCTGGGCGGCGTACGAGGCGATCCGGACCGACCCGACACCGTTTCCCACGACCCCCCGGCATCATCGACTGAAAGGCGAACTGGGCACCGTCGCTGGACTCGAACAATGGCAGTACGAGGTGACCGCTGGCGGGCGCATCTGGTACGTCGTCGACCCTGACAAGAAGACGGTGTGGATCAGGTGGGCAGGCACCGGACACCCCAAGGCCACTGACTAGGCGTGGCTACTACTTCTTAGTTTGGTTGGCTGCGTTGGCTTTGTGTTGGATTGATTCGGCTAGGCGTTTGATGCGTTGGAGGCGGGCGTCCCAGGCGGCGGTGACTGAGGTTAGTTGGGCTACGGCTCGGGCTAGTTGGGCTTCGTCTACGTGGTAGAGCTTTTCGCGGCCGGCTGAGCGGGATTGGACCAGGCCTACTCGGTCCAGGACGGTGAGGTGTTTGGCTACCGCCTGGCGGGTGACGGGGAGTTGCTGGCCGAGGGTGGTGGCGGTGCCTTCGCCGGTGGCGAGGAGGAGGTCGAGCATCCGGCGGCGGGTTGGGTCGCCGATGGCGGACCAGAGGTCGTCGTCGACGGTGGTGGGGCTCATGAGTGTGCCTCCAGCGTTGCGACGTACACGGGGAGCCTCGGCATGAAGTAGTCCCAGCCGGTGGCGTGGTCGTTGTACTGCGCTTCCAGTACTGCGGCCTCCCAGCCCATCTCGCGGAAGCCGGTCTCGGTCATCTTCACCAGCGTGCCCTCGCCCGACGGGATCAGGTCGAACGTGACGAGCAGCGAGTTGCCCTTCTTCGCCACGTCGCCAGCCGGATGGGTCCAGCGGAACGAGAACATCCGTGGCGGAGCAGCGTCGACCACAGTGAACTGGACAACCTGACCGCCGGCGTCCGGGTCGCCGAACACGATCTCCCCCGCCGCGCCAGGCGTCGCCTCGTACCGGGCGTCGTCCGGCCACCACTCCTTGAGGTGTTCGGGGCTGCTCACCACGTCGAAGACGATCTCGGGTGCTGCGCCGACGTAGATCTCGCGTTCGAGCGTTCCGAACTCCATGCCATCCTCCTGCAATCCTTGGTTGCGGATCACCTTAGCCCGCGCCGATCGGATAAGCAACAGATGGTTGCGCATCACAGCAACCTCAGCTAATCTCATGTGCAACCAAACGTTGCAAAAGGAGAGGTCATGGACACCACGATGGTTCAGGAAGCGTTCCGCGCACTGCTGGATGCCGCCGGTACGGTCGCCGCCGCGGGCGACACGGTCGTCACCCCGCCGGCCGGCGAGTGGAATGCCGAGCAGGTCCTGGCGCATGTGGCGATCGTCAACGCCACGACCATCGCGGCCGCCGCGTCGATTGCCGCGGGCACCGTTCCGGCGTACGACAACCGGATCTCCCACGACCCGTGGACGATCCAGCGCGTCATCACGGTGGCCGGTGGGATCGCGGGGCTTCAGGAGCGCATCCGCCGGCAAGGGGAAGCACTAGCAACGTTTGACGGCGCGGCCTTGAGCGAGGCCGAGTTGAACACGTTGGTACCGACCCTGCTCGTGTCGCACGACGCCGTACTGGTCAACCAGCCCCTGCCTCTGCGGGATCTACTCACCGGGCTAGTGGAGTCCGAGCTTCCCGGGCACACGCAGCAGTTGCTGGCTCTGCTTCCTGACAACGCCCGGGTTGCCTCTGCCGCGTGATAGATCAGTTGCTCACCTACGAAGGGAGTACTGATGCCTGGCCAGGTCGCACTCGTCACCGGCGCCAACCGGGGAATCGGCGCCGAGCTTGCCGAGCAACTCCATACGCAGGGGTGGACGATGCTGCTCGGCGTACGGGATCTCGGCAAAGGGCGTGAGACGGCGCGGGCCATTGCTCCGGGCAGCGAGCGACTGTTGCCGGTCAAGTTGGATGTGAGCGATCCCGATGATGCTGCAGCCGCGGCCGAGTGGGCGGCGGGGCGGGTGGAGCAGGTCGATGCTGTGATCAACAATGCGGCGATTCTGTACGACCCTGGGGAACGCGCGATCAGTGTTGACCTCGCGTCAGTTCATCAGGCGATGGAGACCAATCTGTATGGCGCCTGGAGGGTCTGTCAGGCGTTCCTGCCGTTGCTTCGCCGGAGTGAGCATCCGCGGATCGTCAACGTGTCGAGCGAAGGCGGTTCGATCAGCGAGATGACCGGTGGAGCGCCGGCGTACAGCGTCTCCAAGGCGGCGCTGAACGCGCTGACCCGACTGCTTGCCGGGGAGCTGCGCCGGGACCGCATCCTCGTGAACGCGATCTGCCCCGGTTGGACTGACACCGACATGGGCCAGGGCGGGCGACCGGTCCGCGACGGAGCGCGAAGTGTGCTCTGGGCCGTCGACCTCCCCGACGACGGCCCGACCGGAGGCTTCTTCCGCGACGGGCGACCGCTGCCGTGGTGAGTTCGTTGCACCGCGCGGCTGGTTAGCTACCTGTACCTGTCCGGGCTCGAGGTAGGAGACGTTCATGTACGGAGGACTCGCGAGGTTCGTCGTGAAGCCGGGGAAGCTGGACGAGTTCCTGGAGGTGGTGCGGTGGAGCTCCCGGATCGCCAGGGACGAGGAGCCCGGGACGTTGCGACTGGACGTCTGGCAAGTCGATGGAGAGCCGGACATCGTCTACGGCTATGAGTGCTACACAGACCGGGACGCCTTCGAAGCCCACATCAAGAACGCAGCAGTACGACGCTTCGGCGAGGTGATGGACGACTTGGTCGAAGGCTGGACGATGGTCATCCCCTTCACCAACAGCACAGCCTCAAACGCCGACCTGCAGTAGCTCGGGAAACAGAAACGCGGGCCCCGCCTAGTGAGGTAGGCGGGGCCTGCCTTAGATGCTCAGAATTCGGAGCCTGCGGGGAGGTCCGGGGTTTCTGGGTCTTCGGGGTCGGAGGGGCCGGCTGCCAGGCCCAGTTCTGCTGGGCTGGCGAGCATCGGGTTCTTCGGGAGGACTCGGACCGTGTAGCCGAAGGGGCCGGTGCGGTCGAGTTTGAGTTCGCCTTCGTAGCGGTGGCGGTTGCCCTCGTACGTTTCGGCGAGCGACAGCGACACCCGCACCGGATCGGTGATCTCGTCCTCCGAGTTCACCCGCCCGTGCAGCGCCTCGACGTCGATGTCCGCCGGCGTCAGGTCCCCGAGCGTCACGAACGCCCGGATCCCCACGGTCGTACCAAGCTGCGGCACGTCCCCGAGACCCTGCAGCTCGACGTGGTCGACGCGGATCGCCGGCCAAGCAGCCCGTACCTGCTTCTTCCACGCTGCCAGCTGACGTGCACCCTCGTACGTCGAGTTGAGCTGCCGCGACGAGTGCGCCGCCGGCACGTAGAGCTGCTGGACGTAGTCGCGAACCATCCGCGTCGCCAGCACCTTCGGCCCGAGCTCCTTGATCGTGTGCCGCAGCATCTCGATCCAGCGGCCCGGGACGTCGCCGTCGTAGAACCGCGGCGCGACCTGCTTCTCGATCAGGTCGTACAGAGCGTGCGCCTCGAGGTCATCGCGACGATCCGTGTCCTCGATGCCCTCGGCCGACGGGATCGCCCAGCCGAACTCGTCGTCGTACCACTCGTCCCACCAGCCGTCGCGGATCGAGAGGTTCAACGCACCGTTCAGAGCAGCCTTCATGCCCGACGTGCCGCACGCCTCGTACGGACGCAGCGGGTTGTTCAGCCAGACGTCGCAGCCCGGGTACATCGGCTGCGCCAGCGCGATGTCGTAGTCCGGCACGAACACGATCCGGTGCCGCACCTCCGGGTCGTCGGCGAAGCGAACCATCTCCTGGATCAGCTTCTTGCCGCCCTCGTCGGCCGGGTGCGCCTTGCCCGCGATGACGATCTGGATCGGCTTCGTCGGGTGCAGCAGCAGAGCCTTCAGCCGGGCGGGGTCGCGCAGCATCAAAGTCAGCCGCTTGTACGACGGTACGCGCCGGGCAAACCCCATCGTCAGCACGTCCGGGTCCAGGATCGAATCGACCCAGCCCAGCTCGGCCTCGGAAGCGCCCCGGTTCACCCAGGACGCGCGGACCCGGGAGCGGGTGTCGTCGATGAAGCGCTGCCGCAGCATCCGCTTCGTCTCCCACAGTTGCGCGTCGGTGGTCTTGTCGAGGCCCTCGAAGATGCCCTCGCCGTCGACCGCCGTGTCGGTGTTCGCATAGGTCAGCTGGTGGATCTCGCGCGCGACCCAGGTCGGCGCGTGAACGCCGTTGGTGATCGAGGTGATCGGTACGTCGGTCGGGTCGAAGCTCGGCCACAGACCGGCGAACATCCCCCGGCTGACGACACCGTGCAGCTTCGAGACGCCGTTGGCCCGCTGCGCCAGCCGCAGACCCATGATCGCCATGTTGAAGACCGACGGGTCGCCGTTCTCGAAGTCCTCCGCGCCGAGCGCGAGGATCCGGTCGATCGGCACGCCCTCGCCGAACACGTCCGGCGAGAAGTGCTGCTGGATCAGCTCGACCGGGAACCGGTCGATGCCGGCCGGGACCGGCGTGTGGGTGGTGAAGACGGTGCCGCCGCGGGCGACCTCGAGCGCGGTGTCGAAGTCGAGCGACTGGTCGGTGGCGAGCTCGCGGATCCGCTCGACGCCGAGGAAACCGGCGTGGCCCTCGTTGGTGTGGAAGACCTCCGGCGCCGCGTGGCCGGTGACCCGGCAGAACTCACGGACGGCGCGGACGCCACCGACACCCAGCAGGAGCTCCTGCAGCAACCGGTGCTCGGTCGTACCGCCGTACAGCCGGTCGGTGACCTCGCGCTCGGCGGGCTCGTTGTCCTCCATGTCGGCGTCGAGCATCAGCAGCGGCACGCGGCCGACCTGGGCGACCCAGATCTGCGCGCACAGCTTGCGCTCGCCCGGCAGCGTCACCTCGATGGTGGCCGGAGTGTCGCCGTCGCGCAGCAGGCTGATCGGCAGACCGTCGGGGTCCACCAGCGGGTACCGCTCCTGCTGCCAGCCTTCACGGTTCAGCGACTGGCCGAAGTACCCGTGGCGGTAGAGCAGGCCGACACCGATCAGCGGCACACCGAGGTCGCTCGCGGCCTTCAGGTGGTCACCGGCCAGGATGCCGAGGCCGCCCGAGTACTGCGGCAGCACGTGGGTGATGCCGAACTCCGGGGAGAAGTAGGCCACCGAGCTGACCGGTGAACCGGCCTCGGCCTGGAACCACCGGTCGTCGGTCACGTAGCCGTTCAGGTCGTCCACAGCCAGCTCGAGCCGGCGCAGGAAGGCGTGGTCGTTCGCCAGCTCGTCGAGCCGGGCCGCGGGTACCTCACCGAGAAGCCTCACCGGGTCACCACCGGTACTGCGCCACAACAGCGGGTCGACGGCCTCGAAGACGTCTTGCGTCTCCGGGTGCCAGACCCAGCGCAGGTTGTTCACCAGGGTGCCGAGACCGGTCAGCGGCTCGGGCAGGACAGGGCGGACGGAGAATCGTCGTATCGCTCGCACCGGGACACCGTACCGGCCCGAAGCGCCGACAGCACCCTCGGGATGCATCGATCTTGCAACGTGAGCAAGAACTTGCAGACCAGACCACTAACCCCTGAGGTTCACTCTGTATCAGCCTGTGAGCAAGCAATCCAGAGTTTGATCCAAACCGTGACGCCCGCATGGCGCGTCACACCTCGGGGAACCGATAGCGTGAGTGTTGTACTTCCCTGTTCCTGCTACTGCGGAAAGCGAAGGTTCGTTAACTCCATGACTGGGCGCATCCCGATCACCGACGTCACCCCGACCGTCGACGCCGGAGCGTATCCGGCCAAGTCGTCGGTGGGCGAGACCTTCACCATCGCGGCCACCGTGTTCCGCGAAGGCCACGACGCGGTGAACGCGAACGTCGTGCTGACGTCGCCGTCGGGACAGACAAGACGGATGCTGATGACGCCCGTCGGCCAGGGCTCGGACCGCTGGACGGTCGACGTCACCCTGCAGGAGCAGGGCGCCTGGACCTTCGCGATCGAGGGCTGGAGCGATCCGTACGGCACCTGGCGGCACAACGCCGAGATCAAGATCCCGGCCGGTATCGACGTCGACCTGATGTTCGCCGAGGGGGCTGCCTTCTTCGATCGTGCGGCTGCCGGCGTACCGCCCGCAGTACGGGTGGATCGTTCGACCCTGAGCGATGCGGCCCAGGCGTTGGCAAACCCAGCGTTGCCGGCCGAGGCCCGACTGGCCGCGGGCATCTCGCCGCAGGTCCGCTCGGCGCTCGGCCGCTATCCGGTACGTGAGCTGATCACCTCCTCCGAGACGTACCCGGTGTGGGTCGATCGCCAGCTCGCCTTGTACGGCAGCTGGTACGAGTTCTTCCCGCGCTCCGAAGGCGCGTACTACGACGAGGAGAAGCAGGAGTGGGTGTCGGGCACCTTCAAGACCGCCGCCCAGCGCCTCGACGCCGTCGCCGCGATGGGCTTCGACGTGCTCTACGTGCCGCCGGTCCACCCGATCGGCAAGTCGTACCGCAAGGGCCCGAACAACACCCTCGACCCGAAGCCGGGCGACCCCGGCTCCCCCTGGGCGATCGGCAGTGCAGAGGGCGGGCACGACGCGATCCACCCGGAGCTCGGTACCTTCGACGACTTCGACGCATTCGTCGGCCGGGCCCGTGAGCTCGGTCTCGAGGTCGCGATCGACTTCGCGTTGCAGGCCTCGCCGGATCACCCGTGGGTGACCGAGCACCCGAAGTGGTTCAGTGTCCGCGCGGACGGCTCGATCGCGTACGCCGAGAACCCGCCGAAGAAGTACCAGGACATCTACCCGATCAACTTCGACAACGATCCCGAAGGCATCTACGCCGAGGTGCTGCGGATCCTGAAGCTGTGGATCTCGCACGGTGTGACCGTGTTCCGGGTCGACAACCCGCACACCAAGCCGGTCAACTTCTGGGAATGGATCCTCGGCGAGATCCGGAAGACCGACCCCGACGTGATCTTCCTGTCCGAGGCGTTCACCCGGCGGCCGATGATGCAGGAGCTGGCCAAGGTCGGCTTCCACCAGTCGTACACGTACTTCACCTGGCGCAACGAGAAGTGGGAGCTCGAGGAGTACCTGGAGGAGCTGACCAAGGAGACCGGCCACTTCCTGCGGCCGAACTTCTTCGTCAACACCCCGGACATCCTGACGGCCTACCTGCAGTACGGCGGCCCGGGCGCGTTCAAGATCCGTGCAGCGATCGCAGCCACCTCGTCGCCGGCCTGGGGCGTGTACGCAGGCTTCGAACTGTATGAGCACGTCGCATTGCGGCCGGGCTCCGAGGAGTACCTGGACACCGAGAAGTTCCAGCTCCGCCCGCGCGACTGGGATGCGGCCGCGAAGGAGAACCGCACGCTCGCCCCGTACCTGACTCTGCTCAACAACATACGCCGTCGCCACCCGGCCCTGCAGCAGCTGCGCAACCTCAGCCTGCACACCGTCGACGACGAGCAGATCATGTGCTTCTCCAAGCGCGTCACCGGCCCCGACGGCCACAGCGACACCGTCATCGTCGTGGTGAACACCGACCCGCACTCGGTCCGCGAGTCCCTCGTCCACCTCGACATGGCCGCGCTCGGCATGCGCCCCGAGGACACCTTCACCGTGTACGACGAGATCACCGGCGCGACCTGGCGCTGGGGTCAACAGAACTACGTGAAGCTCGACCCCAACGGCGACCCCTGCCACATCCTCGCCGTCCGCCGCGGCCAGGCCTGATCACCTGACATCATCGTCCTCACACAACTGAGGTGGGGACGATGATGTCGGTTCTGGAGAAAGTCCCGCTCGAACTGCGGCGCAAGGCAGGCTGGCTGATCCCGGCGATCACCGCGGCGGTCCTGACGAGTCTCTTTCCTGGCGGTGCGGAAACGACGATCAGCCAGTCGGAGCGACTCAGCTCCGGCCTGTTCGCGGCGGCGGGGGTTCTCGCCGGTGTGCTCTGGCAGTGGTTCAGCCCGCGCGATCTCGCTCAGCGGCTCACCTACCCAGCCGCGCTGGCGGTCCTGGTGGCGCTGATCTTCATGGTCCCCGGCGGCGACCTGATCCGGCACGGCCCGGACAACGGGTTCTGGTTTCCGCTCGGGCTGATCGCAGGGCTCGTGCTGATGACGCGGTGGCAGCAGTTGCGGAGCGAGGACTAGAGCGGGACGGTTTCCGGGTACTTCAGGCCGGTACCGGTGTTGAGGGCAACGACCTGGTCGTCAGCCTTGATCCAGCCGGCTGAGCGCAGTTGCTGGACGGCGGCGAAGTTGGCGGCGCCCTCGGGGCAGATGAAGCTGCCCTCCAGCACCGCGACCCGACGCTGAGCGGCGAGGATGTCGGCATCCTCGACCGCGACAGCACAACCGTCTGTCTCCGCAATCGCTTGCAGGACAAGGAAATCGCCGAGCGCCTTGGGCACCGTGATGCCAAAAGCAACCGTATGAGCATCAGGCCAAGGCTCACTCGACGGCAGGCCCTTCTCCCACGCCTGCACGATCGGCGCGCACCCAGTCGCCTGTACTGCGACCAGCCGCGGCATCGGCCCCTCGACCCACCCCAGAGCACTCAACTCGGCGAGCGCCTTCCAGATCCCGATCAGCCCCACTCCCCCACCGGTCGGATAGAGAATCACGTCGGGCAGCTTCCACCCCAACTGCTCCGCGATCTCCAGCCCCATCGTCTTCTTGCCCTCGATCCGGTAGGGCTCCTTCAGCGTCGACACATCCTGATACCCATCACGCGAAGCAAGCTCTGAGCGGATCCAGGCACCCGCGTCACCGATCAACCCATCGATCAGCTTCAGCTCAGCACCGACCACCGTCACCTCCCGCCGGCAGATCTCCGGCGCCGCCAGAGGCATGGCGATGAGCGCCTCCATGCCGGCCCGAGCCGCATACGTCGCCCACGCCGACCCGGCGTTCCCGTTCGTCGGCATAGCGATCTTCCGAACACCGACCTCCAACGCCCGCGACACCCCAACGGCCGCGCCTCGCGCCTTGAACGTCCCGGTCGGGATCAGCCCCTCGTCCTTCATCAGCAGCCGCTCGACGCCCAGTTCTCGCCCATAAGCAGGCAACGGGAGCAACGGCGTCATCCCCTCCCCCAGGCTGACCACGTTCTCCACGGCTCGGACCGGCAGCAGTTCGTGGTACCGCCAAAGATCAGCCGGCCGCGACGAGACCTCGGCCTTGGTGAGCCCGGCTCGCACCTCGTCGAGGTCGTACCGGGCAAGCAGCGGCGATCCGCAGGTACACAGTCCGATCACCTGATCGGCGTCATGAGTGAGGCCGCACTTCGGACATTCGAGGTGACTCAAGCTGGAGAAGCGCACGACCTCAGAGGCTACCCGGCACGCAACCCGGTAATCGCTGGGTTCTGGTGGTCGGTGAGCCGGAAGCCGGTACCCCGCACCGCGTCGATGGTGACCGTGGTGCCCAGCTCATCCAGTTTTCGGCGGACCCGCTTCACCAGCGAGTGCACGTCCGCAGTACCGCGCAGATGCCGGTTGCGCCACACCGCCTGATGCAGGCCCTCGTACGTCCAGACCCGCAGCGGCTCGGTCATCAGCCAGGTGAGCAGGTCGTGCTCGAGATCGGTCAGCGGCACCTCCCGGTCCCGCCACTTCGCGACCGACCGGGCCGAGTCGATCGTCAGTACGTCCGCCTCGGGGCCGTCTCGCTCGGACCGCCTACCAGGCACCTGGCGGGAAGGCGGTTCGGCCACGGACTCGGGTTCGGGCGGTTCGGGGTGCTCCGGTGGTACCGGGGGCGAGGGCTGCGCGGGCGTGATCAGCTTGCGCAGCTCCTCCAGGCTGGAGACCAGCAGCAGTGGTGCGACGTCGTCGACGAGCTCCGCCAGCCGGACTCGTTCCTCCAATGAGGCCGCCACTGCGATCAGCAGGGGAAACGGCTCGGTGGCGGAACTGGTCAAGTCGGGGGCGCCGTCGCTCGCGGTGGGGACACGGGCGGTGACCATCCGATTACGATGGCAACCTCTGCCTCTAATCGTCAACGCATTGACAAATATTGGCGAAACTTGCTTCGAAGCAGCCGACCGTCTGTCACATTCTGCTCACCAGGTGTGCTTGTTCTGACGTTGGAATGACACATAGGGTCCTCGGCAGGCTCGCCGCGTAACACGTGGCGACCTGGGGGGCACGGAGTGTTCGCAGAACCGGTTCACCAACCACGGCGCCTGCGGAGCCCTGCACCTCTGCACCATGACTCGGGGGAGTCGACTCGGGGTCGTACAAGTGAGGGGCTGCAGAGATGTCACATCAACGGAAGAAGGGGCTCGCCAGATCGCTGGTGAGCGCCTTTGCGGCGGTGGCGGTCGTCACCACCGGGCTGGCCGCCTCCGGCCTGGCCCAGGCCGCACCACCTACCAAGCCGAGCGGTACCACTGCCGCGCCGGACTCGAAGATCAAGCCTGACCTGCTGTCGAAGCTGGAAGGCAAGGACGCCAAAGAGACGACCGACTTCTGGGTCCGGTTCAGCGACAAGGCCGACCTGTCCGCCGCCAGCAAGATCACCAACTGGAACCAGCGCGGTACTGCCGTCGCGGCGGCGTTGCGCAAGACCGCCGCCGAGAGCCAGGCGAGCGTCAAGACCGAGCTGGACGCCCAGCACGCGACGTACAAGACCTACTGGGCGACCAACGCGATCGTCGTCAAGGGCGGCTCGCTCGCGATGGCGCAGAGCATCGCCGGGCACTCCGAGGTCGAGGGTGTCTACAACCCGGTCAAGTACGAGGTGCCGCCGGTCACCAAGGGCACCCAGCAGATGGAGGTCAACGCGGTCGAGTGGGGTATCGCGAACGTCAAGGCCGACCAGGTCTGGGCGCAGTACGGCGACAAGGGCGCCGGCATCACGGTGGCCAGCATCGACACCGGTGTCCAGTACGACCACCCGGCGCTGGTGAACCAGTACCGCGGCAAGCTGGCCAACGGCACCTTCGACCACAACTACAACTGGTACGACGCGGCCGGCAGCTGCTCGGGCGCTCCGTGTGACAACAACGGCCACGGCACCCACACGATGGGCACGATGGCCGGCGACGACGGAGCCGGCAACCAGATCGGCGTCGCGCCGGGCGTCAAGTGGATCGCCGCCAACGGCTGCTGCCCGAGCGACGATGCCTTGATCAGCTCCGGCCAATGGATGCTCGAGCCGACCAACCTCGCCGGGGCGAACCCGGACGCGAGCAAGCGGCCGAACGTCATCAACAACTCGTGGGGCAGCACGCTGCCGTCGAACGACCCGTTCATGGAGGACGTCACGCTCGCGTGGACCGCGTCCGGCATCTTCGGCGTCTTCGCCAACGGCAACAGCGGCTCCGCTTGTAACACCTCCGGCTCCCCCGGCAGCTCGACCAGCAACTACTCGGTCGGCGCCTACGACATCAACAACACCATCGCCTCGTTCTCCGGCCGTGGTGCCGGTCAGAACGGCACCATCAAGCCGAACATCTCGGCCCCGGGCGTCAACGTCCGGTCGAGCCTGCCCGGCAACACCTACGGCTCGTTCAACGGCACCTCGATGGCCACCCCGCACATGGCGGGCGTCGTCGCACTGCTGTGGTCGGGCGCACCGAGCCTGAAGGGCGACGTCGCGGCCACCCGTGCGCTGCTCAACGGCACCGCGATCGACTCCCCGAACGCGCAGTGTGGCGGTACCGACGCCAACAACAACGTGTTCGGTGAGGGCCGCGTCGACGCGCTCGCGCTGCTGAACGCCGCACCCGTCGGCGACACCGGCACTCTGTCCGGCAAGGTCACCGCCACCGGTGGCGCCGCCATCGCCGGCGCGGCTGTCACCATCAAGCAGACCGGTACCGCCGATAAGGTCGTCACCTCGGGCCCCGACGGCAGCTACTCCGCCGTTCTGCCCGCCGGCGACTACTCGCTCGCCGTGGCCGCCTTCGGCTACGTCGGCCAGACCGGCACGGCGACCATCACGGTCAACACCACCACCACGAAGAACTTCGCCCTGACGGCGGCTCCGACGGTCAGCGTCGGCGGTACCGTCACGGACGGCTCCGGCCACGGCTGGCCGCTGTACGCGAAGGTCAGCGTCCAGGGTCCCGGTGGCGTGTACGACTACACCACCCCGACCAACGGCCGTTACTCCTTCAAGGTGCCCGCCAGCGCGACGTACACGCTGACGGTCGAGTCCCAGCTCCCGGGCTACCAGACGGTCAGCCAGCCGATCACCGTCGGCGCGGGCAACCTGACCAAGAACGTGGCCGTCCCGGTCCGTTCTGACGCCTGCCTCACCGCGCCCGGCTACCGCAACGGCTCCGACGGCGTCTACGAGACGTTCGACGGCCAGGTCGCCCCGGCCGGCTGGACCGTGGTCGACAACAAGGGCAACGGCCAGACCTGGAAGTTCACCGATGCCGGCAACCGCGGCAACCTGACCGGCGGGTCCGGCGGTTTCGCGATCGTCGACAGCGACAAGTACGGCTCGGGCCAGAGCCAGGACACCTCCCTGGTCAGCCCGGTCGTCGATCTGACCGCGGTCGCGGCGCCGAAGATCAAGTTCAACCAGGACCTGAACATCTACTCCGACGAGAAGGTCGACGTCGACCTGTCCCTCGACGGCGGAACAACCTGGGCCACCGTGCTCACCCAGACCGCCGACACCCGCGGCGTCAAGGAGATCGCGATTCCGCAGGCGGCCGGCAAGTCCGCCGTCCAGGTCCGCTTCCACTACTACGACGCCTCCTACGAGTACTGGTGGGAGGTCGACAGCGTGCTGATCGGCAGCGCTGTCACCTGTGAGCCGACCGGCGGCGGTCTGGTCGTCGGCAACGTGAAGGACGCCAACACCGGCGGTTACGTGAACGGCGCCGTCGTCACCCGTGACGACAAGCCCAGCGAGACCGCGACCACCGTGGCGACCCCCGAGGACACCGGCCTGGCCGATGGCTTCTACTGGCTGTACTCCGCGGAGGACGGGCCGCACGGCTACACCGCCAAGGCGGGCAACTACACGAGCTCGCAGGCGACCGTCGATGTCGAGGCGGACTGGGTCACCCAGGCCGACTTCAGCCTGAAGGCCGGCCGCGTCTCGGTCGCTCCGACGGCACTCGCCGCCACCCTGAGGCTTCCGGGCGGCAAGGTGACCAAGCAGTTCGTGGTCACCAACACCGGCACCGCGGACGTCGACCTGAAGTTCGGCGAGCGTGACGGCGGCTTCACCCTGGAGAACGCGAACGGCAGCAAGACGACGAAGGCCCAGGTCTTCAACAGCACCGGCGCCCCGCTGCAGCGGCTCCAGGTTCCGACCTCGTTCGGCAGCAAGGTGTCCGGCAAGATGGCGGTCAAGCCAGCCGCACCGGGTCCGCTCGCGGCCCCGTGGACGAACATCGCCAACCTGCCGTCCGTCGTGATGGACAACCGGGTGGTCAACCTGGACGGGAAGATCTACTCGATCGCGGGTGGCGACGGCAACGCCGCGACCGGCAGCAGCTACGTCTACGACCCGGCCACCATGGCCTGGACCGCGATCGCCCCGCTTCCGGGCGCCCGTAACGCCGTCACCGTCGGCGCCGTGGGCGGCAAGCTCGTCGTCAGCTCCGGCTGGGGCGAGAGTGGTCCGGACGCAGCGACCTGGACGTACGACCCGGCCGCCAACGCCTGGTCCGCAGCGGCCGCCAACCCGGCTCCGCGTGCGGCCGCCGGGCAGGCTGTCCTCGACGGCAAGCTCTACGCCGTCGGTGGTTGCACCAGCGCGGCGTGCACCCCGATGTCCAACTCCGTGGTCGCCTACGACGCGGCGTCGAACAACTGGGCCACGCTGGCCAACTACCCGAAGTCGGTTGCGTTCGCATCCTGCGGCGCCATCGACGGCAAGGTCTACTGCTCCGGCGGTAACGACGGATCTGCCGCCACCGCGGCCAGCTACGTCTACGACCCGAGCGCGAACTCCTGGACCCCGATCGCCAACGCACCGGCCGACCACTGGGCGGCATCCTTCGCCGTCGCCGGTGGCAAGCTGCTCGTCGTCGGTGGAGTCCAGGGCGCCGCGGTCACCAACGCAGGGTTCGCATTCGACCCGGCCGCCGGTACCTGGGCCGCACTGCCGAACGCCAACCAGCCCCGCTACCGCGGTGGTGCGGCTTGTGGCTTCTACCGGGTCGGTGGATCGTCCGGTGGCTTCAACCCGACTGTGGAGGGTGAGGTCCTTCCGGGCCTCGAGGACTGCTCCGAGTCGTCGGCCGACGTCCCGTGGATGAGCCTGGACAAGACCGAGGCCACCCTGGCCCCGGGTGAGAAGGTCACCGTCAAGGTGGCGCTGAACGCCGCTGTCGACCAGCCGGGCACCTACACGGCCGCGGTCACCATCGGCGAGAACACGCCCTACAGCGTGGACCCGGTCGACGTGAAGCTCACTGTCACGCCGCCGACCACGTGGAGCAAGCTGGCCGGCACGGTCACCGGGGTCGCGACCTCGGGTACCACCGCCCCGCTGCCCGGCGCCACGGTCGAGGTCGACTCGTGGACCGCCGAGTACACCTTCATCACCGACAAGGACGGCGGCTACGCCTACTGGCTGGACCGCCGCAACAACCCGCTGACGCTGATCGCGGCCAAGGACGGCTACAAGCCGCAGACTCGGTCGACCAAGCTGATCAACGGAGAGACGGTCGTCGAGGACTTCGCTCTGAAGGCGACAAAGTAGTCAGGTAAAGAAAACCGCCCCCATCCAGCTCAGCTGGGTGGGGGCGGTTCTTTTGCTGCCTCAAGCCGTTTCGAGCTCGAGGTCTTCCGCAAGGTGGCTGTTCTGGCGGTCCATCAGCAAGAACGCTGTGTCCTCGTCGACCTGGAGACGCTCGGCGATCCCACGCACGAGGGCGTGCAGATCGAACATCGGGAACACTGCCCCAGCAACCTCCGGCACCACTGGCTCCGCCATATACGTCTAACGCGCGGCCGGGCGTTTGGTCACACAGGTGTTTTCAGACCGCCGTCAGGAGATGGAATCCGACCCCGCGGACAGCATGGATGGTGACGGTCGCGCCGAGGCTGGCCAGCTTCTGGCGGAGGCGTTTGACGACCGAGTGGATGTGCGAGCCGTGGCCGAGGTGCTCGTTGCCCCAGACCGCGTGGTGCAGCCGCTGGTACGTCCACACCTTGCCCGGTTCCTCGACCAGGCAGTGCAGGAAGTCGTGCTCCAACCGGGTCAGCCGCGCCTCCCGATCCTTGTACCGCACCACCCGGCGATCCACGTCGAGCTCGAGCGCGCTCTCCTCCGCGGCGGCCGGCGCGACGGCGACGGTCAGCGGCGTCGGTACCGGATCTGACGAGATGGGCAGCGCTGCCTCGATCTGGGCAGTCACGCCTCGCATGCTCATCGCCGGTACGACAGCAGGAGTCAGTACTACGGGCGCCGAGTCCGCCGTAGCGGTCATCTCCAGGAACGCCCGCGCCTGCTCGGCACTCGACACCAGCAGCAACGCGTCGGCACCCCCGAGCAGCCGGGCGAGGTGGACCCGCTCGGCGGTGGACGTCGCCACCCCGATGATCAACGACGAGTCCGGCAGCCTCTCCATGGAGCCCCTCCTGTCAAACGCTTGCCGGGGGTCGTGCAAGGGACAAGTACGGCGAACCTCGAGGGTTAAGTCAAGGGATTCCCTGCGTCCCCGGATGGCACAAATGCGACCTGTCCGACACCGGCCACAAACAGCCGCGAACGGTCTACGCAGCGCCACAAAACGGGCCTCCGGCCGTCGCTCACAGTCGCCGCCCCGAAACCGGATTACCGAGCAATACAAAGCGTCCGGAGCCTCTGCAGGACGGTGCAGAAGCTCCGGACACCGGGGATCGCCCACCGGATCAGGCGATGGTCTGAAGGGTCAAGATCGTCAGCCGACGGTCTTGACCGCGGTGATCAAGGCACCGTTGCTGGTATCACCGGACAGCTCCCAGAAGAAAGCGCCGCCCAGTCCCTGGGTATTCGCGTACGACATCTTGCTGCGGATCGTCGCCGGGGTGTCGTACCCCCACCACTGCCCGCCGCAGAACGCGTACGCCGTACCGCCGACCGTCCCCGTGGACGGGCAACGGGTCGAGATCAGCTTGTAGTCCTCGATCCCGGCCTCGTACTTGCCGGGCGCGGCTCCGGTCGCATGCCCACCCGGTGCCGCCTGGGTGACACCGGTCCAGCCACGGCCGTAGAAGCCGATGCCGAGCAGGATCTTCGACGACGGGATGCCCTTCGTCTTCAGCTTCTGGATCGCGGCGTCGCTGTAGAAGCCGGCGGTCGGGATCCCGGAGTACGAGGTCAGCGGTGAGTGCGGAGCCGTCGGGCCCTGCGCCGCGAACGAGCCGAAGTAGTCGTACGTCATCGGCATGATCCAGTCGAGCTTCTGCGCCGCCGTCGCGTAGTTGGTCGCGTCGATCTTGCCGCCGTTGGTGCCGTCGGCCGTGATCGCCGCCGTGACGAGCGCCGACGAACCGAACTTGTTGCGCAGCGCGGTGATGATGTTGTTGAACGCGTTCGGGCCGGACGTGTCGCAGCTCAGGCCGCAGGCGTTCGGGTACTCCCAGTCGATGTCGATGCCGTCGAAGACATCGGCCCAGCGCGGGTCCTTGACCAGGCTGTAGCAGGAGTCCGCGAACGCGGTCGGGTTCTGCGCCGCCTGGGTGAAGCCGCCGGACCAGGTCCAGCCGCCGAACGACCAGACCACCTTGATGTTCGGGAACTCGCGCTTGAGCTTGCGCAACTGGTTGAAGTTGCCGCGCAGCGCGCCGGTGTCCCAGGTGTCGGCGACGCCGTCCACCGAACTGGCCGCGTCGTAGAACTTGTCGTTCGCGGCATACGCGTCACCGATCGAGCAGCGCCCGTTGGTGGTGTTGCCGAACGCATAAACGATGTTGGTCAGCTTGGCGGCCGACCCGCTCGTCTTGATGTTCTTCACGTGGTAGTTGCGGTCGTAGACACCCCACTCGGTGAAGTAGCCGACGACCTTCTTGCCGGCGGCAACCGCTCGGGTGCCGTCCTGCATGGGCGTAGCGGCGACCGCGGACGGTACGACTCCCGCGGTCAGCAGAGCCAGGACGGCGAGCAGAGTGGGCAGCGGGCGGACTCTCATGGTTCCTCCAAGGGGGGCGGAAGAGGGACTCAGCGCACTCTATCGAGTACTCGCAGTTAAGAAAAGGAAGAACCTGAATAAAAGTGTCCGCCCGTTCAGGTAAAACTTTTCCGGGCTGGTATGCGCGCGTGGAGCCCTACGGAGTAGTCTCCTCGCGCACGGTCACCTATGACCGCTCTTGACGGAGGAACAGTGCCCGGACTTGCACGGCGGCGGCCTGGATTTGTTTGGCTGCTTGCGGCCGTTCTCGTTCCTGTCCTGCTCGCCGCGGTGGTGATCGCGATCAAGACCGGCCCGACCGAGGACGATCTGCAGCGACGGTCCCTGGCCGCACTCGACGCGCGGGGCATCACCGGCGTACGGGTCGACTTCTCCGGGCGGGACGCGACAGTCGTCGTACCAGCCGGTGCCGACGCAACTGAAGCGCAGAAGGTGGTTGCGGCCGTCGACGGCGTACGCACCGCCCGCACCGATGGCGGCAACGAGGAACTCGCGGCCAACCCGACCAGCGCGCCATCGACCGGTACCGCCGAAGAGCCCGCCGGTACGCCGTCCTCCCTCGCGACACCGCCCGCCGAAGCCGAAGTTGCTCCCTTCGAGCTCAGCCGGACCGACGAGGCGATCACCGTCCACGCAGTGGTCCGCGACCAAGCGGCGAAGGACAAACTCGTCGCCGAGGTGCAGGCGTTGCTGACCGAGGGCACCGACTTCACCGACCAGATCAGCATCGACGACAAGACCGCGTTGCCGAACCCGGCGGCGTTGTCGGCGCTGCTGCATGCGCTGTCGACCGCGACCGGTGCCGCCTCGATCAAGTACGACGGCGACAAGGTGACGTTGAGCGGCAAGGTCGCCGACCAGGCCACCAAGGCGACAGCGGCACGCGCGGCCGCGGCCGCCGTACCGGGTGCTGTGATCGCCAACGAACTCGAGATCCCGGTCGTCGCGAAGCCGCCGGTGAGCGAGGCGTGCCAGACCTTCGAGGCCCGGCTCGCGCGGTTCACCGCGGAGAACAAGCTCGTCTTCCTGTCCGGCACCGACTCGGTGAACGACGCCTCCCGCGCGTCGGTGACCAAGGCCGCGAAGCTGCTGCTGAGCTGCGCTACCTTCGACGTCGAGGTCGCCGGTCACACCGACAACCTCGGCGACCCGGCCACCAGCCTGCCGTTGTCACAGCAGCGCGCGGACGCCATCAAGACTGCGCTCGTCAAGCTCGGCGTACCCGCCGAGCGGATCACCAGCCGCGGCTACGGGGAGACCCGTCCGGTGGCACCCAACACCACGTCCGCCGGCCGGATCGCCAACCGCAGGGTCGAGATCCGAGTTCTCTAACGCTCCCTAGGGGATTTTCCATGAGTTGGCTGATCGCGCAGGTCTGGTTCCTGCTGCTCGCCGCGTTCGTCCTCGGCAGTGCCGCCGCCTGGCTGTTGTACCGCCTGCGGCCCGGCCTGAAGGGTGCGCGCTGATGGCTTATCTGTTCCGCCACAACTGGTTGTGGCTTTTACTGGCGTTCCTGATCGGCGCGATCATCACCTGGTTCCTGCTCAACCGCCGCGAACGCCCGTCGCTCGAGGAACCGGCCAAGCAGGAGCAGCCCGTCGAGGAGAAGACCCTCGTCGCCGCAGGCGTGGCAACGGCACCCGCTCCCCCGCAGCATTTCGAGGAACCGCCGGTGGAAGAGTCCGGCGGCGACCCCGAGCCGCTGCCTGCCCCGGAGCAGCTCCAGTTCTCCATGCGGATGGATGACGACGAGCCGGAGGCCGGAGTACAGGTGAAGGCCGAAGCCGTTCCGGTTGGTCGGTACGGCGAAGGGTCTGCCGACGCGGTGGCTCATCAGGGTCCGCCGGACGGGTTCACCATCAAGGGCAACGCCCAGTCGATGCTCTTCCACACCCCGGATTCCCCGTACTACGGCCGCACCAAGGCCGAGGTCTGGTTCCGGACCGAGGCCGACGCCGAACGGGCCGGATTCATCAAGTACGTCCGCAAGCCGCGCAAGTCCGCCCGGCCGAACGACTGACCTCCGGCGGTAGGCCAAATTAACGACCGAAACCGTGGAAGGCAACGCGTTCCAGGTCACGGTTTCGGTGAGGATTAGCGCGATCCGGCCCCCATTTGCTTGTACTGGCAAAGGGCCGTCACACTGAGCAGAACGTCGGCCCGGACCGCCCGTCCCGAGTCCCGTCGTTGCACATCACCGGACACCTCGGCGGCCCGCCCGTCCCCTTTTGAGAACCCGCGTGCGGGGTAAGGGAAAACAGTGCAGGCCGAAAAACGTGTCCACCCGCGCGTCGCCGGATCGACCCGGCGTCGCGGATCCGCAGTACCGCTAGGTTTGGACCGAGGGGATGACACCCGATGGAGGTGAGCGTGACCGACATGCTGCCGGAGCAGCACCACGGACTGACGAAGAGTGATCCGCTGTGGTTCAAGCGGGCCGTCTTCTACGAAGTGCTGGTGCGGTCCTTCAAGGACTCGAACGCCGACGGCATCGGCGACCTGCAAGGCCTGACCGAGAAACTCGACTACCTCGAGTGGCTCGGCGTGGATTGTCTGTGGTTACCGCCGTTCTACCCCTCACCTCTGCGTGACGGCGGCTACGACATCTCCGACTACACGAACGTGATGCCTGAGGTCGGCACGATCGCCGACTTCGCCGCGTTCATGGAAGCGGCACACGCGCGCGGCATGCGCGTGATCGTCGACTTCGTGATGAACCACACCTCGGACCAGCACCCCTGGTTCCAGGAGTCCCGCAACAACCCGGACGGCCCGTACGGCGACTTCTACGTCTGGTCCGACAACGACGAGGCCTACTCGGACGCGCGGATCATCTTCGTCGACTCCGAGACCTCCAACTGGACCTGGGACCCGGTCCGCCAGCAGTACTTCTGGCACCGGTTCTACTCCAACCAGCCCGACCTGAACTTCGAGAACCCGGCCGTCGGCGACGCGATGATCGAGGCGCTGAAGTTCTGGCTCGACCTCGGTGTCGACGGCTTCCGGCTGGACGCGGTGCCGTACCTGTTCGAGGAAGAGGGCACCAACTGCGAGAACCTGCCCAGGACGCACGACTTCCTGCGCCGGGTCCGCAAGGAGGTGGACGCGAACTACACCGACCGCGTCCTGCTCTGTGAAGCCAACCAGTGGCCTGGTGACGTGGTCGAGTACTTCGGCGACCGCGAGTCCGGTGGCGACGAGTGCCAGATGGCCTTCCACTTCCCGGTGATGCCGCGGATCTTCATGGGGGTCCGGCGCGAGTCGCGGTTCCCGATCTCGGAGATCCTGGCCCAGACCCCGCAGATCCCCGACACCTGTCAGTGGGGCATCTTCCTGCGCAACCACGACGAGCTGACGCTCGAGATGGTGACCGACGAAGAGCGCGACTACATGTGGGGCGAGTACGCCCAGGACCCGCGGATGAAGGCCAACATCGGTATCCGCCGCCGGCTCGCGCCGTTGCTCGACAACGACGTGAACCGGATGGAGCTGTTCACCGCGATGCTGCTGTCGCTGCCCGGCTCGCCGATCCTGTACTACGGCGACGAGATCGGCATGGGCGACAACATCTGGCTCGGTGACCGCGACGGCGTCCGGACTCCGATGCAGTGGTCGCCCGACCGGAACGCGTCGTTCTCGACGGCCACCCCGGGCAAGCTCAGCCTGCCGGTGATCATGGACCCGGTCTACGGTTTCCAGGCGGTGAACGTCGAGGCGGAGATGGAGAACGCGTCGTCGCTGCTGCACTGGACCCGGCGGATGATCCAGACCCGCAAGCAGCACCCGTGTTTCGGCATGGGTACTTTCACTGACCTGGGCGGTTCCAACCCCAGCGTGCTGTCCTACGTCCGCGAGTTCGGCGACGATGTGGTGCTCTGCGTGAACAACCTGTCGCGCTTCCCGCAGCCGATCGAGCTGGACCTGCGGCAGTGGCAGGGAGTGGAGCCGGTCGAGCTGCTGGGCGGGGTGCACTTCCCGACCATCGGCGAACTGCCGTACCTGCTGACGCTCGGCGCGCACGGTTTCTACTGGTTCCGTCTGCCGGTCAACAAGGCTGCTGATCGTGAGGAGAGCTCTTCGTGACTTCCCATCTGGACCAGGTCCAGTCCTTCTGCGCCAACCAGCGATGGTTCGGCGAGAAGGGACACGACGTCCACGTCGATGCGATGGCCACCTCGGTGTGGCTGTCGGACGAGGGCGTCTGGCCCGCGGTCCGGATCGGGTTCGTCTACTGCGCCGGTCCGCCCGGAGCGGAGAACGCAATCCGGGTCTACCAGCTCCCGCTCAGCTACCACCAGGCACCGGTCGACAACCTCGGCCATGCCCTGATCGGTGACTGGGAGGAGCAGGACCTCGGTGACACGAGGGTCTGGGTCTACGACGCGCTGCACGACAAGGAAGCCACGCCGTACTGGCTGGACGCCCTCACCCATGGGCGGCAGCTGGCCGGTCTGGAGTTCCACCCGGTGCATGCGCCGGAGCGGACGACCGTCGTACCGGAGGACGCGCAGTCGCTCGTCCTCACGGTCGAACAGAGCAACACGTCGCTGGTCTTCGGCGACACCGCACTGCTGAAGGTGTTCCGCCGGCTCGAGCCCGGGAGCAATCCCGGGGTCGAGATCGAGTCGGCGCTCACCGAGGCCGGCTCGGAACTGGTGCCTGAGGTGCTCGGCTCGGCGCGAGGCTCCTGGCCGCGCGCCGGCGGCGGCACGGACTCCGGCGAGCTGGCGATGATGACGGCGTTCCAGAAGAACGCGACCGACGGCTGGTCGTACGCGACCACCTCGGTCCGGGACCTGTACGCCGAAGCCGACCTGCATGCCGAAGAGGTTGGTGGCGACTTCGCGGGTGAGTCCCAGCGACTCGGCGCGGCCACCGCGCAGGTGCACGCCGAGCTGGCGAAGGCGCTCGGCACGGACATCTGGGAGCCCGCCCAGATGGTCGAGCATGCCGATGCGATGCGCCGCCGGCTGGAGAAGGCCATCAAGGCGGTGCCCGAGCTTGCCGAGTTCGGGCCTGGGCTGACGCGGGCGTTCGACTCGCTCGCGGCGTACGGCGTACCGGTGACCGTGCAGCGGATCCATGGTGACTTCCACCTGGGGCAGGTGCTGCGGACGATCGATGGCTGGAAGCTGATCGACTTCGAGGGTGAGCCGGCCAAGTCGCTGGTCGAGCGGCGCGCGCTGGACACCCCGATCAAGGACATCGCCGGGATGCTCCGGTCGTTCGACTACGCGGCCCGATCGCTGCTCGCCGACCACCAGGGCGACCAGCAGATCGCCTACCGCGCGGCCGAGTGGGCCAACCGCAACCGGCGCGCGTTCTGCGACGGCTACGCGGAGATCTCCGGCACCGACCCGCGCGACCAGAGCGTGCTGCTGAGCGCGTTCCTGGCCGACAAGGTCATCTACGAAACCCTCTACGAAGCCCGCAACCGGCCGTCCTGGCTGCCGATCCCGCTGGCGGCCGCCGCCCAACTGAGCGCCGAGTAATACCCAGTCACACCGCACCCACCTCACTCGCCGAACAGCAGTTGTGTACGTGGTGGTGAGAGGGGTACGGGGTGCAGTAGTTCGCGGTTTCATCGGGCAGGATGGGGTTTATGGATTCGAGCAAGAGCGACCAGGTGACGACGCCGATCTCCGAGGCGATGACCGAGCCCGATCCTGAGGTGATCGAGACGGGCGCCCACTCGGAGCCTGTGGCCGACGTCGCGGTGCCGGGGAGCCTTTTGGACAAGGCTGTTCCGGTCGAGCGTGGGGTGCTGGAGCGGCTGGTCGCGGGGACGTACCACGATCCGCACCAGGTGCTCGGGCCGCATCTCGGCGACGGAGTGGTGACGCTGCGCGTGCTGCGGCCGTTCGCTCTGAGTGTGACTGCTGTCTTCGGCAACGCGAGTGTCGAGCTGGAGCACGAGTTCGAGGGTGTCTGGGTCGGCGTGCTCGACGTCGACAAGGTGCCCGACTACCGGCTCGAGGTGACGTACACCGACGGCCCAGCGCTCGAGGTCGATGACCCGTACCGGTACCTGCCGTCGCTCGGCGAGATGGACCTGCACCTGATCGGCGAGGGCCGGCACGAGCAGCTGTGGACCGTGCTCGGCGCCCACGTGCGCCGCTACGACGGCCCGAACGGCATCGTCACCGGTACTTCGTTCGCCGTGTGGGCGCCCAATGCCCAAGGCATCCGGCTGACCGCCGACTTCAACTTCTGGGACGGCCGCGCGCACCCGATGCGCACGATGGGCTCGTCCGGCGTCTGGGAACTGTTCGTCCCCGGCATCGGCCCCGGTACGCGGTACAAGTTCGACATCTGCGGCCGCGACGGCGTATGGCGCCAGAAGGCCGACCCGATGGCGAACCTGGCCGAGGTGCCGCCGGCCAACGCGTCGGTCGTGCACGACTCCACGTACGAGTGGAACGACGCCGCCTGGCTCGACCATCGAGCCGCCTCCCAGGCGTACGCGGAGCCGATGAGTGTGTACGAGGTGCACCTCGGCTCCTGGCGCAAGGGCAAGTCGTACCGGGAGCTCGCCGATGAACTGGTCGGCTACGTCACCGAGATGGGCTTCACCCATGTCGAGCTGATGCCGCCGATGGAGCACCCGTTCGGTGGCTCGTGGGGGTACCAGGTCACCTCGTACTTCGCCCCGACCTCCCGCTTCGGCGACCCGGACGACTTCCGCTTCCTCGTCGATTCGTTGCACCAGGCAAACATCGGCGTGATCGTCGACTGGGTGCCGGCACACTTCCCGAAGGACGCCTGGGCGCTGGCCCGGTTCGACGGCACACCGCTGTACGAGCACCCGGACCCGCGGCGCGGCGAGCAGCCCGACTGGGGCACGCTGGTCTTCGACTTCGGCCGGCCGCAGGTGCGCAACTTCCTGGTCGCGAACGCGGTCTACTGGGCCGAAGAGTTCCACATCGACGGCCTGCGGGTCGACGCCGTCGCCTCGATGCTCTACCTGGACTACTCCCGCCAGGAGGGTCAGTGGGTGCCGAACCAGTACGGCGGCCGCGAGAACCTCGAAGCGGTCTCGTTCCTGCAGGAGATGAACGCAACGCTGTACAAGCGTGTCCCCGGCGTGATCACCGTCGCCGAGGAGTCCACCTCGTGGCCGGGCGTCACCCGCGCCACGCATCTCGGCGGCCTCGGCTTCGGATTCAAGTGGAACATGGGCTGGATGAACGACTCGCTCAGCTATCTCGAGCACGAGCCGATCCACCGCCAGTACCACCACCACGAGCTGACGTTCTCGATGATGTACGCGTACTCCGAGAACTTCGTCCTGCCGATCTCCCACGACGAGGTCGTGCACGGCAAGGGATCCCTGCTGCGCAAGATGCCCGGCGACCGCTGGCAGCAGCTCGCCAACGTGCGTGCCTTCTTGGCGATGCAGTGGGCGCACCCCGGCAAGCAGCTGCTCTTCATGGGGTGCGAGTTCGGCCAGGAGTCGGAGTGGTCTGAGAAGGGCGAGCTCGACTGGTGGCTGCTGGACCATGCGGATCACCGCGGTCTGCAGCAGCTGGTCAAGGACCTGAACGGGAGCTACAAGGACACCAAGGCGCTCTGGGGCAACGACCACGTGCCCGAGCGGTTCTCCTGGATCGACGCCAACGACGCGAGCAACAACGTCTTCTCCTTCGTCCGGTACGGCGACGAAGGCCAGCCGACGCTCGCCTGCGTCGCCAACTTCTCGGCGGTACCGCACCACGGGTACCGGATCGGCCTGCCGTTCGCCGGCCACTGGCAGGAGCTGGTGAACACCGACGCCGAGGTCTACGGCGGCTCGGGCGTCGGCAACTTCGGCGGCTTCGAGGCCGACGGCGAGGGCTGGCACGGGATGGTGGCCAGCGCGGAGATCTCGGTCCCGCCGCTCGGCACGATCTGGCTGCGGCACAACGGCTGAGCCTCTTCGACCTGAAAGAAAGCGGGTGAGGTTGCGTCCGCCCCGACGCGACCTCACCCGCCTTCTTAGGTATAGACGCACAAGAGGGCGAAAAAGTTAGCTCATCACCTGAAAATTTCCTGTGAATCGGCCTGAAGGCCCGCTTGATGTGGAATCCGTGCCCGGTCGATCACCAAGTGTGAAGAAAATGGCTTGCTGGGCAGGCCTTTCGCGGTGCCGGCGTCTCGCCGTGCCGGGTGTTCGGTGGCGGGTCGCGGACAGCAGGTAGCGTTCGCGGGGTGACTGGCTTGCCTGCTCAACCGACGCTGACCGATGGTGAATTGACCCTGCGGCCGTGGCGGGACGAGGACATCGACGTCGCCCATGGGCTGGCGGACGACGAGATGGTCCGCTGGTTCTCCGGGACGCCGTCGCGCTCCGGCCTGGTCGAGGCGGTCGAGAGCTGGCGAGCGCAGTACGCCGATGACCGGGCGGTGGTGAACTTTGTCGTCGAGCTTGCCGGTGAGTCGGGGCCGGTCGGGACGGTGGAGGTTCGGCGGCTTTCGCCTGGTGTCGGTGGGGTGACCTGGACGACGTACAAGCCTTATCGGGGGCGGCAGGTCGCGCAGCGCGCAGTACGGCTGCTGGTTGGCTATGCCTTCGGTGAGCTTGGGCTGGATCGGCTGCAGGTCGAGGTCGATCCCGAGAATCGCGCTTCGGCCCGGATCGCGATCCGCTCCGGTTTCCGGCGCGAGGGATTGCTGCGCGGTGGCGGTCTGGTGCAGGGCGAGCGACGGGATGTCGCCGTCTACGGTCTCCGCCAGGATGATCCGCGGGCGGACACGTTGCCCGGCTGGACCGCGCTGATGGATTCCGTACTGCCGAAGAAGCGGGTGATCGCCCACGTCGTGGTCCGCGACACCGGAGGGCGCGTCCTGCTCTGCCAGGTCAGCTACAAGCGCGATCTCGAACTCCCCGGCGGAGTGGTCGAGCCGGACGAGGATCCGGCGACCGGTGCCCTGCGCGAGATGCAGGAGGAACTCGGCTTCCAGCTCCCGCTGATCGGCGTACTCGCGATCGACTGGCTCCCCCGCTGGCAGGGCTGGGGCGACGCCATCGAGATCCTGTACGACGGCGGCGTCCACGACCCGTCACTCCTGGAATCCCTGACCCCCGACGGCTTCGAGATCCTCGGCGTCGACTGGTACTCCCCCGCTGACCTTGCCGACCTCGTCTCACCCCTCAACAGCCGCCGGCTTCCGCTGGTACTGGCGTCCCCGGACATCCTCCACAACCTGCGCGACGGCCACCCGATCACAGGGCTGCCCGAAGATCCTCCCGCCTGAGGTTCTCGACGCACCAGGTGTAGTGGCCGTCGTCGGCGGTGGGACTGTAGATGGTCGCCGTGCAGATCGCGTAGGCAGCGCGATACAGCTGCATCCGGCTGCGTGAATGCCCCAGCTCCTCGAAACGGTCGAACAGCTGGTCGTCGATGGCCCGAGCTTCGGGTCCATACATGTCGTAGAAGCCGGCCGCAGTCGCGGCATCGAAGGTGTTGTCCCCTGCCGTGGTGAAGAAACCCCAATCGAGCAGAGCCACTTGGCCGTCATCGACCAGGATGTTGGGAGTGCAGATGTCGCCATGGACTATCTGCGTCCGATCTAGCCGTACCGCCGTCAGCCCCGCGAGCACTTGCCCCAACAGCTCCTCGAACCCATCGACGTCAGCCGCAAGATACTGCTTCGAGTCGCCCGCCCGCCGACGCACCAACTCCGCCACAGCCACACCCCAGTCACCACGCGCCGGCTCCGTCCCACCCAACAACGGAAGCGCCCGGGTCGCCGGACCAGCTGTGGTCCTCCCCAGCGCCGCGACCACCTCAACGAAAAGGTCGAGCCCTTGCTGCCGGCTCATCTCACCACTCTCGAGCAACTGCCGGAGCGGCGCACCCGTCAGCCTCTTCTCGATGCTCACCGCCCGGCCGCCGATGTTGTCCACGGCAATGATGTGCGGCGTATCGAACGGCAGGTGTTGCTGCGCGAGCTCGGCGAGAAACGCTTGGAGCGGGAGTACTTCACCGGCTGTCCGGTTGAACCAGACCTTGCCCGCCAGCCCTCCGCCGAGGTCATACACCGCACCTTCCATCCCTTGCCCCAGCAGCTTCGCGGGAGCGGCGGCGTACGCCTCGAAGTGCCGCAGCTCGGCCGGCGTCGGCGAGAAGTCCATACCGTCAGTCAAGCACGCACTCAGCTCGGCGGCCGGTGAGGAAGCGGCGTTCGGTGTCGTTGGCGGTGAGGGCGATGGCTTCGTCGTACGCCTGGACGGCTTCCGTGGGCCGATGGAGGCGAGCCAGGATGTCGGCTCGGGTGGCGGGAAGGTACAGGTAGGACTTCAGCGCCGGATCGTTGCTCAGGGCATCTAGTTCGTCAAGGATCGCGTCCAGGTCGGCGCCGGGAACGAAGCTGTGCGCGGCAGCGCGGTTGAGCGCAACGATGGGCGAGGGCCAGCTGAGCAGCATGGCGTCATACATTCGGACCACCTGATGCCAGTCGGTCTCCTCCCACGAAGGTGCAGTCACATGTAGCCCGGCAACCGCCGCCTGTAACGCAAAACGCCCGACGCCTCGCGGGCTGGCGGTGGCTCGTTGGAGGGAGGCGGTGGCTCGGGAGACGCCTTCGGCTAGGAGGTTGACGTTCCAGCGGCGGCGGTCTTGGTCGGCGAGCAGGACTAGTTCGCCATCTTCGCTGACTCGGGCGTCGCCTCGGGCTTGGGTCATCTGGAGCAGGGCTAGGAGGGATTCTGGTTCTGGTTCGTCGGGCATCAGGCGGACGAGGAGGTGAGCGAGCTCCAGGGCGCGGCCGGTGAGGTCGGTGCGGGTCAGTTCTGGGCCGGTGGCGACGTGGCCGGCTGTGTAGACGAGTTGGACCACCGTCAGTACGACGTCCAGGCGATCGGCGAGTTCGTCGTCGGCTGGGATGCGGTACGGGATACCGGCGGCGGCGATCTTCTTCTTCGCGCGGGTGATCCGGGCAGCGGCGGTCGCCTCGCTGATCAGCAGACCGGCGGCGACCTCGCGCGTGGTGAGGCCGCAGATCAACCGCAAGGTCAGCGCGATCTGCGAATCCCGTGCCAGCGCAGGGTGGCAACAGGTGAACACCAGCCGCAACGGATCAGTCGGCCGCTCGCTGTCCCCCGGCGCCACCGGATCCTCGATCAGCAACGGCAGCTTCCGCCGCAGCGTCGTCTCCCGCCGCAACCGATCCAGCGCCAGTCGCCGCGCGACCGTCGTCAACCATCCCGCCGGATTGTCCGGCACCCCATCCGGCCAGGTCCGCAACGCCTGCACGAACGCGTCCTGCGTACAGTCCTCCGCCAGGTCCAGATCCCGCGTCAACCGCACAGTCGAAGCAAGCACAGTCGACCAGCACGCCCGATGCGCCCGCTCAACCAGCCCAGCAACCTCCCGCGCCGTAGACGCCCCAGCCTCCACCCACTCACCTCCTCCCACAGAGTCCCGTCACCACCTTGCCAGCCGGGTGCGCCGCCGCGGGTTCGGCGGCGGCGGCCCGGTGGTGGTCAGACCGGTGGGGTCGAGTCTTGCGACGTGTCCATGACGGGGCGGACCTCGACGTTGCCTGATGGGCAGATCTTGGCCAGGGCCAGGGCCTGGTCGAGGTCTTTGCACTCGACCAGGTAGAAGCCGCCGAGGGCCTCCTTGGTCTCGATGAACGGGCCGTCGGTGACGATCGGCTCGCCGCCGATCTGCTGCTTCACCGTGCTCGCCGTGGTCGAGCGTTCCAGTGCCGCGCCACCGAAGATGCTCGCGCCCGCCGCCTCGACCGCCTCGGCGAAGGCGTTGTGCAGCTTCATCGTCGCCTGCCAGCCCTCATGCGTGATGTTGTCGTAGAACTCTTCGGTGTCGAACAGCAGGAACATGTACTGCGCCATTTCTGGCTCCCTTGTCTCGGGGTTTCTCTTGGACATCTTGCTGACGAACGACCCCGGAAGGAATCGACAACACCCAGGATGAACTTTTCGCCTACTGTTGACCATGTACTCAACAGGACCCCAGGAGGAACTCATCGTGCACCTGGACGTACTGATCGTCGGCGCGGGCCTGTCCGGAATCGGCGCCGCCTACCGCCTGCAGACCCAGGCTCCCAGCCACTCGTACGCCATCCTCGAAGGCCGCGACGATCTCGGCGGCACCTGGGACCTCTTCCGCTACCCCGGCGTCCGCTCCGACAGCGACATGTTCACGCTCGGCTTCCCCTTCCACCCGTGGAAGGCCGCGAAGGCGATCGCGGACGGCCCGTCGATCCTGGACTACCTGCACGAGACGGCAGCCACGTACGGGATCGACAAACACATCCGCTTCGGCCAGCACGTCCTCAGGGCGTCCTGGTCATCCGAGGACGCGCTGTGGACGGTGGAGACGACCAGGGAGTCGTACACCTGCTCGTTCCTCTATGTCTGCAGCGGCTACTACAACTACGACACCGGGTACGTCGTGGACTTCCCTGGCATCAAGGACTTCCAAGGACAGGTCGTGCACCCGCAGCACTGGCCCGCGGACCTCGACTACACGGGCAAGCGCGTAGTGGTGATCGGTAGCGGTGCAACCGCCGTCACCCTGGTACCAGCCATGGCGCCCACCGCTGCGCACGTGACCATGCTGCAGCGCTCCCCCAGCTACGTCGCCTCACGCCCTGCCGCCGACGCGTTCTCGGACAGGCTCCGTGCGGTCCTGCCGGAGCACCTGGCGCACCACGTCATCCGCGGCAAGAACGTGACTCTCAGCAGTCTCGTGTACGCCGCCTTTCGCCGCTGGCCCGCCCATGCGGCCTGGCTGCTGAACAGCACCGTCGCCAAGCAGCTCCCCGAGTCGATACCGGCCGACCCGCACTTCACCCCGCAGTACAAGCCCTGGGACCAGCGCCTGTGCCTGGTACCGGACGCGGACCTCTTCCAAGCCCTGCGCGACGGTACTGCGTCAGTGGTGACGGACGAGATCGACACCTTCACCGCAGACGGCATCCGGCTGCGCAATGGCGACGAGTTGCCTGCAGACGTCGTGGTGACCGCCACCGGCCTGCAGATGGTGGCCCTGGGCAAGATCGAGCTGACCGTCGACGGCAACCGCGTAGACGTGCACGACACGTTCGTCTACAAGGGCATGATGCTGAGCGGTGTCCCCAACCTGGCCTGGTGCATCGGCTACACCAACAACTCCTGGACACTGCGCTCCGACCTGACCTCGCAGTACGTCTGCCGGCTCCTCAACCACCTGGACGCGACCGGTACCACCATCTGCGTCCCAGAGATCGACCCAGCCGAGTACGACGCTCCGCGGCGCCCTGTGGTCGACCTGACCTCCGGCTACATCCGCCGAGCGGCCAACATCCTTCCCCGCCAGGGCTCCACCGGCCCCTGGCGCCTGCGCCAGAACTACCCCCGAGATCTGGTCACCCTTCGCTACGCCCGCCTCGACGACGGCGTCATGCGCTTCAAGCCACGTGCACCGAAGCGTCAGACGATCAGTGCGGGTGGCGGTGGGCCGACGTAGCGGGCTGCCGGGCGGATGATCTTGGAGTCCTCGGCCTGTTCGAGGATGTTGGCGGTCCAGCCGATGACGCGGCTGGTGGCGAAGGTCGGGGTGAACATGGCTCGCGGTAGGTCGCAGAGGGACATCACCACACCCGCGTAGAACTCGACGTTGGCGTAGAGGTTGCGGCCGGGCTTAAGTTCGGCCAGTACTTCGACAATGCGCTGCTCGACCGTCGTGGCGAAGTCGACCAGGTCGCCGCCGAGGCCGCGAGCGATGTCGCGGAGCATGAGCGACCGCGGATCCTCAGTGCGATAGACGGCATGACCGAACCCCATGATGCGGTCGCCCGCCGACACCTTCGCGCGTACCCAGGCGTCGATGCGGTCCGGCGTACCGATCTCGTCGAGGCTGGCGAGCGCCCGATCCGGGGCGCCGCCGTGCAGTGGGCCGGAGAAGGCGCCGATGGCTCCTGCGACGGCCGACACCACGTCGGCGCCGGTTGAGGCGATCACCCGGGCGGTGAAGGTCGACGCGTTGAAGCCGTGGTCGATGGTGGAGATCAGGTAGTGCTCGATGGCCCGTGCCTTGGCCTCCGTCGGTTCCGAGCCCGTCACCAGGTAGAGCCAGTTGGCCGCGGCGGAGAGGTCGGCCCGTGGCTCGAGCGGCTCCAGTCCTTCGCGCAGGCGATACAGCGCCGCGAGGATCGTCGGGGTGACCGCACAGACGAGCATGGCGTCGGCTTTGCGGCGTACCGGGTCTGCATCCCAGACCGGCGGTAGTTCGCGGGCGGCGGCGAGCAGGGACAGTGCAGTACGGAGCCCTGCGAGTGGATTGAAGGCTGAGCCTGCAGCAGCGATCGCCGGCAGAGCAGCCTGTACTTCGGCCGGCAGCACCCGCAGTGGCGCGATGGTGCTGCTGAAGGTCGCGAGCTCGGCAGCGGTCGGCAACCGGCCCTCGTACATCAGGAACCAGACGTCCTCGACCGTCTTGGCCCGGGACAGTTCGATCGCCGAGTACTGGCGGTAGTGATAGAACCCTTCGTCCCCACGGACATCGCCGAGCCGGGTCTCGGTGACGACGACGTTGCGGAGTCCGGGCGGTACTTCGATCGGTCCTTCGACTGTGATTGACATGATTTCAGCGTTCAAGCGCAATCAACTATTGTCAATATTGATCCAGTCAACATGAGTGGTCCCGGGAGCGTGCGATGACGCAGCAAGGTGACGAGAATTACCTGACCACCGCCGAGGTCGCCCGCCGGCTGAAGGTGAAACCGGAGACGATCTACGCGTACGTGAGTCGCGGTCACCTCACCAGCGTCCGCGCACGCGGGCGGCGCGGCAGCCTGTTCGCCGCCGAGGAGGTGGAGCGGCTGGCGAGCCGGTCGGTCGAACACACCGGCGTCGTCGAAGGGATCGAGACCGAGCTCAGCCTGCTGCAGGATGACGAGCTCTACTACCGGGGCCACTCGGTGCGCGACCTCGTCGAGACCCAGACGGTCGAGTCCGTCGCCAACCTGTTGTGGAACGGGCAGTTGGAGGCGGTTGCCTTCCCCGCAGAGCCGGTCCTCGTGGACCTTGCGAGGGCGAGTGTTGCGGTGGCGCCGGCGACAGCCCGGAAGGTGGATCAGCTGCGGATCGCGGTGGCGACGTTGGGCGCGGCTGATCCGTTGCGGTTCGATCTGGCGAGAGAGTCGGTGGTCGCGGCGGCGCGCGGGCTGATCGGCGTACTGATCGAGGCACTGCCCGGGCCGGCCGGCGAGGGCAGCATCGGCGGCCGGTTGTGGCCGAAGCTCTCCACACAGCCGGCGAGACCCGAGCTGCTCGACGCCGCCCTGATTCTGCTGGCCGATCACGGGCTAGCCGTCTCGACGATCGCCGCTCGAGTCGCTGCCAGCGCGCGGGCCAACCTGTACTCCGTGGTGTCGGCCGGACTCGGCGCACTGGACGGGCAGTACCACGGAGCCGCCACCACCCTCGCCTATCAGTTCCTCGACCGGGCCTTGCAGGATCCGGTCCAGGTCTTGTCGGACCGGCTCCGATCGGGCGAATCGCTACCGGGCTTCGGGCACCGGATCTACCGCCAGCGCGACCCCCGCGCCGAGATCCTGTTCGGACTGATGGCCGGCGAGCCGATCCTCGAACAGCTGACGACGGTCACCAGCCGAGTCCCCACCTTCCCGAACAGCGACCTGGCGATCGCCACGATGATGCACGCCTACGGATTCCACCCGGACGCGGGCGAGGCGCTGTTCGCCATCGCCCGCATCGTCGGCTGGACAGCTCACGCACTGGAGGAGTACGCCGCGCCCGGACTGCGCTTCCGGGCATTGGGCGTCTACACCGGGCGCGAGCGCGAGGCAGGCCTACCGCTCAGTGGACCCGATGGAGGCTGAACTCGTTCGACTGGCCGCCGGCCAGTAGGACGTCGATCCGGCCACTCAGGACGTACGCGCCATGTGGTGTCAGCGTCATCGTGGTCGGACCGGCGAACGGCCAGGCCTTGCTGGTGACGACCTGCGCACTCCGATAGTTGTCCGTACTGCGAAGCACAGTGACAGCCTCGTTGCCAGCGGCACCGAGTTTGTTCGTCACCGCGATCAGCCGACGATCAGCCGTGAAGGCCAGCCCATCGCCACCCACCAACGCCTGCGGGATCCCCACCTCGGTGATCCGGCCCCGCAACGAGATCCGGTAGAGCGTCCCCGAGCTGTACTTCACCGCGAGCAGATAACCCGCCGGATCCCAGACGATGCCGTTCATCCCGATCGATGCGCTCTGCAGACGCGGATCACGGACAAGCACGGACGCGTGCCCGGCCGGCGTGATCCGGTAGATCGCATCCGCAGCCGGATCCGTCACATACGCGTTGCCGGCGCCGTCGATCGCCAAGTCGTTGGCGCCGTGCTTGCCACCGGCCGGGTTCAACGCAGCAGTGTTGAGATCGACCCGACGCTGCAGCCGCCCGGTCCGCAGGTTGTAGATGGCAACACCGGACTGAACAGACGCAGTCGCCGGAGAAGACCGCTCACCGCTGCCGATATCGCCATAGGCGACCAGGAACCGGTTGCGAGCGGCATCGACATGCAGCCCTAAGCTCGAAACCCCCGGCGCCTCCTCGACAAGCACCCGCGCCCGCCCCGCGCGGTCCACCACATCGATTCGCCCGGTAGCCACCGAGCCGACCAGGAACGCCTGACGCGTCGGATCCCACGTCACCCCTTCGGGATACCGATCCGCTGTCACCCCAGCAACCGCGTCCGGCCAATCAACCCCAGCCGAAGCTGAAGCCGGTACTACGAACGCACTCGCCAGCACGGTAACCACCGTCGCGATGCGTCGAAACATTGTGCCTCCCTCGATTGGATACGTGCACAGACACTAATCAGACCTCTGATGCTTGTCAATGGGCGTATAGAGAGCCAATACATCAGGCAGCGTGACCAAGGGGGCCGGTCCTTACCATGGGGTCATGCGGATGTCATTCGAGGAGCGGCTCGGCAGTCACCTCAAGCGGGTCGAGCAGGAGCTGCAGACCGCCAAGACGGCTGCCGTCCGGCCGGCCGGGCTGACGGTTCCGCAGTACGCCGCGTTGTTCGTGCTGGACGAGCAGCCCGGGATCTCGGCCGCCGAGCTGGCCCGCCGCTGCCTGGTCACGCCGCAGACGATGACGACCATCCTGCGCAACCTGGAGTCGGCCGCGCTGATCGAGCGAACCCCGCATCCGCTGCACCGCCACGTCATCGAGACCCGTACTACGCCTGCCGGACGCAAGGCCCTCGACCAGGCCGACGAGCGAGCCGCGTCGGTCGAACGCCGCCTCGCCGCCGAGTTCACCACGACCGAACGAGACACCCTCGTGGCCCTGCTCGCCCGCGTCTCGAAGTCGCTGACCACGGACCCGATCCTGGACAGCTAGCCCGGCCGGACCGGATATCCCAGCGCGACGCCCAGTGGCCAGAAGCTACCCTTGGGCAAGGTTTCGCGTTATCGAGTGAGAGTGAAGAGCAACAGCAAATGGCAGCTTCGCAGCGACAGGACTGGGTACGACAGGCGGCCGAGGCGGCGATCGCCCATCAGGTCAAACCCGGCATCATCACCTGTGCGTCCGGCATCAGCCCCTCGGGCCCGGTGCACCTCGGCAATCTGCGCGAGATCCTGGTGCCGCACTTCGTGGCCGAAGAGATCCGCCGGATGGGCGAGCCGGTGCGGCACATCCTGTCCTGGGACGACTTCGACCGGCTGCGCAAGGTACCGGCCGGTCTGCCGCCGGAGTTCGCCGAGTACATCGGCCAGCCGCTGTCCAAGGTGCCCGACCCCGAGGGCGAGTTCCCCAGCTGGGCCGAGCGGTTCAAGGCGCCGCTGCGGCAGTCCCTGGCCGATCTGGGCGTCGACGTCGTCGAGATCAGCCAGACCGAGATGTACGAGTCCGGTGCCTACCGCGACGAGATCCTCACCGCGGTACGGAACCGGGAGACGATCGAGAAGATCCTCGGCCGGTACCGCACCAAGGCGACCGACGAGGACGCCCCGGCCAGCACGAATCCGTTCGAGCGGTTCCCGTACAAGCTGTACTGCCGCCAGTGCGGGCACGACTCGACCCTGATCACCTCGTACGACGACGAGACCACGGTCGCGGAGTACTCCTGCTCTCACTGCGACTACCGCGGCTCGGCCCGGTTGGACACCGATCACGGCGCCGGGAAGCTGGTCTGGAAGGTCGACTGGCCGATGCGCTGGGCCTACGAAGGCGTCGACTTCGAGGCCGGCGGCGTGGATCACGCATCGCCGGGGTCCTCGTTCACCGTCGGCACCCAGTTGGTCCAGGAAGTCTTCGGCGGCAAGGCCCCGTCCTTCCTCGGCTACTCCTTCGTCGGCGTTCAGGGCATGGCGAAGATGTCCGGCTCCGCGGGACGCGTGCCGACGCCGGCCGACGCCCTGGCGGTGCTCGAAGCCCCGATCGTCCGCTGGCTCTACGCCCGGCGTAAGCCGAACCAGTCCTTCACCATCGACCTCGGCCAAGAGGTCGTCCGGCTGTACGACGAGTGGGACGGCCTGGCCCGCAAGACCGCGGAACAGCGCAACGAGGTCCAGCAGGCGGCGTACGAGCGTGCATCAGAGACTTCTCTGGGCAAGCTGCCGACCCCGGAGGTCGTCGTACCGTTCAAGATCCTCTCGTCGGTGGCGGACGTGACCGCGGGTTCGACCGACCAGATCGCCAGGATCGTCGGCGAGGTCGGCTATCCGCACGAATCGGTCGCCCAACTGCAGCCGCGGCTGGAGCTCGCCTCGACCTGGATCCAGCGGTACGTCGAGGAGGAGGACCGCACCAAGGTCCGCACCACTCCAGACCTCGAGCGGTTGAACGCGGTCACTCCCGCGGAGCGCGAGTGGCTCGATCTCTTGCTCGAGAAGCTCGATCCCAGCCTGGACCTGGATGGCCTGACCCTGCTCATCTACGGGGTCCCCAAGCTTTCCCGTGGCCTTGAGCTGGACGCCCCGCCGACCCCGGAGATCGCGGCGGATCAGAAGGAGTTCTTCCGCCTTCTCTACACACTCCTGGTCGGCAAGGAGCGCGGCCCCAGGCTGCCGACGCTGTTCCTCGCCCTCGGCCTCGACCGAGTCAGGTCGCTTCTCACGGCGAGCTGATCGGCCGAGGCTGGGTATCCGCTAGAAGAGGGCGGCCATCAGCCGGCGGCGAGCCTTGACCACACGCTCGTCGTCGGCGCCGACGACCTCGAACAGCTCCAGCAGGTGCAGGCGAACGGCATTGCGGTCGTCGCCTGCGGTCAGCTGGATCGTCTTGATCAGGCGGGCGAACGCGTCGTCGACGTGACCGCCCATCAGGTCCACGTCGGCGACGAGCATCTGCGCCTCGATGTCCTCGGGGTTGTCCGCCGCCCGCGTCCGCACCTCGGCCGGTACGTCGCGGGTCCGCTTCACCAGCTGGACCCGGGACAGGCCGGCCTTCGCCTCGGCGTCGGCCGGGGTCTCCTTCAGCAACGTCTCGTACGCCGCGATCGCACCGTCCAGATCGCCGGCGGCCATCGCGTTGTCGGCGGCCTCGTACCGCGGGTCCGGCTCCGGCTCGGCGACCTCATCGGCAGGACCAGCCGGGCCGACCGGGTCGGTGCGGCCAGTGATGCCGTTGGCGACCGCGACGGTCAGCAACTGGTCGAGGTACTGGCGGGCTTCCGGCTCGCCGACGGCGCCCTGGAAGAGCGGGACGACCTGACCGCGTAGTACGGCGATGACGAGCGGAACCGTCTGGACGCCGACCGCCTGGGCCAGCTGCGGGTTCGCGTCGATGTCGATCCGGGCGAGCAGGATCTTCCCGGCGTACTCGGTCGAGAGCTGCACCAGGATCGGGCTGAGCGTTCGCGACTCCGGCGAGCGCGGCGACCAGAACTCGACCACCACGGGGACCTGGAGCGAGCGCTCGATCACGTCCGCCTGGAAGGTCGGCTCGGTCACGTTCAGCACGTATGCGCCACCGGCTCCCGCGCCGGGCGCTCCACCCGGAGCAGCGGGTGCCCCAGGGGCTCCGCCTGGCCGCGCGGGCGGCTTCCGCAGGGACGACAGGTCGATCGCTCCCGGTCGGGAGAAGTTCGGCTGGCTCACCGCTGTCCTCGCATTCCGTGCTCACTGCGTACGTTCATGGGTCCATCCTCCCCGACGCGCCCGAATGGTGTGGCGCTCGGGTGGCCAGCAGCAGCCTGGCGAGCCCGCTCCGGGTCCCGGCGACGGCGATCCGGGTGCCTGGTTTGACCGTCTTGTCGAAGGCCGGCTCCCAGTCCCAGGGGCCGCTGGCCTCCAGCCTGGCCAGGACGCGCAGGCCGCCGGTCTCGTCCAGCTCGCCGAGTCGCTTGCCGACCGCGACCGAGTCACGTTCGACGGTGACCTCGGTGAGCAGCAGGACGCGCCGTCCGGCCGGTACGGTCGTCTGGCTGCGGCGGTTAGCGACCGCGGCGGCGATGGCCGGCGCCACCAGCATCGACACCGACCGGCTGTGGCCGAGGCCGAGCTGGCGCTCCACCCGCTGGGCCAGGTCGTGGTCGAACATCCGCATCGTGATCCGGGCATCCGGGTTCAGCTCGTGGACGACCATCGCGGACTCGAGGTTGGTGATGTCGCCGTTGGTGATCGCGAGCACCGACTGACAACGCGGCACGCCGGCCGACCTGAGCGTCTCCTCGTTGCTGCTGTCCCCGATGATGACCGGGATCCGCAGCCGGTGGGCAGTCTGTACACCGGGAGCGTTCTCGTCCTGCTCCACCCCGATGACCGCGACTCCGCGTTCGACCAGGATCTCCAGCACGCGCGCGCCGACCGTACCGAGACCGCAGACGACGACGTGGTTGCGCGGCCGGCCACGGACGCCGCCGATCACGCGGGACAGCCGGGCGCCGATCAGCGAGTCGACGATCACGGCGGTGAGCAGGGCCATCAGCACGATGCCGGTCAGCTGGACCACGACGGCAGCGATCTTGGCCCACGGGGACGCGTTGGAGAAGGTGTCGTCCTCGATCCCCGCCGAGGTCACCGCACCGGCCGCCAGGTAGAGCGCGCGGATCCACTCGACGTTGGCGATCCAGTGCGTCAGGGCGGTACCGGCTATCACCAGGCCGGCCATCACCGCGGCGATGGTCCGGACCCGCCGGTCGAGGATGTCGCGGGTCGCCACCAGCCAGCCGGCCCGGCGGACGTCCTTGGTCCGCCACACCGGACGTACGCCGGTACCGAGCACGATGTCGCCGTCGGGGTCCCGGCTTCCGCTCGGCAGCAGCTCCGGCGTCGCGGACGAGGTGGTGTCGGCCAGTACGGTCAGGTGCGGGTCGCGGATCAGGTCGGCCGGACCGGCCACCATCCGCCGGCCACCGAGCTCGACCCAGGTCAGCTCGTCGTCCTCCAGCGCGTCGGCCACGAAGGCGGGGGCCGCGAGCGACGGTCCGGAGATGACGACGCAGTCGCCGAGCAGCTCGTGCAACTGGCCGCCGAGCCGCGGGTTGACCATCTGGATGATGATGCGCAGCTTCGGATCCATGTCGCGCGCGGTCAGCGCGGTGTGGACGTTGCGGACATCATCCGCGTCGAGCAGCACCAATGCCCGCGCACTGAGGGCCGAGTCGTCGGCGGTATCGATGCCAGCGCGGCGTAGTACGGACTCGCTGACCACGCGAACGCCCATCACCTGGGCGCCGAGCTCGCCGATCCGCTCGTAGTGCCGGGAGTCGGGGTTGACGATCGCGGTCACGTGTTCGCCGGAGCTGACCAGTTCGGTGACGACCCGCAGCATGGTCCGGTCGGAGCCGCAGACGACTACGCCGCGACCGTCACCGGCCGGTACCTCCGGGGGCTTGCCGTTGTTGTTGCCGCCACCACCCCAGCGCCGGGGTGGTTTGCCGTTGGTGCCGCCCGCGCCGACCGTACCGTCGGGGTCTGCCGGCGTCTCAGAAGCGGGCGGGCTCTCGGTATTCGCCCCACTCGATCCGAAGAACGTGACAGATCTCCCCCATCGTGGCCTCCGCACGCGCCGCCTCCAGCATGGGTTCGATCAGACTGCCGGTCCCTCTGGATGCCTCGACCAGCGCCGATAGCGTACGACGCACCAGGTCCTCGTCGCGTTGCGTCTTGCGCGCCGCGAGCACCCGGCACTGCTCGACCTCGACCTCGTGGCTGACCCGGAGGATCTCCAGCTCACCGGCCACCGTGTCGGTCTGGGTGTTCACCCCGACGATCTTCTTCTCGCCCTTCTCCAGCTTCTGCTGGTACTCGAAGGCCGCGTCGGCGATCTCGGCCATGAACCAGCCGTCCTCGATGCCGCGCAGGATGCCGCCGGTCATCGTGCCGTCCGGACTCATCTCCTTGATCCGCTGGAAGATCTCCTCGGCCTCGGCCTCGATCTTGTCGGTCAGCGCCTCGACGTACCAGGAACCGCCGAGCGGGTCGGCGACATTGGTGACGCCGATCTCCTCCATCAGCACCGACTGGGTCCGCAGTGCGATCTCGGCCGACTGGTCGGTCGGCAGCGCGAGCGTCTCGTCGAGTGCGTTGGTGTGCAGCGAGTTGGTGCCGCCGAGGACCGCGGCGAGTGCCTCGACGGCGGTACGGACGACGTTGAGCGTCGGTTGCTGGGCGGTCAGCGAGACGCCCGCGGTCTGGGTGTGGAAGCGCAGCCACTGGGCCTTGTCGGTCTTGGCGCCGTAGACGTCCCGCATCCAGCGGGCCCAGATCCGGCGGCTGGCGCGGAACTTGGCGATCTCCTCGAAGAAGTCCAGGTGGCTGTCGAAGAAGAACGACAGGCCGGAGGCGAACTTGTCGACGTCGAGCCCTCTGCTCAGGCCGAGCTCGACGTAGCCGAACCCGTCGGCGAGCGTGTAGGCCAGCTCCTGCGCGGCCGTCGAACCGGCCTCGCGGATGTGGTACCCGGAGACCGAGAGCGGCTTGTACGCCGGGATGTTGGCGGCGCAGTACTCCATCAGGTCACCGATGAGCCGGAGGTGCGGCTCGGGCGGGAAGAGCCACTCCTTCTGGGCGATGTACTCCTTGAAGATGTCGGTCTGCAGTGTGCCGTTGAGCTTGGTGATGTCGGCGCCCTGCCGCTCGGCGGCGACCAGGTACATCACGAAGGCCGGTACCGCGGGACCGGAGATCGTCATCGAGGTGGTGACGTCCTGCAGCGGGATGTCCTTGAACAACCGCTCCATGTCGATGGCGCTGTCGATCGCGACGCCACAGTGACCGACCTCGCCGAGCGACTTCGGCTCGTCGGAGTCGCGGCCCATCAGGGTCGGCATGTCGAAGGCGACGGACAGGCCGCCACCGCCGGAGTTCAGGATCATCTTGTACCGCGCGTTGGTGTCCTCCGCGTTGCCGAAGCCGGCGAACTGGCGGATCGTCCAGGTGCGGCCGCGATACCCGGTGGCGTGCAGGCCACGGGTGAACGGGAACTCGCCCGGCCAGCCGATCCGCTCCATCCGCGGGTCGTCGGAGCCTGCGGGCGGGCCGTAGACGGGCTCGACCTCAGTGCCCGAGAGGGTGGTGAAATCGGCCTCGCGGCGTCGCGACGCGTCGTACCGCTGCTGCCATCGGAGCTGCCCGGCGGCAATCTGCTCGGCGTCCATCACGTCCTCCTGGGGTTGGGTCTCCTCCCCAAAGTACTTGGACGTCCTACTAAATACCACTTCGTGCATAGGACTTGCATAGGTTCCATCACTTATTCGGCGAAGTCGCCGGCGGTTTGCCTGAGTGGGAGCAGCACCGACCAGAGCATTTTGAGCTGGTCGTCGGTCAGGCCGCGGAGGGCGAAGTCGGCGGCGACGAGGTCCTTGGTGGCTCGTTCGACCAGGTCCCTGCCCTCGACGGTGATCTCGCAGAGGATCGCCCGGCCGTCGTCGGGGTGCGGCGTACGGGTGACCAGTCCGGCCGACTCGAGCCTTCTGACGATCGACGTGACCGAGGTCGGGTGCACCTGCAGGCGCTCGCCCATCTTGCCCAGCGGCAGCGATCCGCGCCGGGAGAAGGTCAGCAGTACCAGCGCCTCGAACCGGGCGAACGTCAGCCCGTGTTTCCTGAGGATCTCGTCGAGTTCGGCGATCACGATCTGCTGGGCGCGCATCAGCGACGTGACCGCACGCATCTGCTCGACGGCACCCCAGCGGCGTCCCCACTGCCGCGAGGCTTCGTCGATCGGGTCGAACGGCAACGGTTTCTTCCTCGCCATGCCGTTACGTTAACCGGTCCACCGGCAGTGTCACGGGAAACTGTCGGCGGTTGATGAGATCGTTCTCTTCATGTCTCTACCGCCCGAACGCGCTGCCTTCTATCTCGCCTGTCTCCAGGCCGACTCCGCCCGCCTTCTTGAAGTCGGGCGATTGGGCCTTACCTCTGAGGTCCCGAGCTGCCAAGGCTGGACGGTCGAGACCGTGCTGCGGCATGTCGCGACCGTCTACCTGCACAAGATCGAGGCCATCCGGATCGGCGCCCGGCCCGACCCGTGGCCGCCTGCGGGGCTTGACGACCGCGATGCTCTCGAGCTGTTCGACGAGACGCGCGCGGCGATCGTGGCCGCGTTGGTGGAGGCCGGGACCGAGAAGCCGACGTGGACGTTCTCGCCGTCCGACAAGACGTCTGGCTTCTGGTACCGGCGGATGGCGCTCGAGACCGCGGTGCATCGGGTCGATGCCGAGCTGGCGCATGACGTCGTCACGCCGGTCGATCGGGCGCTGGCGCTCGATGGGATCGACGAGATCCTGACGCTGATGCTCGGCGGACCCTGGTGGGAGGAAGGCGACACTGAGCATCCGGTCGACGCGACGATCCGGATCACGTCCGCCGGACGGTCGTGGACGATCCGCCTCGATGCCACCAGCGCTGCCGTTGCGGCCGGCGCTGAGGGTGAGGTCGACGCGGAGGTCTTCGGCGAGCCCGACGACATCTTCTTGTGGCTGTGGGGCCGCCACGATCTGAGCATGGACCAATCGGCGGGCGACGATGCCGCTGTACGGGAGTTCCGGGCGCGGGTTGCGGAGTCCACTCAGTAGCTAGACGCGGCCGATGGCCATCAGGTGGTTGGTCATGTCGCGGATTGCTGTGAGGTGGCCGGTTCGGCGTACCAGGGTGAGAGCTGCTTGGAGCAGGGCTTCGTCGTTGGGCAGTCTCTCCAGAGCGAAGCCGGCGGGGCCTTCGATCGCGTGGAGCTCGATGGCGGTGAGGCCTGCTGCTTGGAGTTCGGCTTCTAGTTCCTCGGCGGTGTGGAAGTGGCCGGCGGGGAATCTGCCGCTAGGTGCTGGGGTGCCGGACTCAAGTACCTCGACCCAGGCTTGCGGGTAAGGCTTTGGCGGGATGTTGCCGAGGCTGACCGCCGCGTGGTGGATGAAGCGCGGGATCGCGGCGGCGAAGACCCAACCGCCCGGTGCCACGACGCGGACCGCCTCAGCCAGTGCTTTGAGGCGGTCCTCCGCGGTGCGTAGGTAATACAGCGGACCGAACAACAACGCGACCTCAAAGCTATTGTCAGCGAACCGCAACTGCCGGGCGTCCCCGACCTCTGCGTGGAAGGTCCCATGGCGCTGGGCCTTCACGACCTGCTCCTCGACCGGATCGACGAGCGTGACGCGATGACCCGCCTCGGCCAGCGGGTTGGCATGAATGCCGGTGGCGCCGCCGATGTCGAGCACCCTGGATCCGGCCGCGATCCTGGTGCCGACGAGTTCCTGAACGCGGATGAACTCGAGTGCGCTCTGCGCAGAGCGGGTGGTCAGACGTGCATCTTCATCGAAGACACTCGAGTAGTAGTGCTGGATCCCCGCGTCGATCCCGGCCTGTTCATCCATGGCCGAGGAGTCTAGGGATCACTGGTCCTGAACGAGCCCGAGCACGTTGCCGTCTTGATCCGTGAACGAGCCGACCAGGCGGCCGCCGCCGACATCGCGCGGCGAGTCCTTCACGGTCCCACCCGCGGCCGTCACCTCGGCCAGCTTCGCCTCGATGTCGTCCACGTGCCAGTAGGCCAGCTGACCATCGGGGCTCTGCGGGCCCTGGGGCACCAAGCCGATCTGCTGACCGGCCGTCTCGAAGCCCACGTAGTACGGCGACTCCACCTGCGGCCGGATCCCCAGCAGCGCGGCGTACAACTCGGTCGCCTTCGCCAGGTCCGACACCGGGTGCAGCACGGTCTTGATTCCCTGAGTCTCGCTCATCATCACTCCAGATCTAGTGGCTTGTTCCTTGCCACAAACCTAGAGCCCGGCCAGACGCAAAGCTTCTCGATTCCTGACCAGCTGTCAGTCGTGGTCGGGGTCGTCGGTCCAGTTGCCGCGTTCGGAGTTGAAGATCGACTTGCTCGAGTTGCCGGCGACGCGGGTCGACGTGGCGTGGTGAGCGGGAGCCGTGGTGGTCGTGGTGGTGGTCACCTCGGCGGCCGAGTTCATCCCGATCGGACCGGTACCGTCGTCGTCGGAATCGTCGTCGTCGCCCTGGACGACATCGACACTGGCGGAGGCCCGCAGGCCGGTGCGCTGGATGACGCGCTGGATCGTCAGGTCACGGTCGTCGGGACGGCTGACGTACCGGATCTCGCGGAAACCCTGGTCCTGCGCGGCCGACTCGAAGACGAAGTGGCCGTAGCCGAGCATCCGTCCGATGATCGGCTTCTGCAGGGTGATGTCGAGGATTCGGGCGATCGGGGTGGTCGCGACGGTCTGCGAGAAGACGCCGCGGATCCGCATCACCCGCATGTTGGTGACCACGAACCGGTCGCGATGCTCGGTCAGGAACCGCCAGAATGCGTGCCCGAGCAGCACCGTCACGATCACCAGCAGGGCGAAGGCCGCGTTGCCGAGGTTCTTCCACAGCATCACGATCAACAGGATCACCGCCAGGGCGATCTCAAGCATCGGCACGGTGAACACCACCCAGTGGTGCCGCACCTCGTCGATGACGACCTCGCCCTCGTCCGAGATGAGATGGCGCCGGACCTTCGGATCGAAGGCTCGGAACAGGCCTATTCCGGCCATCCACTCACTCCCCTGTCCACGCCGCTGTCGGCCCCGTCACAGCTAAGTGTCCCGCACGAATGCTCGATACGGGACACCTGAGCTGAAGGATCAGTTGAACAGCGCGGACAGGAAGACGATCACGCTCCCGAACGCATCGCCGACGGCCGAGAACGCACCTCCCACGGCATCTGCGGCACCCTTGGGCTGTGTGAACAGATAGAACGCCGCAAAGGCGATGACCAGCCAGATCAGCAGCTTCTTCGGCATGTCACCACTCCTCGTTCGCAACCAACTTGGTCGACTGTGTTTGTATCACGGATAGTCACCAACTGTCACTGACTGAACACAGCCCACCGCACAATGCTCACCAGCTTCAAGATCCATTCTGTAACGGATCAGGGGGCATGGCAGCCACCGGCGCGCCGCCGCGACACCACGGTAGCCCAGAACCCCGTATCACCGGGCTACTTGCCCGTTTTCGGATGTGACAGAGAGTCGCCGAGTGTGTCACTGGCAACGAATTCAGCTCTCAGCAGATCAGGCAATTAGCCACCGGGCGGAGAGCGCGTGGGGAGGACTTGGTCAGAGGGCGTCTAGTAGTTCGTCGGCGGCGGAGTACGGGTCAGTGCTGCCGTCGGCGACCTTGGCGGCTAGTACGTCGAGACGCGCGTCCCCATGCAGATGCGCGAACCGCGAGCGCAGTGCCGTCATGGCGATCGCCTCGATCTCGTCGCGGGCCCGGGTACGGCGGCGTTCGGTCAGGACGCCGTTGGCGCGCATCCAGGTCAGCCGGTCCTCGATCGCGACCACCACCTCGTCAACACCTTCGTTGCGTGAGGCAACTGTTTTGAGGATCGGCGGGACCCACGCGTCCGGGGCACGGTCGGCCAGGGCGAGCATCGCGCGCAAATCGCGGGTGACGTTCTGGACACCGTCGCGGTCGGCCTTGTTCACCACGTAGATGTCGCCGACCTCCAGGATGCCGGCCTTGGCCGCCTGGATGCCGTCCCCCATCCCCGGCGCCAGCAAGATGATCGTCGTATCGGCCATACCGGCGATCTCGACCTCGGACTGCCCGACACCGACTGTCTCCACCAGCACGACGTCGAAGCCCGCAGCATCAAGCACACGCAGTGCTTGAGGCGTAGTCCACGCAAGCCCGCCCAGATGCCCGCGAGAGGCCATAGAGCGGATAAACACCCCTGTGTCCGTCGCATGGTCCTGCATCCGCACCCGGTCACCCAGCAGCGCGCCACCGGAGAACGGCGACGACGGATCAACAGCCAGTACGCCGACCCGCTTCCCAGTAGCCCGGTACGCCGATACGAGCGCCGAGGTCGAAGTCGACTTGCCGACCCCGGGCGACCCAGTAATCCCGATGATGTGCGCTTGCCCCGCATGCGGAGCAAGCGCCGCCATCACCTCACGCAACAACGGCGACTCGTCCTCCACCAGCGAGATGAGCCGCGCCACCGCTCGGGAGTCACCATCCCGAGCACGCTCGACCAACTCGGCAACCGGTGCAGTCCGTCGGGGCATCAGCATCTCTAACGGCTCGGGGATGTTCTGTCCGGCAACGCTACCGCCGCCGGCTCCACGCGATGCGGAGGCGGCCCGCTCCAGGTCAGCTCTGCTGCGGTACGCGGACGATCAGGGCATCCCCCTGGCCGCCGCCACCACACAGTGCCGCCGCGCCCGTACCGCCGCCGCGCCGCTGCAACTCCAGCGCCAGGTGAAGTACCAGCCGAGCGCCCGACATACCAATCGGGTGCCCGAGAGCAATAGCGCCACCATTGACGTTGACCTTGTCCAGATCGACGTTCAACTCACGCGCACTGGCAATCCCGACAGCAGCGAAAGCTTCGTTGATCTCGATCAGATCCAGAGCACCCGGCTCGATGCCTTCCTTCGAGCAGGCCTTGACGATCGCGTTCGCCGGCTGGCTCTGCAGCGACGAGTCCGGACCCGCGACCGACCCATGCGCGCCGATCTCAGCGAGCCAGGTCAGCCCCAGCTCCTCAGCCTTCGCCTTGCTCATAACAACGACCGCGCAACCACCATCGGAGATCTGCGATGCTGAACCAGCCGTGATCGTGCCGTCCTTGCCAAACGCCGGCCGCAACCGCGACAGCGTCTCGACGGACGTATCGCCCCGCACACCCTCATCGGTGTCGAAGACCAGCGGGTCGCCCTTGCGCTGCGGCACCTCGACCGGCACCACCTCGTCGACGAACACCCCGTTCTTCCAGCTCTCCGCGGCCAGCTGGTGCGACCGCGCGCTGAACTGGTCCTGCTCCTCACGCGTCAGCTTCAGCCCGGAGTCGTTGGCCTGGTCGGTCAGCGCACCCATCGCCTGATCGGTGAACGCGTCCCACAACCCGTCGTACGCCATCGAGTCGACCAGCGTCGTATCGCCGTACTTGAAGCCCTCGCGCGACTTCGGCAGCAGGTGCGGCGCGTTCGTCATCGACTCCATCCCGCCGGCCACCACCACGTCGTACTCGCCGGCGCGGATCAGCTGGTCGGCCATCGCGATCGCGTTCAGGCCGGACAGGCAGACCTTGTTGATGGTGATCGCGGGCACGGTCATCGGGATGCCGCCCTTGACCGCGGCCTGGCGCGCGGCGATCTGGCCGGCGCCGGCCTGCAGGACCTGGCCCATGATCACGTACTCGACCTGCTCCGGTGCGACGCCGGCCTTGGCCAGCGCGCCCTTGATCGCGAAGCCACCGAGCTCGGCGCCGCTGAAGCCCTTCAGGCCACCCAGCAGCTTGCCGATCGGGGTCCGCGCACCGGCGACTATGACAGTTGTGTTCTGCGGGCTGCGAGTGGTGTCAGACATGCGTTCCACGATACCTGCGTGCGCACTGGTACGTGGTTGTCGATCGGGTCACACTCAGTTGGAAACACCCCCGCACTAGGCCAATCTGGGGCCATGGACGTCACCGGAACGCAGACCCTCTTCGAGGCGATCGACCACGTCGGCATCGCCGTCGCGGACTTCGACCAGGCGGTCCGGTTCTATGCCGAGACGTTCGGCATGACGGTCGCGCACGAGGAGATCAACGAGGACCAGGGCGTCCGCGAGGCGATGCTCTCGGTCGGAGACAGCGGCTCCTCGATCCAGCTGCTCGCGCCGATCACGCCCGACTCCCCGATCGCGCGCTTCCTCACCCAGCGCGGCCCCGGCATCCAGCAACTCGCCTACCGGGTCCGCGACATCGACGCCGTCTCGGCCACCCTGCGCGAGCGCGGCGCCGTTCTCCTGTACGACGAAGCGCGCCGCGGTACTGCGGGATCGCGGGTCAACTTCCTGCACCCGCGCTCCACCGGCGGAGTACTGATCGAGCTGGTCGAGCCCGCCGCGGAGCACTAGCCGTCACGCCCGCCGGACTGTCGGTGACGAAGCGCACTTCACCGCGCCCGGCGGCCGATTGAGGACTACTCTGAGCAAGTGCTGATCGACAGCGCCCCTGACGCAGTGAACGGTGGTCCAGCCGGTTTCCAGCACGATGCCTTCGTCTACGCTGACGATGATGAGTTCGTGCGCCGAGCAGCTCCGTTCCTTCGCGACGGCCTGATCGCGGGCGAGGTGGTACTGGCCGCCCTCCCCCAGGCACGCATCGCCTTGCTGCAAAGGGTACTCGGCAGTCTCGCCGAGCAGGTCACCTTCGTCGACATCACCGTCGCCGGGCGCAATCCGGCGCAGATCATCCCGCTCTGGACCGACATCCTGAGAAGGCATCCCGGTCGCCCGATCCGTGGGCTCGGCGAACCGGCGTACCCGGGGCGGAGCGAGGCCGAGTACGCGGAGGCCAAGCTCCACGAGGCCTTGCTCAACGTGGCCTTCGAGCACTCCGGCCCGTTCCGGCTGCGCTGCCCGTACTCCGCGACGGTGGTCTCACCCGAGCTCGATCCGGCCGACAACCACCCCGGTCCGGCCGGCGACGGTCCGCGGGACTGGAACGAGGTCGCGCTCACGCTGTTCGGTGTGCCGCTGCCCGGAGTACCGGAAAAGGCTGAGCGGCGGGAGTTCGGGTTGGCCGAGCTGACTCCGGTACGCCGGTGGGCGGCCGGCTGGGCGCGTTCGTACGGGCTATCTGCCGATCAGGTGGACGATCTGGCGCTCGCGTTGCACGAGATCTGCACGAACAGCGTGCGGTTCGGGGGCGGCCGAGGGACGTTGTCGCTGTGGGCGCAGGACCGCTCGCTGGTGTTCGACATCGCGGACGACGGCCGGATCGGCGACCTGCTGGTCGGCCGGGTGCTGCCGCCTACCGACGGTCATGGCGGGCGTGGCGTCTGGCTGGCGAACCAGCTCTGCGACCTGGTCCAGATCAGGTCCGGCGAGGCGGGGACGCAGGTCCGGCTGCACAGCAGGCTCGATTAGCAGACCACTAAACGCAGTGGACTGGAAAAGTGACGGTCGTCTCAACGGCTGCGACGTGCCTCACAGAAGCCTGCGGAAGGGGCATACTCGTCGGTAGATTCTCGCTTTCACAGCGGCTCCACCGACATGGAGGTACGACGTGAAGGACATCCTCGACGCGATCCTGGCCGGCGACACACCGGCCGAGGAGTTCGGGCGGCTGGAAGTACCGGAGCACTACCGCGGTATCACCGTGCATGCCGACGAGGCCGGGATGTTCGAGGGGCTGCCGGCCAAGGAGAAGGATCCGCGCAAGAGCCTGCACCTGGACGACGTGCCGACGCCGGAGCTCGGGCCGGGTGAGGCGCTGGTCGCGGTGATGGCGAGCGCGATCAACTACAACACGGTCTGGACGTCGATCTTCGAGCCGGTCTCCACCTTCAGCTTCCTCAAGCGGTACGGGAAGCTGTCGCCGCTGACCGCGCGGCACGATCTGCCGTACCACGTGGTCGGCTCGGATCTGGCCGGCGTCGTACTCCGTACCGGGCCGGGCGTGAACGCGTGGAAGCCGGGCGACGAGGTGGTCGCGCACTGCCTGTCGGTCGAGCTGGAGTCGCCGGACGGGCACAACGACACGATGCTCGACTCGGAGCAGCGGATCTGGGGTTTCGAGACCAACTTCGGCGGGCTGGCCGAGATCGCGCTGGTGAAGTCGAACCAGTTGATGCCCAAGGCTGCTCATCTGACCTGGGAAGAGGCCGCATCGCCGGGGTTGGTGAACAGTACGGCGTACCGGCAGCTGGTCTCGTCGAACGGCGCCAACATGAAGCAGGGCGACGTCGTGCTCGTCTGGGGCGCGTCGGGCGGGCTCGGGTCGTATGCGACGCAGTTCGCGCTGAACGGTGGGGCGGTCCCGGTCTGTGTGGTGTCGTCGCCGGAGAAGGCGGAGATCTGCCGGGCGATGGGCGCGGAGCTGATCATCGACCGGTCGGCCGAGGGGTACAAGTTCTGGGCCGACGAGCACACGCAGGACCAGAAGGAGTGGAAGCGGCTCGGGGCTAAGATCCGCGAACTGACCGGCGGGGACGATCCGGACATCGTCTTCGAGCATCCGGGGCGGGAGACCTTCGGGGCGTCGGTGTTCGTCGCGCGCAAGGGCGGCAAGATCGTCACCTGCGCGTCGACGTCGGGTTTCATGCACGAGTACGACAACCGGTACCTGTGGATGAACCTGAAGAGCATCATCGGCTCGCACTTCGCCAACTACCGCGAGGCGTGGGAGGCGAACCGGTTGATCGCCAAGGGCATGATCCACCCGACGCTGAGCCGGGCGTACTCGCTGGAGGAGACCGCGCAGGCGGCGTACGACGTCCACCAGAACCTGCACCAGGGCAAGGTCGGCGTCCTCACGCTGGCGCCGTCCGAGGGGCTGGGCGTGAAGAACACCGAGCTGCGGGAGAAGCACCTCAGCGAGATCAACCGGTTCCGCAACCGGTAGGGCTGTTTTCCACAGGCCCGGTTGGCGTGGTGGGTGGGAGTTCTGACAGGCTCTACTGTGGGGTTTTCATCCGAGCCGCCAGAAGGGACTCATTGGGATGGCTGACGAGTCGAGCCTGCCGTTTTTCGATCGTACTGCGACCGCCGCGGGTGGCTTCCCCGTGGGACGTCGCGGCTACGACAAACAGGCGGTGGACGACTACGTCCGCGCGCTGGAGATGCAGCTCGCCGACGCGCGCGGCCGGCTGGAGGAGTCGCAGGCCAACTCCGCTCCCCTGCAGCGGCAACTCGACGAGGCCAAGCGGCAACTCGAGGCCAGCGCCAACCCGTCGTACGCCGGACTCGGTGACCGGGCCGCGCAGATCCTGCGGCTCGCCCAGGACCAGGCGTCCGAGGCGCTCGAGGAGGCTCGGCGTGAGGCCGACGAGCTTCGCAGTACTGCCGCCAAGGAGGCTTCGGCCACCCGCGCGACCGGTGAGCGCGAGGCACAGGACATTCGTACCGTCGCGCTGAACGAGTCCGACAGCATGCGCCGTACCGCGGAAGGCGATGCCGCCGAGATCCGTCGTACCGCCGACACGGAGGCCGCTGAGGTGCTCGCGGCTGCCCGGCGCAAGGCGGAGACACTGCAGCTGACCGCCGAGTCCGAGTCGAGCACGATGAAGAACGGCGCGCTGCACGAGGCGGAGAAGATCCGCACCGCGATCCAGCGCGAGTCGGCCGCCCTGCGCGCGCGGCTCGCCGACGAGCGCGAGCAGCAGGCCAAGGAGCTCGCCGACAAGCACTCCAAGATCGCCGCCGACACCGAGAACCTGACCACCCAGATGCGCGAGGCCGCCGAGGCGTCCGAGCGCCGGGTCGCCGAGGCCACCGAGCAGGCCCGCAAGATCCGCGCCGAAGCGGACGAGTCCGCCGAGCGCACGCTGTCCCGCGCCCGTCGGGAGGCCGAGCAACTGCTCACCACGGCACGGACCCGCTCCGAGTCCGAGCTGGCCAACGCTGCTGACGAGGCTGAGCGGTCGCGCACGATCGTCGCCCGGGAGACCGAGCGGCTCGCCAAGCGGCGTGACGGGATCCTGGCTCAGATCGCCGGGCTGAACGACATCGCGAGCAACATCGCGCGGCAGGCTGCTGAGCTGGACTCCGAGACGGCTACTCCTTACAGCAACCCGTTTGCGGCTCCGCCCGCCTCCCCGGCACCGCCCGCACCTGCGTCTTCGCCTGCGGAGAGCCCGTTCTCTGCTCCGGCGTCCGCTGCGCCTGCGGGGAGCCCGTTCGCGGCGCCGTCCTTCGGGGATGACGCTCCGAGCAGTTCGTCGAGCTCGTTCGCCGCGCCGGCGGCCGGTGGTGCGGCTGGCAGTCCGTTTGGCACACCGGCGTACGACGAAACGCCTGCTACGTACGTCGGCGGGCCCGAAGAGCCGACCTCGACCTACTCCCCTGCCGCTGTGGAGCCGGAAGAGGCAGAGCTCGGCAAGGGTGGCAACCCGTTCGCCGGCAGCAGCCCGTTCATCGGTTCGGAGGCTGGTGAGGCACGCGTCGACGAGACGCGGATCGACACCGCCCTGCGGGTGGACGCGAGCAGCATCGACGACCTGCGGACGGCCGCCAAGCCGCCGCGCGACGAGACCCGGATCGACGAGTTCCGGCTCACCGATCTGACCTCCGACACCAAGGACGCCGACTCCGCCGATGCCGAGGCCGTCGCGGACCTCGACGACGCGAAGGTGACCGACGCGAAGGCGAAGGTGACCGGGGACGGCAAAGCCGCGAAGGGTGAGAAGTGACGCCTGCCGGCGACCAGGATGCGAACGGCAAGACCCAGGTAACGGAGATCGAGCAAGCCACCCGCGAGGCGAAGGCCGCTGCGGCCGAGGCCGCAGCAGCGGCTGACGACGCGGAGCAGTCCGCGGAGCACTCGGAGACATCTGCCGAGCAATCGGAGGATGCCGCCGAGCACGCCGAGGTCGCGGCCAAGCATTCCGAGCAGGCCGCCGCGGAAGCGAAGGCGGCGAGTGAGGACGAGCAGAGTCTCGTGGGTGAGTTGCTGATCGACGAGCGGCACCCGTCCGAGGGGATGGGTGCGCCCGGCCCGCCGTTGCGCCGGTCGAACCCGTTCGTCTTCGGCTTCTTCGCGGTCCTCGGCGGTCTCGTCGCCTACGGGCTGTGGCACGCGCTCGGCCAGGCGAAGTCGGTACTGATCCTGCTGGTCGTCTCGATGTTCATCGCCGTCGGCCTGAACCCGCTGGTCGAGTGGTTCATGCGCCGCGGACTCAAGCGCGGGCTCGCGGTCGGGGTCGTCTTCTTGCTGATGATCCTCGCGGTCACCGGCGTCGGCTTCGCGATCGTTCCGGTGGTGACCGACCAGATCGACGGGCTGATCAAGAACGCGCCCGGCTGGCTCGACCTGCTGACCAAGTCCAAGACGCTGAACAGCCTGAACGACAAGTACCAGTTCATCCAGAAGGCGACCGACTACATCCAGGACCCGGCGCTGGCCCAGAAGGCCTTCGGTGGCGTCCTCGGCGTCGGCAAGGTGGTCGCGAACGCCCTGTTCTCCGCGTTCACGATCCTGATCCTGACTCTGTACTTCCTCGCCTCGCTGCCGACCGTGAAGCGCGCGGCGTACAGCCTCGTCCCGGCCAGCCGCCGGAGCCGGTTCTCGATCCTCGGCGACGAGGTACTCGGCCGGGTCGGCGGTTACGTCAGCGGCCAGTTCCTGGTCGCGCTCTGCGCCGGCTGCTTCATGTTCATCTTCCTGGAGATCGTCGGCCTCGGCCAGTACGCCGTGGCGCTGGCGATCTGCGTGATGTTCACCGCGTTCATCCCGATGGTCGGCGGCCTGATCGGCGTCGTCCTGGTAGCCCTGATCGGCTTCACCGACAGCCTCTGGGTCGGAGTCGCCTGCCTCGCGTACGGCATCATCTACCAGCAGGTCGAGAACTACTTCATCGCACCTCGCATCATGCGCCGCGCAGTCAACATCCCCGGTGCCGTCACCGTCATCGCCGCCCTCTTCGGCGGCGCCCTCCTAGGCGTGGTCGGCGCCCTGATGGCCATCCCCACCGCCGCCGCCATCCTCCTAATAGTCCGAGAAGTCTGGGTCCGCAAAGCCGACGAGTCCTAACCCTCCGACGGAGGAGCCAGCAGGTCGCCGTCTCGCGTTCGGGTTCTCCCCCCACGCCGGCGCCCCACTCGCTCCTAATGAGTGTTGGCGGGTCGCCGGTTTGGCAGACTCGGGCTGGTAAGCCGCTGGCTGGTGAGCACTGGTCGCTCCTGGACGTTTGAGTTCTAGACGGAGAGCGTGCCCTGGCTGGTGACCGGGAGAAGTTGATCGCTGCTGGGATGTCGTGCCCGCCCCTTGCCGTGTGGTGGGGCGTGAGCACTGGTTCATTAGGTCGCTGACGGTTCTCCCGACCGGCTTGCTGGGTTGGTTAATGGCGTCGAGTTTTGGGAGACGATGTGAAGTTCTTTGTGGGTGATGACTGGGCCGAGGAGCATCACGATGTGGAGGTGATGGATCCCGGAGGTCGGGTGCTGGCCAAGGCGCGGTTGCCGGAGGGAATTGCGGGGATGGCCCGGTTCCACGGGTTGCTGGCTGAGCAGTTCGGTGATGCCGATCCCGACGAGGTAGAGGTGCTGGTCGGGATCGAGACCGACCGGGGTCCGTGGGTGGCCGCGCTGGTGGCGGCGGGCTATCAGGTGTTCGCGGTGAACCCGTTGAGCGCGTCGCAGTACCGCAAACGGCACGTGGTGTCCGGGGCTAAGAGCGACGCGGCGGATGCGCATGTGCTGGCTGATATGGTCCGGACCGATTCCCACCAGCTGCGTATCGTGGCCGGGGATAGTGCCGAGGTGCAGGCGATCAAGGTTGTCGCCCGGATGCACAAGACGCTGATCTGGGAACGGACCCGGACCGGTCAGCGGTTGCGGCATGCGTTGCGGGAGTACTTCCCTGCCGCGCTCGTGGCCTTCGAGGACCTCGATGCATCCGACACGCTGGAGTTGCTGGCCAAGGCTCCTGATCCGGCCGCGGCGGCCCGGTTGACGACCGGCCAGATCAGCGCGGCGCTCAAACGGGCTCGTCGTCGCAGTGTCGGTGAGAAGACCGGCCGGATCCAGGCGGCGCTGCGTGCCGAGCACCTCGGGCAACCCGCGGTGGTCACAGCCGCTTATGCCGCCTCGACCCGCGCGCTGACCGCGGTCCTGGTTGTTCTCAATGAGCAGGTCAAGACGTTGCAAGGTGAGGTGGAGGCGCATTTTGGCCGGCACCCGGACGCTGAAATCGTGTTGTCCCAGCCCGGTCTGGGATTGATCTTCGGCGCCCGGGTGCTCGCAGAGTTCGGCGACGACACCGGCCGCTACGCCAGCGCCAAAGCCCGCAAGAACTACGCCGCGACCAGCCCGATCACCCGTGCCTCGGGCAAGAAGAAAGTCGCTCTGGCCCGGTTCGTCCACAACGACCGCCTCATCGACGCCCTGATGGGCCAAGCCTTCACCGCGCTCACCGCCTCGCCCGGAGCCCGCGCCTACTACGACAAACAACGAGCCCGCGGCATCGGCCACAACCCCGCCCTGCGCCAACTCGCCAACCGGCTCGTCGGCATCCTCCACGGCTGCCTCAAAACCCGCACTCTCTACAACGAAACCACCGCCTGGTCCCACCAACCCCAAGCACTCGCTGCTTGACACCCCTAGCCCCTGGGATGTCTCCGTCGCTCACCAGGCACTGAGCTCCCACCCACCCTGCACACGAGCTCCTACGTCGGCCGCTAGACGACAACAACTCGTTGCCGCGCGCAACCAGCCGATCTGGCGACTCCGAGCCGAGTAGCCCTCCTGGGGTTGCCGTCCGGCGCAAGGAACTCCCCACGCCGGCACCCCGCCCGCACCTCCGTCGCCCACCAGGCGCTGAGCTCCCACCCACCAGGCGCTGAGCACCCACCCACCCGGCACATGAGCTCCCACGTCGCCCGCTAGGCGACAACAGCTCGTTGCCGGGAGCACCAGTTGCCTTGCGACTCCGAGCCGAGTAGCCGCCCCCGGGTGACTGCCCCGCGCAAGGAACTCCCGACGCGGCACCTCGCTCGCGCCTCCGCCGCTCACCAGGTGCTGAGCACCCACCCACCCGGCACGCGAGCTCCTATGTCGCCGCTAGGCAACAGCATCTCGTTGCTGCGCGCAACCAATTACTTTGGCGGCTCCGAGCTGAGTAGCCACCCCGGGTGGCTGTCCGGCGCAAGGAAGCGCCCCATGCCTGCTCCTCCGTCGCTCAACAGGCGCTGAGCTCCGGCTGGGCTTGCCCCCAGGTGGTGGACACCGGGGCCAAGCCCAGGCCCACCCCGAATGGGGGCTCGTCCGTCGCTCACGCGGCGCTCAGCTCCTACCCACCCGGATGCGGGCTCCTAGGTCGGCCGCTGAGCAACAGCAAGCCGGGTCCCTCACCCCTCCAAGGCGACCGCGTCGGCGGCGAAACCGGCGTCTTGGGTGGTGGATCACGCGTGTGCCGCGGCTCCTCACATAACACCTACGTCGCGCGCTGGGTTAGAGCAGTTCGTGCCGGGCGCAACCGATCGGTTCGGCGACTCGGGCCGGGTGAATTCAACCCCCGGCGCCGGGTGGCGAGCGACTGAGCCACGCGATGGCGAGGCAGGGGGCGGTAGGGCGAGGCGGAAGGCGGTACGACGAGGCAGAGGGTGGGTAGGACGAGGCAGAGGGCGGTGGGGCGAGGCTTCGGCATGGCGCCAGGTCGCCAATGCCTGCCAGGCGACGAACCCGCTCATCACCTCGGCACCGCCCGCCATCCGCCATCCGCCATCCGCCACCATCTCTCGGTACCAAGGTTCCGAGGCGACTGTGGACAGGGCAAGCGCGGTGATGTGTTGGGAGGTGCTCCGCGATGCGCCGGTGCTGGTGCGGCACCGGGTCGGCGTACCGGCTGGTTTGCTGTTCGAATTCGTTCGGGATCGAGGACAGGGAGGTGGGCGACGCGCAGACTGGCGGAGTTGATTCGCCAACCGGCTCGTCCTCTGGATGAAGGGCCGTCCGGTATCTGCCTCGGCGTCGCTGCTTCCGGATCGACCGGTACGGGCGTCGACCTGGTCACCTTGGCCGTCGAGAAAGGTCCACTCGTCTCTTCTGGGCGCAGCGCGGCCGACCTCGAAGGGCTGGGGATACAACGCCGTTGGTCGCTCTGCATGACTTACTTCGAATCGAGACAGGACCTCAGTACGTGATCGCGCTTGCCTGGGACGGCCTCCGCTGCTCTCCAAACGAAACTCCTGAAGCAGACCAGTGGGTCAGCCCTGACGAAGGCTCAGACCGCTCGGTCGACGACGGACCCATGTCGACCGAGAGCCTTATGGTCGGCTGCTTTGTGACTCCCGGCGCGGCCCCGATCAGGTGAGGCGGTGGGTGCCGGTGTGGTCGACGCGGAAGGTGAAGCCGTTGGGGGTGGTCCAGTGGAGTGCTCCTTCACCGGCAGGGCGGACTCGCCAGCCGTGGGCGTGGGTTTTGACGCGGTGGTGGTACCGCGTTGCTGGTGTGAGGTTGGTGGTGCTTGTTTGGCCTGGTGGTCCGTGGGGGTCGTAGGGCTGGATGTGGTCCAGGTCGGTGTGTGGGGTGGTTTCTGTGGTGCTGTAGGGGAATCGTTCGACGGGCTGGGCGAGGCGGATGCGTTCGCGGATGCGGGTGGGGATTTCGTAGGCGTTGACGTCGATGTGCTGGTTGAGGTCGATGACTGGTTTGAGGAGTACCTGGTTGTGGCCGAGTAGTTCTTTGAGCTGGGTGGCGATGAATGCTCCGTGCTCTTCGACTCTGACGATGCCTTCACCGGTCAGCAGCGTCTCGTCGGTGATGTGGACGTAGAGCACGACACGTCCACCCCTGCCCACCCCTCTCGCACTGCCGCTCCCGCTGGTCGCGATGCTGGCTCCCGGGGCGTGGGCGGCGTTTTTGATGGTGGCGAGTTTGCTGGCTAGTTGGTGGCGGGAGTATGGGTCGATCGCTGCTCGCGTCTCGACTGCAGGACAGCGGGTAGGGCTTGCCGGTTCTTCGTCGATGCTGGGGTGTGGCGCGTCCCAGTCTGGTTCGTCGGCTAGGTCGGGCTCACGGAAGTCGCCGGCCACGCCGACCGCGCCGAGGCCGTGGAAGTTGCTGGGGTCGCCGGAGTCGCTGGGGTCGCCGTAGTCGCTGAGGCCTACGGGCGGCTCGTCGGCCGGTACTTCGGGCAGGTCCGACTCGACCGTCGGAGAGCCGTCCGGCTGGGTGGCCGGTGTTTGGGGCGAGCCGCGCTCGCCGGTTCCGGTGCGGACGATGTCGGCGCTCAGCTCGGGATCCGGGGAGTTGCCGGGTGATTCTGGGGTGGGTCCTGCGGGTCGGCGCAGCTTGACTCCGAGTACGTCGCCAGATGGCTCTGCAGCGGGTGTTCCGGGCGCGGTTGCATTGGGTGTTGTGGGCTGGTTCGGGTCGGCGTGGGAGAGGTCGCGAGTCGGCTCCGGAGCTGTTGCCTTGGGCAAGCGCGGCTTGGCGTCCGAGGAGTCGTGGGGCGGGTTCGCCGCGGGTCCTCCGAGCGGGTTCGCCGCGGGTGCTCCGAGCGCGTTTGTAGCGGGCGCTCCGGTTGAGTTATCGGTGGGCGCTCCGGGTGGGTTGGTGAGGGGTGCTGCGGTGGAGGGCTGGTTGGTGTTGGTGCCCGGGGCATCGGTGGCCGGAGCGTCGGCGGCTGGGGTGTCGGTGGCCGGAGCGTCGGTGGCCGGAGCGTCGGCGGCCGGAGCGTCGGCGGTTGGGGTGTTGGTGGTCGGGGTGTCGGTGGTTGGGGTGTTGGTGGGGGTGGGGTGGGTGGCTAGGTAGCGGGCGGCGGTGAGGAGTTCGTAGGCGGCTAGGGGGTCGGCTAGCCAGCCGATGGCTTTGGCGCGGCGTTCGGACAGGGAGTCGGGGTCACCGAGTTCGCTGAGGGCCCAGGCGACGTCGTTGAGGGAGGCGTTGATGGCGATGACGTCGCCGCTGGAGGCTTTGACCCAGATGGTTTTGGTGCCGTGGTCGTCGGAGGGCTGGACCCAGACGCCGCGTTCGCGGGCGTGTTGTTCGGCGGCCTGGCGGGCGGCGTCGGGGTCGGCCTCTTTGACGACCGCGTCGATGATTTTCTGTAGGCGGTAGGCCGACAGGGTGTCGATGACGGCGACGACGCGTTCGTCGACGAGGGCGGCCGCTTCGAGGGAGAGTTTCAGGCAGGCGCGGGCGACAGCGCGGGCGCGCCACACGACGGTGTGGCCGTTGAGGGTTTTGGCCCAGATCCGTGGGAGGCGGTGGCGCAGGGCGAGTGCTTCGCCGATGTAGCTTGCGGCCGCGCCGCTGGAGATCTTGAGCAGGACGCCGAGTTCGGCGGGGGCGAATTCGGCGATCGGGGGGGCAGCCGTCGCCGCCGTACACGACGAGCCGCTCACCGCCACGCGCCCCGGAACTCTTCTCGGAGGTTGTGGGCAGGGTGGTGTGGAGGTCGGCGAAGTGCAGGGTTGCTTGGAGTTTGCCGAGAGCGGCGCGGTTTTCTTCCGTGTCGAATTCGACGGCGGCGTCGAGGGTCGCGGCAGCGTCGAAGTCATCCCATCCATCGTCGAACATGCGTTCGATTCTATCGTGACTTTGTGTGACGGTGAAATCGAGAGATGCTCATCTCCCTTATCTATAAGGGATGCCGCCGCGCCCGCGCTGGACCCTGGCGAGCGGCGGCGTTCCGGGTCCGCGGGGTGTTCGAATTCGTTCGGGATCGGCGACAGTGCATGAGCGGTGGCCGAGGCTGGACAACTAGCCCCTCCCCCGAGACAGCACCCGCACGCCCCTCCCCCATCCGCGGGTGCTGTCTCCCCCAACTCGGCACCGCGGGTGTGACCGACACGGAAGGCGAATCGGGGAGACGCGGCAGCACGCGTCCGCCACGGAGCGGCGGGCGTGCAGGACGCGTGGATGTAGGCGGTTAGGCGGGGTTGGGGTGGCTTTTGGCTGCCAGGCGGGCGGCTCGGTGGAGGGAGTCCAGGACGTAGGTGGGGACTCGGAGGCCTTGGCGGTGGGCCCAGAGCATTTCGAGTTCGAAGCGGCCTATTTGCTGGGCGTAGCGGTTGAGTTCGTCGTCGTTGGCTGCCGTGGTGATACCCAGGTGGTGCATCACGTCGCCGAACTGGGCCCACTGCTTCTTGGTGTAGGCGCCTACGGGTTCGAACGTGTACCGGCGCAGGGTTCTGACGATCCACTTCTGCCAGTCGGCCATCTCGGACCACAGACCCTGGGCGGCGATCTTGTAGTAGGCGAAGTGGCCGGGCTCCTGGCGGCGGATCGGAGCGACGACTGTCATCGCGACCGCCTTCTCGCCGAGGTCGAGCAGGCCTTGGTGAAGTTTGTTGTACGCAAGGATGGCCGACTGCTCCGTCGCGACACCGGTCAGGTAGTACAGCATCCGACTCACATCCTGGACGGCGCTCCATCGGCCGAGCGCGCCCAACACCTTGTAGCTGAAGGCCATCGAGGTGAGGTCGGGCTCCGACTGCGGCAAGCCGGCCAGCTGTTGCAACCGGTCCAGCAGGTAACCGTGATGCGTCTCCTGCGGCAGCCACACGTCGGCGTAGAAGTGTTTGTCGACCGGCGGCGGGTCGGGCAGCAGCAGGTTGAGCTCGAGGACGTTCCGCTCGACCTCCAGCTCGACCCGCGACATGTACGTCAGCACCGGACCGAATCGCTCGGCCAGCAACTCCGGCCGCACCATCGAGTAGTCGGCGCTGTCCACCGGGATCGGCGGGTGCTCCTCGGCAAGCCGGTCGACATGCTCGGCCAGCCGCGCCTCCACTGAGAACGGCTTCCGGGGACGACGCCGCCAGGGCGGTCCGCTCGCGGCGCTCATGGCCGGGCCACCTTGGTCGTCCGCACCCGCCGCGTTCTGCTGTTTTCGCAACCTCTCATGACGATTCTCACCCACCCCCAGGCCTCAGATCACCTTCAGCCGGTCTGACCTCTGGTAAGCACTACCTTACTTTCCACGGGGTAACATCACCCACTGCCTTTCACCCTGTACTACGTGATCCCAGGCACTTACACTCTCCCAGCTCGACGACGCGGACCTGAGCGATTCGGAGCAGGTCCCCGTACGGATCGGTGCAACTACTCAGTGCCGAACCAGACCGCCGACCGCAACGGACGGCAGGTGCCCGGTAGCCGGCGCAGCCACCGCCAGGCCGACGCCGACGTCGATCACCACTGACCGGCTCAGCCCGGCAACGGCAGACAGCGGGGTCCATACCGACTCAGCCGTCTCCCCGTTCGGCTCAGGCCGGAACTTACCGCCAGTGATCCGTACTCCGTAGAAGACCCCGACGTTCTGGTGCAGCGTCCCGTTGGTGCTCTCAGCAGCAGAGATCAGTCGCGAGTCCACGCCCAGCAAGCGCTCGACAACAGCCGAACACCCGGTCTCCTCGGCGACCTCACGGATGACCGCGTCGTACGGGTCCTCCGCGTGCTCGACCCGGCCGCCGGGGAGGGTCCACCAAGTCCCTTCCCCTAAAGGAGATACGTACCGGGCGAGCAGCACCCGGCCATCATCGATGCACACCGCGTACGCCGCCAGCCGGAAACTCATGGGCGCACCCTACTCAGAGCGAGGTGCCGCCGTTGATGTGCAGGACTGCGTCGACCTGGTCGAGCAATGCCTGGTCTAGAGGGAAGTACCCCTGCCGTGGGTTGATGTCGGTGCGCGTCCGGGCAGCTGCGAGTGCAGCGGCGGGCGTCAGGCCCCAGTCACTGATCGTGTGCTGCAGGTTGCCCTCGTATGTATCCGGCTCCGGCTCGGCCAGCCCGAGGGTCGGGCTGCTGCCAAGGCTGCTGGCGATCACCGCGTACCGCTGGCCCAGCAACTCACCCACGATGGCGCCGGCGGAGTACCAGTCGCGCTGAAGACCAGCCATGCGTTGCAGGTGGGCGTTGTGCGCAAAGACCAGCGTCGGGCCGCGCTGAGACTCGATACTGCGGATGTCGAGAAGGTTCTGCGCCATCAATGAGTCCCGGGCAGCCATCAACCGGGCGATCCGTACCTCCTGCGAGCCCGGTTGGGCTGCGACCTTGTGGTACCGCAGCAGGCCGAGACCGGCAGTGAGATGGGTACGAGCCCGGTACCAGTCAGCGCGTGAGGTCGCCGCAATGCGCTCCGGCGCACGGGCATAGAGCGAGATGAGCAGATCGTCGGCGATGACGCGCAACTGCTCGGCCTCCGGGGTATCGCCGATCGACTGCGCCGGGTCGAGGATCGCCTCCTCGCGGCTCCACCGTTCGTCGTCACCGACCAGACCGTCAAGATCGAGCTCGACGCCCAAGTAGTCGCGCGCATACTCCAGATAAATCCTCGGGCTGGCAGCGCTCGTGTTCTCAGTCGAAGCATCGAAGCCATGGAAGGCAACCCGCTCATCGGCCGGCCGACCTTCGTTGTACTCCCGCAGCCAGGCGACGAGTCGCTGGTTCGCCACCAGCTCCCCGAACCGATGCGAGAAGCCGGCACCCATGTCGAGCGTCCCCGAACCACCCTGGACGAAGTCGTCCACGAGTAGCCCGGAAACGCGATCGGTCTCCAGCGCGACGGACCGGAACCCCTGCTCCACCAGTACTGCGAACAGCTCGTTGCGGACCAGCCCGAAGGCCGGTTCCTGATGCGTCGGCTCGCCCAGCCCCAGCAGTTCACAGGACGGCGGTACGAAGTGTCGAATGTCTTTGCTCATGTCCCTGAATCTTATCGTTGAAGCTGCAAATGAAGACTTCAAGACCCCGTACTCCGCAAGCCAGCCGAAAAGTCTCAAACCCGTAGATCAAAGAGCCACCAACTGGCGAGCCGAAGAAAGTTGGAAAATGTGCTCGTCTCCGGCGCGGACCGGCGCGTAGTGTCGCTAGCGACGGGATTCCTGCCGAGGGGGGAAATCGTGAGCCAGCCTGCTGTCCAAGAGCCGGACTACCCGGACAACATCGACGCGGCCGTACTGAAGATCGCCGGCGTCGTGGTGCTCGGGGCCATCATGTCGATTCTCGACATCACCGTGGTCAACGTCGCACTGCCGACCTTCCAGGACGAGTTCGGGTCGCCCGACAGTCCGGTCTCCTACTCCACTGTCGCCTGGACCGTGACGGCGTACACGCTCGCGCTCGCGACCGTGATCCCGCTGACCGGCTGGGCCGCCGACCGGTTCGGCACCAAGCGGCTCTACATGACCGCGATCTTCCTCTTCACCGCCGGCTCGGCCCTGTGCGCGACCGCGTCGAGCATCGACATGCTGATCAGCTTCCGTGTCCTGCAGGGACTCGGCGGCGGCATGCTGATGCCGCTCGGGATGACGATCATGACCAGGGCCGCGGGGCCGCACCGGATGGGCCGGCTGATGGCCATCCTCGGCGTACCGATGCTGCTCGGCCCGATCCTGGGACCGATCCTCGGCGGCTGGCTGATCCAGGTGGCGAGCTGGCACTGGATCTTCCTGATCAACGTGCCGCTCGGCGTGATCGCGCTGATCTACGCCTGGCGGGCGCTGGCCCCGGACGTGGCGCACCGGTCGGAGTCCCTGGACATCCTCGGGGTGGTGCTGATGTCCCCCGGACTCGCACTGTTCCTGTTCGGTATCTCCTCGCTACCCGCCGAGGGCGGCGACTTCGGTGCGCCGCGGGTGTGGGTGTCGATGGTGATCGGCATCGCGCTGATGCTGGCCTTCGTCTGGCACTCGTTCCGGCCCGAGCATCCACTACTCGACCTGAGGCTGTTCCGGGACCGCAACCTCACCGTCTCGATCATCACGATGTTCCTGTTCGCCGCCGCGTTCTTCGGCGGGCTGCTGCTGGTACCGACGTACTTCCAGCAGATCCGCGGTGAGTCCACGTTGCACGCCGGCCTCCTGGTAGCGCCGCAGGGGCTCGGGGCGATGGTGACCATGCCGATCGCCGGCCGCCTGGTCGACAAGATCCCGGTCGGCCGGATCGTGCCGGTCGGGCTGGCGCTGATCGTGGTGGGCATGTTCGGCCTGACCCAGATCACCGCCACCACGTCGTACGGGCTGATCATCGCGATGCTGGTCGTGATGGGTTTCGGGATGGGCGGCACGATGATGCCGTTGTTCACCACGGCCCTGCGGACGCTGACCGGCGCCCAGGTCGCGCGCGGCTCGACACTGCTCAACATCAGCCAGCAGATCGCCTCGTCAGTCGGCGTCGCGACGATGTCGGTCGTGCTCACCAACCAGCTCAACGACTCGCCGATCATCCCCGGTACGCAGGGCGCACCCGGCCTGGGAGCGGGACTGCGCGAGACCCAGGCGGCGATCCTGTCCAACACCCGCCCGGACATTCTCAACGCACTCCATGTCGACCCTGCCGCCATCGCACGCGGTCTGGTCGACGCCGCGACGGCCTTCGCGCACAGCTACTGGGTCGCCTGGGTCCTGGTCACCATCACGCTGATCCCGGCGCTGATGCTGCCCCGTAAACGGCAGGCGTCAGACGTGGTCAACGCAGCCGCACCGCCGCCGGTAGTGCACTGATCAAGCGAGGAACGGCGTTACCGCAGCGAGGAAATCGTCGAGGCGTTCGGCATGTACCCAATGCCCAGCCTCGGCGATTTCGGCGTACTGAACCTGCGGGAAGTACCGCGTGATGATGTCGCGGTGGTCCTGCTGGACGTAGTCGGACTTGCCGCCGTAGACGAACAGCGTCGGGCCGTCGTACGTACCGTTCTCGTCGTCCGGCCAGCCGGAGATGGCGGGCAGCGCGGCCTCGATGACCGGGAGGTTCGGCTTCCAGCGGGCGCCCTGGTCGTCGAGGATCAGGTTCTGGAGCAGGAAGGCCCGGGTGCCGGGTGAGTCGACGGCGTCGACCAGTTGAGCGTCGACATCAGCACGGCGCTGGACGTGGGACAGGTCGGCGTGGCGCATCGCCCGGGCGTACTCGACGAAAGCCGGCGGGTACGTCACCGGAGCCGCGTCGACCACGACGAGGCGGTCGACCACCTCGGGGTGCCGGAGCGCGGTGAGCATCGCGGTCTTGCCACCCATCGAGTGCCCGACCAGCCCGACCGGGCCGACGCTGAGGTCGGTGATCGTCTCGAACACGTCCAGCGCCATCTCGGGATAGCTCATCGTGTCGGTGTGCGGCGAGCTCCCGTGATTGCGCAGATCGAAGGCGTACACCCGATGCGCCGACGCCAGCCGTCGCGCGGCCGTCATCCAGTTCCGCCCCGACCCGAACAGCCCGTGCATGACGACGACCGGCGAGCCACTCTCGCCGTACGCCGTAACTGGAAGCTTCATCAACAGCCTTTCTAACGGTGGCGTTGCCAGCAGGCCTTGTGCCAGTGGCGGCGCTCGTCCAGGGACTGGCCGCCACCGATGGCGGAGAGCAGGCTGGGGGTCTCCGGCCAGACGACCACGTGTGGCGTGGCCGGCGGGATCAGCTGGTCGCAGCCGGGGCAGCGGTAGGACTTGCCCGCCGCCGAGCCGCTGACATGGCGGACCATCCAGTCGCCGTCCGAGCGGGATTCCCGGTTCTGGTGTCCACCCATCAGCGGCCGGTCGCTGACCGGTCGCGTGTGTTTCGAGGGCTTCTTCTTCCGGGACACCATGACAACACCCAGCGTATCGGCCGGCCCCCAGCCCTCAGCACTCAGACTGTCTTGCTCTGATCGCGGAGTTCGCTGCCGACCTCGTGCATGTGGCCGAGGCCCATCCGGTACGACTCGACCACGCCGGTGTTCAGGTACGGCATCCCGATCTTGGCGCAGTACGCCTCGACCATCGGCTGGGCGAAGCGCAGGTTGGCGCGCGGCATGCTCGGGAAGAGGTGGTGCTCGATCTGGTAGTTCAGCCCGCCCATCAGCCAGTCGGTGACGAGGCCGCCCTTCACGTTGCGGGACGTCAGCACCTGCTTCTCCAGGTGGCCCCAGTTCGTGTCGGCGTCCGGCATCTCCATGCCCTTGTGGTTCGGGGCGAAGACGCTGCCCAGGTGCAGGCCGAAGAGCGCGTGGTGCAACGCGGCGAACGCGATGGCCTTGCCCGGCGACATGATGAGGAAGAGCGCACCGAAGTACAGGGTGAGGTGGGCAGCCATCAGGCCGAGCTCGATCCTCGCGTCGCGGCGATCGCGGCGGCTCCAGAGGAACAGCACGCTCGACACCTTGAGGTTGAGGCCTTCGAGGGTGAGCAGCGGGAAGAAGATCTTCGCCTGGTGCCTGGTCAGCCAGCCGTACAGGCCGGTGCGGCCCTCGGCCTGCTCCAGTGTCCAGACCAGTACGCCCTCGCCGACGTCGGGGTCCTTGTCGGTGTGGTTCGGGTTCGCGTGGTGCCGGTTGTGCTTGTCGTTCCACCAGCCGTACGACATCCCGCAGACGAAGTCGCCGTGCAGCATGCCCAGTACGTCGTGCAGCTTGCGCGAGCTGCCGACCTGCTGGTGGCCGGCGTCATGGCCGAAGAAGGCCGCGCGGGTGGTGAAGATCGCCAGCGGGATCGCGAGCAGCAGTTGCAGCCAGGAGTTGCCGAGCAGGACGATGCCGGCCCAGGTCGCCGCCAACAGCGCCACGTTCAAGGTGATCGCGATCACGTAGGAGGCGGTCCGGCGTTCGAGCAGCCCGGCTTCCTTCACTTCGCGAAGCAACGGCGCGAAGTCGCTGCCCTTGGTGGCTGTTCGTTCGCGGGTAGGGGCAAGCGCAATGGGCTGAGCCATTGAGTCCTCATCTCAGAGCGGTGGGGAGGCCTAGGCGTTCAGCCGCGGGCCAGCGTAGTGCAACCAGCCTGTGCCCCGGACCATCCGAAAGCATGAGTGCTACTACCTCAGTACCGAGGGGTGCTGAGGCCCAGCGGAGAGTGGGCCTAGCACCACTGAGGCCGACCTGACTCTCGGTCATGATGGTGATATGACGATCACACAGCAGGCGCCGAGGGTGCCGATGCGGTTCCCGGCGCTCGCTCAGCCCTTCGTGGCGCTCGGGCTGGCGATCCTCGCCGAGCTCGGGATCGCGTTCTTCGTCCTGAACGTCGTGGCGGTGCCGCTGATCGCGGTCTGGGTCGGAATCCCGCTGCTGCTCGTCTTCGTGCCGTGCACCCGCTGGTTCGCGAACTGCCACCGGGTCATCTATGCCTCCATCACCGGCGTCCCGATCCCCAAGCCCTACAAGAAGCCCCCGATGAAGGGGCTGTTGATGTGGCTGCGGACCACCCTGACCGACCCGGCGACCTGGCGCGACATCGCCTGGCTGCTGGTGAACGCGGTCGTCGGCTTCACCCTGACGTTGCTCTCGGCCATCTTCTTCCTGGCCTCGATCTTCTACCTGATCTACCCGTTCCTGGTCTGGGTCACCCCGGACGGCGTCTTCACCGAGCCGTTCGGTGGGCTGTTCACCGTCAACGTGGCGACCAGCTTCCTGGTCATCCCGGTCGGTCTGATCGCGTTCCTGATCTGGCGCGGCTCGGGTGAGCGCCTGCTCAAGGCGACTGCTTACATCGGCAAGTCGCTGCTCGGCCCGACCGAGAGCGCGCAGCTGGCGATCCGGGTCCGCGAGCTGTCCGAGTCCCGGGCCGAGACCGTCGACACCCAGGCGGCCGAGCTGCGGCGGATCGAGCGCGACCTGCACGACGGCGCGCAGGCCCGGCTGGCCGCGCTGAGCATGAACCTCGGGATGGCCGAGGAGATGGTGGCCCGCGACCCCGCCCAGGCGGCGGCGCTGCTCACCGAGGCCCGCGAGTCCGCCAGTACTGCGCTCTCCGAGCTCCGCGATCTGGTCCGTGGCATCCACCCGCCCGTCCTGGCCGACCGTGGCCTCGAAGGCGCGGTCAAGGCGCTCGCCCTGAGCATGCCGTTCAAGGTCGACGTGACGATCGACCTGCCCGGCCGCCCGCCGGCGCCGGTGGAGTCAGCGGCGTACTTCGCGGTCGCCGAGGCACTGGCCAACGCACTCAAGCACTCGGCGGCCACCACCGCCTGGGTCCAGCTCAGCCACGAGCGCGAACGCCTGCACATCCTGGTCGGTGACGACGGCGTCGGTGGCGCGACGGTACGGCCCGGCGGCGGTCTGTACGGTATCGAAAGGCGGTTGGCCGCCTTCGACGGTACGTTGACCGTGGCCAGCCCGACCGGCGGGCCGACCACTGTGATCATGGAGTTGCCTTGCGAGTCGTCATCGCTGAAGATCACGCCCTCCTCCGGGACGGCCTGATCCGGCTGCTGGAAGCCCACGACTTCGAGGTCGTGGAAGCCGTCGACAACGGCCCCCGGCTGGTCCCGGCGCTCGTCGAGCACCGGCCGGACGTGGCCGTCGTCGACGTCCGGCTGCCCCCGACCTTCACCGACGAGGGGCTGAAGGCCGCCATCGAGGCGCGCCGGCAGGTACCGGGGCTGCCCGTCCTCGTGCTGTCGCAGTACGTCGAACAGCTCTACGCCCGTGAGCTCCTCACCGGGGGCGGCGGCGCCGTCGGCTACCTGCTCAAGGACCGCGTCTCGAACGTGGCCGAGTTCCTCGATTCGGTACGCCGGGTCGCGGGCGGCGGTACCGCGATGGACCCGGACGTGATCGGGCAACTGCTGGCCCGCAACACGCGGGACGAGCCGATCGGGCGACTCACGCCACGCGAGTCCGAAGTACTGGGGCTGATGGCGGAGGGGCGGTCGAACGCGGCCATCGCGGGTGCGCTGTTCGTCACCGAGAAGGCCGTGTCGAAGCACACCAACAACATCTTCTCGAAGCTCGACCTGCCACCGTCGGAGGACGACAACCGCCGGGTGATGGCAGTACTCACCTATTTGTCGTCGCGCTGATGTAGAGAACCGGGCGCCGGCTTCGTCCCTGGGGTGTAAGCGGCACCTGAATCGATAGGAGTTGTTCGAGATGACGAAGTTCCTGCTGATCGTGGACTACCAGCCCGGCGTGATCGACACCCCGATGACGGAGTGGGCGCCCGAGGACGTCAAGGCGCACATGGAGTACTACAGCGCGCTGAACGACGAGCTCAAGGCGAGCGGCGAACTGGTGGAGCACCTGGCGCTCACCTGGCCTGAGGAGGCCAAGACGGTGGTCTCCGACGGCAAGTCAGCGCCGGTGATCACCGACGGACCGTTCGTCGAGTCCAAGGAGATGCTGGCCGGCTTCCAGATGGTCGACGTCGACTCCCTCGAGCGCGCCCTCGAGATCGCCGCCCTCGTCTCCCAGGTCCCCGGCCCCGGCGGCGTACCGATCCAGCAACCGATCGGCGTCCGCCGCGTCATGGAAGCCGCCGACTTCGAGGAGATCAACCCACTCGGCTGAGTCACAGCCGGATGCGGCGGAGGAACTCCTGGGTGCGCGGTTCGGCCGGGTGCTCGAGGATCTGGCCGGGTGGACCGACCTCCAGGAGACGGCCTTGGTCGAGGAAGCAGACCTTGTCGGCTACCGAGCGGGCAAACGTCATCTCGTGGGTGCAGAGGAGCATGGTCATGCCCTCGGAGCTGAGTTCGCGCAGCAGGTCCAGGACCTCGCCGACCAGTTCGGGGTCGAGGGCTGAGGTGACCTCGTCGAGCAGCATGAGTTTCGGGGAGTTGACCAGGGCCCGGGCGATGGCGGCCCGTTGCTGCTGACCGCCGGAGAGTTCGTCGGGCTTGGCCGATGCCTTGTCGGCCAGACCCACTCGTTCGAGCATCTCCAGGGCGCGGGTGCGGGCCCGGTCGCGGGGAACCCGGTGGACGCGGATCGGCGCGAGGGTGACGTTGTCCAGTACCGACAGGTGGGGGAAGAGGTTGTAGGACTGGAAGACGATGCCGATGCCGGAACGGACCTTGTCGGTGTCGATCCGGGGGTCGGTGATGTCGGCGCCGTCGAGTTCGATGACGCCGTCGTCGACGGTCTCGAGCAGGTTCACGCAGCGCAGCAGGGTGGACTTGCCGGAGCCCGATGCGCCGATCAGGACGACGCACTCCCCCGCCTCGACGTCGAGGCTGAAGTCGTCGAGGACGAGGTTGGTTCCGAAGGACTTCCGCACGTTGCGGATGGACAGCAGGCTCACACCGCACCTCCGCCGGCGCCGTACCAGCCCTGCCGCCGGGCGACCCAGTCGGTCAGCCGGGTCAGCGGGATCGTCAGGGCCACGAAGAGCAGCCCGGCGACGACGTACGGGGTGAAGTTGAAGTCTTCGGCCGTCTCCAGTTGCGCTGCGCGGATTGCGTCGATGACGCCGAGGACGGCGATCAGGCCGGAGTCCTTCTGGAGTGAGACGAAGTCGTTGAGGAGTGGCGGCAGCACTCGTCGAACCGCTTGTGGCAGTACTACGAAGCGCAGGGTTTGCCGGTGCGATAGGCCGAGGGATCGGGCCGCGGCTCGCTGGGACGGGTGGATCGACTCGATCCCGGCGCGGAAGACCTCGGCCACGTACGACGAGTAGGTGAGCACCAGTGCGGCGCCGCCCCATATCACCGCCTGGTTGGGCAAACCGCGCAACTGCAGGGCCGGTACGCCGAAGCCGAGCAGGAAGATCACCAGTAGCAAGGGCAGGCCGCGGAAGATGTCGGTGTAGGCGGCGGCGAAGATCCGGAACGGGAAGAAGATCGGGCCGCGCAGGGTGCGCATGATCGCCAGCGTCAGCCCGAAGATGACGATCAGCACCGCGCAGACCAGCATCACCCGGACGTTCAGCCAGAGGCCCTGGGCGACGACCGGCAACGCCTCCCAGCCGCGATGGAAGTCGAAGAAGGTCGCCCGCACCCGCGGCCAGCCCGGCGTCGACCCGACCCCGAAAACCACCAACGCCAACAGCACAACGGTGCTGATCCCGGCGATGGCGCCGGAGCGGACGGTCTGCCGGCGGCGATAGGCCAACCGCTCCAACTGCACCGCAGACGGCCTCCAGCCGTCAGGCTCCGCGTAGCCGCCGGGCATCTCTGGCTCTCGGCTCACGAGAGTTCCGGTGCGCCTTCCGAGGTCAGCCATTGCTTCTGCAGGGCGGCCAGCGTTCCGTCGGCGCGGAGAGCGTCGACCGCCTGCGAGACACAGGGCGTGAGCTTCGAGCCCTTCTCGAAGACGAAGCCGAACTGTTCGGGCTTGTCCGTCGCCGGGAGCTGGCCGACGATCTTGCCGTCGTCGAGCTGCGCCGCGGTCATGTAGAAACCGGTCGGCAGGTCGACCACGATGCCGTCGATCTGCTTGTTCTTCAGCGCCTGCACGGCCAGGTCGTTGGAGTCGAACACGGCCGGCTGCTGCTTCGGTTTGATCACGTCCCGCAGCGAGGTGTAGCTCGTCGTCCCGACCTGCGCGCCGAGCTTGGCGTCGGCGAGTCCGGCGACCGAGGTGACAGCGGCGATCTTGCTCCCCACCGTGGTGATCACGGTCTGCCGGACGTCGTAGTACCCGGTCGAGAAGTCGACGGCCTTGGCCCGGTCGGCGGAGATCGACACCTGGTTGACGTCCAGGTCGAACTTCTTCGGTCCCGGCGCGAAGGCAGCGTTGAACTGGACCGTCTGCCACTTCACCTCGGCCGGCTCGAACCCGAGCTTCTTCGCCACCGCGTAGGTGACCGCCGACTCGTACCCCTTGCCGTTGGCCGGGTCGTTCCCCGAGAACCACGGCTCGTACGCCGGTTTGTCGGTGCCGGCCGAGAAGGTGCCGGCCGTCTTCAACGCCAGCTTGTCCTTGCTGCAGGCATCGGCCGAGGACGGCTGCGGCGCAGTACCGGCAGAGTCTTCTTCAGGAGCACAGGCGGCGAGCCCGACAACAGCGAGGGCGGCCACGACGACCAGAGCTGAACGAGCAGTCATGGCAGAAGCGTAGAGCCCAACTGCCGCCTGTACTGCGTGGGGCTGTGGCTGGTGTGGGCGCGGAAGCGGGTGGAGAAGTAGAGCGGGTTGGTGAAGCCGACGTCGGTGGCGATGGCGGCGATGGGGCGGGAGGTCAGTTCTAGGAGGCGGGCGGCTGCATCCAGGCGGCGGCGTTCTACGAATTGTTGGGGCGTCACCGCCAACTGGGTGCGGAAGAGGTGGGCGAAGCGGGAGACGGAGAGGGTGCTCTCTCGGGCCAGGGTGACGATCGAGAGGTCGGCTCGGAGGTTGCGGTCGATGTACTCGATGGCGCGGAGGAGGCGGTCGTCGATCTGGGCGGCTTTGGGGTTCTGGGTGTCGCACCAGATGAGGGCCGCCTCCAGGGCGTTGATGCTCAGGAGTTCGCCTTGGGTGAGGACGCTGTCTTGGTGACGGACTGCGTCGGACAGGGCGCGGGTGATTCGGGCAGCGGCGGCTGGGCTGGGCGTCAGTTGGAGGATGCCGGGGGCAACTGCCGGCCAGTCGAGTAAGGGCAGCCAGTCGGGGCGTGGGTGGAAGTGGGCGAAGAGGAAATGCCAGCGGTCGCCTGCGGTTCCGTAGTCCTGGAGGGTGCCGGGACGGATGAGCGTGGTGACGCCGGGGTTGGCGTGGATGCCCGAGCCGACGCTGCCTTGGCCGTCAAGGGTGTGGATCAGGAGCCAGTCCGTCGTGCCGCGCCGACGGTACGTGGCGTAGCTCGGGCCTTCGTCGAACTCGCCGGCCAGCAGGCGGCGGACGGTTGGAGTGAAGGAGTCCGGCGTAGCAGGATCTCGAAGGTTCACAGTTCGATAGAGTATCCACACCTCAGCCTTGGCGGCGGATGCTGGAGGCATGACCAGCACAGTTGCAGAGGTGTACGCGCGGGACGGGATCGTGCAGGTGCCCGGCGTCCTCGGTCCCGCCGAGGTCGAGCAGATCAAGGCTGCGTACATGACGCAGGTCGCCGTGGATCACTCGCTGGCGATCGATGACGGCGTACCGGCGGAGGACCCGCTCGCGCAGTACCCGCGGTTCGTCCATCCGCATCGGCGGACCGAGGTGGAGGCCGGGCGGCTGGCATTGGAGTTGATGCTCGACAACCGGATCCTCGATGTCGTCGAGACCCTGATCGGGCCGGCATTGGGTGCTCAGTCGATGTTCTACTTCAAGCCGCCGGGCGCTCGGGGGCAGGCGATGCACCAGGACAACACGTTCCTGCGGGCGCATCCGGAGACCTGTCTGGCCGCGTGGATCGCGATCGATGATGTGGACGCGGAGAACGGCGGGCTGGCGGTGGTACCGGGCTCGCACGAGGTCGAGTTGGTCTGCCCGGAGCAGGCTGACCTGACTGAGTCGTTCACCAATGCCGAAGTACCGATTCCCGAGGGGCTGAGCAAGGTACAGACCCGGATGAAGGCCGGGGACGTGCTGTTCTTCCACGGCAGCGTCGTGCACGGCTCGCGGCCCAACACGAGCCCGGAACGCTTTCGGCGATCGCTGATCTTCCACTACATCCCAGAGGAGAGTACGGAGATCGCCGGCTTCTACAACCCGCTCGTACGCCCCGACCGCCGCACCACAGTCATCCCCGAAGCCATCGGCGGTGGGCCTTGCGGCGACTACGCCAACGCGGAGCCGTAAACCTGCCGAGCCGGGCCGCGCGGTCGGGAGCCGAGGGCACAGCCGGCGGCCATGATGGCCAGGAACGCGATCGTGATGAGCAGGGTCGGGACTGACCGGGCTGGCCCGAAGGGTTCTTCGGCTGCCGCGGCGGCCAGGCAGCCGGCGAGGGTTAGGGCGAGGAGGGCGCAGGAAAGGCTGAGCAGGCGGAGGAAGGCCGCTGCGACCGAAGGGTTGAAGCGCGCTCCGGTGAAGCGCACGCCTGGTTGTGGCTGAGGTGGGTGCGTCCCCCATTGATCGAAGACATGCCGCGGTACTTCGAGACTGTCGAGCGCGGCGAATCCGTTGGCCAGCACGTCGGCGGTGAGCTCGGTGTCGTCGGAGATCACCAGCGCGGTACCGGCGACGGTCAGCGTGAACGGCCTGGCATCGAGCAGAGCCTGCATCGTGCGCGGATGCAGAACAGCCATCAGGTACCGGGAGTCCTCACCCAGTACGTCGAAACTGCGGTTGAACTCCGCGCTCTCCAAGGACAGATCGGACCGCAGCATTCCGCTCCCCGGACGCACCTCGAGCGGCGGCAGCGCGGCCGGCAACGACGGCGCCACGAACACGGCTAACCGCCGGCGACGGCACAACACCCCATGCCACTCCAGCCACCGCACCTCGAACGCCACTCCCGCCGGAGCCCGTACTACGTTGCGCACGACCGCCGTCCGCCCGACCGGCAGGGGCAACAACGGCAGCTTGAGATCGGCAACCTCCCGACTGGTTGCCCCAGGCCACGAAAACCTCAGCAACAGGACAGCGACGGCCGCAATCACCAGCACCGGAAGCAAGGCGAGCAGGACGACAGCGCCCACGTCGTACAGGCTCCACAAGACCTTGCCGAAAAGAGCGCCGACGGCAACGACCGCGATCCAGCGCGCTACCCGTCCGGTCTGCGGCGAGATGGTGAGCAGCATCGCCGCACTCGGCAGAACGACCACAACCACCAGCACCATGGTCGAACTCCATCCCGGCCACTCCTCCCCGACCAGCCCCGGCATCATCAACAGCCCGAGCCCGGTCCAGACCAGCACCAGCAGATACGCGACGCCCAGCAAGCTGGCGCCTAACGACTTCGTCCGCATCCGCACACTCTGCCACTCCCCAGTGGCACGGCCGGATCAGCTGGAGTAGTCGCGGAAGCCGCGGCCTGTTTTGCGGCCGAGGTAGCCGGCGGTGACCAGGTGTTCGAGGAGAGGGGCGGGGGCGAAGCCGGGCTCGCGGAACTCGAGGTAGAGGGTGCGCTGGATCGCCAGGGAGACGTCCAGACCGACCACGTCGAGGAGTTCGAACGGGCCCATCGGCAGGCGGCAGCCGAGCTTCATCGCGGCGTCGATGTCGTCGACGCCGGCGTAGTGCGCCTCGAGCATCCGGACCGCGTCGTTCAGGTACGGGAAGAGCAGGCCGTTGACGATGAAGCCGGCCCGGTCTCCGCACCGTACCGGGTGCTTGCCTGCGGCAACTGCCACCGCGGCGACGGTGTCGGCGACCTCCGGCGAGGTACTCACCGTGCTGACCACCTCGACCAGCTTCATCACCGGCGCGGGGTTGAAGAAGTGCAGGCCGACGACGTCCGCGGGGCGCTTGGTCGCCATCGCCAGGTCGATCACCGGCAGGCTGGAGGTGGTCGTCGCCAGCACCGCTCCCGGCTTGCAGATCTCGTCGAACGTCTCGAACAGCGCCTGCTTGACGCTGAGTTCCTCGACGACCGCCTCGATCACCAGGTCAGCCTGGGCGAGGTCGTCGAGTTTCGCAGTACCGGTGATCCGGGTCAGGGCCGAGTCGCGCTCCTCGGAGGAGAGCTTGCCGCGCTGGACGCCCTTCTCCAGCGAGCGTTCGAGGGCCGCGCGGACGCGGTCGACCTTTTCGGTGCCGCGGGCGACGTACAGGACGTCGTACCCGGCCTTGGCGCAAACCTCGATGATGCCGACCGCCATCGTGCCGGAGCCGACGACGCCGACCTGCCGGATCGAGCGGACCGCCGGTGCTCCGCCCGAGGCCGAGGGAGTCAGGTCGTCATCGACGACGACCGGCGAGTCGGGCGACTCGTAGGTGTAGAAGCCGCGGCCCGCCTTGCGGCCGAGCAGCCCGGCGGTGACCATCTGCTTGAGGATCGGGGCCGGCGCGTGCAACCGGTTGCGGCCCTGCTTGTACATCGTGTCGAGGATCTCGTACGCCGTATCGAGGCCGATCAGGTCGAGCAGAGCCAGCGGACCCATCGGGTAGCCGCAGCCCAGCCGCATCGCGGCGTCGACGTCCTCGCGAGTGGCGTAGTGCGACTCGACCATCGAGACGGCGTGGTTCAGGTAGCCGAACAGCAGCGCGTTGGCGATGAAGCCCGCGCGGTCGGCCGCGACGACGGGAACCTTCTCCAGCTTGCGGGCCAGCGCGATGACGTCGTCGACCACGTCCGGCTCGGTGACGACGGTCTTGATCACCTCGACGAACTCCTGCACCGGCGCCGGGTTGAAGAAGTGCATGCCGACGACGCGGCGCGGGCGCTGGGTGGCGACCGAGATCTCGGTGACCGAGAGGCTGGAGGTGTTGGTGGCCAGGATGGCGTCCTCGCGGACCACCTTGTCGAGCGCCGAGAAGATCTCGCGCTTGAGCTCCAGCCGCTCGATCACGGCCTCGATCACCAGGTCGCAGTCGGCCAGCGCCTCGATCTCGGTGGCGAAGGTGACCCGGTCGAACAGCGCCTGCTGGTCCTCGGGCGACAGCTTGCCGCGCTTCACGGCCCGGTCGGTCGAGTGCTGGATGTGCCCGCGGCCGCGTTCGACCGCCTGCTCGTCACGCTCCACGCCGACGACGCTCAGCCCGTGCCGGGCGAACACCTCCGCGATACCGGCCCCCATCGTGCCGAGCCCGACCACTCCGACCGTCTTCAGTTCGCGCGCCATGGCTCGAAGTGTGCCAGTCACCACACTGGTCCGCACATGAGCTGTGTCACCCGCGTCGCCAACCTCACACCTCGTCGACCACCAGAGGGGTCCTGGTCCAGTCGTCTAGGAGGCGGTGGTGTTCGGGCGTGGCAGCCAGGGCTTCCGCGATCGAGGCGGGCCTGACATCCCGTACTGCGAGCTGCCGCGGCTCGAGCCACACGGCCCGGTAGCTGCCCGCCTTCGAGTGCTCCGGGCTGGACAGCTCCTCCCCGGTGCCCTTGCCGAACTCGCCGCCCAGTACTTCGGCCCGGTAGTAGTACTGAGTGCTGCCTCGGAAGTTGATGACTGCGAGGAGCCCGTCGACCCGGACAATCAGCCCTAGCTCCTCGTGAGACTCGCGGACGGCGGCCTCTTGCGGGGATTCGCCGTCCTCGACTCCCCCACCGGGCAGCGTGTAGTAGGTCATCCCACCCCGCACCCGCTCGATCGCGGCAACTCCGGCGGCGGTGAGCAGGACGATTCCCGCGCGGATCATCCCGGCGTACCGGCGGCTACCACGTGCCAGCCGTCGCCTTCGTGCTCGATGACGGCCGGGAGGTCGATGCCGAGGTTGAGGTCGGGGGCGATCACCACCACAGTCTCCCCACGATGTTGATCCGCAATCTCGCGCACCATCGCCTCGACCAGCCGCCGGTCCGCCTGGCTCGGGTTTGCCGGGGCCGGATGCTGTGCGGCGGGCAGCAGCGTCAACCTGACACTGAGTTCGTCCGCCAGCTGGGTGGCTGGACCTGTGGCCGCTGCGGTGGCGTAGACGGCGGCGATGCGCTCGCCCGCCAGGCGCTCGCGTGAGCCGGGCGGCAGGAGGATCAGCCGGGCGGGGCACATCAGGTTCATGGCTGGGGGCCCAGCGGGGGCCAGGGGCGGTACGGCAGGTTCACGGGCGGACGAAGGCCAGGGCCTGTTCGGCGTATTGGGGCCAGGTGGCGGCGTGCTCGAGGGGGATTACCACCCATTCCTTCATCGGGCGGCCCATGCCTGGGTCGAAGTGCTCTGCGCCGGTCAGTTTGAGGGCTTCTTCGCGGGGCTCGGGCGGGAGTTTGAAGGTCATCGCGTCGCCGAACAGGCCGGCCAGCATCTTCTTCTCGATCTTCAGGCACGGCATGCCGAACATGCTGCCCTCGACCACCCCGGCATCGGCGAGCCCTTTGGCGACCGCGTCGTACTCCAACCGCGTCTTCAGGCTGATCTTCGGCTTCATGGGCCCAGCTTCTCACCCGGCCCGGCAGGGCGACATGGGGTTCAGCACCGGATTGGACTACGGTGCTTTCTCGTGCGCCTGGTGATTGCTCGTTGCTCAGTGGACTACTCCGGACGGCTGACCGCCCATCTTCCGATGGCGCCTCGGTTGTTGATGGTGAAGGCGGACGGGTCTGTCCTGATCCACGCCGACGGCGGGTCGTACAAGCCGCTGAACTGGATGTCTCCCCCGTGCAAGCTGACGGAGGAAGACGGCGTCTGGAGCGTCACCAACAAGGCCGGCGAGGAGTTGCGGATCACCTTCGAGGAGGTGCTCAGCGATTCGTCGTACGAGCTGGGCTTGGACCCGGGGCTGATCAAGGACGGCGTCGAGGCGCACCTGCAGGAGCTGCTGGCCGAGCACGTGCACACCTTCGGCGAGGGCTTCACCCTGGTACGCCGGGAGTACCCGACCGCGATCGGCCCCGTCGACCTGCTCTGCCGGGACGCCGAGGGCAAGCACGTCGCCGTCGAGATCAAGCGCCGCGGCGAGATCGACGGCGTCGAACAGCTCACCCGGTACGTCGAACTGCTCAACCGCGACCCGCTGCTGGCCCCGGTCCGCGGCATCTTCGCCGCTCAGCTGATCAAGCCGCAGGCCCAGTTCCTGGCCACCGACCGCGGCCTGGAGTGCGTCACCGTCGACTACGACCTCCTCCGCGGGATGGAATCCGACGTACTACGCTTGTTCTGACTCAGCTACAGTGTGTGATCCACGTAAAGCCTGCCCGATATCGGGCAGATCTTTGCCAATGAACCTCATTTCACTGCACAGTGGGCGGGTGATGAGTGAGGCGGCGGATCCCAGCGAAGACCTCGTTGACCAGGTCAGCCGCACCACCGGACTGACGCCGGACGACGCCCGCCGGGTGGTGGCCGACGTCCTGGCGTACTTCACCGAGACGACCGAGCAGTACGTCCGGCGCCGGCACCGCGAGCTGCAGACCTACGGCGCCCGCAACGACGAGATCTTCGCCCGCCTCGGCAGCGAGCTGCGGCACTGGCCGGTCCGCTCCCCCGAGCTCTCGGCCCGCCAGCTGCGACGCATCGTCTACGGCTAACTGAACTGAACCCCCACGAAAGGAACACCCCTCCCCATGTGCGGAATCGTCGGATACGTCGGCACCAAACCTGCCGCGCCGATCCTGGTGGACGGCCTGGCCCGGCTGGAGTACCGCGGCTACGACTCGGCCGGTGTCGCCGTCGTCGGGTCCAGCGAGCTGAAGGTGCACAAGGACGCCGGCCGGGTCCGTGAGCTGGAGGCGTCGCTGCCCAAGCGGTTCGGCGGCAAGCTCGGCATCGGCCACACCCGCTGGGCCACCCACGGCGGCCCGAGCAAGGACAACGCGCACCCGCACGCCAGCGGCAACGAGCGGATCGCCGTCGTCCACAACGGCATCTTCGACAACGCCGGTGTGCTCCGCCGTCAGCTCGAGGAGGCCGGCGTCAAGCTGCGCTCCGAGACCGACACCGAGGTCCTCGCGCACCTGATCGAGCAGTCCGACGGCGCCACCCTCGAGGAGAAGGTGATGGCCGCGCTGCGCCGGATCGAGGGCACCTACGGCATCGCCGTGGTCGACCTGGACTTCCCCGACCGGATCGTGGTCGCCCGCAACGGCAGCCCGCTGATCCTCGGCATCGGCGACGGCGAGATGCACGTCGCCTCCGACGCGGCCGCGCTGATCCGCTACACCCGTCAGGTCGTCTACCTGGACGACGGCGAGATGGCCACCGTCAAGGCCGACGGCTACCGCACCTTCACCCAGGACGCGTCGCCGACCACCAAGACCGCCAAGACGGTCGAGTGGAGCGCCGACGAGTACGAGCGTGGCCTGCACGAGCACTTCATGATGAAGGAGATCCACGAGCAGCCGGAGGCCGTCCAGCGCGCCCTTCGCGGCCGCCTGGACGAGCGCTTCCACACCGTGCACCTGGGCGGCCTGAACATGGACGCGCGGGAGGCCCGGGAGATCAAGCGGGTCAAGATCCTCGGTTGCGGTTCGGCGTACTACGCCGGCCAGATGGGCGCCCAGTTCATCGAAGAGGTAGCCCGGATCCCCGCTGACGCCGAGCCGGCGTCGGAGTTCCGCTACCGCAACCCGGTGGTCGAGCGCGACACCCTGTACGTCGCGGTGAGCCAGTCCGGCGAGACGCTCGACACGCTGGTCGCGGTACAGGAGCTGAAGCGCAAGGGCGGCCGGGTGATCGGCCTGGTCAACGCGGTCGGCTCCAGCATCGCCCGTGAGGTCGACGGCGGTGTCTACCTGCACGCCGGCCCGGAGGTCTCGGTCGCGTCGACCAAGGCGCTCACCAACATGGCCGTCGCGTTCGCGATGCTCGGCATCCACCTCGGCCGGATCCGCGACGTCTCCCCCGCCGACGGCCGCCGGCTGATCGAGGGCCTGAAGCGGATCCCCGAGCAGATCCAGACGATCGTCGACCAGGAAGAGGCGCTGGGCGAGATCGCCGGCCGCCTCTCCAAGCACGAGAGCGTCTTCTTCGTCGGCCGGACCCGCGGCTACCCGGTCGCCCGTGAGGGCGCCCAGAAGCTGAAGGAGATCTCGTACCGGCACGCCGAGGCGTACCAGACCTCCGAGCTGAAGCACGGCCCGCTGGCGCTCATCTCGCCGGACGTGCCGAGCGTCGCGATCGTGCCGAAGGACGAGCTGCTGGACCGCAACATCGGCGCGCTGCACGAGATCGCCGCTCGCTCGGGCCCCCTGTACGTCGTCACCCACCCCGGCGTCGACGTCCCGGACGGCGCCGCCGCGGTGATCGAGGTCCCGAAGAACGAGCCGGAGCTCGACCCGATCCTGCTCACCATCCCGCTGCAGATCATCGCGTACTACGCCGCGGTCGCCCTCGGCCACGACGTCGACAAGCCGCGCAACCTGGCGAAGTCGGTCACCGTCGAGTAGTCCCGCACCTCCTCCGAACGCCGGCTGCAGCAACCTGCAGCCGGCGTCCGGCGTTCACGACCGGGTTGTAGGTTCTGTGGCGGCCCCCAATGCCTGACTTTCAGAGGACATCCCATGCACTGGAAGACTCCCCTGGCCGCGACCGTCACGCTCGCAGCTCTCACCGCCTCACTGACCGCCACGGCGGCCTCGCCCCAGATCGATCGCCACAGCAGCGACCCGGCGGCCTGCTCGCCGGACGCGAGCTTCCGCGGCTTCACCGACAGCCTGGACAAGACGACGTACGCCGGACTGCCGGTGGCCGGGCTGTCCGCGATCAACCTCAATGCGCCGCATCACGCGGTCGCGCTGGTCGACAACGTGACGAACACCCCGGCCCGGGTCTTCGGGCTCCAGCTGGGCGATGACCACGGCAAGCCCGAGGTCGCCGTGGACAGCGTCACGATCCTGCGCCGGCCGGACGGTACGCCGTACAACAACGTGGACTTCGACGGCGAAGGCCTGGTCAACGATCTGGGCGGCAAGACGATCCTGGCCACCTCCGAGCGCGAACCGTCGATCCGCCGCTTCAGCCTCTCCACCGGTCTCGAGCTCGCCTCGCTGCCGGTACCGTCGCGGTTCCAGGTCGCGCCGGCCGGCGAAGCCACCAGCAACGCGACCTTCGAGTCGCTCGCGATCAGCACCAACGGCCGCACCCTGTACGCCGGAATGGAAGGCCCACTCGCCTCCGACGGCACGGACGCCGCCGGCAGCACCCGCAATCGGATCCTCCAGTACACGGGCCGTCCCGGTGGCGCGTACTCCGTCGCCGCCCAGCTCGCCTACAAGCCCGACCCGGGGCTCGCCCTGGTCGAGCTCGCCTACGTGCACAGCGACCAACTGGTGTCGATGGAGCGGACCTTCACACCCGGCGTCGGCAACACGATCCGCGTCTTCAGCGTCTCGCTGACCGGGGCGAAGGACGTGAGCACCCAGGCATCGCTCGCGGACGCTCCGGAGAACGTGTTCGTCAAGAAGAAGCTGCTGTTCGACCTGGTGAACTGCCCGCCGTCGGGCGCGGTCGCCAAGCAGCCGCAGCCGAACCCGTTGCTGGACAACGTCGAGGGCCTCGCGCTCGGCGGCTTCCTGCCGAGCGGCCGCCGCCAGCTCTACCTGATCTCCGACGACAACTTCGGCGCCACCCAGATCACCCGGCTGTACTCACTCGCGGTCGACCTGCACTGAATCGTTGCCCTCAGCCACTCTCCTACAGCGTTCAGGTAGCGGGAGTGGCTGAGGGGCGACACAATGCGTGAATGCGCGTCATCGTGGTCGGAGCCGGAGTGATCGGGCTCAGTTGTGCCGTTCGGCTGGCCGAGTCCGGGTATGACGTGGCGGTGTTCGCTCGCGATCTGCCGTTGGAGACGACGTCGGGGGTCGCCGCCGCGATCTGGTACCCGTTCCTGTCGGCTGGTGATCGGGTCGCGGGGTGGGCGCGGACGTCGTACCGGGAGTTCGGCGAGCTGGCGGAGAGCGAGCCGTCGGTGCAGCTGCGGCACGGCAAGGAGTACCTGCTCGAGCCGACTCCCGATCCGGTGTGGGCCGATGTGCTGACCGACATGCAACGCGTCGGGTCGCCGCCGCCTGGCTTCCGCGACGGGTGGTCGTTCACGACGCCGGTCGTGGAGATGCCGCTCTACCTGCAGTACTTGGTGAAACGGCTCGAAGCTGCCGGTGGCACGCTCAACCGGGCCGCGCTGTCCGCCCTGCCGAACACGGCTGCGATCGTTGTGAACTGCGCGGGCATCGGCGCGCGGCTGACCGCGGCCGATCCGACGGTGACGCCGATCCGCGGGCAGGTGTTCACCGTCGAGCAATTCGGCCTGACCGAGTGGTCGATGGCCGACAGCAACTCCGAAGAGCTTTGCTACGTCGTACCACGCTCGAACGACATCGTCGTGGGCGGCACCGGCCAGCCGGGCAACTGGGATGTCGCCGTCGACGACAAGACCGCCCGGGAGATCCTCGAGCGCGCCGTCAAGCTGGTTCCCCAACTGCGCAAGGCGAAAGTCCTCCGGCACCGCGTCGGACTGCGACCCGCTCGACCGTCCGTTCGCTGCGAAAGCGTCCGCACTGGCGACCGCCAGGTGATCCACTGCTACGGCCACGGCGGCTCCGGCATCACCCTGTCCTGGGGTTGCGCGGACGAAGTGCTCGAACTGGTTCGGGAAGGTTGAGCCGTGCACATCCTCGACGGTGGAATGTCGAACGCCCTGGAAGATCGCGGGCACGATCTGTCCGATGCGCTCTGGTCGGCGCGATTGCTGAAGGACGCGCCGGGCGAGATCGCGGCGGTGCATCGGGCGTACTACGAAGCAGGCGCCACCTTCGCGACGACGGCCAGCTACCAGGCGAGTGTCGCCGGCTTCGGCGAGGCGGGAGTGCCACGTGACGAGGCAGAACGGTTGATCAGTTCCAGCGTCGCCATTGCCAAGCGAGTCCGAGACGAGTTGGCCATCGACGGGCAGGATCGGTTTGTGGCGGCATCGGTTGGTCCGTACGGCGCGGTCCTGGCCGACGGATCGGAGTACCGGGGCCGGTACGGCGTGAGTAAGGCGTTCCTGCGCGATTTCCATCTGCCCCGGCTGGAGTTGCTGATTGCCGCAGGCCCCGATCTGCTCGCCGTCGAAACGATTCCCGATCTCGAGGAGGCAGCGGTACTGGTCGAGCTGATCGACGAGATCGCCTTTCCTGCTTGGCTTTCGTACTCCGTGGCCGGTACTCGCACTCGCGCCGGACAGTCGCTCGAAGAGGCGTTCGCCATCCGGAGTACCAGCCTCGTCGCCGTTGGCATCAACTGTTGCGCACCGGAAGATGTCCAAGGGGCCGTCGAACTCGCCGCCGCGGGGACCGGAAAGCCGGTAGTCGCCTACCCCAACAGCGGCGAAGGATGGGACGCAGGAGGTCGCCGCTGGACCGGCGACGCCGCTGACTCCACCTCGTTGACGCCCGGATGGGTGGCGGCCGGAGCGGAGTACATCGGCGGCTGCTGCCGAGTAGGGCCTGAGGACATCCGGGCCTTGACCCGCGCGATCAGCTAGGGCTAGGTGGCCAGGCGGGCGTAGCGGCCGTTGCTTTCTACCAGGGTGGCGTGGGTTCCTGACTCGATGACCCGGCCATGGTCGACGACGGCGAGTTGGTCGGCGTCGCGGACAGTGGAGAGCCGGTGGGCGATGGTGATGGTGGTACGGCCCTCGGCTAGGCGGTCGAATGCTTGCTGGACGGCGCGTTCGGTCTCGGTGTCGAGGGCGCTGGTGGCCTCGTCCAGGACCAGGACACGCGGGTTGCGCAGGAGCGTACGGGCGATCGCGATTCGCTGCTTCTCGCCTCCGGAGAAGCGGTGCCCTCGGGAGCCGACCATGGTGTCGTAGCCGTCAGGGAGTCCGGAGATCAACTCGTGGACCTGAGCAGCTCGGGCTGCCTCTTCGATCTCCGCGTCCGTCGCGTCGGGCTTTGCATAGCGGAGGTTCTCGCGCACTGTCGTGTGCAGCAGGTAGGTCTCCTGGCTCACGACGCCGACCACACCGGCGAGATCCGCCAGCCGTAGGTCACGCAGGTCGATACCGTCGATGGTGACGCGTCCGCTGGTCGGGTCGTAGAGCCGCGCGACCAGTGAGGCGAGGGTGCTCTTGCCTGAGCCGGTCTCGCCGACCAGGGCGAGCGTAGTACCGGCTGGAACGTCCAGGCTGACACCGGCCACCGCGGCCGTTTCGCTGCCCGGGTAGACGAAGGTGACGTCCTCGAACCGCACATGGCCTTCGATCCGGGACGGATCGATCTCGATCGGGTCGGCCGGGTCGTCCACGTCGATCGGCAGGTCGAGGTACTCGAAGATCCGCGCGAACAAGGCCAGCGAGCTGGTGAGCGCGACTCCGACGTTGAGCAGTCCCATCAGCGGCCGGAACAGGCCGGCCTGCAGGGTGGTGAAAGCGATCAGGGTGCCGATGGACAGGGTTCCGGCAGTGAAGGGCAGACCGGCGCTCAGGTAGATGATCGCGGGGATGGCGGCGAAGATGACGCTCATCGAGGCCATCCGCCAGCGGCCGGCCAGCTCCGAGCGGAGCTCCAGATCGATCAACCGGGAAGATGACGCAGTGAAGCGGTCGACCAGGGTCGCGGCGGTGCCCATGGTCTTGCTGAGCTGCACGCCGCTGATCGAGAGGCCTTCCTCGACCGTCACGTTGAGATCCGCGAGCTCGCGCTGGCGTTCCGCGGTAATGGTCCGGCGCATCCGGGCGACCTTGCGGGTCAGGTAGATGGACGGCGGCATCACGACGAGCGAGATGAGCGAGAGCTGCCAGGACAATGCGAGCATGGCCGTGGCGGTGGCGATCGCCGTGGTCAGGTTGGAGGCGATCGAGGTCGCCGTCGAGGTGACGACAGGCTCCATACCGCCGATGTCGTTGGTGATCCGGGACTGCACCTCGCCGGTGCGGGTCCGGGTGAAGAAGGCGATCGACTGGCGCTGCAGGTGGGCGAACACGTCGGTCCGCAGCTTGTGCATGACGTGCTGGCCGACCTTGGTGCTGATCCAGGTCTGGACGACGCCGAGGGCCGAAGTCACCGCGGCGACGGCGACCATGCCGGCCACCAGCCAGATCAGCAGGTTGAGGTCCTGGTGCGGCAGCGCGTCATCGATGACGGCGCGCAGCAGGAAGGGTGACGCCATGGCCACCAGGGAGGATGCGACGATGATCGCCGTGACCACGCCGAGGGAGAGTTTGTGGGGACTGAAGAGCCGGCCGATCCGGGCCAGCGATACCTCGCGGGCCTGGGCCTTCTCGGCGGCTGTGGCTGACTTCCGGCCGCCTTCGGGGCGGCCACGTTTCTGATTCTCGTAATCCAAGGCTTACACCCGTTTCTGTCGGAAGAATATACTGAGGTTACCTCACTATGAGGGTACAACAGGATTGGTTGGTACGGTATTCCCATGGCCGCTGAGGACGAGGAGACGCTGCCCGAGTCGTTCTGGGGGGTCGCTCGCCAGCTCCGGCATCTGCGCAAGGAGTCGTTGGCCCCGCTGGACATCGCGCCGTCCCACGCGCGCGCCCTCGGGGTGCTGCTGCGCGAGGGTGCGCTCCGGCTCAACGAGCTCTCCGACCGGCTGCGCATCGCGGCCCGCTCGACCACAGAGGTGGTCGACGCGCTGCAGGATCGCGGGCTGGTCGAACGGCGTCCGGATCCGCAGGACCGCCGGGCGACGCTGGTGGCGCCGACCGACGAAGGGACCCGGGTCGGCGAGGCGATCCGCGCCTCCAACGACGCGGAGGCCGAGGCCTACTTCAGCATCCTCAGCGAGGCGGAGCGGGCCGAGCTGGCCGACATCCTTCGCAAGCTGCGGCGCTAGACGGCCAGGATCTGGCAGAGCAGGTCGAGGGCGCCGTTGTAGGAGTGGTCCGGCGGGGTGCCGTAGCCGACGATGAGGGCTTGGCGGGCGGCCGGGTCCGGGGTGAAGCGGTACCTGTCCAGCGACGCGAGCAGTAGGCCTTGCTGCTTGGCTCGGGCGACCACGTCGGCTGCGTCACCTGGTACGTCGAGCAGTACGTGGAGGCCGGCTGAGATGCCGGCGACTGTGACGCTGGGGGCTCGGACGGCTAGTAGCTCGACCAGGTGGTCGCGGCGGCGACGGTAGTGCTGGCGGGTACGGCGTACGTGGCGGTCGTAGTGGCCGGAGGCGATGAACTCGGCTAGTACGAGTTGGTCGAGGGTGGCCGTCAGTAGGTCGGTGGTGCGCTTCACCTCGAGGACTGGGTCCATCAGGTGTTCGGGCAGGACCATCCAGGCGAGTCGGAGGGCTGGGGCGAGGCTCTTGCTCGCAGTACCGGTGTAGACGACTCGCTCGGGGTCCAGGGCTTGCAGGGCGCCTACCGGCTGGCGGTCGTAGCGGAACTCGCCGTCGTAGTCGTCCTCGATCAGGATCGCGTCGGTCTCGCGGGCCCACTCGACTGCTTTGGTACGCCGGTCCGGTGCCAGCGGGACGCCGAGGGGCATCTGGTGGGCTGGGGTGAGGAGGGCGGCTTTGCCTGCGAGCAGGTCTGCGCGGACGCCGTGCTCGTCTACCGGGACGGGGGTCGGTTGGAGTCCCCTTGAGCGGATGACGTCCCAGTGCAGGTCGTAGCCGAACTCCTCGACGGACATGGTCCGGGCGCCTTGCAGTCTGAGCACGTCGGTGAGCAGGTTGAGTGCTTGGACATAGCCGGAGCAGACGAGGATGCGGTCGGGATCGGCCCGTACTCCGCGCGCTCGCGCGAGGTAGTCGGCCAGGTTCTCCCGCAACTCGGGCCTCCCCCGCGGATCGCCGTACCCGAAGGCGTCGTTGGGTGCCGCTGGCAGAGCCTTCCTCGCTGCCGCGAGCCACTCGCTCCGCGGGAAGGTCGACACGTCGGGTGAGCCAGGGGTCAGGTCATACCGGTAGTTCCTTGCCTCCGGCAAAGAAATTCCGGAGGAGGGGCGGAGGCGGCCGGAGCCGGCGGGGCTGGGGGCGGGGGGCCCGGAGGCGGCGGGGCCGGGGGTGGTGGGGCGGCGGGGATTGGTGTGGGTGGGGAGGACGCGGTTGGCGACGACTGTGCCTGAGCCTTGGCGGGCGGTTAGCCAGCCTTCGGCTACCAACTGACCGTAGGCGTCGGCGACTGTGTTGCGGGCTATGCCTAGGTCTTTGGCCAGTTGGCGGGAGGACGGGAGGCGGGTGCCCGCGGGGAGGCGGCCGGTGCGGATTGACTCGTGCAGGGCGTTGACGAGGTCGGCGCGGCCCCGCCGCTGCGCCAGGTCGAGATGCAGATCGGATCCCGCTGCCCCTCCCTCCCCCACCGCGGCATCCGCGGCGGAGCCGCGGATGCCGCGGTCTTTCACGTCTGCTTCCGGGCTGGAATTGGCCCTCGAACCTTCCATGGAAGTGGACCATACACCTGGGCCGATCTGGGCCTAGCGTTGTCGGCATGAGCACAAACACACGTCGCAGGGTCAAACTCGCCACTCACGCACCGGAGTTCTACCAGGCGCTGATCGCGCTGGACGAGGTGTCGGCGCTGGGGCTGGACACCAAGCTGGCACACCTGGTGCGGATTCGCGCTTCGCAGCTGAACGGCTGCGCCTACTGCCTGGACATGCACACGCTGGACGCCCTGCACGAGGGTGATACCGCCCAGCGGGTCAACGTCGTCGCCACCTGGCGGGAGGCGCGCAAGTTCTACACCGAGCAGGAGCTGGCGGCGCTCGAGCTGACCGAGGCGATCACCCTGATCAGCGTCGACCACGTCCCGGACGACGTCTACGAGATCGCCGCGAACGCCTTCGACGAGAAAGAACTCGCCCAGCTGATCAGCCTGATCATCATGATCAACGCCTGGAACCGGGTCGGCGTCACCTGCCGGATCGAGCCCGGCCACTACGACCCGAGCTGACCAGCGATGACCGCCCCAAGCAAGTCTGAGGCCTTCAGGGCGATGCATCACGGGCCGACTCCCCTGGTGCTGCCGAATGCATGGGATCCGGTCAGCGCCCGGGTCATCGCAGCGGCCGGGTACCCGGCGATCGCCACCAGCAGTGGTGCGGTCGCCCGGGTGCTCGGGTACGACGACGGGCAGCTGACCCCGGTGGCCGAGATGTTCGAGGCGGTCGCGCGGATCACCCGCGCGGTCGACGTACCGGTCACTGCCGACATGGAGGCCGGCTACGGGCTGGACGCGAAGGAGTTCGCCGAGCGGCTGCTGGAGACCGGTGCTGTCGGCTGCAACCTGGAAGACTCAATCGACGATCAGCTGATCGACGTAGAGCGGCAGGCCGACTACCTGTGCGCAGTACGGGCTGCTGCCGGTGCAGACCTCGTCATCAACGCCCGGGTCGACATCTTCATCACCAGTGGGAGCGTTGATGAAGCCATCGCCCGGGGCCGCGCCTACCGTCGCGCCGGCGCCGACTGCATCTACCCGATCGCAGCACCGCTCGACGTCTTGCAGAAGCTCGCCACGGACATCGGTGGTCCGCTCAACGCGCACGCGAAGCCGAATGGCCCGTCCGCAGCAGACCTGATCGCTCTAGGCGCCACCCGCATCTCCTACGGCACCAGTCTGCACAACTTCACTACCGACGTACTGCGGGAGCTTCTGCCGGACCTGACCTGATCACTTGCCGCGCCTGCGGGGTAGGAGGCCGGGGTCCCTGCGACCCCGGCCGACGTCGATCCCGAGCTGCTGCAACCGTAGGTTCATCGCGATGGCGCGAGCGCCGCCGCTGTCGAAGAAGCCGAACCGGTAGGCCTCGTTGGGATCGCCGGCCTCCCAGTACGGGACGTTCAGCTCGCCGTACTTGATGTAGTGCACCTCTGGCTCGCTACCGGCCGCGATGCGCGCCGCATCCTGCGCGCAGACGGGCACCCGCCTGGTACCACCCTTCGGCGGCGTCCAGAGGACCTCCGTCGTCGACGGGCCATGCCGCGGACTGAAGTAACACGGCACCCGTCGCTCGGGTACTGGCCGGCCGGTAGCGCGCGCTTGGACGCAGGCCAGCGCGTAGCGGCCGTCGGCCAGCAGGTCCACGACAGCACTGATCGACTCCCTGGTGTGCAGCCGAGGGGCGGCTCGCTTGGCTTGCTCGTAAGCATCCAGGGCCGCCTGGTAGTCGTACCGGGTGTCTCTATCCAGCTCCTGGCCCGCCAGACTCTCGTCGAGGCGGCTCAACTGCTCACCGAAGTGCGTGACGTCGTCGTCAGCGAGCCTGCGGATGTCCGCGAGCTCTGCGGCCGTTTGGCGGCGTGCTGCTCGCTTCGCCCAGACATACCGGCTCACCGCGGCGACCCCGCCACCGCCGAGGACGATCAGCAGCCACTCCATACTCGATGTTAGACGCGGAGCAGGCCCCTTGATCAGGTCCCGAGCAAGCGCACGGTCTCTGCCCGGCACGTCTGCCAGGCCTTGTCATCCGGGTCGATGAGCTCAAAGTGACCGACGTGTTCGAGTTCGGTCAACTTCACCTGATCGCCTTTGGCTACTGCGGCGTCACGGTAGCGGCGGCTCTGCTCGATCGGGACCTGGCCGTCGCGGGTGCCGTGCACGAGCGCGACCGGGACGTTCAACGGCAGCCGCTCGTACGGCGATGCCAGCTGATACCGCTTGCGGTCCTTGGCAGGCGTCGTACCGAGGAAAGCCGGCACCGCATCGCCGCCGACCTGCTCGTCATAGGCATTCACCAGATCCAGTACTCCGGCCTGTGACACGGCCCCAGCCAGTACGACCCGCGGTGTGGCACCCGGCGCCTCGGGCGGGAGACCCGCGCGGCCGGCGGCCCAGACGGCCAGGTGCCCGCCTGCCGAGTGCCCGACGGCCACCACCTTGCTGAGGTCCACTCGCGGCTGGTCAGCCAGCTTGTCGATCGCGGCCGCGACGTCCTCGAAAGTCGCGGGCCAGCCGCCGCCGTTGCCGACTCGGCGGTACTCGATCGCGTACCCGGCGATCCCTTGCTTGGCGAGGTCCTCGGCCAGCGGGGTGGCCAGTTCGCGACCGTAGCTGCTCATCCAGAAGCCGCCATGGATCACGACGGCCACCGGAACCTTGCCGTTGCCCTCGGGGAGGTAGAGATCCGCGACCTGCGACTCGTCGGTGCCATAGGAGATCGTCATCGCGCCCTTCCCGGGTTGAGCCTTCGGACTGCGGCGGGCCAGCGCGGCCACACCAGCGGTCGCGCCGACACCGGCAACACCGACCGTGCCTGCGAGCAGGAGGTTGCGACGTGTGATCACGAGACGAAATTCGGCGCCGGAGGCCGGCCGGATGGGTGATGATGACCGGCATGGCTAGCTATCGCGCGCGCTTCGACGCCACTGTCTCCTTCACGAACGGCGGCGGCCTGCAGGCCGAGGGGTTCCTCGTCGACGTACCGTCCGCAGACGTTACGTCCGCGGAGGTCGGCGAACTCTTCCTCGACTCCCTCGGCCTGCTGATGGCCGGCGAGGTCCAGCTCACCAACCTGGAGATCGTCGAGGCCGCCCACAAGGGCACCCGCGGCGGCCCGTCCGCCGACACCCGGCCAACCAGCGACCGACCGACGTACGTGGAACTCAGCCATGTCATCCGCGACGGGATGGTGACGCTGCCGAATCTGCCCGGTCCGGAGCTCGGCCTGCAGTTGACCCGAGAGGCGTCGCGGGAGATCTACGCGCCGGGTACCGAGTTCGAGATCGGCAAGATCTCGATGGTCGCCAACACCGGGACGTACCTGGACAGCCCGAACCACCGCTATCCCGACGGGCATGACCTCACCGGCTTCCCACTCGACCGGCTGGTCGAGCTGCCTGCGGTTGTGGTGCGGGTAGAGGACAGCGGGCGGCTCGGGATCGATGCGGCGGCGCTGGCGACGTACGACGTACGAGGCAAGGCGGTGCTGCTGCACACCGGCGACGACGCACGCTTCGGCACCCCGCAGTACGTCGAGAACCCGCACTTCCTCACCCGCGACGGCGCGCAATGGCTGATCGACAACGGCGCCGCACTGGTCGGCATCGACGCGGCCAACATCGACGACATGACCGACGGCACCCGCCCCGCGCACACCCTGCTGCTCGGTGCGGGCCTGCCGATCGTCGAACATCTGACCAGCCTGGCACAGCTCCCCCCGACCGGCGCGACCTTCACCGCCACGCCACCGCGGATCGAGGGCCTCGCCACCTTCCCAGTCCGAGCCTTCGCAACACTGAGCTAGGAATTTGTCGTGACTGCCAGACGGAGCGCATAGACAAGAGCCCAGTCCTGGTCGTTGGCGAGCGGGTCGGCGTGGTGGGCGGGGCGGTTGTTGACGGCGCTGGGGTAGACGAAGGCACAGGTGGCCGAGCCGTCCTGGTGGAAGTTGACCAGGTTGGCTTGGAGGATCGCGTTGCCTTTGGTCGTGAGCTGGTCGGCTTCGGACTGGGTGAGCAGGTCGCGGGGCCAGGTGAGGTAGACCGCGGCGCTGAGGATCGACCAGTAGTGCGGGAAGACGTCACCCCACTGACGCAGTAGGCCGAACCAGTAGCCGTCCCAGTGGCGGATGGGGATGTGGCGCAGGCGGACGTCGGGTTGGTCGGCGGCGAAGGCTGTGAGCCACGGGAGGCGGCGGGTTAGTTCGTTGGGGTCGAACGAATCGGGGGCCTCTTGGTGGGCGGCGATCAGGAGTTCCAGGAGTGGGGCGACCATGGATTGCTCGTAGTTGACCTCGTGGGGCGGGAGGTCGTCGCCGTAGTCGAGGAAGGCTTGCGCGTGGTTGGCGAGGTGGGTGCGCATCTTGGGGTCGACCTTGGCGAGTTCGCGCAGGAGCGGTCCCAGGTCGAAGGCCAGGAAGTGGGTGCCGCCTAGTTCGTAGTACCGGTCGAGGATGCGGATCGCGGTCCTGGGGTCGCCCTGGTTGAGGAAGAAGCGGGCGAACCAGGGGAAGTTGTGGAGGCGGACGTTCTCGTGGAGGCTGTCGTCGGCGACGGTGCCGTCCTCGGAGACCAGGTACTCCGAGACGAACTGCTGATAGCCGGTCAGCGCCTCGTCGAGCTCGGTGCGATCGCCCCAGCCGTTGTCTCTCGTTGCCTGGAGCAACAATGCTGTGCCGACGCGTTCGCGGGCGTCGGACCAGTCGCGCCAGGCGCCGGCGAGCATGCGCAGGCCGGTCTCGGTGTCGTACGGGACGAAGGAGAAGCGGCGGCTGTCGGCCAGCTCGACCGGGCGCTGGTGATCCAGTACGAAGCGGACGCGGCGCTCGACGATGGTGCGGAGGGGCTCGTGAAACAGAACGTTGATGCGGGACGTCACGGTGCCGTCGGTTGCTTCGACGTACTGCGTGCCAGGGGTTGCCGATGTGATGGTGGATGGGCCTTTTGCTCGCTCGGCCAGCTGGATCGCGATGGATTCGCCGACCTCCGCCACAAGCGTCGGCGCGTCGATGAGCGGCTGCCTGGTGGCGTGGAAGGCGGCGAGGGTGTCGTGCCAGGCGAGTTGCCAGGTCCAGCGGTGGGACTCGCCAGGGTGGAGGACGATCTTCGGCTGGCCGCCCATCGCGTGGGGCGCGCGGGCGTGGTCGGTGGGGTGGAGATAGAGGTGGCCGCGGATGTTGCTGCCGGTGTCGGCGTCGCGGGATTCGACGGAGTACGCCCAGAGCTCACCCTCCGTGAGTTGCAGACCGAGCCCGGGGCCGCTGCCGTCCATCGGCTGCGCCCAGACCCAGGAATCGGCGCCGCCCGTCCAGATGTGCGCGTGGACCGCGGTGTTGAGGCTCTCACGGGATGAGCTGTAGAGGTCGCGGTACGGGGTACTGATTCCGAGTGAGCCGATTGTCTGCGTCTCGCCGCTGGTGTTCCGTACTTCGTAGGTCTCGGTCCAGTGCTCTCCGAACCGGCGGCCGACCCGCAGTTCGAGGTCGCCGAGGCGGTACAGGAGATCGATCCCGGTCTGCCGCCACCGAGTGAAGTCCGGCGCGTCGAACCGGTGGCTGCCGCTGCTGGCGATCACGAAGCCCTTGCCCCAGTACCGCGCTGGGTCGTGGACCGGCCCGTCGTCGAGCAGCATCGAGTGCTTCCGGGTCGGATGCAGTACCGCCTTGACGGCCCCGTCATCCGTCAGCTCGACCCGTCCGGCCCCGAACGCAAAAGTTTCCGGCATTTCCCCAACCTAGCGATGTCGAGAACCCGTCGGCAGCCTCGTCCCCGGGGTGTAAGAGCCAATCCTTAGGGCCAAACCGAGAGGAAGAACATCATGAACAAGACCGAGATCGCCGAGATCCTCGCCAAGCCGTACTCGCAGGACCTGTTGAACGGCCCCGAGCCGGCCCGGTTCGCCTACAACGGCCTGGACGGCGATCCGCGGGTGATCCCGATCGGCTTCTGGGTGGAGGACGACCAGATCCAGATCGCCACCGTGCCGAAGGCGGCCAAGGTCGCCGCACTGCGCAAGCACCCGAAGGTCGCGCTGACCATCGACACCGGCGCCTTCCCCCCGAAGGTCCTGCTGCTCCGCGGCACCGCCGAGGTCGAGCTGGTCCAGGGCATCCCCGAGGGCTACCTGGTCGCCGGCCGCAAGGTGATGGCCGACGAGGAGCAGTACGCCGGCTGGCTCGAAGGCGTGAAGGCCCTGTACGACGAAATGGTGCTCATCACCGTCACCCTCACCTGGGCCAAACTCCTCGACTTCGAAACCACCATCCCCAAGGCCGTCGAAGACCTGATCACCGCCAAACAGCAGCAGAGCTAGAGATGGTTGGCGCGGCGGATGACGTCGACGACGTTGGACATCATGCCGGTCAGGTCGTAGTCCTTTGGGGTGTAGACGGCGGCGACGCCGGCGGACTGGAGGGCTCGGGCGTCGGCGTCGGGGACGATGCCGCCGACGACGACCGGGACGTCTTCGAGGCCGGTTTCGCGGAGGCCTTTGACGACCTGGGGGACGAGTTCCATGTGGGAACCGGACAGGATCGAGAGGCCTACGCAGTGGACGTCCTCTGCGACGGCGGCGGCGACGATCTGTTCGGGGGTCAGGCGGATGCCCTGGTAGATCACCTCGAAACCGACGTCACGGGCCCGTACCGCGACCTGCTCGGCGCCGTTCGAGTGACCGTCCAGGCCGGGCTTGCCGACCAGGAAGCGGAGCCGGCCGCCCAACTCGTCGGACGTTGCCGCGACCTTCGCGCGGACAGCCGCAATCGCTTCGCCTCCGCCGGAGACGCCGACTGATCCGGAGACGCCGGTCGGCGCGCGGTACTCGCCGAACATCTCCCGCAGTACGCCCGACCACTCCCCCGTCGTCGCGCCCGCGCGGACGCAGGTGAGGGTGGCTTGCATGAGGTTCTCAGTGCCCTTGGCGGCCTCACGCAGCCGGGCGAGTGCATCCTCGACCGCTTTCGCGTCGCGCTGCTCGCGCCAGAGCTGCAAAGACTTCAACGCGGCCGCCTCGGCCTGCGGGTCCGCCGTCTGGATCGCGGTGTCGAGATCGGCCGTGAGCGGTGACGGGTCGGTGTTCTCGAACTTGTTGACCCCGACCACGACCTGCTCACCCGACTCGATCCGCTGCCGGCGCTCGGCGTGCGACGCGACCAGCGCCTGCTTGAGATAGCCACTCTCGACCGCGACGACGGCGCCGCCCATCGCCTGAACGCGGTCGATCTCCTCCTGCGCCCCGGCGACCAGCTCGTCCACCTTCGCCTCGATCACATGCGAGCCGTCGAAGATGTCGTCGTACTCGAGCAGATCGGACTCGTACGCCAGTACCTGCTGCATCCGGAGCGACCACTGCTGATCCCACGGCCGCGGCAACCCGAGCGCCTCGTTCCACGCGGGCAGCTGGACGGCCCGGGCACGCGCGTTCTTTGAGAGCGTGACGCCGAGCATCTCGAGCACGATTCGCTGGACGTTGTTCTCAGGTTGGGCCTCGGTCAAGCCGAGCGAGTTCACCTGTACGCCGTACCGCAACCGGCGGGCCTTGGCGTCCGTCACGCCGTACCGGTTGAGGCAGACCTCGTCCCACAGCCGCACGAACGCGCGCATCTTGCAGGTCTCCTCGATGAACCGCACGCCCGCGTTGACGAAGAACGAGATCCGCTGGACGACATCCCCGAACCGATCGGCCGGTACCTGACCACCGTCGCGCACGCGGTCCAGTACTGCGATGGCCGTCGACAACGCGAACGCCAACTCCTGCACGGGCGTCGCGCCGGCCTCCTGCAGGTGGTAGCTGCAGATGTTGATCGGGTTCCACTTGGGAACGTTGGAGACCGTGTACGCGATCAGATCGGTACTGAGCCGCAGCGACGCGTCGGGCGGGAAGGCGTACGTGCCGCGGGAGAGGTACTCCTTGACGATGTCGTTCTGCGTCGTACCGGTCAGCTCGTCCGGCAGCGCACCCTGCTCCTGCGCGGCGACCTGGTAGAGCGCGAGCAACCACATCGCGGTCGCGTTGATCGTCATCGACGTGTTCATCTGCGCGAGCGGGATCTGATCGAACAGCGCCCGCACGTCGCCAAGATGAGCCACCGGTACGCCGACCTTGCCGACCTCACCCTTGGCGAGTGGATGATCCGCGTCGTACCCGGTCTGCGTGGGCAGGTCGAAGGCGACCGACAACCCCGTCTGGCCCTTGGCCAAGTTGCGCCTGAAGAGCGCGTTCGACTCCGCCGCCGACGAGTGCCCGGCGTACGTCCGCATAACCCACGGCCGATCCTTCTCGCTGCCCATGTACCCGAGAGTAGGACTATGTGCCCTTGTGAGTCCCCCACCCGTGACTGGTGTCACGAGCGGGGTAGGTCACACACCAACCCCACCGACGGCGAGGAGCCATCTCGGGGGTTAACCCCTCAGATGGTCGGTTGCCACCCCAGGTTCTCGGCAGGCAACCCACCACTTCAGGGGTTAACCCCTGAAACGGGCATGGGCTGGTTGAGCGCCGAGGGGAATGCTCAGGCGGATATCGGGAGGGGGGTGCGTTCGACGTGGAGGATTCGGTGGAGGCGGGTGACCGCGAGGATGCGGATCACCGACGGGAGTGGGTGGCGTAGGACCAACTGCCGGCCCAGGAGCTGGGTGCGGCGGTGGGTGGCTACGAGGAGGCCCAGGCCGGTGGCGTCCAAGGCGTCGAGGGATTCCAGGTCGACGATGACGTCGCCGTCGGAGTTGTCGATCAGGTGGTTGAGTCGCTGTCGTACGTCGCCCACCGAACGGACGTCCAGCAGTCCGGTCAGGTAGATCACGTGGGTCGGTGCGAGCATGTCCGTGCCCTCCGCTCTTCCGGCGGCCCCCGAGAATCGGCCGCGCTTGCAGCGTTGTATTGGTAGAGACTCCCTGGCGACGCGTTAGGTTGCCAAGAGTTCGTGATCTTCCATTTCGCGAGACAATGGTGTCCGTGTTCGCTGAGCACTACTTCCTCTTCCCCGTCGTGGCCATCGCGTTCGCGGGCGGCATGGTGCTGCTCACCCGCTGGGCGTTCTCCAAGGCCAAAGGCGGGTCCTTGGTGCGCCGTACTGACTACTCCCCGGCCGAAAAGGACAGTTTCGGACTGTTGATCGACGTCCAGACGGTCCAGACGTACAACGAGGCCCGGGTGAAGGTCGCGATGCTGAAGGATTTCGGCATCAAGGCGACGGCCGCGCGGACCAAGCAGGACGCCAGACCGGCCGTGAAACACGGCTGGAGCGTCTACGTCTGGCCGGCCGACGAGCAGGCCGCCCGAGGATTCCTGAACTCTTTCTGACTCCCGTTGTCATCCGGATCGACCCCCAGCGCGTCATGAACGCGGACTGTCGGCGGGGTCGAGAAGGGTTCTGGGGACATCGGACAAGAACAGGGTGAGCCGGACGGCAGCACCAGCGCTGCCCCGGGACCGACAGGTCCCGGCGAGCCTCCGGCCGACAGCATGAGGAGTTCGATGACGCCCGACCTCGCCTTGGCGACGCTCGCGTTGCCCGGCCGGCCGCTGGTGTCCAGCCGGGTGGACCTGATCCCCGACGAGGACGCCCGCACTCTGGAAGCGTCGACACGGGAGCCCGACCGGTTCACCCTGATCTTCGACCGGTACTTCCCTCAGGTGCACTCCTACGTCGCGCGCCGGCTGGGCAGCGACCTGGCCGACGACCTGGCCGCGGAGACGTTCCTGGTCGCGTTCCGGCAGCGGGCCAAGTTCGACGGGCGCAACGGCGTCGTCCGGGCCTGGCTCTACGGGATCGCGACCAACCTGATCCGGCGACACCGGCGCGACGAAGTACGGGCATGGCGGGCGACTGCCAAGCTGCCGCTGCCGACGTCGACGGGTGGTCATGAGGAACGCGTCGCCGCTCAGGTGACCGCGCAGGGCGCCAGTCGCCAGCTCGCGGCCGCGCTGGCGAAGGTTTCCGCCAAGGACCGCGAAGTACTCATGCTCGTGGCGCTCGGCGAACTCACGTACGACGAGGTCGCCGCAGCGCTCGGCATCGCCAACGGGACCGTGGCGTCGCGCCTGTCCCGAGCCCGCAAGGTGGTTCGTGAACACCTCGGCCACACCGATCCGACCGCAACTCGCGATGAGGCCTGAGATGAACGAGTTCGACAAGATCCGCAAAGCCTTCCCCGAGCAGCCCGGCCCGTCCGCGGACGCGACGAACAAGGCGCGCCGGCAGGTCCAGGACCTCATCCGTGAGGCGCAGACCGCCAAACACCGAGACCGCTGGTACGCCGCGGCGAAGTCGGGGCGGGTCGGAATGGCCCTGACCGCGACGGCCGCCACCGTGGCGCTGGCCGCGCTCGCGACACCGCTGATCCTGGCGCCCGGCCCCGATGCCGGCGATGCGGGACCGGTGCCGAGCACGATCACGCCGACCAGCCCCAGGCTGACGACGGCCAGCCAGGTCCTGGTCCAGCTCGCCCTCAAGCAGGAGATCGACGAGAAGGTCTCCGGCAAGTACTTCCGGGTCCGCAACCTTCAGATCCGCGGCTTGATCGAGGTCGGCTCACCGAAGTACAAGATCGCGCAGAAGAGCATCACCGAGAGCTGGATGCCGATGCGGCAGGGCGTCGAGTCCTGGTTCGGCTGGGTCGATCTAGGGGCGCACCCGGCGACTCGCGCGGACGCGGCCAAGTGGCGAGCCCAAGGGTCGCCGACGCAGTGGCCGCAGAGCGAGACCGATCCGATCACGATGGCGCCGAGCGAGCCGGTCGTGAACAAGATGACCTTCGACGAGGTTCCGCCCGGCTACTACCTGAGCGGGGTCAAGCCGGTGACCGCCCAGCAGATCCAGGCGCTGCCGACCGACCCCGAGAAGCTCCGCGCCGTGCTCGCGGCGAAGCCGGAGGCGTGGATGACGGCCGACGACATCAACTACCAGGTCTTCAACGCGGCCGGGCGGTTGCTGTTCGAGATGCCGTCGCCGCCGAAGCTGCGGGGCGCGGCGCTGCGAGTGCTGTCGATGCTGCCGGGCGTGCGGATCAAGGAGAACGTCAAGGATCCGATCGGCCGGACCGGCACCCAGATCAGCATGGACTGGGCCAAGCCCGGTCGGCCTTCCAGCGGACCGACCCGGCTCTGGGACGGCAAGACCAACTACGTCGTCGACCCGGCCACGGGCCGGTTGCTGAGTTCGGAGTACGACGGTCAGAAGAAGGGTGCCAGCGTCGTCCTCGAGTCCGGCTGGACCGACGAGAAGCCGACGCCGCCCTCCCCAGCCATCCGCTGAAGCCCGCTCCCCGCTAGAGCCCGCTAAAGCCCCTCGCCTGATCCGGCGACGGCCCCGCCCGGCCGTCGCCGTGCTTCGCCCTGCCCGACTGTGCTTTCCCACGCCCCAGAAACGCCCATTTCGTGAGGTGAACCTTGTCCCGATCCCGCAAGCTGGCCGCCGCGACCATCGTGTCGCTGGCGGTCGCCGCCGCCCTCGCGGTCCCCGCCGCCGGCCTCCAGAACCCTCCCCCGAGCCAACCCAGCGCCGGTACTGATGGAGCCGGCGCTGGGTTGGCGGCCACCGTCAATCCGCTCACCATCACCCTCGTCACCGGCGACAAGGTGACCGTAGGGCGAACCGCCACCGGTTACACCCCCGTCACCGTCCAGGCAGGCCCCGGCCGCGAAGGAATGGCCTTCCACAAGGTCTCCTTCAAGGGCAAGGAACTCGTCGTCCCGCTGGACGCCTTCCCGCTCGTCTCGTCGGGCATCGTCGACGAGCGACTCTTCGACGTCAGCCTGCTCGCCACCCTCGGCCTGGATGACAAGTCGTCGCCCCGCCTCCCATTGCTGGTCCAGTACGCCGCCGGTGGCGCGGCCCGTGCCGTCCGCTCCGCCCTCCCCGAGGGCACGTTGGTCAAGCGCGAACTGCCGATCATCGACGCCGTCGCGATCGGCCAGGAACGATCGCAAGCCGGCGACCTCTGGTTCAACTGGCTCAACAGCCCGCAGGCCAAGCGCAAAACCGGCCTGGCCGGCACCGTCAAGAAGCTCTGGCTCGACGGCGGCGTCACCCCGAACCTCGACCGCAGCGTCCCGCAGATCGGCGCCCCGGCAGCCTGGAAGGCCGGCTTCACCGGCAAGGGCGTGAAGGTCGCCGTGCTCGACTCCGGGTACGACGCGACGCACCCCGACTTCAAGGACCGGGTGATCGCCACCAAGGGCTTCACCGCGGACCAAGATGGCACTGTCGATGAGAAGGACGTCGTCGACCGGATCGGCCACGGCACCCACACTGCCTCGACCGTGGCCGGTACCGGTGCAGCGTCGGGCGGCAAGTACAAGGGCGTCGCTCCCGATGCCGGCCTGATGATCGGCAAGGTGTGCGGCGATCGCAACTGCGAGTCGTCCGCGATGATCGCCGGCATGCAGTGGGCCGCCGAGTCCGGCGCGAAGGTCGTCAATATGAGCATCGGCGGCGGCCCGAGCGACGGTACGGACATCCTTTCCGAGACCATCAACGAGCTGACCGCCAGTACCGGCACGCTGTTCGTCGTCTCGGCCGGCAACTTCGGCGCCGCGCAGACCGTATCGACCCCGGCCGCGGCGGATGCCGCCCTGGCCGTCGCCTCGGTCACCAAGTCCGACACCCACAGCGAGTTCTCCAGCCAGGGCCCGCGCGTCGGCGACCTGTCGGTGAAGCCCGACATCTCCGCTCCCGGCAGCCACATCGTGGCCGCCCGCGCGGCGAACACGCCGCTGGCACCGTTCGCGATCAACGATTCGTACGCGGATCTGTCCGGTACTTCGATGGCCGCGCCCCACGTCGCCGGCGCGGCCGCCCTGCTCGCCCAGCAGCACCCGGACTGGAAGGCCCCGGAGCTGAAGTCGGCGTTGATGGGCTCGTCGGTCGGACTCGACGGCCAAGGCATCTACACCCAGGGCGCCGGCCGGGTCGACGTCGCGCAGGCGATCAAGCAAGAGGTCCTGGCGATGCCCAGCAACCTCAACCTCGGGCTGCAAGCGGCACCGCACGACGACGACAAGCCGGTCACGAAGCCGGTGACGTACGTCAACAAGAGCTCCCACCCGGTCAGGCTGACTCTCCGCCTCGAAGGCGCCAAGCTGTTCCGCCTCGACCGGTCCTCGATCACCATCCCGGCCAACGGCAGCGCGCAAGTCAACGTCACGGGTCGCACCGACGGGCGTGAGGCCGAGGGCGCGTACGCCGCCTGGCTCATTGCCAACGGCAACGGCAACGGTCCGGCGATCCGCACGACCGTTGGCATCGGCAAGGAGGTGTCGACCTACGAGCACACCCTGCAGATGACGGACCGTACCGGCGCACCCGCCACCAACGACGACCTGCATCTGGCCGGTACCTACCTGATCAACATCGAACGCCAGGAGGGGTACTCGGTCGCGGCCGGCGACACCGTCAAGCTCCCGGCCGGGCACTACCTGGTCGACGGCTACGCCGCCACCCTCAGGTCCGACGCGCCAGGCCTCCAGGAGATCACGTACTACACCGAAGGCGACCTGGTGATCGGCAAGACCGGGCCGGTCGTACTGGACGGCCGCCGGGCGGCGAAGGTCGCGTTCAAGGCTCCGGTCACCGGCGCCACCGCCGCGACCGGCGGGATTGGGATGAACCGGACGCTTGCCACCGGCACCTATATCGGCGGCGTCGGCCTCGACGGGAACGGCGTCCCCAACGCGGAGCCCGAGCTGTACGTCGTACCGAACAAGACAGGCACCGCTCAGACCTACACGGCGTACTCGCATGTCGCCTGGGCCGGCGCTCCGGACGGGCCGGTGCCCGGCGTCGGGAGCTTCCTGAACAGCCCCTACCTGTACCACGATGTCGCCGTCTGGCCCGGCCGCATTCCGGCCCACCCGTCGGTGATCACCAAGCCTGCCGACTACGCGCACATCAACGCGTCGTACGCCGGTGAGCCCGGCTTCTACGCCGACAACTACGGCTTCCCCACGGCGCCGCAGCCGGCTGCGGACGGTACCCGGCTGCCGTTGTTCGTCTTCACGCCGGCGATCAGCATGAGCCTGCCGTTCCGGCGGGACGAGTACTACTCGGCGAAGGGCGTGGAGTGGGCCTTCAGCAACCAGGTCTACAGCTTCAGCGAGGAGAACGGGTACGAGTACCACTCGGTGCTCGACTCCGAGGTGAATGCCTTCCGGGCCGGGAAGACGACGAAGCTCGACTGGCAGCGGGGTGTCTTCGGCCCGAGCCTGCCCGACCCGCGGATCGGCAATCCGGGACGGCCGAAGCTGCCTTGGGTGTCGCGCGATGGTGACATCCTGAGCGTCTACGTGCCGACCTTCTCCGACGGCGTGCCCAACCGGCTCGGTGATGTGGGCAGCGCGTCCGAGCAGACCACGCTGTTCCGCAACGGCCAGCAGATCGGCTCGACGGATTCGGTGGCGATCCAGACGTTCGCGCTACCGGCCGGCGCTGCGACGTACCGGCTGGCGAAGGTGGTCAAGCCGGGTCAGGTGTGGACCAAGCTGTCGACGGAGATCTCGTCGGAGTGGACGTTCAAGTCGCAGCGGACGCCGGACGGTGTCGACACTGCGCTGCCGCTGCTGAATGTGCGCTACACGCCGGCTTTGGATGACCGCAACCGGGCGCCCGGCGGCCGGTTCGAGTTCCCGGTCACCGTCCAGACGGCGTTCCTCGCGCCCACCAAGCCGATCGTGTCGCTGCAGGTGTCGGCGTCCTTCGATGACGGCGGCTCGTGGCGGCCGGTGGCGGTACGGCGTACCGGCGTGAACACCTTCAAGGCGGCCGTCGACCAGCCGTCCAGCGGCTTCGTCACCCTGCGCTCGATCGCGATCGATGCCGCAGGCAACAAGGTCACGCAGACCATCAAGCGGGCTTACGAAGTCAAGTAGCCCACCTCGAACACCTGGCGGCTCGCGGCTGAGGGGCTCCGAGCCGCCAGGGTTTCATTGGTGATCTCCAGACCGGGGAAGCGGCGGCGCATGGCGGCCTCGTAGCGGTCGGCGTAGGCGTGGTCGCCGATGTACTCGCCGATCTGGTGCTGGCCGAACCACAGCCGGACCCGGCGCCGGGACGACAGAACTGTCACGCCGCGAAGCTACAAGCCTCATCGATCAGCCATGTTTCCGCTGATTACAGCAGGAAGTCCTCGGCCTGGCGCGCGGAAGAACAGGCGAGCCGCTGAGTTCGCAGGGACAATTCAGTGCATGTTGCTGGTACCGGGGGACCCGTCGGAGCCGCGGCGAGTGGATCCACACTTCGCCGCGGAGGCGGACGCGGCGCGCGCTCTCGGCGTACCGGTCGCGGTGGTCGACCACACCGCACGGGAGCACCCGGAAGACATGGTGGCCGCGGTACCGGCCGGCGACGACGCCGTTTATCGCGGCTGGCCGATGACGATTGCTGAGTACGCCACCTTCGCCAAGGTGCTCGATGCTCGGCGGGTGACGTTGCGCACCAGTCCTGACGACTACCGGCTGGCGCAGGACCGTACTCGCTGGCCTAAGGCGCTGCGAGCCGTAGTGGTGGACTCTGCGGACGGCCCGCTCCTGCGGACCTGGTGGATCGGTGGCCGCTGCCTCCAACTCTCGGCCGGGATCGATCTGGTCGAGATCGAGCCTGTCATCACCGATCTGGCCCTCCCCTTCGTCACCGCCGACCTGGTACGCCGTGCCGACGGCGCCTGGCGGATCGCCGCCCTCACCGACGGCCAGATCAGCGCTTGGCCCGTCTCCAGGGACCCCGCGGACCTCCTGGCGGGGCTGTTCTGACGGATGCGGGACAATGGCAGTGATGACGCTCACCGAGAAGCTGCCCGGCTCCACCGAAGTCGATGCCCTGTACGACGCCTTTGCCACCTGGGTGGGTGAGCAGGGGATCTCGTTGTATCCGGCGCAGGAAGAGGCGCTGATCGAGGTGATGACGGGGTCGAACGTGATCCTGTCGACGCCGACCGGCTCCGGGAAGAGCCTGGTGGCCACCGGGTCGCACTTCGCGGCGCTCGCGAACGGGAAGCGGACGTTCTACACCGCGCCGATCAAGGCGCTGGTGTCGGAGAAGTTCTTCGCCCTGTGTGATGTCTTCGGGGCCGACAAGGTCGGGATGCTGACCGGGGACGCGTCCGTCAACGCCGGGGCGCCGATCATCTGCTGTACCGCCGAAGTGCTGGCCAACGTGGCGCTGCGCGAGGGCCGGGCCGCCGATGTCGGTCAGGTGGTGATGGACGAGTTCCACTTCTACTCCGAGCCGGACCGTGGCTGGGCGTGGCAGGTACCGCTGCTGGAGCTGCCCGACGCCCAGTTCATCCTGATGTCGGCCACGCTCGGCGACGTCGAGCGGTTCAAGATCGACCTGAACCGGCGGACCGGCCGGCCGACGGCGATCGTCTCGTCGGCCGAGCGACCGGTGCCGCTGGTCTACAAGTACGTCACCTCGCCGCTGCACGAGACGCTCTCCGAGCTCCTGGTCACCCACCAGTCCCCCGTGTACGTCGTCCACTTCACCCAGGCGTCCGCGCTGGAACGCGCTCAGGCGCTCACCAGCATCAACGTCTGCACGAAGGAGGAGAAGGACAAGATCAAGGAGCTGATCGGGCACTTCCGGTTCAGCCCGGGCTTCGGCAAGACGCTGCAGCGCCTCATCATGCACGGGATCGGCGTCCACCACGCCGGCATGCTCCCGAAGTACCGGCGGTTGGTCGAGCAGCTCGCGCAGGCGGGGTTGCTGAAGGTCATCTGCGGCACGGACACCCTCGGCGTCGGCATCAATGTCCCGATCCGTACCGTCCTGCTGACCGCGCTGAGCAAGTACGACGGCCGCCGGCAGCGCATCCTCAAGGCGCGTGAGTTCCACCAGATCGCGGGTCGCGCGGGCCGGGCCGGGTACGACACCTCCGGCACCGTCGTCGTCCAGGCGCCGGATCACGTGGTGGAGAACGTCCGGCTGATGGCGAAGGCCGGCGACGACCCGAAGAAGCAGCGCCGGGTGCAGCGCAAGAAGCCGCCGGAGGGTTTCGTCACCTGGGGTGAGGACACCTTCGACCGGCTCGTCGCCGCCGATCCCGAGCCGCTGCAGTCGCGGATGCGGGTCAGCCACGCGATGCTGCTGAACGTGATCGCCCGCGACGGCGACGCGTTCGCGAGCATGCGGCACCTGCTGCAGGACAACCACGAGGACTCCAAGGCGCAGCTCCGGCTGATCCGGCGCGCGATCCAGATCTACCGCACGCTGCTCACCGCGGGCGTCGTCGAGCGCTTGGACGAGCCCGACGAGAACGGCCGCACGCTGCGCCTGACGGTCGACCTGCAGAAGGACTTCTCGTTGAACCAGCCGCTGTCCACCTTCGCGCTGGCGGCGCTGGACCTGCTCGATCCTGAGGACCCGCTGTATGCGCTGGACGTGGTCTCGGTGGTCGAGGCGACGCTGGAGGACCCGCGCGCGATTCTGATGGCGCAGCTGCACCACGCCAAGGGCGAGGCCGTGCAGGGGATGAAGGCCGACGGGATCGAGTACGAGGAGCGGATGGAGCTGCTCGACGAGATCAGCTGGCCGAAGCCGCTCGAAGAGTTGCTCGAGGCAACTTTGGACATCTATCGACAAACCCACCCGTGGATCGCCGAGGCCGGCCTGTCGCCGAAGTCCGTCGTCCGGGACATGTTCGAGCGCGCGATGACGTTCGGCGAGTACATCCAGTACTACGCGCTGGCGCGCTCCGAGGGCATCGTCCTGCGGTACCTCAGCGACGCGTACAAGGCGCTCCGCCAGACGGTCCCGCCGGACAAGGCGAACGAGGACCTGACCGACCTGATCGAGTGGCTCGGCGAGGTCGTCCGCCAGACCGACTCCAGCCTGCTCGACGAGTGGGAAGAGCTGACCAACCCGAGCACCGACGAGATCGTCGCGCCGGTACCGGTCGGCCCTCGCCGGATCACCTTGAACACAAGGGCTTTCCGGGTACTCGTCCGCAACGCGATGTTCCGCCGGGTGGAGCTCGTCTCGCTGCACCGCTGGGCCGAGCTGGGCCAGCTGGACAACGACTCCGGCTGGGACGCCGGACGCTGGGCAGAGGCCGGTACTGCGTACTACGCCGAGCACGACTCGCTGCCGACCGGCCCTGCCGCTCGTGGGCCGGCCCTGTTCATCGTCGAGGAGCACCCGGGCTACTGGGAGGTCCAGCAGATCATCGACGACCCCGAGGGCAACCACGACTGGCGCATCACCGCCACCATCGACCTGGACGCCTCCGACGAGGCAGGCGACCTGGTCCTGGAGATGGTCTCCTTTAAGCCTTTGTAGGCCACTCCACGTCGACCTCTGCGGGAGCCTCGTAGTCCACACCGGCTACGTCGAAGCCGTAGAGGCGGCGGACCTCCTCGTAGAACCAGACGGTGTCGGCGACCTCGGCGATGTTGTCCTGGGTCGCTGCGTCCCACTGCTTCTTCACAGCGCCCTGCACGTCGTCAGTCAGCTCCCAGCGGTCCAGGCGGATGCGGCCGTCCTCATCCAGGTCCAGGGGCTTCTCGCCGGTCAGTTGGTCCCAGAGGGAGATGGACTGCTGCATGGGTGTCTGCAGGCCGTCGCCGAGCACCTTGTGCAGCAGGCTCACGTACAGGCCGATGCCGGGGATCGCGGACGACGCCTGCGTGACAGCGGCGCCGTTGACCGACGTACGGGCCTCTACGCCGTCTCGCTGGCGCAGTTCGCTAGCGGTGGCTTCCAGGTGGGCCTTGGCGGCGCCGATCGAGCCCTGGCGATAAATCGGGCCGGTGAGCTCACTGCCGATGTAGGTGAGGGCAACAGTGCTGAAGCCGTCCTTGAGCAGCTTGCGCTCCTCCAGGGCGTCCACCCAGCGGGCCCAGTCCTCGCCACCCATGACCGCGACGGTGTCGGCGATCTCCTCGTCGGTGGCGACCTCGATGCCGACCTCTTGCAGGACCGGCTGGCCGTCGTCGTACGCGAGGCTCTTGGTCTGCGCGGCCTGGCCGATCGCCTTGATGGCCGACTGGTACGTCGTGTCGGTGCGCGGGTCGACCCGGCGCGGTGCGGCGACGGAGTAGATCAGGTAGTCGACTCCCCCGAACTTCTCCTGCAGCAGGTCGAGCACGTCACTCTTGGTGGTGTCGGCGAACGCGTCGGCATTGATGAAGTGGAACGTGCTGCCCACGCTTTCGGCGTACGCGGCGGTGGCGGCCGTGCGGTACCAGCCCGCGGTGGCAGTACGACGTGCCGGCGCCTTCTCGAAGGAGACGCCGATGCCGTCGATGCCATACCGGGCCAGCCCAGCGACAGTCGCGGCCAGTCCGTAGCCCGAGCTGGAACCGATCACGAGCGCGACCGGGCGCGTCTCCGGCGTCCGTGCCTCGACCTGCTCCGTCAGCCCTCGGACGATCTGCTCACACCCAGCAGGGTGCGAATCGAGGAAGAGGAAACCGCGGCCGACGGGCTTGATCACGCGCTCAGTCATGCGACCGACTTTAAGGCATTTAGTTCCAGTAGAGCTCTGCGTCGTCCGGCTCGACAGTCACATCGGCACCCAGGCGGCGCAGGTTGCCCGCGAAGTCCGTGTAGCCGCGGTGTACGTGGTGGGCCGCTGAGACCAATGTCTCGCCCTCGGCCGCGAGACCCGCGATGACCAGCGCGGCACCGGCGCGGATGTCACTGGCGACCACCGGAGCGCCGGACAACCGCGGCACACCCCGTACGACGGCGTGGTGGCCGTCCGTCTGGATGTGCGCGCCGAGCCGGGTGAGCTCCTGGGCGAAGGTGAAGCGGCCCTCGAAGAGGTTCTCGGTGACCATCGCGGCGCCGTCGCTGACCGCGTTCATCAAGATCACGAACGCCTGCAGGTCGGTCGCGAACCCCGGGTACGGCAGCGTGACGACGTCGACCGGCTTCGGGCGGTCGTTCATGACGACGCGGAAGCCCGGGTTCAGGATGGTGATCTCGGCGCCGGCCTTGTGCAGCTTGTCCAGCGGCAGTTCGAGGTGCTCGGCGTGACCGTTCGAGACGGTGATGTCACCCTTGGTGATGGCGGCGGCGAACGCCCAGCTGCCGGAGACGATCCGGTCCGGCACGGTCACGTGGTCGACCGGCTTGAGCAGCCCGTCGACGCCGGTCACCTCGATTCTCGGCGTACCGGCGCCCTCGATCACCGCGCCCATCTCGACCAGCATCGCGGCGATGTCCTGGATCTCCGGCTCGCGGGCGGCGTTCTCGATCACCGTGGTGCCCTTGGCGAGCACCGCGGCCATCATGATCGTCTCGGTCGCGCCGACGCTCGGGAAGTCCAGCCAGACCTCCGCGCCGTGCAGGCCCTGGGGTGCCTCGGCGATCACGAAACCGTGCTCGATATGGACTTTCGCGCCCATCGACTCCAGGCCGGCGACGTGCATGTTGAGGCCGCGGGAGCCGATGTTGTCGCCACCCGGCAGCGCCACCTCGGCGCGGCCGCAGCGGCCCAGCAGCGGTCCGAGGACCGAGATGGAGGCTCTCAGCTTGCGGACCAGCTCGTAGTCGCACTGGTACCCGATCTCCGCCGGCACCGCGATCGTCGCGCTGGCCGAGTCCGCGTCGATCTTCACCGAGCAGCCGAGGGTGTCCAGCAACTGGGCCATGAAGGTGACGTCGAGAATGTTCGGCACTTGCCGCAGCGTCGTCGTCCCCTCCGCCAGCAGTGCCGCCGCCATCAGCTTCAGCACGCTGTTCTTCGCGCCTGCCACCTCGACGCTGCCCTCGAGCCGTGCCTCGCCTGCAATCCGAAACCGTTCCACCTGCTGACTGTATCGGCTCGTCGTCGCGGGCTTGCGTAGAGTGCCGTGACATGGCTGTGAACTTGACGCGGATCTATACCCGGACCGGAGACGCCGGCGAGACCCGCCTGGGCGACATGAGCAAGGCATCGAAGACCGATCCACGGGTGGTGGCGTACGGCGATGTCGACGAGGCGAACTCCTCGATCGGCGTCGCGATCGCGGCCGGCCACCTGAACAGTTCCCTGGTGCTGCTGCTGACCAGGATCCAGAACGACCTCTTCGACGTCGGCGCCGACCTGTGCAACCCGATCTCTCCGGACCCGGAGTACCCGCCGCTGCGGATCACCCAGGACTACGTCGACCGGCTGGAAGGCTGGTGCGACGAGTACAACAACCGCCTCACCAAACTCCGCTCCTTCATCCTCCCGGGCGGTACGCCGGGCGCCGCATACCTGAACGTCGCCCGCACAGTCACCCGCCGCGCGGAACGCTCCGCCTGGACAGCCGTCGAAACCCACGGCCCCACGATCAACCTGCTGGCGATCACGTACCTGAACCGCCTGTCAGACCTACTCTTCATCCTCGGCCGAGTAGCCAACCTGTCCTCGGGCGGCGACGTCCTCTGGGTCCCTGGTGGCGACCGCGACCCTAAGTAAGACGCCAGCTCATCGGCATCGTGAGGACGCCAGTGGGTGGGAGGCCTAGGGCCGCGTAGATGGTGCTGGTGAGGCCGTCTGCGGTCCAGGACCGCGCTGTGGCCGCCAGGTCGTCGCTGGACTCCGGCGGGCGCAGGCGGTCCAGCAGGGTGCGGTGAGGGGCTGCAGTGAGGGTGATGTTGTCCCGGTCGAGGCCTGCACGGTTACAGGCGAGGCGGAGGGCGTGCTCGAAGCCACCCAACTCGTCGACCAGCTTGCGCTCGTGGGCGTCGGCGCCGGTCCACACCCGGCCGCGGGCCAGGGCTTCCAGGTCAGCCACTGGGAGACCACGGTCCTGAGCGGCCTTGGCGACGAAGTCTTCGTAGATGCGATCGAGGGACTCTTCCAGCCGCTCCCACTGCTCGGTGGTGAACTCCTCCTGGGCGGAGTACATCCGGGCGTTGGCGCCTTCCGACACAGCCTCCTGGGAGATGCCGATGCGTCCAAGGGCGTCCCGTACTACGCCCTTGCCGGAGAAGACTCCAATGGAGCCGGTGATGGTGCCGGGCTGGGCGACGATGACATCGGCGGGCATCGCGACGAAGTACCCGCCGGACGCTGCCACGCTGCCCATGGAGGCGATCACTGGGCGGCCGGTGGCCCGTAGGCGGAGTACCTCGTGGCGGATGGCGTCTGAGGCGACGTATGAGCCGCCTGGGCTGTCTATCCGTAGTACGACGGCCCTGACCTTGTCGTCTTCGGCTACTGCGCGCAGGGCGGCGCCAATGGTGTCCGAACCCGAGCCGGGGCCGCCGATGGGTCTGCCACCCGAGTTGCGGCCGACACTGATGCCGCCGCTGATCCGGATGACCGCCACTACGGGCTTCTGCGGCCAGGGGAGGTTCTGGCGGACCTCCTGGAGCGTCCTGGGACCGCGGCGGACGTACCGCTCGGCCAGGAGCGGTGTGGTCTCCCCCAGCTGCTTCTCCAGCGCCTCGTACACATCCGACCGGTAGCCGAGCTTGTCGACCAGCCCAGCCTCACGACCCGCCTCCGCCGACAGCGGAGCGTCATCCACGAGCTCCCGCACCTTCGCAGGCTCCAGCCGGCGCCGTACTGCGATGCCCTCGACGATCTGCTCGTACGCCGACTCGGCCAGCCGCGACGCCATCTCACGGGCCGGCCCGGACATCTCCTTCTCGGTGAAGGTCTCCACCGCCGACTTGTACTCCCGGCGCTTGCCGAACTGCGGAATCACGCCAGCCTTGTCCAGCGCCCCCTTGATGAAGGTGGCCTGGATGCTGACGCCGGTGATCGCGAGATCGCCCGACGGCTGGACCCAGATCTCGTCGAACGCCGTCGCCAGGTAGTACGGCACGGTCCCGCCGCCGATCTCGCCGAACGACTCGGTCCAGGCGACCGCGCCCTTGCCCGACGCCCGAAAGTCCGCCACGGCCTCCCGCAGGTCCTGTACCTGAGCCAGCGACAGCGCCGGCCCACCCAGGTGCGCGACCAGCCCGACCACCTGGTCGTCCTCGGCGCCCTTGCGCAGCGCCCGCACCAACTCCCGCATGGTCGGCAGATGCCGAGCCCGGAAAGCGGCCAGCGGCGAAGCAGGCGGAGTCTCCAGGACCCCACGCGTCAGATCCAGTTCCAGCAGAATGCCCGTCATGTATCGACCCTAGACGGACCGATCAACTGAACAAGCCGCGGATGTCGTCCGGGCTCAGACCGGCGCCGAAGGCGTTGCCCTCGTCCATCACGCTGGCGAACAGGGCCGCCTTGCGCTCCTTGAGCTCCATCACCTTCTGCTCGATGGTGTCCTTGGCGATCAGGCGGTAGACCATCACCGACCTGCGCTGGCCGATCCGGTGGATCCGGTCCACGGCCTGCGCCTCGGTCGCCGGGTTCCACCACGGATCGAGCAGGAAGCAGTAGTCCGCCTCGGTCAGGTTGAGCCCGACACCACCGGCCTTGAGGCTGATCAGGAACAGCGGCGCCGTACCGTCCTTGAACTTCTTCAGTACTGCGGGCCGGTTGCTGGTGCTGCCGTCGAGGTAGCAGTACTCGATCCCCTCCGCGTCCAGCCGCTGCCGGACCAAGGCGAGGAACCCGGTGAACTGGCTGAAGACCAAGGCCCGGTGACCGCTGCCGATGATGTCGGGGAGCTGCTCGAGCAGAGCGTCGATCTTCGCACTGGGCAGGTCGCCATGGACCTCGTCGATCAGGCCCGCATGCAGGCTCAGCTGCCGCAGGAGGGTCAGCGACCGGAAGATGGTCATCCGGTTCTTGTCGAAGTCCGCGACCAGGCCGAGCACCTTCTGGCGCTCACGTTGCAGGTGGGTCTGGTAGATCTTGCGATGCCTCGGATGGAGCTCCACCTCGAGCACCTGCTCCTGCTTTTCCGGGAGGTCACCGGCCACCTGCTCCTTGGTCCGGCGCTTGACCAGGGGCTTGATCCGGCGGCGCAACTGGGCCAGCCGCTCGGCGTCGCCCTCCTTTTCGATCGGGCGTACGTAGTACCGGTCGAAGTGGGTCGGGCTGGGGAACAGGCCGGGCGAGGTGATCGAGAGGAGCGACCAGAGCTCCATCAGGTTGTTCTCCATCGGCGTACCGGTGATGGCCAGCTTGAACGGAGCAGGCAGCCGGCGGCAGCACTGGTAGACCTTCGACTGGTGGTTCTTGGCGAACTGCGCCTCGTCGAGAACCAGTCCGGCCCAGGTGCGGCCAGCGTACGCGTCGATGTCCAGGCGGAGCAGCGTGTACGAGGTCACCACCACGTCGGCGTCGCGCATCACCTCGTCGAGGCTCTGGCTGCGGCGACGCAGGGTGTCGGGGACGGTCACCACCTTCAGCCCGGGAGCGAATCGCGCAGCCTCGGACGGCCAGTTCGACACGACGCTGGTCGGAGCGACGATCAGGAACGGGCCGGCGCCCGTCTCCTTCGCATGGGCGATCAAAGCCAACGTCTGCAGGGTTTTACCGAGCCCCATGTCGTCGGCGAGGATGCCACCCAGCCCGAACTTCCAGAGGAAGGCCAGCCAGCGGAACCCCTCCAGCTGGTACGGACGCAATGATGCCGCGATCATCGCCGGGAGCTCGGTCGCGTCGGTCGTCTCGATCGAACGCAGCGCGGTCAGCTGCTGCTGCCACCCCTCGGCCTGATGCTCCACCAGACCTAGGTTTTCCAGGTCCTCGAAGAGGCCGACCTGGTACCGGCTGATCCTGAGATTGTCATTGGGGATGTCCTGGAGGGCCTGTGCCTCCTCGATCAGGGCTCGCAATGCCCGCAGCTCTGGTTTCTGCAGGCTGAAGTGGGCGCCGCTGGTCATCAGCACGGACGACTTGCCGGCCGTCAGGGCCCGGAAGACGTTGACGAACGGCACCCGCTGCCCCTCGACCTTGATCGTGATCCCGAGATCGAGCCAGTCCGTCTCACCGGCCTCGGCCGAGGTCGAGACCTCGATGGTCAGCGAGTCACCGACCTCGCGATAGTCGGCCGGCTCGCCACTCACCTCGACGTCCACCTGCGGATCCGCGACCAACTGCGGAAGCAGCTCGGTGCTGAACCGCACGGTGTCGAACTCCTGCAGGCTCTCGGGGAGGGACTCCGGCTGCAACTCGAGCTCGGCGAGGATCTCGCGTTCCTGGTCCAGGTCGCGGTAGATCTCGCCTGGTCCGGTGGCCTGTCCGACCGGTACCCGCAGTTGCGAGCCGTCGACCTTGTAGAGCCAGCTCCACTGCAGATCCAGCGCATGCCCAGGACCGTAGTCGGCCTGCAGGCTCAGCTCGGGGCCGGAGATCGTCGGCGGGCTGAACGAGTCGTCGGAGGAGATGACCGTGGCCAGCTGCCGGAGCTTCGGGTAGTACTCCGCGCGGAACCGCGCGCCGTCCGCTGCCGGGATCTTCAGCTCCTGCGCGGTCAGGGCGACCTGCTGGAGCTCGGGCGGTACCGGCCGGGTGAACTTGGCCAGCCGGAACCGCAACCCCTCGAGATCTGTGGACGGACCGAGATCCGACCGGTCGACCCAGACCAGCCCGTGGCCCTCGGCGCCGATGAACTCGACCGGCACCACGGCGGACGGCGGGTCCTGCTGATCGCCGGCGATCCGGGTGAGCGGCCGGATGAGCAGCGCCCCGGACTCCTCCGTCGTGATGTCCAGACAGAACTCGGCGACACCGTACGGATCGAGATCCCCAGCATTCTTCCTGCTGTGGACGAGGCGTACGCCGACGGCCAGCGCCTGGTCCAGCAGCGGCCAGAGCTGCCTGCTGTCGAAGGCCGACAGCTCGAACGTCTTCTCGTCGCCCTGCCGGTACGGCGACCTGGCCCGGCGCGAGGTGTAGGACGCGTACAGCTCCTGGAGCGCCTGCGAGTGCGCCCTGACCAGCTCGCCGTACGGGTTGTCCAGCGTCGCCCAGGTCAGGTTGCCCCGGATCCAGCCGTTCTTGCCCCGCTTCATCACCCGGGCGAGGAGCACCGGCTCGCCCGCTCCGGACCGGCTCTTCGTCGAGTACGGAGCCGGTATCACCAGGGACAGCTCGATCGCGAGCGGTGCCGAACCGGCTCGATCGCGCAGGACCGGCGCCTCCTGGCCGACCAGGGAGTCCAGCGATGCTTCCCAGCCGACCGCCCGCGCGATCGCCCGGCCGACGGGCGCCGGCTCCACTTGCACAGTCGCAGTCGTGGCAGCCGACAGGCCCGACCCGTCCGACTCCGAAGAGGACAGGATCGCATTCAGCGCGACTGCGGCGACGTGCTTGCAGTCGAGCCCGACCGGGCAGGTGCACTCGCCGTCGAGATAGCTCGCCCGGCCGTCGACGCCGATCGAGACGAAGACCGCGACCTCGTACAGATTCTCCAACTGCCCACGAACGCGACCGCGCAGCGCGTTCACCGTCGGGTCCCACCATGTCGACCGAACAGCCCCACCCTGGGCATAGCCGAGTCCACGCGCGTAGGCAGCCATCCCAACGGCGTCCTTCACCTCAACAGCACTGAGGCCCTGCACGATCGGTGGCGGCACCTACAGGTAGGTCTGGGTGCTCGGGGGTGCGGATTCCATCCACGCGAGGACGCCGGTGAGGGCCTCTTCGGTCATCGCGAAGTGGACGGTACGGTCGCGCAGCTCGGCGTCCACGATGACGTGGCCGGCGTAGGTGACCAGGGGCTCGTTGCCCATCGGGCGGCGGGTGGTCACGCCTTCGAGCTGGCGGCGGTTGACGGTGAGTTTCGGCCACCAGGCGAGGCTGAAGACCCGGAACCACTGCAGGTCGTCGCCGACGTAGCGGGCCAGTCCGAGGGCCCAGCCACGCCCATGGTCCTTCTCAGCGAGTTGCAGGCTGCAATCGAACGTGCCGCCGTCCCTGGACAACCAGCGACGACGGCACGCGAAAGCGATGATCAGCAGTACGGCAGCAAGGCAACAGACCCCGACCAATTCGAGGACTGTGCTCATAAGTTGCCAACCTCATTCCTGGCGCCCTCGCTGTGGTGGCGCCATGCCCGAACCGTACTGAGTACAACTCTTTTCAATTATTGCAGGTGGGGTCAGGACGCCTTCTCGGCGGCCCTCACCCTGGCTTCGGCGAGCCGGACCTGCTCCTGCTCGTCCTCGCTGTCGGTCCCGGTGGACTGGGCCTGCTCGAGCGCCCGCTTCGCCTCTTCGAGGTCGATGTCGTGCCCCATCTCGGCGTTCTCGGCCAGGATCGAGACCCGGTCGTGCGCCACCGAGATGAAGCCGTCCGGAGCGGCCGCGACGAAGTACTCGTCGTCGACCGTCCGCACCTGGACCGTACCGCCCTCCAGCAGACCCAGCAGCGGGGCATGGCCGGGGAGGATACCGACGTCGCCGTCGGTGGTACGGGCGATGACGATCTTCGCCTGTCCCTCCCAGACCACCCGTTCGGCCGCGACCAGCGCGACCTCGAGGTGCTTGCCCGACTCGTCGGCCATCAGAGTTCCTTCTGGAGCTCAGCCCAACGCCGCTCGACGTCGTCGAGCGAACCGACGTTGAAGAAGGCCTGCTCGGCGATGTGGTCGCACTCGCCCTCGGTGATCTTCTTGAACGACTCGATGGTGTCCTTCAGCGGCACCGTCGAACCCGGCGTGTTGGTGAACTTCTCCGCCATGTACGTGTTCTGCGAGAGGAACTGCTCGATCCGGCGCGCACGCGCGACGGTGATCTTGTCCTCTTCGGAGAGCTCGTCGACACCCAGGATGGCGATGATGTCCTGCAGTTCCTTGTTCTTCTGCAGGATCTGCTTCACCCGGACGGCCACGTCGTAGTGCTCCTGGCCGATGTACTGCGGGTCGAGGATCCGCGACGTGGAGGTCAGCGGGTCGACGGCCGGGTACAGACCACGCGACGCGATGTCACGCGACAGCTCGGTGGTCGCGTCCAGGTGCGCGAAGGTGGTGGCCGGCGCCGGGTCGGTGTAGTCGTCGGCGGGAACGTAGATCGCCTGCATCGAGGTGATCGAGTGACCGCGGGTCGACGTGATCCGCTCCTGCAGAACGCCCATCTCGTCGGCCAGGTTCGGCTGGTAACCAACCGCCGACGGCATCCGGCCGAGCAGCGTGGAGACCTCGGAACCGGCCTGGGTGAAGCGGAAGATGTTGTCGATGAAGAGCAGTACGTCCTGCTCCTTCACGTCGCGGAAGTACTCCGCCATCGTCAGCGCGGACAGCGCGACGCGCAGCCGGGTGCCCGGCGGCTCGTCCATCTGGCCGAAGACCAGCGCGGTGTCCTTGAAGACGCCGGCGTCTTCCATTTCACCGATCAGGTCGTTGCCCTCACGGGTGCGCTCACCGACACCGGCGAACACCGAGGTGCCACCGAAGTTGTGCGCGATCCGGTAGATCATCTCCTGGATCATGACGGTCTTGCCGACGCCCGCACCGCCGAACAGGCCGATCTTGCCGCCCTGGACGTACGGGGTGAGCAGGTCCAGCACCTTGATGCCGGTCTCCAGCATCTCGGTCTTGGACTCGAGCTGGTCGAAGGCCGGCGCCTTGCGGTGGATCGGCCAGCGCTCGGTGATCTCGAACTCGGACTCGTCCTGGTTCAGGCACTTGCCGGTCACGGACCAGACCCGGCCCTTGGTGACGTCGCCGACCGGTACGGAGATCGCCGCGCCGGTGTCGCGTACCTCGGCGCCGCGGACCAGGCCGTCGGTCGGCTTCATCGAGATCGCCCGGACGATGTTGTCGCCGACGTGCAGCGCAACCTCGAGGGTGATCGTCGTGGTGACGTCGTTCAAGGCGATGTCCACCTCGAGCGCGTTGTAGATGTCGGGCATCGCGTCCGCGGGGAACTCGATGTCGACGACCGGGCCGATGACCCGGGCGACGCGACCAACGGCACCTGCCGCGCCGCTGTTGTCCTTCTCGGTAACCGTGGCAGTCATCTCTCTCACTCGCTCCCGGCGTTGGCGTCGGCCAGCGCGTTCGCGCCACCGACGATCTCGCTGATTTCCTGGGTAATGGCCGACTGACGCACCTGGTTGTACTCGCGGGTCAGTCGTTCGATCAGATCCTGCGCGTTGTCCGTGGCGGACTTCATCGCGCGCTGCCGGCTGGCCAGCTCGGAGGCCGCCGCCTGCAGCATGCAGAAGTGGATCCGGCTCGCGACGTACTTCGGCAGCAGCCCGTCGAGCACGTCCTCGGCGGACGGCTCGAACTCGTACAGCGGCAGTACGTCCTCGGCGGCCGGTGCCTCCTCGCCCTCGACGACCTCCAACGGCAGCAACCGGATGACGTCCGGCTTCTGCGTCAGCATCGAGACGAACCGGGTGAAGACGATGTGGATCTCGTCCACGCCGCCCTCCTCGGTGGGCTTGAGGAAGGCCTCGATCAACGCGTCGGCGATCTCCCGCGCACGGGCGAACGACGGCGCGTCGGAGTCGCCGCTCCACGACTGCGCGACCTCGCGCTGCCGGAAGGTGTAGTAGGCGATCCCCTTGCGCCCGCTCAGGAACGGGACGATCTCCTTCTCGGACTCCCGGAGCAGCTGGTTCAGCCGCTCGCCCTCCCGGATGACCGAGGAGGAGTACGCGCCGGCCTGGCCGCGGTCGGAGGTGATCAGGAGAACCGCGGCCCGCTTGGGGTTCGGCTTCTCGGTGGTCAGCGGGTGGTCGACGTTCGAGAACGTCGCCACCGCCGACACCGCTCGGGTGAGCTCACGCGCGTACGGACCGGCCGCCTTGGCGCGTTGCTGCGCCTTGACGATCCGGGACGCAGCGATCAGCTCCATCGCACGGGTGAGCTTCTTGATCGTCGAGACGGAGGCTCGCCGATCCTTCAGCTCACGTTGGGTTGCGGGCATGGACGATCAGCCCCGCTTCTGCTTGGTGATCTGCTCCTGCTCGACGTCCTCGGAGTCCATCGCCGCCGTCTCTTCCTTGCCGACCAGCAGCTGGCCGTCGGAGGTCTGGAAGGTCGGCTTGAACTTCTTCAGCGCGTCGGTGACGGCGTCGGCCGAGTCGTCCTCGAACTTGCCCGACTCGCGGACGGCGTCGAGCACGTTGCTCTCCCGGCGCAGGAAGTCCAGGAACTCACGCTCGAACCGGAGCACGTCGTTGACCGGCACGTCGTCGAACTTGCCGGTGGTACCGGCCCAGATCGAGACGGTCTGGTCCTCGACCGGGTACGGCGAGTACTGCGGCTGGCGGAGCAGCTCGACCAGCCGCTGACCGCGGTCCAGCTGGCGGCGCGAGGTGGCGTCGAGGTCGGAGGCGAACATCGCGAACGCCTCCATCGCGCGGAACTGCGCGAGGTCCAGCTTCAGCGAGCCGGAGACCTTCTTCATGCCCTTGACCTGCGCGGCGCCGCCGACCCGGGACACCGAGATGCCGACGTCGATGGCGGGGCGGATGTTCGCGTTGAACAGGTCCGACTGGAGGAAGATCTGGCCGTCGGTGATGGAGATGACGTTGGTCGGGATGAAGGCCGAGACGTCGTTGGCCTTGGTCTCGATCACCGGCAGACCCGTCATCGAGCCGGCGCCGAGCGCGTCGCTCAGCTTCGCGCAGCGCTCGAGCAGCCGGCTGTGCAGGTAGAAGACGTCACCCGGGTAGGCCTCACGGCCCGGCGGGCGGCGGAGCAGCAGCGACATCGACCGGTAGGCCTCGGCCTGCTTGGTCAGGTCGTCGAAGACGATCAGGACGTGCTTGCCCTGGTACATCCAGTGCTGGCCGATGGCCGAACCGGTGTACGGCGCGACGTACTTGAAGCCGGCCGCGTCGGACGCCGGGGAGGCCACGATGGTGGTGTACTCCATCGCGCCGGCCTCTTCGAGCGCGCCGCGGACGGCGGCGATCGTCGAGCCCTTCTGGCCGATCGCGACGTAGATGCAGCGAACCTGCTTCTTCGGGTCGCCGGACTCCCAGTTGGCCTTCTGATTGATGATCGTGTCGATCGCGATCGCGGTCTTGCCGGTCTTGCGGTCGCCGATGATCAGCTGACGCTGGCCACGGCCGATCGGGATCATCCCGTCGATCGCCTTGATGCCGGTCTGCATCGGCTCGCGGACCTCCTGGCGGTCCATCACGCCGGCCGCCTGCAGCTCCAGCGCGCGGGTGCCCTCGAGGCCGGTGATCTCACCGAGGCCGTCGATCGGCTTGCCCAGCGGGTCGACGACGCGACCCAGGTAGCCCTCACCGACCGGCACGGACAGGACCTGGCCGGTCCGGCGGACCTGCTGGCCCTCTTCGATGCCGCCGAAGTCGCCGAGCACGACGACACCGATGCTGCGGACGTCGAGGTTCAGCGCGATGCCCTGGGTGCCGTCCTCGAACTCGAGCAGTTCGTTCGTCATCGCCGAGGGCAGGCCCTCGACGTGCGCGATGCCGTCACCCGCGTCGATCACGGTGCCGACCTCTTCGCGGGCAGCCTCGTCCGGCGTGTAGTCGCGGACGAACTGATCCAGGGCGTCCCGGATCTCCTCCGGCCTGATCGTGAGCTCAGCCATTATCTTCCGTCCCTGCTTCCTTGACCTTTGCTGGCCTGGTGATGGGCTCTAGAGGCTTGCTGACCACTAGCGCCGTATATGTCGTTAGGGGTCAGCCCGCGATGCGCCGTTGCGCCTCGTCGAGCCGGGCCGCGATGGTTCCGTCGATCACTTCGTCACCGATGTCCACCCGGACGCCGCCGACCACGCTCGGGTCGACGATCACGTTCAGCTGGATGTCGCGGCCGTACTGCCGGCCGAGCACCGTCGCGAGCCGGGTGCGGTCCGCCTCGGACAGGTCCGCGGCGACCCGGACGGTCGCGATGCTGGCGCTGCGCCGGTTGGCGGCAGCGACCTGGTACGCCCGCATCGAGCCCGCGAAGTTGCGGCCCCGGCCGTCCACCGCGCGCTCCGCCAGCCGCACGGTCACGTCGGTCGCCTTGCCCTGCAGCAGCCCGTGGATGAGCTCCTGCCGGGTGGCCACCGGGATGTTGCGGTCGCTCAGCTTGTCATTCAGTGCCCGCTCGGCGGTGACGATCCGGTCGAGCCGGAACAGCTCGTCCTCGACGTCGTCCAGCTTGCGCTGCCCATCGGCGTAGGCCACATCGGCCTGCACGCTCAGCTCGTCCAGCGAGTCGCCGAGGTCGCGCCCGCTGACCCAGCGGCCGGACACCGCGGCGGTCAGGATCTCCAGCGCCTGAGCGGAGATCTTGCCGCCGAGCAACTGCTGGGCCAGACCGGTCCGGGTCGCCACGGGGCGGGCCGGGTCGGTCAGGGCCCGCCGGAGCGAGCCGTTGCCGTCGAGCAGCTTGGCCACCGAGAACAGCTCGGCGCCGAGGCCTTCCGTGACGGTGACACTCGCCAGGGCCTCCTGGGCCTTGGCGAGTGACTCCCTCGATGTGCCGCGCATCAGCCGTCCGTTCCGACGGCCTGCCGTGCCGACTCAGAAGCTTCCAGGTCGGCCAGGAAGCGCTCGACGGTCCGGCGCTGACGCGCCTCGTCCTCGAGCGACTCACCGACGATGCGACCGGCCAGCGTGGTCGCCATCGTGCCGACCTCGCTGCGCAGCGAGGCCACGGCCTGCGTGCGCTCGGCGTCGATCTGGGTGCGGGCGTGCGTCACGATGCGCTCGGCCTCGGTGTTGGCCTGCTCACGCATCTCCGCGATGATCAGCGCACCCTGCTCACGCGCGTCCTCACGGATCTTCGCAGCTTCCTGCCGGGCTTCCGACAGCTGCGCGTTGTACTTGTCGAGGGCCGCCTTCGCCTCGGCCTGGGCCACCTTGGCCTCGTTCATTCCGCCTTCGATCGCCGCGGTCCGATCGGCATAAGCCTTTTCGAACTTCGGAACTACGACCTTGGCGAAGGCGATGGCCAAGAGGACCAGGAACACGAAGCCGAAGATGATCTCAGCCGTGTGCGGCAGCAGCGGGCTGGGGGTTTCCTCAGCGGCCTCTGTCAGCGGCAGAAGTGTCGTCAGCATGTTCAAGTCCTGTCAGTCAGGGGTGGAAAGATCAGGCGCCGGTCTTGCCCTTGAAGACGAAGGCGAGCGCGATACCGATGATCGCCAGAACCTCGGTGACGCCGAAGCCGATCCACGCGATCGACTGCAGCTTGCTCTGTGCCTCGGGCTGACGCGCGGTGCCGTTGATGACCGCGGCGAAGATCAGACCGACGCCCACGCCCGGGCCGATCGCGGCGAGACCGTAGCCGAGGACGGCGATGTCACCGGTGATTGCGAGAGCGATGTTGCTCATTGCGGTGGTTCCTTTCGGTACGGATAGGGACTATCCGGGTTTCCGTTACGACGGTCAGGTGTACAGCTGGGTGGTGCTGATCAGTGCTCGTCGGAGATCGCGCTACCGATGTACTGCGCGGTCAGTACGACGAAGATGTAGGCCTGGATGCACTGCACGAACAGTTCCAGGCCGCCGATCGCCAGCGCCATCAGCCAGGTGATGATGCCGACACCGCCGATCGCGATGCTGCCGGAGTGCAGCACCATGTACTCGCCACCGGTGACGAAGACCAGCAGCAGGATGTGGCCGGCGAACATGTTGGCGAACAACCGCAGGCTCAGCGAGATCGGCCGGACCAGGATGTTCGAGATGAACTCGATCGGGATCATCAGCGGCATCAGCCAGACCGGCACGCCGGCCGGCATCGTCTGGTGCTTGAAGTAGCCCCAGAGGCCCTTCTTCTTGATGCCGACCGCGTTGTAGATGACCCAGCTCATGATCGCGGCCACGTACGCCCAGCCGATGTGGCTGAAGGTCGGGAACTGGATGAACGGGATCGTCGCCGCGACGTTGTTCAGCAGGATGAAGTAGAACAGGCCGCACAGGTACGGCACGTACTTCATGTACTCCTGGCTGCCGATCGCGTCGCGCGCCATCGAGTTGCGGACGAAGTTGTAACCCAACTCCCCGGCGAACTGCAGCTTGGACGGCACGATGGCGGCCTTGCGGGACGCACCCCAGTAGAACCAGATGATCACCACCACCGACAGCGCCGCGACCAGCACCGGCTTGGTGAACCAGTCGACGCCGTCGATGATCGGCGGGGTGTCGAAGCTTTGTGGACCGGGTGGGATGAACTCGGTCGGAACGCCGGCGCTCACCGGGTCTCCTCTCGCGTCGTGCTCAAGTCGTTCGCCATAGGGCTAAGGGCAGGGCGGCTCAGGGCAAGGCGGTCAACTACGTCAGACCCGGTAGGGCTCAGGACCGCTGCCGGTACCGGAAGTTCAGCAACATGATCGTCAGGCCGGCACCGAGCACGATGCCCACCGGAAGCAGAAACTTGGTGCCGAGCCAGCGATCCAACCCGAAGCCGATGCCCCCGTAGACGAGGACTCCGCCGATCAAGTAGGACAGGACCCGCCAGCCATCGCCGGATGTGTTCGGCGTCGGCTTCGGATCCTCGTTCTGGCTCATTGGCACCCGAAAGGTACCAGCCCGCGACACGCCGGGTCACATCGGCCTGAGCGGGGTGTCCAGTGCCATTCGACACACCTTCGGTAACGGCTTGGAAACGGCTATCCCAGGCGTCACGCAGGGTGCTCACGGGTTCACCTCGTGGTCGAGGTCGTAGATCGGGACGCGCAGCCGCGACCAGGCCCAGATCTCGCCGGCCATCCAGCCCATCACGACCACCATCGCGGTGATCCCGAGCGCGGTCAGGTTGACGTTGCGGGCCAGCGAGTCGGAGTTGATCGCGAGTGCGAGCAGGCCGCCGAAGATCGCGATCCGGCCGGTGTAGGAGGCCATCGCGACACCGAGCTGCATGGTCGGGCTGGTGTGCCGCGCGGCGTGCAGCGCGAGCAGACCGGCGCCGGAGAAGATCAGCACCGTCAACAGGCCGAGCAGCGCGCCCCACAGACCTTTGGATCCGGCGGCGACGGTCGCGACGGCGGCTGCGTTCACGCCGACGACCACTGCGGCGATCGCTGCGCCGCGCAACATCGCGAGAGCCGGGTGCTTTGTTGCTTGGCCGGCTTCTTTGGGGCTACTTACTGCGGGAGCCATCTGGTGGTTCCGTCCTGCTGGCGGCCGGGATTTTGCCCTCGGTCGTCGGGTGGGCGGGGTCAGGGGTGAAGCTGTTGATTGCTGGTGCTTGTGAAAACTAGCACAAAGTCTGCACGGTCAGCAAAACCAGCGTCCCTGCCGCTGTACACGAACACCTTATCGGTAGGCCACGAGACCCACTGGTCTGGTCCTGGTCAGACCTTCGACAGGGTCCGCGCGGAGCGCCTCGGGAGGCCGGTGGTGAGGAGGATGGCGGTGACCGCGACGGTGAGTACCAGGAGGGCGGTCCACCACTTCAGCTGGAGGCCCAGGACCACCACGCCGAAGGCGATCAGGAAGGTCCACAGGTACATCAGCAGGACCGCACGGCGGTGCGAGTGGCCGCGCTGCATCAGGCGATGGTGGAGGTGGAGCTTGTCGGCGGCGAAGGGGGAACGGCCGGCCTTGGTACGCCGGATGTAGGCCAGCGTCAGGTCGAGCGCGGGGATCGCCAGCACCGCGATCGGGAGGATCAGCGGGAGCAGTGCGGGCAGCAGGCTGGAGCCGCCGACCTCGTACGGGACGGCGTTGGGGTCCATCTGGCCGGTCAGGCTGATCGTCGACGCGGCCAGCATCAGACCGATCAGCAAGGCCCCTGAGTCACCCATGAAAACTCTTGCTGGGAAGAAGTTGTGCGGCAGGAAGCCCAGGCAGGCGCCGGCCAGCGCTACCGTGATCAGGGTCGAGGTGGTGGCGCGGTCGAGGTTCTGCTCGACGTTCAGCAGGTACGAGTAGGTGAAGAAGGCGGCCGCGCCGATCGCGGTGACGCCGGCGGCCAGTCCGTCCAGGCCGTCGACGAAGTTCACCGCGTTGGTGGAGACGAGCAGGATGCCGGCGGTCAGCACGGCGAGCTGGGCGGGCGGCGGCGAGAAGATGCCGCCGGGCAGCGGGAGCCAGTACAACTGGATGCCTTGGACAACCATCACGCCGACGGCCAGGACCTCGCCGGCCAGCTTGGTGATCGCGTCCAGTTCGTACAGGTCGTCGACGACGCCGACCGCGCAGATCACCACGCCGCCGATCAGGATCGCCCGCGCGTCGTGCGCGACCTGCAGGCTGTCACCGAGGAACGGCAGGCTGGAGGCGACCGCGAAGCCGGCGATCAGGCCGCCGAGGATCGAGATGCCGCCGAAGTACGGGATCGGGACCTTGTGCACGTCCCGGGTGCGGACCTTGGCGACGGCGCCGTACCGCAACGCGATCTGCCGGGCCACACCGGTCAGCAGGAAGGTCGTGGCCATCGCCACGAACAGGACCAGCAGATACTCGCGCACTAGTCCGCAGGCCTCACATCAGCTGCCTTGTCATCCTCGGGCTTGTCTTCGGTCTTCTCGTTGGACGCCTCGGCCGGTATTTCGGTTGGCTCGTCCTGCGGCTTCGCGTCCTGGACGGTCTCGTCGGCGGGCTTCTCGTCAGCGAGCTTCTCGTCTGTGGGCTTCTCGTCAGCGAGCTTCTCGTCGGCGGGCTTCTCGTCGGCGGGCTTGTCGTCCGGTTCGAGGTCCGTGGTGGCTTCGGGGACGACGTCGCGGATCTGCTGGACGGACAGGGCACCGATCCGGACGACGTGCGGGACGTCGCCGGTGAGGTCCACGATCGTCGACGGCTGTCCGCCGGTGGCGACCCCACCATCGAGGTAGACGGCGACCGAGTCGAGCAACTGCGCCTCGGCGTCGTACACGTCCAGTGCCGCCGGCTGCCCGCTCAGATTCGCCGAGCTCACTGCGAGCGGTCCGGTGCGGGACAGGAGTTCACGGGTGTTCTCGTGGTCGGGCACACGCAGCGCCACGGTCCCCTGGGTCTCCCCCAGGTCCCACATCAGCGAACCCTGCGCGTGGCAGATCACGGTCAGCGGCCCCGGCCAGAACTTCTCGCACAGCTTCCGGCCGGCCTCCGGTACGTCGGTCGCCAGCGCGTCCAGCGACTCGACCACCGAGATCAGCACCGGCGGCGGCATGTCGCGGCCGCGGCCCTTGGCGTCCAGCAGCCGCTGGACGGCGTCGGCCTTGAAGGCGTCGGCCGCGATCCCGTAGACGGTGTCGGTCGGCAGGACGACCAGGTCGCCCGCCTCGATCGCGTCCACGGCCGCGCGGTAGGCCGGGGCCAACTCGTCACCGGTGAAGTCAAAGCGCTCGCTCACGGAGTGAATCGTGCCACTCCGGTGGTCACCCGCCCCAATCGGGTGCACCCTGACATTCGCGTGTCAGCTTCCCGGCGGACCGCCCGCGGCCGTGCATAAGATCCCGGCCATGACTGTGACACGCGACTTTCTCGCCGGCCTGCCGAAGGCCGAGCTGCATGTCCACCACGTCGGCTCCGCCTCGCCGCGGATCGTCGCCGAGCTGGCCGCCCGGCACCCGAATTCGGCGGTGCCCGCCGACGCGGCCGCGCTGGCGGAGTACTTCGTCTTCACCGATTTCGCCAAGTTCATCGAGATCTACCTGTCCGTGGTCGACCTGATCACCACGCCCGAGGACGTCCGGCTGCTCACCTACGAGGTGGCCCGCGAGATGGCCGGCCAGAACATCCGGTACTCCGAACTCACCGTCACGCCGTACTCGTCGGTCAAGCGCGGAATGGCCGCCGAGGCGTTCTGCGAGGCGATCGAGGACGCCCGGACCGCAGCGGAGAAGGAGTTCGGCGTCGTGCTGCGCTGGATCTTCGACATCCCCGGCGAATCCGGTCTGCCCGCGGCCGCTGAGACGCTGCGGATCGCCACCGAGATCCGCCCCGATGGCCTGGTCGGCTTCGGGCTCGGCGGCCCGGAGATCGGCGTACCGCGGCCGCAGTTCGCCCCGTACTTCGATGCCGCCCGCGCCGTCGGTCTGCACAGCGTGCCGCACGCGGGTGAGTCCACCGGCCCGGAGACCATCTGGGACGCCCTGCGCGTGCTCAAGGCTGAGCGGATCGGCCATGGCACCTCTGCCCTGCAGGACCCGGCTCTGGTCGACTACCTAGGCGAGCACCGGATCCCGCTCGAGGTCAGCCCGACCTCCAACCTCGCCACCCGCGTCGTCGCGTCGTACGACGAGCACCCGCTCCGCGGCATGGTCGACGCCGGCCTAGTCGTCACCATCAACTCCGACGACCCGCCCATGTTCGGCACCGACCTGGTCAACGAGTACGCCGTCGCCGCAGACCTCCTCAACCTCGACAACCAAGGCGCCGCCGACCTGGCCCGCACCGCAGTCCACACCTCCTTCGCCGACGAAACCACCAAAACCAACCTCCTCACCGAGATCGACGACTACGTAGCCAAGGCCTGACCAACACCACCCACAGGCCACCACCCACACAGCCCCACTCCGCCTCCCTGGCCCACGTCCGCACCCGGGCTAGCCACCACCACGCCGTACACCACTCTGCGGGACGCACCTCCTCGCGCCCACCCCGCTTCCCTCGCCCACCGCTCCGCCCGCCCCGCCTTTCTCCCCGCCCAGCCTCCCTCCCGCTGCCCCAGCACCCCCCGGCGTCCCATCTCGGGGGTTAACCCCCGAGATTGCGGGTTGCCACCCAAGATTCCGGGGTGGCAACCCACCATTTGAGGGGTTAACCCCCGAGATTGCGGGCGGCGAGGCGGGTGGTCGGTGGGGCGGGTGGTGGTGGGTGTGGATTTGTCGGCGGAGCGTGGTTCCCTGGTGCGGTGCGTAGGACGGCTGTCGTTGTCACGAGCTTGATGCTGCTGCTGGCGGCGGGCTGCAGCGACGGTAAAGCGGATGCGGGGCCGGGGCCGGTGCTCAAGCCTGTTCCGAAGTCGTCGGCTGCTAGTTCGATGCCTGGTCCGCCGGCTGATGGGGATCTTCCTCGTGGTGGGCGGCAGCTGTTCCCGAAGTACCAGCTGGTTGGGTACGTCGGGTTGCCGGGCTCACCTGCACTCGGGCCGCTCGACAAGGATCTGGACGCGAAGGCGGACAAGCTGGAGAAGCTCGCCAAGTCGTACGCCGTCGGGCGTACTCCGCTGCCGGTGCTCGAGCTCATCGTCGTCGTCGCGAGCGGCGGCCCGGGCAAGGATCGCAAGTACCGCAACCGGCTGGCCGACGAGAAGATCGAGAACTACCTGAAGGTCGCGCGCGAGCACAAGATGCTGCTGTTGCTCGACATCCAGCCCGGCCGGGCGAAGATCCTCGACGAGGTGAAACGGCAGGAGCGCTGGCTGAAGGAACCCGACGTCGGCCTCGCCTTCGACCCCGAGTGGGCGGTCGGTCCGGGCCAGGTGCCGGGCCGGGTCTTCGGGCACACCAGCGGTGGCGAGCTGGACAGCATCGCGAAGTACCTGTCCGGTCTGGTCGAGCAGAACGACCTGCCGGAGAAGGTGTTCGTCTTCCACCAACTGTCGACGCGGATCGTCAGCAATGAGAAGGCCCTGAAGGAACATCCGGGCGTCGTCACGATCAAGTCGGTCGACGGAATCGGCAACCGGAAGGACAAGGAGTCCACCTGGCGCAAGCTCACTCCGACGATGGCCGCCGGGGTGCATGCGGGGTTCAAGCTCTTCTACCAGGAGGACACCCGGCACGGCCCGCTGATGACGCCGGCACAGGTGATGGCGCTCAAGCCGCGCCCGGAGTTCGTCGTCTACGAGTGAACTCTGCGCCCAGTGGCGAAGCGGTGCTTGCCAGTCAGGTCGAGCTGATCGCGTACCTCGGTGAAGAGACCGGTAGCCGCGAAGACGGCCGGCGCCGACTCCCCCTGTACGTCCGCATGCTCGCAGCCGAACCAGCCACCGGGCTTCAGCAAACGACCGGCCGTGGCGGCGACGACCTTGATCTCGTCGAGCCCGTCGTCACCCGACCAGAGCGCCAGCGCCGGGTCATGGTCACGCACCTCGGCGGTGACGGATTCCCAAGCAGTCAAAGGGATGTAGGGCGGATTGGAGATCACCGCGTCGACCTGGCCGTCCAGCTCCGGTAGGCAGCCGTCGATGTCGCCCTCGTGCAAGGTGGCCCCGGTCCCGGCCAGATTGCGCCGGGCCCAGACGCACGCCTCGGGCGACAGCTCGACTGCATGCACCGTGCTGTCGGGTCGCTCGGTAGCGACGGCGCCCGCGATTGCACCTGAGCCGCTGCAGAGGTCGACCACTAGCGGGTTCTCGACGTCGGCGATGCGGTCGAGGATCCAGCCGACGAGCACCTCGGTCTCAGGCCGCGGTACGAACACCCCTGGCCCTACTGCGAGGTCGCGGTAGCGGAAGGCCGCAGTACCGGTCAGGTGTTGCAGTGGCTCACGCTGCGCTCTACGGGCGAGCAGGGCGGCGTACTGCGCCTCCTGGTCGGCGGTGGGCTTCACGAGCCCCAACTGCATCCGCCGTACGCCGGTGACGTGGGCAAGCAGCTCAGCGGCGTCGTAGTCGGGGGACGCGACCCCTGCGTCGGCCAGCTGGGCAGTGGCCTCCGCTAGCAACGTACGGACGCTCACTGGCTTTCGACGGCCTCTAGACGAGCGGTGAGGTCCGCATCGGTCAGTGCCTGGATCACCGGGGCAAGCTCGCCGTTGAGCACCTGGTCAAGGTTGTGCGCCTTGTAGCCGACCCGGTGGTCGGAGAAGCGGTTCTCCGGGAAGTTGTAGGTGCGGACGCGCTCGGAGCGGTCGACCGTACGGATCTGCGACCGGCGGGCGTCGGACGCCTCCTGGTCAGCCGCCTCCTGCGCGGCGGCGAGCAGCCGGGATCGCAGTACCCGCATGGCCTGCTCGCGGTTCTGCAGCTGGGACTTCTCGTTCTGCATGGAGACGACGATGCCGGTCGGCAGGTGGGTGATCCGGACGGCGGAGTCGGTCGTGTTGACGCTCTGGCCGCCGGGGCCGGACGACCGGAAGACATCGATCCGCAGATCGTTCTGGTCGATCTCGACGTCCACGTCCTCGGCCTCGGGCAGCACCAGGACACCGGCCGCGCTGGTGTGGATCCGGCCTTGCGACTCGGTCACCGGCACCCGCTGCACGCGGTGCACGCCACCTTCGAACTTCAGCTTCGCGTACGGCGCTTCGCCGGGCTCGGGCGTGCCCTTCGCCTTCACCGCGACGGTGATCGACTTGTACCCGCCGAGGTCGGACTCGGCCGAGTCGAGCACCTCGGTCTTCCAGTTCTGCGACTCGGCGTACTTCAGGTACATCTTGAGCAGGTCGCCGGCGAAAAGGGCCGACTCGTCGCCGCCCTCCCCCGCCTTGATCTCGAGGATCGCGTCCTTGTCGTCACTCGGGTCACGCGGCACCAGCAGCACCTGCAGCTTCTCGGCCAGCTCATCGCGCCGGCGCTCGAGCTTGGTCGCCTCTTCCGCGAAGCTCGCGTCCTCGTGGGCAAGCTCCTTGGCGGCCTCGATGTCATCGGCCGTCTGCAACCACTCCGCGTACGTCCGCACCACGGGCGCCAGCGCGGCGTACCGCTTGCCGACCTGCCGCGCGACCGCCTGGTCGGAGTGCAGCTCAGGATCCGACATCCGCCGTTCCAGCTCGGCGTACTCCGCCTTCAGCGACTGCACTGCCTCGAACATGCCTGCACTCCTTCCTTCGGTTCCACTGTGGACAACGCAACGGCGCCGGTCCCGAATCCCCTGGGGGACTCGTGGACCGGCGCCGGAAAGTCGCTACTTCTTCGCGTACCGCTTCTCGAAGCGGGCGACGCGGCCACCGGTGTCGAGAATCTTCTGCTTGCCGGTGTAGAAGGGGTGGCACTGCGAGCAGACCTCGGAGCGGATGGTGCCGCTCTCGGCCGTCGAGTGGGTCTCGAACGACGCGCCACAGGTGCACGTCACCTTGGTCAGCACGTAGTTCGGGTGGATGTCGCTCTTCATGGATCTCCTCGAGTCAAAGGCGGGCCCGGGTCGTCCGCTTGGTACGAACGTGAACCGGAACCAACAGACAAGTTTGCCATCTCAGGCCCCAACCTGACGAATCGCCCCGGTATTCCGGGGCGATTCGGTCAGCTTGTGGTTACTTCTAGTTACCGTTGTCCGTCGTGTGACCGTTGCCGGCCGACGGAGTCGTCTTGTTCACCTGGAGCAGGAACTCGATGTTCGACTTGCTCTCCTTGAGCTTGCCGATCAGCAGTTCCAGCGCGGCCTGACCGTCCAGCGCGCTCAGCACCCGGCGGAGCTTCCAGACCACCGCGGTCTCGTCCTTCGACATCAGCAGTTCCTCGCGGCGGGTGCCGGAGGCGACCACGTCGATGGCGGGGAAGATGCGGCGGTCGGCGAACTCGCGGCGGAGCCGGAGCTCCATGTTGCCGGTGCCCTTGAACTCCTCGAAGATGACCTCGTCCATCTTGGAGCCGGTCTCGATCAGCGCCGTCGCCAGGATGGTCAGCGAGCCGCCGTCCTCGATGTTGCGGGCCGCGCCGAAGAACCGCTTCGGCGGGTAGAGCGCCGACGAGTCGACACCACCGGACAGGATCCGGCCGCTGGCCGGGGCCGCGATGTTGTACGCCCGGCCCAGGCGGGTGATCGAGTCGAGCAGGACGACCACGTCGTGGCCGAGCTCGACCAGGCGCTTGGCCCGCTCGATCGCCAGCTCCGCGACCGTGGTGTGGTCGTCGGCCGGCCGGTCGAAGGTCGAGGCGATGACCTCACCCTTGACCGTGCGCTGCATGTCGGTGACCTCTTCGGGCCGCTCGTCCACCAGCACGACCATCAGGTGTACTTCGGGGTTGTTCGTGGTGATCGCGTTGGCGAGCGCCTGCAGCACCATCGTCTTACCGGCCTTCGGCGGCGAGACGATCAGGCCGCGCTGGCCCTTGCCGATCGGGCTGACGATGTCGACGATCCGGGTGGTCAGGATGTTCGGCTCGGTCTCGAGCCGGAGCCGCTCGGTCGCGTACAGCGGGGTCAGCTTGTTGAAGTCCTGACGCTGCTTGGCGACCTCGGGGTCCGACCCGTTGACGGTGTCGATCCGGACCAGCGGGTTGAACTTCTCCTTGCGCTCGCCGTCCGACGGCTGCTTCACCGCGCCGGTGATCGCGTCACCCTTGCGCAGGCCGTAGCGCTTAACCATCGACAGCGCGACGTACACGTCGTTCGGGCCGGGCAGGTAGCCACTGGTCCGGACGAAGGCGTAGTTGTCGAGCACGTCGAGGATGCCGGCCGCGGGAACGAGGACGTCGTCCTCGTTGATCGTCGGCTCCGGCTCGAAGCGGTCGTTGCGGCCACGGTTGCGCTGGTTGTCCCGGCCGCCGCGATCGTTGCGGTCGTTGCGGTCGGTGGTGGGACGGTCGGTGGTGGTGCGGTCCCGATCGCGGCCCCGGCGGCGACGGCGACGGCCCTCACCCTCCTCGCCCCGGTCGTTCTGGTTCTGCCGGTCGCGGTTGTTGTCGCGGCCACCATCGCGGTTGGCATCGCGATCGGTGCGCTGACCGTCGCGGTTGCCGTCCCGCTGGCTCTCGCCGCGGCTCTGCTGAGAGTCGCGAGCCTGGCCATCACGCGCCTGGCCATCGCGGGCCTGGCTGTCACGGCTGTCCCGGGTCTGGCCTTCACGGCTGTCGCGGGTCTGGCCGTCGCGGCTGTCCCGGGCCTGGCTGTCGCGCTGGGTGTCCCGCGCGTTGTCGCGGCCACGGTTGCGGTCGCGGTTGCCTTCGGTACGGTCGCCGCGGCTCTCGCCACGGTCGGTGCTCTGCTCGATCGACGGGCTGTCGGCCGGCTCACGAGTCTTCTCCGGCGCCTGCACGACCTCAGTCGTGGCTGCGCCGTTCCGCGCCGCGACCGGGGCCGACTCGGCCGACCGGTCGGTGACGCTGGTGGTGGCGCCGTTCTGCTCGGCCGTCTCCGTGCCACTCTGGGTGGCGGCGGCGCGCGTCCGGCGACTGCCGGCCCGCTGCGGTGCGTCCTGAGCGGGAGCCTCGGCCTTGACCTCAGCGGTCTTGGCCCTGGCCTTGGTGGCCACCGGCTCCGCGGCCTCGTCCAGGGTCGGCTGACTCGACCGCGAGCGAGAGCCCGCGGCGCCGATACTCGCCTGGTTGGCCTTGATCGCCTCGATCAGCTGGCCCTTGCGCAGCGCGCCGGTGCCCTTGATGCCGAGCGTCCCGGCGAGCTGCTTGAGCTCGGGGAGCAGCATGCCTTCGAGGCCGCCTCCGGTCTTGCGGCGCCGCGTTCCGGCGGTAGCCGTCGCGTCAGTGCCCGGGGCCGAGGTACCGGCTCCGCTGGAGGCTTCAACAGTTTCTGTCACGTGAGGTCCTTCCCACACGGATGGACGATGTCCTGAGAGGCTCATCGCCCGGAATCATCTCCCGCGACCGACGAAACGGCGACGCGGGGTAACAAAGAGGCGGCTCTCGCTGAATCTGGGTCCCCCGGAAATCTCCGGCGCAGGCGGCGCAAGTTCTTCACTGGGAGATCGCCACGTACACCTGGGGTGCCGGGAACAAAGCCCGATGCGGCGAGAGTTCGCCGATCACCTGGAAGGCGATCGGGTGAGTCGAGACTAGCACCCATCAGGGTCAGTCTGCTGCCTCGGGATGTTCAACGCGTGTCCGGGATCGTTCATTCCCGCCCTCGGCGAGCAGAAGTTCTGCATCCGCGGGCCAGACCTGTACACCGAGTGGATCGATGCCGAGCTCGTACCGCCGCCAGCCGTCCGGTGCTTCGTCGGCACGTTCGGGCTCCTCGCCGATCACCAGCACCGTCGGGCCGGCGCCACTGACGACCGCGGCCAGACCGCTTCCCCGGAGCTTGTGCACAAGGGCAAGGCTCTCGGGCATCGCGGGTTGCCGGTACTCCTGGTGCAGCCAGTCCTCGGTCGCTGTCATCAGCAAGGATGGCCGCGAGGTCAACGCAGCAACGAGCAATGCGGCCCGTCCTGCATTTGCAGCTGCATCTGCATGCGGTACTGCGGATGGCAGCAACCCGCGAGCCTCTTTGGTCAGCACTCGCGTCGACGGCACGTACGCAACTACCGACAACTCGGCCAACGGCTCCAACCGAACTGTCCGGCCGGTGTCCCCATCGGTCCACGCGATCGTGAACCCACCCAACGCACAAGCAGCCACGTTGTCCGGATGCCCTTCGATCTCGTGAGCGAGCTCCACCACCCGCTCCCGATCCAACGGCTCCCCCGCCAACCCGTACGCCGCCGCGATCCCCCCAACGATCGCAGCCGACGACGACCCCAACCCCCGCCCATGCGGAATCCGGTTCTCACACCGCAACGTAAATCCCGGCACCGACGCCCCAAGTGCATCCAACCCAGCCCGAATAGCCCGCACCACCAGGTGCGACTCATCCAGCGCGACCTCACCCTCACCGGGCCCAGTCACCTCAACACTCACCCCGGTACCACCAGGAACCACCGTCAACTCGTCATACCGGGTCAACGCCAACCCAAACGCATCAAACCCCGGCCCAAGATTCGCACTGGTAGCCGGCACCCGAACCCGAACCGCCCCGGCTGCGCCTAGCCCGGACCCGCCGTCGGCCGCGTCGCTGCCCGGAGTGCCGCCGGCCACTTCGCCGTCATCCAACTCGCCGCTGCCCGATCCGACGTGCCCGCTTACACCGTCGGCCGTCTCGCGGCCGGCCGAGTTGCCGAACGGATCGCCGCTGGCCGTTTCGCCGTCGTCCAGCTCGCCACCACGCCTTCCAGCGTCGGCGAACTCTCGCCCGGCTGACTGGTCGCTGGTCGAGGCCAACTCAAACCAGCCCAGCCACGCGGGCGACCGCGTCGGTGTCGGCCGGCGTGACCGGGGACTCGGCGACCGTTGCATAAGACAGTGCAGTGTCGATGTCCTTCAAGCCGTGGCCGGTGACTGTGATGACGATGGTGGAGCCGCCGTCGAGGCGACCTGCCGCCTTCGTTGCCAGTAGGCCGGCGACGCCAGCGGCTGAGGCGGGTTCTACGAAGACGCCTTCTCGGGCGGCCAACTCACGTTGGGCGGAGAGGATCTGGTCGTCGGTGACTGCCTCGATGCGGCCGCCTGACTCGTCCCGGGCGGCTTCGGCGAGGGTCCAGGATGCCGGGTTGCCGACCCGGATCGCGGTCGCCTGGGTGTCCGGCTTCTCGACGATCCGGCCGGTCACGATCGGCGCCGCGCCCTCGGCCTGGAAACCCCACATCTGCGGGACCTTCGAGGAGATCTTGTCCTTCCGGTACTCCTGGTAGCCCTTCCAGTACGCCGCGATGTTGCCCGCGTTCCCAACCGGCAGCAGGTGCAAGTCAGGAGCATCACCAAGCGCGTCACACACCTCGAACGCCGCGGTCTTCTGGCCTTCCAGCCGGACCGGGTTGACCGAGTTCACCAGCGCGACCGGGTAGTGCTTGCCCAGCTCACGCACGATCCGCAGGCAGTCGTCGAAGCCACCGTCGATCGACACCAGCTTCGCGCCGTGCACGATCGCCTGCGCCAGCTTGCCCTTCGCGATCCGCCCGGCCGGGATCAGCACCAGCGGCAGCATCCCCGCCCGCACCGCGTACGCCGCGGCCGACGCCGACGTGTTCCCCGTCGAGGCGCAGACAACAGCCTTGTCACCGGCCTGTGCGGCGAGCGAGATCGCCACCGTCATGCCACGGTCCTTGAACGAGCCGGTCGGGTTGTTGCCCTCGACCTTCAGCCAGACCTCGCAATTGGTCTGCTCGCTCAGCCACTGCGCGGCCACCAGCGGCGTACCGCCTTCGCCCAGCGTGACCACCGGAGTGTCCGCCGAGACCGGCAACCGGTCGCGGTATTCCTCGATCACGCCTCGCCATTGATGAGGTCGCTGCTGTGGCCTCTGCTGACTCATTGTCTTCAATCCCCTTCGACCCGCATCACACTGCTGACCTCACGGACGATGTCCATGTCGCGCAGGGCTTCCACGGTCGCGGAGAGTGCGGCGTCGGTGGCGGTGTGGGTGACGACGACGAGCTGCGCCTCACCACCCCGGCCCTCCTGGCGGACGGTCTGGATCGACACGCCGTGCTCGGAGAACGCGAGGGCCACCGCCGCCAGCACGCCGGCCTTGTCGGCCACGTCCAGCGACACGTGATAGCGAGTCCGGGTGGCACCCATCGGACGGGCGGCCCGCTGGGTGTACGACGACTCGCCGACCCCCGGCACGCCCTTGAGCCGGTTGCGCGCGGCGGAGACCAGATCCCCGAGGACAGCGCTGGCCGTCGGGGCGCCGCCGGCCCCACGACCATAGAACATCAGCTGGCCGGCCGCTTTGGATTCCACGAAAACGGCGTTGTACGCGTCCCGGACCGACGCCAGCGGATGGCTCAGCGGGATCATCGCCGGGTAGACCCGCGCGCCGACCGAGTCGTTCTCCTCGTCCAGCTCGCAGATCGCCAGGAACTTCACCACGCAGCCCATCTCGCGGGCCGAGGCGATGTCCGTCGCGGACACCTCGGTGATGCCCTCGCGGTGCACGTCAGCGATGGAAACCCTGGTATGGAAGGCCAAACTGGCCAGCAGAGCAGCCTTGGCGGCGGCATCGAAACCCTCGATGTCGGCGGTCGGGTCGGCCTCGGCGTACCCGAGGGCCTGGGCCTCCTCGAGCGCCTCGTCGAAACCGGCGCCGGTGGAGTCCATCTTGTCGAGGATGTAGTTCGTGGTGCCGTTGACGATGCCCATCACCCGGGTCACGTCATCACCGGCCAGCGACTCACGCAACGGGCGCAGGATCGGGATCGCGCCGGCGACGGCGGCTTCGAAGTACAGATCTCGCTCGTACTTCTCCGCGGCGGCGAACAGGGTCGGGCCGTCCTCCGCGAGCAGCGCCTTGTTGGCCGTGACGACGGAAGCGCCATGCTCGAGAGCGGTGAGGATCAGGCTGCGGGCCGGTTCGATCCCGCCGATCACCTCGATCACCAGGTCGAGGTCACCGCGCGAGACGAGCGCTTGGGCGTCGGTGGTGATGAGGGCCGGGTCGACCGCGATGTCGCGCGCCCGGCCTGCTCGGCGTACGGCGATGCCGGCGATCTCCAGCGGAGCGCCGACCCGGGCGGCGAGGTCGTCGGCCCGCTCGGTGAGGATCCGGACCACCTCGGTCCCGACGACGCCGCAACCCAGCAGCGCCACCTTCAAGGGTTTGCCTGACGGTTTCACTCGGCCCCCATGTCCAGTGCAAGCATGTCGTCCTCGGTCTCGCGACGGATGACGACGCGCGTCTGCCCGTCCTTGACCGCGATCACCGGTGGCCGCGGTACGTGGTTGTAGTTGCTCGCCATCGACCGGCAGTACGCGCCGGTGCCCGGTACGGCGACCAGGTCGCCCGGCGTGACGTCGGCCGGCAGGAACTCGTCCTTCACCACGATGTCGCCCGACTCGCAGTGCTTGCCGACCACCCGGGCGAGCGTCGGCCCGGCCTCGGAGTAGCGATTGGCCAGCGTGCAGGAGTAGTCGGCGTCGTACAGCGCGGTGCGGATGTTGTCGCTCATCCCGCCGTCGACCGAGACGTAGGTGCGGTAGGCGTCGCCATCGAGTGCGACCTCCTTGACCGTGCCGACCGCGTAGACCGTGCACATCGCCGGGCCGACGATCGCGCGGCCGGGCTCGATCGAGACCCGCGGCACGTCGATACCGTGCCCGCGGCACTCGTGCTCGACGATCTTGCCCATCTCGGTGGCCAGCTGCGCGGGGTCGGACGGGTCGTCCTGGGTGGTGTACGCGATGCCGAAACCGCCACCGAGGTCGAGCTCGGGCATGTCCACGCCGAGCTCGTCGGAAACCCTTGCGTGCAAGGCGATCACGCGCTTCGCGGCGACCTCGAACCCGGACGAGTCGAAGATCTGCGAGCCGATGTGCGAGTGCAGGCCGAGCAGCTCCAGCTCGGGCGCTTCGTTGATCCGGGCAACGGCTTCGTAGGCCGCGCCCGAGGTGATCGAGAAGCCGAACTTCTGGTCCTCGTGCGCGGTCGCGATGTACGCGTGGGTGTGCGCCTCGACGCCCGCGGTGACCCGGACCATCAGCGGCGCGACGACGCCGCGCTCCTTGGCCAGCTCGATCAGCCGGGTGATCTCGTACTCGGAGTCGACGATGATCCGGCCGACGCCGGCGTCGAGCGCCCGGGCCAGCTCCTGCTCGGACTTGTTGTTGCCGTGGAACCCGAGCCGCTTCGGGTCGGCGCCCGCTCGCAGAGCGACGGCGAGCTCGCCGCCCGAGCAGATGTCGAGGTTGAGCCCCTCCTCCATCACCCAGCGCACGACGGTCGTACTGAGGAAGGCCTTGCCCGCGTAGTAGACGTCGAAGTCCTTGAAGCCGAGCTTGAACGCGCGCGCCCGGGCCCGGAAGTCGTCCTCGTCCAGCACGTACGCCGGGCTGCCGTGCTCCGCGACGAGCTCGCGCAGGTCGACGCCGCCGACCTCGAGGGCGCCGTCGCCGTTCTTCTTGGCGGTCGTCGACCACAGCGAAGTGACCAAGTCGTTGGGGTCACGGGGCGCGCGCAGCCAGGGCGGTGAGTTGTGCCCGAGGTCGGCGTGCAGCGTGCCCGCCTCGTGCGCCCTCACATCCGCTCCGGGGCACTGACGCCGAGCAGGTCGAGCCCGTTGGCGAGGACCGTCTTGGTGGCGCCGACCAGGGTCAGCCGAGCCTTGTGCACCGGCTCGATCTCCTCGTCGCCGCGCGGAAGTACCCGGCAGACGTCGTAGAACTTGTGGAACGCCGACGCGGTGTCCTCGAGGTAGCGGGCAACCCGGTGCGGCTCGCGCAGCTCGGCGGCCGTGGCGATCACCCGCGGGAAGTCGGCGAGCGCGCGGAGCAGGTCGCCTTCCTTCTCGTGGCTGAGCAGGCCGGGCTCGAACTCGTCCAGCTTGATCCCGAGCTCGTCGGCGTTGCGCAGGATCGAGGCGAGCCGGGCATGCGCGTACTGCACGTAGTACACCGGGTTCTCGCTGACCTGGCGGGTCATCTCCTCGATGTCGAGCGTCAGCGGCGACTCGACCGGGTAGCGGCACAGCGTGTACCGCAGCGGGTCGACGCCGCTCTCCTCGACCAGCTCTGCGAGCGTGACGATCGTGCCCGCGCGCTTGGACAGCTTCATCTCCTCACCGTTCTTGAGGATCTTGACGAGCTGGCCGATCAGGATCTCGATGTTGTGCTCGGGGTCGTCGCCGGCGCAGGCCGCGATCGCCTTCAGCCGGTTCACGTAGCCGTGGTGGTCGGCGCCGAGCAGGTAGATGCAGACCTCGAAGCCGCGGTCGCGCTTGTTCACGTAGTACGCGGCGTCGGAGGCGAAGTAGGTCGGCTCGCCGTTGGTCCGGATCAGCACCCGGTCCTTGTCGTCGGTGAAGTCGGTGGTGCGCATCCAGAGCGCGTCGTCGGCCTCGAACAGGTGGCCCTGCGCGCGGAGCTTCTCGATCGCGTGACCGACACCGTTCTGCTCGTGCAGGGTGCGCTCGGACATCCAGACGTCGAACTCGGTCCGGAACTGAGCCAGCTGGTCCTGCTGCTCCTTGAGCTGCCGGACATAGCCGGCCTCGCGGAACGCGACCAGTTGGTCGGCCTCGGGCAGCTCCTTGATCCCCGGCTCCTCGGCGACGATCCGCGCCGCGAGGTCGTGGATGTACTCGCCGTGGTACCCGTCCTCCGGCACCGGTACGCCGTTGGCCGAGGCCATCAGCGAGGCGCCGAACTTCTCCATCTGGGCGCCCCGGTCGTTCACGTAGAACTCGCGGGTGACCTTGGCGCCGGCGGCGATCAGCACCCGGGCCAGCGCGTCGCCGACGGCGGCCCAGCGGGTGTGGCCGAGGTGCAGCGGGCCGGTCGGGTTGGCGGAGATGAACTCCAGGTTGATCGGCTGGCCCTTGAGCGAGTCGGTACTTCCGTACGCCGCGCCCGCCTCGAGGATCTGGGCCGCGATCTTGCCCTGGGCATCGGCCGCGACCCGGATGTTGATGAAGCCCGGGCCGGCGATCTCGGCCGCCGTGATGGCGTCGTCGTCCTGCAGTTTGGCCGCCAGCAGCTCGGCCAGCTTGCGCGGGTTGCCCAGGCTGGAGCGCTTGCCCAGCTGCATCGCGATGTTGGTCGCGTAGTCGCCGTGCTCGGGATTCTTGGGCCGCTCGACCTTGAGCTCACCAGGCAGCCCACCCTCGACCGTCAACGTCCCGTCGTCGACGAGCGCGGTCAGAGCCAACAAAATCTTCTCAGCGAGCTGTTCCGGAGTCACCGGGCCAGCCTAATGGCCAGCGCGCCAAACCCTTGACCCAGTATCCACAGCCCGGTACGGCGCCGCTCCCGGGCGGCCGCTCAGGCGGGTTTGAGGCTGAGGATGGCCGTTTTGCCGGTGACCGAGACGGTGGTGACTTTGAGGCTGTTGAGGATGTAGCTCTTGCCGGGGCCCTGGGCGCTGGTGCTGAGGCTGCAGCAGCCGCCCTTGGCGCTGTAGGCGACCGTGCCGTCGCTCACGCGGTCGATCTTCAGGGTGCTGGTGAAGCCCAGGGTGCTCCGCTTGACCGGGAGGCGGGTGCCGGTACGGACCGTGACCTCGCAGCGGGAGTCGGCGCAGGCCTTGTAGTTCGTACCGTCAGCCGCCTTCGGGAGCGGCTTGGCCGGCGGGGTCGGCGTACCGGCGGTGTCGGGCGGTGGGGTGTCGCCGGGGCCTGGGGTGGGGGTGGCCGTGGGGCTTGCGGGGGTGGTGGAGGCCGGGGCGGCCGCGCCGTTGTCGTTCTGGCCGCCGCAGCCGGTCAAGGCGAGTGCTGCGAGGGCGGTGGCGACTACTGCGAGCTTGCTGTTCATACCGGTAGTCAAGCGGGCCCTAGGGGTTGTCAGGGGCGGTTGCCACCTTCCTGCCACCCGATCAGTGCTTGGCTGCGACCTGGATGACGCTCTCCCGGGGGAGCTTGGTGTCCCAGGCGGCCTTCTCGCCGTTGACGACGACGGTCAGCGAGCCGCAGGCATCGGCCAGGCAGCGGTCGTCGTACTTGACTCCCCAGAGGGTGAAGAACTGGTTCAGGGTGGGGCGCTCGGCCTTCGTCTTCGCCTCCACCCACAGCACCCCGTCGGTACCGTGCGTGTGGACCGCCGCCTGCTCGGCGCGCAGCCGGTCGACGCCGATGTCCGCCGGGATCTCCACCGGCTTGCCGTCGACCGTGACCGAGAGCTTCAGCGTGTACGGCGCCGGGCCGCTGAAGTCGAGCGGCAACCGCTCGAACCCGGCCTTGTCGATGTACGAGACCGCATCCCGTGGCGCGCTCCACGGGGGTGCGCTCGTCCTCAGCTCCGCCGGCCCGGGTTCGGCCGGACCGACCTGGCAGCCGCTCAGCACCGGTACCAGGCTCAGTGCGACGGCGACCGCCAGCAGACCCGCTCTCATGGGGAGCAGGGTTTCATGCCACCCGCGTCAGTCCTCCGACGGCATCATCACCCAGAGCACGATGTAGATCAGGAACTGCGGACCGGGCAGCAGACAGCTGATCACGAAGATGAGCCGCATCGTGTTCGCGGAGATGCCGAAGCGGCGCGCCAGACCGGCACACACACCGCCGATCCAGCGGTTACCGGACGGTCGGACCAAGGAGCTAGCCATGAGTTCGTTTTCCTTTCGGTGCTTGGGGTTACGTCCACTATGACGACTCCGGTACCCAGTGGGATCCCGCAACACGGAAGACCCAGGGACCGACCAGGGTCTCCCCCAATGCGAACCCTCACTGAATTTCCTGCTAAGGTTCTGCTCGTTCCTGAGCCCCCGTAGCTCAGGGGATAGAGCACCGCCCTCCGGAGGCGGGTGCGCAGGTTCGAATCCTGCCGGGGGCGCCCGAAAGCAAGAAGCCCGTGACCGAACTGGTCACGGGCTTTCGTGCTTTCTCAGCGCTGGAAGCGGTAGGTCTTGCTGTCGGTGGTGATGCAGACGCTGGGCGAGAGGACGATGACGCGGAGGGTGGCGTCGGGCTCGAAGTAGTCGATGCCTTCTACCTCGAAGGTGCCGGTGCAGGCGCTCTGCAAGGGCAGTCGGCCGAGTGAGGTGACCGTGCCGGTGACGTCGGTGCTGCCGACCGGGGCGGAGAGATCGACCTGCAGGAGCGGCTTCGTCGTACCGAAGAGGGTGCCGTCGGGGTCGTCGGAGGCGCAGAGCAGTTGGGTCGCGGTGACGAAGTCGCAGCCCTGGATGTCGCGGACCTGGTGGTTCAGCCGGATCGCCGAGGCGTACGGCAGGTTCTGCGCCGGGTTGGTGGCGCCGACCCCGGGCATCGGAAGTACCAGCAGCCGGTCCATCGTTCCCCACTCGCCGGTCACCATCCAGTGCACGTCCGGTGATACCGCGGAGAAGCTGTTGTTGCTGGCCTCCCAGGACTCCAGCGCGTGCTTGTAGTTGGCCCACTTACCGGCCGGCGACTGCACCCGGTACAGCTTCGCGCCCCGGTCGTCGCGTTGGTACGGCTCCACGTACCAACCACCGGCGGCACCCGGATCGCCGACATGGTTCCAGCCGCCGAGCAGCAGATCGAGTGGGATGGTCGTGCTCCCGGTGTACCGGTACGACGTCGTGCCACCACGCGTCACCGTGGCCAGTCCCTGGCCTTCGTCGAGCGGCCGGGCGTTGTCGGATCCGACGATCCGCCACCCGGTGACGGCGTGGGCTTGCAGCGGAATGAGCAGGGCGGTCAGCGCCGCCACGAAGATGATCCCCAGTTTGCGCATTCACTGGTTGTAGCAGCACATGCTGTCAGCGTGATGAAATCCCGGTGCCTACCGAACAAATCGGTTGGTGCCGAGCGGGAATCGGCGTTTGATGAGCCGCATGGCTGAGGTTGAGGGGACCTGCGACGCCCGGTTCGGGGCGGTGCGGGAGGCGCTGGTCGCGTCGCTGGACGGTAAGGACGTCGGGGCTTCGGTCGCCGTCTATCTGGGGGACGAGCCCGTCGTGGATCTGTGGGGCGGGTACTTCGACGAGGCCCGCACCAGGCCCTGGGAGTCCGACACGATCACCTGCGTCTTCTCCACGACGAAGACGATGGCCGCGTTGTCGATGCTGATCCTGGCCGATCGCGGCGTACTCGACCTGGACGCGCCGGTGGCGAAGTACTGGCCAGAATTCGGTGCCCTGGGCAAGGACAAGGTGCTGGTGCGGCAGGTGCTCGGGCACACCTCGGGCCTGCCCACTTGGGAGGTACCGGTACGGACCGAGCAGCTCTACGACTGGTCGCTGATGACCAGCCTGCTGGCCGAGCAGGCACCGAGCTCTCCGCCTGGGGAGGTCGGCGCCTATCACGCGGTGACCCAGGGATTTCTGATCGGCGAGATCGTACGGCGGGCAACCGGCCGGACCCTCGCCACCTTCTTCGCCGAGGAGGTCGCCGGGCCGCTCGGCGCCGACTTCCAGCTGACCGTGCCGCCCGAGGACGACCACCGGGTCTCGCCGGTCATTCCAGCTCCGACCAGAGCGCCTGAGCTGGTCGCGGCAGGGCCTGGGAACCCGCCGATTCCTGCTGAGACCGCCAACACCGAGGCGTGGCGGCGGGCCGATATCCCATCGGCCGCCGGCTTCGGGAACGCACGGTCGGTCGCGGCCGTGCAGTCGGTGCTTGCCTCCGGCGGCGAGGCGCGTGGGGTGCGGTTGCTGTCGAAGGCCGGGTGCGAGCGGGTCCTCGAGGAGCAGTTCTCCGGCATCGACGAGCTGTTCGGCGGCCGGATGCGCTACGGGATGGGGTACAGCGTGCAGGGCCGGACCTGCAGTTGGGGTGGTTGGGGAGGGTCGATTGTGCTGGTCGACCTCGAGACCCGCCTCACCGTCGCGTACGTGATGAACCAGATGCTGGAGGAGAGCGCGCTGGGGGACGAGCGCGGGCTCGGCATGGTGTTCGCGGCCTATGAAGGCCTTATGGCTTAAGGGGTTCGGTCCTCGGCCGGCGTACGGCCGAAGGCCTTGTGGTAGGTCCGGGTGAAGTGGGCGGGGCTGGTGTAGCCGACCTGGTACGCGACCTCGGCGGCGGTCAGGGGCTGCGTCCGGAGCAGGACCCTGGCCTCCTGCAGGCGTAGCTGTTTCTGGAACTGGATCGGCGTCATCGAGGTGGCCGCAAGGAAGTGCCGGTGGAAGGTGGACGGGCTCATCCCGGCCAGATCCGCCAGCTCGGCCACCAGGATCGGCTCGTTGTGGTGCTGCCGGATCCAGCGGATCGCGTCCGAGATGTGGGCGAGCATGCCGTCGGCCAGCCCGATCTGCTGAACCAGCGCACCCTGGTCACCGGTGAGCAGGCGCCAGAGGATCTCGCGCCGGATGCCCGCGCCTAGGACCCGTACGTCGTCCGGCCGGTCAGCGATCCGCAACAACCGGACGACCGGATCGAGCAGGTCGGCGGTCGCGTCGCTGACCACCATGCCGCCGTACTGCGGTGGGCGGGCCGGCGTCTCGAGCAGCAGCGGCGCGATCGCCAGCGGGTCGAGCCGGATGCTGACCACCGCGAACGGCTCGTCCGCGCTGGCCTTCAGCGCCTGGCCGATCACCGGCAGGTCCAGCGAGGTGACCAGGAACTGCCCGGCGCTGTACTCGTAGGCGACCCCGTTGAGCAGCGTCAGTTTGACGCCCGAGGCAACGATCGCGACCGAGGGCTCGGCCACGCCGGCGCTCAACTCGGTCGGCGCGTCCACCCGGCTCACCTGGACACCGTCCAGCAGGTGCCGGCTGTGCCCGCGCTGCCCGACGGCATGCCGCAGGATCAGCGTCCGGAGCTCTTCGAGCAGGTCCACTCCCCCAGTGTTCCACCCAAGTCGGCAGGATCGCGCAAGTCGGCGCCAGCATCAGGCTCACACCTCGCCGCTCACCGGTGGTCTGATCGAAGGACCAACAGAAAGGCTTTCCCATGAACCGCAGAATTCTCGGCGGCACCGGTCTCTCGGTCAGCGAGCTCAGCCTCGGCGCGATGATGTTCGGCGCGATGGGCAACCCGGACCACGAGGACTCGGTCCGGATCATCCATCGCGCCCTCGACGCCGGCATCAACCTGATCGACACCGCTGACGTCTACTCGGCCGGTGAGTCCGAGGAGATCGTCGGTACTGCGATCAACGGCCGGCGCGACGACGTCGTACTGGCCAGCAAGTTCGGCCTGCCGATGGGCGAGGACCCGAACCAGAGCGGTGCCTCCCGACGGTGGATCATCCAGTCGGTCGAGAACAGCCTGCGCCGGCTCGGTACCGACCACCTTGACCTGTACCAGCTGCACCGGCCTGACCACGACACCGACGTCGCCGAGACGCTGTCCGCGCTGTCCGACCTGGTCCAGGCGGGCAAGATCCGCGCGTTCGGGTCGTCAATGTTCCCGGCGGAGACCATCGTCGAGGCGCAGTGGGCCGCGGAGCGGCGTAGTACGCACCGGTTCCTGACCGAGCAGCTCATGTACTCGATCTTCACCCGGCGCCCGGAGGCCAGCGTCTTCCCGGTGACCCAGCGGCACGACCTCGGCGTACTGACCTTCAGCCCACTCAACGGCGGCTGGCTGTCCGGCCGGGCGGACCTGTTGTCGTCCCACCGGGCGTCCACGCGGCAGAGCCACTACGACCCCACCACCCCGACCGGTGCCTTGAAGGCCGCCGCAGTCGGCAAGCTCAGCGCCCTCGCCGACGAGGCCGGGATGACGCTGCCGCAACTGGCGATCGCGTTCGTCCGGGCGCACCCGGCGGTGACGTCCGTCCTGATCGGCCCGCGAACCCACGAGCAACTCGACAGCCTCCTACCCGCCGCCGACATCGCCCTGTCCGCCGACGTGCTCGACCGGATCGACGAAATCGTCCCGCCTGGCACCGAGCTGGACCCTGCCGACAACTACAACGCCACCTCACCCGCGATCGAGCACGCACACCTACGCCGGCGCTGACCTGCCTCGGCTCCGGCGGCGTAAGAGAACTGCGGCCAGTACAAGGACCAGAAGGACTACCAGGGAGCCGAGAAGGTACCGGGGCCAGGTGGGTTTTGTGTGGGCGTAGACCGTGACGACCCCACCCTTGCCGGGGACGGCGGTCAGTTCGGCTGGGGTGAGGATGAGGTCGGAGGATGTGAGGAGTTCGTTGGTGCTGCGGAACTCCTTCAGGTCGGTATAGGTCTTGCCTGTCTCGTCGATTGCCTGGTTGCCCGCCAGATAGAGGGTGAGAAGCTCCAGCGAATTGTCCTTGTGCTTGACGACGAGAACTCGGGCGTTGAGCTTGCCGCCGAGGCGTTCGGCGGTCTTCGCAGCCGCCGTGCTCGGACTGCATGAGGTGTCGAAGAACTCGTCCTGTCCTTCGCTGGTGCTGCACGGGAAGGCCAGCAGAAGGCGCGACTGCAGTTGCTCTGCCGAGTAATGGGCAGCGAGGTTGGCTAGGCGGTCTTCGCTGGAGCCGCCGGTGTTCGGGAAGCGGTCGTTTCTGACGCTTGTGGACTTGAGGTATTCGCCCAGCAGGTTGGGGGCGGGGTCCGGAGCCTCGTCGGCGGCGCAGGCGGACGCGGTGAAGGCGAGGGCCGCGAGGACGATAGCGAGGAAGCTGTGCCGGAGCTGCATAGGCCGAGGCTAGGTCTCGCTGAGCGGTGGGCGGCCGGGGTGACCTGATGCTGACATGTGGGTCTTATGAAGGTCTTACCAGTAGTTCTTGACCTTTGTTCTGGCATGCCACACTCAGGATTGTGCGGACACTTCTCGGTCGGGCGGCGGAGCAGGAACGGCTGAGTGCGCTGGTTGCCGGGGTCACCGAGTTCGGTGGGGCTCTGGTGATTCGGGGTGCGGCGGGGATCGGGAAGTCGGCGTTGGCGGCCGAGGCTGCGGCTCGGGCTAGGGCGGCTGGGGCGAAGGTGTTGTCGGTTGCTGGTTCGGAGTCCGAGCAGAACTTCCCGTACGCCGGACTGCACCAGCTGCTGCATCCCGTCCGCAAGGGAGTCGACGCCCTCCCCGGATCGCAACGTGACGCCCTTCGAATCGCGCTTTGCCTCGCCGACGGAGACATCCCCGACCTCTACCTGGTCGGCATGGCAGCGCTCAATCTGCTCTCCGACACCGGTACTCCGCTCCTGCTGCTGGCCGAAGACGCTCACTGGCTGGACCAGGCGAGTGCCGACGTCATCGCCTTCGTGGCTCGGCGGTTGGACTCCGAGCCGATCGTGCTGATCGCCACCGTCCGCGACGGCGTCCCTTGCCAGCTGGACTCGGCCGGCCTGCCGACCCTGCACGTCGAACCGCTCACCGACGAGGTCGCATCGGCCCTACTTGACGAGGTCGCCCCGGGGCTGGAGCCTGCCGTCCGTGATCGGCTGCTGTCCGAGGCCGCGGGCAACCCGCTCGCGCTGACCGAGCTGCCTGCCACAGTCCACGGCGATTCGTTGCTGAAGGCCACCTTGCCGCTGAACGCCCGACTAGAGCAGGCCTTCGGCGCCAGGATCTCAGCCCTGCCCGCCGAGACCCGGATGTGCCTATTGGTTGCCGCACTCAACGATCGCGGATCGCTCGGCGAGATGTTCGAGGCCGCGAGCGCGGCGCTGGGCGGCCGGTCGGTCGACGCAGATGCGTTGACGCCGGCCGTCGATGCCGGGTTGATCGAGGCGATGCAAATCGGTGCCGGGCTGGTCGGGGGTACGGGTGGGCCGTTGGGGTTTCGGCATCCGTTGGTGCGGGCGGCGATTGTTCAAGCCGCGACGGTTGCTGAGCGGCGGGCGGCTCATCGGGCGTTGGCTGAGGAGTTGGTGAAGGATCCGGAGCGGCAGGCTTGGCATTTGGCTGCGGCGGCTCAGGGGCCTGATGAGGGGATCGCGGGGACGCTGGTCAAGGCGGCTGAGCGGGCGCAGTACAGGGGTGGGGTTGGAGCGGCGATTGCGGGGCTGGAGGAAGCCGCCCGGCTGAGTGAGACGGGTGAGTTGCGGGCTGATCGGTTGCTCAGGGCAGCGGATCTCAGTGTTGAGGCCGGGCGGCCCGATCTGGTCGAGCGGCTGCTCAGCGAGGCTTCCAAAGAGGAGCTCTCGTTTCAGGATCAGGCGCGGGTTACCTGGATTCGGAGCATCTTCGATGACGGCCTGGTCGACGATACGGCCGGGCCGATCGAGCTGGCCAAGCTAGCGCGTTCGGTCTACGAGGACGGCGATCTCGACCTCGCGATGCGGATCCTGTGGGGCGCCGGGATGCGCTGCTTCTGGGCCGAGCCCGGCCCGGAGGCACGCCAGCATCTGCTCGACGTCGCCGACAGTCTCCCGCTCGACGAGCACGACCCGCGGCTGATTGCGATCCTCGCCTACGTCGCGCCGATCGAGCGCGGCAAGGCTGTCGCGGCCGGACTGATGGAGCTGGCCGGACAGACAGGCGGCGACCCTGAGGTCGAGCGATTCCTCGGCAGCGCCGCCCTGCAAATCGGTGCCTTCGAGCTGGCCGCCCGATTCTCGGCGTCCGCCGCGGCCGGTCTGCGAGCGCAGGGCCGCCTCGGCCTGCTGGCCCGCGCGCTAGCGGTACACGCCTGCAGCGCCACCCGCCTGGGCAACCTCAGCGTCGCGCTGCCTGCCGCCGAGGAAGCGGCCCGGCTCGCGAAGGAGACCAACCAGATCTTCATGTACGGCTTCGCCCTCTCCGCCCAGGCCGAGATCGCCGCCCTCCGCGGCCAGTACGCCGAAGCCGCCGAGCTGATCGCCGAGGCGGAGCAGGTCGCCCTCGCCGCAGGCGCCCGCCCGATCCTCGCCACCGTCCAACTGGCCCGTGGCCTGTCCGCCCTCGGCGAGGGCCGGCACGCCGATGCCTTCGCCGACCTGCACCGCGTCTTCGACCTGACCGAACCGTCGTACCAGCTCGCGCTCCGCTGCTACCTGATCGCCGACCTGACCGAGGCGGCGATCCGTTGCGGCCAGGAAGACGCAGCACGCAAGACCGTGCGCAGACTGGAGAAGGAGGCGCAGCAGACCGGCTCCCCCTCCCTCCACATCGGCCTGCGCTACGCCCGCGCAGCACTGGCGAGCGACGCCGACGCGGAGAAGCTCTTCCTGGCCGCGCTGGCCGGTGACCTCACCGGATGGCCGCTGGAGCGAGGACGGCTGCACCTCGCGTTCGGCGAGTGGCTGCGGCGGCACCGGCGAGCAGCCGAGTCGCGGGTCCACCTCAGGGCGGCTCGGGACACCTTCGACGCGCTCGGCCTGCTCCCCTGGAGCGAGCGCGCCCGCAACGAGCTACGCGCCGCCGGGGAGACCAGCCCACGTCGTACGCCGGATGCGCGCGAGCAACTCACTCCACACGAGCTGAGCATCGCCCAACTGGCCGCCGAGGGCCTGACGAACCGTGAGATCGGCCAGCGCCTCTACCTGTCGCACCGGACCGTCAGCACCCACCTGCACCGGATCTTCCCGAAGCTCGGCATCACGTCACGCGCCGATCTGCCCGCAGTACTGCGTTCGACCGGGTGACGTACACCGCCAGCGTCATCTGACGGGCGCGGCGGCCAGCGAGTAGCTCCTACGTTGCAAGGGCAACCTCAAGCTGACCACTCGTAGGAGTCACACCATGCCCGAACAACCCTCGCGGCGGACCTTCCTCGCCACCTCAGCTGCCGCCGTCACGGTGGCTTCCACCGGAGCCATTTCGAGCTCCGAAGCCTTCGCCAGCACCGGAGACAGCGCCATCCGGAAGTACAAGGTGAACGTGCCGGACTACGTACTGGCCGACCTGCGGCACCGGATCAAGGCGACTCGCTGGCCCGCCAAGGAGACCGTCAACGACCAGGCGCAAGGCGTCCAGCTGGCCAAGCTGCAGGAGCTCGTCCACTACTGGGGCACGCGCTACGACTGGCGCAAGGTCGAGCGGAGGCTGAACGCGCAGCCGCAGTTCGTCACCAAGATCGACGGCCTCGACATCCACTTCACCCACATCCGCTCCAAGCACGCGAACGCGCTGCCGCTCATCATCACGCACGGCTGGCCCGGCTCGATTCTCGAACTGCAGAAGGTGATCGGCCCCCTCACCGATCCCACCTCGTACGGCGGCCGCGCGGCGGACGCGTTCCACCTGGTCATCCCGTCGATGCCCGGCTACGGATTCTCCGAGCGGCCGACGGCGAAGGGCTGGAACGCGGACCGGATCGGGCTCGCCTGGGACGTACTGATGAAGCGGCTGGGCTACTCGAAGTACGTCTCGCAGGGCGGTGACTGGGGTGCCGTCGTCTCGGACAAGATGGCCAAGCGCGCCTTCCCGGGGCTGCTCGGCATCCACATCAACATGCCCGCGACCGTACCGCCGGACGTGGCGAAGGCGCTCAACGACGGCGACCCCGCGCCGGCCGGGCTCGGTCCGGTGGAGAAGAAGGCCTTCGACACGTTGAAGACCTTCTACGCGCTGAACACCGGGTACTCCGCGATGATGGCGACCCGCCCGCAGACGCTCGGCTACGGGCTGACCGACTCGCCGGCCGGGCTGGCCGCGTGGATGTACGACAAGTTCGCGCAGTGGACGTACAGCGGCGGCGACCCGGAGCGGTCGCTGACCAAGGACGAGATGCTCGACGACATCACGCTGTACTGGGTGACCAACACGGCCGTCTCGTCGTCGCAGCTCTACCTGGAGAACGGCGAGAACAACTTCAACGCCGTCGACATCTCGATCCCGGCCGCGATCACCGTCTTCCCCGGCGAGATCTACCAGACCCCGCGCAGCTGGGCCGACCGTGCGTACCACGACCTCATCTACTTCAACGAGGTCGACAAGGGCGGCCACTTCGCCGCCTGGGAAGAGCCCGAGCTGTTCAGCCGGGAGATCCGCGCCGCCTTCCGCTCCCTGCGTTGAGAGGACCGTGTTCATGATCAGCAGAAGGACTTTTGGCAAGGTGGTGGGCGCAGGAGCCGCCGCCGCGGCAGCGGTGCCGAGTGTTGCCGGTGCTGCAGTCGGCGGGCTCGGGCGGCTTCGGCACGTGCGCACTGACCTGCTCGACATCGCGTACTACGAATCCGGGCCGGCCAATGGGCCCGTCGTACTGCTCGGGCACGGTTGGCCGTACAGCCCGTACGCCTTCACGCATGTCGTGCCCGAGCTGGTGCGCGCCGGGTATCGGGTACTCACGCCGTTCCTGCGAGGACACGGCGAGACGACGTTCCTGTCGGCCGACACCTTCCGCTCCGGGCAGCAGGCAGCGCTCGGGTCGGACTGGATCGCCTTCATGGACGCTTTGCAGATCCCTCGTGCGATCTTCGCGGGCTACGACTGGGGCGGTCGCGGCCTGTGCGTCGCCGCGGCGCTCTGGCCGGAGCGATGCGTCGCACTGGTCTCAGTGAACAGCTACCTGGTCCAGAACCTCGATCCCAAGCTCGCCGTGATCCCGGCGGCTCCGGCGGTCGAGGCCGCTCAGTGGTACTTCGACTACTTCACCACCGAGCGCGGCAAGAACGGCCTGACCCAGAACCGCAAGGAGATCGCCCGGGTCGTCTGGACCAAGAACTCCCCCACCTGGCACTACACCGAGGCCGACCTCGACCGGGCCGCCACCCTGATGACGAACCCGGACTACGTCGCCGTCGTCCTGCACGTGTACCGCCACCGCCGGCTGACCGAGCCAGGCGATCCCCGGTACGACGCGCTGGAGGCGCAACTCCGCCAGCAGCCGCCCATCACGGTCCCCACGGTCACGCTCGATGGCAAAGACGACGGCAATTTCCCATGGACGGACGGCAAACCCTCGGCCTTCCACTTCACCGGGCCCCGGGTGCATCACGTAGTACAGGGTGCTGGGCACAACCTCCCGCAGGAGAAGCCGCGTGCGTTCGTGCAGGCGATCCTGGAGGCGGCGCGCCTACACTGAGGGCGGTTTGCCGCGTCGTCCGTAGGAGGACCTGAGAATGCCCGATTCCCGTACCCAGACGATCGCCTATCCGGCGCCCGGCGCGCGTCCGTCGCGGCGGGATCTGGAGCCGCTCGCGCCGCACGTGATCGTGCTGTTCGGGGCGACCGGTGACCTGGCCAAGCGCAAGTTGCTACCGGGGCTGGCCTACCTGCAGCAGAATCGGTTCGCTCCGGACGTACGGATCATCGGGACCGCGACCGAGGAGCTCACCACCGAGGAGTTCCAGGCCCGGGCGCGGCTCGCGGTGGACACCTACGGGACGCACAAGATCAGCGAGGAGGAGTGGGCGCAGTTCTGCGACCGCCTCTCCTACGTGCCGACGACCGCCGGGCCGGACGCCCTCGCCGCCGCGGTGAAGGAGGCCGAGACCCTGCTCGGCCCCGACACCCGGCGGCTGCACTACCTGTCCGTACCGCCGAAGGCCGCGCACTCGGTGATCCAGATGCTGCGCGACGCCGACCTGGTCGAGCGGGCCCGGGTGGTGATGGAGAAGCCGTTCGGTGACGACCTGCAGTCCGCGATCGCGCTGAACGACTTCGTGCACGAGACCTTCGACGAGTCGCAGATCTTCCGGATCGACCACTTCCTCGGCAAGGAGGCGGCGCAGAACATCCTCGCCTTCCGGTTCGCCAACGGGCTGTTCGAGCCGATCTGGAACCGCAACTTCATCGACCACATCCAGATCGACATCCCCGAGTCGCTCGGGCTGGACCAGCGGGCCACCTTCTACGAGCCGACCGGCGCGTTCAAGGACATGGTCGTCACGCATGTGCTGCAGGTGCTCGCGTTCGTCGCGATGGAGCCGCCGACGGCGCTGGAGCCGCGGGCCATCTCGGAGGAGAAGAACAAGGTCTTCCGCTCGATGCTGCCGATCCAGCCGACGGACGTGGTCCGCGGCCAGTACGGCGGCTACCGCAGCGAGGAGGGCGTCGCGCCGGACTCCGACACCGAGACATTCATCGCGATGAAGGTCGGGATCGACAACTGGCGCTGGGCCGGCGTGCCGTTCTACCTGCGCACCGGCAAGAAGATGGCCGAGGGGATGCGGATCATTTCGATCGCCTTCAAGGAGGCGCCGAAGACGATGTTCCCGTCCGGCTCCGGCGTCGGGTCGCAGGGCCCGGACCACCTGACCTTCGACCTGGCCGACTCGTCGCGGGTGTCGCTGTCCTTCTACGGCAAGCGCCCGGGTCCGGGGATGCGGCTGGAGAAGCTGTCGATGCAGTTCTCGACGCAGGAGACCGAGACGGCGGGCGATGTGCTGGAGGCGTACGAGCGGCTGATCCTGGACGCGATGCGCGGCGACCACACGCTGTTCACGACGGCTGAGGGTATCGAGTCGTTGTGGGAGAACTCGACGCTGCTGCTCGAGGACCCACCGCCGGTGAAGACGTACGCGCCCGGTACTTGGGGCCCGAACGCCATTCACCAGCTGATCGCTCCGCATGCGTGGCGACTGCCGTTCGAGCGCGAGTGGCGCGAGGGCAAGCCGTCGGCTGAGGACTAACCGCGGGGGCGGCGCATGCTCTCCAGTGCCTCGGCGAGGCCGTCTTCGAGGTAGCGGAGGTTGTCGGTCGACAGGAGCAGGGTCGCGCCGCCGGTGACGGCCGCCAGGATCGCGTTGGCGGTCTTCTGTACGTCAACCCGCGGGTCGATCTCGCCTGACTCCTTGAGCGCCTTCACCCCGGCCGCCAGGTGGCTGCGCCATTCGCTGGTGAGGCCGTTGATGATCTCCAGAGTCGCTGGGTTCGTCCTGCCCAACTGCACGGTCAGGGAACTCAGCGGGCACGCCTGGCGCTGCTTGTCGTAGATCTGGATCACCCGGCGTCGCCAGGCCTGCCATTTGCGCCAGCTGGTGAGGTCGCCGAGCTGTGGCATCTGGTCGGCGATCACCTGCTCCGCTTCGTACCGGGCGACGGCGAGCAGCAGGTCACCCTTGCCGTCGGCGAAGTAGTGGAAGAGCTGGCTCTTGCTCGTCGCGGTGGAAGCCCGGATGTCGTCGAGCCCGACGTTCGGCACCCCGCGCTCACGGATGAGCTGCGCGGCGCCTTCGACGATCCGCTGCCGGGTCGCCGCGCCCTTGGCGGTCAGAACTCGCTCCATGGTGCCCAGCCTAGCGCGGCCGGGTTCATCTTGGGCTGGACCGGGCGGTCCATTCCTGGTGCTACTCTGGACTCAACGGTCCATTCTTAGTCGTTGAGGAGAACGTCATGCGGTTGGCAGGCAAGACGGCACTGGTCACCGGTGCCACCAGCAACATCGGCCGCGCGATCGCCGTCGCGCTGGCCGGGCAGGGCGCCCACGTGGTCGTTGCTGGGCGCAACAAAGAGCGTGGCGACGAGGTGGTCGCGGAGATCCGGTCGGCGGGTGGTCGAGCCGACTTCGTCGCGGTCGACCTGGCGGGCTCGACGGCTGCCGGCTCGACCGCGCTGGGTGGCGCGGGCGGTACGAAGGCTGCGGCGGAGGAGTTGGCGGCGACGGCGACGCGGCTGCTCGGTGGGCGGATCGACGTACTGGTGAACAACGCCGGCGCGATCGACGGTAGCGCGACCGTCGATACGGATGAGGCGACCTTCGATCAGGTGTTCGCGGTCAACGTGAAGTCGCCGTACTTCCTGACCGCGGCGATCGCGCCGGCGATGGCAGCGGCCGGCGGTGGCGTCATCATCAACCTCGGGTCATGGGTGGCCCGGCTGGGGATCCCGATCGGCGCCGTGTACGCCGCGTCGAAGGGCTCGCTGGAGACGTTGACCCGCGCGTGGTCGGCCGAGTTCGGGCCTTCCGGCGTACGGGTCAACGCGATCGCTCCGGGTGTCGTGCACACCGTCGAGGATCATCCCGCCGAGTCGATGATGGCCGGTACGCCGTACGGCCGGATCGGCTCCCCGGACGCCATCGCCCAAGCAGCCGTCTACCTCGCCAGCGACGACGCCTCCTTCATCCACGGCACCGTTCTGGACGTCGACGGCGGCCGCCTCGGCGTCGCCGTCATCGCGAGCTGATTCAGAAGGCTGCGGCGACCGGGATGATGTCCGTGCCGATGCGTTCTACCGCTTCCAGGTCGGGGAGTTGGGGGATGCCACCGATGGCGACGTCGAAGCCGAGGGTGTGGAGGCGGCCGAGTTCGTCGATCAGCTCCTGGGTCTTCTCGCCGTCGGGGCCGGCGTCGAGGGTCTGGTAGACGGTCTTGGTGATCTCGGCGTAGTCGCGGCCGACGTCCTCGCAGTGCTGTTTGAGGACGTCGAGTTTGTGCTCGAGCTCGGGGGTGTTGAAGAGGTTGCAGGACTGGGCGTACTGCGCGACCAGGCGGAGCGTCTTCTTCTCTCCCCCGCCGCCGACCATGATCGGCGGGTGCGGCTTGCTCAGCGCCTGCGGGACGTTGAGCAGCCGCTCGGCCTGGTAGTGCTTGCCCTCGAACGGCTTGTCCTCGTCGCTCCACATCTGCTGCAGGTACTTGAGCGTCTCCTCCAGCCGCTCGAACCGCTCGGCGACGGGCGGGAACTCGAAGCCGAGCCCGCGCGACTCCTCCTCGTTCCAGCCGGCGCCGATGCCGATCATCGCGCGACCGCCGGACAGTACGTCGAGCGTCGTCACCGCCTTCGCGAGCAGGCCGGGGTGGCGGTAGTGCACGCCGGTGATCAGCGCGAAGAGCTTGACCCGCTCGGTGTGCGCGGCGAGGAAGCCGAGCGTCGTGTAGGCCTCGAGCATGTCGTTCTCGGCCGGCCCGACACCGCGGATCTGGAAGAAGTGGTCCATCACGGCCAGGTGGCTGAAACCGGCCCGATCGGCGGTCTCGGCCACGACGGCGAGCTCGGAGCCGAGCACGGCAGCGCCGTTCGGCCAGGTGAAGTCAGGAATCTGCAGACCGATGTCCATCGGAAGTCCTTCCGGGGGCTTTTCCTCCCAGCCAACACCCCGGAACAGCCGCATTCAACCGATCCGCACCGATCTGCTGGACTACCTGCCATGAAGCTCCCGTTCAAGTATCGGAAGATCGACGCCGACGGGGTCGGTATCAACTGCGCGATCGGGGGCGACGACGGGCCGCCGGTCTTGTTGCTGCATGGGTATCCGCAGACGCATCTGATCTGGCACCATGTCGCGCCGGTGCTCGCCCGGACGCACACGGTCGTGGCGACGGACCTCCGCGGGTACGGCGACAGCGACAAGCCGCCGGCCGGCCCGGACCACGCGGAGTACTCCAAACGCGCGATGGCCCGCGACCAAATCCTCGTCATGCGCGCGCTCGGCTTCGACCGCTTCTCGGTGGTCGGCCATGACCGCGGCAGGCGGGTCGGACACCGGCTTGCGCTCGATCACCCGGAGGCGGTCGAGCGGCTGGCTGTACTGGACATCGTGCCGACCCGCTACACCTTCGAACACGCCGACGCCGGGTTCGGAGCGGAGTACTACCACTGGTTCTTCCTTGCCGCGGGCAACGGAATCCCGGAACGCCTGATCGGCGGCGCCCCGGAGTACTGGATCCGCGCCCGGATGACGGCCCGCCACCACGGCGGTACTCCCTTCGACCCAGCCGCCATGGCCGAGTACATCCGCTGCTTCTCCACCCCGGACGCCATCACCGCCTCCTGCGAGGACTACCGAGCCGCCGCCACCATCGACCTACTCCACGACAACGCCTCCTACGGCACCCCTCTCACCTGCCCAGTCCTAACCCTCTAGGGCGAGACCAGCTTCGTAGGCCGCACATACGACGTACTGGCAGCTTGGAGCGAATACGCCACCAACCTCCGAGGCGCCGCCATCCCCTCCGACCACTACCTCCCCGAAGAAGCGCCGACCGCAACCGCCGCCGCCCTCCTGGACTTTCTGGACGGGGAGGGAAATACCCCAGAACTGGGCTAAATGGGTACCCAAGTCCCGCGAAAATCCTCCCCAGACCGTCGATCCGGCACTACTCGCGCCCCGCGGCAGGTGTTTCCGGGCACCGCTGGCGGGTTGTGGTGCCGATGGCGTGATGCTTCATGCCATCGGCACGAGAACCTGCCAGTGGCGGCGCAATAGAGTGCCCACCCGGAAGTCCCTCACCATCAGCAACCCCTGACCGCGAGTAGGTCAGGGGGCGATTTCGAGGTGGGTGATGAGGGTGGATTCGGGGTCGAGGGTGAAGCGGTAGAGGAGGTCTACTACGCCGCCGGGGAAGTTGCCTTCGAGGTGGTTGGTGGTGACGTAGTGGGTGTCGTCGAGTTTTTCCACGTGGGTCAGTTCGACGGTGTAGGTGTATTCGGTGGCGGCGGTTTCGCGCCAGCGGTGGATTTCGTCGTGGCCGGTGTAGGTCTTCTCCTCGTCGACGACGACGGCGTCGGTGGTGAAGGCCGACAGGAGATCGTGGGCGTTCGCGCGGTGGGCGGGGTCGGCCTCGCGCAGGTAGGTGACGATCGAGTGCGGGAGCTGCTTCGCGTGTTCGGCGGCGGTCGGGTCGGGCGGGGTGGGGATGGTCATCAGTTGCCTTCCGTGGTGAGGGTGAAGGTGGAGCGGCCGAAGGTCCGGCCGTTGATCTGGAGTTCCAGCGCGTGCTCGCCGGCGTAGTACCGGCGGGTCGAGATCGGCTTGAACGAGTGCAGTTTGGCGATCGTCGCCGACTCGCCGGGCGCGAGGGTACGGGTGGTGAGCTTGAAGACCTTCGGCGCGAGCGTCCCGTTCGCCTTGACGTGGTGGACGACGTAGTCGATCGCCAGCCGCAGCTCCCCGGCCCCGCGATTGTGCGCGCTGAACTCGAAAGCCAGCGACTCCCCCACAGCAACAGCCGGTACTGCGACCAGCGGCCCGTCGACCACCAACCCGACAGGCGGCTCAAACCCCAGCAATGCAAGGGCTCCCGGGTCAGCCGCCTTGATCAAGGTCCGCAACGCATGCCGCACCAGCCGCTCGGTCGTCGGCTCCGGTGATGCAAGCCACTCACCGGCGATCGCGACAGCCAGCCCCGGATCGAGCCGGCTCAAGTCGTTGAGGTGGTTGGCCACCGAGCGACGAACGTACTCCGACTCATCGCGCCGCAGCGCCTCAAGAATCGGCCGCGTCACGTCCGGCCGCTCGATCAACCCCGGCACACGCTTGGCCCACGGCAGTCGCGCCCGAGTGCCTTCGCTCGCCAGCCGCCGAACATGCTCATCTGGATGCCGAGTCCACCCGAGGACCACCGCCAGCGTGCGATCCAGATCCGCAGCCAGGAAGGTCCGCAGCGCGAACTCACCGGTCAACCGCGACGTGAGCTCAGCCGTCAACGCAAGACCCGCTTCAAGCTCGCCGTCCGCAACCGCCCGGACAGCGACCGCCTCGGTGACCGGCCAGATCATCCACCCGCTGAACGAGGGATCCTCGAGCGCCGCCCGGAAGATCTTCTCCATCGCCCCGTACTCCGCGGGCAGGTCGGCCAGCAACGCGTCCCGCACCAGCCGCCCGCGCTCGCTGAAGGCCAGCCCGGCCAACTCTGCAGGAGCCGCGGTCACCATCGCCAGGTCCAGTGAAGGTGCCGCCTCGCGAAGGCACACGCCGAGCGCGACCACAGACGCAGTGCTGAGCATTTCTTCCGCAGTGGGCACGGGGACCTCTCGACGAAGTTACTTTGAAATTAGCAGTAACTGGGCAGCCAGCCAACCCAGGCCTCCCCACTACTGTCGGCGCCATGATGGAACTGAAGGTCATCGGGGTAGGCGCCGGCGATCCGGACCACGTGACGATCCAGGCCGTGAAGGCGCTCAACCGGGTCGACGTGTTCTTCGTACTCGACAAGGGCGCGGTCAAGCAGGAACTGGTCGACCTGCGCGAGGAGATCCTCCACACGCACGCCGGCGACCGGAAGTACCGGATCGTCTACGGGCAGGACCCCGAGCGGGACCGCAGCAGCGACGCGTACGTCGAGTCCGTCGACGACTGGCGCCGCCGCCGCGCGGACGTCTGCGCAGACCTGATCGCGAGGGAACTGAAGGACGACCAGGTCGGCGCCTTCCTGGTCTGGGGCGACCCTTCCCTGTACGACAGCACGCTGGCGATCCTCGACGACATCCTCGCTCGCGGTGAGCTGACCTTCGAGATCGAGGTCATCCCCGGGATCAGCAGCGTCTCCGCGCTCGCGGCCCGGCACCGGGTCGGGCTCAACCAGGTCGGCCGGCCGATCGAGATCACCACCGGGCGGCGGCTGGCGAAGAGCTGGCCGGACGAGGTCGACGACGTCGTGGTGATGCTCGACGCGCAGACCGCCTTCACCCAGCACACCGACCAGGATGCCGACATCTACTGGGGCGCCTACCTCGGCACGCCGGACGAGATTCTGATCGCCGGACCACTGTCCGAGGTGTCCGATCAGATCGTCGAAGCGCGTGCGGAAGCGCGCGGCCGCAAGGGGTGGATCATGGACACGTATTTGTTGCGACGACGCCAGAAATAATTACCAAAGGATCTTTAGAAAGTCTAGAGCGCACGCTCTTCTGCTCGCTGACCGGCGGATCTAGCTTGTCCCTGTCCACCCGCCCCCATGACCTTTGGCGCGCGCCCCCACTGCGCCGGGTCAGGACAGAGGAGTGCCATCGTGAAGATGCCTCGTTTCGTGCGCGTTCTGCCGGTCCTCGCGGCCTTCGGAGTCGTGCTGTCAATGCTGGTGATGGCCCCCGCGGACGCCCGCGTCCAGGCCCCCACCGCGACCCAGGCCTGCAACTACCCGAACTGGGTGGCCGGCGCCAACTACGTGACCGGGAACGTCGTCAAGTACACCGACGGCCAGTACTACATCGCCGAACACGACAACCCCGGCTATGACCCGATCATCAGCACCTGGTTCTGGGACCCGTTCAGCTGCGACGGCGGGACCACCCCGCCCGCCTGCAGCTACCCGAACTGGGTAGCCGGCGCCAACTACGTCACCGGCAACATCGTGAAGTACACCAACGGCCAGTACTACATCGCAGAACACGACAATCCGGGCTACGACCCGACCGTCAGCACCTGGTTCTGGGACCCCTACACCTGCAGCGGCGGGCCGACGGATCCGCCGCCGAGCGGTAGTTTCCCGGTGAGCGAGTCGCAGTTCAACTCGATGTTCCCGGGCCGGAACTCCTTCTACACGTACTCCGGCCTGGTCGCCGCCGCCTCTGCCTTCCCTGGCTTCACCACCACCGGTGACGACGCCACCAAGAAGCGTGAGGCAGCCGCCTTCCTGGCCAACGTGAACCACGAGACCGGCGGGCTGGTCTACATCAAGGAGATCAACGAGGCCAACTACCCGAGCTACTGCCACCCGGAGCTCCCGTACGGCTGCCCGGCCGGCCAGTCGGCGTACTACGGCCGCGGACCGCTGCAGTTGAGCCACAACTTCAACTACAAGGCAGCCGGTGACTACCTGGGCATCGACCTGCTCGGAAACCCCTGGCAGGTCGAGCAGAACGCGACGGTCTCCTGGAAGGCCAGCCTCTGGTACTGGAACACCCAGTCGGGTCCGGGCACGATGACGCCGCACAACGCGATGGTGAACGGCGCCGGCTTCGGCGAGACCATCCGCAGCATCAACGGCTCGATCGAGTGCAACGGCGGCAACCCTGGTCAGGTACAGAGCCGCGTGGACGCCTACAACCGGATCACCGGCATCCTGGGCGTCTCCCCCGGCAGCAACCTTTACTGCTGACCCCTAGACCAAAGGTGTAGGCGTACTGGCCGTGCGGCCGAAGCGGGTTCACCTGGACCTGGCAGAGGCTGCAGGGCATGAAGACAACCATGAGCAGGAAGGTGAAGCTGGCAGCAGCACTCGCGCTGCTGCCAGCTTCACTACTTGTCAATCAGGCCGCGGCCTCGCAGCCGGCAGCCGCCTCCGGTCTAGTAGTACGGACTGATGCTGGCCAGGTGCGTGGGAAGACGACGGCAACGACCGAGATCTTCAACGGCATCCCGTACGCCGCTCCGCCGGTGCACGCGTTGCGCTGGAAGCCTCCGCAGGCCGTGACGCCGTGGACGGGTGTGCGGGACGCGACGAAGCTGTCCAGCGTCTGCCCGCAAGGGGACAACCCGGAAGCGCCCGGCGGCTCCACCAACGAGGACTGCCTCTACCTGAACGTCACCAGGCCTGCCCAGCAGACCAGCAAGCCGCGTGCCGTCGTGGTGTGGATCCCAGGTGGCGGCTTCTTCTCCGGCGCTGGAAGCAGCTACGAGGCCTCGAAGATGGCTGCCCGCGGCAACGTAGTCGTTGTCACGGTCAACTACCGGCTGGGCATCTTCGGCTTCTTCGGCTACCCGGGCCTGGCCGCCTCTGGCACCTACGGCATCCAGGACCAGCAAGCCGCCCTCCGCTGGGTCCAGCGGAACGCCCGGGCCTTCGGTGGCGACCCGCGCAACGTCACTGTGGCCGGTGAGTCGGCTGGTGGCATGAGTGTGTGCGCACAGCTCACCTCACCCACCTCTACCGGCCTGTTCTCCAAGGCGGTCATGCAGAGCGGCTCCTGCGCCTTCAACTGGGCCGACAACAGCCAGTACCCGGGACAGGCGGCTGACTCGCCGTGGATCTCGCAGAGCACCGTGCAGCAGAACGGCAAGGAGTGGGCCGCCGACAACGCGGCCAAGCTCGGCTGCAAGCCGGGGCAAGCGGTCTTGGACTGCCTGCGCGCGGCGGACCCCGCAGTACTGGTCGAGGACACGTTGAACTTCACGCAGGTTGCCTATGGCGGTACTGCGGTGTTGCCGCTGAGTCCTGCGAAGGCGATGAAGGCTGGGCTGTTCCACCGGGTGCCCGTGTTGTCCGGCAACAACCATGACGAGGCATCGGCCTGGTTGACCGCGTTCAACGGGGGCGTGCTCACCGATGCGGACTACCCGCGACTGGTGACCGACATGGTCGGCGCTGCGGACGCTCGGAAGGTGTTGAAGGAGTACCCGCTGGCGAAGTACGGGTCAGCCGCCGCTGCTTGGACTGTGGTGACGACCGATCGGATCTGGTCATGCACGCAGGTCGCCACCGATCAGCGGGCGGCTCGGAAGGTGCCTGTGTACGCGTATGAGTTCGCGGACAAGCACTCGCCGATCTCCCAGCCAGGGCAGGGCGCAGCACACGCGACGGAACTGCCGTACCTGTTCAACCTTGGCGGCTACGAGCTCCCACTGACCGCTACGCAGAAGAGGCTGTCGGAGCAGATGATCGACTACTGGACGGCGTTCGCTCGTACTGGCAACCCGAACGGCCCAGAGCGTCCGCACTGGGCACCGGCGAGCAAGAAGGCCATCACCGGCCTCTCACTCGCACCGACCGACCAGGGCGGCATCAAGAAGGTCAACCTGCAGACCGAGCACCACTGCGACTTCTGGGCCGGGCTAGGCGACTGACTCGGCGCAACTGACCTAGGCGACTGACGGAGTGCGGCGCTCGCGCTGATTGCTCACGAGTTTGGCGATGGCGCCGCTCGGGATCAGCGCGAGCAAGCCGTAGAGACGTACCCCCGGCACCAGCGCGAGAAGGAACGCGACCACTGCGCAAGCGAGGAAGGCGAGAGAGCCGACGATCTCGCGGTCGGTGACGGGGTTCTCGGCGACCTCGAGTTCCTTGTGCCCGTGGACGAGCAGCGTGAGAGTCGTCTGGGTCAGCGCGAGCACGACCAGGGTGCCGGAGTAGAAGGCCGCCGAGAAGGTGTCGCTCTTGAACTGGCCGAGGATCTCGGTCGGGAACGGCAGTACCACGATGCAGAGCAGCCAGAGCATGTTCAGCCGGACCAGCATGCTGTTGTAGGCCTTGACGTGCTCGAAGACGCCATGGTGAACCAGCCAGAACCTGCTGATCACCACGAAGCTCAGCAGGAACGACAGAATGGCCGGCTGGTTCTCACTGATCACCGCGAACGGGTCCGGGGCGTCTCCCCCGTTCGCTTCCCCCTGTGCCTTCGCGATCTCCGTGACGACCTCCACCAGCGGGAGGATCAGCAGGGTGACGGCGATGGCGACCACCGCGTCGGTGAACAGCACCAGCCGGTCGGGGTTCCTCGTCATACTCACGGGCGACCACGGTAGCGCAGCAACAGTGTCGTACCCACGAGCAGTGCCGCGACGACAAAGGCCGACGCGGCAACGAACGCCACGCTGTACCCATCGCGCAATGCGCTGACTGGGTTGGCCCCTTCAGACACCCGTACTGCGGTGCGCGAGGCGGCCAGCGTTGCCAGTACCGCAGTACCGACTGCTGCGCCTGCCTGCTGGGCGGTGTTGTTGAGTCCGGAGGCCAGACCCGCGTCGCCGGGCTCTGCGCCGGACATGGCGAGCATGATCGCTGCCGGGATGCCTACGCCGGTACCGGCGCCCACTAGGAGGAGTGGGGCAATCACGTTGGTGAGGTAGGAGCCGTTGACCGGGGCTTGGCTCATCAGCAGGAGTGCTGCGAGGAGGGCGACGAGGCCGGCCAGTAGGAGGGCACGGCCGCCGAAGCGGGCGATCAGGCGGGGGCCGATGAACAGGGACATCACTGCGCCCAGGATCGGTGCCGGGAGGAAGGCCAGGCCGGTGTGGAGCGAGTCGAAGCCCAGTACTCGCTGCAGGTATAGAGCAGTCATGAACTGGAAGCCGAAGCCAGCTGCGAAGAGTAGGACGACTACCAGGTTGGCCGTAGTCACTTGGCGGTTGCGGAAGATGTGCAGAGAGAGCAGTGGCTGGGTGGCGCGGGCCTGGCGTAGTACGAAGCCGGTGAGGAGGGCTACTGCTGCAGCGGCGAGGACAAGCGTCCGTGGGAGGTCTGCGGTCGGCGCGGCGGTCTGGACGATCGTGTAGACGGACAGTGAGAGACCCGCGGTGACCAGTACTGCGCCTAGTACGTCTGCGCCCTTGCTGAGGCCTAGGCCGCGTTGGCTCTTTAGTAGGCGGGAGGCGAGCACCAGGGAGACGATGCCGATCGGCACGTTGATCAGGAAGGACCAGTGCCAGCCGACTGTCTGGGTGATGACACCGCCGAGGATCAGGCCGATCGAGGCCCCACCGGCGGAGGTGAAGCCGTAGACGCCCATCGCGCGGGCCTGCTCGGCCGGCGCGGGATAGAGGCCGACGATCATGCCGAGGATCACGGCGGAGGCCAGGGCACCGCCGACGCCTTGCAGGAACCGGCCGGCGATCAGTACTTCGGAGCTGGTGGCGACGCCGCAGAGCAGGGAGGCCGCGGTGAAGACGGCCAGGCCCGTGAGGAAGACCTGCTTGCTGCCGATCAGGTCGCCGATCCGGCCGGCCAGCGGGAGGAGGCCGGCGAACGCGATCAGGTACGAGTTCATCACCCAGGCAAGACCAGCCTGGCTGAAGCCGAGGTCGCCCTGGATGGTCGGCAACGCCACCGTCACGACGGTGCCGTCGAGGATGATCATCAGCTGCATCACACAGAGCACAGCGAGCGCCTTCGCCCGGCCGAGCTGGACCGGGTGGGCGGTGAGGGTGGAGGTCATCGGTCGTCTCCTTGTCAGCAGAGCAGGACAAGAAAGACGTTAGCAGATAGTTCCGTAGTAGACGATCTTTTAGTGGATCATGTACGCCGGCGTGGACGGCGTACCGGTTGCGCCTCGACCGGGGTGGCGAGCTGGCCGCCGACGAGTTCGGCGAGAGCGTCGGCGAAGGGCTTGCGCTGGGAGGCGGCGAGGGCGGCGAGCGCTTCACCGTGGACTCTGTCGACGACTCGCTGGCCCTCCTCGGCCGCCTTGGCGCCCGCGGGGGTGACCGCGACGATCCGGGCCCGACGGTCGGTCTCCGACGGCTTCCGCTCGGCGAAACCGGCCTTCTCCAAGGCATCCACGGTGCCGACCATCGTCGTCTTGTCGAGATACGCGAGCTCGGCGAGCTGGATCTGGGTCCGCTCCTCCTCCAAGGCGTACCCGAGCACGCACTGCATCCGCGGCGTCATCCCGATCTCCGCCAGGGCCGCGGTCAACTGGGTCTCCAGCACGTGCCCGGCATGAATCAGCATCCCGGTCAGGTCCGGCACGGTGCGCAACGGGGTATCGGCCATGCATTCATCCTAGCGCGGGATTATCTGCTAGCAGATGATCTCTGGCTGGTGCATCTGTGCTAAACAGGCGGTAACCAAAGGGGCCCATCGTGGACCAGTTAACTCTCGGCGTCATCGGCCGTTCGCGTAAAGAGAACGAGCATCGGCTGCCGATCCATCCGCATCATTTCGAACGTATCGACGACGATCTGCGGCAGCGCATCTTCCTCGAGTCCGGGTACGGCGAGAAGTTCGGGATCTCCGACGTGGAGCTGTCCCGGTCCGTAGCAGGCGTCCTTGACCGGGAACAGCTGATCGCCAGGACCGACGTCGTACTCCTGCCGAAGCCGCAACACGAAGACCTGGCCGAGTTCCGTACCGGCCAGATCCTGTGGGGCTGGCCGCACTGCGTCCAGGACGACAAGGTGACCCAGCTCGCGATCGACCGCGAGCTCACCCTGATCGCCTTCGAGGCGATGAACCACTGGACCGACGACGGCCGGTTCAACCTGCACGTCTTCCACAAGAACAACGAGCTGGCCGGCTACTGCTCGGTGCTGCACGCGCTGGAGATGATCGGCTCGACCGGTGACTACGGCCGCAGGCTCAACGCGGTGGTGATCGGCTTCGGCGCGACGGCCCGCGGTGCCGTGACCGCGCTGGCGGCGCACGGGATCCACGACGTCGACGTACTGACCGGACGTGGCGTGGCGGCGGTCAGCTCGCCGATCCACTCCGCCCGGATGATCCAGTTCGACCACGAGGACCCCGACGACACCAGTGACCCACGGCGCAGTCACGCGCTGATCGACGACGAGCGGGTGCCGCTGGCCGGGTTCCTGGCCCAGCACGACATCGTCGTGAACTGTGTGCTGCAGGATCCGGACGCGCCGCTGACGTTCCTGATCGAGGAGGACCTGGCCCAGTTCGCGCCGGGCAGCCTGATCGTGGACGTCTCCTGCGACCTGGGCATGGGCTTCAGCTGGGCCCGCCCGACCGGCTTCGCCGAGCCGACCTTCACCGTCGGCGACAACATCACGTACTACGGCGTCGACCACACCCCGTCGTACCTGTGGAACTCGGCCAGCTGGGAGATCAGCGAGGCCCTGCTGCCGTATCTGCGGACGGTTCTCGACGGGCCGGAGTCCTGGCACGCCGACACGACGATCGATCGCGCCATCGAGATCGAGGGCGGCCGGATCCGCAATCCCGGCGTCCTCTCCTTCCAGCACCGCTCCCCCACGTACCCGCACGCGCACCTCTAGCCGGTACTACGCCCGCGCAGCGGCTCTAGAGGGCTGCTGCGCGGGAAATCGGGCGGGAAAGTAGCATCACGCCGTGGTGCCTCCTGAAAGAACTGTGCCGGACCGCTGTCCGGGCGTTCTCGCCGTGCACGAGGCGGCCGATGGCGGGCTGGCTCGGGTGCGACTGCCTGGTGGCGTGCTGAGCGTGTCCCAGCTGCAGGTGCTGACTACCGCTTCTGTGGAGCTGGGCGACGGGCACCTTGAGCTCACCTCTCGTGCGAACGTGCAGCTCCGGGCGCTGCAGCCTGGTGCGCCGGTGGAGCTGTCTGAGCGGCTGTATGCGGCGGGGTTGCTGCCGTCGATCACGCATGAGCGGGTGCGCAACATCCTCGCCTCACCACTCTCCGGACTCGACCAGCACAGCCGGTACGACGTACTGCCGCTCGTTGGCGAGTTGGACCGCCTACTGTGCGCTACCCCCGGCCTGGCCGCCTTGCCCGGCCGCTTCCTGTTCGCGCTGGACGATGGACGGGGAGACCTGGCATCCGCCAAGGCAGATGTCGCCGTACGGATGCTCGATGGTCAGCAGGGTGAGCTGGTGCTCGCCGGGGTCGCCACCGGAGTGCAGGTGCCTGCCGAGCGCGTGGTCGAGGTGATGGCGGCCGCCGCGGAGGCGTTCCTGTCGGAACGCGCCGAGCAGGAGTCTGAGGCTTGGCGGTTGGGTGAGATGGAGGACGGGCCGCAGAGGGTTCAGAAACGGCTTGGTCTCACCAGCGGTCCGACTGGCCTGCAGGGCGGGAGCGCACCGGCTGTTGCGGGGGCCTTTGGAGGACCTCGTGGGGGTGTGGTGGTGACTGTGCCGCTGGGGGTGCTCGGCGCCGAGCAGGCTCGGGCTTTGGCTGAGGCTGGTTCGGCCGTGCGGGTTACGCCGTGGCGGTCTGTGGTGGTGCCGGGAGGTCAGTGCGCGATGGACGGGCTGCGGCGGGTTGGCTTGGTGTTGGAGGCGGACTCGGCTTGGAATGGGGTTACTGCGTGTGCTGGGCGGCCGGGGTGTGGGAAGGCGTTGGGCGATGTGCGGGGGGATGCTCGGCGCGTAGTACCGGGGTGGTCTGGTGGTGGGCGGGTGCACTGGTCGGGGTGTGAGCGGCGGTGCGGGAAGCCTGGTGGGGAGTTTGTGGATGTGGTTGCCCTCGGGGGTGGCGGTTACGCGGTCGATGGGGTCGCGATGGGAGTCGACGAGGTGAGGGCACAGTGAGTGAGTACGAGTACGTGACCGATGGGGCCGAGATCTATCGGCGGTCGTTCGCGACGATCCGCGCGGAGGCTGCGCTCGACGGGTTGCCGGCCGACGTGGCGCAGGTCGCCGTACGGATGATCCACGCCTGCGGGATGACGGATCTGGTGCAGGATCTCGCCTGGTCGGACGGTGTGGTCAAAGCCGCGCGCGCCGCGTTGCAGGCCGGCGCTCCGATCCTGTGTGACGCATCGATGGTCGCGGCGGGAGTCACCCGCAAGCGGTTGCCCGCGGCCAACGACGTCGTGTGCACCCTGAGCCACCCGTCAGTGCCTGAGCTGGCCGAGCAGTTCAAGACGACCCGGAGCGCCGCCGCGATCGACCTGTGGGCCGATCGGATGGCCGGCTCGGTCGTTGCTATCGGCAACGCTCCGACCGCGTTGTTCCGGTTGCTGGAGCTGATCCGCGACGGTGCGCCCCGTCCGGCCGCAGTACTGGGGATTCCGGTCGGCTTCATCGGTGCCGCCGAGTCCAAGGACGCCTTGGCTGCCAACGAGATGGGCCTCGAATACCTGGTCGTCCGCGGCCGCCGGGGTGGCAGCGCGATCACCGCCGCCGCCATCAACGCGATCGCGAGCGAGGACGAATGACCGGACGGCTCTGGGGTGTCGGGCTCGGCCCGGGCGACCCCGAACTCGTCACCGTGAAGGCAGCCCGGCTGATCGGCGAGGCAGACGTCATCGCATACCACAGCGCGCGGCACGGCCGGAGCATCGCGCGCTCAGTGGCAGCGCCGTACCTGCGTGAAGGCCAGCTCGAAGAGTTGCTGAGGTACCCGCTGACCACCGAGACCACGGATCACCCAGGCGGCTATCAGGGCGCCATGGACGACTTCTACGCCGACTGCGCAGCACGGCTCGCGGCGCATCTCGATGCCGGGCGCAACGTCGTCGTACTGGCCGAAGGCGATCCGCTCTTCTACGGCTCCTACATGCACATGCACAAGCGCCTCACTGACCGCTACACGTGCGAGGTAGTGCCTGGGGTGACCTCCGTGAGCGCAGCGGCGGCAGTACTCGGCAGGCCATTGTGCGAGCGCGACGAGATCCTCACGATCCTCCCCGGCACCTTGCCACCCGACGTACTGGCCGAGCGGCTGCGCACTACTGACGCTGCAGCCGTCATGAAGCTCGGTAGGACTTTCACCAACGTACGTGAGGCTTTCGAGCTCTCCGGCCGGGCAGACGAGGCCTGGTACGTCGAACGCGCGACCACCGACGCCCAGCGCACCTCTCCCCTGGCAGACGTCGATCCGGCCTCCGTGCCGTACTTCTCCCTGGCCCTGCTCCCCAGCCCGATCAACACCCCGGCACCGGAGGCCGTACTGCCTAGGGAGAGCGCAGAGGGCTCAGTGACGGTCGTAGGGCTCGGACCGGCCGGGCCGGAGTGGATGACCCCACAGGTCCGCAATGCGATCGCCGAGGCCGACGACCTGATCGGCTACGGCCCGTACATCGACCGGCTGCCCGACCGCGCCCGGCAACGCAAGCACGGGTCGGACAACAAGGTGGAGTCCGAGCGGGCCGCCTTCGCCCTCGACCTGGCCCGCAAGGGCTCGCGGGTCGTCGTGGTGTCCTCTGGGGATCCAGGGGTGTTCGCCATGGCCAGTGCGGTCACCGAGGTCGCCTCTCAGCCGGAGTACGCCGACCTCGCCGTCACCGTGTTGCCGGGGATGACTGCGGCGCAGGCGGTGGCTAGTCGCGTCGGTGCGCCTCTCGGCCACGACTACTGCGTGCTATCGCTGTCGGACCGCCTCAAGCCGTGGGAGGTGATCGCTGCCCGCCTGAGCGCGGCAGCGGCCGCCGATCTCGCCATAGCGATCTACAACCCAGCCTCTAAGTCCCGTACCTGGCAAGTGGCCGCCACCCGCGACCTGCTGCTCGAACACCGCGCACCGACGACCCCTGTGATCGTCGGGCGTGATGTGGGCGGCGCGAGCGAGTCAGTCACCGTCACCACGCTGGCCGAGCTGGACCCGGCCACCGTCGACATGCGGTGCCTACTGCTGATCGGCTCCTCGCAGACGCAGACAGTCCCCCGCCCTGCCGGTCCGCTGGTTTTCACTCCCCGCCGCTACCCGCGCACAGAGGATCGTTAATTCCTCTCAAGGCCCGCATGAGTCACCTGGTTCACGGGTAGGCCCCCGGCGCAGGGCTGACATGTGAGGGGAACGGCAGTGGAACAGAGCATCCTGGATGAACCTGAGGCCGATACGACGACCCGGCGGTACGAGGAAGCCCGGGCCGCTGCTCATCGCGCGATGAGCAGCGTCACGCTGGTCCCCGACAGGCCGGCGGCCGAGCCGACAGAGCCGGAACGGCTGTCCTACCGAGGGTTCAAGTTCGGCGCCGCGTTCTTCGGCTGGCTGATCATGATCTCGATGCTCGTCCTGCTCTCCGCCGTCGTCGGCGGTGCGGCCATAGCCGGCTACTACATTCTGGGCTATACCAAAACCGATCTCGAGGACAACGCCGGCACCGTCGCCATCAGCGCCGCGGCGGCGGTGGTCGTGGTGATCACCTTGGCCTACTACATCGGCGGCTACGTCGCGGGCCGGCTGGCCCGGTTCGACGGGATGCGGCAGGGGTTCGGGGTCTGGATGATCTCGCTGCTGCTGATCGTGCTCGCCTCGTCCGCCGGCGCGTTCCTGAACAGCCGCGAGGACTACGCCGGCCGGATCGACCGTCCCAATGTGCCCCTGACCGACGACACCCTGCTGACCGGCGGGCTCATCACGGCCGCCGCGCTGCTGATGCTGCCGCTGCTCTTCGCGCTGCTCGGCGGCCGGACGGGGCAGCGCTACCACGACAAGATCGACGATTTGATCGCTTAAAGAGTTGAGACGAATACAGGCGGGTACGGGTATTGCGAACGGGGCTGTCGAGGTGAGGAGACGGCGAGATGGTTCAGCAGTACCGGGACGAGGCTGACACCCAGCGGTTCCCGCACAAGGAGTTCACCGAGGACACCGCGGTGGAGCGGCCGACGGCCACGCACCGTGCAGATATCAAGACGTCCACGGCGGCCGAGGTCGACCCGGTGTACCGGGGCTTCAAGTCCGGCGCCGCCTTCTTCGGCTGGCTGATCGCGATCGGCCTGACGGTCCTGCTGACCGGGATCATCGGCGCCATCGCCGCCGCGGTCGACTACGCGGTCACGATCGACCGGTCGATGGCAGAGGACAACGCCGGCACCATCGGCATCGTCTCGGCCGTACTGCTCGTGCTGATGATGGCGATCGCCTACTACAACGGCGGGTACGTCGCCGGCCGGCTCGCCCGCTTCGACGGCGCGCGCCAGGGCTTCGGCGTCTGGGCGATCGGGTTCATCGTGACGCTGGTCGTCGCCGGGATCGGCGCGCTGGCGGGGTCGCAGTACGACGTACTGGACCGGGTCGATCTGCCGTCCGTCCCGATCGCGGACCAGGACCTGACCACGGGCAGCCTGATTCTGGCGGCCGCTGTCGTGGTGACCAGCCTGCTGGCCGCGGTGATCGGCGGCAAGGCGGGCCAGCGCTACCACAAGCGCATCGACAACAGCTGGGGCTAGGCGAGCGGGAGTAAGGCGGTCGGCCCGGCTGTTGCACCGGGTGTGAAGAGGACCCAGGTTGCGGTGATCGGGGCCGGCCAGGCCGGGCTGTCGGCGGCGTACCACCTCGTCAGGATGGGGTTCCCCCGGTACGACGGGGTGGTGGTGCTCGACCGCAACCCGGCACCAGGTGGGGCGTGGCAGCACCGCTGGGACTCGCTCACCATGCACGACGTGCACGGCATCGCCAACCTGCCGGGGGTCTCGGTACCGGCGAGTGCTGGTGAGGAGCGGGCCAATGCGTTCGTCCCGCGGTACTTCGCCGACTACGAGACTCGCTTCGAGCTCCCCGTCGTACGGCCAGTGATCGTGGAGAGCGTGCGGCACGACAGCGAGCTGTTCGAGCTGACCACCGACCACGGCGACTACGAGGCGTCGGCGATTGTGAACGCGACCGGGACTTGGAATCGGCCGTTCATTCCCTGGTATCCGGGGATCGAGACCTTCAAGGGACGGCAGCTGCACACGGCCGACTACAGCGGCGCCGGCGAGTTCGCCGGGAAGCATGTGCTGGTGGTCGGCGGGGGTGCGTCGGCGGTGCAGTTGCTCGCGGAGATCTCCGAGGTCGCGAGTACGACGTGGGTGACTCGGAGGCCGCCGGAGTGGCGGATGCCGGGTGAGGAGTTCGGGCCGGAGATCGGGCGGCAGATCATCGCCAAGGTCGAGGAGCGCGTCCGGGCCGGGCTGCCGCCGAAGAGCGTGGTCGCGGTGACGGGTCTGCAGTTGCGCGAGCAGGAGCAGGCGGCGTACCGGAAGGGCGTTTACACACGGCTGCCGATGTTCTCCCGGATCACGCCCGACGGTGTGGAGTGGGCGGACGGTCGGGTGGAGCACGTCGACGCGATCCTGTGGGCGACCGGCTTCCGTGCCGACCTGGCGCATCTCGCGCCGCTGCACCTGCGCGAACCGTCGGGCGGCATCCGCATGGACGGTACGCACACGGTGCTCGAGCCGCGCGTACACCTGATTGGCTACGGCCCGTCAGCCAGCACCATCGGCGGTAACCGCGCCGGCTTCCAGGCCGCGCGCCAGTTGCGCGACCTGCTCCAGCCCGTCGCCGCCTAGCCGCGGAGGCGGAACAGCAGTTCGGTTTCCCACTGGTCCATCGGGACCTCTTGCGGGTCTGACTTGTAGACCTCGAGCCGGCTGCCCCACAGGTTGCCGTTGACATCCCACTCCAGGCCCTCCTTCTCGGCCCAGGCCAGCAGTTCGCCGGTCGCGCCTTCGAGCCCGTCCGGATGGCCGATGTGGGTAACGCTCACGTAGCGGCCGCCCGGCAGAACACCGCCGACGATCTCGCCCTCGCCGTGGTGGCGTTCCTCCACCGGCACACCGATCTGCAGTCCGAGGTCATGCTCCATGTCGACCAAGGTGTAGCGGAAGAACACGTCGCCGATCGGGTCGATCGTGCGGGCGGCGAGCCACCCGAACAGCTCAGGTGTCCGCCGGGCGAAGTCGGCGATCCCGCTCATCGGGACCTTGCCGCTGAGCGCGATGTACGGCTGGTCTTCGCGCTCGACAATCGTGGGTTCCATACCGCTCCTCCAATGCTGTTCTCCGCAGACTAGCCCCTTGCAGGGCACGTCGTTGAGGCGTGTACTGCAAAGGCCAGGGGGTGGGTTGGATGAAGCGTTTGCTATTGGTTGTGGCGTTGCTGTTCATGGGGTTGGCGGCACCGGCGGCGGCCGAGCCGGCTACGTCGGTCGGGTATCCGGCTAGTGCGACAGCTACTAGATACAAGGGGCTGGCGTTCGACACCTGTACTGCGCCGACGGTCGCGACGATGTCCTCGTGGCTGGCGTCGCCGTACAGGGCGATGGGGATCTACTTCGGCGGGGTGAACCGGGGATGCCCGAATCAGCCGGAGCTCACGGGCAGTTGGGTACGCACTGTTACGCGGATGGGGTGGCGGCTCATCCCTGTGTACATGGGGTATCAGGCGCCGTGCACTACGCGGCCCAACGCAGTGAAGCTGACCGTGTCGTCTGCTGCGACTCAGGGGACGGCGCAGGCGGCGGATGCCGCGGCCAAGGCTGCAGCACTCGGGATCCTGCCGGGTAGTGCGCTCTATGGCGACATGGAGCACTACGACGTCAACGACGCGACCTGCAGGGCGGCAGTACTGCGGTACCTCTCGTCCTGGACGAAGGAACTGCACCGCCGCGGCTACATCTCCGCCGTGTACGCCCACCAGGACTCCGGCGCGCGTCACCTGGCGGAGGTCTACAACTCGACCTCCTACGCGCGCCCGGACGCGGTGTGGATCGCCCGTTGGAACCAGAACTCCGCACTGACGGGTTGGCCACTCATCTCGGATCGCTATTGGTCCATGGGCCAGCGGGCTAAGCAGTACAACGGCGACCACAACGAGACGTACGGCGGCGTCACCCTCAACATCGACAACGACCGCTTCGACGCACCGGTCGCGTCTACTTGGTACACGTACACCCTCCGGACGAACATCTACGCCTACAGCGGTCCGTCCACCGCCTACCCGAGGCGGGCGACGATCGCCCGCAACGCCGGCATCCGCATCGTCTGCCAGACCTTCGGCCCGAAGATCGGTACCAGCGCCGTCTGGGACAAGCTGATCGACGGCACCTACGTCACGGACTACTACGTCCGTACGCCCGGCAACCCCGGCTACAGCGCGCCCATCCCGGGTTGCAGCCTCCCGTACCAGACCACAACCGACAACCTGGCCAGGCGGCACGGCCCTGGTACCTCATACGCCACCTACCCGGGCCTCCTGCCGATCGGCTCCCTGGCCTGGGTCACCTGCCAACGAGCCGGCACCACCGTCGGTACCACCGCAGTCTGGAACCGCCTGAGCGACGGCACCTGGGTCACCGACTACTACGTAGCCAACCCAAGCAACACCACCTACAGCGCCCCCATCCGCCGCTGCTAGTCCCTCACCCATGGCAACGCCGCCCAGTCGATCAGGGCAGGACTGCCTGCGTTCAGAGCACGTACGGCGGAGCAGAATGCACGCCAGGCGTCCTCGTTGCGTGCCGAGAGCGAGCCATTGCTGAGGAGCGGCTCCAACGCGACGGCCACCCGGGTCGCCCACTCGCTCATGACGTCCCAGTGCTCGCCGCCGTAAGACTGCAGCGTCGCGAGGCCACGGACGATCTCCGGCATCAGGTAGGCCCCGTCCGATGCGACCAGGTCGGTCTGAAGTTGTTGCACCGAGTGCTCGAGCGCCATCCCGGTCGACTGCTTCGCCTCGTCACCGTAGCGGGCCGGATCGCCTTCGGGTGCCTGGCCGATCGGCTCCTGAAGCTGCGCGGCGAGCCGCGCTCCGACCGTCACCGGTAGCTGCGGCACCGGGCCGAGCCAGCGGAATTCGTGGTGCTCCCGCTCCAGTTCACCCTGATCGTCCAGGAAGATCGGCCAGACGAGTTGTCCCCGGCCGGTGGCCAGCGTCACTCGGCCCGCACGCGTTCGCGAGCCGTGTTCGCCCTGGTACGCGGCGGTGATGCCCGCCCGAGTACCGACGAGCAGTTCGTCGCCGGCGGGAGAGACGGCGACGCCCCAGCAGGCCGGGTCCACGTCGCCCTGCCCGTCGACGTGGAGCTGCGGGAACTCACCGACGTACTCGGCCGAGGACAGATCGTAGAGCCTCGGCACACCGCCGCCGGCCTCGTTGACGACGGTGATGAGCGTGGCCGGACGCAGCGGCCACCAGGCAGCGTTCTCGACCGGCGCCTGCATCCAGCGCCCGGTCGCGACCTCGACCAGCCAGGCCTTCGACCCGCCGTCGAGCAACAGCCAGCCACCGTCGGGGCTGAAGCGGATCTCCTCGCCTCCGCTCACACCGTCGATGAAGGTCAGGATTCTGTGCGACCCACTGCCGTCGATCAGCGCGACGGACCCCAGCGAGCCGCCCCAGGACTCGAAGAAGGCCATCGATCCGCTCGACGGCCACAGATCGACCGAGAGGACGTCGGCGTTCATCAGCGCCGGGACGAGCGCGCCGGAGCGATCGGACCCGCAGTACAGGTTGCCCGCTGGATAGACCATCCCGTTGTGCTCGCGCCAGGAGATCAGGTTCCGGCCGTCCATGGCGCCGAGATCCAGGGCCGGCGGCAGCCCGAGACCCCCGTGGCTCAAATGGGCTGCCGCCGCGATCCGCCCGCTGGCGGGGTCGTGGACGAGGCTCCTGGTCGTCAGCCAGCCAGGGTTCATGCGCTGGCCGGTATCCGACCTGACCGTCCGTTCGAAGCCGCTGCCCTGGTGGTTCTGGAGTGCCAGCCCCAAGGCGTTGACCCGGTCGAAGTCTTTGCCGCCCGCACCCGGGGAGTGCTTGATGCTCTCCGAGACGGTGAACTCCGCCGCCGGTAGGCCGATCACCCCCACCCGTCCCGGACGGCGGCCGGGAGGAGCGATCGTCAGGCTGTCCCAGAGCGGTTGGCGCGTCGTCATCTCCGTCATGCCTGCCCCTGACGGACAACGCCTCCAGCTACTGGGCCCAGGGCGGCTGAACGGTGGTGCCGTCGGCCATGGTGCCGGTCAAGCCTGCGGTGATGGCGACGTAGAGCTCGGCCTCGGTCTCCCCGAGGTTGCGCACCTGGATCGGCTCTCCGGCCAGTACTACGGCCGCGTCGCCTGCCTCGAGCTTCTCGCCGTCCGGCGTGAGCTGCACCGTGCCGGACAGCACCATGAAGACCTCGTCGCGGTCCAGCGTGTGCGGCGCATCGTTGCGCTGGCCTGTATCGAGCCGCAACCGCCACGTGCAAAGGCCTTTCGAGCCACGGCTGGGTGCGGCCATCACGGTGAACTGCGCGCCCGGAAGGTCGAACCGCGGCGCATCGGCCGCGCGGGTGATCGGCATCTCGTTCCCCCTAGCTATTTAGACAAGCTGACTTGTTCAACTTGACTTGTCTATCATGAGAGACATGGCGACAAATGACAAGCCCGATTTCGGCATCCTGCTGCTCCTCGCCGAACAGGAGTTCGTCCGCGAACTCCGCGCGGCCACCGCGGCGCAGGGCTTCGACGACCAGGGCCGCTCCGACGGCTTCGTCTTCCGCACCCTCGGCGCCGGGCCGGCAACCATCAGCACCCTGGCGACCCGGCTGGACATCACCAAACAGGGCGCGGCGCAGATTGTCGACGACATGGAGCGGCGAGGGTACGTGGAGCGGCACCCCGATCCGACGGACGGACGGGCGCGACTGATCCACCTGTCAGCGCGCGGCGAGGCTGCTTTGAAGGCGGCCCGGCGCTTCCACCAGGCGTACGAACGCAAGCTGCGCAAGACCTACGGCGACGAAGTGATCGACGCGGTCCGTGCTGTCTTCACCGCAATGGCAGGCGAAGACAGCACCACCGATCCGCACTTCAGAGCACTGATGTTCTAGCGGGTTGAGTGGTTGCTGTTGGTGCTGTGGATTCGGGGCTGGTGCGGTACGGGACTCTGGATCGCGTCGCCGGGCTGCTTGAGTGTCCTAGTCGAGCCGGTGGGTATCAAGGGCGCTTCGCGTCCCTTCGGGATCGAACAAGTTCGACCCTTGACACCCACCACCACGACCAGGGAAAGACGCAGCTATCCCGGAGCCGCTGACAAGACCGGCAACAATCGACAGTCCACCACCAACGCCCGGCCGACCCGTGTCGCGGCCCGCGACAAGCACAGCCGGCCCCGACGGGCAGGGCCACCACCGGGGTCGGCCACTAACGAGTTATTCGGCCCGAGACGGGTCCAGGGCACCGATTCGCCCGGCCACTGGCAGGTTTTCGTACCGGTGGCGTGAAGCATCACGCCGGTGGCACCAAAACCCGCCAGCGAACACCATTTCTTCACCGACTGACACCCCTACAGGTCGCCAGCCGGTGAACAACCCGCCCCCCAACCCCAGACCAGCCCGGATCAGGCCATCGCGCGCCGAGCCGTCGCCGCGCGACACCACCATCCCCACCAACACACCTGTCCCGCCGCGACCGAGAGCACCACCCGGACCGCCACCACACACCAACCCCGACACCCAGCCCTCGACACGCCGGGGTAATCGCTTGCTGACCGGGTTTGGTGTTCGCTGGCGGACCGGTCCGAGCGCCGGGCGACCGCCAGCCCATCAAACGCCCCGCAAACCACCCCGACACGCCGAGCCAGACGTTGCCCTCCGGGGCATTGATGGGCTGGCGGTCGCACGTTGCCCTCAGCAACCAATCTCAGCCACCCCGGCGACCGCGGCCCCGCCGCACAAGCCCCCTTGCCGCCGTCACCCCGCAACACGACCCGCCTTGCCATCGGCACCCCGGAACAAGACCCGCCTTGCGATCGCCACCCCGCGACACGACCCACCTTGCCACCGTCACCCCGCAACACGACCCACCTTGCCACCGGCACCCCGCAACACGAGCCGCCTTGCCATCGGCACCCCCGGCACACGAGCCGCCTCGCGATTGGTGCTCCGGGACACGACCCGCCTTGCGATCGGCGCCCCGGGACACGAGCCGCCTTGGCAAGGTGCCCCTCCGGCTCAGACCCCTCCGCGGGATCCGCGTAGCTGCGTCCTTCCCTGGTCGAGAGGGTGTGGGTCAAGAGTCGAACTTGTTCGATCCCGAAGGGACGCGAAGCGCTCTTGACGCACACCCTCTCGACTAGGACACTCCCGCGGCGGAGACCGCGCACCACAGCACCCTTACCGCGGCACCCCGCCACCACACCCGGCCTTGCGAGGAGGCGGGTTCAGCTGGGGAAGTACTGCGGGAAGAGGTCGTTGGTAGGCCAGGTCTTCACGCCCTGGGCTGCGGTCCACATGGCTGCGTCGATGTCGCCGTATGACTTGCCGCTGGGGTCGTCGCGGCGGTTGAAGAGTGCGGCCCAGCTCATGCCGTTGTACGTGCGGACGAGCAGGGTGAAGGTTCCGGGGAGGCTGCCGGTGTGCCAGGTGTTGCGGCCGGTGCCGCCCTGGGTCGTCGGGCGGACCTGCCAGCCGAGGCCGTAGTACCAGCCGTCGGGCGATACGCCGGTCTCGGGCTTGGCCCAGACGCTGGCCAGCGAGGTGCTGTTCAGGACGGTGCCTGGCGCGTCGAACATCTTGGCCCAGCGGACCAGATCCGGGGCGCTCGCGATCCAGCCGCCGTTGGCGTCGTGGATGCGCATGCTGAAGGACCCGTACGGCGCTGCGACGACCTTGCCCGTCATGTCCAGGACCGTCTTCGCCGTGTACTGCGAGTCGTACGGCACCTCGCCCGCGTGCTTGGCGATCGTGTAGCCCTGCGCCATCCGGGTGATCTTCAACGGGGTCAGCAACTTCTGCTGCACGTACGTCGCATAGGGCAGCCCGCTGACCTTCTCGATCACGCGGCCGGCGAGCAGGAAGCCGTAGTTGGAGTAGGCAACCTTCGTACCGGGTGCGTTGTCGAGCGGCCGCCCGGCCATGAACTTGATGACGTCGGCGTGCTGCAACTCCATCGGGACGCCGAGCGCCTTGGCGATGGTCGCGTCCATGCCGGTCGGGTCGCCGGACACGTCGCGGTCCCAGCCGCCGAGGTGCTGGAGGAGCCGCTTGATGGTGACCGTCTTCAGCCGCGGGTCGACCGTCTGCCCGGCCGGCGGGGTGAAGGTGAGGATCGACGTCACCGGCGTGGTCAGGCTGAGCTTGCCGTCCTGCACCAGCTTGAGGATCGCCGCCGACGTGAACGACTTCGTCAGCGAGGCGACCCGGAACAACGAGGTCGGCTGGACGGCCAGCGTGGACTCGGTGCTGTAGCCGCGGGCAAGTACCAGCCGGCCCTTGTACGTCACCGCCAACTGACCCGCCGTCACGCCGCGCGCCTGCATGAAGGTCTTCATCTGGTTGTCGAAACCAGCCAGCGCCGGCACTGCGGTCCCGGTCGCCTTCCACGTCGCGGCGGCGTCGGCGGACCTGATCACCGCCGTCCCGAGAGCCGCTGCTCCCCCGGTCGCGACGACGAGCTTGCCGAGATTACGGCGTGACAGTTCCACTGACGTGAACTCCTTCAAACACAGGCGGTTGAACGTCAAAAACTACAAGCTCTAGGGTTCGTCGACGACCGATGCGTAGGAGATCACGCCACGGCGGATCTGGTCCGTGACCTGGCGGGCGGTCTTGCGCAGTGGCGTCGGGCCGGCCGCGTCGGCGACCTGTTCGGTGAGGTCGATCAGTTGCTTCACCCAACGGACGAAGTCACCGGCCGCAAGGTCGGACTCGTACAGCACCTCGGCCAGCGAAGCACCCGACGCCCAGCGGAAGGCGGCCCAGGAGAAGCCGAGATCCATCGGGCGCAAGAAGTCGACGCGCATGTCCCGCTCGAGCGCCGACAGGTCCCGCCAGATGGTGCCCATCTTCTCGAGCGCGGTCCGTACCTCACCACGCGGCAACCGCGGCGACGTCGGCTCATCCTTGGACCGCGACTCGTACACCAGCGCCGCCAGACAAGCCGCCAACTCCGGTACGTCGAGATCGTCGAACACCCCCACCCGCAGGCATTCCGCCGCGACCAGGTCGAGCTCGGTGTAGATCCGCGAGAGCCGATCGCCGGCCTCCGTCGTCTTGTCGCCGTCCAGGTAGTGCAACGCGTCGAGCACCTGGCAGACCCGGTCGAACTGACGGGCGATCGTGTTCGTCCGCTGCTCGATCTTGCGTTGCGTGTCGCGGTTCTCCCGGTCGAGCCGGAAGTACCGCTCGGCCCAGCGGGCGTGGTCCTCGCGATCCGAGCAACCGTGGCACGGGTGCGCACGCAGCTCGGCCCGCATCTGCTGCAACTCGGGATCGTCCGCGTGCGTGACGACGTCACCGCTCCGGCTGCGCGACGACGGCGGACCGTCCTCACCGAGCATGTCGGTCCGACCGCGGAGCACGTGGGCAAGCTCGCGGCGCTGCTGCGGGTTGCGGGCGTTGAACTTCTTCGGCACCCGCAGCGTGCTGATCGCCTCGACCGGGGTCGGGAAGTCGATCATCGACAGCTTGCGCACCTGCCGGTCCAGCGTCAGTACGGTCGGCCGCGGCCCCTCGCGCTCGGACCGTACGCCGGCGTCGAGTACCAGAGCCCAGCCCGCGCTCCGGCCGGCCGGGATCCGGATGATGTCGCCGATCCGCAGCTTCTCCAGCGACGCTTGAGCCTCGACCCGGCGATCCAGCTTGCGCGCCTTCGAGCCCGACGACTCGCGATCACCGATCCGGCGGCGCAGCGCGGCGTACTCGAGGAAGTCGCCGAGGTGGCAGTCGATGGACTCCTTGTACCCCTCCAGCGCCTCCGTGTTGCGCTGCACCTGGCGCGCCAACCCCACCACAGCCTGGTCGGACTGGAACTGCGCGAACGACAGCTCCAGCATGTCGCGCGCCCGCGAGCGCCCGACCTGGCGGACCAGGTTGACGGCCATGTTGTACGACGGGGAGAACGACGACCGCAACGGATAAGTACGAGTCGACGCAAGACCAGCAACCGCACGTGGGTCGAATCCCGGCTGCCAGAGCACGACCGCGTGCCCCTCGACGTCGATGCCTCGGCGCCCGGCCCGGCCGGTCAGCTGGGTGTACTCCCCTGGCGTGATGTCGACGTGGGCCTCGCCGTTCCACTTGCTCAGCTTCTCCAGCACCACCGTGCGGGCCGGCATGTTGATGCCTAGGGCAAGCGTCTCGGTGGCGAAGACGACCTTGATCAGGCCGCGCGCGAACAGCTCCTCGACGACCTCCTTGAAGGCCGCGAGCATGCCCGCGTGGTGCGCCGCGATGCCGCGACTGAGCGCCTCACTGAAGTCGTGGTACCCGAGCACGCCGAGGTCCTCGTCCGGCAGGTCCACCATCCGCTCAGCGAGCACCCGCCTGATCTCGGTCTGCTCGCTCGGCTTGGTCAGCCGCAGGCCGGAACGCAGGCACTGCAGCATCGCGTCCTCGCAGCCCTTGCGGGAGAAGATGAAGTAGATCGCCGGCAGCAGCGCGCCGGCATCCAGCTCCTCGACCACGTCGGACCGGTACGGCGTGAAGTGCGACCGGGCCGGCCGGCTCTTGGGCAGATCCCGCCGGCGGCGCGGCCTGCGTGAGTCGTCCTTGAAGATCCGGCTGTCGTCGCGGGCGATCTTGACCAGCTGCGGGTTGACCATGTCCTTCAGGTCAGGCCCCCCGCTGCTGGCCTTGGCCGGGTTCCCAGACTTCGACTTCGGCGCGGTGTACGACGGCCCGTACTGCGCTACGCCACCGGCGCGCGCGGTCGGCGCCTCCCCCGCGAACAGGTCGTGCAGCCGCTTGCCGACCATCACGTGCTGGAACAGCGGTACCGGCCGCTTCTCCTCCAGCACCACCACGGTGTTGCCGCGGACGGTCTCCAGCCAGTCGCCGAACTCCTCCGCGTTGCTCACCGTCGCCGACAGCGATACCACCGAGACCGACTCCGGCAGGTGGATGATCACTTCCTCCCAGACCGCACCGCGGGCCCGGTCTGCGAGGTAGTGCACCTCGTCCATCACCACGTACGACAGGCCGAGCAACGTCTGCGAGGCGGCGTACAGCATGTTGCGCAGCACCTCGGTCGTCATCACGACGATCGGCGCCTCGGAGTTGATCGAGTTGTCACCGGTCAGCAGGCCGACGTTGTCGTGGCCGTAGCGGCGGACGAGATCGCTGTACTTCTGGTTGCTCAGTGCCTTGATCGGGGTGGTGTAGAAGCACTTCTGCCCGCGCTGCAGGGCCAGGTGCACGGCGAACTCGCCGACCAGCGTCTTGCCCGACCCGGTCGGCGCGGCGACCAGCACCTGGTGCCCGTCCTCCAGCGCCGCGCACGCCCGCAACTGGAAGTCGTCCAGCTGGAAGTCGTACAGCGAGCGGAACTCCCGCACCGCGGGGTGCTCCTGGTCCGAGCGGAAAACGGCATACTTCTCGGACGGAGTACTCATGCCCCCAATCTATGCGAAGCCACCCCCAGAAACCCGCGCTACCCGACCGGCTGGTCCCCGAGTCGGCGTCGCAGGAAGGCCGCAGCCCGCTCGAGCGCCTCATCGGCCTCGGGCAGGAAACCGGTGAAGTACTGGAACACGTGCGGCGCCCCGGCGACCACGTCCAGGCTGACGTCGACCTCGGCTTCGGCGGCCCGGACCGCCAGGCGCAGCGAGTCGTCCAACAGGACCTCGGCCGATCCGACCTGGACCAACAGCGGCGGCAGACCGGTCAGGTCCGCGAACAGCGGGCTGGCCAGCTCGTCCCGCGGGTCCTGACCGCCGACGTACCAGTCCGCAGACTCGGCCATCTGGGCCCGGCTGAACAGCGGGTCGAAGTCGCCCCGCGAGTCGATGCTCCCGCCGCTCAACGACACATCAGTCCACGGCGAGTACAGGACAGCCGCTGCCGGCTGAGGCAGCCCGGCCGTGCGCGCCGCGAGCATCAACGCGAGCGCGAGCCCGCCACCGGCCGAATCCCCTGCTACGACGACCTTCTGGCCACTCTCGAGCAGCTCCCGGTACGCCGCGAGCGCATCGTCGACCGCGGCCGGGAACGGGTCCTCCGGCGCCAGCCGATACTCCAGCGACACAGCCGGTACGCCGGTACTCCGCGCCAGCGGCGCCGCAAGGTTGGCCCCCGTGCGCGCGGATCCGATCGAGTAGCCGCCGCCGTGGAGGTAAAGGATGACGCCCTCGCCCTCGGCGCCGTCGATGTGGACGTCCAGCGCGGGACGGCCGCCCAGCGTCCGGGGACTCAGCGTCACGTCCTCACCGAGCGGGCGACTGGCGAACATCTCGTCGAAGCCGGCGCGCTGCTCGGCGGGCGTCTGGCCGAGTTCGGCCTTGCTGATCAGGCTGCGCGCCTGCTCACGTTGCTCCCTGCTCATCGTGCACCTCTCCTAGGTGGGTTATGGTTCTGACAACTACATTCCTAGGAAGCTAATTCCCAAGAAGCGGGATCATTTTGTGACCGACCTCACGTCGCTGTTCTCGGACCTGGTCCGGCTGGAGACGCGGCTCTACAACGCGCTCGACGCCCGGCTGAAGGCGGAGCACGACCTGCCGCTGGGCCAGTTCGAGTTCCTGCGCTTCATCGTGGCGAGCGGGACGACGCGGGTGCAGGACCTTGCTCAGGAGTTCGCCATCACGGTCGGCGCCACCAGCAAAGGGGTCGACCGGCTCGAAGCTGCCGGTCGTTGCCACCGGACGGCCAACCCCGACGACCGCCGCTCCTCGCTGGTCGAAGCGACGCCGGAGGGCCGGGAGATCCTGACCGCCGCGACGCCTACGGTCGAGGCCGAACTCGCCACGCTGATCGGCTCAACGTTGCCCGATCAATCGATCGAAGACCTGGCCAACCTGCTGTCGACGATCAGCGCTGGACTCGGTGGGTTTCGTAGGCCCACATGACGAGTTCGACCCGGTTCCGGGCGCCGAGTTTGGTCATGATGCTGGTGAGGTGGGTCTTGACCGTGCTGAGGCTGATGTGGAGGTCGCCGGCGATCTCGGAGTTGGTGCGGCCCTGGGCGACGGTGAGCAGGATCTGCTCCTCGCGGCCGGTCAGCGGCTCGACGGGTTGAGCAGGCGGCCGGCCGAGCCGGGTGTCGGAGAAGGCCGCGAGTAGGCGGGCAGTGATCTTCGGGGCGATCAGCGCCTCGCCGTCGGCGGCGGCATGGATCGCCTGGACCAGGAGTTCGGGACCGGCGTCCTTGAGCAGGAAGCCGCGAGCCCCGGCCTTGAGCGCGCCGTGGACGTACTCGTCGAGGTCGAAGGTGGTGATCACGACGACCGCGAGCGGGTTCTCGACGTTCGGTCCGGCGAGTTCACGAGTGGCCGCGATCCCGTCCATCCCGGGCATCCGGATGTCGAACAGACACACGTCTGGGCGCAGCCGGCGGGCGAGTTCGACCGCCTCACGGCCGTCGGCGGCCTGACCGACCACCTCAATACCGGGTTGCACCGACAGGATCATCGTCAGCCCGGTGCAGACGAGTTCCTGGTCGTCGGCGACGAGTACCCGGATCATCTGGCCGTCCTCGGCAGTCATCTGGTCGTCCTCGGTAGCACTGCTTTCACGGTCCATCCCCGGTCGTCGCCGGGGCCCGCCTCGAAGGAGCCTCCGAGGAGGGCTGCTCGCTCCGTCATACCGACCAGACCGTAGCCGACCGGCCCGGCCGAGCCTGCCTCGCCATCGTCCTGGATGGTCAGGCGTACGGAGTCGCGCTCGCCGGCCACCCGGACGTCGACGCGGGTGGCAGCGCGGGCATGGCGGACGGCGTTCGTGATCGACTCCTGGGCTATCCGGTAGAGAGCGGCGCCGACCGACGGCCCGAGATCGTCGAGGTCACCCGACAACTCCACATCGACGTGGAGCCGGCTTCCATGAGCGAGTTGCTCGAGGTCGGCCACGCCCGGCTGCGGAGCCATCGCGGCCGCCTCGTCCTGGCGGAGTCCGGCGACCATGACGCGCATCTCCGCCAGCGTGCGGGAAGCCTCCGACTCGATGATGGACAAGGCGTCCACTGCCGCCTTCGGATCGGTCGCGGCGACAACCCGGCCGGCCTGCGCCCGGATGACGATGGCCGAGACGTGGTGAGCGACCGTGTCGTGCAACTCGCGGGCCAGTTGCTCACGCTCGCGGAGCCTCATCTGGTCCAACTCACGGACCCGCGAGGAAGTCCAGTACCGGACCGCGATACCGACCGTCGCCGGGAAGAGCAGGAACATGCTCCCGAAGATGGAGTCGACCAGGCCGGTGGGGTCGGCCGCGAGCCCGAGCACCAAGGCACCCAGGATGAAGACCAGCCCGATCCCGATCTCCCGGCCGGATCCCCAGCGAAACAAGGAGTACGGGAGCAGGATCACGCAGATCATCATGTACAGCCCCACTGACTCCTGGCCGCTGAGCAGAACCACTGTGCTCAGGAGGATCAGGGTGCCGAACACGCCGGCCACGACCTCGAACGGAGAGGTACGCCGCCAAAGCAGTGCGAGCACGGTGCCCACGGCGATCAGCAGCGCAACCGGCCGCCACACCAGGTGATCCCGGAGGATCCCCTCCAGGATGGCCGTCGGCAACAGCAGGCCGACGAGTACCCAGTCCCGCCAGACTCGCCGGGGTGCCTGGGGAGCACGCGGTTCTGCCCAGAGCGAGCGGAGCGCGTTTCTCAACATGACCTCACAGTAGACACCCTCGGCGCTCCAGGTATCGGCCCAAAGTACGGGTCCTGGGTCAGCCGTCCGGCCGAGCCGACTCCGGCCCTTCTCCCGAGGTGCCCTCGCCCGGATCTCGCGACGCTGAGTCCACTGTCCCTGGGCCGCTGAAGGAGATCCCCGATGATGTCGCACGCGCTGTACAAACTGGGCCGGTACGCCGCCCGCCGACCGTGGACGGTGATCGGCACGTGGCTCGTCGTCTCCCTGCTCGTGATCGCGGCCGCCGGCGTCTTCGGCCAGAAGCTGTCGGACTCGATGGGAGCGCCGGGGCTCGACTCACAGAAGGCCACCGACCTGCTCGCCCGGTCGAACGATGCCGGGCTGACGGCGAAGGTCGTGCTTACGCCTGCTGACGGTCAGGCGACGTTCTCCGACTCGGGGCCGCGGGCTGCTTTGGGCAACGTCCGGGCTGGGGCGGCCGAGCTGCCCAATGTGCTGGACGCCGGGGACCCACAGATCTCGGCCGATGGGCGCGTCGCGGTCATCCGGCTTCAGTACCCGGTCGAGGAGAAGCTGGGTCCTGGCGATCTGGAGAACCTCAAGGAGTTCGCCGGCCAGGTGCCTCCTGCGCTCCGGATCGAGCTGGGTGGCGATCTCTTCTTCGTCTTCGAGGTGCCCGAGACGGGTCTTGGCGAAGGGCTCGGGCTGCTGGTCGCGATCCTCATCCTGCTGGTGACCTTCGGGTCGCTGATCGCGATGGGGTTGCCGATCGGGCTGGCGTTGTTCGGGCTGGCGCTCGGGATCAGTTCGATGTCGCTGGTGACGTACCTGATCGACATTCCCAGCTGGGCGCCGGTGATCGGGAGCATGGTCGGGCTCGGGGTGGGGATCGACTACGCGTTGTTTCTGGTCACGCGGCATCGCGAGTACTTGTCCTCAGGACTGACCGTCGAGGAGTCGGCTGGGCGGGCGGTCGCCACTGCTGGGCAGGCGGTGGTGTTCGCGGGCGGGACGGTGGTGATCGCGATTCTCGGGCTGGCGGTTGCCGGCGTACCGTTCATGACCGCGGGTGGGATCGCGGTCGCGATCATCGTGCTGATCATGGTCGTTGCCTCGATCACCTTGTTGCCGGCGTTCCTGGGGTTGGCGGGCCATTGGATCAACCGGCTCGCAGTACGGCGCGTCACCGTACGAACGGGCGGCTGGGAGCGTTGGGCTCGGCACGTGTCGCGGAACGCCGTTGCGTATCTCGTCGGTTCGGTTGTCGCGTTGCTGGCGATCGCCGCTCCGGTGCTGGCGCTTCAGGTCGGTACGCCTGATGAGGGCGCGCTTCCTGCTACGCGGACCGAGCGGCGGGCGTACGACTTGATCGCCGCGGGGTTCGGTCCTGGTATCAACGGGCCGTTGGTGATTGCCGTGGACATCTCTCGGGACGCTTCTGTGGTCGAGCCTCTGCTTGACGCGGTGGTTGCCGACAAGGGCATCGCCGCCGTCGCCCCGCCCGATGTGAATGTCGCTGCCGGGGTGGCAACGCTCGTCGCGTTCCCGACCACTGGACCGCAGGACGATGCGACGCTGGAAACGGTGAGGCGCCTGCGTACCGACGTCTTTCCTTCGGTACTACGGGACAGCCCGGCGTCGGCTCATGTCGGTGGGCAGACGGCGAGCTTCGCCGATGTCGGTGCCAAGGTCAACGATCGCCTGCCGGTCTTCGTCGGCGCGGTGATCCTGTTATCGATCCTGCTGCTCACCGTGGTGTTCCGGTCGATCGTCGTACCGCTCAAGGCGGCGCTGATGAACCTGCTCAGCATCGGCGCCTCGTTCGGGGTGATGGTGATGGTGTTCCAGTGGGGCTGGGGCGCGGACCTGATCGGGCTGGAGTCGACGGTGCCGATCGTGCCCTTCATCCCGATGTTCATGTTCGCGATCCTGTTCGGGCTGTCGATGGATTACGAGGTGTTCCTGCTGACCCGGATCCGCGAGGAGTACCTGCGGACCGGGGACAGCGACGGCTCGGTCGTGCACGGCATCGCGACCACGGGACGGCTGATCACGTCGGCCGCGCTGATCATGGTCTCGGTCTTCCTCGGCTTCGTACTGAGCAACGACCCGTCGGCCAAGATGTTCGGGCTCGGATTGGCGGTCGCGATCTTCATCGACGCGACCATCGTCCGGATGCTTTTGGTGCCGGCGGCAATGAAGCTGCTGGGCAACGCCAACTGGTGGATCCCGGCCTGGCTCGATCGCCTGCTGCCGGTGCTAGACCGGCCGGACGAAAAGAGCACGCAAGGAGTCGTACCTGTGGATACCTTCGCCTGATGGCGTAGTACAAACAAAACCTCCGCACCCCGGGGACACTCGGGGTGCGGAGGTTTCATCAGCCGGTCAGGGTCAGCTGATGTGACTCTGTCAGCTGATGTGGAAGGCGTCTCCGTAGACCTTCCAGTCCAGCGGGGTGTTGAGGTTGAGGTTGCCGTTGCGGAGGAACACGCGCTGGGCGGTGTCGACCCGGCTGGTGTCGCTGTGCGCCTCCTCCTGCTTCATCGCCCAGACGCGGGCGTCGAGGAAGGCGTTCAGCCAGGTGGTCTCGTTACCGCCCTGGGCCGGCGGCTTGGCCTTGGTCAGGGCGCGCTTGCGGATGCCGCCGAAGCTGGTGCCGTCGTTGCCGCCACCGTGCATGACGATCGCGTCGTAGTACATGAACTGGCCGAGTACGCCGACGCCGTCAGCCTTGCCCTGGCTCACCGACGGGTTGAAGTACACCCGGTCGCGCTCGCTGTCCTGCGCGGCCTTGAAGACCGAGTCGCTGGCGGCGGTCTTCCAGTCCTTGGTGTAGTTCGGGTCGAGACCCTCGTGCGAGTCGGTGCCGTCGACGTTCTCCAGAGCGGGCAGGTACTTCTGCAGGACGTTGCCCGGCTTCTTCTGCTTGTACAGCTTCACCAGGTCGAGCATGTCGCCGGTACCGGAGCAGAACCCGATGATGCCGGCCGTGTAGCCGCGGCCGTCGTCGATGTCCTCGATGTACTTGTACTGCGCCTTCCAGTCCAGCGAGGAGTTCTCCGCGCTGGACACGATCTTCATGGCGATCTCCTTCTTCGCCGGGTCGTCCAGCCCGACTGCCTGCACGCTGCTCTGGGCGTGCGGGGCGTTGCTGTGCTCCAGCAGCGGCGAGGCGTACGCGGTCGCCGGGGCGGCAGCGACGGCGAGGCCCAGCAAGATGCCGGTCAGCCGGCGGGTGGTGCTCTTGGTGCTCGTGGGGGCGTTGAACACGAATCTCCTCCGAGGGGCGTCGAGGGTGTTTATCTGTTAGGAAGCTTTCCTATCAGACAAAACCGGTGACGAACAGAGATCGGTGAAATTCGTTCAGTGATTGAGGAGAATTAACCGGTTCGGACGGGGTGTCCCGCCCTCCCGTCAGGCGAACACCGTGAGTGCGCCGGCCGCGATGCCGATGTCGACCGGGAGCGGGCCGAGGATCTCGCCGTCCGCGTACGCCGTGACGCCGGGCGACTCGAGCCGGACCGAGCGGCCGCGCAGGGTGTGCACCGCTGGGTGGCCGAGGTGGGTGCCCTTGGACAACTTCGGGAACATCTGCAGCAGGGTCAGCCGCGACACCGGTTTGATGATCGTGATGTCGAGCAGGCCGTCGTCGATCCCGGCGCCGGCGCAGATCTGCAGTCCCCCGCCGTACGTCGGGCCGGTACCGACCGCGACCAGCATCGCGTCGGTCTCGAGCACCTGGTCGTCGACGGTGACGACGTACGAGATCGGACTGAACGTACGCAACTCGGCAAAGGTCGCGAGCGTGTAGCGCGCGTTGCCCTTCGGCCACGTCATCGCGTTGGCCCGCTTGTTCACCAACGAGTCGAAGCCACCGGCAACGACCGTGGTGATGTACTCGTCCTTGGCCGTCGCGAGGTCGACCGCGCGGGTCTGGCCCCTGACGATCAGCGCGGCCGCAGCCTTCGGATCCTTCAGCGGTACGCCGATACCGCGGGCGAAGTCATTGCCCGTGCCAGCCGGGATCACGCCGAACGGCATGCCCGACTTGGCCAGCACCTGGGCACCCAGATGGACCGTGCCGTCGCCGCCGACCAGCGCGACTCCGTCCGCACCGGAGGCGACCACCTCGGCCGAGATCCGGCCGACGTCCTCGGCGCAGGTCGTCGTGTACTCGTCGACGGTCAGCCCGCCGGCCTCCAGCTCGGCGCGGACCACCGGAGCGACCCGGGCGCCCAGCCCTCTGCCGCTGGTGGGGTTGACCACCAGCGCGATCTTGCGGCTCATCAGTCGGCCAGCAGCTCTTCGGCCTTGCGGCCCCGGCGTTTGTCGTTGATCCGGCAGATGATCTCGGCGATGAAGAACAGCAGGCACATCGGGATCGCCAGCAGGCACATGGTGAACGGGTCACCGCTCGGGGTCGCGACGGCGGCGAAGACGAAGATCACCAGGATGATGTACGGCCGGAACTTGGCCAGCGCCGAGGCGGGCACCAGGCCGAGCATGTTCAGCAGGACGACGACCAGCGGGATCAGGAACGCGATCCCGAAGACCAGCATCGTGCGGATCACGAAGTCCAGGTAGTGCGGGATCTCGATCAGGTTCTGCACCGAGTGCGGCGTGAAGCTGATCAGGATCGCGATGCCCTTCGGCAGCGTCCAGTAGGCCACCGCCATGCCACCTGCGAACAGTGGCGCCGCGAGCCCGGCGAACAGCATCGCCCACTTCTTCTCGCTGCGGTGCAGCCCAGGCGCGATGAACGCCCACAGCTGGTACAGCCAGACGGGGCTGGAGACCACCAGACCGATCAGCGCCGAGACCTTGATCTGGAAGGTCAGCGCGTCGCCGACCCCGTTCAGGGTCAGGATCGGCTTCGTCTCGTCGATCCCGGGGTTCAGCTGCCGAACGCTCTCCTGGAACGGCTGGGTCAGCAGCCTGAACGCCTCGTCGTAGATGAACCACGCCGCGACAGTGCCGATCACGATCGCGAGCACGCTGATGAGCAGCCGGTTACGGAGCTCGACAATGTGCTCGCGCAGGGTCATCCGACCCTCTTCGTCCTTCGGGCGGCGGGGTTCTTTCCGTCGTCCGAGCCTCACCATCGTCACAGGTGGTGCGCGTGACTCAGTTGGCCGTGTGGGTCGGCGGCAAGCCGTCGCCCGGGGCCTGACCGTTCGGCTGCTGGCTGGGTGCCTGCACCGGCGGGTTGACCGGCTGGGTCGGCGCCTGGGTGCCCTCGGTCAGCTCACCCTCCTTCTTGCGGGACGACGGGCCGACCTCCTCTTCCCAGATCTTCTTCGACTTGCCGAGCTGCTTCACCAGGGCCGGCAGCTTGGCCGACCCGAACAGCAGCACGACGATCGCGAGAATGACGAGCCACTCCGCGCCCTGAGGCATTCCGAGAGACGGAATCATGACGAAACTCCCTACCGACTTCTACTCGTGGCTCAACCGTGAGCGCCGATACTACGCCCGAGCTTGTGCGTCCTCAGCGGTCCGGGCGGACCTTGCCTCCGACTGCGCGTCCTCGAGCTTGGACTGGGCGGTTACCAACTCACGTGTCAGTGCCTTGGCCTGACCCCACAGCTTCCGAGCAAGCAGCACGAGGACCAGGATCCACACCGCCACCACGCCCAAGAAGAGCAAGAGCCAATACATGACCCCGAGCCTATCCGGTTCCCGGTCACCACCCTCCCCCGCGGCCCGTCACTGTGGACAACGGTGTCGGAACGTGATGGTAAGAACAGAGGAAGCAGAGACTCCAGGGGGACAGTGATGGAACGGATTTCGGTCGGGGAACGGCGGGCGCGGCTCGGGCGGCGACATCGATTGGCGGGGTCGGCGCAGGCGGCGGATCCGGTCGAGGCGGCCGCTTCGATGGTGGTACTGCACGCGACCGACCCGGCGACGGTCCACCTGTCGATCGCCGCGCGGGTACCGGGCAGCGAGGTGGCCGGTACCGAGCGCGCCCTGTACGACGAGCGCACGCTGATCCGGATGCTCGGGATGCGGCGAACGGTGTTCGTCGTACCGACCTCGTTCGCGTCGGTGGTACAGGCTGCCTGCACCGACGACATCGCGGTGCGGCAGCGCAAGTTGCTGGTCAAGCACCTCGAGGAGGCCGGGATCGCGGCCAACACGGAGGAGTGCGCGAAGTGGTTGCGGGCTGTCGAGGAGTCGACGGCGACCGCCCTCACCCTGCGTGGGTCGGCGACGGCGCAGGAGTTGTCCGCTGACGAGCCCCGCCTGCGCAGCCGGCTCGCGATGGCTCCCGGCAAGTCGTACGCGGCTCAGCCGTACGTGACGAGCCGGGTGCTCTTCCAGCTCTCGGCCGAGGGGCGGATCGTGCGAGGCCGGCCGCTCGGCACCTGGTTGAGCGGCCAGCACCAGTGGTCACCAGTCGAGAACTGGCTGCCCGACGGCCTCGGCGACAAGCTGTCCGCCGACGACGCCCGCACGACTCTCGCGCGGGCCTGGCTGGGTACGTTCGGCCCCGGTACCTCCGCAGACCTCCAGTGGTGGAGCGGCTGGACCCTAGGCCAGACCCGCAAGGCCCTTGCCGCAGTCGAGGCGGTAGAGGTCGACCTGGACGGTTCTATTGGCTACGTACTGCCCGGGGACGAAGCACCTACCGAGGAACCGGAGCCGTGGGTGGCTTTCCTACCCGCGCTGGACCCGACGCCGATGGGCTGGAAGGACCGCGCCTGGTACCTGGGCGAGCACAAGTCCCGAATGTTCGACTCCACCGGCAACATCGGCCCGTCCGTCTGGGCCAACGGCCGAATCGTCGGCGGCTGGGGCCAGCCCGAGTCAGGCGACGTCCGCTACCAGCTCCTCGACGACGTAGGCCGCGAAACAGCCGCCGCAATCGAGACCGAAGCCAACCGCTGGACCACCTGGCTAGCCGGCGTCCGCATCACCCCCCGAGGCCGCCGCCCCTCCCCCATGGAAGAAGAACTCTCCAAACGCTGACCCCCACTGGCGCATCCCCCAACCCGTACTCGCGTCGCAGGCGTCCGCATGGCGCCTACCCCCACCCGTACTCGCGTCGCGCCCCACCAACGGAGCCCACCCGAACCACTGGCGGCTGGGCGTACCGGCGTACCGGGCTCGCGCTGCACCGGCGTGATGGCGTGTTGGTTCGTCTTCGCTACCCACACAGCTGCCAGGGGACACCCAGCGGCGTTAGTGCGCGTTCGCATCTCAGCCCCGCCAACGCATCAGCCGCCGGACCGTCCGAGCTAGCCGGGGATCGCGGCCTAGCTGGAAACTATTCGTCGCCAGGTGCAAGTTTGTTACCACTCAAGGCGCGCTGCACCGCAACCAGACAGCCCCCGCGTACGGGTTAGGAGAGTTGGTCGTCGTAGGCGGAGAGGGCCTCGCGGGCTGTTTCGGCTATTTGTTTGCCTAGGTCTTGGGGGTCCAGGACTGTGGCGGTGCCGCCTAGGCGGAGGATCAGGCGTTGGAGCCAGGCGGTGTCGGCTACGCGGAGTTTGACGGTCAGGGAGTTGCCGGAGCTCTCCTCGACCGACTCCATCGGGTAGTACTCGGCGACCCAGCGGGCCGGTGGCTCCAGCTTCACCGTCGCCAGCAGGTCCTGCTCCGAAGGCTGGAACATCCCGTTAGATAGGTCGCGTGGAGTCGCCTCGGGCGGGGGTTCGCTGGGTAGGTCGAGGAGCTTGGCGGCGGCGATCCGGTCCAGGCGGAAGAGGCGGACGTCCTCCGCCAGGCGGCACCAGGCCTCCAGGTAGCTGCGGCCCTCGGAGACCACCAGCCGCATCGGGTCGACGTCTCGCTCGGTCGTCTCGTCGCGCGACGGTACGTCGTACGTGAGGTGCATGCGTCGCTTCCCGGCCAGCGCCCGGTTGACCAGGTCGGCGATCTCCGGTGCGGCGGGCTCGACGTGGACGTGGGCGGCGGAGCCCTCGATCGCGGCGGCGCCCTCCCCGGCGGCCTTCTCCAGCTTGGCGATGGCCCGGTCGACCGCGTCCCGATCCTGGCCAGCCGTCACGTCGCGCAGCGTCCGCAGCGCGGTCAGCAGGGCAAGGGCCTCGTCGGCCGCCAGCCGCAGCGGGCGGGCCAGGTAGTCGGCGTTGTTGAGGTGGATCACCCCGTCACCTTCGGCCGCGTCGATGTCGATCTCGATCAGATCGCCCATCTGGGCGCCGGGCAGCCCGCAGAACCAAAGCACCTTCAGGTCCGCGATGATCTGCTTCGGCCGTACGCCGAACTCCGCGGCGACGTCATCGACCCGGGCGCCGTCGTTCTCACGCAGATAAGGCACCAGGGCGAGCAACCGCTGCACCTGGTCGCGCGCATTGCTCATACGGAGACTCCCGCGACCGTGCGCAGGCGCCGGAGTACGCCGTCCAGTACATCGCCCGGGCCCTCGACGACGGCATCCGGCCCGAGAGACGCGATCTCCTCGGCCAGCACCTCGGCGTCGGCGTACGGGACATGCAACAGGTCCCAGCCTTCTTCGTACGGCTCGATCGCGTTCGACCGGCGGCGCAGGCTGACGGCTGAGCCGGTACGGGCCCTGACCTTCGCCTCGGAGGTCGGCCGCGGTGGTGCGAGTTCGCTGACCAGCGAGCGGATGTCGGTGCCCTCGGGCACTGTGAACGCGTTCGGCGGGCCGACCGTCTTGACGTTGCCGCCGATCCGGGAGAGCCGGAACATCCGGGTCGCCTCGCGATCGCGGTCACGGCCCACGACGTACCAGCGGCCGTGCCAGGAGACGATGCCCCACGGCTCGAGCGTGCGGGTGGTCGACTCCTTGCCGCCGCTGCGGGTGTGTTCGAACCGGACCGCCGTACGGCTCACGACGGCGGACCACATCGGATCGAAGGCCGGCTCGGACGCGCCGACGTGCGGCTCGATCGCGCTCAGCGCCGACTGGTCGGTCTGGATCCCGGCGGCCTTGAGCTTGAGCACGGCCGACGTGGTCGCCTCGGCCAGGCTGGCGTGCTGCCAGACGCGCGCGGCGACGCCCAGTACTGCGGCCTCGTCCGGCTCCAGGTGCACTTCGGGCAGCTCGAAGACGTCGCGACGGATCCGGTAGCCGACGTCATCGGAGAAGAACTTGTCGATGGTGCCCATCTCGATCGGGATGCCGAGGTCGCGCAACTCGTCCTTGTCACGCTCGAACATCTTCTCGAAGGCGTCGTCGGTCTGCCCCGCGTACCCCTCGACGACCTCGCGGATCCGCTCCTTGGTCACGTAGGTGCGCGCGACCAGCAGGCAGATCACCACATTGAGCAGCCGCTCACTCTTCCGCGCCGACACCCGACCACCTTACGGGGTGATCGGCGCGAACATGTGTTCTAACCTTCGACGGCACCCGAAAAGATTGTCGGTGACCCTGAGCGCTGCCACAGTCCTGCCATGAAAAAACCCACCGCCGGGTTGACCGTGCTTGCCCTCGCGTCGATCGGCCTGCTGCAGGTACAGCTCGCGGCGGCGAGGTGAGCGCCGGTGGGGATTTTGCGATCACCAGGACGCCCTCCGGAGCACCTACGTCCACCAGCTTCATCCGTCGCGGGCAACCCGATCGCCAGGCCGGTCCCGGCTACGCCGTCGGGCTGTCGGACTCGGGCCGGGTCTATCACCAGGATCACCACGTCTTCGACTGCGGCTCCTGAGCGGACTCGGGGCACTACAGTCACCGTGTGATGCGGTGGCGTGAAGGAATCGTTAGTGCGCTCGGGCGGAGTTGGACCGGGGCGCAGGAGCTGACTGTGGTGGTCGGTGACCGGGATGTCCGGTCGCTGGCCTACCCGGACCTGGTGGGCTCCCCCGTCGTGGGGGATCGAGTGCTGCTCAATGTGGGCGCTCTCGACCGGGGCCTGGGCACCGGGGGCTACGCACTGGTCGTCGCCATCCCCGACCGGCTGCCAGCGGATCCGCCGGAGACAGGGCACCTGGTCAAGGCCCGCTACACGCCCCTACAGTCCATGGTGCTCGGGGCCGACGAGCAGGACTCGCCCGACCATGCAGTACTACGGGATGCCGACGACCTCTTCGGTACGCCGGTCGTGGTGGCTGACCTGCATTCCGCGCTGCCCGCAGTACTGGCTGGAGTGTTCGAGGCCCGGCCCGGTACTCGCGTTGTCTACGTGATGACGGATGGGGGCGCGTTGCCGCTGGCGTTCTCGCGCACTGTCTCGGCACTGCGGGATGCCGGGTGGCTTGGCGGGACTGTGACCGTCGGGCAGGCGTATGGCGGCGACCGGGAGGCCGTGACCGTCCACACCGGCTTGCTGACCGCAGTACACGTGTTGGCGGCCGAGGTGGTCGTACTGACGCAGGGGCCGGGCAACCTCGGTACTGGTACCCGCTGGGGCTTCTCCGGCGTCCAGTCGGGCGAGGCGGTCAACGCGGTCGGCACGCTGGGTGGGCGGGCCGTGGCGTCGCTCCGGATCTCCGAGGCCGACCCGCGTCCACGGCACCGGGGCATCTCGCATCACAGCCTCACGGCGTACGGGCGGGTGGCGCTGCAGCCGGCGGACGTCGTAGTACCGGACCTGGACGGCAAGTTCGGCGACGCCGTCAGAGACGCCGCCGAACCCCTCAAGGCCCGCCACCGAGTCGTACGAGTCTCAGTAGACGGCTTGTACGAAGCCCTAGCCGCCTCCCCGGTCAAGCTGTCGACCATGGGCCGAGCCCTAGACGCAGACCGCGCCTACTTCGAAGCCGCCGCCGCAGCCGGTCGGCATGCGGCACGGCTGGTGGACGTACCACCACCTGGATCGGGGAGTCAGTACTCCTGAAGCCGGAGGGTGTGGCGGCCACAGTGGAAGCATGGCAACCACGCAGCGGGAACTCACGATTCACGACACCGTCCGGATGGGGCCGCCGGTAGCGGTTCGGGCGGCGACGGGGGCGTGGTTGCTGGCTGTTGGGGCGGGCGTGGCCGAGTCGGTACTTGGGGTGATCGGGGCGCTTGACGGATCGGTGGCGTGGGGGGCGTTGGTTGCGCAGGTTGCGTTTCGCGCCATCGTGTACGGCGGGCTGTTCGTCGTGATCGACAAGTACTTCCGGCTGGGGCGCAACTGGTCGCGCCAGCTGCTGGCTGTCCTGCTTGGTGTGATCGGGATGGCGACGTTGATCGTCGGCCCGGTCGTGTGGCTGCTGGGCAACGGCGACTTCAGTGCGATCGACGTCAGCGCGAGCTTCGTCGCGTTCGCGGTGATCCGCAGCGTTCACGTGATGGCGGTGATCAGCGGGGTCGTGCTGATGTACCAGCCGGACGCGAATCGCTGGTTCAAGCGTTGACCCACAAGGAATGGGGGTGGGGTGGCGATACCGAAGTACCGTCGCCCCACCCCCATCACTGGGTGCAGAGTGTTACTGCTGCTTGGGTGCCGGGAAGGCGTTCAGGATGTCGAGGATCGCGATCGCCGCGGGGCTCGTGACCTTGCCCTTGTCGTCCTTGCCCGGGGGCAGCTCGACCAGGACGCGGCTGCCGACCGGCATACCGGCCAGGCCGTCCAGTGCGCCTGCCTGCCCGTTCGGGCCGGGGCCGACCTGGAGCTTGTCGGTCGGGAGGCCGGGCTGGGCCGGTGCGGTCTGCGAGGCCGGCTGCGGGTCCCAGGTGCTCGCCTGCTTCTTGCCGGTGTAGTCGTAGACGACGTAGCGGCCGACCAGCTGGCTGCCCTTCTCGATCGGCTTGCCCTTGCCGGTGGCGATGATGACGGGCTTGCCGGGCTTGGCCGGAGCCTTGGTGCCCTTCGGCACGACCAGCGTCGGCGCCGCGTTCAGCTCGCCGGTGACCTTGAACGGCGTCGCCGCGGAGGCGACCGGGTCGGCGTCGAGCTTGGTGTCGTTGCCGGCCACGCCGACCAGATCGACGACGAAGATCAGGGTGTCGTCACCCTTGATGCCCGCGTCGGTGTTGCCCTGCTCCTTGTAGCCCTTGTCCGGCGGGATCGTCATCAGCACGCGGCTGCCGACCTTCTTGCCGACCAGTGCCTCGTCCCAGCCGGCGATCACGCCGCCGATCCCGATCGGGAACGACGACGGCGCACCGCGGTCGTAGGAGTTGTCGAAGACCTTGCCGTCGCGCCAGATCTGGCCGAGGTAGTTCGCGGTGAGCAGCTCACCCTTCTTGACCTCGGGACCGTCGCCCTCCTTGAGGACCTCGGTCTGCAGGGCCTTGTCCGGGTCCCCGTCCTTGTGGGTGACGGCCGGCTTCTTACCGAACTCCTCGGTGGCCTTGATCCCGATCTTGCCGAAGTCGCCCCCGGCTTTGGAATCATCGGAGCCGCAGGCGGCCAGGGACGTCCCCAGGGCCAGCACCGCGACCAGACTCAACAACTTGCGCACGAACGAGCACCTCGAAATCTCACGGCACGGCCCTGCCGTCGGCGGGCCCGCCTGGATATACGGCCAGATGAACTCGCCCACCCTAGCCTGCACGGACAAGCCGCAGACCAGGCACCTCAGTCACCGTTCGATCACGTCACGCAGCGTTGCTGGCGGCCGCCCAGGAGACTCCCAGGCGGCTCACAGCAACCACGGATACGGCGTACAGCCACGTCACATGCTCGCGATGAGCTTCTCCACGCGCTCGTCGTGGGACTTGAACGGGTCCTTGCACAGAACGGTCCGCTGGGCCTGGTCGTTGAGCTTCAGGTGCACCCAGTCGACGGTGAAGTCGCGGCGGCGCTCCTGGGCCCGCTTGATGAACTCGCCGCGCAACCGCGCCCGGGTCGTCTGCGGCGGTACCGACTTGGCCTCGAAGACGCGCAGGTCGTCGACCACCCGGGTGACCGCGCCCTTGCGCTCGAGCAGGTAGTACAGCCCGCGCGGGCGGTGGATGTCGTGGTACGCCAGGTCGAGCTGAGCGACCCGCGGGCTGGCCAGACCGAGGTTGTTCTGCTGGCGGTACCGCTCGATCAGCCGGTACTTGATCACCCAGTCGATCTCGCGCTCGATCCCGGACAGGTCGCCGGACTCGATCGCCTTCAGGCAGCGCTCCCACAGGTTCAGCGCCCGCTCGACGGCCGGCGTGCCGAGCTCGCGGCGGTCGACGAAGTCGCGGGCCTTGGTCAGGTACTCGCCCTGGATGTCGAGCGCGCTGGCCTCGCGGCCGTTGGCCAGCCGGACCTCGCGGCGCCCGGTCATGTCGTGGCTGATCTCGCGGATCGCCCGGATCGGGTTGTCCAGGGTGAGGTCGCGCATCACGATGCCGGCCTCGATCATCCGCAGCACCAGGTCGGTACTGGCGACCTTCAGCAGCATCGTGGTCTCGGACATGTTCGAGTCGCCGACGATCACGTGCAGCCGGCGGAACCGCTCGGCGTCCGCGTGCGGCTCGTCGCGGGTGTTGATGATCGGGCGGGACCGCGTCGTCGCGCTGGAGACGCCTTCCCAGATGTGCTCGGCGCGCTGGCTGACGGAGTACACCGCGCCGCGGGGCGTCTGCAGCACCTTGCCGGCGCCGCAGATCAGCTGCCGGGTGACCAGGAACGGGATCAGTACGTCGGCCAGCTTGGCGAAGTCACCATGCCGGCTGACCAGGTAGTTCTCGTGGCAGCCGTAGCTGTTGCCGGCCGAGTCGGTGTTGTTCTTGAACAGGTAGACGTCGCCGAAGATGCCCTCGTCGTGCAGCCGCTTCTGCGCGTCGACGAGCAGACCCTCGAGGATCCGCTCGCCTGCCTTGTCGTGCGCTATCAGGTCGGTGACCGAGTCGCACTCGCCGGTCGCGTACTCCGGGTGGGAGCCCACGTCGAGGTAGAGCCGCGCCCCGTTGCGGAGGAAGACGTTGCTGCTCCGCCCCCAGGACACGACGCGCCGAAACAAGTACCGGGCCACCTCATCGGGGGTCAGTCGGCGCTGACCGCGAAAAGTGCAGGTGACTCCGTACTCGTTCTCCAGGCCGAAGATTCGCCGGTTCACAGTTCCCACCCTACGACCCCGTTCCGACAATCGGGTCGCGTCTCAGGCGCGCCGTCACCGCTTCGTTGCCGCACAACCCTTCCAGCAGGGCTCGACAGACAGCCGGCTGGAGGCAGGCGCCATTGGTGTGTGGTGGCGGTTCGGGTCTGTCAGAGGTCGACGAGGTCGAGGAGCTGGCCTAGTTCCTTGGCGTCCAGTTCGCGGAGTTCGCCGGTGTGGAGGTTGCCGCGGCGGACCGGGCCGATGGCGGTACGGGTGAGGCGTTTGACCGGGTGGCCGATGGCGTCGAACATGCGGCGGACGATGCGGTTGCGGCCCTCGTGCAGGGTCATCTGGATCAGCGTGCGGCCCTTGACGCTGGTCATCTCGCGGACGGTGTCGGCCTGCGCGAATCCGTCGTCGAGGGTGAGGCCGTCGGTGAGCCGGCGGAGGACCTGCGGCTTGACGTTGCCCTCTACCTCGGCGACGTACGTCTTGGAGACCTCGTACGACGGGTGCGCGAGGCGATGCGCGAACTCACCGTGATTGGTGAGCAGCAGCAGGCCCTCGGTGTCGGTGTCGAGCCGGCCGATGTGGAACAACCGCTCGGGGCGGTCGTGCACGTAGTCGGCGACGCACGGACGGCCTTGCGGGTCGGACATCGTGGTGACGACGCCGCGTGGCTTGTTGAGCACGAGGTAGACGTGTGCGGTGATCGGCGGGATCCGTACGCCGTCCACGCGGATCACCGAGACGGCCGGGTCGACCCGGGTACCGAACTCGGTCACCACCTGGCCATCGACCTCGACCCGGCGCTGCTCGATCAGGATCTCCGACCCACGCCGGCTCGCGATCCCCGCCTGCGCCAGCGCCTTCTGCAACCGGATCCCCGACTCCCCGCTCTCGCCGGCGCCGTCACCCTGATCGTGCTCGTCAGTCATCAGTCCCACTCTTGCTCTCGCCACTACCACCCAAACCGGGCCCATCCACAGTCTCGTCCTCAACCACAACCCCACCCGCATCAAGGTCGCCCGCACCCGACCCAGCTTCCTCAGCGGGCTCGTCCTCATCGCTCGCCTCGGCGCCGCCGGTCGACCCAACCTCGTCGCTCAACTCGACCTCGGCATCGTCCAGCTCGACCGCGTCGGCCGGCTCGGCCTCGTCGCTCGACTCAACCTCGGCGTCGTCCAGCTCGTCCTCGTCGGTCGGCTCGTCCTCGTCGGCTGACCTGGCGTCGGCCAGCTCCGCCTCGTTGGTCGGCTCGTCGTCGGCCAGCTCGACATCGTCGGCCAGCACGACACCGTCGGTCGGCTCGGCTTCGTCGGTGGGCTCGTCGTCGGTCGGCTCGTCGTCGGTCTCGGCGGTGGACGGGGTGGGGGGTGCTAGGTCGTTCTCGAGGGGGGCGTCGTCCTCCGAGGTGGTGGGGTCGTCCTCGGAGGTGCTGGGCTCGGCGGAGGCTGCTGCTTGGGCGGCTAGTTCTTCCTCCATGTCGTCCATCTCAGGGAGGTACGGAGCCAGCTCGGGGAGGTCGTCGAGGGACTGCATGCCCATGCGTTCCAGGAAGTACGAGGTGGTGCGGTACAGGGTGGACTGTGACTCGGTGTCGGGGCCGGCTTCTTCTAGGAGGCCTCGACTGATCAGGGTGCGCATGACGCCGTCGACGTTCACGCCGCGGATGGCGGAGACGCGTGCCCGGCTGACCGGCTGCTTGTACGCGACCACCGCGAGCGTCTCGAGCGCTGCCTGCGTCAGGCGCGCTTGCTGCCCCTCAAGTACATAGCCCTCGACGTACTGCGCGGTGTCCTCCCGCGTGTAGTACCGCCACCCACCACCGACCTCACGCAGGTCGAACCCACGCCCCTGCTCGGTGTACTCCCCCGACAACCCCACCAGCGCCGCTGACACATCCGCGACGGTACGTCCAACAGTCTTAGCCATCGCCAGCACCGGCAACGGCTCATCGGACACCATCAAAATCGCTTCCAACGCCCGCCGCATGGTGACGTCATCAATCGCGTCCTCACCAACCACGACGTCGTCCAGCACCTCATCCAGCAGCGCCCCAACATCCCCCTCCGCAGGCACACCCTCAGCAGACGCCTCGTCTACCGCCACACCCTCGGCGGTCGCATCGTCGGCAGCCTCGCCCTCCACCGGTACGTCCTCAGCGGACGCGTCTTCGGCGGGCTTGTCGTCAGCCGGTACGTCGTCGGCCTGCTCGTCCGCAGTGGGTTCTTCGGTGGCCTGCACGGCTTCGACGGAGTCGGCTGTTTCGGTGGTGGTGACGGAGGCCAGGGCGTCGGCTGTGGCGGCGTCGGCGGATTCCTGGAGGTCGGTCTCGGTCTGGTTGTCGGTCACTGCTCCACCGTCTCGTGCTCCTCGGGCCCGGATCCGGGCTCGGTGTCTGGCTCAGGTACGGGCTCTGACTCAGGTACAGGCTGGGGGTCTTCGTCCGGCTCGGTGAGCTCCTCGCCGGGCTCGAGGAAGTCGGCCTCGTCGGGGACGACCGGCGCCTCGCCGTCCTCGTCGGCGGGAGCCGGTACCTCGTCGAACTCGTCGCCGACCGCGATGTCGCCTTCGTCGGTACCGGTCCAGACGATCGTCAACTCCCCCAGCGGCGTCTCCTGGTCGAAGGTGACCGCCGCCTCCCGGAACAGCTCCAGCAACGCCAGGAACCGGCACACCGTCGTCACCGTGTCCGGCGAGTCCGACACCAGCATCCGGAACGTAGTACTGCGCTGCCGCCGCAACCGATCGATGATCACCGCCGCCTGCTCGCGCACGGTGACAGCCGGCGCATGCAGGTGCGCCAGCGAAACACCCTCCGGTACTACGGCCGCCTTCGGCGCCAACGCCCGCGCAGCCAACGCCGCCAACCCGGCCGGGTCAACACCCAGCAGCACCTCAGGCAGCAAGTCCGCGAACCGCGCCTCCATCCCCACGGCCCGGGGGAAACGCTTGGCCTCCTCCGCCATCCGCGACTGCATCAGCGCCGCGATCAGCTTGAACGCGCGGTACTGCAACAGCCGCGCGAACAGCAGGTCCCGCGCCTCCAGCAGCGCCAGGTCCTCCTGGTCCTCGACGTCACCCTGCGGCAGCAACCGGGCCGCCTTGAGATCCAGCAACGTCGCCGCGATCAGCAGGAACTCCGACGCCTGGTCCAGATCCCACTCCGCGCCCAGCGCCTTGATGTGCGCGATGAACTCGTCCGTGATCACCGACAACGCGATCTCGGTGATGTCCAGCTTGTGCTTGCTGATCAGCTGCAGCAGCAGGTCGAACGGACCCTCGAAGTTGACCAGGTGGACGTTGAAGCCCTTGCCTGACTCGACCATCGATTCCGCGACCGGCGACTCCGGGTCGGCCACCCCGGGCAGCTCGATCGGCGGCTCCGAGCCCTCCGCCGCGGAAGCCGCGACACCCGCGGAGGCCTCAGGAGCCACGGCGTCACTCATCGCCGGCTCACTCCGGAGCCGCGGCCCGGAGGCGCTGCACCAGCACGGAGTCGGGTCCGTGGTCGACGAAATCGGCCAGCAACACGTCGATCGCCTCCCGGACGATCCGGCCGCGATCGGCGGTCAAGCCGTGCTCGGCGCGCAGGGCGAGCCGAGTCTGTTCTAGTCCGAGCAGCTCTTCTTCCGTCACGTACACGGTGATCTTCGTGTCGTGCCGGATCCGTCCACTGGACTTGCGGTCCTCGACCACGGCCGTGCGGCCGCGTCCGTTCGGACCGGGGCGGTCGTCGGCCAGCGACGATCCGTCAGTGGTGGTGCGCTTCTCGGGTCTGGTCTGCTTGGGTGCCGCGCCCCCGAAGAGCTCACTGGCACCTGGCAGGCTTACCCGGCGGGACAACGCGCGAGCACCTCCTTGGCAAGGTCGCGGTACTGGGTAGCCGCAGATGAGGACGGCGCGTACGTCGTGATCGGTTCGCCGACGACGGTGGTCTCGGGGAACTTGACGGTACGCCGGATGACGGTGTGGAAGACGCGCTCGTCGAAGGCCTGGACGACCCGGTCGAGCACCTCCCGGGCGTGCGTGGTGCGGCCGTCGAACATGGTGCCGAGAATGCCGACGATCTCCAGCTTCGGGTTCAGCCGGTCCTGCACCTTGCCGATCGTGTCGGTCAGCATCGCCAGGCCGCGGAGCGCGAAGAACTCGCACTCGAGCGGGACGACGATGCCGTTCGACGCGGTCAGCGCGTTCACGGTGAGCAGGCCCAGCGACGGCGCGCAGTCGATCAGGATCACGTCGTACAGCGGAATGATCGGCTCGAGCACCCGCGACAGCGTGTACTCCCGGGCGACCTCCTGGACCAGCTGTACCTCGGCCGCGGACAGGTCGATGTTGGCCGGCAGCAGGTCGAGGTTCGGCACCTTCGTCGCCTGGATCACCTCGTCCGGGGTGATGTCGCGCTGCATCAGCAGGTTGTAGACGGAGATCTCCAGGTCGTGCGGCTGCACGCCGAGGCCGATCGAGGCCGAGCCCTGCGGGTCGAAGTCGATCAGCAGCACCTTGCGCCCGGTCTCGGCGATCGCGGCGCCCAGGTTGATGGTCGTCGTGGTCTTGCCGACGCCACCCTTCTGGTTGCACATCGCGATCACCTGCGCGGGGCCGCGCCGGGTCGGCGGCAGGACGTCCGGCAGGTCGGGCAACGGCCGTCCGGTCGGCCCGATCTTGCCCCTCGCGCCGTTCGCGTCATTCACAGGGTGCATGTCCTCCGCGGTGAGCTTGGCCGTCGGCCGGGGCATCTCCGCATAGTTACTGGGTGGGGTGACGGTCCGGGGCGGAACCGGGTTCTGCGCCGGGGTCACAACTGGTGTCTCGGCGGGTGGTGCAAGGGGTGTCGCTGTGGGCGTGGCGGGCGCCGGGTCAGGAGTCGACGACATCGGTTCCGTCGACGACGACAGGTGCTGGGTGCCCGGGAATGTCGACTCGTTCATGACTCGTCAAACCTTTCAACCGATACGGGCGATCCCAGCGACTGTAAGCGTGCATTCAAGCACTCTCAACCAGCCACTCCGCAGCCGGGTCGGCCGACCTTCCGGGCACGCCCGATCACCCCGCCAGAGTGACCGACCGTGACGGAATGATCGCACACCGCTGCTGTATCCCCTGCATCGGGGTCTCTCAGTGATCACCCAACCACTCGAGCACGACAGTGGTGAGCAACCCGGCCGCGGCCAGATGGACATCGTGTCCGACGTTCTCCAGCTCGAGCAGCCGGCTTCGTGGGATGGCATCGGCCAGCTCGCGGACAGCGGCGACCGGACAGTACGGATCGTCCGAGCCGATGACCAGCAGTACCGGGCAGGTGATCGCGCTGGCCCGCGACAGGCTGATGTCGCCACCAGCGGCGACGATCTCCCGCAGTGCACCACCCCAGCCGGCCGCCATGGCCCGAGCCCGCTCCGGGCCGTAGGCCTCAGCCAGGTACGCCGCCAGCGGCAGCAACTGCTCGGTCGGCTCGTCCAGCAACCGCTCCAGCGGGCCGAACCCTTCGACCGGCTCGACAACCTGGCCTGCGGCTCCCCAGGCCACTACCGACAGCGCCCTGTCCGGTGCGAGCGCAGCCATCAGCAATGCTGTCTCACCGCCGTCGCTGAAACCGACCAGGTGTGCGGCTCTGACCCCGAGTTGGTCGAGCAGAGCGAGGTACGCCCGAGCGTCTTGGGAGTAGAAGTCAGCGGTGTAGGTCCGCGGCTCCGAGCGACCACAGCCGGGTAGGTCGGCTGCGATGACCCGGAAGCCGTCCCCTAGCGCCTGCCGGAGAGGGTTGAGGTCAGTGATGCTGCCGCCCCAACCAGGGAGCAGCAGGACGGCCTCACCTTGGCCGTTGTCTTCGTAGTACACGGGTGAGTCTTTCTCGGGCGGCGGGGAGGCTGTTGTAGGTGGAGAACCAGCCCAGGGTGACCCAGGCGAGGACGGCTAGGGCCCAGCCGGCGAGTGGGTGGCCGAAGACTGCGATGGCGGCTGCGGCCAGGAGGCTTGGGAGTAGCCAGCCGAGGTACCAGCGGAGCGGGGCCTTGCCAGCGAGGCCGGCGAAGAGACTGGTGAGGAAGTAGAGGGCCAGGCCGCCGAAGAGGTACCAGCGGTCCTTGTCGTGGACATGCTCGGCCGCATCCGGGATCAGAGCGCCGAAGCCGGTTGCGATGGCCACGATCGAGGCGGTGACCCCCAAGTGAGCCGGGAGCGACTGCCACGGCTCCAACGGTGCAGTGGTACGCGGCGCCGGGGTGAAGCCGTACAGGGTGGTCAATTGCCAGAGCATGACCAGCACCAGGAAGGCAGCGAGTGAGGAAGCGACCACCGCGTAGGTCCAGGCCTCTTCGGTGTTCGAGGCAACGACCTGGGCCAGCGCCTCGCCGAGCACGATGATGACGAACAGCCCGAGCCGCTCGTCGAGATGACCCCGCTCCACCTGCGCCACGGAGATGTACGTCGTCGGCACGGTCGGCAGCTGGTCCGGTGTTATCCCGCGCTCGATCAGCCGGGCCAGCCTGCGCTCCTGCTGCCGGTCCTGCTGCTCCTGCCGCTTGCGGGCGCGCTTCGTCATCTCCTCGACCGCACGCGGGTTCCGGGCGCCGAGCATCGAGAAGGCGATGTCCACGGCGATCGCGACTCCCCACAGCCAGTACGCGACCGTGTGCGGCACGAAGAGCGACACCAGCCAGGGCGTACCCATCAGGCTCTGTGTGGCCGGCCAGAACGCGACCACCTGTCCGTCCCGAGCCGCAGACCTGGAAGCGATCGCCCTGCAGACGATGAACGCGACGACGAAGACAGCGGTACGTCCCTTGAGCTCCTCGTGCTCACCGGGAAGCAGCTCCGGCCACACCCCCGGTACGGTCGCCGCCATCACCGCGATGCCGAGCATGGTCCGCAGTACTGCGCGCCGCCGGGTCCGCTCCCCCGCCACGTTCGCGTAGACGCTGGTGGTCGTCCAGACGCTCCAGATCGCGTAGTACATCGCGGCGCAGGCCGCTACCTGCCCGATGCTGTCCGCGCCGTGCAGCCGGTGCGAGATCTGCGCAGCGGCCGCTACCACCGTCAGATCGAAGAACAGCTCCAGCCAGCTCGCATGCCGCTCTTCCGGCGTCTTCTGATCTGCCACGCGCCCAGTTAAGAGGAAGACAGGGCCCTCGGGTGGGAGGTGGCGTACACCTCGCGGAGTTTGTCGACGGTGACGAGTGTGTAGACCTGCGTGGTGGTGACGGACGCGTGTCCGAGCAGCTCCTGCACCACCCGTACGTCGGCGCCGCCGTCCAGCAGATGCGTGGCGAACGAGTGGCGCAACGTGTGCGGCGAGATGTCCTTGGCGATCCCGGCCCGCTCCGCTGCGCGACGCAGTACGGTCCAAGCGCTCTGCCGCGACAGGCGACCGCCGCGGGCGTTGAGGAAGAGGGCATGTGAGCCTCGCCCCCGCTGCACGAGGTCAGGCCGGCCACGGACCTGGTACGCCGAGATCGCATCGCGCGCGTAGCGGCCTACCGGAACGACGCGCTCCTTGCTCCCCTTGCCCCGCAGGAGCACTGTGCCCGTCTCCAGGTCGACCTCGTCCACGTCCAGCCCGACAGCTTCCGAGATGCGCGCGCCGGTCCCGTACAGGAACTCCAGCAGCGCAGCATCCCGAGTAGCCAGTACTGCGGGCTCCGCCTCCGCCCCTGCTGCAGCAGCAAGGATCCGAGTCACCTCATCCACGGACAGTGCCTTGGGCAACCGCTGTGGAGGAGCAGGTGGCTTCACTGCAGCCGCAGGGTCGACAGTGGTCAGCCCCTCACGCAGCAGGAACTTGTGGAAGCCACGGACGGCCACGACTGTCCGCCCCGCACTAGATGCGGTCAGTGGCGGGTCGTCGGCGTCTCCCTCGCGCAGGCGCATCAGGAACTCGCCGATGACGGCCTCGGAGATCCGGCCGAAGCTGTCGATCTCCACGCCGGCCAGGTAGGCGTCGTACCGGCGCAGGTCGCGGCGGTACGACGCCAGGGTGTTGGCGGCCAGCCCGCGCTCGACCGTCAGATGGTCGAGGTAGGAGCTGACCGCACGGGTGATCTCCCGGCTCAGACGAGCACCTCGTCGAGCTTCAGCTGCGGCAGGTCGTGCGCGTCGGCGACCGGGCCGTAGGTGACGTGGCCGGCATGCGTGTTCAGGCCGAGCGCCAGCGGGTGGTCCTGCTTCAGCGCCTCGCGCCAGCCCAGGTTCGCCAGGTCCACGGCGTACGGGAGCGTCACGTTGGTGAGCGCGTACGTCGAGGTGTTCGGCACCGCGCCCGGCATGTTCGCCACGCAGTAGAACAGCGAGTTGTGCACCTTGTAGACCGGGTCCTCGTGCGTGGTCGGGTGCGAGTCCTCGAAGCAGCCGCCCTGGTCGATCGCGATGTCGACGAGAACGCTGCCCGGCTTCATCCGCGAGACCAGCTCGTTGCTGACCAGCTTCGGCGCCTTCGCCCCGGTGACCAGCACGGCGCCGATCACGAGGTCGGCCTGGAGCACCGCCTTCTCGATCTCGAACGCGTTCGATGCGACCGTCCGCAGGTGGCCCTGGTAGGTGCGGTCGGCGTCGCGCAGCCGGGCGATGTTGCGGTCGAACAGCTGGACCTCGGCCTGCATGCCGAGCGCGATCGCCGCAGCGTTCATGCCCGCGACACCCGCGCCGATGATGACGACCCGGGCCGAGTGCACGCCGGAGACGCCGCCCATGAGGACGCCGCGGCCGCCGCCGTTGGCCATCAGGTGGTACGAGCCGGCCTGCGGCGCCAACCGGCCCGCTACCTCACTCATCGGGGCCAGCAGCGGCAGTGAGCCGTCCGGGAGCTGGACCGTCTCGTAAGCGATCGCGGTGGTGCCGGACTCGAGCAGCGCGGCCGTGGTCTCGCGGCTGGCGGCCAGGTGCAGGTAGGTGAACAGCACCTGCTCCTTGCGCATCCGGTGGTACTCCTCGGCCACCGGCTCCTTGACCTTCAGCACCAGCTCGGCCTCGCCCCAGACCTCGTCGGCGGTGGGGACGATCCGGGCGCCCGCCGCGACGAACTCTTCATCGGGGAGCAGCGAACCGGTACCGGCCCCCTGCTCGATCAGAACCTCGTGCCCGTTGCGCACGAACTCGTGCACCCCGGCCGGGGTGATGGCCACCCGGTATTCGTGGTTCTTGACTTCCTTCGGTACTCCGACCTTCACAACTTGCCCTTCTTCCGTATCCAGGTGACGACTCAGGGGATTACGTCCGAGTCGCCGGCGACCCACCTCGCTGTGGTCCGCGGCCCGGGCGTTTCGAGGGGTTGGGAACGCCAGGTCGCTGCCGAGTGTAAGCCTGCCGGGTTCATACCAGCCGACCGGATGGTCTTGCTCACGGCCGACGCGCAGGAACACCGCGTGGCAGTCCGGTTAATCTTTACCGCGCTCTTTCACATCGGCCATTTCTTAACCCGTTCAGCTACTTTCCGGTACCCCTTCGGGAAACGCCGGAAGGTTGACCACTGAATGAAATCGGGGCGGCCGGGATTGCGTCCTACCTCTACGCTTGGACCTGCCATCGTTGCCAGGTGAGGAGATCCAGGCTGGAACGACGGTCCGCCCGCTGTCGCCTGTGTTGAGACGTACTGACGAGAGGAGCACGACGTGGCGGTCGATCTGGGACGGTTCGGGGTCTGGCACCAAGCGCACAAGTGGGGGCCCGAGCTTGCCGCCGGGGTTGAGCAGGCGGGCTACGGCACGCTCTGGCTCGGTGGCTCCCCGACGGAGGACCTGCGGGACGCCGAGGTGCTGCTCGCCTCCACCACCAACGCGGTGGTCGGCACCAGCATCGTGAACATGTGGAAGGCCGACCCCGCCGTACTGGCCGAGTCCTACCACCGGCTCGAAAGCGAGCACCCCGACCGGTTCCTGCTGGGCGTCGGGATCGGGCACCGGGAGCACACCGGCAACTACAAGACGCCGTACGAGACGATCGTCGACTACCTGGACGCGCTCGACGACGGCAAGGTCCCGGTGGACCGGCGAGTGCTGGCAGCCCTCGGCCCGCGCGTACTGAAGCTGTCTGCCGAGCGGAGCGCCGGTGCGGTCCCCTACCTGACCACTTCCGAGCACACCCGGCAGGCCCGGGAGACGCTCGGTGCCGGGGTACTGCTCGCGCCGGAGCAGAAGGTGGTGCTGGAGACCGACGACGACCTCGCCCGGGCCGTCGCCCGCGACTACCTGGCGACCTACCTCAAGCTGAGCAACTACACGAGCAACCTGAAGCGGCTCGGCTTCAGCGACCACGACTTCGCCGACGGCGGCAGTGACGACCTGGTCGACGCCCTGGTGCTGCATGGGACCGCGGTGGAGGTCGCCGAGGGTCTCAAGGCGCACCTGGACGCCGGAGCCGACCAGGTCGTCGTACAGCAACTGGGCAAGGAAGGCCCCGACCTGCTGCCTGGCTACGAGGCGCTGGCGACCGTACTGGTCTAACGCAGGGTGAAGTCGGCGAAGTCGAAGCCGGGCGACACGATGCAGGAGACCAGTACGGGCTGATCGCCTGCCGGTCGCGCAGCCTGCCAAGCACCCGCCGGTACTACGGCCTGCGGGTGCTGGCCGGCTTTCACGTCTGGGCCGAGCGTGATCGGATCAGGCTCACCAGGGTCGTCACCGGTACCACCGAGGTCGAGGGTCAGCGGTCCACCGCTGTGCCAGAGCCAGATCTCGGCCGACCGCACCCGGTGCCAGCGCGACTCCTCCCCCGGCGCCAGCAGGAAGTAGATGGCCGTGGCACTGGCCCGCTCCCCGTCGTACCCGTCGGGCTGGAAGGACACCTCCGAGCGCCACGTCTCCCGGAACCACCCACCCTCCGGATGCCGCTCCAACCCCAGTACTTCAGCCAGCTCTGGCTGCTCATCAAGTGACATGCTCCGACCGTAGCCTTCGGGCATGAACGAGTACCCGAGCGACTACCACCGCAGGCTCCCGTATGGCGAACGCATGTCAGCCGATCCCGTGCTGGGCGGACCGTTCTTCCCCTTCGAGGGCGACCTCCAGGTCGTCCCACTGGCCGAGCCGGTACTACCTGAGCCACCCCGCGCAGGCGAGCCCGAGGCCGGGCCCTGTCCGACCTGCGTCGACCCGGAGAAGGATGCGATCTGGGCCGACCAGCAGTGGGTGCTGAAGGCCATCCAGCCCAGCGGACTGCCGATGGTCGCCCTGATGGTGCCCCGCGAGCACTTCCGCCTGGACGAGCTGCCTGCCGAACTGACGGCGACCCTCGGCCCGATGATCCAGCGCACCGCAGGAGCCATCCGCCGGATCCCCGGAGTCGGCCGTACCCACTTCAATCGCTGGGGCGACGGCAGCGAGCACTTCCACATCTGGTTCCTGGCCAGGCCGCTCGGCATGATGCAACTGCGCGGCGCGATGATCGCGGCCTGGGACGACCTGCTGCCGTCGATCCCGGACGACGAGTTCCTCGCCAACGCCCGCACGGTGGCGGCCGCGCTCGCCGAAACCTCCGGCGAACCTCTCGGGAAAGGCCTCGGCGAATGATCAACGGAGCGCACGTCATCATCTACAGCCGGGATGCCGAGGCCGACCGCGCCTTCCTGCGCGACGTGCTCGGCTACCCGCACGTCGACGCCGGACACGGCTGGCTGATCAAATCTCGGGCTCTACCAGCCGCATCACCAGCCTGCCTACGACCTCTGAGGCAGCGGTAGCGCTCCGGGGTCGCGGAGTTGCGGATCGTGGGTGATCCCTTGACGGTGGTCGGTGGCTCGGGTATTTCTTGCTGACAACGATGTCACGCCGCCCGTGAATCGACGTCGAAGGTGGGGAACCCCTTGAAGAAGTCCGCCCTGCGCCGCCGCGCGTCCGTAGTACTGGCTGGGTCTTTGATCGCAGCCGTCTCGCTGACAACCTCAGCACTCGCCGGGCCCAGTCCGGCGCCACCAAGTCCAAGTGGGAAGGCCTGGCCGACCACTGCCACACCGGACACCACTCCGCCCGGCCTGCGCGCCACCCCGCAAGCCACCGGCACGTCGCGGATCACCACCAGTTCAGTGGACCCGACAGACCATGTCGACCCGCTCATCGGCACGACCAACGCGGGCAACGTCTTCCCTGGCGCAGTGACTCCGCAGGGGATGTTCTCCTTCAGCCCGGAGACGAGCAGGGGCAACGCGTACCGCACCGCAGCGCCCGGTGGTTACCTGTACTCCGCCACGAAGATCCGCGGCTTCAGCCTGACCCACATGTCGGGTACAGGCTGCGCCGGCGGCTCCGGCGACATCCCGATCCTCCCGTACGCCGGTGAGGTCACCACCTCTCCCCAGGCAGACGCAACCGACGCCACCTACGCCAGCACGTTCTCCCACGCCAATGAGGTGGCCAAGCCCGGCTACTACAAGGTGGGACTCGACTCCGGCGTCACCACCGAGCTAGCGGCTACTCCACGCACCGGCTCGGCCAAGTTCACCTTCCCGGCCGACAAGGCCTCGTCCCTGCTCTTCCGGACCTCCAACTCCGAGGTGGGCAGCAGTGACGCCCAGATCTCGATCGACCCGGCCACCCGGACCATCACCGGCTCGGTGACCGCCGGCAACTTCTGCGGCTACCTGGCCTCGGTCGGCCGTCGCAGCTACTACACGCTGCACTTCGTTGCCCAGTTCGACCAGCCCTTCGCCAAGACGGGCACCTGGAAGGACACCACCGTCACCCCGGGCAGCACGAGCGCCCAGGGCGGTACGACGTACGGGCCGGACGGCTGGATGCCCGCCAACAAGGGCTCCGGCGGATACGTCGGCTTCGACGCCAAGACGGTCAACATGCGCATCGGCATCTCCTACGTGAGCCAGGAGAACGCGCAGGCCAACCTGACAACGGAGAACCCGACCGGCACGTCGCTGGAGACCACTGCGGCCAAGGCGAAGCAGGCCTGGCGCGACCAGCTCAACAAGATCCAGGTCGACGGCGGAACGCCCGCAGCGCGCACCACCTTCTACACCGCGCTGTACCACGCACTGCTGCACCCGAACCTGTTCAGCGACGTCAACGGCGAGTACTGGGGCTTCGACCAGAAGAAGCACCGCGTCAAGGGAGTACAGGAAGCGCAGTACGCGACCTTCTCCGGTTGGGACGTCTACCGGTCGCAGGTCCAGCTACTGACACTCATTGAGCCCCGCAAGGCTGGAGACATCGCCCAGTCGTTGCTCAACCAGGCCGACCAGAACGGCGGCATCTGGGACCGCTGGACCCACGCCTCGGGCAGTACCGCCGTCATGACCGGCGACCCGGCCGCACCAGCAGTGGCAGGCATCTACGCGTTCGGCGGTACCAACTTCGATGCCCGTGACGCCCTGAAGTCACTGGTGAAGGCTGCGACCGTACCGACCGCCAAGGACCTCAGCTCCGCGGGCAAGCCGGTCATGTCGATCGGCCAGCGCCCGTCGCTCGACAAGTACCTGGCCCTGCACTACATCCCCACCAAGTCGAACGCGTGGGGTGGCGCCGTCGAGACGCTCGAGGACACCACCGCGGACTTCGCGATCGCGCAGCTGGCGTTGAAGACCAACGACAGCAAGACCTATGACCAGTTCCTCAAGCGGTCGCAGTACTGGCAGAACGTCTTCAACCCGGAGAACGGCGGCTACATCCAGAACCGGGACGAGAACGGCGCCTGGCCGGGCTTCGAGCCGGCGACGCAGGACGGGTTCGCCGAGGGCAGCAGCGCGCAGTACACGTGGATGATCCCGCACAACCGTGCCGGGCTGTTCGACGCGATGGGCGGCCAGGCGAAGGCGAGCCAGCGGCTGGACGCGTTCTTCAAGGACCCGAACGGCAACTGGGCTCTGACGCACTCGGGCGACCTGCATGCAGAGATGGACAACGAGCCGTCGATCAACACGCCCTGGATCTACAACTACACAGGCCAGCCGTACAAGACGCAGGAGACGCTGCGGCAGGCCATGACGCAGCTGTGGAACACCACCACCGGCGGCATCCCCGGCAACGACGACCTCGGCGCCATGTCGTCCTGGTACGTGTGGACCGCGCTCGGCCTCTACCCCGACGTCCCGAGCCGTGCGGACCTGCAGGTCGGCGCACCGACCTTCACGCACGCGATCATCCACCGCGACCACGGCAAGTCGATCGAGATCACCGCACCCGAGGCGCCGGCGCAGTACGTCCAGAGCCTGAGCGTGAACGGCCAGAACTCGAGCAAGGCGTGGCTGGACGAGGACTTCGTCAAGCACGGCGGCACGCTCGACTTCCACCTCGGTACTACGCCCAACACCTCGTGGGGTAGCGCAGCCAAGGACGCACCGCGCTCCTGGCGGACCGGGGAGATCCCGTTCCAGACCTCTACCGACACCAGTCGGGTAGTAGTCGCTCCTGGCACCACTAGCGACCCAGTGGCCATCCAGGCGCACCGGCTCAACGGAAACGCGACCAGCGTCAAGTACACCGTGACAACGCCAGCCGGACTCACCGCGTCACCTGCAAGTGGCACATTCACGGTGGACCCAGCCAGTGGCGTAGGCAGTGCACCAGTGACCATCTCGGCAGCCGCCGGTACTCCGGACGGCCGCTACTCGGTCACTGTGGCCCTTCAGGCAGCAGACGGCACAGCCCTCCCCCGGCTGGGCTTCACCGTCGTTGTGGGCGAGCCGAACTCCTTCTCCGTACTCCGGGAAGGTGTAGCGGCCTCCGATGACGCAGGCGACCACAACGAGGCCGACTACGACGGTGGTGGCGTCAGCTACTCCCGGCAGGCTCTCGCTGCGGCAGGACTCGCCCCTGGCGCCACTGTCACCAAGGAAGGCCTGACGTTCACTTGGCCCGCAGTACCGGCTGGTGATCCCGACAACGTGCCTGCGGACGGGCAACTGCTCAATCTGAACCTCCCCGCGAGTGCTACCAAGCTGTCCTTCGTCGGCAGCGCGGTGAACGGCAACCAGCAGACGACCGCCACGCTGACGTACTCCGACGGCAGCACCGGACCGATCGACCTGTCGTTCAGCGACTGGACCCTCGGTGGCGGCGGCGACACGATCCACTTCGGCAACCTGATCGTCGCGACCACGCCGTACCGGAACGAGGCAGGCGGCGGCAAGGACAATGTCACCACGCACATCTTCGCTACCGCGCCGTTCACCTTCCCGGCGGGCAAGACACCGGTTAGCGTGACGCTGCCGAAGAACCGCGACCTGCGGATCTTCACGCTGGCCACCGGCTGATCCCGAACGCCCTGAAGGAGAACGATCGATGAGAGCCACCAGAATCATGGCTTGCGCGGCGCTGACCGTCGCAGGCCTGGTAGCACCAGCCGGTACTGCGCTGGCTTCGCCCGCGACGGTTCAGGCCGCCGCACCGGTGAAGACCACCAGCGGTCCCTGCGGGTACACCTCGACGCCGGACGACCCGTCGCCGCGGCCGGTGTCGCTGCCGCCGGACCCCAAGCACACGCCGGACAAGGGCATCGTCAAGGTGCTGCTGGCCACCAACCAGGGGCCGATGCTGCTGTCGCTGGACCGGGCCAAGGCGCCCTGTACGGTGCAGAGCTTCCTGCACCTGGCCAAGAGCCGCTTCTACGACTTCACCACCTGCCACCGGCTGACCCTCTACGACACCCTCAAGGTGCTCCAGTGCGGCGACCCGACCGGTACCGGTGAGCGCGGCCCGGGCTACTCGTACAAGGACGAGCTCCCGACCGACCTGCCGAACTGGCCGGGCGACACCACGGGTACCCGCAAGGTCTACGCCCGCGGCACCCTGGCGATGGCCAACGCCGGCCCGAACACCAACGGAAGCCAGTTCTTCCTGGTCTTCGCCGACTCCCGCCTGCGCCCCGACTACACCGTCTTCGGCTCAGTAGACCGCCTCGGCCTCAAGGCCCTGGACCGGGTAGCCGCAGCCGGCGTCAAGCCCACCCCGGAAGACCCGGCCCCGGTAGACGGCGCCCCCAACCGCAAGACCGACATCCTGCTGGCCCTCCGCTTGGGCTTCTGACAGCAACCACTGAATGCGGCCGCCGGGGCTCCCCCGGCGGCCGCGTTCTATTTCACCGACAGGACGGGGGCGAGCGCCTGGAGGAAGTCCTCGGCGTGGAAGATGCTTCCGGCCGAGGCGACGCCGGTAGTGCGAGTGCGTCCGGTCAGGATGCGATGGACCGCCTCTACCGCCAGGGGTGCGGTGATGGCGTAGATGTCTTGGCCGTGAGCGGTGAGGCGGCGTTCTATGTCGCCTGCCCGGACTCGGACGTCCACTGCGAAGGTCTGGTCCGAGCGGCCCTTGCCGTCGGCTGCCACAGGCTCTGGAGTGCTCTCGTCCGACAGGTCCTTGGCGGCCTCGACTGACATGTAGGTGCGGACCTCTGGGATCTGCAGGTGACTAGGGATCGTCACCACGTCGGCCATGGTGAACTCAGCGATCACCTGACGCACGCCTAGCGGCTCCGGGAAGCTCCAGGCCTCCTGCACCGGCTGGTCGTCGTGGTACTGCAGCCGACCATCGCTGAAGCGGAGTCGGCGGCCGGCGCGGCGGTCGTGGGAGATGGCGCCTGCGCTGCGGGTGCCGGGGGTGGGGTGCCAGCTGGTCAAGCCGTAGGCGATGTGAGCCTCGTCGGCAGTGGTCCAGTCGCCCATGGCTGCCGACACGAGCAGGTCGCCCAGTCCGCCGTAGAAAGCCATCGCCGGTACTACGGCTACGCCCGCCTCCGCCGCGGCCTTTGCGTAGTTGGCGAACATGTCCGCGTTGGCCTCGATCTCGGCCGCGACATCGACGTACGGGATGCCTGCGCGCAACGCGGCCTCGACCACTGGGCCTGCCGTCACAGCGAACGGCCCGGCCGCGTTGATGACCGCCGCGGCGCCGTCGAGCGCGCGGTCCAGCGAGTCCGGGTCATCCGCTGTCGCCGGGCGCACGGTCAGCCCGTCGTACTCCTTGGCCAGTACTTCGAGCCGCCCCGCGTCCCGGCCCGAGAGGATCGGGACGAAGCCGCGCTCGACCAGCTCCGCGACGATGAAGCGGCCGGTGTGCCCGGTCGCGCCGTAAACCACCACTGTGTTCTGCATGCCTCCACTCTCGCTGGGATCCTGTCTCTTCCGTGAGAGTCCGAAACGACAGCATGCGTACACTTTCGGACATGCATACGATCGCGATCGCGACCGCGGGTCACCTGCTGCATTTCGAGCTGGCGGTGGCGTACGAGATCTTCCGGACGCCGCCGGAGGAGGTGGCTCGCGAGGACTGGTACGACGTACTGCTCTGCGGCCCTGGACCCGTCGACATCGGGCCGTTCACGCTCGCACCGGAGTACGGGCTGGAGCAGATCGTCACTGCCGACACCGTGCTCGTACCGGCCTGTGCAGACGTCGACGTACCGCCGCCGGCCGAGCTGGTCGATGCGATCCGCGCAGCACACGACGCTGGTGCCCGGATCGCCTCGCTCTGCACAGGTGCCTTCGCACTCGGTGCTGCGGGGCTACTGGACGGCAGGCGCGCCACTACCCACTGGGCGCACACAGTGGAGCTCATTGCTCGCCATCCTGAGGCCACTGTCGACCCGGACGTGCTCTACACAGACAACGGCAGCGTGCTCACCGCTGCAGGCAAGGCGGCTGCAGTCGATCTCTGCATCCACCTGATCCACCTCGACCACGGTGCCATCATCGCCAACACGGTCGCTCGCCGCTTGGTTATGCCGCCGCACCGCCCCGGCGGTCAGGCGCAGTTCGTCGCCACCCCGATGCAGCCCTCGGGCGAGCACCTACTGGCCGGCGTACTCGCCTGGGCGCAGCAGCGGCTGGACCAGCCGCTCACTGTCGTCGACCTGGCCAAGCAGGCGAGCATGAGTACTCGGAACCTCGGCCGCCAGTTCCACTCGGTCACTGGTCAGACCCCACTCCAATGGCTCCTGACCCAGCGCGTACGCCGCGCGCAGGAGCTCCTGGAGTCCACCACCGGCAGCATCGAGTCAGTGGCCACAGCAACAGGCATGGGCACGGCCACAACGCTCCGCCGCCAGTTCAAGCGGGTAGTAGGCGTCCCACCAGACACCTACCGCCGCACCTTCCGCACGCCGGCCTGAAGCTCAGTCCTTAGCGGGCCAAGGCGAGTCAGCCGGCCGCAGGTTATCGAACCCAGGCCCGTTGAGCGCAGCCCAAGCCGACAACGCACCCATCACCAAGATGGGGTTGTGCAGATCCCCAGCCAGCACTGCGCCGACGACGTCGACCAGCGGAGCCCACACGGTCTCCATGTCGGCTTCCTCGTGGAGGCGGTCGTAGGTCTCAGGCGCCTCCGACAGCTCGCGCGCCAGGAAGATACGCACGGCCTCGTTGGTCAGCCCCGGGGACGTGAAGGCATCCACCAGCACCCGCCAGTCAGCAGCCTTGGTAGCCGCCTCTTCCCACAGCTCCCGCTCGGCCCCGAGCTGGTACGCCTCACCAGCGACGTCGAGAAGCCCAGCAGGCGGCTCCAGCAGCCGATACCCCACCGGATGCCGGTACTGACGTACCAGCAGCATCCGATTGTCAGGATCCAACGCCACCACCCCGACAGCACCAGGATGGACAACCACGTCGCGGGTGAAGGTCTCACCACCGCCCGGCGGGACGATCTGGTCGCGGCGGACCGAGATCACCCGCCCAGTGGAGTGCACGACCTCCGAGGAGGAGACCTCCCACGACTCTCGCGAGTCGGCCAGCCCGGCGCCGAAGCGGAGTACCGGGTGGTCGGTCGTCACGCCTTCGCCGTCTCTACAACAGCCGGCTCAGCCTTGGCGCCCTTCGACCCCGCAGCCTTGGAAGCGGGCTTCTTGGTCAGGTCCTCGACCGGCAGCCGCGACTCACGCTGGCGGACCAGCGCCGCCGAGATCAGCCCGGAGAACAGCGGGTGCGGCTTGGTCGGCCGCGAGCGGAGCTCCGGGTGCGCCTGGGTGGCGACGAAGTACGGGTGCTTCTCCCGGTCCAGCTCGATGAACTCGACCAGCTCGTGGTCCGGCGACAGCCCGCTGAACACCAGCCCGGCGGCCTCCAGCTTGTCGCGGTAAGCGTTGTTGACCTCGTACCGGTGCCGGTGCCGCTCCTGGATCGACGGAGCGCCGTACAGGCCGCGGACGATCGAGCCCTCGGCCAGGTTCGCCGGGTACAGGCCGAGCCGCATCGTGCCGCCGAGATCGCCGGTGCCGTCGACGATGTGCTTCTGCTCCTCCATCGTCGCGATCACCGGCTGCTCCGCGTCCGGGTCGAACTCTGTCGAGTTCGCTTCGGTCAGTCCGGCCAGGTCGCGGGCCACCTCGATCACCATGCACTGCAGGCCGAGGCAGAGTCCGAGGATCGGTACGCCGTTCTCGCGGGCGTACCGGATCGCGCCGATCTTGCCCTCGATGCCGCGGACGCCGAAGCCACCCGGGATGCAGACCGCGTCCACGTCACCGAGCAGCCGCGCCGCACCCTCGGGAGTGGCGCACTCGTCGGAGGGGACCCAGCGCAGGTTGACCTTGGCGTCGTTGTCGAAACCGCCGGCCCGCAGCGCCTCGGCGACCGACAGGTACGCGTCCGGCAGGTCGATGTACTTGCCGACCAGCGCGACCGTGACCTGGTCGGCGGGGCTGTGCACGACCTTCAGCAGTTCGTCCCAGCGGGTCCAGTCGACATCGCGGAACGGCAGGTTGAGGCGGCGGACGACGAACGCGTCCAGCCCCTCGGAGTGCAGCACCTTGGGGATGTCGTAGATGCTCGGCGCGTCGGCCGCGGCCACCACGGCCTCGACGTCGACGTCGCACATCAGCGAGATCTTGCGCTTGACGCTGTCCGGGATCGGCCGGTCGGCCCGGCAGACGATCGCGTCCGGCTGGATACCGATCGAGCGCAGCGCGGCGACCGAGTGCTGGGTCGGCTTGGTCTTCAGCTCGCCGGCCGGCGCCATGTACGGCACCAGCGAGATGTGCAGGAAGAAGACGTTGTCGCGGCCGACGTCGTGCCGGACCTGGCGCGCGGCCTCGAGGAACGGCAGCGACTCGATGTCGCCGACCGTGCCGCCGATCTCGTGCAGCACCACGTCCACGTCGGCGCCGGCCATCGCCAGCATCCGTTCCTTGATCTCGTTGGTGATGTGCGGGATCACCTGGACGGTGTCACCCAGGTACTCGCCGCGGCGTTCCTTCGCGATCACCGACGAGTAGACCTGGCCGGTGGTGACGTTGGCGACCTGGGACAGGTCCCGGTCGAGGAACCGCTCGTAGTGCCCGATGTCCAGGTCGGTCTCGGCGCCGTCGTTGGTGACGAACACCTCGCCGTGCTGGAACGGGTTCATCGTGCCGGGATCCACATTGAGATAGGGATCCAGCTTCTGCATGGTCACCCGGATGCCCCGTGCCGTCAGCAGGCTGCCGAGGCTTGACGCTGTCAGCCCCTTGCCGAGACTGGAGGCGACGCCACCGGTGACGAATACGTGCTTGGTCTGCTGCCCGAACGAAGCTCTGTCCACGGGCTTTAAGGCTACCTCTTGTCAGCCGGTGGTCGCGACGAGACCCGCGTAGATGTCGAGCAGATTCTTTGCGACCTCGTCTTCGTCCGGCCACTCCGCGGCTAATTTCAGGCCATCTGTCCGCATAGCGGCCGCCTTGTCCGGATCAGAAAAAACTTCCTGTACTCCGGCCGCGAGCGCCGCCGCGTCCCCCGGAGCGGCCAGTACCGCGCTGTCCCCCACCAACTCCGGTACGCCGCCCACCGCCGTCGCCACGACCGGAACGCCTGCCAGAACCGCCTCCTGAAGCACCAGAGCCCGTGCCTCCCAGTGCGAGGTCAGCAGGAACACGTCAGCCGCACCCAGCAGGTCAGCCACGTCGCTCCGATGGCCGAGCAGCCGTACCGGGAGCTCCTCCGCGTCGATCCGCGCCTGCAGGTTGTCCTTGAGCGGCCCGTCCCCCACCACCACGAAGACGGCGTCTGAGCGCTGAGACGCCACGGTCGCCGCAACCGACAACAGGGTCGGGTAGTCCTTCTGCGGGGCCAGCCGCCCAACCGAGAGCACCAGTGGCCCGTCCCCCACGCCCAGGGCTTCGCGGACCTCCGCGGCCGGCGTACGAGCCTCTGGTAGTGCTGGAGCCGCTACCGGCGCCAACTGCACCTTTCGGGCGCCCAGCGACTTGGCGAGCTCCACGAGGTCGCTAGACGCTCCTAGAGTCAGGTCGGCTCCACGAGCCACCAGGCGCTGCCCGAGTCGCATGACGACTCCACGCGGCCCAGTGGTCAGGATGGCGTTGTGCCAGGTCACCACTAGCGGGCGGAGGTTGGCCCGGTCGCGCAGCGCCGCAGTACCGGCTCGGTAGCCGTGTGCGTGGATCACGTCGCAGCCACGCAACCCAGCAGCCTGTACTACGACAGTCGCGTCGCCGAAGTCGAAGTGTTCGGCGGTACCGGGTGGGGCGCAGACGACAACCTCGTGGCCGGCCTCGAGGAAGCGCGGCACCAGTGAAGCGACGTGCTGCCCGATCCCACCCCGGGACTCCGCCAGCAGCAAGCCGATCCTCATGACGTCTCCTCCACAACAGTTGGCACACCCCGGCGCAGCAGCGCTCGGGCGTCCGGACGATCCAGAGCAATCGCGACCGCGGCGTACACGATCACGACAGCCAGGCCGGAGAGTATCGAGAACACCAGGGCACCGCCCCAGCCACCGTCACTAGCCGGCAGTGCGACGAGCCACCCGGCCGCACCGGCCAGTACTGCACCGACGAGCGCAGCAAGCGTCGCGCGGGACAACCCACCGAGCACACCAGGTCCGGCCACCCGTCGCAAGACCACGAGCAGTACAACGGCACCTGCCACCATGCCGATCGACATTGCTGCCGCTAGCGCTCCTACAGCCTCCGAACCGTCCCACTGCAGCGTGAGCAGGATCCCGGCCACAGCGACGACCAGCCAGGCTCCACCGGTCACTACCGCGACCTGGCGTCCGGCATGCCGCGCATAGAGCACTCGGCCGACATGCATGAGCACCGCGAAGGCGATGATCGCGGGAGCGAAGGCCACGAGTCCTGCAGCCAGCGAAGTGGCCTGACCTTCCTGCACCCGTCCGTCGTTGTACGCGAAGATGCGGGCGACGGGGACCGCAGTACCGACCAGCAGCGCGGCACCGGCTCCCCCGGCGAGCATGACGGCTCGAGTCGAGGTGGCGGCGTAGAGGTCGAAGGACGCTGAGCCTGACTCATACGCAGCCGCCAGCCGCGGGAAGACCGCAGTGGTGATCGGCACGGCCAGTACTGCGTAGGGCAGCAGGTAGACGGCATTGGCCCAGGTGTAGACCGCGATGCTTCCCGCAGCGCCTCGGTGGTTCGCGAGGTAGGTCGTGACGACGAAGGCCAACTGCTGGGCGACCAGTACCGCGAGACCTGCGGCAGCGAGCTTGCGTAGTACGGGGCCGACGCCCGGGTCGAGGCGCAGAGTCGGCTTGATCGGCAGGCGCAGGAAGAGCATCGGCACCAGGACAGTGAGCGCTAGCGCCAGAACACCCGCAGTGGTGCCCCAGGCAAGCAAGTCGGCTGCGCCCTGCGAGGCCTGGTCTGCACTGGGAGCCATGGCGGCGAAGGCGAAGTAGGTCGCCACCACTACGAGGCTGGAGATCAGCGGAGCGACAGCACCCGCGGCAAAACGCTTGTGGGATTGGAGAACGGCCGTGGCGACGACGGTGATCGCGTAGCCGAAGACCTGCGGCACGAAGATCAGCAGCATCCGGGTGGCGGTGTTGCCTGAGCCGCCGCATTCGGGGCCGGCGTCGAGCATCGCGGAGGTGTAGCGCGAGGCGAAAAGCCAAGCCAGCAAGGCGAAAGGCGTCAGCAGCACGAGCGACCAGGTCAGCAACGCACCGATGATCCGCCCTTGCGCAGCCCGATCACCTCTCGCGACCGGCCCGGCCAGTACTGGAATCACCGCACCGGCGAGCGCGCCACCGACGACGATTTCGAAGACGACGTTCGGCAGTTGGTTGGCCGTCGCGTACGCGTCAGCAAGACAGCCGGCACCAACCGTCTTGGAGAACACCAACCACCGGCCGAACCCGACCACCCGGGCAAGGACCGTGACACCCGCGACCAACAAGGCGGCCCGAGCGATGCGCCCACCCGCGTTCACCGGGGGCGTCGGCCCCACTGGTCGATCTTGTCGAGCACGGGGGTGTTCGCGATCACCTTGGTGAAGCTGACCTTCTCGCTCGCCAGGTTGAGCGCGACGACCGCGCCCAGGGCGAGCACCTTCAGCGGACGCGGCAGCGCGGACGCGAGCGCAGTACCGGTGATGGCGCCGAGTCCGTTGGCTCCGCAGTCACCGAGCATCGAGCGCTCACCGAGATCCGAGGGCGCGGAAGCAGCAGCAGCTCCGACGACTGCGGCAGCGGGGCCACCTGCCACGAGAGCAACGGGAGCGCTGACCGCCGTGATGCCCTTCAACGCGCGGCCCGGGCGGAGGTCGAGCAGGTTCGCGAGGTTCGCAGTACCGGCGATCAAGGCGCCATCGGCAACGATCTCGACGACGCCACCGAAGCCCTTCGACCGACGAGGCAAGATGGCCGCAGCGGCCAGTCCTGCCGCGCCGACTCCGAGGATCTTCACCGAACCGCTGGTCACCTCGCCACGGCGCAGAGCCGTCAAATGACCACGGAATCCCTTGGTTTCGGTGGCTCCGGCAAGATCGTCATACGCGCCGACAGCACCGGAGACCGAGCCCGCCAGCAAAGCAGCAGCCTTCACCCGGCCGTCCGAGCGACCAGCCGCGACTCCGGCCAGCGCGCCGAGCACCGCGATCGGGCCTTCCAGCAAAGTGACCGTCTCGCCGCGGTGGTTGGTCCGCTCGAACGGCGCGCGGCTCTCCTTCGGCAACTTCGCCGCGGCGCGCTCCAGCCCGGCCGTCGCGGCAGCAGAGATCACCGCACCCAACAGACCCATCTCAGTTGCTGCCCTTCACCTGGTCGGCCGTCGGCGCGACGCCGTTCTTCGCATCGACCCCGCCGTACTGCCCGGCCTTGCCGCCGGCCTGCTCGACCAGCGCGAAGACCACCGTCATCTGACCGCTCGGCAGGTTCGCGACGTCGACCGATGACAGCCCCTTGGTCGCCTGCGAGTCGCCGCGCAGCGCCTTCAGCAGGCCGCCGTTCTGGGCGGACTCGGGCACCCCGGCGACCACCACACCGGCACTGGCCGCGTCGAGTCCTTCGGCGAAGTCGACCGAGTCGTTGTACGACGAGTTGTCCGGCAGCGGCGTCGGCGGCTTGGCCGCCACCAGCACGATCAGCGTGCCGCGGTCCTTCGGGGTCGGCTTCAGCGAGACCAGCTTCGCGCTGCTCAGCCCGTTGATGATCTTGATCGCCTCGGTGTCGACCGTCTTGGCGTCTTCCTTGGCGGCCACGCCACGGGCCAGGATCATCCCGGCCCGCTCGTAGGTGTTGCTCTCGGCCGGGAACTGCAGATCGCTGGTGACGAGATCGTTGACCAGCGGCTCGACCAGCTGGCGCTGTCCCGGGTCGAACAGCTTGCTGTCCAGCGAGACCCGGGTGGTGACCTGACCGCCGGCCTGCTCGATCTTGTCCTGGATCGAGTTCGTCATGTCGCTGTCCGCGTTCGGCATCGTGACCAGCACGATCCGCTTGTTCGCGAGCTTGCCGTCGGCCAGCCCGGCGGTCACCTTGGCCACATAGTCGTCGCGGTACTTGTCCAGGGCCTTCGCCTGGATCAGCTCGGCCCGCGCGTCGGCCAGCGAGTCGCGGTCCTTGGCGGCCTGCGCCTGGACCAGGTCGCTGCCGGTGCCCTTCAGCGGCCCGGCGCCCAGCACCACACCGGCGCCGAGGGCGAAGAAGATCGCCACGATGGAGACGATGTGATAGCGAAAGTCGATCACGTGAAAAGCTCCCGGATCCAATAGACGAAGTCGTTCCAGCGCGCCCGCAGGATCGACCAGACAACGTCGTCGGCGCCGATGGCGACCATGGCCACCCCGAGCGCGAACAGTCCGGCCACGACCAGCGCGACCACCTGAAGGGTCGACACGCGGCTCCGGTAGAGCCGGCCGACGCCCTTGGCGTCCACCAGCTTCGCACCGACCCGCAGCCGGGTGATGAAGGTACTCGCCATTCCGGAGCGTCCCTTGTCGAGGAACTCCACCAGCGAGTTGTGGGTGCCGACCGCGACGATCAGCGAGGCACCCTTCGAATCGGCGAGCAGCATCGCGACGTCCTCGCTCGTCCCGGTCGCCGGGAACTCGATCGACTCGACACCGAGCCGCTCCAGCCGCTCCGATCCCGGCGCGTGACCGTTGCGGTAGGCGTGCACGACGACCTCCGCGCCGCACTTGAGCGTCTCGTCCTTGACCGAGTCCATGTCGCCGACGATCAGGTCAGGCACGTACCCGTTCTCCACCAGGGCGTCCGCGCCGCCGTCGACACCGATCAGGACCGGCCGGTACTCCCGGATGTACGGCCGCAGAGCGACCAGGTCCTCGCGGTAGTCGTAGCCGCGGACCACGATCAGGACGTGCTTGCCGTCCATCGCCGTATGCACGTCCGGTACGCCGATGCCGTCCAGCAGCAGGTCGCGCTCCTGACGCAAGTACTCCAGGGTGTTCGCGGTGAAGGCCTCGAGCTGGGTCGACAGTCCGGCGCGGGCATCGTCCATCAACTGGGCGACGGACGCGCTGTCCTGGACCACACCCTTCGCGACGACTTCCTCACCGCGGTACAGGATGCCGTCGTTCAGCCGGACGCGCTCGCCCTCGTGCAGGACGGAGAAGACCTCACGGCCGATCCCGTCGACGAGCGGGATGCCGGCCTCGACCAGGATCTCGGGACCGAGGTTCGGGTAGCGGCCGGAGATCGAGTCCGCCACGTTGACGACCGCGGCGACCTTGCAGTCGACCAGTGCCTCGGCGCTGACCCGGTCCAGATCAACATGGTCGATCACCGCGATCTCGCCCGGCTTGAGCCGTTTGGTGAGATTCTTGGTACGGCGATCGAGCCGGACCACCCCGGCGGTCCCGGGCAGTTCAGTTGGGCGTGCTCGACGCAGACTGGGCAGCTTCATCGCTTACTCATCCTGCCATGTCAAGAGCCTTCCGCCCGCCTTTTGAAGCCGTAGCCCGGTGACGGTGCGTTAAATCATCCTTTTGAACCAGGATCTTCCGCCCCGCACTCCGTCAGTCTTTTTTCTTCTTCCTGGGCTTCTTGTGCCGCTCGGCCGCCAGCGCGAGCAATTCCTCTGCGTGCGCTTGGGCCGCGTCGGAATGCTCAAGACCGGCCATCATCCGCGACAGCTCCTTCAGCCGGGCGTCGTCGTCGAGCGCGACCAGACCACTCGTGGTGACGGATCCGTCGTCGCTCTTCAGCACCACAGCGTGACGATCGGCGAACGCCGCCACCTGCGGCAAGTGCGTCACCACGATGACCTGTGCCTTCTCCGCCAGCCGCGCGAGCCGCTTGCCGACCTCGACCGCGGCCCGCCCGCCAATGCCGGCGTCGATCTCGTCGAACACCAACGTCGGTACGGGATGCGTGTCCGACAGGATCACCTCGAGCGCCAGCATGACCCGCGAAAGCTCACCACCCGAGGCAGCCTTCTGCAGCGGGCGTGCCGGGCTCCCCGGGTTCGCCGCGAAGCAGAACTCGATCTCGTCGGCGCCGTACGGTCCGGGCGCCGTCTCGTGGATCTCCACGGTCAGGGTCGCGTGCGGCATCGCGAGTCCGCTCAGCTCCTCCGACACAGCCACACCGAGTCTGGCCGCCGCCTCGCGGCGCGCAGTACTGACCTGGTCGCCGAGATCCTTCAGCTGGGCCCGCAGCTCGGTCAGCTCGGCGGTGAGCTGCTCGACCCGCTCGTCGCTGCCGTCCAGCTCGGCCAGCCGCGCTGCGGACCGCTTCGCCCACTCCAGTACTTCGTCGACCGTGCCCTGCTCGCCACCATGCTTGCGAACCAGCGTATTCAGCAGCGAACGCCGCTCGCTGACCACAGAGAGCCGGGCCGGATCAGTGTCCACATCCGACGCGTACGACGAAAGCTCGCCGGCCAGGTCTGCGGCGAGGTACCCGAGTTCGCTCGCGTGGTCGGCCAATTCGGCCAGCTTCGCGTCGTGTTCGCGTTCACCGTCGAGCGCCTGCTTCGCCAATGCCAGTAGGCCGAGTACGTCTGATGGCCGGGTGGAGTCCAGGTCCTCGGCGGCGAGCGCGTCGGCGGCGGTCGTGGCCGCAGTACGGAGGCCGTCCGCGTAGGCGAGTCGCTCCTCCTCGGCCGCGAGCTCGACGTCCTCACCGGGCAGCGGCTCGGCCTTGGCGATCTCCTCCAGCCCGAAGCGCAGCAGATCCGCCTCGGACAGCCGGTCGCGTTCGCGGGTGGTCAGCTCGGTCAGCTCGGTCTCGATCTCGCGATGCCGCCGGTACGCCGTGCTGTACTCCCCCAGCGGAACCAGAACCGCCTTGCCCGCAAAGGTGTCGAGCGTCTCGCGCTGCCTGGCCGGTTGCAGCAACCGCCACTGGTCGGCCTGGCCGTGGATCGCGACCAGATCGCCCGACACCTCGGCCAGTACCGACACCGGTACCGAAGCGCCGCCGAGGAACGCCCGCGAGCGACCCTCCGACGACAGCTCGCGCGCGATCAGCAGCTCGTCGTCGTCCAGCTCGCCGCCACGGTCCTCGGCCTGCTGCACGATCGACTTCGGTACGTTGCTCGCGCGCCCCTCGACCCGGGCCCGCCGCACGCCGTGCCGGACCAGCCCACTGTCGGCGCGGCCGCCGAGCAGCATGTTCACGCCCGTCACGACCATCGTCTTACCGGCCCCGGTCTCGCCGGTGACCGCGGTGAAGCCCGGATCGAGCTCCAGCGTGGCGTCCTCGATCACGCCCAGCCCGGTGATGCGGATCTCCGAGAGCATGGTCTAGTTCTCCTCTTGTGACGCTTGGTCGCGCTCGGCGCGTCCGCGCCAGCCGAGCACCGGTAGATCGAACTTGGCGACCAGCCGGTCGGTGAAGGACGCCTCGTGCGCCCTCGCCAGCCGGACCGGCGTCCTGCCACGCCGAACAACGATTCGCGCGCCCGGCGGTACCTCGACCATGCGCCGGCCGTCGCACCACAGCACCCCGCGTCCGTGCCAGGCGGCGATCAGCTCGATCGACAGCTGCGACGTCGGCGCCACCACGATCGGCCGGGAGAACAACGCGTGCGCGCTGAGCGGCACCATCAGGATCGCCTCGACCTCGGGCCAGACGATCGGCCCGCCCGCCGAGAACGCGTACGCCGTACTGCCGGTCGGCGTCGCGACCACGACCCCGTCACAGCCCCAGCGCGACAGCGGCCGGCCGTCGACCTCGACCATCACCTCGAGCATCTTCTCCCGGGCAGCCTTCTCGACACTGGCCTCGTTGAGCGCCCAGGTGTCGAAGATCAGCTCGTCGTCGTGCCACACGTCGACCGCGAGCGTCATCCGCTCCTCGACCGTGTACGTGCGATCGACCACCACGTCGACGATCCGCTCCAGGTCGTCGCGCTCGGCCTCGGCGAGGAACCCGACGTGGCCGAGGTTGACGCCCAGTACCGGCGTACCGTGCGGGCGGGCCAGTTCGGCGCCGCGCAGGATCGAGCCGTCGCCGCCGAGCACGATGATCAGCTCGACGTCCTGGGCCGCCTTCGCCGGGTCCTCGGCGATCTCGACCGGCTCGAGCTTCATCGCCTCGAACTCTTCGGTCAGCAACCGGACCACCAGCCCGGCGCCGGTCAGCAACCGATGCGCCTCGCGGGCCACCTCCACGGCCAGGTCGCGGCCGGTGTGCGTCACCAACAGCACGCGCCGGGGCTCCGGCTCGACCACGGGGACCTGCCCTTCAGCTGTAGACGCAGCCACGTTCACTGCGGGCCGCTCTCGATAGCGGTCCGGAGCATCGTCTCATCGAGCGGCGGCGCTGTACGGCGTATCCACAGGAAGTATTCGACATTTCCTGACGGACCCGGCAGTGGACTGGCCGCGACACCGGCCACGCCCCAGCCCAGGTCGGCCGCTTTCCGGGCGACGCCGCGGACCGCGTCAGCGCGGAGTACCGGGTCCCGGACCACGCCGCCCTTGCCCAGGCGCTCCTTGCCGACCTCGAACTGCGGCTTCACCATCAGTACCAGGTCGCCGTCGGGTTTCACGACGGCGAGCAGAGCGGGCAGCACGATCGTCAGCGAGATGAAGCTGAGGTCGCTGACGACGAGGTCGACCGGGTCGCCGCCGATGTCCTCGAGGGTCAGCGTGCGGACGTTGGTGCGATCCATCACGGTCACGCGCTCGTCCGTCTGCAACGCCCAGACAAGCTGCCCGTAACCGACGTCGACCGCGATCACGCTGGCCGCGCCGTTCCTGAGCAGTACATCGGTAAAGCCGCCGGTAGACGCACCCGCGTCCAGACACCGCCGATCCTTCACCTGTACTTCGCTGAAGGCCTCCAGGGCCCCAACAAGCTTGTGCGCACCGCGGCTCGCATACCCCGGATCATCGGTCTCAGACGTGTCGACCAGGATCGCCGCGTCCGCGCCGACACCCGTAGCCGGCTTGGTCGCAACCGTCCCCGCGACCTTCACCTTGCCCGCCAGCACCAGTTCACTGGCCTGCTCCCGCGACCTCGCGAGCCCGCGCCGAACCAACTCAGCATCCAGCCGGGACCGCTTCACCCCTTTAGCCATGCGTCCCCGCGGTCACTCAACCCCGGTCGCCATGCTCAGCGTCCGCCTCCACCAAAGCCGTCTGCAGCCGCTCATGCAGGTCCGCATAGACCTCCGCATGCTCCCCCACAGCCCGCTCCCGCAACCCATCCAACCGCTCAATAACATCCTCAACCAACGGATGCGCTCCGTCCTCAGCAGGCTCATCGGCAGCCTGTACTGCAGGCGCCGGGGTGGAAGGACGAGGAAACGCCGCACCAGGCGTAGGCGCACCCGGCCGAGGAGCCGCAGAAGCCGCCAGCCCACCAGCAGCAGGTGCCGAAGGCCCCGGTACTGCGGGCGCATGCGCGGCAGCACCAGGCGCCGAAGGGCCCGGTACCGCGGGCGCGTGGGCGGCGGGTGCCGAGGGCACCGGCGAGCCGGGCCGGGCGAAGCCTTGCCCGGGCACGGGCCGGGCGAACCCTTGCCCAGGTACCCCCGGACGAGGAGCGGGCCGCTCAACCACCACATCCGGCCCCGGCGAAGCCTGGCCAGACGAAGGCGCGGCCGGTCGCGGGAAAGTCTGGGCGGGTGAGGGGGCTGGGGGGCGTGGCGAGGAGTCGGCGGCCGGAGGTGCTGGGGCAGCGTGGTGCTGCGGCTCCGGCACTGGCTCGGAGGCCGGCTCAGCTTCGGCTACGGGCTCGGTTTCGGCTACGAGCTCGGCTTCGGCTACGGGCTCGGCCGGTTGGTCGTCGTACGACTCGTCCAGTCCGTCGTCCACGAAGGAATGCTGCGTCGGCTCCTCCAGCGAGGCCTCGAAAGCCTGCTCGGTGTCTTCCACCGGCTCCGGGTCTGGTTCTGGGGTGGGGTCGCCGTAGACGGTGAAGCCTGCGAGGAGGGGGTCCGTGTGGGGGCGGCCCTGGAGGGTCGGGTTCACCCAACGGGTGTGGGACTCGGGGCCGGGTTCGGTGTCGTAGTCGGGGCGGGGCTGCTCGTCGGGCTCAGGGTCGTAGCCCGGCTCGACGTCGGGGTCGACCGCCGGGGGGAACTGCTCGCCGGGGTAGTCGGTCACGTCACGCCTTCTTCGCCGGGGCCTTCTTGGCCGTCTTCTTGGCTGCCGTCTTCTTGACCCCGGCCTTCTTGGCGGGCGCAGCGGCCGTCGTCTTCTTGGCAGCGGTCTTCTTGATGGCCGGCGTCTTCACCGCAGCCTTCTTCACGGTCACGGCAGACTTCTTCGCCGCGGGTCGGGACGCCGCAGCCGCAGGCGCCGGAGCAGAGGCAGCCCGAGCCGGAGCAGCTGTAGCCGAAGCGGCGGCCAACGCGTCGTGAGCGTCCGACAGCTCGCGCTCGAGACCGTCAACCCGCCGGCTCAGCGCCGCGACCTCCTCGGACCGGACGAACCCGAGCCGCGCCACCGCGCCCTCGACCTCGTTCGCCACGATCGCCTGCAGCAGCTGCCGGTTGCTCTTGCTGGTGGCAACGATCTCCTCGGCCAGGTCGCTCACCTTGGTGGTCACGCCGGCCGTCAGCGCGTCCGCGCCGGTCTGCTGCAACAGCGCCTTCGCGGCCTGCTGCGCACGCTGCTTGGTCACCTCGGTCAGGCCGTTCGCCAGCTGTACGTAGCCGCGCAATGCATCCATCACCATGAGAAACCTCCGACTTGATGCTGTCCTGGCGCCGTCGCCCCGGTCAGGCTCAGTTGCCAGCCACGGTATCGCGCCCGCCGCGTAATACCAGCCCACCTACGCCCATACCAGCGGTTACTTGTCCAGACCGACCCGGTGCAGGGCCGCTCCGATCTCGATCGAACCCAGCTCCGGCGCCGGCTTCGGCAACGGCCGCCGCCCCCGCGCAGCGCTCTTTGCTGCCGTCTTCGCAGCAGGCTTGGCCGGTGCGTCCACTGCCGCCCAGGTCGCTGACAGGATCGCCCGCAACCCGTCGTACGGCTCGCCCTCGCCCGTCACAGCCACTGCGCCGTCAACAACCGAAGCGGTCCAGCCTTCACAGCTGTGCTTCGCGCCGTCGACCGTCACACCCGGATGCTTCTGCCGCAAGGCGCCGAGCCCAGCACCGATGTACGTCGGCCGCTCGTTCTTCGGCGCCGCCGCGAGGTCATAAGCATCGTGTACGCCGGTAGCAACCCAAAGACTGGCGATCCCGACGTTGTGCGCGCCGGCGATATCGGAGTCCAGCCGGTCCCCGATCATCAACGGCCGCTCAGCCTTCAGCCGCTCGATGCTCGTCTCCAGCAACGGCGCCTCCGGCTTGCCGGCCACCACCGGATCCACCTCGACAGCCGCCCGTACCGCCTGGACCAGCGTCCCGTTGCCCGGCGCCTTGCCGCCCGCGGTCGGAATCGTCAGATCAAGATTCGTCGCGAACCACTTGGCGCCCTCGTTGATCGCGTGCGCACCGTCCGCGAGCATCACCCAGTTCACATCGGGATGAAAGCCCTGTACTACGGCCACCGGGTTCGCGTCACTGCTCCGGACCGGCTTCAGCTCGTACTCCTCGAGCGCCGCGATCAGCCCCTCGCCACCGACCACGAGCACCGGCGACCCCTTCGGGAACTCCTTCGCGATCAGCTTCGCCGCAGCCTGCGCCGAGGTGACGACGTCCTCGCCGATCACGTCCAGCCCGAACGACGCCAGATGCTCGGCGACCACGGAGGCCGGCCGGCTCGCGTTGTTGGTGATGTACCCGATCCGCATACCCTCGGCGGCGGCCTTTCGCAGGTTCTCCGGCGCGTCCGGCACGGGATCCGGGCCGACGTAGACCACGCCGTCCAGATCGAGCAGCGCAACGTCGTACCGGGCGGCGAGCGGTTCGTCACAAGCCGACAGTGGAGCGGGCGATTCCTGTGTCTTGGTCATGCTTCCCCCCGTACGATGCCGCCCATGTCAGAAGCGTCCGCAAGCGTGCTGCGGCTCGACCCGCTGCGGGCCTGGCGGTTCGTCGCGGGCAAGGTGAGCGCACTCGGCGCGGTGACCTCGCCGCCGTACGACGTACTGGAACCCGCCATCGTCCGGCGGCTGACTGACTCTGATCTCCACAACATGGTGAGGCTCATCCTTCCACGCGATCCCGACCTCGGCCCCGGCCGGTACGACGAGCCCGCCCGGCGACTCTCCACGTGGCAGCGCGAGGGGGTGGTGATCCAGGACGGCCGACCCGCTCTCTACGTGTACGAGCAGCAGTTCCAGGGCGCCGTACTGTGCGGGCTGGTCGGCTCGCTCGCGCTCGATCCGGCTCGCCGGGTGGTACTGCCGCACGAGGACGTGATGCCGCAGTGGGTCGACGACCGGTTCGAGCTGATGGAGGCGACCGATGCGGATCTGGAGCCGATCCTGCTCGCCTACAACGGCGGCCAGGTGGCCAGCGACGCCGTCGACGAGGCCCGCGCGGGTGAGCCGTGGCTGGTCGCCGACACCGAGAACGGCGCACACCACCGGATCTGGCGGATCGACGACCAGGAGCTGCTGACCAAGATCGCCGAGGAACTCGCGACCCACGAGGCCCTGATCGCCGACGGCCACCACCGCTACGCGGCGTACCTGGAGCGCAACCGGCGCGAACCCAACCGCGACGGCACCGACGTCGGCCTCGCCATGCTGGTCGACAACGACCGGCACCCGCTGACGCTTGACCCGATCCACCGCGTCGTACCGGGGCTCACCCTGGACCTGGTGTCTTCCCGTACGCCGGACGGCTGGCAGGTGCTCCCTGGTCGCGTGGAGGGCGTGCCAGACCGCATAGCGATCACTGACGGCACCTCCTGGGTGACGCTGCAGTCCACGGAGGGTCAGGTGACTCCTACTGTCGCCCTGCTCCACAGGGAGTTGCTGCCCGCCTGGGGAGTGCCTGCGGACGAGATCACCTTCCACCACGCGCTTGCGGACGCAGTAGCCCTCGCTGGGCCGCAGCAGGCCGCAGTGGAGCTCGTAGCGCCTCGGATGGACCAGGTACTGCGGTCAGCCGTGCGCGGCGTCGTACTGCCGCAGAAGGCGACCTCGTTCGGTCCCAAGCCGCGTGTGGGGCTGCTGTTCCGGATGCTCAGCTAGTTGCTCATGGCCGGTGGTACTGGCCCAGGAACTCCTCACACAGCGGCTTGCGTGCCGCCCGGTGGCGCTCGGTCAGCCGTCCGAGCGTGAAGGACAGCTCCGCGTCGCTCTGAGCGGCCGCATCCTTGGCCAGTCCGGTGAGCGCATCGGCCGCCGCGCAATGGTCCTGGTGCTGCCCTAAAAGCTCCTGGAACCTCGCCGCCTGTACTGCAACGTCGCGCGCCTCATCGCCGAGCACCGAGGCACTGGTGTCGGCGGCGTACCGGACCCGCTTGGCCAGCAACCGGACCTCGTGCCAGTCATCATCCGGCGACCACGGCTTCAGCAACTCGGCCGAGTCTTCGAACTTCCGGCGGGCCGATTTGAGCAGCTTCGGGAGCAGTTCGGCGCTCGTCTTCCCGGCCAGCTCGTTGAGTTCGGGGGCTTCGGCAACCACCTTCAAATCCCTTACCAGCAAGGCGGTCCGCTGCCCCAGCACCACTTCGGCCGACTGTGCCGACGCCCGCTCCAGCCCCACCGTCAACGTCCCAAGAATCGTCGCCACGTGATCCGGATCGTCCTCACTAGTCACGCTCTCGCGCACCAGTTCCGCGATCACCTCAAGATCCCGAGCCTCCCCACAACCGTTGGCCAGCCAAGCCAACTCCTCCCGCAACCGCCCGCTCCAATCCCCCGCGATCACCTTCCTGAACAGCTTCAGATCACTCCGCAACCGCCGGCAGGACACCCGCACCTGATGGATCGCGTCATCCTCCCCACGCTCCACCATCCCCACAGCCTTCCCTAGCCGCCGAACCCCCTTCTCAACAGCCCGCCCCACCAACTCCCCCACCAACAACTCACCACCCCGCTGGTCAGCGGTCGCCCCACCCGCCGGGGCCGTACCCGCCACCCCTTCAGCGGTCGGTGCATCCGCTGGGGGCGTACCCGCCGACCCGTCAGCGGTCGCTGGATCGGCTGAGGGCGTACCGGCCGACCCTTCGGAGGTCGGTGCATCCGCTGGGGGCGTACCGGCTGGCCCTTCGCCGGCCGCTGGATCGGCTGAGGGCGTACCGGCCGAGACGTCAGCGGGCGGCGCAGCCGACTCGCCCACCGCTGCTCCGGCTGTCGGCGTACCTGGTCGTACCTCGGCTGTCATCGCCCCATTCTCGTCGCTCCCCGGCGCCTACGCCCCGCCACGCCGACCGTCCCCGGACAAGCCGAACGGCCCGGGCGAGCAGCAGATTTCTCCACCGCCCACCCGGGCCGTTCACCAATTACATCCAGCGACTACTCCGCTGACTTCCCGTCGACCTTCGCCTCGTCGCCCTCATCGTCCGAGCCGCCCTCAGCGGACTCATCGGAGTCATCGTCCGCCGAGTCGTCATCGTCCGAGTCATCGCCATCGTCGTCCGACTCAGCCGCGTCGTCCTCGTCAGACTCGTCGTCTTCGTCAGAGTCGTGAACGTCGTCGGACTCATCGTCATCGTCTTCGTCAGACCCGTCGACGTCATCGGACTCGTCGTCTTCGGCGTCGAGCTCGTCGGAGTCGTCGTCCGTGTCGTCTTCGTCCGTGGCGTCGTCGGTGTCGTCGTCCGACTCGTCGTCGTGGTCGTCGACTACCTCGATGATGACTTCGTCTTCGTCGTCCTCGTCGAGGTCGGTGAAGGTAAGGCCTTCGAGTTCGGCGGCGCGCTCGGCGGCTCCGGTGGAACCGTCCTGGTCGGAGCCGGCGGCGCGGTGGAACCAGGTCAAGGCTTCGTCCGTACGACCCGCCTCAGCCAGCGCATCGGCGTACGCGTAACGCAGTCGCGGCAACCACTCGGCGCGAGTCCGCTTGGTCAGCTCGGGGATCTCGAGGACCTGGATCGCCGCAGCCGTCTGGCCCATGTCGCGCCGGGCTCCGGCCGCCACGATCAGCATCTCGATCTGTGAGCCCTCCTCCAGCGTCAGCACGGCCTTCTCCTGCGACAACGCCAGCGCCTTCTCCGGGTGGCCGAGCGCACGCTCGCAGTCGGCCATCGCCGGCAGTACCTCATGGTTGCCGGTCATCCGCCGCACCGCACGGAACTCGGTCAGCGCCTCGGCGTAGTGCTCGGACAGGTACGCCGTGATCGCCACAGCCTCCCGTACTCCGCCCAGCCGCGCCGCCAGCCGTCGCGCCGTCTTGGCGTGCAGGTAGGCAAGATCCGGATCGTCTTCCAGGAACCGCCCGGACGCCACCAGGTGCTGCGCGACCAGGTCGGCGAGGGTACGCGGCAACGAGCGCAGCTCGGCCTTCATCCCCTTGTCGAGCTCCGCCCCGGTGATCCCGACCGGAATGACCGGGTCGTCCTTGCGCGGGCCGACCCTCTCCTCGTCCTGACGCCCGACACCACGTCCGCCGCGGTCACCGCGATCACGGTCGTTCCGCCCGCGCCCACCACGCTCTTCACGCCGAGGCGCCGGCCGGTCGTCCCGACGCGGTCCACGATCGTTGCGGGGAGCCGCATCCTGATACCCGGTCCGCTCGTCCCGCCGCGGCACAGAACCCGTCCGGTCATCACTCCGCGGCCCAGTCCGAGCGCCACCCCTGAACCCAGTAGGCCGGTCATCCCGAGGAGGCCCAGACCGAGCCCCACCCTGGTACCCGGTACGCGGCGCCGACCGCTCATCCCGCTTAGGAGCCCCACGGTCATCCCGCCGAGGCGCACTGCGCTCATCCCGGCTGTACCCGCCGCGGTCGTCACGCGAAGCCCCGCGGTCAGCCCCACGGCTGTCCCCACGCGGCGCGGACCGATCATCGCGGCTGTACCCACCACGACTGTCCCCACGCGGCGCAGAACGGTCATCACGGTTGTACCCACCACGGTCGTCCCCACGCGAAGCGGAACGGTCATCGCGGTTGTACCCACCACGGTCGTCCCCACGCGAAGCGGAACGGTCGTCACGGTTGTACCCACCACGGTCGTCACGCTGCGGGGTGTTGCGCTCATATCCACCGCGGTCATCGCGACGCGGCGCGGAGCGGTCGTCACGGTTGTATCCGCCACGATCGTCGCGGTTGTAGCTGCCGCGGTCGTCGCGGCCAGAGCCTGCGCCGCCACGCGGGGCGGAGCGGCCGTCGGAACCTAGAGGCGAACGGTCGTCACGACGGGCACTGCCACGGTCGTCACGACGCGGTCCACGGTCGTCGCGGTCAGACAGCTGTCCCTTGAACGGGTCGCGTCCCGGATCGCCCTTGTCGTCCCACCGCGTGTTCCGCTTCGGAGCCGGCTTGTCATCCCGACGCGGCCCACCACTCCGCGGACCACCAGTAGACCCACTCGTACGCGGCGCCCCACTGCGCCCATCACCAGAAGCACTCCACGACCCACGCGCTCCACCAGACGACCCGCCACGCGAGCCACCCGAAGAGCTACCGCCGTAGCCACCACCAGAGCCACCCCGCGAACCGCCGGACGAACCTCCGCCGTAGCCACCGGAACCGCCCCGGGAACCGCCGGAGGAGCTGCCGCCGTACGAACCGCCGGAAGAGCCGCCGCTGTAGCCGCCGCCAGATCCGCCGCGGGGAGCACCCGACGACGAGCCTCCTCGAGGCGCGCCGCTCGAGCCACCGCGGGGGGCGCCGGAGGACGAACCGCCCCGGGGCGCGCCGCTAGAGCCGCCACGGGGGCCGCCGGTCGAACCGCCGCGAGGGGCGCCGGAGGAACCGCCTGAGCGGGGACCGCCGGTGTTTCCGCCGCCGGCACGACCCGATCCGCCGGACGAACCACGGCCGGAGCGATCGCCCGGACCAGAGCGGGGGTTGCGAGGTGGCGTAGCCACGGTGACTCCTATCGGTCGTACGAGGTGAAAACGGCGCTCAGACAAAAGTACAGGCACAA